>NC_006396.1:1200000-2400000 GCF_000011085.1 Haloarcula marismortui ATCC 43049
ACCGACGATAGAGGCAGTACAGGAAGAAGTCACGCAGGCAAACCCAGACGCTGAAATCAGTATCCAGGGACCACTCGACACGACAGTGCTGGCACCATCCAACGAACTCAGAATTGGACTTCTCGAACTCGTCGAGAACGCTATCGCTCACAACGACCAACCCAGTCCGACGGTAGAAATCCGCGTTCGCACACAGGACACTGGTCGGACTCTGGTAGAGGTGGTGGACGACGGTCCGGGCCTTCCGGAACACGAAGCACGAGTTATCGAGGACACGGTGGAGGCGCCACTCGAACATGGTAGCGGTATGGGACTGTGGCTCGCACAGTGGGTGAGTCTGAAAAACGGTGGGCCACTCCAGATCGACTCCACCGACCAGGGCGGCACAGTGGTTTCGCTGACACTCGCGACAGACAACGACTGACAGGGCGGCTTTGTATTTGCTGGCGCTTCGTGCGCTTCTAACCCCATCTATACAGTAAAACCATTGAATTTGGCCGTCTCAAACCTAACAAGCTGATTCGTTCGATAGATGGGCGAGCGCCCCCAGCGCCTGTGTTCTGCGACGAGCAAGTCGGTGAGCAGTAACACCGTCTGAGGAAGCATCGTTTCTACGCGACCAACAGTGAGGTGCCCATCGTATTTTGCGTGAAAAGAAGACGAAGAATCGGAACGGCGATTCCGCACCGCATGTAACGTCACACAGACCGCAAAACGTCGGTGTAGGTCGGTGTGCTGCAGTCCCTGACGACGAGGTTGCGCCAGCGGCAGATCAGTCGTCGGCTGGTTCCACGACGCCGTCGAACCCGGTCATCTCCAGCCCGCCGCCGATGGTCCGGTTCGGGTACGGCATGTTGATGTCCTCGGCGTCGAAGCGTTGCTTGACCGACTTGACGTATTCGGCGCGCGTCTTGACGAAGTCAGACCGACTCGGGTTCTTGATCCAGATACGGGACTGCAGTCCGACAGAGGAATCACCGAGTTCAACGAGGCGAACGGATGGCTCAGGGTCGTCCATTATTTCTGGGTGTTCCCTGGCCTCGTCGAGAATGATTTCAGTCGCTTCGTCGATGTCGTCGTCGTAGTCGATGCCGAACACGAACTTCAAGCGGAGCTGGTCCTTGGCGACAGGGTTCTTAATAACGCCATCGGTTAGATTCGAGTTCGGCACGGTCAGCAGTTCGTTGTCGAAGGTCCGGACGCGGGTGACTCGAAGGCTAATGTCCTCGACGACGCCGGAGTTGCCGTCCCACTCTATCCAGTCGCCGATCCGGAACGGCTTGTCAGTGTAGATGAACACGCCGGCGACAAAGTTCGAAATAACGTCCTGCATCGCGAAGCCGATGGCCAGCGTCGCTGCCGCGGCGATGGTCGCCAGCGACTGCAGGAAGTTCCCGTATTCGGCCATCCCGAAGGCGACGGAGATGGCGACGAACACGATACCGATGCTGACGACCTTCTTCAGCGGTTGCCGAGCGTGGGTATCGAGGTCGCGCGACTTGAGCGAGCGGTCGACGATGGGCAGGACAATCGCCTTCCCAAGGATGTAGACGAGGACGAAGACGACGACGAAAACCACCGCCGAGGCGATAGAGCCGGCGGCTGGCACGCCAAAGCCTTCGAGCAGGTCGGCGAGTGGCTGGACCTGCATCATTTCTCGAACACCGCGGTGTGGCCCCGCACCTGAATCACACTGGCGTTGACCATCTCAGCAAGGTCGTCGGCGAGTTCCTCGGCTGTTGTGCCGCCCCGGGACGAGCGGAGGAACTTCACCTTCACGAGGTCTGTGTTCTCCAGTTGGTCGTCGAGTTCGTCTGCGACGGATTCGATGCCGTGTTTGCCGACGCGAAGCGTCGCGTCGAGGTCGTGTATCCGCGACTGTCGAGAAGAATCACTCATGTACACCGTTTAGCGAGGACAGCCTCTTAAAACCAGTAGTCGTAAAGAATCCTCAGTCGTACGGATAGCGGGACTGTGACCCACAGTCGCACGCGATGACGACGTGGCCGGCCTGGGTTCGAGACCGGGCGTTGTGTCCGTGGAGGAGGTACGTATCACAGGCGTCACACGTCGACCGCTCGAACGACCGTGGCAGGCGCAGGCGGTGGCGTTCGGCGACGCGCCGAGCGCGTCGGACGTACGACCGGGCGCGCTCCTCGTTACCGGCCTGAACGGCCTCGCGAGCGAGCGACTGGAGGCGCTCGATACGCTCGCGGGCAATGGTCGCCTCGTCCGTCATTGGCGGTACTGGGTCGGCGGCGGGAAAATGCCTTCCGAACGAGCTAGCAGCTTCGATATCATGCTTTGGGTACTTTCTGGCTGTTCTGAACTTTTGTATGGGACGCAAGCACTGCCCCTCACAGGGAAAGTCGATAGGATTTTCGGCCCGGCCAGAGAGCCCCGAGACGTGCGCGTCCTGAACTATCTCGAACTGGCCGACCGCCTCGACCGGTCGGGCATCGGCACCGCCGTAGACCACCAGCGGGCGGCGCTGTCCGAAACCGACATTGAGGTCGAGACGACGCCCTGGCAGGAGGGGCACCCGGCATGGGCGCTGGGGGGCAATATCGCGTTCAACGACCCGATGTTCCGCGAGTTTGACATCGCCCACTGCAACATGATCGGGCCGGGCTCCGTTGCCGTGGCCCGGTACGCGGCGCAGGCAGACATCCCGCTCGTCCTCCACGCTCACGTCACCCGCGAGGATTTCCGGGATAGCTTCCGCGGGTCGAATCTGATCGCGCCGGTTCTGGGCCGCTACCTCCGGTGGTTTTACTCCCAGGCCGACCTCGTCCTCTGTCCCTCTGAATACACGAAAGGTATCCTCGAATCGTACCCAGTCGACGCGCCGATACGGCCGATGACAAACGGCGTCGACATCGACGCACTGGCGGGCCACGAGGATATGCGAGAGGACTACCGGCGGCGCTACGACCTGGATGGGATGGTGGTTTTCGCTGTCGGAAACGTCTTTGAGCGCAAGGGGCTGACGACGTTCTGTGAACTCGCCCAGGAGACGGAGCACGACTTCGCGTGGTTTGGCCCCTACGACGCCGGGCCACAGGCCTCAAAGACCGTCTCCCGGTGGGTGAACAACCCGCCCGAGAACGTGACCTTTACCGGGTGGGTCGAGGACATTCGTGGTGCCTTCGGGGCCGGCGACGTGTACCTGTTCCCGACGAAGGCCGAGAATCAGGGCATCGCCGTGCTAGAGGCGATGGCCTGCGGGAAGGCGGTCGTCCTCTCGGACATTCCGGTGTTCCGGGAGTACTACGAGGACGGTCACGACTGTCTCATTTGCGCGGACGAGGCCGAGTTCCGCGAAGCGCTGGAGCGCCTCGCCGAGAACCCCGACCTGCGGGAGCGGCTTGGTGAGAACGCAAGAGAGACGGCCAGAGAACACAGCTTAGACCGGGTCAGCCGGCGGCTTGTCGAGACGTACGAAGAGCTAGCCTGAGGGTCGTTCGAAGCGGACAGTTGTTACGCTGAGAGCGGTTCGCTGTTGACAGATATCGTTGATGAGCGCCGCCAGACGACCGCGACTAGCACCGCGCCGACCAGCACCAGCGCGCCGGCGACGCCGAACGCGAGCAGGAAGTCGTAGCCCCCGAGCCAGCCGCCGAGTATCGACCCGACACCGCTCGCGAGCCCGGAGATAGCGGTGTACAGCCCGAGTGCCTCGCCGCGGATCGCCGGCGGTGCGAGCTGGGTGACGACGCTGGCCGCGGTGACGGCGATGACGGCCCAGGCGACGCCGATGAGGGCGAACACGACACCATTGACCGCTGTGCCGACGAGCGTGGCCGGGAGGAGCAGTCCCACAGCGGCAACAGCCGGATGGAGCGCCGCGCGGGCGAGCAGGCCCCCGACCTGGAGCCCGCTCGGGCTGTAGCGTTCAGCGAGTGCGCCAGCACGGTCGTACCACAGCGCCGAGCCGACGCTGGAGACGAGATACAGCGCGAAGACGAGTCCCGATTCGTAGCCGAGCGTCCGCGAGAGATACAGCGGCAACGGTCCCCAGAACACGCCGAAACCGACGAAGAAGACGATGACAGCGCCAAAGTAGATTGTCAGTGCCGGGGAGAACCGGGCCGCGACCTCCCGGGGGTGTAGCGACCGCGTGAGCCAGTACAGTCGGCCCTGACCGACCGGGAACGTTGCGCTCCGGACCGGCAGTCGGCGCGACCGGGCGATAGCCCGTGCCACCCGGCTGGCCCGCGGACGGTCGATTTCCGTGGGGTCGGGCGGAAGCCACTTCGCTGCGAGAAACGCCGACAGGCCGACGGCAGCCGCACACAGCCACAGCAGCGACTGCTGGGCGGCAATCTCTCCAAGTGGTCCAGAGAGTAACGCCGTCCACACGAGCCCGAGGACTAACCCACCGGCCCAGCCCCAGCCCTGATAGCGGTTCAATACAGCGAACCGCGCCGGCCAGTCCCGCTCGACGGTCCCTGCGGTGACAAGCAGCGTCAGTACCGGCGCGACAGCGCCCGCTGCGAACCATAGCAGGCCGTTACCGGCGATGACAAGCCACGGCTCCTCAGTAAGCGAGACAAGCACCAGCGCAAGGGTCGCAAGCCCCAGTGCGAGGAGGACGAGCGACCGACGCTTCCCCGTTTTGTCTGCGATGCGTCCGAAGATGAGTGCGCCCGGCGCACCCGCGGCGGCGGCCACCCCGGCGAGAACGCCCAGCATGAACGTCTCGCCGCCGATGGCGACGAAATACAGCGGAACAAGCAGTGAGCCCCCGCCCAGCGCAACCGACGCGAGTGCCCAGGCGTACAGCCAGCCGTCCCGGTCCATTACCCACAATCCACCACGGTGCCTGAAAAGCGCTCTGGCGCCTGTGCTCCGGTGACAGTCGTCTGACGTGTGGCTTGCCAATGGCAACGGTTTAAGCCCTGGTCCTGCTACGCCGCGGCGATGGCACTGCCGCACGTCGCGACGTTTACCGACACGTACCTCCCGACCGTCAATGGGGTGACCTACACGGTCGAGACGTGGCGGGACCGCTGGCGCGACCGCGGCGGTCGCATGGACGTGGTCTATCCGAAAAGCGACCACGACTCATCCGAAAACGAATACCCTGTCCGGAGCCTTCCGTTCCCGTTCTACGAGGGGTTTCGGCTCGGGATGCCACAGATACCGAAGGGCGTCCGGGACGCCGAACTGGTCCACGCCCACACGCCGTTCAGCCTCGGGATGGCGGGCCAGCGACTCGCAGGGAAACTCGACATCCCGTTCGTCGCGTCGTATCACACGCCCACGAGCGAGTACGCCGAGTACGTCTCGTTCAACGGCGCTGTCGAGTCAGCGGTCCGCTCCAGCGCCGAGAGCTACGAACGCTGGTTCCTGGGCCGTGCCGACACCGTTATCGCGCCAAGCGAGCGCGCAGCGACCCATCTCCGGGAGTCTATTGGCCTCGATACGACAGTGACCGTCGTTCCGAACGGCGTCGACACGACCGCGTTCGAACCGGTCGACACAACTGCGTTCCGGGAGCGCTATGACCTCCCTGACGGTCCTATCGTCGGCTACACCGGCCGCCACGGCTACGAGAAATGCTTGGAGGACATCGTCACCGCCTGCGAGGGGCTGGACGTGACCGTCGTGTTCGCCGGTGACGGGCCGGCCCGCGAGTCACTCGAAGCGACGGCCGAGCACAGCGACGCCGACGTGCGCTTTCTCGGCTTTTTAGACCGCGTGGAGCTCCCCGAACTGTACTCGACGCTCGACGTGTTCGCGTTCCCCAGCCCCGTCGAGACGCAGGGTCTGGTCGCGCTGGAGGCAAACTGCTGTGGGACGCCCGTCGCCGGTGTCGACGCCGGCGCACTCAGCGACACTATCGAGGACGGCGAAACCGGCTACACCTACGACGAAGGCGATATCGACGGCTTCCGTCGAGCTATCGAGCGCGTCCTCGACGAGCAGGAACATCTTCGAGAGCGCTGTCTCGCCCGGCGCGATATTATTAGCGTCGAGCACGCCATCGACAAACTGGCCGACGTGTACGACAGCGTGCTGTAGCCGTCATCCACGCAGCGTCTGAGTCACGCAACTCAGGCCCGCGAGTGCGACCAGCCGATACCGAACGCGAGCCCGTTGAGCGTTCCAAGCAGCATTCCGAGATAGAAATCCCCCAGTGACACGGCCAGTATCAGGCCGGCCCCGATGCCCAGGGCCAGCCCCTTCAGGACCGTCGGCCAGTGGAGCCAGCTCAATCGCCCGTCGTCGTCGCTCATACACCTTCTCGGGCCGCCGGCGAGTAAACTGTACCCATTCGTCACGGCTGCTCGTGCTGGTCGAGGGTGGACTGTCGCTCCGTCAGGGCATCGATGCGGTCGTCGACGGCTGGATGCGACCCGGGTAGCACACGTTCGGTGACTGTTCGCCAGCGATGAGCGAGGCGTTCGGCCCGTCCCTCTGGCGGAGTTTGCTCGTCGGGCGCAATGGCGTGGGGAACCACACAGAGTTCTCGGACGCCGGTCTCGGCGGTTCGGATGTCTGTGTCCGGGCGCTGACTGTCTGTCAGCGTCTCCAGCGCGCTGGCAAGTGCCGCCGGGGAGCCACAGATAGCGACACCGCCTGCGTCTGCAGCGTACTCCCGGATTCTGGACAACAGCCGGTAGCAGGCCGTGCTAGCGAGATACAGCGTCGCCGTGACCGGTATCGCAATGGCAGCAAAGAGCAGCATCACGATTTGAATGTTCCCGCCAGCGAACCACGTCCCGTCCCGGTCCTCACCGCCGAGGAACCAGTGACAAAGCCCCGAGTACTGCACTGTCTTCCCGAGCGTGCGAGTAAACAGCGCGCTGACGGTCGGGAGGAACGCGGCCGCAGTCATGACGAACGCGTCGCCGTTCTTGAGGTGGGCCAGTTCGTGGGCGATGACGGCGTCGAGTTCCGCGTCGTCGAGCTGGTCGACGAGCGCCGTGGTCACGAACAGCGTCTGCTCGCCGGGCCGGCTGGCGACGTAGCTGTTGGGCGCTTCGGCGTCGATAACCGTCACGTCTGGTGTCGCCATGTCTGCCGTCTGTGCTAACCGAGCCACTCGCCCTTGGAGACGGTCGGCGGTTTCGCTGCGCCGTACCTCCGCCCGCATCTCATCGATGGACTCGGGATCGGATGCCCTGGATTCCGTTGCAGTTGTCCCAGCACCCCGGAGCGTCATCCGGTAGCCGTAGATGGACTGGACGGCGAGGACGAGCGGCGTCCCGACGAGGATAACGGGCCACAGCGGCACGATATCGAACCCCATCGTCCAGAACAGCGTCCCGGTGTCGTACCCGACCAGCGGCAGGAGGCCAAAAGCGACATGACCCAGCACGTACGCGACGGCGACGGCCACGGCGTCGAACACAACAAGTCCCACTACGAGCGCGAGGAGGCGTGCGCGGAGGGACCACGTAGTGGACAGGAGGGAAGCCATAATTGTCTGTTCGTCATGACGAATAAAAAGTGTACGGAGGGTTCGGCCCCAGCCTCAGGCCATCGGCTCGGATGATTGCTTACTCGCGTGCTTATGCCAGTGCGCTGCCGGCCCGGATGATCTGTCGCTCGCCGAACGCCGGCCCGACCAACTGGAGCCCGACCGGCAGTCCATCGTCGGTTTCGCCAGCGGGAACGGAGATAGCCGGAAGGTTTGCAAGGTTCACCGGCGTCGTGTTGGCGTCGGCCAGATACATCGTGAGCGGGTCGTCGAGGCTTTCGCCGCGTTTCATCGGCGGGACGGGCATCGTCGGCGAGGCGAGCACGTCGGCATCGTCAAGCGCCTCGTCGAAGTCCTGTTTGACCCACGCGCGGGCGTCCTGTGCTTTCTTGTAGTACTTGTCGTGGTAGCCCGCTGAGAGGGCGTACGTTCCGAGGAGAATCCGGCGCTTGACCTCCTCACCGAAGCCCTGTTCGCGGGCGTTCGCGAAGGACTCGTTCCAGTTGCCGTCGTAGCCGCCCGATTGGCCGTAGCGGACGCCGTCGAACCGCGCGAGGTTTGAGGACGCCTCGGACATGGCGATGACGTAGTACGCCTCAACGGCGTGTTCCACCGACGGGAGGTCGACCTCGTGGTAGCTCGCGCCCTGGGCTTCGAGGTCGTCCATTGCGTCCCAGAACGTCTCGACGACCGCTTCGTCAGCCCCGTCAAGCAGTTCCGTTGGAACGCCGATAGAGAGTCCGTCGACGTCACCGTCGGCGGCCGCTGCGTAGGAGCCGTCGGCCTCGGGCGCTTCCTGCGTCGTCGCGTCGTGTTCGTCGGGCCCGGCGATGACATCCAGCAGTTCCGCAGCGCCCTCAACAGACGGCGCGATGGGACCGATCTGTTCGAGGCTGTTAGCGTAGGCGATGAGGCCGTACCGGGAAACCAGCCCGTAGGTCGGCTTGATGCCGACGACGCCACAGAAAGCGGCCGGGCAGCGGATAGAACCGCCAGTGTCGCTTCCGAGTGCGAGGTCAGCGTCGCCAGCGGCGACGACAGCAGCCGATCCGCCGGAGGAGCCGCCCGGCACGCGGCCTTCAGCGGCGGGGTTCTCGACGGCCCCGAACGCTGACGTTTCAGTGGTCGTCCCCATCCCAAACTCGTCCATGTTCGTCTTGCCGGGGATGGTCGCGCCGGCGTCTTTCAGCCGCTCGACGACCGTCGCGTCGTACGGCGGCACGTAGTCTTCAAGCATCGCCGAGCCACAGGTCGTCCGGACGCCCTCGGTGGAGATGTTGTCCTTGACCGCGACGGTCTTGCCCGCCAGTGGGCCGTCATCCGCGCCCTCGATGGTCTCGTCGGTGACGTAGCCGTTGTACTCCGTCATTTACGACACCTTCGGCCCCTTGAACTGCCCTTCTTCGGTGTCGCTGGCGTTCTGGAGCGCCTCCTCTTGCGAGAGGCTCTCTCGTGTCTCGTCGGGGCGCATCACGTTCGAAAGTTCGGCCTCTCGTTCCGTCTCGGGGACATCGTCGAGCGCTTCGAACGCGTCGAGAATGTCGGCAAATTGCTCAGTGAACCGTTCGATCTCGTCGTCTGCGAGGTCGACACGGGCGAGGTCGGCGACGTGCTTAACCTCCTCGGGATCGACGGCGGGGTCGCTCATGTCGGGGCGGAGTGCTGGATGCGCGGTAAGCGTTTCGAAACACCGGGCAGACTTATAGACCAATTAACAATTAGTGAAGGGAATACACAAGATTTGCCAACTCTTGTTTTCCGTTCCGAAAATTGGACTTCTGAAACAGACAAAACTTTTAAGTCGCCGTAGATACAATAATTGGTTACAACACGTTTTTCGGGTACGATACCCGGTTGTCCCACCCCCCAACAAATGACCGATACCAGCATCCGCCGATACTCGAACGAGCGCGAGACGGAGACAGAGCAGACGGAGGAAGAGGAGTCGGAGTCACTCGTCTGTCCGGAGTGTAGCGGTGCGTTACTCTCCGACAGCGAGCGCGGTGAAACGGTGTGTGAAGACTGTGGGCTAGTCGTCGAAGAAGACGAGATCGACCCCGGTCCCGAGTGGCGCGCGTTCGATTCGAAAGAGAAAGACGAGAAGTCCCGCGTTGGCGCGCCGACGACGAACATGATGCACGACAAGGGCCTCTCGACGAACATCGGCTGGCAAGACAAGGACGCCTACGGCAACTCCCTGTCCTCGCGCCAGCGCGAGAAGATGCAGCGTCTGCGGACCTGGAACGAGCGGTTCCGCACCCGCGACTCCAAAGAACGCAACCTCAAACAGGCCCTCGGTGAGATTGACCGGATGGCTTCGGCGCTCGGACTGCCAGAGAACGTCCGCGAGACAGCTAGCGTCATCTATCGTCGCGCACTGGACGAGGACCTGCTGCCCGGCCGTTCCATCGAAGGCGTCTCGACGGCGTCACTGTACGCCGCCGCGCGCCAGGCCGGCACGCCGCGGTCGCTCGACGAGATTGCAGGCGTGTCCCGCGTCGAGAAAGACGAGATCGCGCGGACCTACCGCTACGTCGTCCGGGAACTCAGCCTCGAAATCCAGCCGGCCGACCCCGAGAGCTACGTCCCGCGGTTCGCGTCAGACCTCGACCTCTCCGAGGAGGTCGAACGGCGCGCCCGCCAGCTCCTCCAGAACGCCAAGCAAGAGGGCGTCCACTCCGGGAAGTCCCCGGTCGGCCTCGCCGCTGCGGCGGTGTACGCCGCTTCACTGCTCACCAATGAGAAGGTGACCCAGAGTCAGGTCAGCGAAGTCGCCAACATCTCCGAGGTTACCATCCGCAACCGCTACCACGAACTGCTGGAAGCAGAGGACAACATCCACCCCTAATCGGTATCGTAACCTAAACCACCGATTGTGCCGTTCCATCGGTATGGAGACCACTCGGCATTTTGTCGCCACCGTCTACGTTGTTAGCGATGGTTCCGTCGCGCTCCACGAGCACAGTAAGCTCGATATGTGGCTGCCCGCTGGCGGCCACATCGACCGCGACGAACTCCCTCACGAGGCCGCGCTGCGCGAGACCCGAGAGGAATTGGGCCTCGATGTGGACCTCATCGCACCACAACAGGACATCGAGAGCGAGACTGTTCAGTCGATGCCCCAGCCACAGCATTTCCTGCTCGAGGACATCAACGTCAACGCAGAGGGCGATGTCGGCCACCAGCACATCGACTTCATCTTCTATGGCCGGACGGACAGCCGCGACATCACACCGGGGCCGGGCGAACAGCCAGCTGACGACTGGGAATGGTTCTCTGCTGATGAGTTACAGGCCCGAAGTGAGGAACTCCCGGCAGATGTCGTCGAGGTCGGCCAGCGAGCAATCGAATCCGTCCGCGAGGCGTAGCCGCGGCTCACTCCACGAGCGATTCGACGTACTGGGTAACGTGGTCGTCCATCCGGCGCTTGTAGCCGGCCTGTCGCGCCAGCCGGTCGAGTTCTCGGGCGGCAAGCGAGCCGTACTGGGCGGCCTTTTTATCCCGGTCCGCAATCTCGTCCGGGAGCGATTCCCGGGCCGCCGCCCGGAGCGCGACCTTTCGCGTCTCGCCGTCGACGAGCAGGTCGCCGTCCAGTCGGAGCGCGGCACCAATAACGCGGTCGTGTAACAGCGGCGTTACCGGCTCGACGCCGGCGGCCCGCAAGGCGAGCACGTCCCGCTCCAGTTGGTCGGGGAGCGAGGCGATGACCTCCCGCTGAGCCCCGCGGACGGTGTCGGCCTCGACGCGAGGGTCTTCTGGAGCCTTGGCGACTTTCGCGTAGCCGCCGAACAGCTCGTCGGCTCCCTGGCCGAGCGCCAGTCGGTCGAAACCGTCTCCGGCAACCCGCTCGGCGACGAGGTACAGCGGGAGCGCTATCTGTACGTCCATCGCGTTCGTGCGTGCGGTGGCGCGAGCGATCTCGGGGACGGCCCGTTCGATGGCGTCGTGGGTGAGTTCGACCACGCGGACCTCGGTCCCCAGCAGTTCGGCGGCTGACCGCGCCGCCTCGATATCGTGGCTGTCCGGGAACCCGGCGACGTACAGCGGCGCGTCGAGTCGGGCCGCGAGCAGCGCCGAGTCCACGCCGCCAGAAAAGGCGATTGCGAGAGAGTCAGTGTCGACAGCGTCAATGCTCGTCTCGACAGTCTCACCGACCGTCTCGATAGCTGTTTCACGGTCTCCGAACGGGTCCAACGACGGGAGCGACCACCGCTGTTGGGTCCCGCTCTCGTTTCGAATATGGCCGGCAGGGAACGACCGCGGGTCGGCCAGCGCCGTCGGGTCGTGGCTCCACTGTCCGGGGTCAAGCCGCGCCTCGTCAGAAACGGCACGCTCCACGAACAGCGGGTACCGTCCGAGAACGTCGCGGACGAGCGTTCCGTCAAGTTCGCCCGCGAAGCCGCCAGCACCCGGGAGCGCGTCGTCGCTTGCGAGGGCGTCGGCGACGGTGTCCGCATCGGCTCCCTGCATCACTGTAGGAGCTCCGCGATGCCGTTCTTGACCCGTCGCTTCGCCCCGCCGGCGGCCTGCCGGAAGCTGATTCGCCACGGCGTCCGCTTGCCCTCGACGGTCGTCTTGCCCTCACGGATGGCGTCGAGAATCGCTTCGACTGTCCGCTCGTCCGTGCCGACGTTGGTGACCGCCTGCCCGACCATCTCCGCGATGTGGGCGTCGCTGCCGGCGGTCATCGGCAGCCCCCGCCGTCGCGCGAACCGCTCGGCCTGTCGATTCGACCGTCCGGTCAGCAGCCGCGAGTTGTACACTTCGATGGCGTCGGCAGTCGCGAGTTCGTCTTTCGAGATGTGTTCTAACACGCCGTGGCGGGACTCCTGAAACGGATGGGGAACGACTGCGAGCCCGCCCTGCTCGCGGATGCGGTCAAGCGTCTCATCGAACGGGAGGTGTGGCGGAATCGCCTCCTGAATCCCCAGAGCGAGGACGTGTCCGGCGGCACACGTGACTTCCATCCCGGGAATCCCGACGAGACCGTACTCCGGGGCGAGTTCGGCCGCCCGGAGGCTGGCGTCGATTTCGTCGTGGTCAGTCACGGCCAGCGCGTCCAGACCGACGCCGCTGGCTTGCTCTAAGAGAAGCTCGACCGGGTCCCGGCCGTCGTACGACAGCGACGAATGCGCGTGTAGCTCAACCGACTGCACAGGTGGCGATAACGGGGGGCAGGGCAAAAACGCCCCGGTCCGCCCCAGTGCTCACAGAGAACAAACCGGCCGCCGTGTCCATGGCGGCCGAATGCCCGAAGGAACGCCCATCTGTCCCACGAGACTGAGCGTGCGTTTCCCGACGATACGACCGTCAGTCGACGGTCGCATGTGATAGTTGCCGGTACGCAGGAATGAGTCGTGCCCCTCAGCTTGGCGGGGATTAAAATGGGGTGGGACGCTGGCGGCTCAGTCGGCCGAACTCCCGCTCGCCAGCGAGTTCTCACCGGTGTCAAACGGCGCCGGCCCGTGGACCTCAGTGTCTTCCAGGTAACACTGCGGGTCCGGGGCGAACAGGTCGTCTTCGACGGTGAGCGCCCGGAGTCGGGACGCCCCGCGGCAGACCCCGGCGTAGCGGCAGTCGGCGCATTTCCCCGTGAGATGCTCTTCGCGGTTCCGAAGCGCCGAAAGCAGCGGGTTCGACTCGTCCTCCCAGATAGCGCCGAACGAGCGGTCCCGAACGTTCCCCAGCGAGTACCCCTGCCAGAACTGCGTGAGGTGGACGTTGCCCTGATAGTCCACGTCGGCGACGCGTTCGCCGGTCGGGTCCCCGCCGTTGACCTGCAGGTACTCGTACACCCGCTTTGCCTGCGCGTCGCTCATGTGTTCGCGAGCGTACTCGACGAGGTAGGCCGCGTCGGCGTAGTTCCCGACCAGTAGCGTCTCGATTTCTTCGCCGCGGTCGTGGTACTCGCGGGTCATGTCACAGACTCGCTTCACTGCCTCCCGGCGGGCCTCGGGCGTGAGGTCAGCGTCGACAATCTCAGTTCCGCGGCCGCCGTAATCTAGGTGGTAGAAGCAGAAACGGTCCACGCCAACGTCGGTTAGCAGGTCAACGACGCCCTCTAGGTCCGCGGCGTTGCGCTCGGTGATGGTGTACCGGAGGCCCGTCTTCAGGCCCGCGTCGAGGCAGTTCTCGATTCCCTGGACTGCGCCCTCGAACGCGCCGTCAACCCCGCGGAAGTCGTCGTTTCGCTCCGGCAGGCCGTCGACGGAGACGCCGGCGTATTTCAGCCCGGCGTCTTTCAGCGACTGGGCGCGTTCCTCGGTGATGAGTGTCCCGTTGGTCGAAAGCACCGGTCGGACGCCGACCTCGTTCGCGTAGGCGACCAGTTCTTCGAGGTCCTGCCGGACGAGCGGCTCGCCGCCGGAGAACAGCACCACCGGCGCGCCGTAGTCGGCGAGGTCATCGAGCAGCGCCTTCCCTTCCGCGGTCGAAAGCTCGCCATCGGCGATTTCCGTGTCGGCGGCGGCATAACAGTGGTCACAGTAGAGGTTGCACTGCTTGGTGACGTTCCAGACGACAACGGGTCGGCGCTGCTTTTTGTCCCGTATCTGGCGTTTGGTCGACTCGTTTGCCGCGTCGTATCGGAGCCCGTCCCCCTCAGCGTCGAGGTCACAGAGCAGTTTCGAGACCGAAATCATCGGTTTTCACCCCGGAGCGTCTCCGATTCCATCTCGTCGACGCTCATGGTAGCGTCGTCCTCCGTCTTTCCCGTCCCAAGCGTCGTCTCGTCCGTCTGGTAGCGGCGGGTCTTGTCGGCGGGACACAACCACAGCGTGACGGCGGTCCGTGCGAACAGCGACGCGGCCTGCTCCCGGGCGATGTCGACGGACGGCGCGCTGACACTGCCGACGTGAGTGAGCGGGTCCGCCGTGTCCTCGCGGACGAACACCTCCCACTCGCGACTCGTTGCGCCACGCGGGGCGTCTACCTCGTGGTCGAACTCTTCCATACTCCCCTGTTAGACTCCCCAAGAAAAACGGGACTGGCGCGTTCTCAGCTACTGGGAACTACCCGGACGGTGGCGTCTCGGAGCGACCGGAAAACGTCGCTATCGCCATCCGAACGATATCAGTGACCAGTGCCAACACAGCGCGATATTAGACTGTTGCAGCCAAGCCGCTTCTCACTCCGAGGTCTGCGCGTCACGGAGCGTCTGGGTATCCACGTCCTGCCGGACGCGTATCGTGCTCTCGCCCGCTCGCTCGACGGTCGGGTCGTCGAAGACCGGCCAGTACGACAGGCGGAACGTCTCCCGTTCGGCGGACTCTGCGGCACCTCGATAGACGGCTTCGACGGCAGCGGGTTCCGCGGGCGCGTCGGGGGCAAACGAGAGCGTGACCTGCATCCGCGCGGTATCGTACGACTGGTCGCTGCTGTTGGGAAAGACGGTACTCGCGAGCGCACCGTAGAGGTCGCCCGCAACGCCCTCGAAGCTGCCCGGATTCGGTGACGGGAACAGCACGCCCTGTGCGTCAGCGGCGACGTAGGCGTCATAAAACAGGGGCCGAGTCTCGGGGCTGGCTCCCGTCCACGACGGCTCGTTGCCCGTTCTAGTATCGAGGAGCGCCGAGGTGAGGTCGTCGTCTTGCTCGCCGCTGAACCGGACGTAGACACTCCATTCGTTGCCGCCGATGTACGTGAGCTGGCGCTCGCCCTGCTCGTCGGTCTGGTGATACACCTGGTAGCCGTCGACGGTCGAGTCCTTCGTCATGCCCTGTGCTTCAAACGATTCGAGCAGGGACGCTGTCGGCCCACGGGCGATAACGGCGACTTCGAGCGCCTCGGTCCGGTACGTCATCGCCATCGGAACGCTGTTCTCCGTCCGCGCATCGCTTGCCGCGTCAGCGATGAGTTCGTTCCCGGCTGACGCATCAAGCCGAGCGAACCGCAGGTCGGAGACGCTCACGGTCTGATAGCCGACCTTCTGAGGGGTCGAATACGGGAGCGTCCACAGCGGGGGGAGCCAGCGCCGGAACTGGTACTCCGTCGGCACTCGTTGCACTGTCCGCTCGGGCGTCGGTGTCGCGGTGTCAGGGGGGGTTGTCGTTTCGCCGCCGAACAGGCCGCCGGACGAACAGCCGGCGACAGGAATCGAAAGCGCGGACCCGAGCAATGCGAGCGTTTTCCGGCGCGTCTGGTTTCGATTCACGATTTGGGAGCCTTGTTCGGATGTTTTTCGACCGAACCTATGAGCGTTGTGCAATCCCAGCATCCTCACCGCCGGACGCTGGCGGGACGACGGCGTGAGCCAACCATCGCGCGTGTCGACCGACTTGTTTTTCATCGACGGGACGTACTACAGACCGATGCCGGACCGTCCCGATACCGTCGCCGACCGAGGCACACCGACCGTCGCGGGGGTCGTCGGTGCAGGACTGGCAGCCTGCGTTGCTGTCGGGTTCGGGTACGCGTCCCTGACTGGTACAATCGCGACGTTACGCACCGTCCACGTATGGGTCGGGACCGCGTGGACGGCGCTCGTGCTCATGTATGGATTCATCGTTGCACCGCTGCTGCGGGAGCGTGATACAGACGGGGCGTACGCGATAGTGGGCCGACTTGTGCCAGCGACGATTGTCCTGTTGCCCACATTGGCAGTCGTGACGATTACCGCCGGCGTCACGATGGCGCTGACGTACGAGATCGTGTGGCCGATGACCACGCTGATCCGGACCGTACTCGGTGTCGCAGTCGCTATCGCGGGCATCGCACTGCTCGGCGTGCTGCCGACAGACGTTCTCATCTACCGCGAACTCCGGAGCGCGAACCCCGACCCCGAGCGCGTTGTTTCCCTCGGCGCTCGTACCGCGACACTGCTCACCGTCCAGGGGGCACTGCAGGTGATGATGCTGTTCCTGATGCTCCGTGTTGCTGCAATGGCCACATAGCACACCAGCGACACCACGCTGTTGCCGCGTCAGATATTCGAGAGCAAGACGCGGTCTAGCTGGAACAGCAGCGCGACACCACTCAGTAGCAAGAGATACCCGGCGAGACGACGGACCGTTTCCGTCTGTTCGACGCCCGGGAGTGCGTCTCTGACCCGTCCGCCGGCGACCTTGCTTCCGTAGGCAACACCGAGCATCGGGAGGCCGAATCCGGCACCGTAACTGAACAGCAGGAGACCACTCTGTGAGACATCGCCAGTCGTTCCCGCATACGCCAACACGGCACCCAGAACCGGGCCGACGCACGGCAACCAGAGGATCCCGATAACGAGTCCGAGCGTGAACCCGGCGGCGAGCGGGTGGGCCGCACTCGAGAGGACGCTGATACCGTCGACCCGTCCCGAGATTTTCGACGCGGTCGCCGCGTACGCTTCGTGGAGGTCGTCATCGGCCATGACCGCGCCGAAGGCGATGATGATGAGGAACGCGGGCGCCCGAAGCGAGTCGGACGTGAGCGTTCCCAGATAGCCCGTGAGCAGGCCGACGAGCGTAAACGAGACGATGCTCCCGGCGACAATCGTGAGCGGTTTCAGCCGATGGCCCACGCTCCCCGATAGGAGCGGCGGAAGCACCGGGAGGCAACACGGCGTAAAGACAGTCACGGCACCGGCGGCAAACGACGCGAGAAGCGAAACCGCTGCCATACCCGTACTTGCATTACAAAAGGTAAAAACATCTGCTGTCCGTGTCTCCGGTGATGGCCTTCCTCTCGCTGTCTACAGTCTCAAAGTATTTCGGCCCAAAGGTCGGTGTTGAGGGGATTACTATCGACGTGAGCCGCGGCGAGACGGTGCTTCTGTTCGGTCACAACGGGTCAGGCAAGACCACGTTACTCAGACTTCTGGCGACGCTGACCCGGCCGAGCGAAGGGACGATTTCCCTGCAAGGCACCGAGTTCTCCCGCGACCGGCCGACACAGCGCGGGGAACTCGGGTTCGTCGCCCACGAGACGTATCTGTATGAACAGCTGACTGCCCTTGAGAACCTTCGCCTGCACGCCCGGTTACATGGGGTTGACCCGAACCGATGTGAGGCCCAACTGGACGCTGTCGGGCTCACCGATAGAGGGACCGACCCCGTAAGCGAGTTCTCCCACGGCATGGCAAAGCGGCTCGCACTCGCCCGGGCGACGCTGCACGACCCCGCGCTGTTGTTACTTGACGAGCCGTTCACCGGGCTCGACGAGGAGTCACTGCTGCGGGTGACGGATCAGCTACGCGAACTGGAGGAGACGACAGTCGTCTTTGCGACACACGACGTGGACCGCGGGTTCCGCTACGCCGACCGGGTGCTCGTGCTCGACGGCGGACAGCTCGTCCGGGATATCGACACGGCCGAGTGTCCCGGGCCGGACGCGATCAAACAACAGTACGTGAACGCACCTCGACAATCATGATTCGGCAGTATCTTCGCGTCGTCCGAGCTATCGCGGCGAAAGACCTGCTGCTCGAAGCACGGGGCAAGCGCCGGGCCAACGGCGCGGCGGTGCTGGCGCTGCTGATAGTCGTTATTTTCTCGTTTGTGTTCGTCCGTCGCGTGGACGAGCAAGCGGTCATCGCCCGCGGTGGCCTGTGGATCGCACTCGTCTTCGCCACGACACTCGCCCTCTCCCGCGGCATCGCCGTCGAGGACGACAACGCCGCAATCGAGGGGCTGATGCTCGCACCTGTCGACCGGTCCGCGATTTACCTCGGCAAGGTCTGTAGTTCGGCAGTGTTCGTGACTGCAATCGGGTGGGTAACACTCGTCGCTGTAACGGTGTTTCTCGGCACGCCGTTCGAACCCGCCTTGCTCGTCCAGCTGGCGCTCGTGTTCCCACTCGCCGCAACCGGATTCAGCGCCGCCGGCGTGTTGTTGACCGCGCTGACGTTAAACTCACAGGTCAACGAATCACTCCTGCCGGTGTTGCTCGTCCCGCTCGTCGTCCCGGTTATCCTCGCAGGGATCGAACTCACGAGCCTCGCTGGTGGGCCATTCTGGCTGTCGGAGTGGTTCCGAATCCTCCTCGTGTACGACGGGACCGTCATCGTCACCGGGTGGGTGAGCTTCGAGTTCGTCATCGAGGCCTGACCGCGCTTCGACTCAATCGCGATTTCCGGAGCGACGGCCACCGGCGGCACCCGACGCTGGATCGAACAGGAAGACCAGCCCCATGCCGACGAGCATCACTGCGACGCCGAACCAGATCTGGTTGGCAAGCGGGTAGCGACTGATTTCGATCGAGAGCCCGCCCGCGGTTCGAGTCCCCACGACGTACGTGTCGCCGGTGATACCGCGTTCGATGAGCGGGTCGTTCGTCTGCATATCGCGACCGCGATATGACTGTTCGGCCACAGTGCCATCGGCGACCAGCGTGTCGCCCCGGTACAGTTGAACGTCGAACCGATGGTCGACGACCCGCGGCGAGTACACGTCTGTCGGCGGGGCCGACGCCGGTCCGACGTTTTCCCCGTTGGTGTAGACGAGCGCGTCGATGTTCTCGGAACGAGGGTCAGAGAGTGTCCCGCGGGCGACGATCACCGACCCCTCTTCGAACTGCACTGTCCCGCTGTCGGCACCGACCCACACGCGGGACCCGTTGAGCTGTGCGATGGTCGTGTCCTCGAAGCGTTGCACTGCGGTCACCTCTCCTTTTACGAGAATCACCGATGACGAGGGGTCAACGGAGCCGACTTCGGCCGGCGTCATCGCCGCCTCGGTCATCGTCGGCGTGTTCTCCGGCGAGTAGTTGGTTACCTCGACCGTGTACGGCGACCCCTCGACGTCGCGGACGATTCGCTCGCCGGTATCGTCCAGTTCTGTCGCGCCCACGATACCGACGGACGCTGTCGTCGAGAAGACATAGACGAAGGAGACGGAGACGATGAGCAGCGCCGCGCCGACGTGAATGAGGGCGATGCCGGTCTCGTTTAGCTTCGCCTGCCGTCCGGTCAGTCGGCGGAGACGGCCCGCGTAGCGGACGACCCACGCGCCTGCGAAGTACACGGCCGGCGGCAGCACGGTGACCACACTGAGGCTCCCGATGGCGCGGTAATACACCGGGTCGAACGGCTCAGTCGACGCCAGCTGCCACTCAGGTCGTGCCAGCACGAAACCAACGGCGAGGGCGGCGATGAGCACTGTAGCGGCGGTCACGACTGTCGCTCGCGTACTGAAGCGCTCTTGTTGTGCGTACATCCCTCCGGCAAGGAGCATCCCGACGACGACCGGGAAGCTCCAGAGGTTGTAGTACCGCGCGTCGACGCTGACTTCGACACCTGAAGCGAGGCTGCGAACCACGGGGAACGTGAGGCCCCAGAGCGAGACGAACGCAAGCAGGATGAACCCGAGCACGGCAGCGTGGTAGATTGTCGCCCGGTCGAGCAGGCTCGCTTCTTCGGCGTCGCTTTGCTCAGTCCTGAACCAGTGGATGAACGCGGGACCGACCGCCAGCGTGCTCGTCGTTCCGAGGAGGAACAGGACGCCGCTCCCGATGCCCCCGCCGGCGAACGAGTGGACGCTCCGGAAGACGCCGCTCCGGACCACGGTCGTCGCGTAGATGACGAGCGGGAGCAACGCCGCCGTGGCGGCCGGCGCGAGTACTGCGTACCGGCCGGAGCGCCGGTACTGGTTGAGCGTATGCAACACGGCGGTCAGTCCGAGCCACGGGATGAGCACTGACGTTTCGACTGGGTCCCACGACCAGAAGCCACCCCAGCCGAGGACTCGATACGCCCAGATGCCGCCGAGCGTGATCGCGGCAGTCAGCAGGAGCCACGACCCCCGGAGCCAGCGCGTCATGCTGCCCAGCCAGTCGTCGAACATGCTCTCCGTCCCCCGGAGTTTGGCGACGAAGTGGGTCACGCCAACGGTGAAGGGAACCACCATGAGCGCGTACGCCGAGAACGTTATCGGCGGGTGGATTGCCATGAACGGGTCGACCAGTAGCGGGTTCAGCCCGCTGCCGTCCTGTGGAATCCCGTTAGCCGCGACCGACGGGTACTCTGCCGACAGGGGAGTAAACGGGCTGTCGTTGACTAGCATCCAGGCGAACACGGTGACAACGCCCATCCCAAGGGATTGCGAGAGACGTGCGCCGCGTGTGCTGTACCGGCCCAGAAGCAAGGTCGTCGTGACGACAACAGCCGTGAGCATCGCCCACAGCAGTATCGATCCCGCGTTGGACGCGTACACTCCTGTGACTTTGTACAGCGTCGGGAGGTAATTTGCAGTGTTGTCCCAGACATACGCGTTGGTGTAATCCCCACTGAGAAACTGCGAAGTCAGGTATAGCAGTGCGATAACGAACGACCCCGTCGCGACGCCCGCGGCAGCCTTGCTGACGCGAAGGAACGACTCGTCGCCGGTCACGTACTCGTAGCCGAGTAGCGCCGTGGCAAGCACGCTTCCGAACAGGCCGATTGCCAGCAGCCAGGTCCCGACTGCTAGCCCGAATACGACTGTTGTCATGTTGCCTCCTCGGACCTCTTCTCAAGCGTTGCAAGCAGTTCGTCCCGCCCGATGTACCCCTCAACGCTCTCGACAGTGTCGCCGTTTGGCGTCATAATCCGGTGCTGTGGCGGATACGTCGCTTGGTGCTGGCGAACCAGCGCTGTCCCGTTCCCCGGGTCGTCGATGTTTATTGCGAGCAGGACGTAGTCATCCATCGCAGCACGGATAGTCTCGTTCCGGTAGTGGTTCTTGTCATACCGCTCGCAGTACGTACACCACGTCGCCCAGTAGTAGACCAGAACCGGCTTGTCCTGTGACTGGGCCGCATCGAGCGCAGTACCGGGGTCGGTTTCCCACTCTAAACCGCCCTGATACGTGTGTGCGTCGTCTCGGACCACCGGTGCAGCGTTCATCGAATAGTAGCCTACCCCAAGGACTACCAGGAAGAACGCGATGGTGATCGTTTTACGAGCGTTCATTTGGTGACTGTGTCAAAATATGTGATGCCAGAAAGGCTGTCGATTCCTGTTACCGCTTGCGCTGGGCGTACGCCACAGCAAGGAGCGCGATGAGCAACGCCGCGGCCATCATGAACGCGGCGGCACTGGTCGGGGAACTCCCGTCGCTGCTACCGCCGCTGACCCCTGCCTGCTGTGGTTCCGCTGTCTGCTGTGCTGCGGCCGTCTCTGCGGGCGTTCCGACCGAAGCAGCGTCGTCAGTGTCCGGCGCAGATGCGTCGCCCGCATCTTCGGGGAGCATCGGCTCGCCGCCACTCCGGGACGGGATACGCGGCATTTGCTGCTCGGGGTACTGTCCGGTGAGGCTGGTCATGAACGCGGTGACGTTCTCGGCCTGCTGGTCGGAGATATTCTGGCCGACCTGACAGGACGCCATCACCTTCGTCGCGTTCTCTAGCGTCCGGACCTGACCGTTGTGGAAGTACGGCGCTGTGTGCTCGACGTTCCGGAGCGTCGGAACCTTGAACATATGCTCGTCACTGCTGTCACCGGTCACTCCGGCGCGCCCGGAGTCAGCGTACAGGTTGTATCGGTCGATGTACTGGTCACACTGCGGGTTCGAACCCTGGTAGACGCCTAGCTTCTGGTAGTATCCGTTTCCGTTCTCCATCTGCCACTGCGGGCCGTTGAACGCGGGGCCGGAGTGACAGCCCTGACAGCCCAGTTCCTTGAACGTCTCCATCCCGTTGAGCTGCCGTTCGGTCAGGGCGTCCTCGTCACCTCTGACGTACCGGTCGTACGAGCTGTTCGGCGTGATGAGCGTCCGCTCGTAGGCAGCGATTGCGTCGACGGTGTTGTTGAGCGTGACCGGGTCCTCACCGCCGTAGACATCTTCGTACAGCTCAACGTAGCCCTCGTTGTTACGTATCTTCTCCATCGCCGCCTCGGAGGTCGGCATCCCCATCTCGACGCCTGCGGTGATGGGACCTTTTGCCTGCGCTTCAAGCGTGTCGGCGCGGCCGTCCCAGAACTGAGTGCTCATGAACACGGCGTTCCACACCGTCGGCGAGTTGCGCGGCCCGGTCTGGCCGTGGACACCGCGACCGACAGTTCGGCTGCCGTCGCCACCTTCCATCACGTTGTGGCAGGTGTTACAGGAGATAGAGCCGGTGTCAGAGAGGCGCGGATCGAAGAACAGTTTCTTGCCGAGTTCGATCTTTGCCTCCGTGTCATTTGGCTTCCGGACTTCCTCATAGGACGGCAGCGGCTGACTGGTTGGTGGTTCGACGGGTAAATCGGACGTCTCGTTGCTACTCTGATTACTCGTCTGTGCGGTCTGTTGCGCTGTCTCGTCAAGCGTGTCGCTCACTGCTTCACCTGACGGCCCCCCATCCACAGCACCGACGGTGCTTACAATAGGTCCGCCAATCAACAGTAGCGACATGCCAACGACGAAGACGGCGCGAGCCAACGGCTGTCGCGACATATACCGCATATGTTCCCTAGCCCTCTTAAAATGGAGCGGTAAATATTCAGGGAGGGGATACTTAAAGCAGACAAGCGCAGTCTATCGGTTCCCGGTCTGTGGTTGATTGAGAATCCGCACAACAGTTTTTTGTGTGGCCTCAAGAACTGAGCGTATGAACGTATTGTCACGGCTCGAAACCCGCGGGATTCCGTATCTCCGCGCGTTGTTTCAGTCTAGCAGTATCAAGTACTTGACCCTTCTCGCTGGGGTTGCATCGCTGGGGAGCATCTTCGGCATGGCGTCAGATTCGATGTACGGCGTCAGCAATCAGATCAACCTGATTGCGTACTGGCATATCGGTCTGGCGACGGCCGCAGCGGTTGCGCTCACAGTGACATTCCTCGGGTGTGCCCTCTATCTGGCGACCGAGACGCCGTTCTGGGAGTTCCTCGCCCATTCGTCGGGCGAAGTCGGGTTCCTGATGGTCACGCTGACGCTGGTGACCGGGAGCGTCTGGGGGAAAGTTATCTGGAACAGCTGGTGGGAGTGGACTGACATCCGTCTGGTCACGTTCCTCGTCATCTGGTTCATCTACGCGGGCTACCTGCTCATCTACTCCGCCGGCGGGGATTCTGCCTCTCTCAAGCGCATTACGTCGGTGTACGGCATCGTCGGGTTCGTGACTGTGCCGCTCTCGTATCTGTCCACGCGGCTCTGGACGCCCACGTTCCATCGACCGACGACCGGGAATCCGGACGCGGACGCGACGATTACAGTCCCGGCGTTACTCCTTTCCATCGCGGCACTCCTGCTCGTCTATCTCTACCTCGTCGGGTCCCGGGTACAGCTACGCGAACTCAAACGTCGGGTCAACTACGCCCGCCGCGACCGGACGCTCGACGACCACGCGATGGGGCCAAGCCAGGGGGGTGATTGAAGATGGAACCCCTCCTTCTGGTCGGCTACAGCGCGGTCTTTCTGGCACTCATCATGTACGTCGGCTATCTCCGTAACCAAGTCACGGCGCTCGAAGAACAGATTTCGGAACTCGTCGATCAGTAACGCAGCTCCCGTCCCGGTTGACCGGGCCGAGCCAGTTTTTACAACTGGACGCTCAAATCGAGCCGACTCCAGCCGGTCGCGCCGTCCGGGAACGGACTTGAGCGCACGCGTGTCTGCTCCGCTCCGGTCCCGTCGATTGCTTTCGCAATGACAGTGTAGCTGGAGCGTTCGGGCTGCCATTCGTACTTCCATTGCCGCCAGGTGTCCGGGTCCGGTAGTTGGTCCGATAGCGTCGCCGTGTCCCACGTTTCGCCACCATCGAGTGAGACAAGCACCGCCCGTATTCCATCTGTTCCGGCATAGGCGTGTCCACCGAGCTGGACCCGCCCGTCGGAAAGACGGTTACTCGTGCTGATTTTGACGACCGTATTGACTGTTCCCATCCCGTTCCAGCCTCGTTCTTCCCAGTAGCCGCTCTCCGACTGGTCGACAACCTCGATCTCGTCGAGCCACTTCACGTTGAGTTTGCCCCACCGGTTAGGGAGCAGCGCGCGGACCGGGAACCCGTGCTGGCGCGGGAGTTGGCTCTCGTTCATCCCGTAGGCCAGCATCGCGTCCGAAAGCATCGACATCGGCATCGAGTAGTAGTAATCGTCGGCCGCGCGGAAGACGACGTGGCTTCCGTTCGCGCCGGCTTCGGAGAGGAGGTCCATGAGCGAACAGCCCGTCCAGAGGGCGGTCCCGATTTGCTCGCCGTCGACCGGGTCGCCCAGACAGCGGAGCGTTTTGAACCGGGTGATCGTTTCTCGCTGTCTGAGGTCTTCGTATGTAAACTCTCGCTCCGTCTCGACGTTGCCGGTGACTGAGAGCGTCCAGCTATCCGTCTCGACAGTCGGCGGACGGGGGTTGATATCGACGGTGAAAAACGAATCCGTCGTGTCGACCAGGCCGGTCATCCCCTCGACATCGAACGACCGGTCGGCGGCCGTGGCGAGGCGCTGCTCAACCGGGTTAGACTCGTCTTCACGTTCTGATGACGATGTCGAAAGGTCCTCTGTCTGGGACCCGCTACCCTGCACGAATCCGACAGCGTGCGCGACGACGTTGTAAGCCCCGAGTCCGGCGAGGGTCTTTACGAACGCACGTCTGTCATCAGGGGTCGCCGGCTGCCCGTTGCTGTTGTCGGTCGAGCGTGCAATCACCAGCCCGGTCCCGATTGTCCCGGCGGCGGCAGGTACGATGGCGGGCAGCGGTGCCCAGACAGTAGCGGCGACGAACACCCAGACGGCAAGCAGCGATAGCACCATGCCACCGATGTTCGGAGCCCCTTCGACAAGCCGCTCACCTGTCCGAAAGCCAGCGTAGCTGACCGCACCAGTGACCCCGGCCAGTGCGATTCCGAACACGAGGAGAGCAAGCGAAAACGACAGGTCGCCGAAGTTCCAGATAATCGAGGCGACTACTGAGCTCGGGAGGATGTCCAGCGCGGTTCGGCTCGCCGCGATGATGACGAACTCCCGAGACGTCCCGTACAGTGCGAACGAGGTCCCCACAACCGAGACCCCGCTGGTGAAGACAGTGATTGCGCGGCGGGACCGCCCCTGAAAAACCTCAGACGTCTCACTCATGGATCATAACGTGGTTATTATACCGGCCGTGCCGCGACTACTTGCTCGCTGTTTGTCCCGTTATCGCTTGACACGTTGCCGTATGCCGTCACGTTCTCGTGGCCCGTGACGTTCGCGTGGGTACCGTTCATCGACTCGTATTTCGTGGCGTCGTACTCCGTTGAGTTGTTATGACCTGCTGGGTGTTCACCTTCGTGTGCGCGAATGGACAGCGACTCAGCCTCGACTACGCTTCCGTTGTAGTACCCCTTCGCAACGACTGTCCGCCCGACGGACATCGTTTCCGGCATCGGGCCGTCATAGACGACAGGAACCGATTCGTTCTCGTCAGTGACATTGAAAGACAGTTGATCGTTTGTCTGTTCGATATCGATGACGATTCCTTCGAGGTTTACTCTGTCTCCGTTGTATTCGTTGGTGTCCGTTATCTTCGTTGGCGTCGTAAACTCGGCAGCACCACCCATCGTGGTGACGGCCATCGCCCCGAACAGTACCGGAATTAACACACCGCCGACGAGTAGTCGTGTCTTCGTTTGCATAGATGATCGTGCGATAGTGTGGCGTCACGGTCAGACCGTTCGGTCACAGCGCAGTTCGTGTACTCGTGTGAGTCCATGATGGCTACAGGAGTTTGTAACTACCGAACGCGTACGCACCCTTGTTCATGCGTAGGCATACGAACGGTTTCAGTAGCCCAGACCGTTCCCAGCTCCTGGGAACACACGCGGCTATTATCGCCCCGAACATATTCACTTCCTCATGACCAACATGGTCGCGTGACGCGTCGGGCGGAACGCAATTCGATACCTATGACTGAGACAGACGATCTTGACAGACGTCGGTTCATCGCGAGCATCGGCACAGTGGTTGCAGGAGCATCTATCGCTGGGTGTGCCGCACCTGGGACAACCTCAAGTGGGGGCGAGCAGTCACCGAGCGCCGAAACCGAAGCGGATGCCAGTACGGAGACGGCCGCGCCAACGGAGACAGCGACCGCTACGGAAACGGAGGCTGCGGCGTCTGGGAGCGGGGACGTCCCATCGTCAGTGTCATCGTATCTCAGCGACACGAGTAACTTCGACGGCAGTGCGACCGACGCGACTGATCAGGACACCGTCACGGTCGACGTCGGCGCATCGGGGAACAACGGGAACTTCGCGTACGCCCCGGCCGCAATCGAGGTTTCGACCGGGACAACGGTGCAATGGGAGTGGACCGGCAAGGGGGCCGCACACAACGTCGTAGCGGAAGACGAGACGTTCAATTCCGGGTCCTCAGCTAGTGGAACAGGCGTCAAGTTCGAATACACCTTCGAGGAAACCGGCGTATACAACTACTACTGCACGCCGCACAAGGCACTCGGGATGAAAGGCAGCGTCATCGTCCGGTAACGCCATATCGGCTATCGGGCTGAACTACAGACCTGTTCGACTTTTTTCGAACGTAGCATCCCACCGACGGAGCGATGGTGCCCGTGTCTTGCGAACATTCGCTCCCAACTCAGGACAGGAGCCACATTCCGATGATTTCCGGCGCGGCCGGAACACAAACGCTCACTCAGCCACACTACACCGGACCAGTGTGACCTAGTTCCACCTGTGGGGCTGGGATGTCTGATAAAAGCCGCTTCGACGCGAATCGACACGCGGGGTCGCCGTCTTACGCTTCGTAGCCGGCGTAGTCCATCAGCTGTTTGAAGATGTCGGTGTCCATCGCCTCCTTGTAGACGACACCAGTGATCATCCCACCGGGGTACGCGGTCCCGTTCATCGCGTGACTGACCTTGTGACAGTGTGCGAGGTAGATGCCGGGATCAGCGTCGGCTTCGAACTCAATCGTGTGCCGACCGGCGGGCGGGATGCTGGTGATATCCTGGTCGTGGCGGGCGGCTTCCGGAATCTTCCCGCCGTCCTTGTGGGTCACCTGGAAGCGGTGGTTGTGGATGTGCATCGGGTGGTCCATGTACCCGTTGTTGCACATGTGGATGCGCACCGTATCGCCCTGCTCGACGATGATCGGCGAGCCATCTTCCGGGTGGAGCGTCCGGGGTGCCGACTTGCCGTTGACCGTGAACGTGTCAGGGCGGCGGTTGCGAACGTCGTAGTTGGCGTCCATGCCGGCCATCTGCTGGTTCAGCCGGGAGTCCCACTCCTTCAGCGTCATGAAGTACTCCTTGTCGGCCGGCTCGTACCCCTTCGGGTCGACGCGGAAGATACCGTACATCCCCATGTCAATATGTCGATGGGTCTGGTAGTGGCAGTGGTAGAGATGGGTGCCCGTCACGTTCGCGGGGATCGTGTAGGTGTGTTTCTCGCCGGGGTCGATGCGGATGCCCGTGGTCGTCGGGACGCCGTCGTCTTCCCACTGCTTCTGGACGGCGTGGAAGTGGACCGTATGTGGGCGCATGCCGTCCGTGTTGTCGAACGTGACCTCCATGTCCTCGCCCTCCGTCGTCCGGAGAATCGGACCGGGGACGCTCGGTTCGCCGTCGTCGGCCTTGAACGCCCACACCTTTGGCAGTTCGACCGGGCCGCCCATCGATTTGCCGGGATGGGCCTCGTGTTTGGCGGGAACGGAGGACAGCGTCACTTCGCCACCCTGCTCGTCAACGTTGACGATCTCCGGGGGAGACGTGGTCGGGAGGTCCCCCTCGGACTGTGCTGGGGTCGTACTGGCGTCGACTGACTCTTCGGTTGGAACCTCACCCGGCGCGGTACAGCCCGCAAGCGCCACCGTGCCACCGAGGCCAGAGGCTTTCACGAAGTCACGACGGGAGATGCCCGATCCGGGTGCGCCGATCTGGTCTTCCATAAGCAACTGGGGCTAAGACACCACAGTATAAACCCCCAAAGCCAGTTCTCAGGCCGGCAGAACCGTTCTCAGTTACTGGGAACCGGGGCACGGTTACAGATAAGTCCCCCATATATTGCGTGCTGTGTGGCGGAAACGTCGGCTGTATCGGGCGGTAAGCGCTCCGAAGTCGGTTACATTAAACGTCTTGGGCGGGCAGTTTCGGGCAAGGATGGTCCGGGACCCCTTCGCTGACGAGGAGACGCCGGAGTTACAGGCGGTCCTCGACGCACTCGACGATGAGGACTGTCGCGCCATTGTCAGCGTACTGGAGGAACCGTTGACGGCGAGCGAGATATCCGACCGGAGCGGCGTACCGCTATCGACGACCTACCGAAAGCTCGAATTACTGACGGAATCCTCGTTGCTGTACGAGGGCGTTGAGGTCCGGTCGGACGGCCAACACGCCAGCCGATACGCGATTGATTTCGAGGAGGTCGTCATCAGTCTCGACGAGGAACTGTCGCTCACCGTCGACATCTCACACCGCGCTCGGACGCCGGACCAACGACTCGAAAACCTCTGGTCTGAGGTGCGAAAGGAGACATAACCATGGTACACATCCCAAGTTCACAGGTCGGCATCGTCGTCTCGAAGACACTGATCCTCATTCTTGGCGGACTGATAACGTACTACTCGTATCAGGCGTACAGCCGGACGAAAAGCCCCCAGCACAAGTGGCTCACATACGGGTTCGGGGTGGTGACCCTCGGTGCGTTTGCCGGCGGCGTTCTCGATATCGTTGTCGGCAGGTTTCTCGGGCAGGAACTGCTTCCCGTGAGCGTCTTCACGTCGAGTTCGCTGACGGCCATCGGCCTGGGCATCATCCTGTACTCGCTGTACGTTCGGTAGCGAGTCCGTAGCGCACCTGCGCGGCAGTCTTTTGATCTCTTACGTCTCGATTTTTTCGAGCGGGCAACGTCCGTGCCGCGTCGTGACAGTGGTATTCTCACCGACTGGAAACGCTACGGACGGTATATTTAGCAGGACGTGTCAATCAGAGTCATGCTTGGAGCGAACGCAGTGTTGTTAATCGGGATGAAAACAGTCACGCTGTTCTGTGGCGTGATACTGACAACGTTGACTTACCGCGCGTACCGCCGTACTCAGGCACCGGCGATGCGAGCGCTCTGTCTCGGAATCGGGTTCGTCACACTGGGCGCAATACTCGGCGGCAGCCTGCACCAGCTTGTCGGGCTGCCGGTGGCACAGAGCGTCACTGTTGAGGAACTGTTTACCGCTGCTGGGTTCTTTATTCTGACCTACTCGCTGTATACGGACCAGCCGACCACGCCAACTTGAGTCACGAGTCCTCGGCAGGCGTGTGTTCACGACCGGTCAGCAGTGTTGGCAGCGATTGTGGGCTATGCGCAACGAGGACAGCGACGAGGTTGCCCGCGAACAGCAGCGTCCCGAAAAACGCGAAAATCCCGGCGACCAGCGCCGTGCCGTCCGGTGTCGCAAACCACTGATTGCTCGCGAGGAGGGCGTACGCAATAGTCACTGCAACACCATCTACCGCCGCGATGCGGTGGTCGTACAGGTCATCGACCATCGGAACGTCCTCGAAGCCGAGGCGGTCGCTGTACCGGTGGACCCAGATGATGAACGGGACGACGTGATACAGCGTCCCGAAGACGACAAAGCCGATGCCGCCGACGAGTAGCGCTGTCGACGGCTGACCGAGCAGCCCGGTGTACGCGAGCGGGTCGTTCCACCACGCGACCACCGTCAGCCCTGCCCAGAGAAACAGCGACAGCGCCGCGACGCTATAGCGGGTCAGCATCGGCGACCACTCGACACGCGCACCGACGAGCTGTCGCGCCAGAAGCACCGCCACCGCGCCGAGACCAGCAGCGACGAGAACCGCGCCGAGCCGGGCCAGAACGGGAGAGCCGACCAGGCGACCACCGGCCAACGCAAGAACGCCGAGCGGATAGACGGCCGTTTCAGCCCGCTGGACCGCCGCGTCGATTCTGCCGGTGTCTGCCTGCGTGAACATCGGAGCGAGCTGTGCCAGTGCGCCCGCGACAGTCGTCAGGACCGCGCCGAACACGGCGAGTGTTCCATGGGCAAGCAAGAGGCCCTGTCGGCCGATTCCCAGCAGCGGGAGGACGCCGACGGCGTGGTCCATTGCCAGCACGAACCCGGCGGCCGTCACGAGGGCGAAAAATACCAGCGCCCAGCCGAAATGAATCGCCGTGACATCGGGCGCTGCAGCGAGTAGCGTCCGACCGATGTTGTAACAGAGAGTCCAGACCCCGACCAGCGCGAACGCTCCGGCGACCGGTAAGATGGCGGGGGTGGCTGTCAGGAACGCAGCCGCCAGCCCCGCGAACCCGACCGCAGCGAGCGGTAACTGCACAGCAGCAAGGCGGCGGGAATGGAGTTCGATTCCGCACCAGACCGGGACAAACTGTGTCAGCGCACCCATAATCGTGAGACAGACCCACCCCGCAAGCAGGAGGTGGACCTGCGCGAGGTGGCCGGCCCGCCCCTCGACGACGCCAACGGAGACACCAGCGACCAGAAACGCCAGTGCGACGACGAAATGACGCAGCGGGACCGTCATTGGCGGTGCGGCGTCTGCGTCCACGTCAGCAGGTATTCCGCTCATTGTTGTCTACTACGACCCTGTCCTTGCTGGCAATGTGGCCGAATATGTTCGGGAAAACAGTCGGCCCGGTCACAGCCAAACGGGAACACATGACGGCGAACCACCAGCCAACAGCGCAAACCGCAGCCCTGATTTCGGAAACGGATGCGCCCGATGACGCGCCAATGGAACGGCTTGATGTGCAGTCGCTCGGGCCACCGAAGCCACTCAAGCAGACACTAGAGCGGCTTGCGGAGTTGAACGATGACACCATCCTCGTCCAGTTCAACGACCGCGCCCCGCAGCATCTCTACCCGAAACTCAAGGACAGAGGCTACGACTTCGAAAGTGTTGAGACCGACGACGCGACAGTGACAATCATCTGGCGCAGATGAGTCGGAACACAGAGCCACCTGTCGACGTCGACGAAGCGATCGCTCGGATCGACAGCCGAGGAGCGAAGATTCAGCGGGAGCAACTCGAACGGACGCTGTCACAGCTACAGACTGATGGCGAACTAACGGCTGACCAGCGGCTCGTCGTTGAGGAACTGAGCGAACGACTCGTCGAGCGACTGCTCGCTGTCCCTCGAGCGAGTCTACGGGACGCGGCGAGGAGTTCGGACGACGAACGGATCGAAACAGCGCTCTCACTGTTCGAGTGATACTGGGCTGTACGCCCGTGAATAAGATTGGTCCCCCGGGGGCGCACATAGCTGTACGAAGGTACAGCCGGTAGTGAGCCTATTCCGACGACGCTGCGAGCACTAGCAGTGCCTCGCTGTCCGCCGTTGCAGCGGGAGAGATGTCCTGGTCACCGTCAAACCGAACGATGTCTCCGGGCGAGAGTGACAGCGTCTCGTCGCCAAGCGTCAGGTCCACGGCGCCCGAACGGAGGAGGAACACGATATCCCGATCGGGATGCGTGTGAGGCGGAATCGACTCGCCTGCATCGAGCGTCAACTGGATGGTTTTTGGCTCCCCGTCGAACAGTCTGGTCCGACCGTCCGAATCGCCGTCGAGTGTCGCTCGCTCCGTTTCTGCGGCGGTCGATTCGCTCATTGCTTTGGGAGGTCGGCGATATACTTCTGTGGGCCGTCCTGCTCGCACTGGTAGTTCGCCGCGTCGAACGCCTCGACTTCGGCTTGCAACTCGTAGAACAGCGGCTTTGGCTCGTGGTCGTTGATAATCCGAAGCGTCTCCCCGGCGGACAGCGCCTCAAACGAGTCGTGTATCTTGGCGTGTCGTTCCGCCGGCGGCGTTTCCCGCAGGTCGAGTGTGGTTGCTGGCATCACCTGCGTGTTTACTGGGAGCCGTGGAGGGGGTTCCCCCGAACACGTTCGGGAGTAAGGCCTGATGTCTACCGCGTGTTCTGCTCAATATGAGCCTTCTCTCCGGCCTCCGTGGCGGCTCAGATGTCGGGTTCGATAGCTACGGGACGTTCGTTCCCGAACGTAACCCGGACCCCGGTCCGTTCCTGTCTGAGACCGCAGTACTGACCGGCGACGACCACGCCACTTTCCACCGCCTCACGATGGATTTGTTCGACGAGCGCGGCGTGTACGACATGACCTTCGGGTACAACCTCGCACGGCTAAACCTCGACCACCGGCACCCAGACGCGGGCTTCCGCTACGGCCGTGAAACGGACGACAGCAGTGTACTCAGAGCGGAGTTCACGCCGACGACCGAGTTCTGCCCCCAGAGCGACACGCTGACTGTCGGCGCGTTCCGCGCCTGGAACGGGCTGTCGGACCGCCACGAGTACGACCGTGTCCGCGTCCGCGTGAGTCCGAACCATCACCAGAGCGCGAGCATCAACGACAAACTCCAGCAACTCGAAACGCGGTACCGGCAAACCGGCGAACTCCGGACGGACGGTGGAGATGAAGCGTCCGACGACAGCGTGCCGTTCTGACAGCGGACAGTCATCGCAGTAGCGCTTTCCGTGTACTCACATCGAGACAATCTCTGGGTAGATGGTCGGCCCGGGACTCACACTGCCGCAATACTGTGGGAGTAAACTGCCTGTCTTGACGGCTGAAGACATGGAAACCATTATACGGTTTGCTGGGCGACATGTCGTATACTGAGTCAACTGGGTGGGACATCGGTGGCTTAGTGGGACAGTGGAGGCCTCCTCCACGACAAAAGCAACAAACTATCAGAAAACGATGAGACCGGGTTACTTCCAGCGTGGTGTCGCGGCGGGCCGGAGGCAGAGCTGAGATGAGTAGCGGTATCTTCCGAGATGCGGACGGGACCTACAACAAGCGGCTTCTTGGACTGGTTCTTCTCCTTCTACTCGCCGTCATCGGTGCTGGCGTCGGGACCCTTGGTCTCACCGACAGCAGCGACTCGGCCCCCGACCAGCCCACCACCGAGATGACGCCTAGCCCGACAGAATCGACACCAACAGAGACACCGGACGGAACTGACTCCACACCGACCGAAAGCGGCGGCAGTGGCTCGCCACCGCCGAGTTCGCTCCTCACCGAAACCCCGACATCGGCTCCTACCCAGTCGGCCGGGAACACTACCAGCAACATGACGGCTGAATAGTCTGGCAACGACTGAGACTTCTTGCTTGCGCCTCCGCTCCGAAGGACCACGCCCGTGAGGGCCTTTCAGGAGAACAGGAGCGTGAGATTGAACCCGGTCACGGCGAGCCCCAGCACCGTCAGGAGAGCCGGCGGCCCGTAGTAGAGCAGCGGGTCCTCCTCAAGCACGCCGCCCCAGATGCTCAGGCCGAGACAGCAGTAGATAACGAGGAGTTTGAGTCCGAGGAAGCCGCCGCCGCCGAACGACTGGATCGCCCACCGAATCGCTGGATTCGCCTCGGTGAACGTCGGGACGAAGTAGACGATGGCGATAGTGGTGACCACGTCGCCGACGCCGTAGGTCGCCAGCGCCACCGCCCACACACTGGAGAAGGACCGGCTGGAGAAGGAACTCCCCTCCAGTGTCAGCCAGTCACCATCGCCAGCACCCATACTGCATTCGGGTATGGCTAGCGGCCATATATACTGCGAGGGCCAGTTATCTGATTTGAAAAGGAGAGAGATATGGGCTCTCCAGAGATTTTGAGGTAATTGTACGCGGGATAGCTATTCTAAAGACCAATATTGTCCCTCCTGAAAGTCCATAGCCGATGCCGGTGCCCACTCGTATTCAGCTGTGAGTCTCAGCTATGGGCGGTGTGTCGGGTTGTTGAACAGGCGCTCGCCTCGACAGGTGCGAGTTGTGTGCTGCCGGACGTTCGCGTCCTGCCAGCGCGGGTGCATGGAAAGGGACTTATCTTGTGGGCGGCCACGAGGAGGTAATGAGCCTGTCCGACGCGGACCACGAACTCGTGGTCGAGGAGATCGGTCGGGAGCCGACACGGGCGGAGGCCGCTCTCTTCGAGAACCTCTGGAGCGAACACTGCGCGTATCGCTCCTCTCGCCCCCTGCTGTCGGCGTTCGACTCCGAAGGCGATCAGGTCGTCATCGGCCCCGGCGACGACGCAGCCGTCGTCTCCCTGCCGTCCCACGGCGACGGCGAGGAGATGTACATCACGATGGGCGTCGAGTCCCACAACCACCCGTCCTACGTCGACCCGTTCGACGGGGCAGCGACCGGCGTGGGCGGTATCGTCCGCGACACACTGTCGATGGGGGCCTACCCCATCGCGCTGGCCGACTGTCTGTACTTCGGCGACTTTGACCGGGAGCACTCCCGCTATCTCTTCGAGGGCGTCGTCGAGGGTATCTCCCACTACGGGAACTGCATCGGCGTTCCAACTGTCACCGGGAGCGTCGCCTTCCACGACGACTACGAGGGGAACCCGCTCGTGAACGTATCCTGTATCGGCCTGCTGGAGCCCGAGCGGACCATCACTGCCGAAGCCCAGGAGCCGGGCAACAAGCTCGTTCTCGTCGGCAACGCGACGGGGCGAGACGGGCTCGGCGGGGCGTCCTTCGCCAGCGAGGACCTCGCGGAGGACGCTGAAACGGAGGACCGACCGGCCGTGCAGGTCGGCGACCCGTACTCGGAGAAGCTACTCGTCGAGTGCAACGAGGCGCTGCTGGACGAGGAACTCGTCGAGTCGGCCCGCGACCTTGGGGCCGCTGGCCTCGGCGGCGCGTCGTCCGAACTGATCGCCAAGGGCGGCCTCGGTGCACGTATCGAACTCGACCGCGTCCACGAGCGCGAGCCCAACATGAACGCCATGGAGTACCTGCTCGCCGAGAGTCAGGAACGGATGGTGTACGAGGTCGCGCCCGAGGACGTCGACCGCGTGGCCGAACTCGCCGAGCGGTTCGACCTCGGCTGTTCGGTCATCGGCGAACTCACCGAGCCGGGCACAAACTACGTCTGCACGTTCGAGGGCGAGACAGTCGTCGACGTGGACGCGGCGTTCCTCGGGGACGGTGCGCCGATGAACGACCTGCCGAGCGACGCGCCACCGAAACAGGAACGGGACCTGCCGACCGTGTCGCTGGACGAGGCGTTCGAGCGCATCGTCAGCAGCCCGAACTGCGCCTCGAAACGGTGGGTGTACCGCCAGTACGACCACGAGGTGCAGGTCCGAACGAGTGTCCTGCCCGGCGACGACGCCGCACTGCTCGCCATCCGTGAGGCCGGGACCGGACTGGCGTTCTCTGCCGGCGCGGACCCCAACTGGACCGACGCCGCGCCGTACGAAGGCGCACGCGCCGTCGCGCTGGAAAACGCCACGAACGTCGCCGCGAAGGGCGCGACACCCCATGCGGCTGTGGACTGTCTGAACGGCGGCAACCCCGAGAAGCCTGACGTGTACGGCGGCTTCAAAGGCATTGTCGACGGCCTGGCGGACATGTGCAGCGACCTTGACGTGCCGGTGGTCGGGGGGAACGTCTCCTTGTACAACGATTCCCAGGACGGACCGATTCCCCCCACACCGACGCTCGCGCTGGTCGGCGTCAAGGAGGGCTACGATGCCCCGCCGCTGTCGCTGTCCGGCGAGGGAAGGCTCGTCGTCGTCGGGGACACCGCACTGGAGGGCAAAACCGACCCGCGTCTGGGCGGGTCCGAGTACACCGCGCAGTTCGGCGGCACCGACCGCTTCCCCGCCCTCCCGGTGGACTCAACGGACGTTGTCGAGACGATTGCCGAGGTCGCCGACGCCGACCACGTGCTGGCAAGCCACGACGTGAGCCACGGCGGCCTCGCGGTAACGCTGGCCGAGATGGTCCACGAGGACGCCGGTGCGTCGGTCGAAATCGGGACCACCGAGCACGGCACTCCGGCTCGACTCCTGTTCAACGAGCGGCCCGGCCGGGTCGTGTTCGAGACGACTGACCCGGCGGCGGTCCGGGAGGCCTTCGACGGCGTCGCCCCAGTGACGGAACTGGGCGAGGCGAACGACTCGAACGGACTCGATATTACGGTCAACGACGAGACGCTGGCGTACAACGTTGCGGACATCGCTGACCTGCGGTCGGTCATCGACGACGAACTATAGTAACAATTGGAACGATTTACACACCGATCGCAGTGCCGTCCTGCGATTGGGTGTGTAATGACTTGCAATGGCTACTATAGCCTGATTACCAGCGGATATCGAACCGCGCACCGCCCATTTCGCTCTCAGAGACTGCGACCGACCAGCCGTGCGCTTCAGCGATGCTCTGAACGATTGACAGGCCGAACCCTGTCCCATCCGAGTTCGTTGAGTAGCCGTGTTCGAACACCAGCTCACGGTCGTCTGGTGGAATGCCAGGGCCGTCGTCCGCGATAGAGAACCCGTTCTGCTCGTGTGCCTCGGGCGCGGAAACGACAACGGTGCATTCCGCGCCGGCGTGCTCGATGGCGTTCCGGTAGAGATTCTCGAATAGCTGCTGGAGGCGCTCTGAGTCCGCCTCGATGACCGCTTCAGTTTCGACCGTGAGCGTTCCGTCCTCAGTTTCGACCTGTTGCCATGCGTCGGCTGCGACGGTTTCGATGGGGACGCTTGCGGTTTCTCCGACGACGCGCCCCTGCCGAGCGAGCGTCAGGGTGTCATCGAGGATCCGCGTCATCCGCTCATGTGCCGCAGCGACCTCCTGTAGCCCCTCCTGAACAGCCGCATCCTCGGTGTCATTGAGCAGGAGGTGGGTGCGGCCGGATGCGACGTTCAACGGGTTCCGAAGGTCGTGGCTGACGATACTGACAAACTCGTCGAGGCGCTCGTTCTGGTGTTTCAGCTGTTGTTCGCGGCGCTTTCGTTCAGTGATATCGGTGTATATCCCGTACCCTTCCAGCTGACTGCTGTCATGCGTGACAATAGTGCTCCGGAACAGGTAGGTCCGGACCTCCCCTGATGCAGTCATCCGTCTGACCTCTTGCTCTGACTGGCCGGTCTGTTCCCACCAGTCTGCCCTGATAACCTCGGCGTCGGCTCCGGGCGGCGCGAGGAGTGCCCGAAGCTCCGTTCCGACTGCATCCGTCCGGTCGTAGCCGAACGAGTCCGCGAACGCTTCGTTGATCGACTTGACGTACGGTTCTCGTTGTTTAAACTCGACGACAACAGCCGGGTTAGGGATATTCCCAAGGAGCGCGTCAAACCGTTCTTGTGCCGCCAGTTGTACGCGGAGCTCACTCGCGACGAGCGCGATATATCCCTCGTTGTTGTGCTGGATTATATCACAGATATCCTGTGCATCCGTGCCGTCTATCTCCGTTTCGCCACCAATACCGAGGTCAGCCATTGCGTCGTCAACGATAGCCGACGCCTTTTCGATACCAACCGTTTCTGCGAACTTTGAAACGAGCCCGGTTCGATTCATCTGTTACTCCGGCAGTGCAAAGAGCACTGTTGTCGTGTTGTGAAAGCCGCTGAGTTGCCCAGCTTGCATGCACAGCTCCCCGTACGTCTCGAATCCAGCGACTGGGGCCGACAGGGTCGATGTGATCCCATCGACAGCCGATGAAAACGCGTCGTCGAAAAGAATCTGACGGCACGCACAGTCGTAGACGAACGCGCCAGCGATATTCCCGTCACACAGCGAAACAGCGTCTGCAGCAGCCTGCTCAGCGGACGCGATCTGGTCCGCTCTGTTGCCATGCATTATACGGAGGACAGTCCCCTCCGGAATATCAACGGCGAACTGCAGTGCGCCAGTCTCTTCAATCGCAGTCCGGGGCCAGCGTATCTTGTAGGTCTCGCCCTGGTCGATACCGAACAGGTATGCGACCATGAGCTTCCTGAGCTCCGCTGAACCGACTGGGACATCATCGACCGCTATTCCTGTTCTCTCCGCAACGTGGTCTCGAACAGCGTCTTTCCACACTTCGAACGCTGGTTCACCGTTGAGTTCGTGAACCACATTTCCGGAGACATCGGTTACCTCCCACGGCTCTGAGATGGGGGTGTGCCCGTGGTTGACGGTAATGACCGGACGCTTTTTCCCGGAGATGAGCACGAGAACGACTGCGTCCTCAACAACCGACGCATCGCAAAACACTGGCGTCGATTCCATTCGGAGACCGTCAGACGCCGCCCCACCTGCAAATTCGACATAGGGGCCAAGCCGTCGCTGGACCGACAGCGACAACTGTTCACCGACGCCCGCGAGCCCGTCGTGGAGGACAAGCGCTGACTGGTATGGTTCCTCGATGTTTTCCGGGAGCGACCGGACGGCGTCTCTGACAGCCCCGCGGGTGTTCTCGCTGAGACCGGTGGCCAGGGCCGTATCGAACCGGAACGAGTCACTGGTAACGAGTGTGACTGCCACGCCGGCGTCCATCGCTCGCTCTTCGGTGAACGTACCGCCGGCCGTACAGCCGACAACGGCTGTCTCATCGTCGACAAGGGCAGTTACGCCCGCCAGAACGGCTTCAGCATCGAACCCAGTGCTGGAAAACACCTGACAAAAGTCCACCCGATCGGCATCCAGTCGGTCACGAGCAGTGCTGGTCGCCTCTCGGCCAGCGCGCCGACCAGTGGTCGCCACTGACGTTCCTGTTGCGACCACCGTACTCGCGTCCGACTGGGACGGCATAGTACAACAGTTGTTGGCGTGGAAACCTATATACTCTCCCCAGAAGTATCAGATCTGATATTCATGCTGGCCGCCGTGGTCATGCCAATTCGATCAGGCAAGCGCCAGCGCGATGCCGAAGGTAAGCACCAGTCCGACCAGCAGTACGCCGAGCCCCGTGCCGACTTGAGACATCGTGAACGAGCTCTGTGGGGCCGTCGACCGAAGCGGCGGTTCTCGCGCGGGCAGTTCGACGTGTTCGGGGTCGTAATCCGGCCGGTCCTCCTCGTGGTGGTCGTCTGCCATGGTCGGTGCTTCTGGGGCGCCATACGTGTAGCTGTCGGATTCCCACTGCATATCGGCCAGACACTTGCACCAGTCGAAACGGTCAAACGGCGTTGCGTCGAACTCACAGGTATCGAATGACGCTTACGAAACGGATCATCCCCTGTATCGACGTGGACGTGGACGAGAACGGGGACGCGGCGGTGTACACAGGAGTCAACTTCGAGGATCTGGAGTACACCGGCGACCCGGTGGAGATGGCAAAGGCCTACAACGAGTCCGGCGCCGACGAGTTCGTCTTTCTGGACATCACTGCCTCCGCTGAGGGACGCGAAACGATGCTTGATACTGTCTCGGCCGTGGCCGACGAGGTGTTCATCCCGCTGACCGTCGGCGGCGGTATCCGTACCCGTGCCGACATCAAGGAGACGCTCCGGGCTGGCGCAGATAAGGTGTCGATCAACTCCGGCGCTATCGCCGAACCCGACCTCATCAATGAGGGCGCGGCGGCCTTCGGGAGCCAGTGTATCGTCATCTCCGTCGACGCCCGCCGTCGCTTCGATTCGGAAGGTGAGCACTACACCGAGGTCGACGGCGAGTCCTGCTGGTTCGAATGCACGGTCAAGGGCGGCCGCGAAGGGACCGGACTGGATGTCATCGAATGGGCCACCGAGGCCGAAGAGCGCGGCGCGGGCGAACTGTTCGTCAACTCCATCGACGCCGACGGGACCAAGGATGGCTACGACATCCCGCTGATGAAAGCCGTCTGTGACACCGTTTCGACGCCCGTCATCGCCTCCTCAGGCTGTGGTAGTCCGGAAGACATGGAGGAAGTGTTCGTCGACGCAGGCGCGGACGCCGGCCTCGCCGCCTCTATCTTCCACTTCGGCGAGTACTCTATCGCCGAGACCAAGGAGTATCTCGACAGCAAGGGGATTCCGGTCCGACTGTAACGCCGTCTCCGGCTTGGGGTCGCAATAGTAAACACACGTACCTGTCTCTCTGTATGCCGCAGTTTTCCCGACGCCTCAGATAGCATCGGTTTTCTCCGCGCCTCAAGGTTCCATGTCAGTTCTCACTGTTTGCGGGCATATCTTTTTTAGCTACTGGCAGGACCTGTCCACAGGGTGGATTGTATCTGTCGAGCCAACTGACCGACCGACTGCGGGGGACCGTCCCCAGAAAACCGCGACACTGTGGCCTGGCATCGGGCAGGTTTTATTCGCCCACCACGGAGAATCAACAATGAAATGGCGGTGTGAATGGTGTGGCAAACCCCACGAGGAGAACGACCCGCCGTGTGATAACTGCGGCCACGGTTCTTTTGAGGAGGCCGTGACGCAGGTCAACGAAGAGGTCGTCGAGGGTGGGCCCAGATGGGTCTGTCTGGACTGCGGTCGCCAGCATCAGAAGAACTCTCCGCCGTGCAAACGCTGTGGCGGGAGTAACTTCGAGCGACGAGTGGGGCCACCGGAAGACGACCCGCTCGATGACATACAGACCGGCTGGCTGGACGTACTCGAGACGAAGTATGTGATCGGCTACGCCGCCGTAGCAGTGTTGCTCGGACTCATCGTACTCGCCGCTGTGGGCGGCATCACGCTGCCGGGCTTTGCCGCTGAAACTCCCGCTGGTCCGCCGCCGATTGCGTCCCCTGCTGGAAGCGGCGACACGGTCAACTCGTTCTCGATTGCCGATGTCGAGGACACATACCTTGACGTGTACAACGTCCGGCGGTCGGGCGTCGGCGGCGGGACCGTTTCGCGGAACGCGACCATCGACGACGCTGCAGCCTACTACAACAAGGGCCGTGTCGATGCGAGATACGACAACGCAGAGCGGCCCACGCGGGAGGGTGTGTCCCGATTCGACCTCCCCTGTGAGCGCCCAGTCGTGGTCAGCTATGAGGTGGCCTACGACCGAACACCCCAGTCGCTCGACCAGTTCCAGAATGAGACGGCGCTGGCGACCGCACTCGTCGACAGCTACCTCGAGCGGGGCAACAGAATCCAGCGAGCGGACACCGGACTGGTTGGCCTCGACATCCACGTTGGTCCGGACGAACGCGTGTTCGTCACGTACGTACTCTGTTAGAATTACGCGGCGGCTTCGAACGCGTCCGTGAAGTTGTCTGCTTTTTCGATGACGGCGTCGGTTCCGTCTTCGAGGGCCTCCAGCGCGTCGACGCCCTCCTCGGTCTTGATGGTCAGGACCGGGTCCGTCTGGCCACCGGACTGTTCCGGGTTCACGTCGTAGGTCGCCGCCGTGACGCCCTCTGTCTCCAGTAGCGCTCCCTTGATCACGTTCATGAACGTGTGGTCCTCACCGGCGATTTCGATAGAGAGTTCCGTGTCGGATTTGTCGATAACGCGAAGGTCCATACCCACTGTTTGGTCACCTGCGACCCATCAACGCTTCGCTTCCTGTCCGCTGTGTCGGTGACGCCGTGACACCCGTGAACTACACGAGCGCGTACACCATCAGGAAACCAAAGTAGATGAGCACGAGTGCGCCCAGTGCCTGGAGTCGGAACGTCGAAAGCGACTCTTCCTCCTCGTCGTGGGCTACCCGGAAGGCCTCGACCTCCTCGTCGTCGAGTTCATTGGGATGGGCTAGGCCGCGGTGGAGCGCGAGCCAGGACTCGCGGGCGAACGGCCGGCCGCAGTACGAACAGCTGTAGGCCGTGGCGTCGGCCGGGACATCGTAGGCTGCTTCGTCGTCAGTACTTGTCGCTGCCGTATCGGCCGCTGGCTGGGTTGCTGTGTCAGTCATAGATGTGGGAGTGCCACCTCCGGCTGGGAGACGACCCAGAGGCTTGTCATCGTGTAGAACACCATGACCGCGATGAAGGGATACTGCGACCGAATCGCCTGCAGTCGCGCGGGAAAGAGGTCGTACGCGGCGGCGTGGGCCACCCAGATAGCGACCAAGTGACCGACGATGACCGATGCGAGCGCAACCGCGCCGAACCACGCCGGCAGGTCGATGGTCGGCACTACTGCCGGGTCCGCAAACGGCGACGTGAGCGCGACGGCCAGCGATGGGGCGAGCACGAGGAAGTACCCGAGGTAGTGCGCGAAGTGGTAGCCAACGGCGATAGCGACGAGCGGCGGCGCGAACCGCTGTGCGAGAACCGCTGGGGCCAGATACGTATCCGACATATCGCGGGAAAGCCGGACCGCGAGCCGATACACGCCGAGGAAGCCGGCGAAGCCGAGCCCGAGCGCGACTGGATACAGGAGGTGCGGCGGGACGCCGGCGTCGACGATCGGCGTCGTCAGGTCGCGCCAGGCCGGCGTCGTGACCAACCCGTCGTAGGTCGTGACCCACAACAGGGCGACCACGAAGGCGACTTCGTCCGGGCCGTCGACCAGCCGCGGCGTCGAGAGGTCCATGCCGGGAAGCCGAAGTCGAAGGCCGTCCTCGTCGCGGCCGATAGGCGCAAAGCGACCGTAGTAGCGGAACACCCGCTCCACCGGGTCAGCGTGGGCGAACCAGTCGTCGGATCCGAACACGAGTGCGCCCGCAATTGTCAGCACGGTGTATCCGGCGACAACCGACGCAAGCAGTCGCGGCTGGTCGGCGAGCGGGCTGACGACCTCGACCCATACCAGCACGAGCAACCCACCGACGGCAGGCCACGACCCGACGCGGGCCGGGTAACTGCGGTTGAGCGACGGGAGGAGTTTGGCGAGCGTCTTGAATGGATTGAGCGTCGCCCAGCTGTTGCCCACGAGGTACGTCGTCATCGCGAGCCCGGCCCACCAGCCGACCCAGACGAGCAGTATTGCGAGATTCGTCCGGGCGTTCGTCGGTCCGAAGAAGCCCACGACGAACACCGCGGCGAGTCCGCCGAGCCCAACGAGTTGCCCAGCGAGCCGTAGGATGCCTTCGAAACCACCCGACAGCGGACGGCCCCAGTTGTGGATGCGCTCCACGAACGTCCGGTCGGTGACGAACGACGCCAGCAAGAACGACGCGCCGACAGCCGCACCACCGGTACTCAGGAAGAGCCACGTCGGTATCGTCAGCGACTCGCGGCCGCCGCCGGCGAGACTGCCGCCGTGTGCGCTTGCCGTCCCCGTCGCGGCCAGCCAGCCCAGTCCACACACCACCAGCGCGACCGTACGACGCCTCCCAGATGTCATCGTCGGCAGTTGGGCCTTCGCCCTCGTGTAGCTTCCGGGATGTGGGCGAGCCACTCCTCGCCTGGGCTGGAGGCGGAACGCACCGCAGGGAATTGGATGGGCTTTTAGTATTCCGTTCGCAAGGGCCCTAGTATGAGTGTCTCCGATGAACACGCGGACGACGGGCACGGGGAGCATCACCTCCCGGCGACGGAGGACTGGCCCCACGGGTTCGGTGAGGCCAGCTGGTGGCCCTTTGTGACGGCAATCGGTGGTTCGGGCATCTACGTTAGCGCAGCTCTGCTTGTGCTCTCGATGGGCGAAAACGCACTTGTCAGCCAGACGGTCGGGGCGGGAGCGATGGCCGGGAGTGTCGGCCTCTTCCTCGTCGGCATCTACGGCTGGCTGTACCACGCCTTCGTCTCGGACTTCTGGGAGCGCGGGACGGACTACCACTCGGACAAGACGCTGAAGTTCGCGATGCTGTTGTTCCTTGGGAGCGAAATCGCCACCTTCGGCGCTGGCTTCGTCTACTACTTCATCGTTCGTGGCGGCGAGGTCTGGACACAGGCGGCCGTTCCTGAGGTGTTCGGCTCACTCGTGATCGTCAATACGCTGCTTCTGATCGCCAGCTCGGTGACGCTGCACTACAGTCACATCGCGCTCCGGAGCGGGAACCGGAGCCGGTTCCTGAAGCTGCTGGGCGCGACGCTGCTACTGGGAATCGTCTTCATCGGCGGCCAGGTGTACGAGTACTACGAATTCATCGTTCACAAGGGCTTCAGCATCGGCGGTGGCATCTACGGGTCCGCATTCTACGGGCTGACGGGCCTCCACGGCCTCCACGTCACGATGGGTGCTGTCCTTCTGGGTATCGTCTTTATTCGCGGGTACTACGGTCAGTACTCGGCTGAACGGCACACCTCCGTCTCGACGGCATCGATGTACTGGCACTTCGTCGACATCGTCTGGATCTTCCTCGTCGTCGTGCTCTATATGGGCGCGAACCTGGTGTAGGTCGCCGACGAGCTTTAGACGGCCGCCACTCGTTTCACACGCATGGACCGGCTAGATGTCAGCGGGAGCTTCGACGTACACGAGTACCGACACGGGCTCAAGCTGCTGAAAGACGACCGCGGGACGATGACGCTGTCGAACCGGAAGGGGTTCGCCTGTCCGGCCTGTGGCAACGAGTTCGAGACGCTCTTTATCAGCGAAAAGCGGACGAACACCTTTGGAGACCCCGGGTCGCCCTTCTGTCTGGTTCGGACTGACGACCAGCTACTGGTCCTGACACATTGAGCCGTGTCGACCCCGGTAACAAGGCTTATGCCAGCCCATCCGATTCGGTGAGGTATGCATCGGATTGTCCCTGCGATTGGTCTTGCTGCTCTCGTCGTTCTCTCCGGGTGTGTGACAGCGACGGTTGACTCAACAGTGGCCGCGGACGGCACTGTTTCGGAGTACGACCTGACCCTCGAAATGTCCCCATCTGTGTACGACGGCCTGCAGAGCCAGGCCCAGCAGGAGGGCTATGACTCGGTCGAAGGCTACCTTCTGGCCGACGTGAACACCAGTCGGATGTCGAACTACACGTACGACCAAGAACTGGAGGGTGAGAACGTCACACTCTCGATGACATTCACGGACTGGAACCCCGGCCCGGAAAGCGACGTGTCGGTCAACGCTAGCGGGGGCAACGTCACGTACGAAGACCGGACGTTCGTCACTGCGAACGAAGATACTGATGTGGCCTTCGGCAACGGTGTCGCGGTCGAGTATCAGCTGACAATGCCCGCTGACATCTCGTCCTCGAACGCTGATATCGTTCAGAACGAGACCGCTGTCTGGGAATACGCGGCTGACGAACCGGTCGACGAACCGATCCGCGCGACCAGCCCCGCGCCGTCGTCGGCCTTCGGCCCCGGAATGGGGATTCCTGTCGCCGTTGTGGCGCTGCTCGGGGCCGCACTGCTGGCCAGTCGAGACTGAGTAGCTGAGAGCGTCCCGCACGCATTGTTTTTCCCCCCAGCGTCGACAGACTCTGGCCGGGTGGCTAATACAGTTCTAAATGTTGCAACGAGCGATACCGCTAATATATCCGATATTTTATAATGCGGGTTTATTGTCGTTTCGTCCGGATACAGGATGATGCGCGCAGCCAGACTCCACGAGTACACGCACGACATGTCGGACGGGCTCTCGATAGACGACGTAGATGCGCCACAGGTCGCATCCGGAGATGATGTCATCGTCGAAGTCGAGGGGGCCGGCTGGTGCCAGACTGACAACCACATCATCGAGGGAATGTGGGAGCAGTACGTCCCGCAGGACCTCCCGATGACACTGGGCCACGAGAACGCCGGGACAGTCATCGAAACGGGCGACGACGTTGACATCGTCTCTGCGGGCGACCAGGTCATCTGTCACCCGGTCCAGACCTGTGGCACCTGCCGACCGTGCCGGCAAGGGGAGACGATGTACTGCGAGAACGACGCGTTCAACGGCCTGACGACGGACGGCGGCTTCGCCGACCAGTTACTGACCGGCGACCGGTCGGTCATTCCCCTGCCCGAGGGCGTCGACCCGGCCGACATCGCCCCGCACGCCGACGCCGGCATCACGGCCTACCACGCGGCGAAGAAGGCTGTCAACGGGCTCAACCCGGGCGACACCGCTGTCGTTATCGGCATCGGCGGCCTCGGCCACATCGGCCTCCAGTGTCTCGACGCGATGTGTGCCGCTGACCTCGTCGCTGTCGACATCAAGCAGTCCGCCCGCGACCTCGCCGACGACCTCGGCGCACACTACACCATCGACCCCGAAAGCGAAGACGTCGCCAGCGAGGTCGAAGCCATCAGCGACGGCGTCGGTGCCGCACAGGTGCTTGACTTCGTCGGGGCCGACGAGACGACGGCGCTCGCGCCAGACATCTGTGCCGCCGGCGGCGACCACCACATCATCGGCTACGGCGGGCACATCCACGAACCTGCTCAGGCGCTCGTCAACGGCGAGTTCGCCTATCAGGGTAACATCGTCGGTCAGTACACCGAACTGCAGGAACTGGTTGCGCTCGTCGACCGCGGCGCGGTCGACCTGCACACGACCCAGTACGACCTCGGCGACGTGAACACCGTCGCACAGATGCTGGAAGACCGGGAGATTGACGGCCGAGCAGTCATCACACCCTGAAGCGTCTGTTCGCTTCTTGAACTGCCTGCGTTGGGGTGCCGTATCGCCGAACAGGGCACCCACCTTTCGGCTTACCGACCGTCCGCGCGGGTCTGCTCCGTTTCGTCTGCCAGATCATGATAGCGTCTGAGAAACACGTCTCGGCGCACAGTCCCAGCACCGGCCGCTTCAAGCCGGTCTTCCAGCCCGGTTCGGCCGAAGTGGCAGTACTCCCGGTAGCAGGGCTTACACAGGTACTCGAAGGATTTGTCGTCGCGGTTCCAGCGGTCGCCGTACTTGTCGTATTCGCGGGCATTCGACCGAGCAACCGTGTCACCGCAGGCGATGCAGCAGACCTCTTCATCGGTGTCGCGGTGCCAGGCGTTTCTGAAATCCATTAGAACCACACTCCCTCTGACTGCCCACACGTATGTCCGTCGTGGCGCTCTCGTGAGCACACCGCAGTACCCGCCGGTAGTCCGTACTGTGTGACCATCGTTTACAACCGGATGTTCTGTCCAGCGCCCTGTTGCCGTATTGCATCACTGACGAGGGTCGTTTTTATATGGCTCGTGCGACATCGCTATGCCAGCGACGCAGGACCGACGGCTGCTGACAGGCTGTCATGGGTATGAAAACTACTTGTCAAGGCGGCACTGGAAACGGGAAGCCGGTGGAAGATTGTGAACCACGGTCGGAGCAAAGCTCCTCTCTGGTTCAAATCCCACAGTAGCTTTCGCTCGTCACGTTAGTTCCTCGCAAAAAGCCGGTGGAGGGATTTGAACCCTCGGCCTAATCCTTACGAAGGATTCGCTCTGCCAGTCTGAGCTACACCGGCGCGTCGCTCGCGTACATCAGTTGTTGGACGCATAACCGCAATAAGGATTGCGAATTGGGGCTACCGAGAGGAACGTTCTCACTCCTCTCGGGACCCGACGACGGTGACCGGGTCGTCCGCCTCAAGCAGGACCTGCTGGGACACGCTCCCGAACACGGCCTTGCCGGTCGGCGACCGCTTTCGCGACCCCATGACGATCTGGTCGGCGTCGAACTCGTCGGCCAGCTCGACGATGCCGTCGGCCGGCGGCTGCTGACCCTCGGCCAGTTGGACATCGACGTTGTGGTCCTTGAGGTAGTCACGCACGAGTCTGACTGTCGAGATCCGCTCGACGTTGCGTATCTCCTCGGGCGCTTCTGCCTCCTCCTTGGTCAATGCGTGTGTGATCACGGCCTCGATTTCGGTCTCAGCAGACGGTAGCTCCGCGACGAAGGCGGCCTGGCCGCGAGCGCGGTCCTCATCGGCGTCGACGGGAACAAGTATTGTGTACATATTTTACCCTCCTAGATACAAGCGTCCGACTTCCTCGTCGTTAAGCAATTCGGTCCCCGTACCGGTGATGATAATAACTGTTCGTTTCAGCGTGTCAGTCGAACGTCGAGGACGATGTTGTGTTCCTTCGGGGCATACGACCGGACAGTGTGGCGCGTTTCGACCGTCACGTCGTAGGCTGGCTCCGCAGCCGCCCGGATCGCTTTCTCGCCGGGTCCGAACAGGTCGTCCTCGTGCTGGATATCGTAATAGTGAACCACACATTCGTCGGCCGCCAGCCGGACAGCGGTCTCCAGAAACTCGTCGGCGCTGTGTGGCAGGTTCATCACGACGCGGTCGGCCCAGTCCTCGTACTCGCCGGCCACCTCACGCACGTCGCCGCAGATACCCGTCATGCGGTCAGCGACACCGTTACGCTCCGCATTCGCCTGCAGATACTCGATCGCCGTCTCGTTGATGTCGGTCCCAACGCAGCTCGCCCCGCGTTTGGCAAACGGAATCGCGAACGGGCCGACACCGGCAAACATATCGAAGGTCTGCTCGCCTTCGCCGACCTGCTTGGTGACGCGATGGCGTTCCGTCGCCAGCCGCGGCGAAAAGTACACTTCGGCGAGGTCGAGGTCGAACGTACAGCCGTACTCCCGGTGGGTGACTTCTGTTCCTTCACCAGCAAGTATGTCCCAGTCCCGGACCCGCTGTTCGCCTTTGATCTTCGATGCGCGGTTCAATACCGCTCGCACGGGCAGGTCCGAACCCATGATTGCATCGGCGATCATTCGGGCTCGCTCGTCATCATCTTCATCGACAATCGCGACATCACCGATGCGCTCGTAGCTCGGGTCGAAGTCGAGGGCGTCCGCCGGCATCGTCTGGCCCTCGCGGACCGGCGGGTCTGCCTCGACAACGGTGAAGTCCGACGGCACCGCTGTGGGGTCGGTAACAGGAACGTACAGCTGCCCGTCGACAACCGTGATGTCATAGCCGTCGTCGACGAGGTTTGCCTCGGCGAGGCGCTGGCGCGTCTCTTCGCCGGCCTCACGGGGAACGCGAACGCAGGGAACGCCCATACTCCCCCTCCCCGACCACGGGCGGTAAGCCTGACGCTTCGCGCCCTTTATCCCCGGCCGCGACCCACTTCAGATATGCTCACATTCGTCGGGCTGGGCCTCTATGATGAGCGCTCGGTCACGGTCGCGGGCCGCGACGCCATCCGGGACGCTGACCGGGTGTTCGCCGAATTTTACACGAGCCGGCTGATCGGTACTGATATCGAAACGCTGGAGGACACACTGGAGACGAGTATCGAACGCAGAGACCGAGCCGGCATCGAGCAGGACCCTGAGCCGATTCTCGAAGCCGCCGAGAGCGAACACGTCGTCTTCTGTACCGCCGGGGATACGATGGTCTCGACGACACACGCTGACCTCCGGCTTCGGGCCGCGGACCGTGGTATCGAAACCCGAATCGTTCACGGGACGACCGCCCAGACTGCTGCCGGCTCGCTGACCGGCCTGCAGAACTACCGCTTCGGGAAGGCTACGACCCTTCCGTTCGAGGACGCACACGGCGGTGACGGCGTTCCGGACAGCGTCGTCGCTACCATCGAGGACAATCGAGACCGGGACCTGCACACGCTGGTCTACCTCGACATCAAAGTCGACGACCCCCACTGGGAGGAAAGCGACGACACGTACATGACCGCCAGTCAGGCCGCCACCATGCTGTCGGAGCCATTCCCGGACACACTTGGGGTTGTCGTGGCCAGGGCCGGCAGTCCAGACCCATTAGTGGCCGCTGACACGCTCGACGAACTCGCTACGCAGACGTTCGGCGACCCGCTACATCTGCTCGTCATTCCCGGTTCGCTCCACCCACTTGAGGCGGATACACTGGAGTCAGTTGCTGGAGCAGCGTTAGAATAGCGAGCGTCGGTTCCGCGACGCAGTTCAGTCGTCACCGGGCGTCGCAGGACCCGACTCCGACTGGTCCTTTTCGAATGTCGTTCCAAGGTCGTACTCGGTTCCGGTCACCAGAAACAGGAGGTCTTCGACGATAACGGTGAGCTCCGGTAGCTCCCGCATCAGTACCCACGTCAGCCCGACGAGGACGATGACTGAGCCGAACTGCGCCAGCATCCGGTCGACGATGTAGTAGGATACCAGCTGTGCGTCGCTAAGGCCGAACAGCGCCATGACCGTTCCCGGGAAGAACTGCGCTTTCTGGAGGCCAAATGCCAGCGCGATCCCGAGGTTCCGAATGAGGTTCAACACGTAGATGATGCCGACGGCCACGACCAGCACGCGGAGTTTCCGCCGCCACGGTGCCTTGACTGCCAGTATTCCGCCGGCGAAGATGGAGATGCTGCCGATACCTGTACAGGCCAGAATGATAGTGTACGTTATCGGCCGCTCGTTCCCGTCGAACCAGAACGTGTTCTCGTAGGGGTACTGCTTCGACGCGATGTCGATGCCGTTGTGCGAGAGCCCGTCCACCACCATCGGGTCGTACCCGATGAGCGTCATCAGGAAGACGACCTGATCGGTGACGACTTCGATGATTGTCTGGCGGAGCGGTCCAATGGTGAGGAAGGGCACGTAGATGACGCCCATGATACCGATGGCACGGGTCAACACCAGCAGCGACTCCCGGCCGTTCCAGAGTAAGTAGCCGGTGTACAGCGACAGGGGCACGGCGATGACGCTTCCCAGTCCCTCGACGACGCTTTTCTGTATCAAAATGAAGTGTGGTGCCAGAACGAGCCAGTACGCTGCGAACAAAACCCAGCCGACCGTCCCGACTGGGCGGGCAAGTTCCTCGTCGTACTGGGCGACGGCTACGCTTCCGAGAAACGCCGCAAGAACGAGCCACATCAGCGGTTCCGAGACCGTGACCGGGTCGAACGACAGTCCAGCGATGTCGACACCCGTCTGCAGGACTGTCTCACTCATTGCCTGTACGTTAGCCAAACCGGCGTATATGTTTTGTCGTTGCGCTACTGTGCGGTGTCGTCGTCAGAACGCGTCAACGACAGCGCCGCCGCTACCGGCGTAGCACGCAAAAGAAAGAACGGTGTTCAGAGACTGGAGCGATTCCAGTTAGTTGTCGCGTCGGACGGCGAGGAGCGCAGCAGCGACGAGCGCGATGAGCGCGATGGCTGCCGTGAAGCCGGGACCGGACGCTTCCGTGGTCTCAGCTTCGTCGGTTCCGGAGTCCATGGTGGTGGTCTCCTCAGTCTGCTCCTCGGTTTCCGGCGGTTCGGTTTCGGTTTCCGTCGGCTCTTCCTCGGAGGTGACGGTCACGTTCGCACTGTCCGTGACAGGGCCGTCGCCCGAGGTGTACGGGTCGTCAGCACCCGGGAAGTCGTACGCTTCGTTGCCGTTGGTGTCGAGGTGCGGCATCGCGACCGCGGTGAAGTCCTCGTCCATCGGCTCGTCGAGCGTGATCGTGATGTCCTCGTGGCTGCCTTCCTCGAGGTATTCAGAGTTCCCGACGACATCACCGGATGCGTTACCGGCGTGGATTGCGATGAAGCCACCGGCGGACAACTGTGCGTTGTCGACGACGACTTCGCTCCCGTCGGATTCCTGGTCACTGATGCTCACGGTTGCCGTCGCGCCTTCGACGATCGTGCCGTCGATGTCGTCACCGACGTCACTGCCGTCGACACGCGTCTGTGCCGTGAAGTTCGTTCCAGGGCTCCGCTCGCTGAGGTCAGCCGTTGCGGTGAACGTCCCGTTCTCCGTGACGGCCGTCTCCGGCTGGAGCAGGAACGGACTGCTGCTCGACTGGCTGCGGAGTCGGACGGTCACTTCGCTGCTCGGTGCGACGTTCGTCGTCCCGAAGAACTGCTGACCAGGACCAGCCTGAACAGAGATGTCGTCGTCGTTGTTCAGCGTCGCATCCGCGTCGACGAACTGAACACTGTCGTTGACGACTTCGCTGTCATCGTCGTCGTCGACGAGGTCACTGGTCGAGTCGTAGACAGTGAAGTTTGCCGCGTACTCGTCTTCGTCCTCGAGATTGAGTTCGTCGTTATCTGCGAGGTCAGCTCCGTCGATGGCGACGAAGTGCGTGTCGTTGGCCTCGTCGTAGATGACCTTGTAGTCGCTAATCTGGTCGATGTCAAAGCCGGAGCCATCGGAGTTAGCGCCAGGGTCACTATCCTCGAGCTCGTGCTGGAACGCAGCACCAGGATTGTTGTCGCCATCGGCAGCCTCATCGCCGGATTTGGCACCGTAGTCGCTCGTGTCGATGTCACCGCTACCGTCGGTGAACACACCTTCGAGACCGGAGGCCTCGACTTGGATGATGATGTCGTCGTTGACATCGTTGATTGCCGCTTCATCGGTCTGCGTGATGTTCCCGGCCTCGATCAGGTCGTAGACCGGTGCGGTTTCATCATCCTCGAGGTCGCTGATCTCGTCGTTGTACGTGTCGCTCGGAGCGCGCCACAATTGGACGGTCTCGGTGGTCCGCTCTCCGAGGGAGAGCGTTCCGACGTCGTCCTCGTCTTCGATTTCCACGGTTGAATTGTCAGGGATTCCAACGTGGCCTTCGACGGTCAGCATATCGTAGTCCGTCGCCTCAAGGATATCGGCGCCGGCAGTGCCTTCTTCGTTAAAGTTGCCGAGGGTCCGCTCGTTGACGTTATCGATGGTGGTATCGTCGTCACCAGCGACAAGGACCTCATCGGCATCGCCGGAGCCAGCCTGGTAGCTGTTGAACTTGACGTAGACTTGGCCGTCCTCGTCGTCGTCAGTCACTTCGGCGATGGCGTAGTAGTTATCATCATCCTTGTCACCGACCTGCACGGTCGCTTCGTCGGTGTTGTCGAGCTGGATGGTAATGTTCGCCACGTCACCGCGTTCTTCGCTGACGACGCCATCTTCGAAGGCTGCTTCGTCGTCACCGGTGTCGGCGACCTCGATACTGTCCGAGTCCGAGGCGTCGGAGTCGGTCACGTTGGTTTCGATCGTGTAGTTACCTTCGTTGATGTCCGTGAAGTTCAGCGTGTATTCGGCCTCTGCGTTGCCGATAATCTGAATCTTCTCGGTGTCGTCGAAGAACTCGTCTGCGTTGTTGACATTCTCAAGTTTGTCGCCCTGGGTACTGTCGGTGATAACCGTCACACCGTCAGGCAGGCTTTCACCGTCGCCAAGGTTGTTGACGAAGATATCGGCGAGTTCGTCACGGTCGAGGTTATCGGACGAGACGTTGACCGAGTACCCGTTCCGGACGTCGGACTCAATCTCGAACTCGACGTCGGCCGAGTCACCGGTGGTGCCGACCTCACTATCGTCGAAGTCGGCGGTGAGGTCCTGCAGGACGACCTCGAATGTCTCAGATTCTTTAAGACCGTTTCCGGAGCTTACATCATTTTCACTGCGGTCGCTAAGATCGACGACTTGTCCGCTTGAAGAGCGCTGGATGACGAAGTCACCTTCGCTCAGGCGGTCATCGAGGTCGAACTCGATTTCACCGTTGTCGCCGGAGTTGACCGTGCGGCGAAGCGAGCCGACTCGGTCGTTATCGCCGCTGTCGTCAACGGTCCGGACTTCATAGTCTGCGTTGTTACCTGCCACGTCAAGCGTTACCTCTTGGCCGCTGTAGAACGTCCCAGCGTCCAGATTAGCCGCAGCAGCCCCTCCGGAGAGCGCGACGGTCCCGGCGAATACCGAGAAGACCATCAGCGCAGTCAGGAAGAGACTACGTATTTTTTCGTTTGTATCTGTCATAGTTTGTTGATTGCTATCGGGCGACCCCAGCAGTTTTCCACCTGGTCGGAACGCGGTCACCGCGACCACGCATAGACCGAACCGGCGTACTCACTTCTGGCGTCATGGGTAGGGGTACAGTCTAAACGACAGGTGTCTGTTGTAAATGTTTTGTGGTAAGAAAATCCAACTGTCATGAATGGCCAGGGAACGAAGGCGCTGTCAGTGGCGATTAGATGTGGTTTAAGAATCTTGTAGGTGTATAACAAGATCAGCATTCGGGCGTTTGACGACCCAGATCTACGTATCGGAGATGGTATCGCTGGCCTGAGACGATAGGGCTTCACGAATCCTCACTGCTCGCTCAGGAACGCCTCCGCAGACGAATCTCCTTCTGACAGCTACCGCGCGAGAATAGATTAGAACAGACGGGTAGTACCGACCAGTGCCGTCAGTTCGTCACGATTTCGATTTCGCGGCCGTCGGGGTCTTTGGTGAACGCATAGCGGTCGTCACAGCTCTCAGGGTCACGGTAGTCCTCGGCGTGGCGCCCCATCAGCGTCTCCCACGCGCCGTGGAGGTCATCAGTCTGGACCGCGAGATGCCCCCACGCGTCGCCGAGTTCGTAGGACCGGCCGTCGTAGTTGTAGGTGAGTTCGACCGACATCGCCTCGTCGGGGGCGTCCTCGGGTTTGAGGAAGTACAGTGCGAAGTCGTCGAACTCCTCACGGCGGAACAGTTCGTAGTTGAGCTTCCGGACGTACCAGCCGATAGCCTGTTCGGCGTCTTCGACACGGATCATTGTGTGGTCGAGGGACCACTTCGTGCCGTGGTCTCGCTCGACGATCTCGATTTCGTGGCCATCAGGGTCTGTGACGAAGGCATAGGAACCGCCACAGGAGTCTGGGTCGCGGTAATCCTCGACGCCGGCGTCCATCAGGTCGTCGTAGGCGTCGTACACGTCATCACAGCGGACGGCGATATGTCCCCACGCGTCGCCCATCGTATACGAGCGCCCGTCGTGGTTGTACGTGAGTTCGAGCAGTGCACCCTCGTCGTGGACATCCTCCGGACCAAGGAAGACATTAGTAAAGCTATCGGCCTCCCAGCGACCCTTCTCCTCGTAATCGAAATACGTCTGGTACCAGTCCAGTGAGGCGTCCAGATCCTCGACGCGCATCATCGTATGATCGAGTGACCACATACACGGTATGTGGTTCGAGCGAGCGAAAAGGCTACCGCCAGAGGCGGTTCCGTCCGGATTCGATACCACAGGTCACCGCGTCGCCGTGTCCGCTCGGATAGCCGGGAGGTAGTACCACCAGACCACGATAAGCAGGACAAGGGAGCCGACCGGGACAGCCACGTAGTTGAGCCGCCTGTTGAACCCCAGAAACACCGGAAACTGCGTCAGACCCGCACCTGCGAGTGCGAGGGCGGTCACCCGAACATCCTCACGCCAGACGACACCCGCAACGGCGCTGGCTAGAGCAAAGGCATACAGCAGGACGCCCGAACCCCACGATTCGATAAACTGCGGGAGTGCGCTGGTAAAGCGGATGAAGTAGCTGTAAACCGAGAGCAACTCCGGCGGGTTCGTGTTGAACAGGCCAAACGAGAAGACGAGCGTCAGTTCCTTTCCAATTAGCACCACTGTCCAGGGGACGAAGCCGGCAACAACGACGGCGATAAGACGGCGTCTGGGACCGCGGTCCATAGTTGGTAGCAGGGTTCCACACCAATGAACGCATCTACTCCGCTATGTGGTACGGTCCTCCACAGGATTGTTCTTCCGTGGGACCTCTTTTCAGTTGTTTGCGTGCACGCGAGAACCGACGCGCGACAACCTAGCGGTTAGCGACGATTCGCAGGATATCCTCGTCCGCGAGTTCGTGGTCGCGCCCGACCTGCTGTTCGTCGTGCTTGGCGCTCGGGCCGGTTACACGAGCAAAGCGGAAGCGCTCGTCGAAGCTGCCGCCGAGTTTCTCGCAGGCGTCGTCAACGGTGTCGCCTTCACGGAGTATTAGCGGTTCCTCGCGGTCAACACCGCGGCCCGGCTTGTCCATGTAAATCCGGATCAGGCCGAGTTCCTCCCAGATGCGTTCGGTGAGGCTATCCAGTCCTTTCTCTTCCTCGGCGCTGATGAAGATCGCTTCCTCTGGGTCAATGTCTCGCTCTTGGAGTTCGTCTTCGACTTTCGGAAGATAGTCGGGCTCGATAAGGTCGGCTTTGTTGACGGCGACGAGGGACGGCAGGTAGACACGGTTGTCCATCACGCCGTCGATGAGCTGGTCGATATCGAGCTGCTCGCCGATGGTTACGTCGGCGTTGACGTACCCGTGTTCGCGCAGGACAGCTTTGACCGTCTCGTCGTCGAGTTCGACGCCGGTAGCCGTGTTAACCGAAATCCCGTCTTTACCCTTCTTGCGGACGTTGACCCATGGTGGATCCTGATCGAGGCGGATTTTGTTCTTGTACAATTCCTCTCGGAGGCGGTCGTATTGGTCAATCTCGAAGACGGAGATGAGGAAGACGATGAGGTCAGCGGTCCGGACGACGGACAGCACTTCTTTCCCACCACCGCGGCCGCCAGCAGCCCCTTCGATAAGTCCGGGAACATCGAGAATCTGGATGTTCGCACCCTTGTGCTTGAGCATTCCCGGGTAGACATCAAGTGTGGTAAACTCGTAGGCTCCCGTTTCGGACTCGGCGTTTGTGAGTGCGTTCAGCAGCGTCGACTTCCCAACGCTGGGGAACCCGACGAGCGCGACGGTCGCATCGCCGTGTTTCTCAACGCCGTAGCCACCGCCGCCGCCCGAGGAAGCCTGCTGTTCGAGCTTCTCCTTTTTCTCCGCGAGCTTGGACTTCAGCCGACCGATATGGGCCTCTGTAGACTTGTTGTAGGGAGTGCTGGCGATTTCGTCTTCGAGTTCCTGAATCTCCTCTTCGAGCCCCATTAGATGTATGTCGGCCCCTCACACCGAATAAGGCTTTCCTCCCTCGCCGACGCGACCCCAGCGGCATACGTCATGGGGCCGTCCTGCCGTTCAGAATGGTCAAACGACCCTCATGTAATTCGACACACCTATAGGCTGCCCTCCGTCATATGTCGATAATGGGAGCGGCGAGTCGGTTTCGCGACAGCACGCAGATACTGCTGCCAGTCGGTGCGCTCGACGGCATTCGCGAGGAACTGGAACAGCGGTTCACTGTGAGCGTTCATCAGGAAGGCGAACAGATCCGGATAATTGGCTCCCCGGTCGAAATCAAAGACGCGAGCGATTTCCTCGCTCGGAACGGCGTGACGTTCGCCTGAGCTGACAAGTACTCCATTTGTTGTCGCGCTGGCGTTCTGATGATGAGTCAACGGTGAGTGTTCGTGCGTGTGGGAGCCTCACGCAGTTATCCGTGAAACGCAATCCTTTAAACTGCCGCGAGGATTCCACTATGTATGGCTGGAACTATCGAAGTCCTCGTTCCCGGTGGGGAGGCCAACCCTGGCCCGCCACTCGGTCCGGAACTCGGCCCGACACCGGTGGACGTGCAGGCAGTCGTACAGGAGATCAACGACCAGACGGCAGCGTTCGACGGCACCGAAGTCCCCGTCACCGTCAAGTATGACGACGACGGTTCTTTCGAGATCGAAGTCGGTGTCCCGCCGACGGCCGAACTCATCAAGGACGAGGCTGGCTTCGAAACCGGCAGCGGCGAGCCCCAGGAGGACTTCGTCGCTGACCTCTCTGTCGACCAGGTCAAACAGATCGCCGAGCAGAAGCACCCCGACCTGCTCTCCTACGACCTCACGAACGCCGCAAAAGAAGTCGTTGGGACGTGCACCTCTCTCGGTGTCACTATTGAAGGCGAGAACCCACGCGAGTTCAAGGAGCGCATCGACGCAGGCGAGTACGACGACGTGTTTGCGGCCGAAGCCCAAGCGTAAGTCGGACTGGCGTTGCTGTGCGACTGGCGTGTGTTTTTCCTTGCTTTCGACGCTGCTGAGCCACTGCACAGTCGATGGTACCCCCGTTAACGACTGGCCCCTGCGAACCGGAAACACGCCCGTCAGCGGTCCTTGTGCTGGTTCGACGGGTTTAAGTGTCGCATTGGCGTCTACTCGCACGAGACAGGCATCCGCCTGTTTCACTGACCCGTAGAAGCCGATTGGCGTACTACGGAGGTGAACAATGGCAGATCAGGAAATAGAGAACGCAGTCTCGCGCGCACTCGAGGACGCACCTGAGCGGAATTTCCGCGAAACGGTCGACCTCGCTGTGAACCTGCGCGACTTAGATCTTAACGACCCGTCGAACCGCGTCGACGAGTCCGTCGTGCTTCCTGCTGGCACCGGTCAGGAGACCACTATTGTGGTCTTCGCCGAGGGCGAAACCGCCCTTCGTGCCGAGGAAGTCGCAGACGACGTACTCGACGAGGATGAACTCGAGGAACTCGGTGGCGACGACGACGCCGCCAAGGACCTTGCCGATGACACTGACTTCTTCATTGCGGAGAAGGGACTGATGCAGGACATCGGTCGCTACCTCGGGACCGTCCTCGGTCCGCGTGGGAAGATGCCGGAACCGCTCGACCCCGACGACGACGTCGTCGAGGTCATCGAACGCATGAAAAACACCGTGCAGCTCCGCAGCGGGGAACGGCGAACGTTCCACACGCGGGTCGGCGCGGAGGACATGTCCGCCGAGAATATCGCGGACAACATCGACGTTATCCTCCGCCGTCTGCACGCGGACCTCGAGAAGGGCCCGCTCAACATCGACACTGTCTACGTGAAGACGACGATGGGGCCTGCGATGGAGGTTGCCTGATATGAGCGCCGAATCCGAACGCAAGACCGAAACCATTCCCGAGTGGAAGCAGGAAGAGGTCGACGCCATCGTAGAGATGATCGAGTCCTACGAGAGCGTCGGCGTCGTCAACATCGCCGGGATTCCCTCCCGGCAACTGCAGGACATGCGACGTGACCTGCACGGGACCGCCGAACTTCGCGTTTCCCGGAACACGCTGCTTGAGCGTGCACTCGACGATGTCGATGACGGACTCGAAGACCTCAACGGCTACATCACCGGGCAGGTTGGACTCATCGGGACCGACGATAACCCGTTCTCGCTGTTTCAGGAACTCGAGGCCTCCAAGACGCCCGCACCCATCGGTGCCGGTGAGGTGGCCCCGAACGATATCGTGATTCCGGAAGGCGACACGGGCGTCGACCCCGGTCCGTTCGTTGGCGAACTCCAGAGCGTGGGTGCCGACGCACGCATTCAGGAAGGCTCCATTCAGGTCCTTTCTGACTCGACGGTGCTTGACACCGGCGAGGAAGTCTCTCAGGAACTTTCGAACGTGCTGAACGAACTCGGTATCGAACCGAAGGAGGTCGGTCTCGACCTTCGCGCCGTCTTCGCCGACGGTGTGCTGTTCGAACCCGAGGAACTGGAACTCGACATCGACGAGTACCGGAGCGACATCCAGGCGGCTGCCGGCCGAGCGTTCAATCTCTCGGTCAACGCCGACTACCCGACCGCGACGACGGCCCCGACGATGCTCCAGTCCGCTCGTGGCAACGCCAAGAGCCTCGCGCTCCAGGCGGCCATCGAGGACCCCGAGGTCGTGCCTGACCTCGTGAGCAAGGCTGACGCACAGGTCCGTGCGCTCGCCTCGCAAATTGACGATGAAGAGGCACTCCCGGAGGAGCTTCAGGGCGTCGAGGCCGACGTGGCGACAGAGGAACCGACTGACGACCAAGACGACGACACCGCATCCGAGGACGACGCGGACGCCGACGACGCGGCCGAGGAGGCCGACGACGATGACGACGATGACGAGGACGCTGGCGACGCGCTCGGAGCGATGTTCTAACAACACAGACTACAACAATGGAATACGTATACGCTGCACTCATCCTGAACGAAGCTGACGAAGAGATCAACGAAGACAACCTCACCGACGTGCTCGACGCCGCGGGCGTCGACGTCGAGGAGTCCCGTGTCAAGGCCCTTGTCGCCGCCCTCGAAGACGTCGACATCGAGGAGGCCGTCGACCAGGCCGCTGCGGCACCGGTGCCGGCAAGCGGTGGCGCGGCCGCACCCGCAGAGGGTGACGCCGACGAGGCCGACGAGGCCGACGAGGAAGCCGAAGAAGAGGCTGCCGACGACGGCGGCGACGACGATGACGACGAAGACGACGAGGCAAGCGGTGAGGGCCTCGGCGAACTCTTCGGCTAACTCGGTTCAACACAGCTCAGTTTTTCTTTGCGTGCGCTCGACCGGTGAGAGGAGTCAATACTGACCCCGCCGATAGCCGTGTTTCTATATACGATTATGCTGAGCCACGTCCAGACATGTAATCTAGACTGTACCGCTGACACAGAAGCCGTTCTCAAAAAAGCGGGTCTGCTGTGGCCTTAACTACCGATTGTAATCGTATCGGAGTCAATCGAGATGGGTGAGTCGTTCGTGGTTGCGCCACTCTCGTCGACTTCCTTCAGGTAGATTTCTCCCGTCGCAGTATCGTCAATTGACCCGCTGGCCGTGTCGTTGTACACTGTGACCTCGTACGTGTAGTATCCGGGGTCGAGGTCGGTGTCGTAGCCAGCCCACGCCGGGTACTTGTCGACATCTCGCAGGTCGCCGCTACCGACTGTGACATTTGTAGAGCCTGTGAACACGGCCGACCCGTCGCTCTTGTTCGTAATAGTGAGGTTCACTTCACGCTCGCTGCCGACCGTACCATTATTAAACACTTCGACGGTCATCCGCTGTGCACCGCCACGGCGTTCGATGAGTGTTGAAGTGTCGTATTTTTCTGCGCCGATATTGATTCCCTGCGTGTCGTTCACCACGACATTTGACCGGCCGACGAAGAACGACTGCTTTGCTGACGTCCCGTTCCGCGTCTGCACGTAGTACGTGTAGTTGCCGCGGTCGGTCGGCATGCTGAGGTTTACTTGCTCTGTCTCCCCGTTTGTGAGCCCCGAGGTTGTCGTAGAGTCAGCCTCTGTGAACGTCGAACTCGCGTCGTCGGTGTTCTTTGTGTAGAGCGCAACTTCGGCAATTCCGTCCTCATCGCCGACATTTGTGATGTTAATCGTAGCGTTGGCAGACCCATCACTGTCGATCGCACCCGAGGCTCTGACCGAATCGACCTGCATGAACTGCTCGTCCAGTTCGCCGACGTAGATATTTCCGCCCCACCGCTTGCGTTCGTCAGACAGGGAGATATTGTACAGATACGACTGTTCCGTCGGCTTGCTACCGGTCCCGAAGACGAAGGTGAACTGTTTTGTCTCGTTTGGCTCAATTTCTTTTGTCTCCGTACCGGCTGCGCTCCCGTCAAAGGTACTTGTGAGCGTCGCGTTACCGGACCTGCCACCCACGTTCTTGACGGTCGCCGTCACGTGTGCATTCGTCTCGTCAACACGAGCAGGAGCGTCAACGTCGATAACCCTGAACGCTGGCTTTGAGAGAGACTCCTCGATAGAGTTCACTCTGAACAGTGCCATTGCGTCGTTGTAGTCCGGGTCATCACTGCTGTATGCGTTTTCAGGGCTTGCATCCCTCTCTGAGAGTTCATAAAGAAAAACCAGTTCACCGTCAGCAAGAGAGAGAGTTGCGTTGTCGCTGCCTGTATTGTTGAGTCGCTCTTCGCCGAGCATATCCTCAAGCCTGCGCTGTGCACTGCTTGCCTGCCCGTATCCAGGTGTTTTATCACCACTACGCAAAATGTCTACGTTCTGGTTATTCTCAGGGTTATCAACTGAAATACGAACCTCGTCATGGTCCACGCATCGTTCTGTATCGTACTCATTTCCGTCTATCTCAAACGTCACATCAGTCGATGTGTACTCATCACACCAATAGGACGTGGCGAATAACGAGAAGGTCGTATTCTTTTCGAAGGTTCTTGTGTACTCATATGGATGATCATCACCGGTAACAAGCCGCTCTTCTGCATACGGGCCGTTCACATCACCGTCCTCGAAGTCGTTGCCTACATCGCGCCATAACGGGATTTCGTACTCGGACTGATTCCGGACCTCCAGAGACATCTCTACACGAGTATGAGAAATAGTATCAACAGTATTGCTTTCCAGTTCAGCCCCTTTGAGCACTATTGAGCCGTTTATTCTCCTGTTAGTTGTTACTTCTGACCCATCGCGTTTAATTACTGGATTCAATTGAACATTCAACATCCGCCAAGCGGTCTGGTTCTCGGTCATAAAGTTCAGGCGATAGAGCCCCTCTTCAGATGGAACGGTAAACGTCTGCGTGACCGTCTCATCTTTACCCGGGTCAAGCTGCACCTCAGATGATTTGTCAGCACCCCAGTCTCTGCTAATGTGAAGCATCTGGGTATCCGTCGTTCCACCGGTGTTGCTAACAGTGAAGCTAACCGTCGTCTTGTTCTCCGGTCTGACTGGATTATTGACGCTGACACTGGTGACATCAAACACTGGTGGGGCCGATGAGCCAACAGTGAACGTCCCGTTGACGGCGTCATTCGGTGTCTCTACGAGATAGGTATAATTGCTGTACGAAGGCGCAGTGAGTGAGCCACTGGTGAGGGTTATTGTCTCTTCCTCTGCCCCGTTCCTGGTTCCATTGAGCGTGAAGTCCCTGCTTTTTGAGTCTATTTCAGCCCCCGACTCGTCCTTGATATGTATCGTGACGGAGCCGGTGCTGCGAATGTCCCCGGTGTTTTTGATTGTCGCCCCAATAGTTGCCGTCTCACCACTCTCTACCCCGCCGGGGGGTGAAACTGACGTAACTTCGAAGACACCGGAATCGCCAACAATGAAATAGCTCCCGTCATCCTTGGGCTGTGAGTATGTATCATCCTCTGTCTCGACCTCCAGATCGTATGTGCCATTCTCGTTGGTCGGCATCGACGGGCCGAAGTCGACGGTCCGGCTCTGTCCCGGATCGACTATTAGGTTCCGTGTCGCGTTCACAGAACCGTTCACCAGAAACAGGACCTCTTGATCCGCGGTCATTTCCCCGTTGTTCGTGACCGTGACTGTCGCCGACGGGACCTGATTCAGCCGCGCCGTCGCTGGCATCGAACTGCCTGTGATATCCAACGACGGCGTACCGGGAACAGTCGTATACACGATTCTCTCAAAGGCAGTATCGTGGTCTGATTCGACGGTGAAGTTGTGTGGTTTCGCGACTGCGATGTCGACCGTGCCACTCACAGTGATAGATTCCCCGCCGCCGAGCGTGACCGTCTCTGTCGCCTCGCTCGGCGCCCCCGAACGATTGTGTTTCAATGTGATGGTCTGAGTGTCTTTCAGCCCGCCAGTGTTGGTGACCATCGCTGAGACGGTTGCCTGGCCGGGATTCGAAGGGTCTGACTGCACGGTAATGTTATCGACTGCGAACTTCGAATCGGACACGTCACCGAGCGCAAAGCGTACATGAATCGTTTCACCCGGCTCAGCCGAGGCCGGTGTCACAGTGACGTACTGGTCATCGTAGGTGCTCCGTGCCCAATCCGCCCACGCGCGGGCATAGCTACTGTTTTTGATCGTCAGTGTCGCGTTGGCGACCTGCGACGGGGGACACTCATAACTGGGTGACGAAAATGAGCCGGTTCGAGCGTCCTCGTAGGACACATCAGTGAACAGGGCCATCTGTAGTGCCGCCTCGTGTGGCCGCTCGGCCGTCGCGTTCGACCGAATTGCAACCGAATTTCCTCCGATCTGCTGTCCGGAGATATTTGCGAATGAGACCGACAGCGCCCCTTGGTCGTAGTTCACTGCTGGGGGCGACGACATCGTCGCGCCCGACTCGGTCATCCGCCACACACCCCCTCCCTGATAGCCGACCTGTTGGCCGTTCTCTTGATACCGAATCGTCTGTAACGAACGGTTCCCGGTCGAACAGGCCGAGCGGCCGTTCAACGTCAGATTGTATGTCGCATCGTCTGTAACAGTGATATCAGATCGAACCCGGTCTGGTATCTCGACTGACTCATTGGTATCTGACCGCTGGAAGCTCTGATCAACCGACAGCAGCACCTCCTCAGCGAGCTCAACATTCGCGTCGTCGTTGATATCTCCGATCGTCTGTTGCCCACTTGAACGATCAGTATCGCGCCGATGATGACAGCACTTGCCAACAACACCACACCCAGAACGTGTGATACACCCCGGTCTCCAGCCCCCCAGCTGCCCCACTCGAACATATTCAATTACATACCAACTATTGCACATAAGTGTACTGTTTCACACTATCTCGACAAAACAGCGACATAAGTTGGCGACGTTGAGCTATAGGTACTCAGTTATGAAACACTATTACACTCAGTGGCCGTAGCTGATATCCCGCATTCTATTTCGTATGTGAGGCGCTGGTGACCTCATAATAAAAACTGAATCCGGAATTATATAACCAAGCCAGAACTGACACAGTACGGAATGTCCACTCCAGACGGGAAAACCAGAGCTATTAGTTGGATCCACGTATCCATCTACGACGGTAAAATTAGGATGGACTCGCCGGGATTTGAACCCGGGGCCTCTCCCATGCCAAGGGAGTGATCTACCCCTGATCTACGAGCCCTTGCGTGCATTGCATGCTTTCCGATGGGATTGCTTAAACCCATCGAAGCACAGGGACATAGAAAACCGGACCCACGATCTTGTTTAGACCAGCATTGCATCGACCTTGCAGGGTGTGTAGAAATCCGGTAATTGGAGTTACAGTACGGCCACAATGGTTATAACGCCTGATACCATCCCTCCAGTAATCTCAGTTTAGTGAATCAGGCTTATGAACCGTAGGAGAAATGAGACGCAGTCTACCAACCGGCGTGCCAGCCAGTCACTCTGGATCGAAGAGCACCGGCGTGGGCAGACGACACTGGACTTCGCCATCGGCATGAGCCTATTTCTAAGCGTCCTGATATTCATCTTCTTGTTCATTCCGGGGCTATTATCGCCGTTTTCTGCGGGGGTGCAGGAAGAGACGGTCACGACCGACAGAGTGGCCGATGGACTCACAATGGGGATGCTTGGGTCGCCACAACAGCCGTACGTTCTGGAAGAACACTGTACACAGGAGTTCTTCGCTGGGAACGCACCACCGTCAGGATGTGGCTACAACTCCGGTGGGAGTGCGGAGGAACGGGTCGGGCTCAACCCGGCTCGGGAGAACGTGAACGTCACAATCCGGGGGAACGCGACGGCAACAGCAGCCGCCGATGAAACGCTCTGCTGGGATGGAGGAAGCGAGGAACTCGTTGAAGCCGGGACCGGCTGTGGGACGATACTCACGACCGGTGGGAATCCACCGACAAACAACGACGCGTCGGTCACTGCGTTGCGGGTGGTCTCGCTGAACGGGCAGGATGTCACAGTTCGCGTGGTGATGTGGTAGTATGCGTGCGCAGGCGCACACGCTTGAAGCGATTGTCAGCGGAATGCTGTTACTGGCAAGTCTGGTGTTCGCGCTACAGATGACAGCAGTGACGCCGCTGTCCGCGAGCACGTCAAGTCAACACATCGAGAACCAGCAGCAGGCAATCGGCCACGGGGTCCTCGCCTCCGCGGTGGCAGAGGGCGCACTGAAACCGGCTGTGCTCTACTGGGACAACAGCACGGCGCAGTTCCACAACACAGCCGGTGGTCGGGAGTACTACACGAACGGGCCCCCGGACAACCGGTTCGGGGAGTTGCTAGAGCGTGCGTTCGACCAGCGGGGAATCGCCTACAACGTCTATCTCAGGTTCCAGAACACGCAGGGAAGAACTGTGACGACCCGCTACGTCTACAGCGGTGAACCAAGCGACAACGCAGTGCGTGCCAGCCACACAATTACGCTCATGGACGACGACCACTTGCGAGACGCGGACGGGACTCGCAACAGCACGCGGCTCGGTGACCCAGCGACCGATTATACGGTTTCGGACACCGGAAAGAACGTCTACAACACGGTCAGCGTGGAGGTGGTCGCGTGGCGCATCTGAACGACGACGAACGCGGACAAATAATCCTTATCGCCGCGTTAGCGCTGGCGGTGACGTTCATCGGTCTTGCGCTGGTCGTCAACTCCGCGATTTACACGCAGAACCTCGCGAGCCGGGGTGAGGTTGCTGGGAGCAACGACGCGCTGGAGATGCGAGCGATGGTGGAGGCAAACATCGGGCAGGGTATTGTCGCGGCCAACAGGTACAACTACTCGACCCAGTCGGCGCTCGAAACTAGTGTACGCGAGAGCGTACGGACCACAAGTACGCAGACGGAGCGGCAGCGGGTCACGAGCGGGACACTGGTAAACGTCACACTCGCCGGCTCGCCGACCTACGGCACGCGAATTGCTCAGACCAACACGTCACTGTTCGAATCCGGCGAGGCGACGCCGAGCGCCAATTGGATGGTCAGAGAACGGGTCACGCGCCCGGGCGACGGAACGAACGCGACCAGACGGTTCGTCATCAACGCGACGCAGCTCCCCAGTTCAGGAAGCGAGTTCGTCGTCACAACGAACGGCACCGGTGGTAACCCGAAATGGATGATGCGCATCTGGGGCGACGTCGGCCCCAGCGGGACGGTCAACGTGGAAGTCGACACACCGAGCGGCACACAGACGTGTGCTGTCCCTATCGAGGAACCGTACGCCCATATCGACGTGACCGGCGGCACGGTGCAGGGCGAGCCGTGTCTCGCGCTTCAGGGCGGGAGCTTCGACGGGCGATTCGCCCATGGCGTCGGCGACGAGTACAACATCACCTACGAGTCGGGCGACCAGATCAAGGGGAACTACTCGATGGTCGTCCGCGATAGTACGCCAGCAAACACGCTCGATACAGCGCCCGCGTCGCCGTTCAGCACGACCGCGGTCTACAACGCGACCGTCCGCTATCGCTACGACACGTCGAACTTACGGTACGAGGCAAAGATACGGGTGGCCCCGGGTGAGCCAGATGCGTCGTAACCGCGCCGTCTCGACGACGCTAAGCTACACGCTGAGTCTGGCCATCGCCTCTATTTTGGTATCTGGCCTCCTCATTGCTGGCGGCAATTTCGTCGAAAGCCGGCAGGAGCAGGTCATCAGGGACGAACTCGAAGTCATCGGACAGCAAGTGGCCTCTGACATCGCTCGTGTTGATCGGCTGGTGGTCGCTGCCGACGACGACCCGACTGTGAATCTAGATCACACGTTCCCAGCGCGGGTGAGTGGGACCGGCTACCGAGTCTCGATTGACCCCGCTGCCGATGAACTCACGCTCGAATCGACCGCTCCGGAGGTGTCGGTGACTGTGTCGCTCACAACCCGGACAGCCCTAGGGGACTCCACCGCCGGCGGCGGTGTGATAACTGTGTTCTACGACGAATCAAGCGATCAACTGGAGGTCCGAGATGGCTGACCGCGCGGTAAGTGAGGTGCTGAGCTTTGCTCTAGTGTTCAGTCTCATTGTGGCGTCGATAATACTCGTCTCAGTAAGCGGCCTGGGGGCGTTACAGAACGCTCGGGACGCGGAGCAGATGGAGAACGCTGAGCGGGCATTCGATGTGCTCTCGGACAACATCGCGGACCTCCACAAACAGGGGGCACCGAGTCGTGCGACCGAAGTCAGCCTCGGGGAGGCATCGCTCAGGACGGGCGAAAACACGACGATATCGGTACACGTCCACGACGGAACTGCGCCCAAAGACGTCGGGACCTGGGAGATACGACCGATTATCTACGCCGGCAATCAGGAGCGCGAGCTCGTATACGAGGCTGGGGCAGTGTATCGGACGAACCGGGACGGTGGCGTGCAAAAACGGACGCCGCCGATACTCGTCTCAGATGACCGTGTTCTCATCACGGTGGTCGGCACGACCGCCAGTGACCAGCAGAGCCTGGGCGGGTCGACGGTGCTTGTCCGGACAAACCACCGGAGCAGCAACGTCTCGTTCGCCGATACCGACGGCAACATCGAACACGTCAACATCAGTGTCGACTCGGCCCCACAGCGTGAGGCACTCTGGCAGTCCTACTTCGAGAGCGAAGGGTTCACTTGCGCGGCCAACGGCTGGTGTAACTTCACGTCGTCCTCCGGCGATATCCAGCGGACGTACGTGGTCTATCACGACATCGCAGTCGAGATTGACCAGTGACCAGCCCTACCCGCTGGTCACGTTGATCCGGTTCTTCGAGACGTGGAGGTACGTCAGCCGGATGATGTTCGTGTTTTTCGGGACGGCTCGCTCGTTTCTGAGCGCTCGGTCATAATGGACCAGCCCGCCGTTGTCTACCGTAACTGACCCGGCGACGAGGCCGCCGTACAGCTCCGCCTTTTTGATCGAGACACTGCTTGCACCGACGCCGCCAGCGGGTGCGTAAATCACGCCCTCAAACTGCGGCGTATCAGTGTCTCCCTCGATGAAGGCGTCAAAGTCCGACCGGCCGTACATCCAGAACTGCTTGGAGTTGTTGGCGTTATCGATGTCGACGTCCCCGGTGCGATAGATGTGGAAGTGGTGGCCGCTGGGGGACATTGCTTCGCCTTTGACGTAGAGGCGGACCTTTCCGCCACCGTTGACCTTGATCCGCCCGTTGTTCTCGATGTAGACGTAGTCCCGGACGGCGATAGTCACGTCGTCACCACCTGTGTTAATCGTCAGCGTCTCGCCGCTCAGCGTCAGGTCTTCGAGGTAGTATGTGCCCGCGTCCAGCGTCTGGTCACCAGCGGCAAGCTGGTTCCCCGAAATGCTGCCGGTCGCGCCGTTGTCATTGGTATCGCTTGCGTTGGCGACTCGCCGGTTCACCAAGCCATCGATAGCGCCGGCTCCCTCGACACCCGAAATCTGTCTGACATTGCCGTTAACAGTGCCCTTGATGTGCTTCGTGGTCGAGTATTCCACGTCACGGGTGACGACACCGCTTCCTTTGACCTCGACCCGGTCTCCGGACCGAACAGCGCCATCCACCTCGCTGTTCCCTTTCACGTACACGTCACCGGCTGTGGTGATTGTTCCGAACGACCCCCGTGAGGTCGAATAATCGCCGACAGACGAATTGTAGCTATCCGTTCGAGCGGGGTCGGTACCACTGCCGGAGAGCGTAATCTGTCCGCCAGCGGACGTAGCCGCGACGGCGCTCGTCACTTCTCGCGGCCCCGTCGGCACGACAAGCGTCGTGGTCACGCTGTCGTTTTCGTGGTCGTAGTACGCATCGCCATCGGTCCGCTCTTCGAAGTAGCGCCCCCAGGACCGGTAGTACTCGCTCTGGACGGTGATGTTGACCGTCCCCGTATCCAGCGGATTGATGTTCCCAGCCGCCTGGTCGGGATACACCTGCGTCGTGCCGTCCTTCGAGATGCTCGCCCGTGAGCCAAGCGACCGGTCGCCACGGACGGTGATGAGCGGGAGCGTCAGCGTCGCGTCGCGGTAGTAGAACTCCGGCGGTGAAACCATGACACTGCCACTGTCGGAACGCCGCCACACCCCGCCGCCCTGATAGGCGACTTTCTGGTTCCCGTTTTCGTAGACGACCGCGCCGAGTCGCTCATCCATCAATGTGGTTGTCGTCGAGGGCGAGGCCGAGTGGTTGGTGATGTTGACGGTCATCCGACCCGCGGTGTCGTCGATTCGGTACGTCGATTTGTCCGTCCCGACGAGTGATACCTGCTGGCTGTCGGCGTTCCCAAGCGCCACCAGCGCCGCCTGAGAGTCCAGCTGGGTCATCCCAGTCTCCGCCCGGGAGACATCGAGCCCGGCCTCAGTATCGACCAGCGCCGTCGCTCCCAGGCTGACAACGACACCGGACCCGACGATGACGAGACTGAGGACCAGTAGGAGGCCAAGCGGGGCCGATTGTGCGCGTTGCTGACCCCTGGGAACGTTCATTATCCGACAGTGGTTATCATGGTTGATAAGATTGCTGGCCGGTCGCGGAACAGTCGCTACTAGCGGCGGTCTATGACAGACGCAGCGAAAACCGACCGACGCCAAGCGCTACTACTTCTGATAGCAATGGCGTGGGCGTGTCAGCTGTCAGTTGGACGTGATATTGACGTCGTTCGTCGAGATGTGGAGGTAGGTGATCGCAACCACGCTTGTGTCTTTGGGAATTGTGCGCTCCTGTTTGAGCGCCCGGTCAAAGTGGACTCTGCCACCTTTTTCGAGTTCGACTTGGCTGGTGACCGCACCGCCGTAGAGTTCGCTCTTCCAGATCTCGAACGTACTCGTACCGGTCTTTCCCCCCGGCGCATAGATGACGCCGGTGACTCTAGACTTATCTGATCCCTTCTTTTCCATCCGGGCTTGGAGGGTGTCTTTGCCGTAGATCCACACCTGTGTTGACCGCTCACTGACGGCACCGGTTGTCCTGATCTCGCTCGCCCGTGTGAAGAAGTGATAGCCGTCAGCACTCCCGCCCGACGCAGGCGATGTGCCGTTTATGTATATTTTCACCTGGTTCGGGCCGGACACCGTGATGTCGTTCCTGGTGTTGAGGCTCACGTAATTCTCGACGCCAATGATTACGTTTCCACCAGTCGTGTCGAACTCGACGTCGCTGCTCAAGTCGATCCTGTCGACGTGATAGCTGCCCGCAGACAGTGTCGTCGTTCCCTCTGTACCGTCGATAACGCCGTCGTCGGCTATCGTTCCCCCGTTGTCGTTCGACGACGATAGGTCGTCGACCTGTGTGTTGACATGGGAGTTGATATTGGTGGTATCTCCGAACGAGCTGATCTGCTCGTCGGAACAGGACCCGGAACACGCTCCGTGTTTATCGTCGAACGCGTCCGCCCATTCTACCCGGTCACCGTTGAACGTCATCGAGTTACTACTGAATTCGACGCGACCACCCGAGGTGATGTTTCCATTCAGTTCCGCACTCCCGGTGACGATGACATCACCTGCCGTCGTGAGATTGCCGCCATCACCGGCCTCGGAGGCGTCATATCCGTCCCCGTCTGCCGAAGTATAGCTGTCGGTAAAGGCATCGTTCCCGCTCAGTTTGATCGAACCGGAGTCGCTCGTCGCGGCGACGGCGTTCTGGACCTTTCGCGGCCCCGCAGGGACCTTGAGAATGATCGAAACACGATTGCTATCGGGATGGTACGTCACGTCACCGTCCGTTCGCTCCTCGAAGTATCCTCCCCACGCGCGGTAGTACTCGCTCTGGACGGTAACGTTGACTTTCCCGTTTTCCAGCGGGTTCGTGAAGTTCTCGTTGCGCGTGCTGTTCGGAAAGTACGACCTCGTCCGGTTGTGAGAGATCGACGCGCCGTCTCTGATTGCCCCGGACCCGCTCACTGTCACGAGGGGAAGCGTTAGCGTCGCGTCCCGGTAGTGGAACTCGGGTGGAGAAACCATCACCGACGTTCCGTCGCCGTTGGCCCGCCAGACGCCGCCCCCCTGATACGCGAGTCGCGTCTCGTCACTGCCGTGATAGGCCACCTCGCCCATCGATTCATTGAACACAGTCATCCGGTTCCCGGACGTTGTATTCTGATAGGAGACGTTCATCCACCCGGCGTCCTCGTCGATACGATAGGTGCTCGAACTGCTCGCGGGAAGAGAGACCTGCTGCACGTCCGTCTGTCCCAGCGCTACGAGCGCGGTTTTGGAATTGAGTTCCGTCAGCGACTTCTCAGTTCGTTCCACGTCAAGTTGCGTTTGCGTGCTCGTAATTGCGTCGGCACCCAGTGCGACCACCGCCGTCGTCGATACAATCATTACCGCAAAAACCAGCGCTAACCCGAGCGGAGCACTTTGCCCACGACTTCCGAGTCCCCGCTCAGCGCTACCCATACTACTCACATCTAACCCGACAAATTACTTAAAATAGATGGGCAAGTTATCAATTGTAATACTGCGAAGAGTTTCGGCTGTGGAGCGGCGTCGACGACGATGTCGGCACTTCCAGACGCGACCGGGAAGCGGAACGGTTTAGTCGCGCCCTCTCAGACAGGGAGATGGGAACAGCACGACCGCAAATCTGACTCGCTGTGGACTTTCACAGCTCGGGATTGCGGCCGTGTTCGGCACTGTACAGTGCCAATACGCCTCGTAACGAGAGCGGTTCGTGCGGTTCCAACCAGATTACAATGGCACGAATGCATACACGCCGTCGCGGTTCGTCCGACTCGGACAAACCGGCGGCAGACGAACCCCCGGAGTGGAGCGACGTTGACGAGGACGCCATCGAAGCGCGCGTCGTCGAACTGGCCGAACAGGGCCACTCGCCCAGCGAGATCGGCCTGAAGCTGCGCGACGAGGGCGTTCAGGGCACGCCGATCCCTGACGTCTCGCTCGCGACCGGCAAGAAAGTCACCGAGATCCTCGAGGAGAACGAAGCCGAGCCGGACCTGCCGGAAGACCTTCGGAACCTGCTCGAACGGGCCGTCCGCCTTCGCGACCACATGGACGAGAACCCCGGTGACTACCAGAACAAGCGTGCGCTCCAGAACACGCAGTCGAAGATCCGACGCCTCATCGACTACTACCGCGGTGACGAGGTCGACGAGAACTTCACCTACAGCTACGACAACGCCGTCGAGGCGCTGGGTCTCGAATAGATGTCGGCGACCGGTCGGGAACCGACACCAGCCACGTCGCCCGGTGACCTCGCCGGGTCGCTGCGGGAGGCCGCCTTTGTGCGCCTCGTCAGCGACGCGACCGGCGAGGCGCTGGCCGCGACCGGCCTGCTGGCGCGGGCACTGGACGACACGCCGTTCCAGGCGAGCGTCGTCCGCCCGTTCGAGGACCCCGACCGGACCACTGAGACCGACATCACCATCGCAATCGGTCGCACGCAGCTGACCGCCGACGTAACGTTGACCGACCGCGCCGCCGCGACTGCCTTCGAGACCGCCCGCGAACTCGGTACGGCCGACCCCGCGCTCGCCCTGGCCGGCACGATTGCCGCCGGGGACGTTGACGGGACCGTCGCCGAAGCCGCCGAGCAGGCGGGGCTCGACCAGCGGCCCGGCGTCGCAGTGCCGGGTACAGACCTCGCGGACGGGCTGGCCCACTCGACGCTGTTCGTCGCGCCCTTCTCGGGCGACGCCGACGAAGCGCGGGCCACACTGGCGGAACTCGACATCTCGCCCGACGGACCTCCGTCGGCCGACGACCACCGACGCCTCGCGTCGCTGGTCGCGCTGACAGTAACCACGGACGCGCCGCCCCGGGCCGCCGACGCGGTCCAGCGCGCACTCCGTCCGACAGCAGGCGGCCCCTTCGAGACTGTCGGTGGCTACGCCGACGTGCTCGACGCCGTCGCCCGCGAACAGCCGGGCACCGCCGTCGCACTCGCACTCGGCCACGAGGCCGTCAGTGAGGACGCGCTGGCCGCCTGGCGCAGTCACGCTACACGCGCCCACGACGCAGTGTCCGAGGCGACCACGGGTCGGTACGACGGCCTGTTCGTCGCTCGCGGCGACGCGATGCCGACCGGCACTGTCGCCCGCCTATTCGCAGACTACCGCGCGCCGGAACCGGTGACGCTCGTTGTCACCGATGACCGGGCCGCAGCCCGCGCCACGGACGGCCGGGACGTGGCCGAAACGATGCACGCAGCCGCCGAAACAGTCGGCGGCGACGCCGTTGGAACGGGCGACCGGGCACGCGCCCGGTTCGACGTTTCGACGGCCGACTTCATCGAAGCGTTCCGGGAGGCAGTATGAGACGGGCCAAGATTCGGACGACACACGACTCGCCCGAACGCGTCGCACGCGCGGTGCGGCCGGACAACACCGACGAAATGACCACGCGTGTCGAGGGTGATGCCGTGGTCACAACTGTCGAGCGCGATTCGACCGGCGGCCTGCAGGCGACCGTCGACGACTACGTCGTCAACATCCGGGTTGCAGCACAGCTCGCAGACCAACACACACAATCCAACCATGAGTGAACGAAGCGTTTCCAAGCGCACAGAACAGAAACGGTGGTACACCGTGCAGGCTCCCGAGCAGTTCGACCGGGAGGTTCTCGGTAAGACACCGGCAGAGGAACCGGACAAGGTGCTCGGACGCACCATCGAAACAACGCTCGGCGAACTGACCAACGACGCCAGCGAGAACAACACGAAGCTGACCTTCAAGATCAACGAGGTCGCCTCGGACTCAGCGTACACGGAGTTCATCCGCCACGAACTCACGCGGGACTACCTCCGCTCGCTCGTCCGCCGGGGCTCCTCGAAGGTTGAGGCCTACATCACCGTGCTGACCACGGACGACTACCGCGTCCAGATTCAGCCGGTCGCCGTGACGACCAAGAAGGCCGACGCCTCTCAGGAGAAGGCCATCCGCCGAACGATGATCGACCTCGTTCGCGAGACGGCCGAAGACCACACCTTCGAACAGCTCATCGACAGTGTCGTCGAAGGGCGCCTCTCCTCGGCTATCTACGGCGAGGCCAAGGACATCTACCCGCTCCGACGCGTCGAGATCAAGAAGACCACGCTCGAAGCGCGGCCCGAAGAAGTCGCCGCCGAAGAAGAGACGGCCGTCGACGTGGACGAAGAAGACGTCGACGTCGAAGCCTAACACGTTCAAGCACCGACGTTCGATTTTTCCGCCGTAGTGAGAGACCCTCTAACAGCGACGCGGCAGACGCGAGTCTCTACTGTGACGTATACTGTCACACGACGGCGATAAGCTAGCAACCGAGAACGCAAAACAGCGTGTGAACGGCTCGCTCAGCGCGGACGAGGATGCTGCGAGAAAAGTGATGACGTGGCTACTCGCCGCTCGCCGCCGTATCGGGGTTTTCGGTTACGACGACAGTCCCGACCATCCCGGCTCGTTCGTGTGGGATGCAGAAGTAGGCATACTCGCCGACTGTCTCGAAAGTGTGGGTGAAATCGTCACCCTCGTACATCGTCCCGCCAGAGGAGTTCCCCCAGTTGTCACGGGCCGCCTGCTCGGTGTCGAAGCCGCCGGAGGCGAAGTAATCGGCCTCGTCGGGGATATCGTCCTCGTAGGCCGTGACCGAATGGCCCTGCTTGCTCGTGTTGAGCCACCGCACGGTTGTCCCCGGTTCGACGGTAATCTGTACCGGGCGAAACGCCTTCGCAGACATCCCCACGTCGTAGTCGGTGTCAGCGCTCCCACCGCCGAGACAACCGGCGAGCCCTGCGACTGCCGCCGGGCCGGCCGCACGGAGAAACTGCCGTCGGTCCATACGCCGACTCGGGACTGCAGAGCCAAAGACCGCTCGGTTCCGGACCGTGGTCAGTCTCTAGATCCCACTCACGACGCAGTCGGTGGCGGTCACTCGAAGGTCAGCCCGTCACGGAGGTCGCGGGCGTCGGCGAGCAGGCCGTCGCGGTCGTCGTCGGTCAGCGTCACGTGCCCCATCTTCCGGAGGCCGTACACTTCGCGCTTGCCGTACCAGTGCAGGTGTGCCCGCGGCGTCCCAAGCACACTGTCCTCGCCCCGTAGCTCCGCCGGCTGGCGCTCTGAGACATCCCCGAGGATGTTGGTCGACACAGTGGGGAACCGCTGGTCGGTCGACCCCAGCGGCTGGCCGGTGACAGCGCGGAGGTGTTGCTCAAACTGCGAGGTGTGACACCCTTCGATAGTCCAGTGGCCGGAGTTGTGCGGGCGCGGCGCGATCTCGTTGAGAAGGATCTCGCCGTCGGTCGTCTCGAACAGTTCGATGCCGAACACGCCGCGGCCGTCCATCACGTCGAGCACGTCGTGCGCGACGTCTCGGGCGCGCTCGCGGACGGCTTTCGATGCTCGCGCTGGCGCGACGGACTCCCGAAGGATCTCCTCGCGGTGGATGGTCTCGGTCACCGGGAACGTATCGCGTTCGTCCGCACCGCGACAGCCCATGACCGCGAGTTCACGCTCGAAATCGACCATCTCCTCGACCATCGCGGGGCCGGCGATCTCGTCGACAGCGTCCGCAACGTCCTCTGGGCCCTCAACGCGGATGTTCCCGCGGCCATCGTAGCCGCCGGTCCGGGCCTTGAGCATTGCGGGGTAGCCCAGTTCCTCGCAGGCCTCACGGAGGTCATCGGCGGTGTCAACGGCGCGGAACTCGGGGACCGGAACGCCAGCGTCCGACAGCCGGCGCTTCTGGACGAGCTTGTCCTGAATCGTTCGGAGCGTTTCGGGAGCGGGATGTACCGGCGTCCCTGTCTCTTCAGCGACCCGTTCAAGCACGTCCGGGTCGGCCAGTTCGATCTCAAAGGTGAGGTAGTCGGCGCGCTCGGCGAGTTCCCGCAGGGTTGCCGCCTCGTCGAAGTCCCCGACAATCTGGTCGCGGACGACCGGCGCGGCCGGGCAGTCCGGCGTCGGGTCGGTCACGAGCAGTTCAAGACCGAGCGGTGCAGCCGCCTCGCCCAGCATCCGGCCGAGTTGGCCACCGCCGACCACGCCGACGGTCGGCCCTGGTGACGTGAGCGTCATACCGCGCGCTTTCACAGCAGCAGGGTTAACCGTTCGGTTCTCGGCCGTAAGACTCGTGGACCCACACCGTCATGTCGTTCGAGCCGTATTTCGTTCGCATCCGGTGGGTTCTGGGCACGTATCCGGCGGCTTCGAGCTGTTCGGCAGGGACCGTGCTGTCAATCTGCTGGGTGATGACTATCGGTGGCTGGTCCGCCTGCGCCTGCTCGGCGAGCCTGTCGGACCGGTTCTCACAGGAGACGTTCACGTCCTCGGCCGCGTAGTACCACGGCAGCGGCAGTGAATTGTGCCATTGCAAGCAGGTCGGTCTGGTGTTCCACCACGAGTCGTTCCACTGACCGCGGTCTTCTTTGACGTACGCGTCATCGGCGTCGTAGGCGTCGCCGCGCTCTCCGTGATACATGACGACATCGGTGCCGTTTCCGTTGGCCGTCGCGATTCGGTCCATCTCCGCCAGGTCCGTCCGGAGCGACTCCTGTGGCTGGGCGTACTGGACCAGCGGGTTCCCCTCCAGATGCTCGTTGGTGTACACCCGCGTTGCGGTCGTGTTGACGACGAGTGCAGTAACGAGCAGGACGATGGCAGCGGCGATGGCAGCGCCGGTCACGTCGTCGGTCGACAGCGATTCGTTCCCCCACCGGATCACAGCAGCGAGTCCGACGGCGGCCGGAATCGACAGCGGGACCACGACGTGGACGGCGAGCCACGGCGCGCCGATGTCGGTCCCGATGGGGTAGCCCAGAATCGAGACGTAGCCGCCGTAGGCCGCGAACGGGACGAGGTGGCGCGGCTCGACGGTTCCGAGCCGGTCCAGTGCGTACCCGAACGCCGAGAACAGGACCAGCGGGGCGGCGGTGTAGCCCAGCGCTTTCAGCAGCACCTCGTAGTGGCCGTCGACGCTCTCGTAGAACGTTTCGATAGAGTCGACTAGGCCCGTTTCAGTGGTCGTGGCTTTCTCCGAGGCCGGCGAGAACCACTCGCTGTACTGGCCGACGACGCGCTCCCATGTGGTCTGGACGAGTTCCGGGAACAGCGATGGGTTCGTCACGCCGGACCAAAAGTTCACGTCGCCACTCGCGACCGGTGCTGGCGGGTGTTCGATGCCCGCGACACCGGCCCCCCGCGGGGCGTAGAAGAACAACGAGACGAAGCCGAACACCAGCGCGGCAAGGACGATGTGGCTCGCGTACGCTGCGAGGACGGAGGCGGCGCTGTCATGGCGGTTGCGGAACGAGCGAACGATGTTGACAACGAGCCCTACATCCGCCCGGACCCGGCCCGACAGCCGGCCCCAGATTGCACGGAGGCTCGGGACGGTCCGGAGGAAGCCGACGGCGTCGCGGTAGCCGTTCGGGAGGACGAGCATCTTCGCCAGCAGAAGGCCGGTCGCGCCGAGCCAGGTTAGCACGTAGACGATGGCGTTCTCCTTCGAGGCGAACCCGAGCGCCATGAACGCGGCGACGCCGTAGAGATACCGCGCCTTCCGAGTGTCAACGAACCGGACGAGCAGGCCGAAGGCGGTGAACATGAACGCCGCGACCAGCACGTCGCTGCGCATGAACCGCGAGAAGTACAACAGCACCGGGTTGAGTGCGAGAAACACAGCCATGAGAACAGTCTCGTCGGACCGGAGGTGCTTGCGAAAGAGCAGCGCTGTCAGCGGGAGCAGGCCGCCGACAATCGCGACCGGGAGCCGCATCGTGAAGTCGGTCGGCGCAGCGACGGTGAACATCCAGCTATCGACGTGTTGAATGAACGGGCCGTGGATGATGTAGCGATACGCGAACGACCCAGAATCGCGGAGATGCAGCGCCCAGTAGGCCACGCGGCCCTCGTCGAAGTGGGCGACGCGGCTCCCGAGCGCCGCGATTCTGAGGACGAGTCCGAGAAGCGTCACGGCGACGACGAGCTTCACGGCGGCGCGGGGGTCGTCCGCGAACCAGGACCGGCTCCGGTCCCGGAAATCGTGGAGGGCAGACAGCAGGGACGACTCAGCCATATCTGGCTCAAGCACATGGGGCATTAGAATCCTTCTGGTTTCTATAACAGGATTTTAAGCTACCCGCCCGTCGCCGATATCGACGTAGCGACCTGTGGCCGTGCAAGCACGGAACGGTAGTTCTTTAGTCGCCCCTGCCCGGGTGTCAGGTATGGTGCAGCTCGGGCTGGTTGTCGCCCAGTATGATAAACACGGGGCCGTTATCGAGGAGATGGAGCACGGGGCTTACGAGGCCGCTGCCGACAATGACGCCGAGATTGTCGCGTCGATTGATGTCCCGGGGTCCTACGATACGCCGCTGGCCGCCGACCGGCTCGCGCGCCGGTCGGATATCGACGCCGTGGCCGTCCTCGGCGCAATCATCAGCGGCGACACCGACCACGACCAGATCATCGGCAACGCCGCCGCGCAGGGGCTGACCGACGTCTCCCTCGACCGAGACACCCCCGTCACGCTGGGCATCATCGGCCCGGGCATGAGCCAGGACGAGGCCGAGGCCCGAACCGACAAGGGGGACTCAGCCGTCCGGAGCGCAATCGAACTCGCCACTGAACTCGAACAATGACTATGGACTTTGCATCCCGCGTCGAACGTGTAGAACCGAGCGCGACCCTCGCAATCAGCAACAAGGCCGCAGAGCTGGAAGCCGAGGGGAAAGACGTCGTCGACCTGAGCGTCGGCGAACCCGACTTCGACACGCCAGAGAACATCAAAGACGCCGCCAAGGACGCACTTGACGCCGGCCACACCGGCTACACGTCCTCCAACGGCATCCCCGAACTGAAGGAGGCAATCGCCAACAGTCTCCACGATGACGGTCTCACTCAGTACGGCCCGGACAACCTCATCGTCACGCCGGGCGGTAAGCAGGCGCTGTACGAGATCTTCCAGACCATCATCGATGACGGCGACGAGGTCGCCCTGCTCGACCCGGCCTGGGTGTCCTACGAAGCGATGGCGAAACTCGCCGGCGGGACGCTGACCCGTGTCAACACTGCCGCCCACGACTTCCAGCTTGAAGGCGCGCTCGACGACCTCGCTGACGCCGTATCCGACGAGACGGAACTGCTTGTCGTCAACTCGCCGGGCAACCCCCACGGCGCGGTGTACTCCCGCGATGCGCTGGAGGGCGTCCGTGACCTCGCTGTCGAGCACGATATCACGGTCATCTCGGACGAGATCTACAAGGAGATCACCTACGACGGCGTCGAAGCCGTCTCGCTGGGCACGCTTGAGGGCATGGAAGACCGAACAATCACCCTCAACGGCTTCTCGAAGGCCTACTCGATGACCGGCTGGCGGCTGGGCTACTTCGCGGCCCCAGAAGAACTGGTCTCACAGGCCGGCAAGGTCCACTCTCACTCCGTCTCCTGTGCCGTGAACTTCGTCCAGCACGCCGGCGTCGAGGCCATCACGAACACCGACGACGCCGTCGAGGAGATGCGTCAGGCCTTTGCCGAGCGCCGCGAGTTCCTCATGGGCCTGTTCGAAGACCACGGCGTCCACGTCCCCGAGCCACAGGGCGCGTTCTACATGATGCCCGAAATCGCGCCGGATGGTGACGATACCGAATGGTGTGATCAGGCTATCTCCGAGGCACAGGTCGCGACCGTCCCCGGAACCGCGTTCGGGACGCCCGGCTACGCTCGTATCTCTTACGCCAACAGCAAGGAGCGACTGCAAGAAGCCGTCGACCGCCTCGCCGAGGCGGACCTGATCTAAGCGCCTCGCTGCGGCTCACTCTCTTCGACACTCGGTAGCGCAGCCGTCTGGACCGCAACAAAAAAGCGGACAGGCCGCGGAGACGGCTACTTCTGCTACGTTACGACGAACACTGTCACCAGCGTGAGGATGACGAGGGTCTCGGGCAGGACTGTGAGAATGAGGCCCCGACCGAACATATTGGGGTCCTCGGCGATGGCCCCGACCGCCGCCGCGCCGATACCGCGCTCGGCGAACCCGGATCCCAGCGCCGCTAACCCGACGGCGAGGGCTGCGAGTCCCCCCGCGAGATAGCTGGCCGCCTCGGCGGAGATCGCTGGACCGCCGGTCTGTAACACGACCGCGCTTGCGGTTCCTGACATGGCAGTTTTCCATTCGGCGGCGAGGGCAATCACCGGACCGATGACTTCCACCCCCCGGTATTCATGCTTGTGTTTTACCATGCTCGCTGGCGGATGAATACGAATGTACAGTTTTCTGGTGGGAATCCACTTGATTTCTGAACAGCGATGGCGTTCGAACCAGACGCTGTTTCGAGCAGTTGCCGGCGAACTATTTTGCTCCAACCGCTGGAACAGTCGGTATGCGTACCCGGAGAACGGTGCTCGTCCTCTCGGCCGGAACACTTTGTCTGGCCGGCTGTGGGTCCCCTGGCGACGGCTCGAACGGCGGTCTCGCCGTCGAGACCGCAGATGCGTCCGTCGCGCCCGGTGAGACAGCACGGATCGAAGTGCAGGCCTCGTCAGTTGGCGTCCTGACCTGGCAACTGGCCGAGATTCCCGAGCGCTGGCAGGTGACACACAAGGGATTCAAGCCGGAGCCGACCGCCGTTCGGGAGTCGTATCCACCTGAGCTAGTCTGGGACCCTGTTGTTGATTCGGTTACCGGTACCCTGGCTGTGGCCGTCCCAAACGACGCGTCACCCGGCGAGTACGCGCTGGCGGTTGAGGCCGGCACGGATGCCTTTGACGAACGGGTGGTCTCGGAAGCAACGGTCACCGTCGAGGGGGCAGCGTGATGGCGAACAACCCCGCCGTTCACCGCAGGGAGGCTGTCATAGGTCAGGCTGTTCGACGTGGCGCTCCCAGAAGGCCGGCTGCGTGTACTTCGCGTAGGCGCCCTGATAGCCAGCGAGTTCTGCGACCGGCGTGAGGAGCCGTGACAGCGGTTCGAGCCGTTCCTGTCTCGTGAAGACTGTGTTGCCGTCGAGACGGTCCGCGACGAGGGCCTGCTGGAGCGGGTTCTCGGGGTTTCCCTCGTCGTCGTGGGCCAGACCGCCGAGTGTCGGGAGTACTTGCCGGAGTCGACCCGGCGAGTAGATGTTCGTGATGACGACGGCTCGCTTGTCGGTGTCGTTCCGGAAGGTGTGCGTGACGCCTGTCTCGACGGTGGCCGTTTCGCCCGCCGTCACCTCGTGGTCCGTGCCATCAAGCATCATCGTCAGCGAGCCCCGTTCGACTTCGAAGCGTTCCGGGCTCTGCTCGTGATAGTGTTCGGGTGGCCCGCCGTAGCCGGGTCCGAAGACGCTGAGCGTCCGGATGGTGTCGCCCGATCCCTCCAGCGGGATGCCCCACACAGGTCGGGTCGGATGTGACGTGACAGGGCCGGTTCGCTCCCGAACTCGGTCGGCGAACTGGCTATCGGGGTCCAGTTCGAACCCGGTTCCCGGAACGGGGTCGCCGTTGGCGTCAAGCGTCCGGCCTGTCGTGACGGTTGACATAGCCACTAGTTGGCCTGCGACCTCGAAAGTGTTGTCTTCTCAGCTCCGTTCGTCGAGAATCCGGTCGATAATCCGGCCAGTCGACAGAACCCGGTCAGCCGCCTCAGTTTCCAGCGGACTGGCCCGACAGATATCACAGTCGATACCCCGGGCGGACAGCGCCGCTTCGAGTTGCTCGTCGTCGTGGTGCTGGTCGTAGCCCAGTGCGATGATGTCCGGTTCGATGCGCTCGATCGGGATGAAGATATCTTCGGAGTGGCCGAGATGTGCTTCGTCGACCGGTTTGAGCGCCCCGACCATCTCCCGGCGTTGCTCGTCCGGGACGACAGGCGGCTCCTTGTGCGTGACGTTGACCGAGCGGGCCACGATGACGTGGAGTTCATCACCCATGTCGGCGGCGTCCTGCAGGTAGTGGACGTGGCCTGGGTGCAGAATGTCGAATGTTCCCTGTGCGACGACGCGGGTCACTGATCGAACTCCTCCTCACGTAGCTCGGCGTCGATGTCGGCCTGGTCGAAATCGAAAAAAGACTCTTCGGGCGGCTCTACGTCGAGCACCGGCAGTTCGACTTCTGTTCCGTCGCTGTCGAACGCCTTCCAGTCATCGCGGCCATACGGGTAGCCGACGATGATGTGGACATCGCCGCGACCAAACGTCGCGAGGTCGGCGTCGCTGGGTTTGAGGACACCGTTCGGGTGCGAGTGAATTGACCCCGCTGCTCGCATATCATTCGGCACCATGCTCGTCTTGACGGTCGCACTGACCGGGTTCGACTCTGTCCCCGGGATAACGAGAACGTCGGTCAGAACTGTCCCATCTTCGTCGAGCCCGAGCTTGCTGGCGTCATCGCCCCGGAGGAAGCCCATATACTCGTTAGGATGGGCCTCTTCGGAGGCAGCGAGCGCGAACTCGAGTGCGGACTCCGCGACCCCGAGTATCCCGCTCGTTCGAAACAGCCCCATACCACGCAGTCAGGTCGGACGCTTTTTACGCGTTGTGTTCGTCCCTCCGCGGATTCCGAAGAGTACAAACGGGGGAGCACCGAAGGATTGACAAATGTCTTCGCCAACTGGCACCGGTGACGGTGCGACGGTCCCCGACGGCGGGACCATCGTCTACGATCTCGCGGACCAATGTACGTCCGATGATCTCGAAGAAGGCGCACTGTACCACGCAACTGTCAACGGCACCGTTGAATACGGCGTATTCGTCGACCTTTCCGACGCTGTTTCCGGGCTCGTCCACGACTCTAATCTCTTGGGCCAGTACGACGTGGGTGACGATCTTATTGTCGAACTCGGCGAGATCCGTCCCGACGGCGACCTGAGCTTCGAGGAAGTACGGGTTGCTGACTACGAGGAACAGCGTGTTGCCCACGGCAACGCGACCACCGTCGCTGACCTCGACGACGCGACCGGTGAGACGGTCATCATCGAGGGACAGGTCGTCCAGATCAAACAGACCGGCGGTCCCACCGTGTTCCAAGTCCGTGACGAAACCGGTATCGTCCCATGTGCTGCCTTCGAGGAGGCCGGTGTCCGGGCGCACCCCGACGTCGAAATCGACGATATCGTCCGCGTTTCCGGGCGCGCAGAGGAGCGCGACGACGGCCTGCAGGTCGAGGCCGAATCGCTGACCGTGCTCGACGGCGAAGAAGCCGCCGCCGTCGAGAGCGACCTCGACGCCGCACTGGCCGAGGCCGCCGAACCAGCCGATGTCGAACCACTGGTCGAATGGCCTGCTTTCGAGAAGCTGTGGGACGACCTCCGGGAAGTCGCGACGGAACTCCGCAAGACAGTGCTTTCGGGCCGTCCGATCCGGATGCGTCACCACGCCGACGGTGACGGGCTCTGTGCGAGCGTCCCGCTGCAGGTCGCACTGGAATCGTTCATTGCCTCCCAGTATGAGGACGCCAGCGCGCCCCAGCACCTCCTCAAACGCCTCCCGAGCAAGGCCCCCTACTACGAGATGGAGGACGTAACGCGGGACCTCAACTTCGCGCTGGAGGACCGCACCCGTCACGGGCAGAAGCTCCCGATGCTGCTGATGCTCGACAACGGCTCCACCGAAGAGGACACGCCGGCCTACCGAAACCTTCGACACTACGACATCCCGGTGGTCGTCGTCGACCACCACCACCCGGACCCGGAAGCCGTCGAGCCGCTCATCGAACAGCACGTCAATCCGTACCTCCACGACGAGGACTACCGCATCACCACGGGGATGCTGTGTGTCGAGCTCGCCCGGATGATCGACCCCGACCTCACCGAGGACCTCCAGCACGTTCCCGCGGTCGCGGGCCTGTCTGACCGCTCCGAGGCTGAGGCGATGCGGGACTACATCGGCCTCGCAAGCGAGAAGGGCTACGACGAGAACGATCTGCGCGACATCGGCGAAGCCCTCGACTACGCGACCCACTGGCTGCGCTACAACTCCGGCGAAGAGCTGATCACTGACGTGCTGAACGTCGACTGTGACGACCGAGACCGCCACGGCGAAGTCGTCGAGTTCCTCTCCGAACGCGCCGAACGCGATGTTGAGGACCAGCTCGATGCCGCCATGAGTCACGTCGACCACGAACGGCTCGACAACGGCGCACACCTCTACACCATCGACGTGGAGAACCACGCCCATCGCTTTACTTACCCTGCGCCGGGCAAAACGACCGGCGAAATCCACGACCGGAAGGTCGCCGAGACCGGTGACCCCGTCATCACCATCGGCTACGGCCCGGACTTCGCCGTCCTGCGCTCGGACGGTGTCCGTCTGGACATCCCGCGGATGGTAACCGAGCTCAGCGAGGAGGTCGACGGTGGCGGCGTCTCCGGTGGCGGCCACCTCGTCGTCGGCTCGATCAAGTTCGTCAAGGGCCGCCGCGAGTCAGTCATCGACGCCCTCGTCGAGAAGATGGCCGAAGCCGAAATCGACGAGGAGCTCGGAAGTTCGACGGCGCTGCCGGAAGAAGTGTAGGCCGTCGCCCCCGTTGCGCAGGCTGACCGCGACACAGTTTTCTACGTTTCAAACGAGACCCGACGAGCGGCGAGCCCGGTGACCACGAGGAGTCCGAGCAGCGCCCCGATGACACCGACCGGCGTGTCGAACCCGCCGGCCCCCCAGTCAGCGTCAAAGACCGCGCCGAAATAGTCGGCCGCGTCGCTGCCGTGCAACACCAGTACGACCTCTCGGTTCGCAGTCGCCGCCTGTTCGTTCCAGTTGAGGCTGCCGACGACGGCCCGTTTGTCGTCGATAACTGCGCCCTTGGCGTGTATCTTTTCGTAGCGACCGTCGGGGGCCGCCACTTTCGCCGTCAGCGGCGCGTCGTTGCGGTCGGCCCACTCTCGAAAGCGCTGTGCTGTCTGCGTGTTCTCCTCGCGGACGTACCAGGCGTCACTCAACAGGAGACGGACCTCAACGCCGCGCGACGCAGCCCGGCGGAGCGCCCGCAAAAGCGGGCTGTTCCAGTCCCCGACCGTCGGCTGGATGACGTCAATCGAGTCGTTCGCGTCGTCTATCGTCGCGACAAGTTCACCCTGGGCGTTATCGGGGGTGACCAGGAGGTCTGTCCGCTGGACGACCACCGATTCAGCCTGGAATTCGGTCGGATACGTCCCGGTCGCTGGCTCGGCTCGCTCGAACTGTCGACCCTGACGGTACTCTCCCCACCGCTCGCTGTCTTGCCAGCCGGTATCGGACTGGAACGTCTGGTTCAACCCATCGACGACCCGCGGCTGTGCCGTGACCACCCCCCAGCCGCGGCTGCTGTTGCCGCCAGTGCCGGCGGGCTTCCAGTTCTCTGTCAGCACGACGGCCTGCCCGTCGGCGACAGCGTACTTCGCGTGGTGGTAGCGGTATCTGGCACGTGGGCCGGTCATCACTCTGACGGAGACACCTGCCTCGGCCAGTCGGTCAAGAGTGCTGGCCTCTGCGGCGGTACGGCTGCCGACCGGTTCGCCTTCGAGCAGGACACGAACCGTCGCACCGCGGCGCTGGGCGGCGATAAGAGCGTCGGCGACCCTTGCCGAAGAGAGCGTGTACCCGGCCAAGAACACTCGCTTGTCCGCGTTCCGTATCGGTCGAATCGGAGCGGCGGAGGCATCCGGCAGCGCGAACGCGCGGACCTCGCCGCCGGCAGCCCTGATGACCGGGCGGTCTGTCGCACCCAGTGACTGCCAACGGACGACAGACCCGTTAATGACGCCGAGTTCACCCTCGACTGAATCCGTGTATCGGACAGCGTCAACAGTCCGGTTGCCTCGCTGCAGCTGGATTCGCTCGCCGCCGTTTGCCAGCGCAAGATGACCATCGAGGCCGACGACCGGCCAGTCGGTGAGTTTCCGTGTCCGGTTCGGTGCCATTGAGAGGACGACGCGCCCGCGAGCGGTAGTGTTCGGAACACCTGCAGTACCGTCACCGTCAGTGACGGCGTACTGCCCGATGTCTGTCCCAGCAGGGACTGTGATGACGACGAATTCCCCCTCGTCACCGCCGGCGACGGGGTCCGGATACACTGCGTGAATCGACGGTTCTTCGGGACCGCTGGCTGCTGTTGCAGTTGGAGTCGCCTGTCCAGTGGCGGTGTATGGACCTATCGCTGCGAGGACGAGCACGCAACAGACGAGTGGGGCGAACGACCGCATCGGGGCGTCTGGCCGCCCGCTCGTATAAAAAGGTATCCTGCTTCAGGCGCTGGCTGCCTTTTCGGCCTCGGCTTGGACGATATACGCGCGGTCGTCCGTGTAGCGGGCGGCTTCGTCGAGTGCCGTTTCGGTCCCGATCTGTCGGAGCGCCCACGCGGCGGAGGCACGCACGGAGTCGCTTTCGCCGGATTTGAGGACATCGCTCAGCGGCTCGATGGCGCGAGTGTCGCCGAGCAGCCCCAGTGCGCGCGCCGCGACTGAGCGGACTTCCTCGCTGTCGGCATCAAGTCGGTTGGCGACCGGCTGGACCGACTCGGCACTGCCGATAGCGCCCAGTGCGCGCAGCGTGACTTTCTGGAGCGCAGGGTCGCCGTCGCCGTCGATGTAGTCGTGCAGCGTCTCAGTCGCACGCTCGTCGCCGATTTTCCCCAGTACCTCGATTGGCCCTTTCTCGCGTTTCTGTGCACGCTGGTGCATCGCGTCGAAGGCCGGTTCGGCGTCGCTCCCGAGGTTGTACAGTAAGTCGACGATGTACCCGTCGAAGAACTCCGACCCGAGTTTGTCGTAGGCGAACAGGACCTGATCGAAGTCCCCTTCCTCGGCGTGGAGCTTGGCGGCGTTCCACTCCGGCGGGAAGTCCTTCCGGTTCTCGTTGGTCAGGATATCATAGAAGCCGCGGGCGTCGAGTTGCTCCTGTACCGTGAGGTCGTCCCAGACTTCGGCTTCGTCCAGCCCTGTTTCCAACGTTTCCGCCGCTTCGAGGAGCCCTTCGATAGTTTCCGTGTCCTCGTCAGGGTCGAGGTTTGCCGCTTCAATGGCGTCGACGACTGTGGTCAGCGCATCCCCGGCAGCGACGAAATCGCCGCCCGTGTCAGCGTCGTGGTCGATGAACTCGGCGCTTTCGTCGAGGAACGTCTCGACGGCTTCCTGAGCCTCGCCCTCTCCGTCGTCGGTCCACTCGCTGTCAGTGACGGTGTCGGCGGCGTTGGAAACGATGGTGACGACGTCTTCGGCGTAGGGGCCGCGCTGTTCGTCAAGGTCGTCCCGGAGGTCCGAAAGCTGGGACTCCAGTTCCTCGCAGGGGTCCTCGGCGTCGTCATCGTCCTCGTCGGGTTCGGGCAGGTCGGCAGCCTCGAGGTCACTCTCGATGTCGTCGAGGGACGACTCGACGTCGTCGAGGTCGGCCTCCGTCTCTGCGGCCTCTAACGCGTCGCCGGCCTCTGTGAGACGCGATTCCAGTTCTTCGGCGGTCACGTCGATCTCATCTGTTGCCTCGGCGTCGTCCGACGCGTCGGCCTCGTCGTCCCCGTTGCTCATGTCCAAGACTGTGTCGGAGCGGGCCAAGAGCGTTTTCCTTTCGAGGCGGGCGGGTCCCGCCGCCGCCGGGCCAACGAGCAAAGAATATGTATCGGGAGTTGCAGTGCCATGGGTAGCGAGCATGACTGACGCGACACCGCCGGATGACAGACAGAACCCGACCACACCGGAGGAACCGGAAACCGCCGGCTTCGTCGAGTATGGCATCGACGACAAACCACCACGAAAGCAAGCGATACTGCTCGGCGTCCAGCACTACCTGACGATGATCGGCGCATCCGTCGCGATTCCGCTCGGACTCGCGGGTGCGATGGGGATGTTCGAGGCTGCGCCGGATCAGGTCGGCCGTCTCATCGGGACGTTCTTCGTCGTCTCAGGTATCGCGACGCTCGCCCAGACAACGCTCGGAAACAGATATCCGATCGTTCAGGGCGGGACGTTCTCCATGCTCGCGCCCGGGCTGGCCATCATCGGCGTGCTGGCCCAGCAGGGCGCGGACTGGCAGACCATGCTCGTCGAACTACAGGGGGCTGTCATCGTCGCCGGCATCGTCGAAGTGGTGATCGGCTACAGCGGCCTCATGGGAAAGCTGAAGCGATATGTCGGCCCGATCGTCATCGCGCCGGTCATTGCGCTTATTGGACTAGCGCTGTTTAATGTTCCACAGATTGCGAACCCGAACTTCGGTAGCCCCGGGACCGGGCAGAACTGGTGGCTGCTCGGGCTGACGATGCTCTCGATTATCGCGTGTTCGCAGTACCTCGACCGACGCCACCGCGCGTTCAAGCTCTTTCCCGTACTTTTGGGTATTCTGTTTGCGTGGACCGTCGCGGCTCTCCTCTCAGTCACTGGCGTCTTCGCCGCGGGCTCGGTCAGCTACGTCTCGCTCGGTTCTGTCACGAGCGCCCCGCTGGTCCAGCCGATCTACCCGTTCCAATGGGGGCTCCCGCAGTTCACGCCGGGCTTCATCGTCGGGATGTTCGCCGGGATGCTCGCCTCTGTTGTCGAGAGTTTCGGCGACTACCACTCCGTTGCCCGCATTGCTGGCCGCGGCGCGCCGAACAGCAGCCGAATCAACGATGGTATCGGCATGGAGGGGGTCGGCAACGTGTTTGCCGGCATTATGGGCACCGGCAATGGCTGTACGTCGTACACTGAGAACGTTGGAGCAATCGCTATCACCGGCGTCGCGTCCCGCTACGTCGTGCAGATCGGCGCTGCAGTGATGATTCTGGTCGGGTACTTCGGCCCGGCGGGCCAGTTGTTCGCGACCATCCCGTCGCCGATTATCGGTGGGCTCTACATCGTCATGTTCGGACAGATCGCCGCCGTCGGGCTCTCACAGCTGAAGTACGTCGACCTCGATGCCAACCGAAACGTCTTCATCGTCGGTTTCGCACTTTTTGCCGGCCTCGCGGTGCCCGAGTACATGAGCCAGGTCGGACAGGGAATGGATGTCGGCGGCGCGACAGCCCTCCAGCAGGGTCTAGCGGCTGTCCCGGTGCTGGGGAGCGTCCTCGGGACCGATGTGGTCGCGACCACGTTGTTCGTCATGGGCGGGACCGGGATGGTTGTCGGTGGCATCGTCGCATTTGTCCTCGACAACACCGTGCCGGGGACCCGCGAGGAGCGCGGGCTCGCGGCCTGGGCCGCGCTCACCGAAGACGACAGTGAATACGTCTCAGCGCTAGACCGGATTCGTGGCCGCGGCGGCGACCGCCCGTCTGCGGTGAGCGACGACTAACCGTGGGAGACGACAGCGACGGCACGGCCGCAGACACCGTACCGCCCATCGACACCGAACGGTACACCGGCACGCTCCGAACCGGCGGGACTGTGGTTCTCGGTGCTGACCGCCTCGTCGTCGACCGCGGTGACGAGCCGGTGGTCGTCGATCTCGACGACGTGGTCGAGGTGAGTCTGCAGGACATCGACTGGTTCCTCGCGGTGATGAGCGTCGCGCTGATCGGGTTCGGGTTACTGTCGCTTGACCGGTCCGTCCTCCTCGGCGGGGCCTTCGCTGTCGCTGGTGCTGTCAGTCTCGCGCTCACCTACCGCAAGCGGTACACACTCAGGGTACAGGTCACCGGGCGTACCGACCCGCTCAGGTGCTTCCCCGCGGACCCACAGGCGCTGCTTGCCGAGCTGGAGCAGGCGCTAGCCGACTGACCGGAAATCGCCTACACTTACGCCCGTCCCCGTTCCAGTCGGTCGTATGCCCGCAGACAACGTGCAGTCGCTTATCGACCAGTTGCACGAAGAGGCCGAGATGGACCGACCGAACGACCTGACGCCCGATGTCGGCATCATCATGGGCTCCGACTCAGACCTGCCGACGATGGCCGGCGGACAGGGCAAGCGACCGGGAGCCTACGCGGCGCTCGCCGACGAACTCGGCTTCGAGGAACAGACGGACTACACTGACGCGCCCGAGAGCCGCTTCACCTTCGAAACGTTCGTTTGCTCGGCCCATCGGACGCCGGACCTGATGTACGCGTACGCAGAGACGGCCGCCGACCGCGGTATCGACGTGATAATCGCTGGCGCTGGCGGTAAATCCGCTGACCTGCCGAACATGACCGCCAGCATCGCCTACCCGCTGCCAGTCATCGGTGTCCCAGTGCAGGAGAAATCCGTCGACTCGGTTATCGGGATGCCACAGGGCGCGCCGATGACGGCGGTCGACGCCGGCAAGTCGTTCAACGCCGCCCTCTCAGCGGCACAAATCCTTGCACGGCAGCACGACGAACTCCGTGACCGGCTCGTCTCGTACCACGAGGGACTCCAGGCCGACGTTGGCGAGGCGTCGCGTGACCTCCACGAACTCGGGACGCCCGGATTCAAACGCGAGTATTGGGACGAGTGATACCCGAGGGGCGTCATACCCTAGGGGGTGTGGCCGATGCAGGTCACTTTCCATCCGAGAGCGTGTCGGTTCTTAAAGACCCGCAAGGCCGAAAAACCGAACAATGAACCCTTATATGCGAGTACTTCTAACCGAGAGACGATAGGAGATACCGGAATGAGTAATCCATGGATCGCCATCGGCGCGCTCGCGGTCGTGGCGCTAGCCATCCCACTGACGATGATGGCAGTTTCGAGCCTCTTGCGGCCCAGCGTGCCGGAACAAGGCAAACGCACCACCTACGAGTCCGGTGAAGTGCCGACTGGCAGCAGTCGACAGATCAAGTTTAATATCCAGTACTACATGGTCGCGCTGCTGTTCGTCGTCTTCGACATCGAGACCGTCTTCATCTTCCCGTGGACGGTCATCTACAGCGACGCCGCCGCTGAGCTCGGGATGACCACGGCACTGCTACCGATGGTCGTATTCATCACGATTCTCGCCATCGGACTCGGTTGGGCCTGGCGTAACGGCGCAGTTCAGTGGGTGCGCAGTCCGCGCGCCACGAAGGGGGCAGACACATATGAGTAGTGACCAAACACCACCGGCCGTCGAAGACGTATCGACACAGGAGGCCCGCATGGGTGACGGGGCTGACGACCGCTTTAATTCGACGCTACGCGAGGCGTTCGGGTCGACGCCGTTCATCCTGACCAAGTTCGACAAGTTCATGAACTGGGTCCGGGGCTCCTCGATGTTCATGCTGCAGTTCGGGATTGCCTGCTGTAGCATCGAGATGATCCACACCTACGCGATCAAACACGACCTCGACCGCTTCGGTTCAGGGGTGCCACGCGCCTCCCCGCGCCAGGCGGACGTTATCATCGTCCCGGGGACCATCGTCTCGAAGTTCGCGCCGCGGATGAAACGCGTCTACGACCAGATGCCCGAGCCGAAGTTCGTCGTTTCGATGGGGTCCTGTACCATCTCCGGCGGCCCGTTCCAGGAAGGGTACAACGTCATCAAGGGCGCGGAGGAGGTTATCCCAGTCGACATCCACGTCCCGGGCTGTCCGCCCCGCCCCGAGGCACTCATCTACGGCGTCGCCAAGCTCCAAGAGCGCATCGCCGAGGGCGAGTCCTCGCCGGTGACGGTCAAACCCTACGAACTGGAGCAGTTCGGCGACCTCGAACAGGACGAGCTCGTGGACAAACTCGCCAGCGAAATCGACGAGGAAGACCTCGTTATGCGGTACAACTGGAACGACTCTCCCTAACTTGCCATGAGTTTAGAAAAACCATCACGCGATACGGCGCTCGATGTCGGCGTTACGGAGGACGGCCTTGATTACGACGCGCTCGCGGACCTGCTCGGTGGCCACGTCCTCGACCGTGAGGAACACGTCAACGCTGAAGGATTCGTCATCCGTCCCGATGAGGTTCAGGAAGTCCTCTCGACGCTGAAAGAGGAAGCTGGGTTCGACCACTGCGCCTGTGTCACGGCACAGGAGTACGACGACCGGTACGAATCCATCTACCACCTGCGGAAGTACAACGACCCGACACAGGAGCTGTCGATTGTCGTCCCCTCGCCGAAAGACGACCCGCACAACGAGTCGGCCGCTCGCGTTTACGACACCGCAGACTGGCACGAGCGGGAGGCCTACGACTTGGTCGGTATCGACTACGACGACCACCCGGACCTCCGGCGCATCCTGCTGCCCGAGACCTGGCAGGGCCACCCCCTGAGCCAGGACTACAATCAGGACCAGCCACAGATCGTCTCACTGCGCGAGCACGCGAACCCACTCAAAGACGACAAACGCAGCGAGGACGACCCGGACACGATGTTCGTCAATATCGGTCCGCACCACCCGGCGACCCACGGCGTGCTCCACGTCGAGACGGTGCTTGACGGCGAGCAGATCGCCGACCTCGAACCCGATATCGGCTACCTGCACCGCTGTGAGGAGCAGATGTGCCAGCAGGGCACCTACCGCCACCAGATCATGCCGTACCCGGACCGGTGGGACTACATTTCTGCTGGGATCCTCAACGAATGGGCGTACGCGCGCGCAGCCGAGGACCTCGCGGACATCGACGTTCCCGAGTACGCGCAGGTCATCCGGACGATGTCGGCGGAGATGTGCCGGATCGCCTCGCACGAACTCGCGCTGGCGACGTTTGCGCTGGACGTGTTCGGCGACTTCACCGCTGTCTTCCAGTACGGCATCCGCGACCGCGAAATCGTCCAGAACCTGCTGGAAGACCTGACCGGCCAGCGGCTGATGTTCAATTACCTCCGGCTGGGTGGCGTTGCCTGGGACCTGCCCGAGCCCCGCGAGGAGTACTTCGAGAAGATCCGTGACTTCCTCGATGACCTCCCGCACAAGCTCGAAGAGATCCACGACCTCGTCACCGGTAACGAGATCTTCCAGATGCGGTGTGTCGACACCGGCGTCCTCTCCCCGGATCAGGTCAAGCAGTACGGCGCGACCGGTCCCGTGGCACGCGGCTCGGGCGTCGACTACGATATCCGGCGGGACGACCCATACGGCTACTACGACGAACTCGACTGGAACGTCGTCACCGAGCAGGGCGGCGACAACTTCAGTCGCGTTCTCGTCCGCCTTCGTGAGGTCGAGGAGTCCGCCCGCATCATCGAGCAGTGTGTCGACCTGCTGGAGCAGTGGCCGGAAGACGACCGCGAGATTCAGGCCAACGTCCCGCGGACGCTCCGCCCGGACCCTGACAAGGAGATCTACCGCTCCGTCGAGGGCGCGAAGGGCGAACTCGGCATCTACATCCGCTCGGATGGGACGGACAAGCCGGCCCGGTTCAAGATCCGCAGCCCGTGCTTCTCGAACCTGCAGACGCTGCCGGAGATGTCTCAGGGCGAGTACATCCCTGACATGATCGCCTCGCTCGGGAGCCTCGACATTGTCCTCGGGGAGGTGGACCGGTAATGCAGTCGGCGCCGTTACCGGAAACGCTCGCGAACCTGCTTGGGCTTGATCCCAACAGCACGGCCGTGATGATCCTGTTGAGTCTCGTTGGGGCTGGTCTCATCGGGACGCTCATGATGACGAACACGGCGCTTGCCGGTCCATGGGCAAAGCGAAAGATTACGGCCGCGTTCACCGACCGTATCGCCGTCGACCGTATCGGCCCGTACGGGCTGTTCATTATCGTGGCTGACGCCGTTCGCCTGCTATCGAAGGAACTCATTGTTCCCGAAGGCGTCGACCGACCGGCGTGGGACCTCGCGCCGCTGATTATCGCCAGTACCGCGCTGCTTGGCTTCGCTGTGATTCCGATGGGGAACGGCATCCATCTCGCCGACCCCGAAGTCGGACTGGCGTACGTGTTCGCCGTGGCCTCAACCACGTCGATTGGCCTCGTGATGGCCGGCTATGCATCGAACAACAAGTACTCATTCCTTGGCGGACTGCGCGCCGTCGCGCAGAACCTCGCCTACGAGATCCCGCTCATCCTGACCGGCGCGTCGGTGGTTATCTTCGCCGGCTCGCTCCAGATGAGCGAGATCGTCGCCGCACAGCAGCAGTCGCTGATCGGCCCGCTGCCGTCGTGGTATGCGTTCGTGAACCCCTTCGCGTTCGTGCTGTTCATGATCGCAAACCTCGCGGAGGTCGGCCGGAATCCGTTCGACATCCCGGAGGCACCAACCGAGATTGTCGCTGGCTACCAGACCGAGTACTCCTCGGTGTACTTCGTCCTGATTTACCTCGGGGAGTTCATCCACATCTTCCTCGGTGGGGCGATCATCGCCACGATTTTCCTCGGTGGACCGGCCGGTCCGGTCCTACCGGGCATCGTCTGGTTCCTCATCAAGATCTGGGGCGTCTTCCTGTTCACGCAGTGGGCCCGCTCGGCGGTCCCGCGTGTCCGGATCGACCAGCTCATCGAAATCGGCTGGAAGGGAATGCTGGTGCTCTCGCTGGCGAACCTGCTGCTGACCGCGGTTATCGTCGGGGTGACCGTCCAATGACGGCCACGCGAACCGACCCACGAGCGACCGGAGGAGACCTGTCATGATTGGAATCCTGAAATCAATGGCGACGACGATGAAACACGCCCTCGACGGGGAGACGTTCACAGTGGAATACCCGGACGTCGCCCCTGAGGTGAGTCCCCGCTTCCGCGGCGTCCACAAGTGGAGCCAGGAGCGGTGTATCTGGTGCCGGCAGTGTGAAAACGTCTGCCCGAACAACACCATCCAGATCGTGATGGACGAGCAGCGCAACGGCGAGCAGTACAACCTCCACATCGGCCAGTGTATCTACTGCCGACTGTGCGAGGAAGTCTGCCCAACCGACGCGATCCTGCTGACCCAGAACTTCGAGTTCACCGCGGACACGAAAGACGAGTTCGCCTACGACAAGGAACAGCTCAAGAACGTGCCGTGGTACAAGGATATCGACCCACTGGAGTCCCGCGAACCTGACCGGGGCGCGTGGATCGGCGAGGGCGACGGCGAAGTCGACTACCAGTAATTCTTCGACGGACTTTCAGCGGGTTTCTATCAATACACCCGAAGCGACTGGGCCATTCTGCCTAGCACCGGCCTCTTCGGAATGGCCACAGCCGTTGAGAGGCCAGATTTACAGTGTCGAGTCGGGATGGAGTAACGGTATGCGCCACCGTGAATGAGGATTTTCTTACACTTTTTCGCCAGCAAGGCGGGAGTGCCCCGAAATCTGGGGGGTTATCCCGGCAAACAGTGGCTCTACTGGCGAGACGAAAGAGGAATCTTCAAAGGGACGCCGCAAAGAGTCTCCAAGTAAGATGGCACTGGCAGAGTCAATTGCGTTCGCGCTGTTCGCTATCGTAACGGTGGGCAGCGCTGCGGGCGTCGTGTTAGTCCGGGACGTCTGGCACTCGGCGCTGTTACTGGGCGTGTCCCTTATCAGCGTCGCAGTGTTTTACGTCATGAACCAGGCGGCGTTCGTCGCAACGATGCAGATCCTGGTGTATGTCGGCGGCGTCCTCATTCTCATCACCTTCGCGGTGATGCTGACCCGCGAGGACGAGTCGGTGATTGAGGTGACACCATGACCACAAAACCCGAACTACAGACGGAGGGGAGTTTCGTCGCTGGACTGGCCGCAATCGCCCTGTTCGTCGTTCTCGGTGCAGTGTTCATGGGCGTCTCGTTTCCCGCACCAGCGGGCTTTGGCGAGGGAGCGGCGATAACCAAGAGCCTCGGCGCGGCGCTGTTCGATATCGCCCCGAGCGCGATTATGGGCGAGGGTGAGACGGCCGTTCCCGGTGAAGGGTTCCTCGTCGCCTTCGAGATCATCGACATCGTGCTGGTGGCCGCGCTCGTCGGGGCCGTCATGCTTGCCCGACGCGAAGTTGCCGGCGAATCGGTAACGCTCGGCGTCGAAACCACGGACGACGACGACATGGCCGTTGCCGCTGACGGTGGCCCGGGAGGTGACGACTCGTGATTCCGGCTGAGACGTATCTCCTCCTGTCGGCGGCCATATTCTGTATCGGCCTGTTCGGCATCCTCACGCGACGGAACGCGCTCATCTTCCTGATGTCCGTCGAGCTGATGCTGAACGCTGCGAACATCAACCTCGTCGCGTTCTCGCTGCAACACGGGAACCTCACCGGCCAGGTGTTCAGCCTGTTCACGATGGCACTCGCCGCTGCAGAGGTCGCCATCGGGATTGGTATCGTCCTGGTCCTGTACCGCAACTTCACAGACGTGGACGTGACGAAGGCGACGACGATGAGGTGGTAACAGATGGCTGCATTCACATACGCTCCGGCGATTGTCCTGCTGCCGTTCGTATCGTTCCTCGTCGCGCTGTTTGCCGGCGACCGCATGCCGAAAGGCGGTGCGCTCGCAGGCATTACCGCGACGGGTGGGTCGCTCCTGCTGTCGATCTGGGTCGCGCTAACGGTGGCCGGCGGTGAGGTCCACAACGAGATACTGTACACGTGGACCGCAAGCGTCGAGTCACTTCGGCTGAACTTCGGCCTGCTACTTGACCCGCTGTCGGCGCTCATGCTGCTTATCGTCTGTCTCATCTCGTTCCTCGTCCACATCTTCTCGCTTGGATACATGAACGACGAGGGCGAGAATGGCCTCCCGCGCTATTACGCCGGGCTCGGCCTGTTCACGGCGAGCATGCTCGGGTTCGTCGTCGCCAACAACCTCCTGATGGCGTTCATGTTCTTCGAGCTGGTGGGCCTGTGTTCGTACCTGCTCATCGGCTTCTGGTTCCGCGACGACGGCCCGCCGAGCGCCGCGAAGAAGGCGTTCCTGGTCACCCGATTCGGTGACTACTTCTTCCTTATCGGCGTCGTTGGCATCTTCGCCACCTTCGGTACCGGTCTGTTCGCCCCGATTACGCAGGGCGGCGAAGTGGTCGCTGAGAGCTTCCCGATGCTTGCCGAACACGCTCTCGTTGACGGCGAGCTTGAGGGTATCGCGATGCTGGAGACGGTCGGCATGGGCCCACAGGCCTGGTTCACCGTGCTCGGCCTCCTCGTGCTTGGCGGCGTCGTCGGCAAGTCCGCGCAGTTCCCGCTGCACACGTGGCTGCCCGACGCGATGGAAGGTCCAACGCCGGTCTCGGCGCTGATCCACGCAGCGACGATGGTCGCAGCTGGTGTGTACCTCGTCGCGCGTATGTACGGCTTCTACGCGCTTTCGCCGACGGCACTGGCCGTCATCGCCCTTATCGGCGGCTTCACCGCACTGTTTGCGGCAACGATGGGCCTGGTCAAACAGGAAATCAAGCAAGTGCTCGCGTACTCCACCATCTCCCAGTACGGGTACATGATGCTCGCGCTGGGCTCGGGTGGCTACATCGCCGCCGTCTTCCACCTGACCACCCACGCCGTGTTCAAAGCGCTGCTCTTCCTCGGCGCAGGGTCGGTCATCATCGCCATGCACCACAACGAGAATATGTGGGACATGGGCGGTCTAAAAGACCGGATGCCGGTGACCTACTGGACGTTCCTCGCCGGCTCGCTCGCACTGGCTGGCATCGTTCCCTTCGCCGGCTTCTGGTCCAAGGACGAGGTGCTGTACGAGGCGCTTATCCACGGCTTCGGCACTGAGGGTGGTCTCGGCACGGCCTATCTCGTCGCGTACGCGATGGGGCTGCTGGCCGTGTTCTTCACCGGCTTCTACACCTTCCGGATGGTGTACCTGACCTTCCACGGTGACGCCCGCTCGGACACCGCGCGTGACCCCGAGCCCGTCCGCTGGAATGTCAAGGGCCCGCTGACGGTGCTTGGCATCCTCGCCACGACGATCGGGTTCATCAACATGAAGCCCGTCGCGGAACTAACCGGTGCGCATATCGACTTCCTGCACGTGTGGCTCAACGGCCCTGAAGAGGGTGGTTGGCCCGCAACGCTCAACACTGGACTGCACCACTACGAGACGCTCCTGCACGACGTGGCTCACATCACGAAGGGCTACCCGCTCGGTGAGACGACGACGCTGCTCGCCTCTGCGGGAGTTTCGCTGGGTCTCGCACTCGCCGGCGTGCTCGTCGCGCGGAGCCTCTATGCCGGTGCCGACCCGGTCGAGCATACCGACAAGCTTGGCGGTCTGAAGACGCTACTCATGCACAACTATTATCAGGACGAATATCAGGTGTGGCTCGCGACGGGTGTCACCTACCCGCTCGCCCGTGTGATGAACAAGTTCGACCAGGGTGTCGTCGACGGGGTCGTCAACGGCATCTCCAGCGTCAGCCTGTTCGGCGGCAGCCGCATCCGACGCATCCAGTCCGGCGTCGTCAGCAACTACGCGACGCTGTTGACGCTTGGACTCGTGCTCTTGCTTGCTGCCTTCGGCATCATGGGAGGGTGGTTCTAGATGTGGGTCGCCGCGCTCCTGCTCGTGACCCTGCTGGGAACCGGCCTCGTGTTCCTCTCACCTGACCGGTACGCCGGAAAGCTCGCCGCAGCCGTCAGTGCGGTGCCGGCACTTGGCAGCATCTACATGTACTGGGTGTACCTCACGCAGTACGGCGGCACGGGCAACGCGCTGCTGTCGCCCGCCGATATCGCGTTCGGCCAGCAGATCCCGTGGATCACGCTGGGTGAACTGGAAGTGTCGTACTACGTCGGCCTTGACGGCATCAGTATGCCGCTGCTCGCGCTGACGACAGTACTGACGACGCTTGCCATCGTGTCCGCGTGGACGCCAATCGACGAGCGCCAGTCCCAGTTCTACGGGCTGATGCTGTTCATGGAAGTGAGCCTCATCGGCGTGTTCTCCGCGCTCGATTTCTTCCTCTGGTTCGTCTTCTGGGAGGGCGTCCTCATCCCGATGTACCTGCTCATCGGTGTCTGGGGCGGCCCGCGCCGGAAGTACGCCGCGATCAAGTTCTTCGTCTACACGAACGTGGCGTCGCTGGTCATGTTCGCGGGCCTGTTCGCGCTCGTGTTCAGCACTGACCTCACGTCACTGTCCCTGCCCGCGATGGCCGAAGCGTTCCGCACCGCAAGCGGTCTCCCGACCATCGCCGGCGTGAACCTGATGACCATCTCGTTTATCCTGATGTTCTTCGGGTTCGCGGTGAAGGTGCCCGTCTTCCCGCTGCACACATGGCTGCCCGACGCACACGTCGAGGCCCCGACGCCGGTGTCGGTCATGCTGGCCGGTGTCCTGCTGAAGATGGGGACCTACGCGCTGCTGCGGTTCAACTTCACGATGCTCGCTGACACGGCGCGCCAGCTCGCCGTTCCGCTGGCTATCATCGGCGTTGTCAGCGTCATCTACGGCGCGATGCTCGCGCTGGCACAGCGTGACCTCAAACGCATCGTCGCCTACTCCTCGATTTCGTCGATGGGCTACGTCATCCTGGGCCTGGTCGCGTTCACGCCCTACGGCATGGGCGGGGCGACCTTCCAGATGATCGCCCACGGCCTCATCTCGGGGCTGATGTTCATGTGTGTCGGCGTTATCTACAACACGACGCACACGCGGATGGTCGGCGACATGTCCGGCCTCGCGGACCGTATGCCCTGGACGGTCGGCATCTTCGTCGCCGCCGCCTTCGGATACATGGGCCTGCCGCTGATGGCTGGCTTCGCCGGGGAGTACTTCATCTTCCAGGGCTCGTTCAACGCGCCGACGCTCGGTGGGGCTGCACCGGTGCTGACCTCACTGGCGATGTTCGGCATCGTCATCGTGGCTGGCTACCTGCTGTGGGCCATGCAGCGCACGCTGTTTGGTGGTTTCAATCTGGAAACAGACTACGAGGTCAGCCCGGCCGCGTTCCACGATGTCGCACCGCTGGCCGTGTTGCTCCTGCTGGTCATCGCACTCGGTGTCGCGCCGGACCTCTCCTTTGGTATGATACAGGACTCGATTTCACCGGTTCTCGATATCGGAGGTGGTGCATAGATGGTCGCACTCCCTGACTGGATGGCGCTCGCCCCAGCGCTCTCGCTGGCCCTCGCCTCTCTGGTGTTGTTGCTAGCGGACTCGATTGATCCGGACTCAACGAACACGGGACTGCTGGCCGGTATCTCGGTGCTCGGCTCCCTGCTTTCCTTCGGGTTCGCCGGGTGGTTCATCACCGCCGGGACTGGGATGGCAGACAACACTGGCGTCGCGCTGTTCAACAGCCAGCTCGTCGTCGACCAGATGGCCCTGTTCTTCATGGCCATCGTCGGCAGCGTCACGACCCTGGTCGTGCTCGCGAGCTACGACTACATCACCGAACACAGCTACCAAGCCGAGTTCTTCGCGCTGGTCCTGCTGTCCGCGACTGGGATGAGCCTCCTCAGTGCGGCCAACAGCCTGGCAACGGCCTTCGTCGCACTCGAGCTGGTGTCGCTACCGTCCTACGCGCTCGTCGCCTTCCTCAAGGAGAACAAGGGCAGCGTCGAGGCGGGACTGAAGTACTTCCTCATCGGCGCGGTGTCTTCGGCGGTGCTGGCCTACGGCATCTCGCTGGTGTACGCTGCAACGGGCGTGCTTCGGTTTGACGGCGTCGCAACCGCTATCTCCAGTGGCACGATCCAGACCATCTCCGAGGGGTCGATACAGGCCCAGTCCGGTGACCCTGCCGTCCCGATGGCTATCCTCGGCGTCGGTATCCTGATGATTATCGGCGGCGTCGCGTTCAAGACCGCCTCCGTGCCGTTCCACTTCTGGGCCCCCGAGGCATACGAGGGCGCACCAGCGCCAATCTCGGCGTTCCTCTCCTCGGCGTCGAAGGCCGCCGGCTTCGTGCTGGCGTTCCGCGCATTCGCCGTTGCGTTCCCTATCGGTGACCTGCTCGCCGCTGGCGGGGCGATCAACTGGGTGATGGCGTTCCAGATCCTCGCTATCGCGACGATGTTCATCGGGAACTTCGCCGCCGCGACCCAAGAGACGGTCAAGCGGATGCTGGCCTACTCCAGCGTCGGTCACGCCGGGTACGTCCTCATCGGACTCGCCGCCGTGTCTGGTTCCGGTGAGGGCCTGAGTCTCAGCCTGAGCGCTGGGATGTCTCACCTGCTCGTCTACGGCTTCATGAACACGGGCGCGTTCCTGTTCATTGCGCTGGCCGAGTACTGGGGCGTCGGCCGCCGCTTCGAGGACTACAACGGCCTCGGCAAGGAAGCGCCGGTCGCCTGCGCGGCGATGACGGTGTTCCTGTTCAGCCTCGCCGGCCTGCCGATCGGCGGCGGGTTCTTCTCGAAGTTCTACCTGTTCTCGGCGACGCTCAACGTCGGCGCGTGGTCACTGGCCGCCGCGCTCATCATCAACAGTGCGCTCAGCCTGTTCTACTACTCTCGCGTCGTCAAGGCGATGTGGATCGAGGAACCGACCGGCAGCCGGACCATTGAGTCGTACCCGATGGGGCTGTACACCGCCGTGGTGGGTGCCGCCATCGTGACGGTGCTACTCGTTCCTGGGTTCAACCGCGTCTCCGAAATCGCGTTCCAGGCCGCGCAGTTGCTGTAACGGACCGACTTCCGTTCCGTTTCTCCCGTTCGTTCAGTGCGGCAGCGGCTTACGCTGATTCGTACACGAAGACGCCGCCGCTCTCGCGTTTTTCCACACGGTCAGTGACTTCGAGTACGTCCAAGTGGCCGACAGCCTCGCTCATCCCGGCGAAGTACTCTGTGGCCGGGAGGTCGCCGAACAGCGCGGTCATCACGTCGCTCGGCGTCGTCGCTCCGCCAGAGACGATGTCGGCGACCTCCGCGGTGCGCTGGTCGTGTTCCGCGAGGATGTCGTCGATGCGTTCCGGCGGTGATTCGACGGGCTCGCGGTGGCCGGTGAGAAAGCGGTCGTGACCCTGCTTGCGGAGCCATCGTAGCGAGTCGTTAAATGCCGGTAACACCTTCGGGCGCGTCCCCCTCTCGTCGGGCACCTGCAGGAACGGATTGGGCGTGATGTCACCCAGCACGTTGTCGCCGACAACCGCTTCGCGGCGGCCCTGAAAGTCATATGAGAAGATTATTTCGCCCGCAGAGTGGCCCTGAACGGTGTCGACCGTAAGTTCTGTATCGTCGACGGTGACGGTATCACCGGCCGCGAGCGCGCGGTCGGTGTCGACGCTCTGAGCGTAGGGCAGGAAGGCTTCCGGTAGCTGGGTGACAGTTTCAGCAGTCTCGCGTGAGACACCGCAGCGCTCGAAGAAATCCGCGAAGTAGGACTGCTCAGTGTGCAGTTGCGCCGCAAAATCGCCCATGATTTCTGCTCCCGGTTCGCTGGCGAGGACACGCGCCCCTCGCTCGGCAAACCGGTTCGCCATGCCGAAATGGTCCGGGTGCGGGTGTGTGACAAGTACCTGCTCGATGTCATCCGGCGACAGCTCGCGTGCTTCAAGCGCCTCGACCAGACGCGACCACGCTTCCTCGCTGTCGGGGCCCGGATCGACGATAGTTCGTCGCGCGATGTATGCATTGACTGGCCCGACCTGAAACGGCGTCGGAATCGACACCCGTGTGAACATATCTCCTCGTTGCAGGTGGTGGCGCAAAACAGTTCGTACCCGTGCGACACGTTTACCATCGTGGGCGCTCGTCGTCCCTCGGTTACCCGTAGTTCCTCATTGTTTTCCGGGCACAAAAGATATATTCGTCCTTCTCGTAGGGTCAGATATGAACAAACACTTCGAAGACGCACGATACTACCTGAAGCGCGCCGGCAAAACCGCAACCAAGGGCGTCAAAGAGGAACTCGAACCGGTCGAGGAACGGTTCCGAGAACTCACTGGGAAGGAAGTAGAGCCGGAACCCAGCCGACTGGAGGCCGTCAAGGCCGACCTGAAGAAACTGCAGGGAAAAGCAGAGGGGGAAGCCGAGGAAGCGATCGCTGACGCCCGCGAAAAGATCAGCGAGTACCGCGGTACGGAAGAGCAGGAAGCGTAGTCGGAAAGCAATTCTTAAGGGATGCGCTCGAATAGAGTTGAGTGCACTGGGTTGGTGATCTAGTTCGGTTATGATACCTCCTTCACACGGAGGAAGTCGGCGGTTCGAATCCGCCCCAACCCACTCAGTCGCTTAACGCTCCTGAGTGACAGCTTCCCGCTGTCTCAGGCCTTGATTCAGTAATTCCCGTAGGGGAACCCGTCTTCAGGCAGGGGAGAAGAAGTCAAGCGAGTTGTTGGCTCCTTCTCACCGTACCGACGTGTGGCGATTGTACCAAAAGGAAATAGTCGTGTAAGGCTAGTAAGTGTTACGGCTTAACCAACAACACAGCTCGAAGCAGGCAGATGTTGGTTAATCTCTAACCTTGTGGAAAGCGCATCGCTCGTGGGGTGATTCGAGACAAAAGAACAGCCTTCGTGAAAGACGTGCCAGAACCATTATTTTTATACAGAATAAGGTAGGGTGAAATAATATATCGGGCTACCGCCGATAAAAGATATGCCCTGAAATTGCGCAGGCATTATGATTTATAACAGTTCCTAATGTATGTGTGGATTCATTTCAACGAGTGTAGGTCATATGAGAAATTGTCTCCGTCTAATTCATCAATCCAGTCGGTAATGTAATCCTGTACCATTGATAAATACACCTGACAAATTGATGCGGCTGGAACGATGCGGGCGAAGGGAGAATCCCTCATTGATTTCGATTTATCTGCAATCTCGATTCGTTCATTTTCAGGGACAAATTCATTGATGACCGAAATTGGAACATCATCGAAAAAGTAGGTGCGATTTATTTTCGAATCTTCGGCAGAATCTCCAAAGTCATACGCTAATGAATGGCCCAATGGTGGTTTCAAAGAACCACGGGCCGGACTTCCCAAGTGAACACTCTGATGACGTGAGTTAATCAGCATTTCGTGCAGGTCAATTTTCCCTTGGGTATCTGCCCAATCACTCCACTCCGTTTCAGACATATTCCGCAACATATCGTCAATTGAATAAGCTGCATTGAGGAATCCACCCAAATAATATCTGAAACCCTCTGATTCTCCCGTCTTCATTTTACACAAAAAGAAATCCATCTCGCTAAACTTATGTACGACAGCTTTTGGGTCAACTTCATTAGATTCTGGTGGCCCAGATACGATGATTTGGAATCTTGAGATTCCCGGTGGTTGTGGATTATCTCTCGTCGGACTCAAATTGGGGCCATCTGGGTCTCTACCCAAAGTTAAGGAATGGTTCCAAGTATTATCGCGGTCGCCCTGAAATCCATCTAACTCGTAAATATATTTTCCATCTTTGAGTACCTGTGTGGCCTCATTTTCAAATTTATTGTCATTATCAATATCCTCTTTAATTGTAATTTTGGCTAACATCCCTTTCGGAACCGTAGCGTCACAAATGAGGCCAATTTTGCTCATAAGCCAGAATGTTCACGTAAGTGAATAATCGTTTTCCTCGGGACTACCAGAAACATAACCAAATTAAATCAGACGAAAATCATTTACTGCTTATTGAAACCGGTACGACGCTGTGCCTTCAGTTCGAGACGCTTCCGCTCTGCCGCATCGAGGGAGTCATCGGCTCGAAGTTCGGAGATGGAATCCCATTCAGCTAACTCGTCATCAGCTTGGTCTTGCCGTTCCCTCACTTCATCAATCAGTAACTCCCGCATCTCCTCGATGGAGAGGAAATCGTTAATCTGCGAAGCATCACCGTCTGCAACAGGGATGACAATTTCATCCATCAGTTTGCTTCCTCGACAGATTCCTTCAGTTCAAGAAGGCGTGTCAGCGTTGCTTCGACCGAGCGACCATCCTGATGTTCACGCAATCGTTCACGAGTATCAGGGCGAACAGAAAGTGTAGTGAAATAAGACATACAGTAATTATTACGTATTGGCGCTACTTAAAGTTTTCGGTGATTTGTTTGGATGGATTAAGTTATCATCTAACTCTACAAAGAACAGAACCGCAGGAGTGCTACCTGTTGTGTGTGATGTTGATTGACCATCTTTTTCCAGAGGTGCTTACTACAAGCCTACCCCATATCAGGAATACTAGTACTCGGACACACAACAAGTCGTACTCCTGCTGTCCCTCTACTCAGGTATATTAGCAACGCCCCTACTTAAGCAAATACTGCATATGAATCAGAACTACCACCATACTTGGTATATGGAATTAACCCCTTGGAGGTTACTGAATTTACAAATCATAACTTCTAGATGGTTGCAGTACAGCGGTTATACTTTCACTCCGGCTAGAAAGAGTTTATAAACCTACACCTCGTCAGTCAGGAGTACGATATGTCAGAATCAGAGCGCTACAAGATTGGGAAGATTGACCTCCCTGACAGCGAGGTTCCCTCGGTTGAAGAAGTGAAAGATGAGATTGACTCGCTTGATGACGAGTTCGAGATGGTTCGCCGTGTTGAGGATGACCCAGTTTCAGGTGGTGAGTTGGAGTACCGCGAGAAGGGTAGAACAACCTACCTTGGAGACAGCCACGAAGAACTTTCTTTCTGCCACTTTATATATTCGGCAGACACAGAGAACAGTATCGTCGTGAGGAATGAAGAAGGTGAGGAAGAAGAGCGTAATCAGCCTGAGTTGGTTCGCCCTCGTGTGTTCTACTTCGAAAACGGAATGTTCGCCTTCGAATCTAAACAGGGCTTGGTGGACCAATGGATACCCGATTTTATCGGAAAACTGACTGACACGAATGCCCTCGAAAATTCCCGAATCCTTTCATTTAGTCAAGAGATGATGAAAGACTTCTACGACGGTAGAGACGAGATTACGGTCTTCAAATTCTCATCATCGGAGGATGAAGGTTTCGAGCCCGATACACCTCTGGCTGAAGCATTGAATGAACTGACAGAAACAGTGGAAAGTCAGCAATTCAGCGGTGGAAATGAAGGCAAGAATCTCAAAGAGACTGCCATTGTAGATGAAGCCGCTGAAAAGATGTTTATTGAGAAACTTCACGGTTCACACGAAGACAGTCTAACGATGAACATCCTGCAATCAGGAATATATGTTGTGGCTTGGAGTGAATCTGACTGGAGCGAACCAATCGAGACAGGAACTCGTGCTGAAGCCATATTCAATCGGCTCGCGCCACAGGTTCGCAGGCTGTCATAATTTCATCTGAAAGCCCGCAGGAGGTCTACTTGTGTCGTCATCGTATGGCGTGTAGTATATTTATTAACGGCGAAACTTTTATGTAGAAAAAACCAGAATATGTGTATATGGAGATATATTCTGACGTAGATGACTTACCGTATGCTGATGAAGAATGGTACGAATCCGTACCAGTCTCTCCTGCCGAGTTAGAACACGAGTCGTTCGAGCGTATCGTCTAAACGTCTAACCGCATCGACACATCTTCCTGAACTGAGCGGATGAAATGCTCCTGTCCATCGTTCAGTTCATAGTAGACTCCCCTTGCTCGATTGAGGGGAACCGTGTGCTGTTCGTTGGTGATGCTCCCTACATCGTCACGAGGTGGCAACACCGCACATCGAGACTCGGCGAAGTCTCCCAACTGGAACTGGTAGACTTCCGGTGAGCGTCTGTCCTTGCGACACACGTAGAGACTGGTGGAATCGTCTCCGTATCTTGTCAGTTTTTTGTAAACGTGGCTCTGTATGGAGACACACCGCTCGTTCGAGGGTGCCCACGTTCCTGTCACGAGGAACAGATATTCCCGTGAACCGGTGTCGAACAGCGCACAGGTTCCCGCCGTGACTGCATCAAGTGTCTGCCAACCTCCATCAGGCAGACCGCCTTTGTCGCCAAAGGCTCCGAGCCGCTGTTGATGCGAGTCACTCATTCTGTCACCTCCATAATATTCTGGCGTGAGATACGGGTTGTACTCGCTCGAACAGAGTTCTCGATGGTTTTGTGGTAGTAGGTAGCCGACTTCTTCTTGTCAGGTCGTGACCACCTACTCGAATTCTGCCAACAGTTCCGTATCAACGCTTTGTCGTGTCGGCAGTAGTAGGCCAGTCCGGTGACGAAATCGTAGTCTGCCTCACTCGGTGAGTTGTAGCGTACTCCTGCAACCGCATCACTCCGCGTAGGCCCGTCCCGTGGATTCGGTGAGGGTGAAGAATCCCACAGGGACAGAATCTTCTCAGCACGGCTCTGTGCCGCTCCTGAACCGTACTCGGCATACTGCTCGATGGTAGCCCGAATGTCGGCAACATCGTAGCCCTCCTGCGGTTCGAAGTCGAGTGCATCCCTGTCGATGGTGTGATGTACCTGCTCCGAAGATGTCGCCCTCTGGCGCTCGGGGAACTGGCTGTGAAGTTCTCGAACGAAGGTCGGTGATTCTCGAATGTAGTGAGTGTTCCCAACAACGTCACCTGTCAGCACAACATTACGTGCCTCCTGTGAGCCGAACACGTCGATGTGTGGAACTTCATCACAGGCCCATTCCTGCTCGTAGGTGTCACACTTCATCGAGCGGTCTTCGAGCAGGCCAGATACACCGAAGACGAGGGTGTGGATTCCTGTGCCTGAAGTGCTGTACTCCGAGTAGGTGTTGGCCGCATCGAGAATATCCTGATACGGACCGAACACTTCACCTGCATCATTCACCACTTTATCACCGTCGATGACAACCAGATTCAGGGACGGCTCAAGGATGATGCCGAGACCGTCACCAGCACGAGGACTACCCTGTCGTCGTTCAAGTTCTGCCTTCGCGTTCTCGAACGACGTAGTGGGTTCGTCGGAGTTGCGCCACTCCCACGAGGGGTAGCAGGGCTGTTTCCCATCCTCCACCACCCACACGTCTAACTCCTTCAACTCTACTGGTAGGTTTGATACATCTGTAAAACCCCGTCCAGTAGTGAAGTTGAAGGTAGCACTCATTCGGAATCACCTCGAAGTTTGAACAGTTTCCGAAGTGCTTTCGAGGGGGAAACCTGTGCAGGTTCTCCCACCTCTTGCCGAAACTCTTGACGGAACTGTTCATCACCCCACAGCATCTCGTCGCTCACACCCCACACGAGAGTCAGAGCGGCCGCTGTGACAATTCGAAGGCCACCATAAGGGGAAAGCTCCGGCCCACACTCGAACCGACTGGCGCACCGCTCAACGGCTTTTAGCGAGACGTGGGGCGGAGTCGTGAAAGCGCGGTACGTGAAAGCTACACCTTCTCTCCATCGACGGCAAGACTGTCGTTCGATGCTCGCAGGTGTAGAGAAATGGTACCGGCTCGATGCAGGGTGGTGCGTATCTGTGTGAAGGGCGAAAGCCCGCTTCGAGGAACCGTCATCTGCCAGCGGGGAACCGTCTGCCTCTCGCCAGCCGGTCGCACAGGGATGATGCGAGATGCCGAGTCCGTCGAAGGCACCGGCGTCGGCTTGTGCGAGAGTTGCCCTGCTTGCGTTTGGGACAAACGTATCTGTTTTGTTATACGATGCTTGTGCTCTTGTTTGGTCTAACTGTATCATTTTTGATATACGAGTATAGCCAACGTCTGCCAAGAGCAAACCGAAAACTTTAAGTAGTAGTAAGACTTACTTAAAGCTAAGGCGGAGCGCCATCAACGCTCGTCCCATCGGAGTGCCCTCGGCCTTCACTCCATCCTTCTTCATACTCCAAAAACGGAGAGCCGCAGGAATGTCGGACAGATTTAGATTAGCGGAACCTTTATTAACTCGTTACATACCTATTAGTGTTACTCGTATTTAAAGTTTTTGGTATAGTTATGTAAGTTGGTTACATTTAGTAACCAAAAACTCTCTCGTTGGCTTAACGCCAGCCGTTTAAGTGGGGCGATACTAATATACCTAAGTGAAGGGATTGGATGAAACCCTGCCTGCTTCGTGGAAGTGATGAACAGCAACCTCGATGGTTGGACAACTGTTCAGCACAACAGGTTGCCCACTTGATAGTGTGTTGATACAGGTTCACCACCCTGCTACGACACTATCTTATCAGATTCCAAAACTCTCTACACACACAACAGGTAGTACTCCTGCTGTCTGCTACTCCAACAAGAAGTGGTGTTGAGCCGAGAGTTTCGTCAAAGATTCGTCAGTTCATTCTGCCGTGCCTGTCGCTTCTCCTCCCTCGAACGGGCGTCGTAGTGTTCTTCCAAAGTGTCAACAGAGACGGCCATCCGTTCCGAAGCAATCGACTTGCTCACGTTCGAGTTAAGGTGATGATGAATGGCACTCCGTCGAATGGGGTGCGGTGATACGGAAGATGGGCAGGCTGAGTAGTGGTTCGATTCCGTTGCTTCACACGTATCCACATCCCTGTCGTGTGGACATTCCTTCCCGTAGTAGCAGGGGCGCGTCACTCTGTAGACGATGGACTGCACGGCGTTGCCAGAGATGCGACCGTTCGACGTGGTGAACAGCGGCTCTCTCCCATCAGGCTCGGTGTGGGGAATCCGGTTATGGGATATGTAGTCATCCACCGCTTCGGAGAGGCCAGCATCGAGTATCGACAGATTCCGCTCACCTTCCTGTTTGAGTTTCAGAGGTGTGCTGACACTCGCATCAGGCCGGTGCTGTACCTCGATATACTCGTCTTCCGAGTGCCAGTCTGCGGCGTCGAGCGAGACACAGGCCCCTCTCCGCATCCCCGTGTGGTACAGCAGAGAGAAGATGACGTGTTCCTTCGTGGCGTACTCGTACTTCCGTAGATGCTCGCGGATGGCACACGCTTCCTCGTGAGTGATTGCATCATCTCGAACTGCTTCTCCCTTCGAGACCTTCGGGACGATGAGTTTTTCCGAGATGCCTGTCTCGATTGCCTCAATGGATTCGCAGTATCGGAGAAACACCCTGAAGGTACGGAGTTGCTGTTCGAGAGTTATGTCGGCTACATCCCCTTGCGCGATACGCCAGTTTTTGTAGTTCTCACAGTCACGGCCAGACAACTCGTTGAGGTTCTCGATTGAAGCGTGTTCACACCACTTCAGGAAGTGTTTCAGCCTGTAGCGATGGTTTTGGATGGTGCTTTCCGAAGCATCTTGCCCCCTTGATTTGAGATACAGTTCTACTGCTTCCTCTGGTACGATGGCTTCGAGCGATTGTGTCATTTGATGTCCTTGCTGTCTGGCACAATCGCCATCGGGAGGCGCGTTCGAATCCGCCCCAACCCATCCGCTCACTGCACGCTTTTGAACGAGGGCGTACGACTGTTTGGGACCATTCTCGTAATTTGGAGTTGCCACACAGAGTATCCAGAATTAGCCTCGGTGAGCGCACCGTGAATTTGTTACCACCGTCGTAGCGCCACGAGGGGTCTAGATAGCGGTCGGTTGCGCTGCAGCCACGCCGTTTTTACCGCTCGGTAAACAAGGAAGTGTATGACCGAAAGCGAGTCGCAGGCGTCGGCTGTCGGGCCGCTATCCGGAGAGAAAGTCCGGCATGGGACGGGCGTGAATTCGAATCGTGCGTTTCCGACGGACAGCTATCCGTACAATCTGGACCCGTTTGTCCTGTTCGAGCAGTTCTACATCGACCCCGACAACGGGTTTCCGATGCACCCCCATCGCGGGTTCGAGATCGTCTCGTACATGATTGAGGGTGGTATGGAGCACGAAGACTCGCTGGGCGTTGCAAATACCGCATACGAGAACGACGCGATGCGTATCACGACCGGGAGCGGGATACGCCACTCCGAATTCCCCGCCGACGGGCAGGCCTGCACCGGCCTCCAGCTCTGGGTGAACCTGCCGCAGGCGGAGAAGGACGCTGACCCGGACTACGGCGATGCGACGGCCGACACGCTGCCGACGGCGGAGCAGGGCGGCGCGACGGTCACGACAGTTATCGGCGAGGGCTCACCGATCAGCCTCCATACGCCGATGGAGTATCTCGATGCCGCCGTGGCCGACACATGGACGTGGTCGGTCCCGGAAGGGTGGTCCGGATTTCTCTACGGTGTCGCCGGCGACGGAACGGTCGAGGGGCAACCGTTCACTGCGGGTGATGTGCTGCCGGTCACTGACACGCGGTCGGTGACGCTCCAGAGCGATGACTCACTCCGCGTCGTCGCCGTCTCGGGTCGCCCGCACGGCGAGCCGATTCGACAGCGCGGACCGTACGTTCTGTAAGTGGGGGCGTCGCGTGGGTCAGGGCCAGACGTGAGGCTTCGACTATATTTTACCAGATGGTAAAACTCTTCTGTGGGCGGTCCGTGTCCTGTAACATGGCAGATGTAGCAGTTGTCGGCGGCGGCCCCGCCGGCCTGAGTGCGGCACAGTACGCTGCGAAGAACGACCTCGAAACAATCACCTTCGATACGGACGAGTCGTGGATGCACAAGGCGCACCTGTTCAATTACCCCGCCGTGCGCTCAATTAGCGGCGAGGAGTTCCTCACGATTGCCCGTGGGCAGGCCCGGGACCGTGGCGCAACGCTGTACGAGACAGAAGTCACGGCCATCGAACAGACTGACGACGGATTTGTCCTCACAACGGACGACGACGAGTACACCGCGGAGTACGTCGTTCTCGCGACTGGTGGTGACCGAAGCCTCGCCGAGGATCTCGGCTGTGCGTTCACCGATGAGGATGTCGTCGACGTGACTGTCGACATGGAAACGTCAGTCGAGAACGTGTACGCGACCGGTGCGATGGGTCGAGCGGAGAAGTGGCAGGCGGTCATCGCCGCCGGTGACGGTGCTGCCGCTGTCCTCGACATTCTCTCGAAAGAGAAAGGCGAGTACTACCACGACTTCGATATGCCGTCAGACGTGCCGGAACTCTAACGATGCAGCCAGAATCGACTCCCACAATGAATTCCGCTACTATCCCGAATCACACTGCTGGAAACGCCCGCGTGGGCTCGGTGGTGAGTTTGTGATGGCACCCGAACTCAACGTCGTGTTGCTCGTCGCCGGCCGTGTCCTCTTCGGCGGCGTGCTCGCCTTTACGGGCCTGAGCCACTTTACGCAGACCGAACAGATGGCCGGCTACGCCGAGTACAAGGGCCTCCCGGCGCCGAGATTCTCCGTCCTCGCGTCCGGTGGGCTCCTCATCCTTGGCGGGCTCGGTGTGACCGTGGGTGTCTTCCCAGTCGTCGCAGCGGTCGCCCTCGCCGTGTTCCTCATCGTCTCGGCGGTTGCGATGCACGACTTCTGGGCCGTGCCGGACGAGGACCGGCAGGACGAACTGAACAGTTTCCTGAAGAACGTGACGCTTGCAGGCGGGGCGCTCGTCGTCGCGGCGTCGGCAACTGGAACATGGGCGCTCAGCGTCGGTATTAGCCCCCTCTGACGCTGCCTTTTCAGCCCAATCTACTGCGGCGGGTACAGCGAGTCGAGAATAAAGTCGTTGACGGCCCGCTTGGCCTCGTCGGGTGCGTCCTCGTGGCCAAGCGCAATCCGCCGGCCACGGGCCGCGTGAATCACGTCCGTAATGAGCTGCCCCATCAGTTCGGCGTCAACGTCCAGAAACGTGCCCTGCTCGACTCCGTCTTCGATGACTGTGGAGATGCTTTTGCGAAGTCGGTCGTAGTGCTCGTTGAACAGCGCCCGGTGCTCGTCGTCGTTTTGCGCGTAGGCGTACAGCTCGTGGTACACCTTCATCCGGTCCCAGTGTGAGAAGTCGTCGAATTCCGGACCGAACAGGCACCGGTCGATGCGGACATCGAGTTCTGTACGGGGGTCGGTTTCATCATCGACTTCGACACTGCCCTCGTACTGGTCGATAATGTACTCCAGAAACGAAGATATCAGGTCGTACTTGCCGTCGAAATGGTAGTGGATCACCTGCCGAGACATCTCCATCTCCTCGCCGATGTCCCGGACCCGCAAGTCCTTGTAGCCGTGCTTGCTCAGCGCCCGAAAGGTGGCCTCCATAATGACCTCCCGGGTGTCCTGTGGCGTGCTCTGCCCGTCCGATTCGCTCATGCCCTGTTTTATCGTGGTAGGCACATATCGGTTTCTCCATCCACATCGGGACTGGCGAGTCGGCGTCGGCCAGGCTGTGTTCGCTTCCGCTACTGCCGACGCTCAATTCGCTCAGGCGCGTTCGACGAATCGAGCGTCGGCGGAGGTGTGGCCCCGGTTGAACGACAGCACCGTCGCTCGGATCACATCGCCAGCTGACACCGACGACGGCACGTCTTCGGTGAACAGGACGAAGCCCTCGACTTTCCCAACAGCGACGCGGTCGCCGGAGTGGTGGTCACTGAATTCGGTGATGCCGAACTCGTAGGTCTCCCCGAGTTCGACCGGCGGTTCTCGCTCCTGTGCGGCCTCGTGGGCGCGTTTCGACGCACTGCTGGATGAGCGGCGGGTAATCGCAAACGCCAGCGCGAGGCCCACGGCGAGAGCGGCCCCGCCAGCGGCGAGCCAGAGTGGTTCCATGACAGGGGTTGCAGGACGAACGGATTAATACCTTTCAGAGTCCGGCGACAGCGCTTACAGTCCGAGGCGGTCCAGAATTCCGCCGCCGGAGTCCGGGTCCCCGCCCGTGGAGTCCCACTCTGTCGGGAGCTCGGCCGCGAGTGACGTGACCTCGTCGTCGCTGTAGCGGGGGTCCGTCGTCGCGTCGTCCAGCCAGTCCGCCCACTCTTCGGCCGTCATCTGACCCTGTGAATCGACTTCCCACTGGTCGACGAGTGCCTCCCGGTCGCGGAACGGGATGTCCATGCCGCTGTCGCCCCAGTACAGCGGGGAGAGCGCGAACTCGTGGGTATCGTCATCCAGCCAGACGAGTCGGTAGGGGTAGTCGTTGTAGCAGAACACGTCGTCGGGCGAGACGACATCGCCGTTGGGGAGCTCCAGGGTCTGAGACATTGTATCACAGTAGGGGCTACCCACGCTTCAGCGTTATGTGTCGGTAGAGCTACTGGAGCGCCTGGATGCCCGCCGCTACGCGAGCGGGTCACACAGCGCCCACTCGTCCGTCTCAGGGTCGAGATTCGAGGGTTCTGCGCCCCGGTCAGTCACGATGCCGGCGTGGTAGTAGATCGCCTTCAGTTGGAACACAGTGGGGGAGTGATAGACGCTGCCGTCGGTGAGTTCCGAGCGGCGGAGTTCCCCGTCGCCGGTCAACACCCGCTGGCGGACGGTCTCGTCGCCGCGGAGGAACAGTTCGACGGTGAACTCGGGGTGCAGCGCGTGGAGGTACGCCACGAATTCGACGAGCGACGGGGAGCCGTAGCCGTCCCGGTGGCAGGCGTAGAGCCCGTCGACGAGGAGGTCCGTGGCCGGATAGTCGGAGACGACACGGCGGACGAGCTGGCCCCACTGTGGCGCGATGTCGATGAATCGCTTGCGGGACCGCTGCCAGTCCTCGAACCGGCGGAGTGCGGCGTCTATGTCGCCGACTGTCCGGAGCGCGAACCGGACAACCTCCCGACCCAGCGGCGTCAGCGTGAGCGTGCCCTGACCGGTGTCGATCAGGTTCAGAAACGCCGCCCCGGCGAGAGCACCGTCGACGGCTCTGACCACGTGAGACGCAAGCAGGTCCCGCGTGTCGCCCTCGTGGTGGACGGCCAGCGGCACCGCAATGTAGTTCTTCGGGTGGTTGAGTCCGAAACTCTGGTCGGCGACACCCTGAGCGCTGGCCTGGAACCGGATCGCCGAAGCGGCGTCCATCGACCCGTGGCCGACCACGCGGGGCCGTTCGAGGACCGAGACTGAGCCATCGGAGTCGACGCCCAGCACGCCGACGTTTAGCTCGCGGGCCATCGTCCGCGCGGCGGTGGAGATGCCACTCCGTGGCGCGGTCAGGAAGGCCACGTTGGCCTCGTTGAGTCGGTCGTGGGCCTGCACGACCCCGCGCTCAGCGTCGACGCCACCGTTGCCGGTGTACCCCTTCGCCTCGATGGCGATCAGCGGCGGCCGGTCACCGAGTCGGTCGACGGACAGCAGGTCCGTCGAGAGCGTCTGTACGCCGACGAGGTCGGGATAGCCCGTTCCGACCCGGACGTGGTTGAACGGCGCGAGCGTCGCCTGCACGGCCGCCTCGATAGGGGTGTCGTCCAGCCAGCGTTGCTGTGCGAACTGCGTGTCCGCGACGACGTAGGCGTCCTCGCGGTCCGCAAACAGCCGGTCTTTCGTCCGGGCGAGTACCTGTGGCTCGGAGAGTCCCGACGCCGCTGTGGCCATAGACGGCGTTCACACAGGGCGGACATGAGTGTTCTGTCCCCGGCTTCGAGTGGCAGTAGCGTTTTCCCTCGACCACGTTGAGTTGGATATATGACAACAGTGCGAGCGGACAGCGTGCGGGATTGGTTCTGGACCCGCCATGCGAATCCAAAGAGCGGCTGGTCGCGCGTGCCGACCGGCGCTGTCATCGTGTACGCAGTGTATCAGCGGGACTGGCGGCTCCTGACTACGGCCCTTCTGTGGACACTGGTCAATCCAGTCCTGTTTGCCCCGCCCGAGACCGAGGACGCCTGGATGACCCGTGCTGTGCTGGCAGAGCGGTGGTGGCTCGCGGAACAGGCCAACGGGACCATGGGCCTCAGGTACCCGAACATCTGTAACACCGGCGGCGCGCTAGCGTCGGTCGTTGCTCTGTACGCTGCCTGGCGTCGTCGGCCGGTCAGCGCCACAGTCGCAACGCTTGCGATGGGCGGATTGAAGCTCTGGTGGCTCCGCGAACTCGTTCAGAAGTACGACGCACGCGAGGCGGAGACCAGCAGTCACCGATAGGGCGGGGCGCTGTCCGTGTGTATGTGCAACGATGGCCGGGCCACGGACGCGACTGCAAAAGGGAATGTCTCTGGTGGTCGTCAGTACTGGTGGAGCGGCTGTTGGCGGATTTTGGCCCGCAGTTCCCCGATAGAGGGGTCGTTGTCGCCGCCGAACTGCTGTGTCACGGAGTGGACCTCCTCGCGAGAAATTTTGACGTTGCCCTGCTCGATGACGTCGGCGGGTCGTTCGCGGAGTTCACGGATCGTCCCGACCGCGAGCAGGAACGGAATGGCCCACGCTGAGAGGGTGTTACCGCGGGTTTCGGGCATGGCTTCGAGCCACGCCTGTGCGTCGTCGAGATAGCCCTCTGCTCGCTCGGTGACCTGCTCGATGACGGGCACCAGCGAATCGACGTTGCCGGTGTCGCTCACGTCGCTGTGATCAAGCCCCTGTTCGTGGAGTAGTTCCAGCGGGAGGTAGACGTTGTTCTCCTCTTCCATGTCCGTTGCGGCGTCCTTGGCGACGTTGACGAGCTGGAGCAGCAGGGCAAAGGAGCGGGCGTTTTCCTCCATCTGGGCGATCTGCTCGTCGGTGGCTTCATGTGAAACCAGCCCGGTCACCAGCGTGCCCACAGTGCCTGCGGCGTACCAGCAGTACTCTTCGAGTTCGTCGAGCGTTTTGATTCGAAGCCCACCGGCGTCGGCGTAGCGGTCGACGAACATCGCCATCCCATCAACGAGCTCCCGGACCGGCCCGCGGATGGTCTGCGTGGAGTGGTCGTCAAGCGTGTGAAACACGTCGACGATACGGCCCGCGTTCTCGACGACTTCCCAGTCAGCGTTCGTCGTCGTGGGAATCCACTCCTCGACGGCGTCGTGGAACGATGACACGGTCGTCCCGCTCGATGGTTCGAGCGAGCGACTATACGTCTGCAAGAGTTCGGTCTGTACCGCTGGAGGGAGATGGCCGGCGTCCTCAATCGTGTCAGCCACACGACAAAGAAGATAGCCCAGACAGATGTCCCGGGCCATCGGTTCGTTGAGTTCCGAAATTGTGAGACTAAACGTCCGCGACACACGATGGACAGCATCGTAGCACCACTCGATGTCTTCCGAAGACGACCGGTCTGTGTGGTTCTGAGACATTCCCGACATCCGGGGTAGGGCATACGATGATAAAAATGGGACGGCTACGGCGTCAGTTCCATCCCGGTCACGGTTCGGTGTTCCGACAGACTCACGAGTGTCCGAGCCTATCTTGAGGTATGAACGGCACAGCGATTGGGAGGACGCAACTGTGAATACCCGAGACACAGCGATATTAGTGCTGACGGTTCTCGCTGCTATCATCCTCCCGGGCCTCGCAAACTGGGGATTCAGCACGCTTGGCTACCCCTGGGTCGGGAGCGCTGTCTGGGCACTGGGATACGGCCTCGGCGTCGTTTTCATCTGGTATGAGTGGGTTCGACCGCTCGATATCACCGGTCCAGAGGGTGTCAGCGGAAGTGAGGACTCAAGCGAGTAACGCACTGCTTGCCGGTTCTGAACTACTAACTGTCTGTTTTTTCAGCCAGCTCTCCCCCGAGAACACACGTATTAGAAAATCTTCATACAACACCCGTGGTACCTTCCCGGCAACATTTATAGCCGTGGTCGGCCCAACGTGAGGTATGACAAACGAGGCGCTCGGCGAGGGTCGTTCCGGAACGAAGGGACGCGCCGGGTGGACACGCGAGCAGGCGAGTCGGATCGAGCGGACTGACGACACCGTCGCCCCCATCGTCTACCCGCCCCAAACCGAACAGATTCCCGAGGTCCATATCTGGGATACCTGGTTCCTCCGTAACCGCGACGGCACGCTGGCGACAGTCGATGGCTACCGGGTCTGTTTCTCGCTGACCGCCCCATCGGACCTGTTGCCCGGTAAGCGCCACGATGTGGCGACCATCCGCTGTTTCTACTCCGACGACGGTCGCAACTGGCACAACGCCGGCCCGGTGTTCGAGGAGCCGCTGGGCCAGCGCCAGTGGGCCGGGTCGGCACTGTATGACGACGACGGCAGCGTTTATTTGTTCTACACTGCGGCCGGCGAGGAAGGGGCCGAAGACCTGACCTACACACAACGCATCGTCGGCGCGGGCGGCGGCAGTATCGACACGGCTGACGGCTTCGCGCTCTCGGGCCCGTGGACCCACCACGAACTGCTCCAGCCCGACGGCGACCGCTACGAGCGCGAAGACCAGTCCCGCAGGATGATATACACCTTCCGCGACCCGTGGTTCTTCGAAGACCCCGAAACGGGCGAGACGTGGCTCCTGTTCGAGGCGAACACGCCAGTACCGGAGGGCAGCGACGTCTGTGGTGGCGACGACGCGCTACAGGAATTTAACGGGAGCGTTGGCATCGCTCGCTCGCCGACGGGCGACCCGCTGGCGTGGGAGCTCGAAGACCCACTGCTGGACGCTGTGGGCGTCAATCAGGAACTCGAACGACCCCACGTCGTGTATCGGGACGGCCTCTACTACCTCTTTATCTCCAGCCACCTCCACACGTTCGCGCCGGGCCTTGAGGGGTTCGACGCGCTGTATGGCTTTGTCGCCGAGGACCTCCGCGGCGATTACGTCCCGCTAAACGAGTCGGGCCTCGTCGCTACGAACCCCGAAAACGCGCCGTTCCAGTCCTACTCGTGGATGGCGTTTCCCCACAGCGACGAGGTGCTGGTCCAGAGCTTCTTCAACTACTACGACTTCGACGGCGAGACGCTGGACGAAATCGCCCATCTGTCCGAGTCTGAGCAGATGCGCCGGTTCGGCGGCTCACTCGGCCCGGCGCTCCGGCTTGAGGTGGAGGGGAGCCGGACACGCATTATCGGGTCGCTTGGGCACTGGCACATCCCACTGGCGGGCGAGACGCTCCCACTGACGGACCGAGAGCTGATTCGGCGCGGGAAACACAACGATACCAGTACCGGTGGCTACGCCGCGCGAACCGAGGCTGAGCGGAAGTAAAGCGTCTCAAAGCGGTCTTTTCACAGGAATTCGGCCGGGACTGTCTACCAGACAGAGTCCAGTTCCCAGACGTCCAGCGACGCGATAGTCGCGTGCCCGTCCTCGGCCGACAGCGAGATGCCGGTGGCGTCCTCGCGGGTCGGGTACACACGGCTGGTCAGGCAGTGCCGTTCGTTGGCGAACACCTCAACAACGCTCCCGTCGACGAAGACACGCAGCGACAGCGGCGCGTCGTACGGTCGGACTCGCATCGTCTGGGTGTCGCCGGTTGCCTGCGGGTCAGTGCTTGAGGCCGACCGGTCGACGGCGATTTCGCTCTCATACGAGTATCGAATCGGCGTCCGTTCCTCGCCGTCCGGCGATTCGAGGACGGACAGCTCGACGGCTTCGGCGTCTTCCAGACGGACGGTAGCGCGGAGCTCGAACGACCGGCTCTCGACCGGCAACTGCTCGGTATCGCCGGCATCGAGGCGCACCACGTCGTAACTGGTGTTGTCGCCGCGTAGCTCGGTGAGTTCGGGGGCCGGCCGCTGGCACAGGCCGCCGTCGTCGGCCAGCGACAACTCCCGGGGCAGCGACATCGCGCCGGACCAGCCGGCGTCCCACTGCCCGCTCACGTCGCGGGCTTCAGGAAGCCATCCCCATGTCAGGATGCGGCCGTCGTCGGTCCACATCGACTGCGGGGCGTAGAAGTCGCCGTGGTCGAGCTTGTCGCGCCGGTCGACATCGAACTCGCCGTCCTCATAGGTGCCGAGGAAGTACACCACGTCCTCGTAGTTCGAGATGTGGAGGAGCTGTCTGTCGCCGAAATCGAGTAGTTCCGGGCACTCCCAGACAGTCCCGGCGGTGTCGCGGTCGCCAGCAAGGATCGGCCCCTGGTACTCCCAGTTCCGGAGGTCGGCGGACTCGTACAGCAGCGCCGCGCCGCCGCCGCCCTCGATACCGGCTCCGATGAGCTGGTGCCAAGTTTCGTTCTCGCGCCAGACGCAGTGGTCCCGGAACTCTCCCTCCCAGTCCTCGGTGCGGAGCACTTCCGGTTCGGCCGGTAGCTCCTCGATGATGGGGTTGTCCGGGTCCTTGTCCCAGGCCGTAAGGTCGTCGTCCGCAGCGGTGGCGATACAGGGGAGCTGGCGCTTGTCGCGGCCGCCCGTGTACAGCACGGTCGGAACGCCAGCGTTGTCGACCGCACAGCCGGACCAGCAGCCATCCCGGTCCGGCCCGTCGGGCGAGGGCGTGAGCGCGACGGGGCGGTCCTCCCAGTGGACGAGGTCGTCGCTGACGGCGTGGCCCCAGTGAATCGTGTTGTGAAACGGTCCGGCGGGGTTGTACTGGTAGAACAGGTGATAGCGACCGTTCCAGTGGATGAGCCCGTTCGGGTCGTTGAGCCAATTTGCCGGCGGCGTCACATGATAGGACGGACGACTCGGGTCGTCGTCGAGACGCTCGCGCAACTGCCCGAACGTGTCAACATTCTTCGGGCGGCCGGTCAGCGGGTGCCGTTCGTCTGCCGCCAGAAACGCCAGTGCGTTCTCGATGAGCGTCTCGCGGTTGCCCTGACACACGTCGTGGGTCGGCTGTGCGAACGCGACGGAGGACCCGATGCCCAGTACCTGCCCGTCGCCGGGCTCCCAGGAGAGTATCGCCATCTGTTTGACTACATCGGTGTCGCCCCGGATTGTGCTCGCGAGCACGTCCCCTGACCGGGGCGCGATAGACTCGTATCTCGCGTAGGGTATCGTGACACCGGCACCGCGGGTGTGAACGCGAAGGGTGTCGTAGTCTGCGTGAATCGGGTGGTCGTCGTACAGCGCCTGCCAGAGGTGGCCGGTCGGCTCCGGAACCTCTTCCCAGCCGGTGGCGTCTGGCGCGACCTCCTCGAACCCCAGCGGTTCGACAGCCGGGAGCGCACTCAGCGTCAGCAGGAGGGTCCCGCCGTCGCGAACGTACGCAGCCAGCGCCGGTGCGTCAGCCAGCGCGCGCTCGTCGAACAGTTCATCCCGATGCCACCAGAGGACGTCGTATTCGGTCGGCTCGACCGAAGAGAGTGCACATCGCTCCGCACCGTCGACCGCCTCCTGACACCAGTCGTACGCCGTCGCCTGCTCGTCCGTACAGGCGTCGACGTAGAGACAGCCGATGCGTGACGAATCTGCCATTGCCTCGTTATCTCCTCCTGAAATATAAAAAGATTCGGCAATCGTTTCTGAACGAATATGCACACTCTTGTGGGCACCATCGTTGATGTGGGCAGCAAGGCGCTCGGCGACACATCGCCGGCCGACGCAGGAGCGCCAGCACGGGCCGCTGTCGAAGTCAGGAACCGTTCGGAAAAGAGAGTCAATAGCCAGAGTAGTGGCTGACAGTGGACTATCGATCAAAAAGCGGACGGGACCGGTCAGTGGACGCGGGCGTTGCGGGCTTCAGCCTTCCAGTCGATAACGGTTTCGTGACAACTGGGACAGACAAACTCGGTGAGTTTTGTTGTCTGGTCATTGTATGACATCCGCGTGCCACAGTTGGTGCAATCCATTATAATTGTATATATTCTACTGAAGGATATAAATTTTCTCCTGACCATAGTCGGTCTGGGCGGTAGACAGGCTGTAACAGCCGCTTAGTGGCAGTACATCACATGAGGGGTGGTAAACAGCCACAATTAATAACGAGAGTTGACGGTTCTCCGAAGCGGCTAGCGAGAACAGGGATGGGGAAAGACACAGTCGCTGGGCCCGTTCCGCGTCCGTCAGCCGGTTGTCTGACTTGGCTTTAGGTGTCAGGCTCCTGTAGCCGAGTGTATGCCACGTACCCAACTCGGTGGGGGGTCGTCGCAGGAGCGGCAGGGTGGTGGTCTCTCGACCGGCGCGACCAGCCTCGGAATCGACACTGACGTATTCGAACTGCTCTCGGCCGATCGCGGTCACAAGATGGGACAGTCCGAGCCCAGAATCGAGCGGTGGCTGGACTGCTGGCGGAATCCCTAGTTGGTCTCGACGAGACGCGCCGCGATCCGCTGTGCGCCGATGGTCGGCGCGATGTCCGGTTCGTCGGCAGCGATGACATCAATGTCGCGGTTCAGCTCCGCACTGAGTCGTTCTTCGAACTCGTCGACGATGCCGGGGATGCAGGCCATACCGCCGGTGATGGCGATCGGGCGGTCCAGCGCGAGCTGGTACACTTTCATGTAGTCGTTTGCCAGCTCCGGCAGGAACGTGTTCGCCAGTTCGTCGACGGCGTCGTCGAGGTACTCGTTGACCGCGTCCATCACCGAGCGCTCGATAGTGAACTCGTGTGAGCCGCCGCCGGGCTGCTGGATGATATCGGTGAACGGTTCGAAATCGACGAAGTCGGCGTGTTCTTCCTTGTATTCTCGGGCAGTCTGGTTGTCGATGTTGACACGGCCCTGCGTTTCTTCCTCAACGTAGTTGGCGATCATCCGGTCGACTTCGTTCCCGGTCACCGCGCCCGTCGTGAAAGGGGAGAGCTGCTCGCCGCGACGGTACGCGGAGGCTTCGAGGTTCGTCGACCCCATGTTGACAGCGACGAATATCTCGTCGATAGCTTCAAGATCGTCGCCAAAGGCCGGGATAGAGCCACACAGCGACTCCGGATAGCTCTCGACGAGGTCCAGCCCGATAGAGGAGTTCTCGATGACGTTCTGCAGGTTCTCCAGTCCGGTCGGATTGTCGATAGTCGGGATGGCGTACACGACGCCGCTGTTTGCCGGGATGTCGTGTTCCTCGATGATGGCCTCGAAGAACGTTTTGGTCATCTCGGCCCGGTCAGCGTCCTCGGGGAGCCCCGACCGAAGCATGTACTCGACGCGGTCCGGATACTCGCGGGCTGCTTCTTCGCCGTAGAGGATCTTCTCCTCGCCGGTCAGGGCGTCCTCGTACGTCGCCATGCACGTCAGTGTCTTGATAATCTGGTTCTCCGTGCCGTGTTCGCCCGGCAGGGCAATGACGGTCCGGGTGCTCCCGAGCTTGACCCCGACCGGAACAGCGGCAGCGCCGTCTGACGACACACCGGCGTCCGATTCGGACCCGGTGTCGTCGTCCGCATCCTCGTCACTCATATACGGTCGTCCTTGTCGACCGCCCGATATATATCCTCTCCCTAGTATTCAGGACTGATAGCTGTCCCCTCGGGGAGCTGATACCGAATCCCGCTCAATAACAGGAATTCGGTGGAAAGAATTGGTCCTGAAAACGGACGTTACGTCATCGCAGTGAGCTTCGCAATATAGACGAGACTTAGCATATGGTCGTCAACGCTCAGTTCGTTGTCGTCGTTGGTCGCGGACTCGTCGATACCAAGCAGGTAATCCGAGAGGTCGTCCTGTACGTCCTCGGTTAGCCAGTCGATCGAGCGATAGTAATCGAGCGCTTCGTCGGCTCCCTTATACCCGGAGTGCATCAGGAGGAACTCAAGCCACTCGAAGACCACGAACTCCGCGGCGTAGGTCTCGGGCAGTGCTTCGAGATAGGGCTTCTCCTGTGCGTCACCACTGAGGAACGGCAGCAGTTCACGGTACAGCCCGGAGCGGAACGAACTCCCTGCAAGCACCTCTTCATCGGCGTCGTCAAGCCCCATGTCAAGGTCCGTCGGGTCCGGGACGTCCTCGTCGCCCATCCCGTTGCCCCGCTGACGAGCCATCTTCCGTAACTCGTCGAGGTCGTAATCGCGCGGGTTGATGGTCATGATACTGACCCTTCAATCTACACAATCATAAATCTTGCACACCGTCAGACGGCCGTCATGCACACGCTCGCGGGTGTTTCCGTCTCGTCCGCGTTCCGTCCCCCAGTTGCGACGTTGATAATCGGGACCACATTTTTATAGTGGCTCGGAGTCGACCTGTGGATACTTGGATGATGAACCGGCAATCAGAAACCGGTCCAGCCCGCTTCTGTGTGACCAACGCGAAAGGCGGGACCGGAAAGACGACAGTTGCTATCAACGTAGCCGGTGCACTGAACGACCGCGGCCGGGACGTCCTCTTTATCGACCTCGACCCGCAGGGCAACGCCACGGAAGGCGTCGGCCTCGTCGAGGCGTACGACGCCGACCCGCCGACGCTGTTCGACGCACTGACCGGCGACCCATCGGCGCTGGGTGAGCTAATCTGCGAGGGCGAGGAAATGGACGTGATCCCCTCTAGCATCGATATGCTCCAGGCCGAACACGAACTGACCATCGCCGACCTCATCGCCCGGGTCAACACCCAGGGCGGGGATATCGACCAGGCCGCGCTGGCTTCGTTCGCTATCAACATCACGCCGGAGATGGTCACAGGGTCACACGCGCTCGATACGCTCGACCGGGCGCTGTCGACACTCGATGCCGACTACGACTACGTTATCATCGACTGCCCGCCGTTCTACGGGAAGCTGACCGACACCGGCATGTACGCCGCACAGAACGTCCTCATTCCGGCACTGACTGAGGCCACCTCCGAGCGAGCCATCGAACTGTTGATGGACCAGATGGCCGCAATGGAGCGCCAGACCGACGCGTCGATCAACACGCTCGGCGTCGTCGCCAACCGGGTCGAAACGACATCCGAAGACGAGACGATGCTCGAATGGTTCAACATGGCGTTCCCGGACAGCCCCGTCTGGGAGGTCCGCAAACGGGTAGCGCTGCAGCGCGCGTTCAGCGCCGGCCAGTCTATCTTCGCGACCGAGGAATCGTGCGACATGGCGGCTGTCTTTGAGGACATCGCCGAAGAACTCGACGAGCAGTTCGGCTTTACCGACACAGAGGTACCAGCATGAGTGACGACGAACGCATGGACAGAGCGGAGCGCATCCGACAGATGCGCGAGGGGAACAAGGCAGAAACTACCGACGACACCGCGGAGTCGGACGAGGCCTCCGCGGACGGGTCCGGCAAACAGCCCGACGATGAGGGCGAAACCGAGGCGACGGCGGGCGAGGCCGCCGACGCGGAACCGGCGACCGCCGCCAGCGATGACGCATCTAACGAAGCGGCTGCGGCCGATGGACAGGTTGCCAATGACGGCGACACCGACACTGACTCCGACAGCGCCGCCACTGACCAGAGCGACACCGACGCGATGGCCGCCGCACAGCGAGCGGCAGAGGCCTCCGCACAGATGACCCCTGAGAACGTCGACGCCGGTGTTGCCGACCAGCCGACGGATGACCTGTCGGCGTCGGCCAGCCCGATGCAGGGGCCGACTGGCGTCGAGTTGCCGGACCAGGAACTCATTGAGGAGGCGATGGCGTCGGACAACACCGCCACAACCGAGGGTGGTGCTCGCGCCGCGGCTATCGACGACGACGCGACCCAGACAGAAGAACTGGTCCGGGTACTCGAATTCGCGCTCGGCGACGAGTACTACTGTCTCGACATCGACTACGTTGAGGAGATTGTCAAACGCGAGTCGGTCACCCGCGTTCCCAACACCGACGACTACGTCGAGGGCGTCGTTGACCTCCGGGGGCAGATTACGACGATCCTCAACCCCAAGGAGATGATGGATATCGAAAGCGACGGGTCGGAGAACCTCATCGTCGTCTTTGATGCAGGTGTGTTCGAGGAACAGGGCGCGATGGGCTGGATCGTCGACGAGGTCCGGCAGGTCGTGCCTGTCGCTGAATCCGAAGTGAACACCGCCCCAGTCGACGGCGATTACATCAACGGTGTCGTCGACCGCGACGGCGAAGACGAATTCGTCATCTGGATCGAACCCGACGACGTGCTCGGGAACGCAACCGCGGACGGCGAGGACTGACGCGCCGGTCGACAGTTGTCGCAGTATTTCTACTCGTTCTCTACCTCGCCGGTAAGATCCAATTCCTCGCTGACGAGGTCGACGGCATTCTGGACGGCACCCACCGTTCCAAGATAGCCCGCGCCGACAGTTGTCTTGAGCGCCAGCGCGGCCCGCCCGGTGAGAACAGAGGGACCGACCTTCGCCACGGCGTCGTCGCCGACCGAGACGAGCCACCCTGGCACGTTGAACTGGTACTGTGTCAGTCGGGGCTGGAACTCGCCGGAGCTACCCTGTAACCGCTCGACGAGTGTTCCAATGTTGTCGGCGGCGACGCGGGCCTCGCGGATGGCCGCCGCTGCGCTTGCTGGCACAGCCTCGCCGTCGCTGTCGACGACCCGAGCGGCGTCGCCGACGGCGAACGTCGACTCGCCGAGTCGGAGGTCCGCCCGGACGACGGGTCGGTCGGCGTCAAGCGCCGGCGACCCCTCGATACCGCCGGTCCAGACGAACTGGTCCATCGTCAGGTCCGAGCCGTCCGTGAGCGTAATGACATCGGCATCGGCCTCGGCCACACCGGTGCCGGTCCTGACTGTCACGCCGGCGTCGACCAGCGCGTCGTGGACGGCCGACTGGAACGACGCCGGGAACGCCGGCGCGACGGCGTCTTCCTGTTCGAGCAGGAGGACCTCGATATCGCTGTCCTCGCGCATCTCGGCCAGTTCGCCGGCCACCTGCACGCCAGACAGGCCAGCCCCGCCGACAACCACACGGTCGCCGTCACTGAGTCCGTGGAACTGCTCGCGGATCACGTGGGCGTCGTCGAGGCGCTTCAGTGGCGTCGCGTGCTCGCGCACACCCGGGAGCCCATAGAATGCCGTCCGAGCGCCGAGACACACCGCGCCCACGTCGTAGGACAGCGTCTCCGACCCGTCCAGCGTCGCCACGCCGGCATCCGGGTCGACATCGGTGACCGTCGCCTGTCGAATCTCACAGTCGAGGACGTCATCGAGGTCGACGGTAATTTCCTCGGCCAGTGACGGCCGTCTGACGACCCGGTGGAGTTCGTGCTGGACGAGGTGCTCCGTCTGTTCGTCGACGACGACCAGTGAGACGCTGTCGGGGAGAGTCTGTTCGAGCTTTCTGGCGAGCGTGAGTCCGGCGTATCCAGCTCCAAGGACGGCGACGCGCATACTGCCCGGTTGGAACTAGACGCTGATAGACCTATCTCCGCAGAGAGTCGAATCGGCGACCATCGCTCCATTTATATTCATGTACTCCCCCGATTAGGCTAGCCTAAAATGGACGACGGCGCTGAGTTACTCGTTGGTGAGCTGTTTCAATCGCTAGCTGAAGAAGGGCGCACAGAAACGCGCGAAGCGCTGTTGGACGTGTATCAGAACAGCGCCGTCCGTGAGCGAGAGGCGCTGTCTCGGACGCTGCTGTCTGAGCTACTGGCGCTGCTGGACGCTCGGCTCGACCGCGAGACGGAGGTCGAAATACTGGCGAATTCGGTCGGGTCGCTAACGGAGCGCTTCTCAGCCATGGTCCAGTCAATACCTGCCGCAGTGGTGGTGCTGGACGCTGAAAGGTCGATTCAGTTCTGGAACGACGGTGCCGAGCGGCTGTTTGGCTGGGACGAGAGTCAGGTAGTCGGCCGCCCGTATGCCGACACGCTGGCCGAATCACCGGAGACGCTCGATAGGCTGCTGGCGTCACTTGTCGACGGTGAATCGCTCACCGGCGTCGAATCCTGTCACCGGCACGCCAACGGGTCATCGCTCGACGTGCGGCTGTGGGGTGCGCCACTCACCGGCGAGAGCACGGACGGTGCATCGCTGTTCGTCCACGACATCTCGGAGCAAAAACAACGCGAGCAGCGACTCACGGTCCTCAACCGCCTGTTTCGGCATAACATCCGCAACGACGTGACCGTCATCCGCGGGCATCTGGAGCTACTCAGCGACGAACGGGAGAGCGAGCATATCGACATTATTGCGGACCGTATCGAGGATATCCGTGGTTTGAGTGAGGCTGCCCACCAGATTGAGAAACTACAAAACAGCGACGAGACAGAACAGACAACCTTCGACCCGCGTGTATTGCTCTGTGACCGGGCCGGCCGCCTGCAAGCCGAGCACACGACCATCGAACTCCGACAAGACTTGCAGGTCGAGGGCCACGTCGTCGGTCACGAACTCCTGCCGTACGCGTTTGATAACGTCCTCGACAACGCAGTGGAACACAATGATGCCGACACGCCTCAGGTCGACGTGGTAGTCGAACCGGCGGTCGAAGGTGACCGCGTCGTGCTCCGAGTAGCTGACAACGGGCCGGGGCTCCCTGAGACGGAGCAGGCGGTTCTCACAACTGGAACGGAGACACCGCTCACGCACAGCACGGGCACGGGGCTGTGGCTCACGCAGTGGATCGTCCGCGAGTCGGATGGGTCGATCTCGGTGTCGGAGAGCCGGTTCGGAGGAACCGAAGTCGAGATCCGCCTCCGGCGGCCAGTCGACTAGTTCAGAACAGCGCCTTGTCCTCGTCGAGAATCTGTGCGGGGCCGCCAACATCCCAGACGCGGGTGTCGACGCCGCAGTCGGCGACCGTCTCTTCGACGCGGCCGACGTACTCCTCAGTCGTATTGATGTAGACGCTCGCGCCGGTGTCGACGGAGAAGTACACCGGCACGTCCTCGGTGTTCCGGAGTTCTCTGACGGCGTTGAATATCTCGATGGTGCGGGGCTGCCAGTACACCCAGCCGGCGGGGCCGGTCATTGTTGCGGCGGCCAGCGACAGGGAGTCTTTCTCGGCGAGGTCGAAGACAGCGTCGAAGTCGCCGTCGTACAGCGCGTCGCGCATGTCCGAAATCTGGCTGTGAATGTGGGCCATCCGGGATTCGAACATGTGGCTCTCGGCGGCCTCCTTGTGGGCTTCCTCGGTTTCCTTGTAGGATGGGACCATCCCGGCGACAATTCGCAGGTCGTCTTCGAGGTCCGTCTCGATGCGCTCGCTCCGGCAGTCCCTGTCGTTCATGCCGGTCCGGAGGTGAGAGAACGCACCCGTCACTGCGCGGGCGGCCGAGGAAGAGCCGCGGCGTGCGACGGTCGAGATTTCCGGTCGCGTCATGTCGAGACCGGCCGCCTCGACAAGGGCCATCGCCGCGGCGGCAAAGCCGGATGAGGACGAGCCAAAGCCGATGTTCGTCGGGAAGTTGTTCGCTGACTCGAAGCGGACGCCGTGGTCGATGCCGGCGAGGTCGCGGACGTGGTCCACGACGGCGTCGATACGCTCGGCCCCGCGGCCGGTGACCGTTTCGCCGTCGATGACGTACACGTCCACCTCGCGGTTCGGGTCGAAGGCGGCCGTCGTCTTCGAGTGGCTCGGCGCGGTACAGACGGAGATGCTGTCGTGGTACGGCAGTCGCAGTTCCTCGTCGCGCATCCCGTGGTACTTGACCAGCCCCTGAATCGGATGTGCCTTCGCGGTCGCTTTCATACCTCACCCTTCCGGGCCGGTCACTTTGCTATTGCGAACCGCCGGCGCTGGCGTGGCATCGAGTCACCGATACCTACCTGCCGGACAAAAGTGGTGTAATCGTCAGTACTCGGGGTTCTCCTCGCGGATGCCTTCACGCTTGTTGACGAGGCGGGCAAGCGTAAACAGGGCGTCAGAGAGCCGGTTCAGGTAGATGATAGCCGTCTCATTGACGCCAGCCTCCTCGGCGGCGAAGGAGACACAGCGGCGCTCTGCGCGGCGACAGACCGCGCGGGCGTGGTGGAGCTTCGCCCCGGGTTCCGACCCGGATGGGAGGATGAACGATTCGAGCGGGTCCAGCTCTGAGTCGGCCTCGTCGATGAGTTCTTCCAGCGTCTCGACGTGGGACTCCTGTATCCGCGGGTCGCCCTCCTCTGGGCTTGGGTTGGCGAAGTCGGCCTGCACGATGTGGAGATGGTTCTGGACGACGCGGAGCTTCTCGTCGATGTCGTCGTGACCGGTCGGTCTGACGACGCCGACCAGCGCGTTCACTTCGTCGACGGTGCCGTACGCCTCGATGCGGCGGCTGTCCTTCGAGACCCGCTCCATGTTCCGGAGGTCTGTCTGGCCCTGATCGCCGCGGCCGGTATAGATAGTCATAACTAAATCTGGCACTGCCAGCGTCTTATAGCCGTGGGCGAATCCTTTGGGAGCGTGGGCGGCCGAGTCCCGTGGCAAGCATAGGCGACCGAGCCTCGTGGCGACTGTGGACCGCCGGCACCGCGTTCAGAGTCGGCGGCGGACCTCCGAAAGCGCAGCCGGTGAAATATCCAGTTCGGCAAACAGCGCCTCGCGTTCGTCGTCCTCGCCGTGGCCGGCGACGAAGCCGTTGAGCCGGGCGGCGACCGTCGAATCGACGAACGCGTCGCCGTAGGTGTCTTCGAGTTCGTCGGCGACTACTGGCGTCGAGCGGAGTTCGTACTTCTGATGGTAGTCTTCCGCCAGATAGAACTGGTCGAGTGTTTCGATGGCCGTCTCGACGGACTTCCCGGTCCGCGATTCGAGGTCGTCTCGTGTCCGCTTGGCGGCCTCGCACTGCTGGTCGTCGTGTGCCAACACCACGCCGCGGTACTGGCGCTTCAGGGGTGCAGAGAACGGTGCATGATTCGCCCAGAACACGTCCAGCAGCGCTTCGTAGCTCACCGTGTCAGGGTTGTACTCGACCTGCACAACCTCGGTGTGGTCGCCCAGCGAATAGTAGCTCGGGTCCGGTTCCGTTCCGCCAGCGTAGCCGACCCGGGTCCTGACCACACCTGGTGTCGCGCCGAACCGCGCGTCCGGGCCCCAGAAACAGCCCATGCCGAACGTCGCCGTTGCAGTCGCCGACGGCGGCGGTGCCTCCGCATCGGCAGCCAGTGCTGTTGGATGGGTCGGCTCGTACGCACTCGGAGTCATACTGAAAGACAGGGGTTCGAGTGGTTTGCCTGCTTCGCCGTCCCAAGTGGAACCGGGAAATTCAACTGTACCCCCGCGGAAACTACTCGATATGAGCCTCGAACTCGAACACTACTGCCCTGAATGCGAAGAGTACCGCGATTTCTGGAAGGTCGCGAGCACGACGATGCATCTGGGAACCAAAGTCAAGTGGCACTGCCCGGAGTGTGACTACGGGTTCGTTCGTATCAACGGCGAAGTCGACACCGGGCAGGCGGCATAGCTCTCCGGAGCGGTATAGAGACCTCTTAGCAGCCGTTTTACACTCTCCCCGAGAGATATCTACTACCGATGAATCTCGACCCGGATGGTGCAGGGAGCGCGACCACCGAACAGGCGCAGGCCCCGCACGAGCTGTCGATGACCGTGGTTGAGTACACCGGTGAACCGGACCGCTGTACCGTGTCACCGCGGGGGCTTTCCGGCATTGCCAAGCTATCGACGTGGATTACCGTGGACAAGCGAGTCGTGGTCGACCTAGATGCGATGCGGTGACCGAGAGTTTTTATCGGGGAACCACAGACATAGAATCGATGAGTATCGAGGTCCTACTGGTAGACGAGGACGTAGACGTTCTAGAAATCGTCGGGACGTTTCTGGGACAGGAAGACGGATTCGAAATAACGACGGAGGCCGACCCAGAGGCGGCACTGGACCTGGCCACTGACGGCGATTTCGACGCAGTCGTCAGTGACTACAAGATGCCCCGGCTCGACGGGATGGAGCTGTGTGCCGCGCTTCGGGAGAACGGCGTTGACATCCCGTTCCTGCTGTTTACGGCCCGTGAGCACGACGATGTCGCAGATGCCGCCACAGAGCACGGCGTCACTGCCGTGGTCCAGAAAGGGACGGGCACGGAGCAGTACAGCGTGCTCGCCGACCGGATCCGCGACACTATCTAGACGTCTATCCGGGGCAGTTTCAGCGTGACGACTGCCCCACCGTCCGAACCGCTACCGAAGTCCACCGTGCCGCCGTAGGTTTCGGCCACCCAGACGACCAGCCACAGGCCGAGTCCGGTTCCGTGGCGCAGTTGCGTTATTGGTTCGTCGCCCGTCACAACATCGAGTTCGTGCTGTGGAATCCCCGGCCCGTCGTCAGCGACCGTGATAGAGACGGTTTGTCGGTCCACCTGGACGTCGACGCGGACCGAAGGGTCATCGCCGCCGTGTTCGAGGCTGTTTTCGACGAGTTCGCCCAGAATTCGATGTAGCCGCCCGTCACCCGCCGTAACCGGCGTCTCCGGGAGGTGTGTTTCAATTTTGCCGGCGTGCTTATCACGATGCGATGACACGATATCCGTGATAGTCGCTGACACCTCGACCGGGCCCGTGCCAAACTGGTCGCGGCGCACGGACCGCTCCATGTCGCGTGCGCGCTCGCTCAGCGACGCCATCTCTTCGGCCTTTCGCTGGAGCCTGTGGAGAATGGAGCGATGATTCTCGTCGTCGATTCGCTCGTCCAGCGCGTCAGCCATGCCAAGGACGACGGTCAGGTCGTTTCTGAGATTGTGCCGCAGGACCCGGTTGAGCAGTTTCAGCCGGCGCTCACGCTCGCGCTGTTCGGTTATGTCCGTGTAGATACCGAACCCGCGGACGCTGTCGCCGTCCCGGCTGTATGGCACGCCCCGGAAGAGGAAGTCACGGAACCCTGTCTCGGTCATCAGTCGGAGTTCAGTCTGGAAAGGGTCGCCGTCTGCCTGTCCATCGTCAAACTGGGGTAGTTCGTCGTTCGTAGCGTCCGGCAGCCGGAGGAGGTCGGATAGGGGACTGTCGACGGCCGTGTCCTGACCGTACCCGAACACGTCGGAAAACGCGGGGTTGACTGATCTGACGACCGACTCATCCGCAACTGTCTCCGTCTCGATGACGGCGTCTGGAAGCGTATTAAACAGGTACGAGAACCGGTCGCGTTCGTCTTCCAGCTCTGCCCGCGCCTGCTTGAGTTCAGTCAGGTCCCGGACGACGCCGACGGTACCACGAAACTGGTCCGCGTCGATCAGCGACACCTCGATCTCTGCCGGGCGCTGCTCTCCGTGTGCCGTTTCCAGCGCCGTTTCGAGCTGGACCGCCCCGGTTCCGCCCTGCTGACAGAGGTCACCGATGCGACATGTAAACTCATCAATCGCGTCCTGATCGAGAACAATGCGCGGGTGCTGGCCCAGAAGCGTCGCCCGCTCGTAGCCGAGCCATTCCGCGAGCGGTTCGGTGACCAACTGGAACCGGCCTTCGTCGTCGAGGACGTACATCATATCACGGACATTTTCGACCACTGATTCGTACCGCAACAGGCTCCGCTCGCGCTCGACGCGGTCGAACGCGGCGGCTGCATTGGACGCGAGAATCTTCCCGACGGAGACATCCGATTCGGTGAACTCGTGTCCCTGTTGCGCACCGACACTCACGACACCGTGGTCACCCATCGGGAGGTACATCGTCGCCGACAGAACGTCGGAGTCGTAGTTGTCGACCCGGTCGAACTCGTCGATGACCAGCGGGTCGCCGCGCTCGAACGCTTCTCCGGGAAACCCCTCGTCGGCGTTGTATACCGGCCGGTCCGGGACTTTGTCGCTGGCAGCGGCTGGCCGGAGCGTGTCCGTCTCCTCGTCGTACAGCCGCACGAGCGAGTGGTCGAACCCGAGGTCCGACCGGGTCGCCTCGATGACCGTTTCGGCGACTTCCTGGGGCGTCTGTGCCTGCATGAGCGACCGGGTCGTGTCCAGTAGTCCGGACAACGCCTCGTCACGCCGTTTCTGCTCCGTGATATCCCGAATAACGCCTGCGGTCCCGGCGAATCGCTCGTCGTCGTCGTACAGTAGCGTCATGTGGTCTTGCGCAGGGAACGACCCTCCCGACGCCTGCTGGATCGACAGTTCGAACGTCTCCTCGTCGTCGCGGTCCTCGAATATCATCTCCTGAACGATAGATTCGGCGCGCTCGACGACGCCGTCGTTCTTGATGAAGCCGGTGTACGAGCCAAGCAGCTCTTCCTCGGAGTAGCCCGTCAGGTCGGTCATCGCCTGATTGACGAACTCGAAGTACCCTTCGGAGTCGAGGGCGTACACGCCGTCGTCGACCGCCTCGATGATGTTCTCGTACCGTTCGAGTTCGTCCTCACGGTGGCGGCGTTCGAGTTCGTGGTTGACCCACTCAACGAGCAGTTTCATGAACGCCTCCTCGCTATCGGAGAACGACTCCGACCGGGCCTGTTCGTCCCCGAAACAGAGCGTTCCGTATGGCTCGCCGGCGACCGTGATGAGGCCACCGGCGTAGCACGCGACGCCGCTTTGCTGGTACACGTCCGCCGCGTGTCCCCCCTCGGTGGTGGCATCGGCAATCGCATAGAGGTCACCGGAGTCGAGCACTCGCTGGCAGTAGGTATCCGCAAGCGGCGTCTCTGTCCCGGATTCGAGAGGGGTGTTCCCGGTGACCGTCTGGATTTCGTGGACTCCGTCCTCGATACGGCTCAGGTAGCCAAACGCCATGTCGAGTCGGTCCAGCCCGATTTCGATGACTCGACCGACGGTCTCGGCCTCGCTGAGTCCGTTTCCGGTAGCAAGCTGTGTCAGCTCCTGTAGCGAGTCGTTGTTGGCACGCAGCGTCCGTTCGCGCTCCTTGCGTGCTGTGATATCCGTGGCGATGGCGACGAGACGCGGAGCCTGTGCGTCGCGTTCCTCGATGACTCCGCGCGTCCGGAGCCACCGCGTCTCCCCGTCGACGTCGGTACGGAACTCGGCGTCGACCCGTTCATCTTTTTCAGACACCCGCTCGAACGCCGCTTCGAGCGACTGGCGGTCGTCGGGGTGGATATACTCGTAGAACGCCGAGGCGGTGCCTTCGAAGGCCGTCGGTGTCGTCCCGAAGAGTTCCGCGGTCGCCTCGTCCCAGACCATCTCGTCAGTTTCTAGATTCCACTCGTAGACGCCGGTGTCCGTTCCGTCCAGCGCCAGGTCGAGTCGCCGGTTCGTCTCTTCGAGGGCCCGTTCGCGCTCCTTTCGGTCGGAGATGTCCCTGAGAACGCCCGTACAGAACCACTGCCCGTTTCGCTCGAAATCGCCGAACGACACCGCGACGGTCAGCTGGTCTCCGGCGGCGGTCACGAGCGGCAGTTCGAGGTAGTCCCAGTCGACGTTCCGGTTGCCAGTCCGAAGGTATCGATCCAATCCCTCGAAGTGAGCGCTTCGCAGATGTTCGGGAATGACTTTCGCGAAGTCGTCGCCGACTAGTTCCTTGCGGTCGTAGCCCGTCAGTTCGACAGCCTCGTCGTTTGCGTATACGACCTCGCTGTCGGCGTCGATGGTGACGACGGCGTCGGAGATACTGCCGGCGATGGCATCAAAAGAGTCTGCAAGTTCCGGCGGGAGCCGCGTCGGCCGGTCATCGGGAGCCGCCGGTGGGTCGCTCCCGTCGTCTCGGCCTGTCGGTTCGCGTCCCTGCGTCACGATGTCGTACACCCGATCTGTCAGCGACACTTCGCTGCGAGGGACGTACTCGGTTACATCAAGCCGTGTCGCGCGAGCGGCGACCGTCCCGTCTGGCTCGGCCGTACAGAGAACGACCGGGAGCGCGTCGTACTGCTCACGTATCGCCGCTAACACATCTAGCCCGGTTTCTGACCCTGACAGGTGCTGTTCACAGACGACGACATCGTAGCCGTGCTCGGCCAGTTCCGACAGCGCGTCCGTCACGGTGGCGACTGCCGTGACTGAGACCGGTGCGTCAGGTATGGCTGTGTCCGCGTCTTCGCCGGCAGGGCATACGTACAACAAATTCGGCATATCGGACATAGCGTTCCGTTGTAACTGCTATACGATGGGGTGGCATATACGCTCTGGCGAGAGTATCAAATGTCGAAACGAGCGGCTACATGTCGTCAAGCGCCTGCCAGGAGAGCTGTGGGTTCCGGGCCGCGGTCACCTGATCGATGCGTTTCGCCGCCGGACGCGACGGCGCATCGGCCAGTTCGGCGTCCGAATCACCGGCCACAGCGTTGAATGCGGCCGCGAGCTGGTCCAGCGAGCGCTTGGTCTCTCCTTCCGTGGGCTCGGTCATCAACGCCTCGTCGACGATTTCGGGCCACTTCGTCGTCGGCGGATGGACGCCGTAATCGAGCATCCGCTTGGCCGCGTCAGCAGCGTCCTGCTCGCCCGCGCTGGCGACGAACTCGTGATGGAACGGGCCAAATGGCACCTCGTACTCTATCTGCTCAGCGAGGTAGTTCGCGTTCAGCACGGCCTTCGCGCTGGCGTCTCGGAGGCCTTCGTCGCCCAATCTGGCGATGTACGCAAAGGTCTTGAGCAATACCGGCCAGTTGCCGTAGAAGCCATGCACCTTCCCGATCGAGTTCGCCGGCTCGTAGTGTTCGTAGTTGCCACCACGTTCCCTGACGTGTGGGTTCGGGAGGAACTGGGCCAGTTCCTCGCGGACGCCGACCGGGCCGGCACCGGGGCCACCGCCGCCGTGGGGTGTCGCGAACGTCTTGTGGACGTTGTAGTGCATCACGTCGAAGCCCATGTCGCCGGGGCGAGCGCGCCCAAGCAAGGCGTTGAGGTTCGCGCCGTCGTAGTACAGCAGGCCGCCGGCGTCGTGGACGATGTCGGCGACGTGCTCGATATCGCGCTCGAACAGCCCAAGCGTGTTGGGGTTCGTGAGCATCAGCGCGGCAGTGTCGTCGCCGACGGCCGCCTCCAGCGCCTCGATGTCGACGCGGCCGTCGTCACCGCTCGGTAGCTCCACGACCTCGTAGCCAGCCATCGCCGCCGTCGCGAAGTTCGTGCCGTGCGCCGAGTCCGGGATGACGACCTCCGAGCGCTCGTCGTCGTTGTGTTCGTGGTAGGCCTTCGCGATCTGGATGCCGGTGAACTCACCGGCCGCGCCGGCCGGCGGCTGCAGCGTTACGGCGTCCATGCCGCCGATGCGGCCCAGATAGTCCTGGAGCCGGTGACACAGCGCCAGCGTCCCCTGTACCGTCGAATCGGGTCGGCCAGGGTGGATGGCGGCGTCCGCCCGTGCAGCCACGTCCTCGGTGAAGGAGGGGTTGTACTTCATCGTACACGAGCCGAGCGGGAACGGCCCGCTCTCGACGCCGTAGTTCATCTGCGAGAGGCGCGTATAGTGCCGGGCCAGTTCAGGCTCGGCCGGGTCCGGTAGTGAGAGGCTGTCCCGCGTCAGATCATCTGGCAGCGGCGAATCCTCGATGTCAACTGTCTTGCTCGTCTTCTCCGAGAGCAGCGGCTCGTACAGGTCGTCGCTGTCGTCGGTCCAGCGCGCTTGATCGTATTTCACGCGAGACACCCCCGTGTCGAGCGTGAAGCTCGTGGGACGTGGTTTGTCCCACGGTGTTTCGCCGAGTAGCGCGAGGCGAAGAGACACCCCCGTGTCGAGCGTGAAGCTCGTGGGACGCGGTTTGTCCCACGGTGTTTCGCCGAGTAGCGCGAGGCGAAGAGACACCCCCGTGTCGAGCGTGAAGCTCGTGGGACGTGGTTTGTCCCACGGTGTTTCGCCGAGTAGCGCGAGGCGAGTGTCATTTCGCCACCTCCCGGAACGCCGCCACGAACTCGTCTGTGGCATCAGTAGTGGTCTCGGTCACACACACCTGCACCAGGTGGTCGTCGACCGCGTGGACCGCGAAGCCATCGGCTGCGAGGTCGGCAACGATGGCGCTTGCGGGCTGGTCCGTGTGTGCGAGGAACTCCCGGAAGTGGTGGCGGCCGTGAATCGGGGCCGTCACCCCGACAATATCGTCGAGGCGGTCGGCCAGGTCACGAGCGCGGGTGACGCAGTCTTCAGCAAGATCGACCAGCCCGTCCGGACCGAGCCACGCGGCGTGCATCGCGGTTCGGAGCGCAACCCACGCCTGATTCGTACAGATGTTCGAAGTGGCCCGCTCCTTGCGGATGTGTTGCTCCCGCGTCTGAAGTGTTAGCGTGTACGCGCGGCGGTCGGCGGCGTCTTCACTGGCCCCGACCAGCCGACCGGGGACCTGCCGCAGATACTCCTCGCGGGTGACGAACATCCCCAGCCCGAAGCCGTAGGCGGTGCCAGTCCCCAGCGACGCGGCGTCGCCGACGACCACGTCGGCTCCGACATTGGCTGGGCGCTCCAGCAGGGACAGCGCGATCGGATCCGAGCCGAGACAGAACAGCGCGTCATGGTCGTGGGCAAGGTCACCGATTGCGCCGAGCCGTTCTTCGATAACGCCACGGACTGTCGGCGACTCGGCGTATACCATCGCGGTGTCGTCGCCGATCTCGTCGGCCAGCGCCGGCACGTCGGCGACGCCGTCGGTCATCGGGTAGGACTCGACCGTGAGGTCTGGTCCCTCGGCATAGTTCGACAGGACGGCGCGTTTGCCCTCCCGGAGGTGTTCAGGAACCAGAATCCGGTCGCCGGACACCGAGCGGACGCGCTGGGAGAGCGTCGCCGCCTCGCCCAGCGCCGTCGCGTCGTCGTACATCGAGCAGTTGGCAACGTCCAGTCCTGTGAGTTCCACCAGCATCGACTGGAACTCAAAGAGGGCCTGCAGGAATCCCTGTGCGACCTCGGGCTGGTACTGCGTGTAGGAGGTCAGGAACTCCGACCGGCTTGCGAGGTCGTCAACAACGCTCGGGACGTAATGGTCATAGTGGCCGCGGCCGAGAAACTCAGTCAGGTCGGCGTTGCGGCTCAGAAGGCCAGCGACTTCCCGGCGCGTCGCCCGCTCGCTCCGGGCGTCGATGCCGAACTCGCCGTCGAAGGCCACGGACTCGGGAACGTCGAACAGCGACTCAAGGTCGTCGGCTCCGACAACATCGAGCATCGCCGCGGTTTCTGCGGCCGTCTGCGGTGCGTACGGACTGCCTGTCGCATGTGAGTTACTGTTACTCATTTGAGAACCACCCAGTAGCGCCGGGGTGACATGATATCGACAGCTAGCGACCGTGTCCACATTAGGTTACTCCTTTCACCCCCTGCAAGGGACCGCTGCTACCGGGGGTTACTCGATCTGATCGCGGTACGCGTCGGGTGAAAGCAGGTCGTCGGTTTCGCTCTTGTCGTCAACCTCGACAGTGAGCATCCAGCCGTCGCCGAACGGGTCCTCGTTCAGCAGTTCCGGCTCGTCGCGGAGTCGGTCGTTGACTGCTGTGACGGTGCCGGAGACGGGGGCGTACACGTCGGACACAGCCTTGATAGACTCCACCACGCCGAAGTCCTCGCCCGCAGTCAGCTCCGTGCCTTCATCGGGCAGTTCGACGAACACCACGTCGCCGAGTTCGTCCTGTGCGAACGCCGTGATGCCGACCTCGGCAGTGTCACCGGCGACGCGTACCCATTCGTGTGACTCCAGATATCGCAGGTCGTCGGGAACGTCGAAGCTCATCTATCGAGGAATGGCGTGCTCCTGGTACGTGCTTTCTTCGGTTCACCGCGGACGACGACGCGGACGGACTTGTCCGGTTCAGCGTACGCCGACGGGACGTAGGCGAGGGCAATCGGTGCTCCCAGTGTCGGACTCATCGTTCCGCTGGTGATGTGGCCGATCGGCTCCCCGTCCGGCGTTGTCACGTCGTACCCGTGGCGCGGGACGCCGCGGTCGACAAGCTCGATGCCGATGAGCTTCTCTTCGGGACCGTCCGCGGCGACGCCCTCCAGTGCGTCCCGAGCGACGAACTCCGTATCGAGCTTAACTGTCCAGCCGATACCGGCCTCGTAGGGCGTTCTGGGCTCGTCAACCGGATGGAACTCCTGGCCGGAGAGCAGGAAGCCCATTTCCAAACGGAGGGTGTCGCGCGCGCCGAGCCCACAGGGTTGACACTCCAGTGCGTCCCAGACCACCCCGGCGTCGTCGGGCGGACAGAGGATTTCAAAGCCCGGTTCGCCAGTGTAGCCCGTCCGGGCGATTAGCGAGTCCACGCCGGCGACAGCCCCGGCAGCCACCTCGAACCGAGACAGGGCAGTGAGCGAGACATCTGTCTCGGCCGACAGCAGGTCCGGCGCGTCAGGCCCTTGGACGGCAATCATCGCGTACTCCTCTGTCCGGTTCGTCACCGTCGCGTCAAGCCCACGCTCATCTCGCTCAGAGAGCCACCGCTCGGTCATCTCTCCGTCGTGCCCGGCGTTCGGGATAAACAGGAACTCATCGGCCGCGCCTTCCGGCAGTCGGTAGACAACGGTGTCGTCCAGCATAATCCCATCCTCATCTGTGATGGCCCCGTACTGGGCCTCGCCCGGGTCCAGCACGGTCACGTCGTTGGTGGTCAGCCGCTGTGTCAGCGTCGCCGCGTCCGGCCCGGCCACGGTTATCTGTCCCATGTGCGAAACGTCGAACTTCCCGGCTTCGCTCCGAACTGCCTCGTGTTCTATGCGGATCGACTCGAACTCGACCGGCATCTCCCACCCGCCGAAATCGGTGAACGAAGCGTCTGCTCGCTCGTGAATCGCAGAGAGCGGTGGTGCCCGCAGTGTCATACGCGGACCTCTCGTCCCCCGTGGTCTTACCGTTTGGCCCTCCACCGCTTGCTGGCGTCTCATAAATCATATACGACGATATCAAATCGCTTACTGCGGTAGATAGGGCAACAAGACTGGGACCGAAAATACGCCGTCGGCCTTCGTTACTCGCTTTGCGCCAGCGGGAACACGAGCTCGACCCGTGTTTCGCCGTCGTGGTCTTCGTCGATCGTTACAGACCCGCCAAGGCGTCGGACAAGCCACGTAACCGCCCACAATCCGAGTCCACGGCTGTGTGCCACTGGCCCCTCGGTCTCCGAATCCAGGACGTCGCGTTCCATATCGGGGATAGCGGACCCATCGGTATCGACGCTGACTGTCACCTGACCCGCCGGCGTCTCTTCAGCTGTAAGCTTGACCGTCGGATTGGGCAGATCGCTGTATTCCAGCGCGTTCTCGACAAGAATCTCAAGTATCAGGTCGATAGCCATCCTGTCGCCTGATACCTCCGCGTCAGTCGGCGCTACCTCAATGGTTGCCCCGGAATGTTGTTCTGTGAGGTCGTCCCGGATATCAACGAGAGTCTGCTCGAGGTGGAGTGTCCCATTCCGGAGGTCGCGCTCGATGGCCCGGTCGAACGTCCGTGCTCGCTCGGCCAGCGAATCAAGTTCTTTCGAGGCGTTTTCGATTCTGTCGATGTGTCCGCTAGCGGCGTCAACAGAGAAATCGGACGAGCCGAGTTCTTCTTTGAGGAGTCTTGAATTACCCCGTATCACGGTCAGCTTGTTTCGGATGTTGTGCCGGAGAATCCGACTCATGACCATGAGCCGCTGCTCTCGCTCCTTGTCCTGCGTGATGTCGCGAACGATGCCTCGCAGTTTCGGCGTCCCGTCGCGAACCGTCTTTTCGGCCCGGAGTCGGAACCAGCGCTCGGTTTCGTCAGCGGTCTGACGGCGCGCCTCTAGTTCCATCGGTTCGCCGGTTTCACGACAGGTCTCGATAGCGTCGCGAACGGCCGCTCTATCGTTGGGATGGTACTGTTTGATAGCCTCTTCAAGCGTCGGATTGTACTCTGGCGTTCCGTAGAGGCGCTTCATGCCGGCAGTTCCCTCTATCAGACCCGTCTCCAGATCGAGCTCCCACCCGCCAACGTCGGCCAGGGTTTCGGTCCCGACGAGCCACTCCAGTTGTTCCTCCCGCTGTTTCAATCTCGTTGCGTCGTCCAGCCCAACGACGACGCGTTCGACAGTCCCATCGTCGCCCAGTATCGGCGCGGCATTGCTTGAAAGCCACCGCTCGCTCCCATCCTCGAGTTCTATCCAGTGCTCGAACCCAAACACCGGTTCACCCGATTCGAGTACCTGCGTAACCGGGTGTTCCGAGTCGGGGATTTCCGTCCCGTCTTTGTAGTATATGTTCCACTCCGGCTGGTCGTATCGTCTTCGAGTGATTTTCTCGCGTTCAAGACCGAGTAGCTCCTCGGCACGATCGTTAGCCAGCGAAATTCTTCCAGATCGTTCTACGACGACGATGCCGACCGGACTGACCTCGAAGACCCGCTCAATGAGGGCCTGCTTTTCTCGCCGCCGCTTGCGCTGTGTGATATCCTCCGCCAGCCATAGTACGCGCCCCACGTCGTCACCACCGACCGGCGTGACGCGCGCCTCGAAGTATCGCTCTCCATGATCGAGTGATAGTTGATACTCGATGTGCCGCTGTTCCCCTGTTTCCAAGACATCCTCGATAATCGTGTAGAACTGGTCAGCCTGTGCTGTAGAGAAGATATCCCAGAGGTCCGTTCCCAGCAGTGCTTCCGGGTCTTTGAAAAATAAGGCCCCGTTGTGGGCGTTGTGGATGACATCGACGAAGACGCCGTCGGCGTCTAGGACGATAGCCGGGTCTGAAATTATCTCACAAAGCCCGTTTAGCACGTCTTGATCGTGAAGAGATTCTTTACTCATGTGTCAATTTATACACACCTATTGCTGGCCGACTCCGCATGGAAATGTGTCCGTAGTGTGTGGGAGGAATCATCCTAAGTTTTGTGCCGTGTCATTCTATATAGCGGGAGGCGGTTTACGGATCGAAGCGGCACGCATAAGCGGGCCGGGCGGGGAAAGAGGCGCATGAAGCTGCTCCGTCGGATATTCGAGGACAAAGACTCGCCCCAGCGCGTCGGACTGTTCGTCGATGGCCCAAATGTGCTCAGGTCTGAATTCGATGTCGATTTAGACGAGGTCCGAGATATCGCAGCTGAGTACGGTCCGCTGGCAGTCACCCGTCTCTACGTCGACCAGAACGCCTCGCCCGGACTCATTCAGGCCGCTGAAGCCCGCGGGTTCGAGGTTCGAACAACCAGCGGTGACGTTGATGTCCGACTCGCTGTTGACGCGACAAACGCCGCCGTTGCTGGACAGATAGACGTGCTGGCCGTCGCCTCGCGGGATACGGATTTCAAGCCGGCGCTGGAAGTGGCCGCACGGGAAGGGGTCAAGACGGTCGCCATCGCGCCGGGGGAGTACGGCCGCTCCGATGCGTTACGCAACGCGGCTGAAGACGCAGTGACGCTCTAATCTCCGACGCCCAGGACGCCAACTGTTTTTTCGGCCAGTGCTATTGAGCACGTATGGACATCGACGACACGCCGGTACTGGACAACCACCTCCATCTCGACCCGGTCAACGGCCGGAACGTCGCGGCAGCCGAGGAGTTCGCGTCCCAGGGCGGAACACACCTGCTGGTGCTCAACAAGCCGTCCTGGCATCTTGTTGAGAAGGCCACTGACGAGGCGATCTTCCGGGAAGTGTTCGACCTGACTGTCGAGGCCGCCGCCACAGCGACCGAGGTGCTGGGCGGGCGCGCCTGGCCCGTCCTCGGCGTCCACCCGGCACTAATTTCGAAGCTCGTCGACGACGGCTACACGCCGCCGGAAGCGCGAGATATCATGCAGACCGGCCTCGACGTGGCGGCGGGGTACGTCGATAACGGCGATGCGCTCGCGATGAAGTCCGGCCGCCCGCACTACGACGTGGACGACGCCGTCTGGGAGGCTTCGAACGAAGTGATGTGCCACGGGTTCGAACGCGCCGCCGACGTGGGCTGTGCGATACAGCTCCACACCGAGGGCGGCGAAGACTTCGAAGCAGTCGCTCGCTGGGCCGAAGACCGTGGCCTTGACCGCACGCAGGTCGTCAAACACTACTCCGGGGGCCGACTCCGCGGCCCGGTCAAATCGGTACTTGCAGATAAGGACGAACTGGAAATCGCGGTCGAGACCGACGACCCGTTCCTGATGGAGACCGATTACATCGACGACCCGGACCGCCCCGGCGCAGTACTTGGCCCGAAGACCGTGCCGCGGCGCGTCCGCTGGCTCCTCGAAAACGGGGACGAAGACGCGGTCAGAACAGCACACGTCGAGACACCGAAGGCGGTGTACGGCATTGACACCGAAGCGACGCTGGAGCGGTGAGTGGCGACAGCGAAGGGCGACTGATGGCGGTTATCCGAACTTGCCGGTGATGTAGTCCTCGACGCGCTGGCTCTCGGGGTTCTCGAAAATCTTGTCAGTATCGTCGAACTCGACGAGCTCGCCGCCAGTGAGGAAGACAGCCGTCTTGTCGGAGATGCGAGCCGCCTGCTGCATATTGTGGGTGACGATGACGACCGTGAACTCCTCTGCCAACTCCTCGATGAGGTCCTCGATCTTCGAGGTGGCGATCGGGTCAAGCGCCGACGCCGGCTCGTCCATCAGAATCACGTCTGGGTCGACGGCAATAGCGCGGGCGATGCAGAGCCGCTGTTGCTGACCACCTGAGAGGTCGAGTGCGCTCTTGTCCAGTTGGTCTTTGACTTCGTCCCACAGTGCGGCGCGCTTGAGTGCCGTCTCGACTTTCTCGTCGATGTTCTCCGTCTGGTCCTGAATCCGGAGGCCGTAGGCGACGTTGTCGTAGATACTCTTGGGGAAGGGGTTCGGGTGCTGGAACACCATTCCAATGCGTCGCCGCAGCGCCACCGGGTCCACGTCAGCGTCGTAGACGTTTTTCCCCTCGAAGTGGAGGTCCCCTTCGACCCGTGCCGCGTCGATGAGGTCGTTCATGCGGTTGATACACCGCAGGAACGTGGACTTGCCACAGCCGGAGGGGCCGATCATGGCGGTCACCTGTTTTTCAGGGATGGCCAGATCGATGCTCTGGAGCGCTTGCGTCTCGCCGTAGAACACGTTCAGGTCACTGGATTCGATGACTGGTTTCCCCGTCTCGGCCGCGGTCGAGTCGGTTCCCTCCACGTCGATCGACTGTTCGATGAGAGGGTCGCCGGACGGGTCGGGTGACGACGCGGCCGTTTCAGTGGTCGGTGTGGGCTCGGTACTGTCGTTGCTCGTCATCTCGTTCTCTGTCATGAATTATCCTGTTCGCTGATACCGGTTCCGGATGACAATCGCTGTCGCGTTCATCACCAGCAACACTGCAAGCAGTGTAATCACGCCGGCCGCCAGCACGCCGTGGCGGAACGCCGGGTCCAGTTCCGACGACCACGAGAAGATCTGGCGGGGCATCATACTCGCCACATCGAAGAAGCTGTTCGGCGCGAGCCGGACCGACGCCGCCGCCCCAATCATCAGCAGTGGGGCCGTCTCGCCGATAGCCCGACCCAGCGCCAGTATCGTTCCGGTCAGAATGCCCGGCAGGGCTTCGGGAAGGACGACCTGTCGGATCGTCTGCCAGCGGGTGGCACCCATTCCATAGGACGCCTGCCGGAACGAGTCGGGGACAGACCGGATCGCCTCCTGCGCGGAGATGATCACGATAGGGAGTATCAACAGGCCGACTGCGAGGCCGGCGACGATGACGGACCCCTGGGGCCACTGGAGAACCCGGATGAAAAGCGCCAGTCCGAGCAGGCCGTATACGACCGACGGGACGCCGGCGAGGTTTCCGATGTTGATCTCGATGAGCGTGACGAACTTCCCCATCAGTCCCTGCGAGGGGGCGTACTCCTCAAGATAGATCGCCGCCCCGACGCCGACCGGGAAGGTAGTGAGCACAATCACGATAATCATCATCACTGAGCCGACCATCGAAGGGTAGATACCGGCATCAGCAGCGGTCCGTGAGGTCGCGCTCGTCAGGAAGCCCCAGTCGAGCCATGGGTTCGGTCCGGCAAACCCGAGCGCACTGGTGGCGACGGCCCCAGCGGCCACACCCAGCACGGCGACGACCGGGAAGGCGAGTCCGCGGACGCCCTCGCCACGGCGAATCACGCCTTCGACGTAGACCCCAAGCGGGAGCGCGGCGAAGGTGACCAGAAGTAGCCACACCTCAGTCCCGATCCCGAGTAGCGGCCCAGCGACGGGGCCCAACACCGCGACCGCCGTCGTCATCCCGACGACGGCCAGACCGTCACGCCGCGACTCGCGTCGCTGTTCGACGAACCAGCCTGCGGCACCAGCGATTGGAAGCACGAGCGTCAGGAGCAACATGACCCAGTCTGTGGGCACGAACGGGAGCATCATGATCGCCTCCCGGAGGCTGATCACGCGGTAGTACAGCCCGAAATCGAGACCGAGCGCCGCGGCGGCGTCGGTAACGAACGAATTGAACCAGATAGGTGGCAGACCGAACACGGTGATGACCGGAGCGAGGAACACGACACCAAGCCGTTCGAGCGCCGCCTTCGGTCGCAGTCGGCCGTGGGCGACAATCAGACCGGCGGCCACGGCCAGCGAAATGAGAAGGGCGAACCACCCAAGCACGGAGATAAGTTCGATGAACAGCACCGCAAATCCGCCGGTAAGCAGGAGTCCAACGACCGGGAGTCCGCTGGTGACATAGGCAACCTCGCCGGCCGGTTCGTCGAGTCGATAGTAGTAGACAGCCAGTGCGGCCAGCGGCACCACCACGGTGGCGGCGTAGGTCGCCAGCCAGCCCGCGTCGGCCGAAAAGGGCCGGAACGCGTCGTTGGCGACGAACAGCAGGAGAATCAGGACAGAGACGAGTCCGAACGCGGTCGCCGCGAGACAGGTCGCCTCAAAGGCACGCCCACGCAGATGGTTGACATCGCTGTTCTCCCCGTGCCAGCCTGTTTCAGGTTTTCGTGTTGCCATCAGTTCAGTCCCCCAGTGTTCATTCGTACTCCTCCCGGTAGCGCGCCGCGATTCGGTTGCTCAACAGGTTCAACAGGAACGTGATGACGAACAGCGTCAGGCCGATAGCGAAGAGACTGGTAAAGCCCAGTTGACTGACGCTGTCGGCGCTGTTGATCTGGACCATCGCTGCCGTCATCGGCTGGTACCCCTGAAAGAGGTTTGCCAGTGGGTCCGAGAGGTTCAGCATCCGTGGCCGACTGCCGGCCGCGACAACGACAATCATCGTCTCGCCGATAGCCCGCGACAGAGCGAGAATGAACGAGGAGAAGATGCCCGAGGCCGCCGCGGGGACGACGACGCCGGTGGTCACCTCGAATTTCGTCGCGCCCATCCCGTAGCCGGCCTGTCGTAGTGAGTCCGGGACGGCGCTCATCGCGTCCTCGCTCAGACTGGAGACCATCGGGATAATCATGATGCCGACCATGATGGAGGCGCTGAGGATATTGAACGTGTTGACCGGGAGCCCGATGGTTTGGAGGAACGGCGTCACGTATACGAGCGCAAAGATACCGTAGACGACCGTCGGGATACCAGCCAAGATTTCCAGCCCCGGCTTCAGAACCGAGCGCATCTGGTCGCTGGCGTACTCGCTGAGGTAGATCGCGGCCGCGACGCCCGTCGGGAGCGCGATGACGGCAGAGATTACCGTCACCAGCAGTGTGCCGCTCAACAGCGGGAGCAACCCATAGACGTTCCGGCTGATGAGAAACTCCGTTCCGGTGAAGAAGTCGACCGGGTTCACCAGCGTAAAGAACGTGACCGCGTCGCGTGCGAGCAACACGACGATGCTGACGGTGACGAGAATCGACGCGGCAGCACACAGGAGCAGGACGTATCGATACATCCGCTCGCGTGCTGCGCGTCCGCTCGGTCTGGACGTAATATCCGGCCCGGGCGTCTCGGTGCTCATTGTGTTGTCTCCAATAATGTGCTCATGTGAGTAAGCCGACTCTATACTGTGTTAGCCAGCAACCTCGTCCAGCTTTTCGAGGTTTTCATCGCGCTGCTCGGCGCTCGAAGGCACGTACCCGATCTCCTGAACGATATCGGTTTCAGCCTGTTCGAGGTAGAACCGAATGAACTCGTAGACCGCCTCGTTCTGCAGGGATGACTCGGACGCATAGATGAACAGCGGCCGGGCCAGCGGGTACGAGCCGTCCTTGGCGTTTGCCAGGCTCGGGGCGGTGCATTCGCCGTCCTCCTCGGCCTTGACTTCGACGGCTTTCACCGCTTCGGAGTTTGAGTTGTAGTACGCGAACCCGAAGTATCCGATGCCGCCCTCGTTGTCACGAATTCCCTGAACAATAGTCTCGTCCTCCTCGGTCGGCTGGTACTCGGTCGTGTGTTCGGTGTCCTCACCGACGACGTTCTCGTTGAAGTAGTCAAACGTCCCAGAGGTCGACGCCGGACCGTAGCGTTCGATCTCCATGTCGGGCCACTCGTCACGCACGTCCGACCAGTTCGTGACATCCGATTCATCGCTCCATATCTGGCGCAGTTCGTCGAAGGTCAGGCAGTCGACCCAGTCGGCATCGTTGTTGACCGCGACAGTCAGAGCGTCGCCCGCGATCTCGAACTCAACTGGCTCGACATTGTTGCCAGAACACTGCTCTATCTCGGCGTCCGTGATAGGACGGGAGGCCCCGTTAATATCGGAGTCCCCGGGACAGAACCAGTTCTCGAAACCGCCGCCGCTCCCCGTGGAGTCGACGGTGACGTTGACGTTTCCATGCTCCGCCATGAACTCCTCGGCCATCGCGTCGGAGATGGGGAACACGGTACTGCTGCCCTTGATAATGACCTGCCCCGAGAGCCCGTCGGAATCGCTACTGTCAGACCCACTGCCATCGGAGCCACTGCCGTCGCCACTGTTCGTATTCTGGACACAGCCAGCCAGCGCCAGTGTCCCGATTGCACCAGAACTTGTCAAAAAACGACGGCGAGAGATACCACCGCTCGGTGAATCTGTCATCATCAGATTGGAGATGAAGAGCGGATAAGTACCCTACTATTAGCCCTATATCCAGATATAAACACTATATATTACTATATACCATTATGTGGCGCTACCGTCTTACACCGCAAAAACGACGTAAAAGCTGTCTAAAGCCGATTGAGCCCCGATCAAGGCAACAATTCATCGGGATGATGTTGTTAGCAGACCACTTGGCTTAGCGCCCGCATCACGTGTCGTGATTCCATGACAGCGCAAGTCAGAGTTTTGACCGTTGATATATAGTCTCAGTATATTTTATAAATCTGCAGCGCGTATTCAAAGTACTATGGAGACGCGCAAAGTACAGCTGACGGGCGGGTCCACGTATACTGTCTCGTTACCGAAGGAGTGGGCAACAGAGAACGGCGTCGAAAGCGGCAGTGTCGTCGAGTTTTATGCCGAAGACGACCTGCTACTGGTCTCACCACAGCACGGCGACGACCACGTCGAGGGAACGCTGGACGTGACTGGCCTCGAAAACAGGCACGAACTCACGCGGGCGGTGATGACGATGTACGTTAGCGGCTTCGATATCATCCGACTGGAAGCCGCCCGGATAACAGCCGAACAGCGGCGTATCATCCGCGATGCGACACAGGGACTGGTCGGTCTAGAGATGATCGAGGAGACGGCCGACCGGGTCGTCCTGCAGGACCTGCTCGATTCGTCGGAACTGTCCGTGCTTAATGCTATTACACGTATGCGGCTAGTCTCGTTGACGATGCTCTCAGACGCCGTCGAGGCGCTCATCGAGGATGACAATGACCTTGCGGCGGACGTGATACAGCGCGACGACGACGTGGACCGCCTCTGGTACATGGTCTCCCGAGTGTTCCGAACCGTCCTTCGCAATCCGACGGCTGCCAACGAGATCGGCTTCCCACGTGAGACAGTGTTCGATTACCAGTCCAGCGCCCGTCAGCTGGAGCGTATCGCTGACCACGCGACCAAGATTGCCAGCCTCTCTCAGGAGATCGGTGAAATCACCGGCGAGACTGCTGACCTTCTCGATCAACTGGAGACTGAGGCCATTGCTGTCCCCGAAACCGCGATGGATGCGCTGTTAGCTGACGACAACGACGAGGCCGTCGAACTGGCAAACGAGGCTCGCTCTCGTATTCCCGAAGTCGACGAAACCGCCCGCGAGGTCGATGGAAAGGTCAGAGAGCTAGACCCACAGAGCGCACAGTTGCTTGGCCGCGTGGTCGACTCGCTGTCCCGGACCGCCGACTACGGCGGCAATATCGCCGAAAGCGCCCTCCAGAAGGCCGCCCCACGTCCATAGCCGACGCTGTCGCTCCGAATTCGCGAACAGCTGAAAAAGCTGATTGCGTGCCGGATTACTCGACCAGCACGGCGTTGACCTGACCGTGCTGTCCGGGGCGGGAGGTCACGCGGGCCTGTCCCTCGGAGGTCTCGAGGATTGCGCCTTTGGTGATGATGTTTCGCCGAGCGTAGTTCGGGTTCGACGGGTTCTCGACGACGTTTTCGATGGTCGCTTCGATGGTCTCCGCACCGTCGGCGATGCTCGCAACGTCGGTCTTGACCGCACGGACCTTCTGCGTGTTGCCGCGTGAGTCGACGGTCTTCAGTCGCTGCTCGCCGACCTGCGTCTCGACGGTGTCCTTACCGAGTTCGTGTTTCTTCTTCTTGTGGTTCGGTCGTCGTCGGCCGCCTGTCCGCTTGCGAGGGGAGCGTCCCTGGTCTTTCATACGGGAAGGAAGACCCAGCGGCTACTTGAACCGTTCGATGCCGACGCGCCATCGTAATCGTTACCCCCACGCCGGCAGGTTACTCTGATGATGAGTCTGAAGACGGCCGTCGCCGCGCCGTTCCGCCAGCGTGGAACCGACCGGATGGCGGAAAGTGAGTTCGTCGTTGCACTCTCGCTAGACCGGAACTGGTTCTCGCCCGACCAGGCCAAGACACTGGTCGACGTGGCCGCGAGCGAGGGCTTAGTCGAGCGGGACGACGACGACCTCGTTGTCGCCTTCGACGCGACACACACCGCGATTCCGGACGGGTTTACACCGGGCGAGGAAATCCTGCAGTCACGGTCGACGTTCGAGCGCGTACTCGACGCTGTTATCGAGGCTGGCATCGAGAAACAGACCGCCGTCGCCGGCATCAACGCGCTTCAGTCTGATATCGGTGTGACACTGGAGGCCGCAGCCGTGGTGTATGCGCGCAGTGAGGGCGTCGATGTCGAAGCCATCGCTGCGGACGTCCGGGAGGAGCTCTAATGGTCAAAGACAGCATTTCTGACGGTCGACGGATCGGGCAGTTACTTGCCTCGGAACTGACCGGCCTCCAGCGCGGGCCGCTCTCAGGTGTTTCTGTCGTCGATGCCGACAGGGACGTGGAACCGACACCGGCGGGTGCCTTTGCCTACCGCGTGACAGCCGACGGCACCGAGGTTGCGGTCGTCGAGGTAACGCCGGAGACGGCCCGACTGGTCCTAGAGCAGGCACCCGTGATTGCGCCAGAGCGTGATGATATCACTGTCGACGGGACAACCGTTGTTGTTCACAGCGGCGCGGCGGTAAAAACTGCAGTCGACATGCTGGAGCGGTCTCTCTCGGGGTAGCACGGCTTTTTTTGATGTGAGGACACGACTGCACTCCAGCTGAACTACCTAGAATCAGTGACGGCTCGGCTCAGCAATAGCCGCGGACGTCCACGCCACGAAGCCGGTGAGGACGAGCACGGAACCGAGTATGGCCGTCGCGGCAGCGATAGCAAGCACAAGTGACGGGAGACCGAGCGGCGTTCCGACAGCGAGGACAATCGGGGTCACGGTGATACAGAGCGAGCCAAGCGCGACGGCCCGGCGCTGTGTCGTCGTCAGTTCGATACCGAGGTGGAACAGCGACCCGGGCTCCGGGTCGGGAGCAGCGAGGCCAAGACACAGCAGCGGGACACCGAGAAACACCAGCGTCGCGGCGACGGCATACGACCAGAACAGCCACTGCCCGGACGCTGGCGCAAGCGACAGAAACGCGCCAACGGCTACGAGCACGACACCACCAACGAGCCCGAACTGCCGTAGCCGTGGGTCGTTCAGGGCTTCGCTCAGGTCTGGGAGGGTCTCGGCCACGTGGCCGACATCCATGAAGCGATCCATACGCGGGCTTTTGCCTACGGTGTAAAATAGACAGGGGGAGAAAATATCAAATCTGATTCCACCAAAGCAGGCCACGATACGAGAAGGAAACGCTTGTATCGCTGCCAGCCGCTGCGGTATCTATGCACTTCTTCGACCGTCTCGCGGACCGCATCGCGACCGCCGACAGCGTGGTGTCGGTCGGCCTCGACCCGGACCCTGCCCGCCTCCCCGACAGCGTGCTGGACGCCGACCTCCCGCGCTGGCAGTTCAACCGTCGGATTATCGACGCAACCCACGAACACGCCGCGTGCTACAAGCCAAACGCCGCCTTCTACGAGGACCCCGACGGCTGGCGCGCCCTCGAAGAAACAATCGCCTACGCACACGGGAAGAACGTGCCCGTCCTGCTGGACGCCAAGCGGGGTGACATCGGCAACACCGCACGGCAGTACGCCCAGATTCTCGACGAGGATGAAGGGCCTGCTGCCGACGCCATCACGGTCAACCCGTTTCTCGGCCGCGACTCATTGGAGCCGTTCCTCCAGCGCGCGGACAGGGGTGTGTTCGTCCTCGGGCGCACGTCGAACCCCGGCGGCGAAGACCTCCAGGACCTCGAACTGGCCTCCGGTGAGAAACTGTACGAGCGCGTGGTCCACCTCGCGGACCTCTGGAACGGCAACGGGAACGTCGGCCTTGTCGTCGGCGCGACCAACCCCGATGAACTCGAAGAGATCCGCGAACTGGTCCCGGACATCCCGTTTCTCGTTCCCGGCGTCGGCGCGCAGGGCGGCGACGCCGAGGCCGCTGTCGAGCACGGCCTCGCCGATGGCGTCGGTCTGGTCAACTCCTCGCGCGGTATCATCTTCGCCGGCGAGGACGCCGCCACGCGGCGCGACGATTCTGGCGACGCGTTCTTCAAAGCTGCCGGACAGTCGGCAAAACAGCTCAAACAGCGACTGAACCAGTTCCGATAGCTTAGAACCGGTACGTGTCCACGCCGTCGGGCATGTTCTCCGGCGACTTCCGGTCGCCCGGCTGGCCGACCTCCCCACCGCACTCGACGCACATCCCGATGTCCTTGTCCCAGTGGCGGTCACAGACGAGTCGCCCGCACCTGTCGCAAGTGTGGTCCACGTCGGGGCGCTCACAGATTTCACACAGTCCGGCTACGCTCATGGTAGTTGGTAGCATAGCTGACCGTTTGAATCTTTGGCGGTGTGACCCGGAGCGGGTCGCCAACCCCACGCCGGGACAGTCTCTCTTGCTGGCCACGAAGTATTTCCCCGTGGCCATTCCTCTCTATAGTATGTTGCCACTCCTCCAGCTCGGATCGCTTCCGTCACTGCCAGCGTTACTCGTCGGCTTGCTGGCTATCGCCGTGGTACTGCTGGTCGGTCGGCTCGTGATGAAGGTGGCGTGGCGACTCGTCATCATCGCTATCATCGCCGTCGCCGTCCTCTGGATACTCGGAATACTGGGCTTTCAAGTCATCTAGAGCCCGGCGAGGAAGTTCCGGATCACGTCGTGACCGACTGCGGTCAGGACCGACTCCGGATGGAACTGAACGGCTTCGATGGGGTGCTCACGATGGCGGACGCCCATCACCAGTTCCGTGCCGTCTTCGGTCTCTGTTGTCGCGCTGACGACGAACTCCTCAGGAACGTCGTCGGCGATAAGTGAGTGATAGCGTCCGCCCTGGAACCCCTGTTCCAGCCCTGCAAAAACGCCCTTTCCGTCGTGGTCGATGGGGAACGCCTTGCCGTGAATCGGCTCCGGCGCGCGACCGATGGTGCCGCCGTAGGCGTACACCGCCGATTCGAGGCCGAGACAGACACCGAGTGTCGGCACGTCAGGACTGACCTCACGGAGGACATCCAGCGTGACCCCGACATCGCGTTCGTTCTTCGGATGGCCCGGGCCCGGCGAAAGGATAATCGCGTCGGGGTCGAACGCCTCGACATCGTCGAGCGATGCCGTGTTCCGGACGACTTCAGTCTCGGCGTGCTCGGAGACGTACTCGACGAGGTTGTACGTGAACGAGTCGAAGTTATCGACGAATAGCACCCGGAGGTCGTCCCTGACGGCGTCCGCACCAGCGGGCTGTGCTGTGCTCATCGGGTCACCTCCTCGTGGCCTGCAGCGCGCTCTGCCACGTCGACCGGTTCCCCTTCGATTTCCTCAAGCGCGGTCAACACGCCGTCCATCTTCTGCTCAGTCTCGACGTACTCGCTTTCCGGGTCCGAGTCCGCGACGATGCCGGCCCCGGCCTGCACGGTGATGCGGTCCCGGTCACCCTCGTCCTCGACCGTCGCCGAGCGGATGACGATAGCGAAGTCGGTGTCGCCGTCCCAGTCGAAGTAACCGACGCCGCCGCCGTAGGGGCCACGGGGCGAGCGTTCGAGTTCGTCGATAATCTCCATGGCGCGGATCTTCGGTGCACCGGAGAGGGTCCCCGCCGGGAACGTTGCCCGGGCGGCGTCGAAGGCGTCTTTGTCTTCGGCGAGTCGGCCCGTCACCGTGGACTCGATGTGCTGGACGTGGCTGTACTTGAGGACGTTCATGAACTCGGGGACTCGGACGCTGCCGGCCTCGGCGACGCGCCGGACATCGTTTCGTGCCAGATCGACCAGCATCGTGTGTTCGGCCCGCTCCTTCCCGTCGGCGAGCATCTCACCGGCGAGGCGGCGGTCCTCAACCGGAGAGTTCCCGCGCGGGCACGTCCCCGCGATAGGATTCGAGACGACGTGGTCGCCGGCGACGGAGACGAGCGTCTCCGGACTCGCGCCGACGATGGTCAGGTCATCGTAGCCCAGCAGGTACATATACGGCGAGGGGTTCACCGCCCGGAGGGCCTCGTAGAAGCCCAGCGGGTCGACGTCGCCGTACAGCTCTCGGGTTCGGGAGATAACGCCCTGATAGATGTCGCCCGAGAGGACGTACTCCTTTGCGCGTTCGACGGCGTCCTCGTACTCGTCTCTGGGGCCAGCGACTTCGTCCTCGCGGCGGAAACCGCCGGTCGAAAGCGGTGACAGGTCCGAGAGCACGGCCTCGACCCGTTCAGCTTCGGCGACCAGTTCGCCGTAGCGCTCGCCGGCGTCCTCGCCTTGCCTGACAACCGGCGTGAACACGAGCGAAACAGTGTCCTCGACGTGGTCGAACCGGACCGTCGACGTGGTGAGGACGAACTGCGCGTCCGGGAACCGCGAGTCCGGGCGGTCTAGGCCCACTTCGTCGAGCCAGAGGTCGTAGACGGCGTCGTACGAGAGAAAGCCCACGAGGCCGCCTTCGAGGTGCTGGCGGTCCATCGCCGGGAAGTTTCGCAGCGCCACGTCGGGCATCGCCGCCCGGAGGTCATCAACCACGTCGCCACCGTCAGTCGTTACGAGGTCGGCGTAGCGGTCGTCGAACGCCTCGACCTCGCTCTCGTCACCGGTCACGGTGACGACGGCGCGCGGGTCGTAGCCGACGAAGGAAAAGCGGGCGTGGCGGTCGTCCGTCTCCGGCGCGAACGCGCCGTCGGGGTCGCTGGAGGCGACCTTTTCGGCACTTTCGAGCAGGAACGTGTAGTCGTTGGCGGCCACGTCGCTCGTGCGACCAGTCAGGGCCGCGTACGCGGTCAGGGGCTCCACGTCTACGTCAAGTTCCGCAGCGGTGCGGACGACGACCGGACGGTCGGCCTTGGCGTGTTCGACGAACTCCTCGCGGGAGATATCGAGAGTCATACTGCGCCCTCCGGCGCTTGCTTTGCGTTCCGCACGAACCGTCCAACTGCGTCGTGGTCTTTCGTGCCGCCAGCGGACTCCACGCCGCTCGCCACGTCGACGGCAAACGGCTCGACTGTCTCGACGGCCTCAGTCACGTTCTCGGGGGTCAGCCCGCCGGCCAGCACGATAGGCACGTCAAGCGAGTCAACGAGATCGCGCGTGCGCTCCCAGTCGTGTGTCTCGCCCGTGCCGCCACCGCCGTCGGCGTCGACCGAATCGACGAGCAGGGCGTCGGCATGGGTGGCGTAGTCCTCGATGGCCGGCGCGTCTGCCTCGACCACGGCGACAATGTCCTGAGTGATTCGGTTGTTGAGGGCCCCGAGTTCCGCCGGCGAGAGGCCGTCGTGGACCTGCACCGCGTCGGGCTCGATCCTGTCGATACGTCTGACGGCCTCTTGCACCGTCGTCGGCATCATCACCAGCACGCTCGTCACGAACGGCGGGACGCCATCAGCGATCGTTTCAGCCGTTCCCTCGTCGACCTCCCGCGGCGTATCGACCGGGACACCGTGGATGATACCGACCGCGTCAGCACCAGCTGTAACGACAGCATCGCGGTCCTCGGTGTCCGTCACGCCGCAGATCTTCACGCGCGTCATGCCCCGATCAGGTCGTCGAGTTTGTCGGCTGCCGCGCCCGACTCGATGGCCTGTCGGGCCTGTTCGACTCCCGCTTCGTGCGTGTCGGCGACGCCGGCGACGTAGATGGCTGCGCCGGCGTTGGCGAGGATGATGTCCCGCTTCGCGCCGGTGACGTCACCGGTGACGATGCCGCGAAGGTCGGCCGCGTTCTCTTCCGGCGATCCTCCGGAGATAGCCTCGATGTCGCGGGTTTCCAGACCCATGTCCTCTGGGGTGATGGTGTACTCCGCGATCCGGTCGTCGGTGACCTCCGCGACAACCGTCTCGCCGTGGATGGCGATCTCGTCGAGGCCGTCACCGTGGACGACCAGCGCCCGCTCAACGTCCAGTCGGGCCAGTGCCTCAGCCATCACGGGCACGAGGTCCGGATCGTAGACGCCCAGCACCTGTGCATCCGCGTCGGCAGGGTTCGTCAACGGGCCGAGAATATTGAACACAGTCCGCATTCCGAGTTCCTGTCGCGGGCCGATGACGGCCTTCATCGCCGGATGGAATACGGGCGCGAGCATGAAGCCGATGCCGTCTCGTTCGATCGTCTCCTCAACGTCCGGCGGTTCGGCCTCGATGTCGACGCCGACCTCTTCGAGCACGTCGGCGCTCCCCGAAGATGAAGAGACAGAGTAGTTGCCGTGTTTGGCGATGGGGACGCCAGCCCCGGCGGCGACAATGGCACTCGTTGTCGAGACGTTGATTGTGTTGTAGTCGTCGCCACCGGTTCCACAGGTGTCGACAAGCCCCTCGCGGTCGGGCCGGATGGTCCGTGCGGCGTCGCGCATCCCCTCGGCAAAGCCGGCGATCTCAGCCTCCGTCTCCCCCTTTGCCCGCAGTGCCGTCAGGAGCGCACCGATCTGTGCCTCAGTTGCATCCTCGAAAACAGTCGTCGCAACGGCTCGAGCTTCCGCCTGTGTCAGGTCGTCACCGTCAGTGACGCGTTCAATATACTCTTTCATTGTATTCACCAATGGACTTTTTCGTGTTGTGATGTACAAATCCGTACATTGACTTAAGCCTATCGGGACCCCTGCTCGCCGACGAGTATGTGTGGGCAATCAACAGACAACGTGGTGATACGGAATTCGAAACCTTCAATTATACCCACCGGAAACAATGTGGTGTACCTCGCAGTGAGGGTTCGTGGTCTAGGTCGGTTATGACACCTCCTTGACATGGAGGAGGCCGGCGGTTCAAATCCGCCCGAACCCACTTCTGACGACGTCACCGACGAGCGGAGCGAGTCGCGGTCGTCGTCTGTAGGGTTGCCAAGGATTTGAACCCTGAAAGGCGAGCGAAGCGAGTCTTCCTTTGGTTCACAATCCGCCCGAACCCATTTCTACTGTCGCTACCTCCCGAGCGGAGCGAGTCGGCAGCGACCTGTGGAGTAAGCAGAGTCGTGTGCAAGGGCGCATATCTCGACGCTCCGACAGGGGCATCCCATAGTTTCTTGCCCCAACCGCGTTAGAGTCATCTATATGAGAGATCAGGTCGAGTCGGCGGACGCGTTCGAACAGTTCGTGCTCCTTGCAGTTGCAGAACTCGAAACGGCCGGTGAAACGCCAGTCCACTCCTATCATGTGACCCAGACGGCGAAAGCACATCTCGCGGATGTCGACCGACAGCCGTTCGGCGGCGTCGAGCGCCAGAAGGTCATCTCGGCGCTGGGCCAACTCGCCGACAAGGGGCTGTTGCGCACCGAACAGACGCAGTCACCGACGGGGAAAGGACGGCCGGGGTACGAACTGGCCGGAGATCCAGAAGAAGTGCTCGAAGTGCTGTCAGCGACAGATGAGTTTGAACCGTACGTCGACGCGGTCTGGTCCTCATAGCGGGCCCCACTCGTTAGACGACGCTCACGCCGCCGCGCTCCTGATCGAGGGCGGGTGGCTGGCCCGCTTCGAGACGTTCGAGACGGTCCATGATCGTATGGACGACGTCGTCTTTCGTACACGGTGCGACATGGACGAGTTCGCTGCCGTCGTACTCAGCCAGCCCCATGACGGGCAGCGCCATGGCGTCGTACGCCGACTCCGCCACTTCTGAATCAACGGTCGTGTCCTGATAGAACGATTCGAGCGAGACGTTGTTGCTCAGTGCCCACTGCTTGAACTCGGCGACACGGTTCAGAATGTACTTGCCTTCTTCCGTCCGTGCGGCGGCCGACTGCGGCGCGATCTGTTTGCCCCAGACGATGACGTTGAACCCGTCGATGTGGTCGTTCTCGTCGAGTGTCTGGAGATGGTCGATGACAGCTTCCTGCCGTTCGTGTGCGCCGTCGGGCAGCATCGACCGGACATACAGCTCGATGTGAGGTGTCGGCGTAGTATCACTCATAGCTATCGGACGACACTCCCGGCTGACACATATAGATACTGTGAGAGATGTCTGCATAGTTCAGATAGTGTCATCAGGGCCTGAAGAGTGTGAAATCAGCCGCTCCAGTGCATACCTCTCCTTCCAGTCGTAACGCTGGCTCGGGAGCAGTTAACAGCTGAAACCAATATCTGATTTCTAACTATTCGCTGTTCGACCCAGATGAAAGACCGTGGAGGTTCTCGTGGATGCCGAGGATGAGCGCGGGAACGACAATCATGAAGATATGCTCCTCAATGGGAATCCCGAGGAGGTCGACACCGGTTCGGAGTTTGATCGCGAAGACACCGACGGTCAGTGTGTACCAGTCCCAGACGTACGCGATTGGATAAAGCACGACGATGGTCTTGGCCGCCATCCGGAGGGCGTTGGCACGCCAGAGCAACGCGAGCGCAACAGTCCCCCAGACTACCTCTGTGACCAGATACGTGTAGGGGCCGAAGATACCGATGTCAGGTAGCATACAGCCACCTTAGATCCAACGGCCTAAAGCTTAGTTCGTCTCTCGATTTCCGGGGACTAAACCAACCTTGATAACCCCACACGTCGAATCTACGAATTGTGAAGAACTATGGATATTGCTGATATCGCCACCAGAGAATTTGTCGAGGTTGACGCCAACAAGCGCTTGGGGAAAGTCCGGTCTATCTTCGAACGCGAGAATCCCAAGGGTATCATCGTCACGGAAGACGATGACTACACTGGCGTGATCACGCAGAAACAGCTGGTCCAGTCCCATGTCGAGGACAACGCGAAAGCGGGGGCGATGACGCGCTCGGCACCGAAGGTCGAGCGCACCGACGACGTGCGCGAAGTCGCGCGCGTCCTCGTCGAGGGTGGTGTCAAGCTCGCGCCGGTGTTCGAGGCGGGCGAGCTCTGGGGTATCGTCACTGAGGACGATATCCTCGATGCGGTTCTCGACAACCTTGACGCGCTGAGCGTCGAGGACATCTACACGCGGGATGTCATCACGGTGTCCGAAGACACCAACGTCGGGCAAGTCGTCAATCTCCTCCGGAAACACGGCATCTCCCGGCTTCCGGTGCTCGGTGACGACGATGGCCTGACCGGGATGGTCACGCGCCACGACATCGTCGACGTCGTCGTCCGTGACATGAACAAGACGACGCGGGGCGACCGCTCCGGCGAGATCGAGCGCGTGCTCGACATGCCCGTCTACGACGTGATGAGCAGCCCCGTAGAGACGGCGAAGCTCGGCGACTCCGTCGAGGACGCCGTCGCGCGGATGCTCGAAAACGACTTTGCCGGGCTCGTCGTCACGCCGGAAGACGACGACACCCACGTCGCCGGCATCCTCACGAAGACCGACGTGCTCCGCGCACTGACCTACACCGAGGAGGAACACATGGACGTTCAGATCACGAACATCAAACTGCTGGACACCATCTCCCGTGCGGACATCCGATCCGACATCGAGACGGTCGCCGACAAGTACGGGGCGATGCAGGTCCAGCACGCCCACGTCCGGTTCCACGAGCACAAGGAGAAGCTCCGTGGCACGCCGCTCATCCAGTGCCAGATCCGCCTGCGGACCAACAAGGGTCAGGCGGCCGGCTCCGGTGAAGGCTACGGCGCTGAAACCGCATTCAACGTCGCGCTCGACAAGCTAGAGCGCAACGTGCTCGAACTGAAAGGCGTCCAGGCCGACGAGGAGTACCGCGGCCAGCTCCTCCGCAAACTCGGCGAACTGTAACCGAGGAATCGCTCTTTTCTACCGTTCGGCGACCTGCACGAGCTGCTTGCCGATGTTCTCACCCTCGAACAGCCCGAGGAACGCGTCGGGCGCGTTCTCGATGCCTTCGGTGACGGTCTCTCGATAGGAGATGTCGCCCGAGGCGACCCACTGACCGAGCTGCTTCGTCGCTTCCTCGAACCGCGGCTCGAAGTCGGAGACGAGGAGACCTTCGACGGTCGCACGGGACTGGATGACCTGTGTCAGCTTGCGCGGCCCCATCGGTATCTCCTCGCTGTTGTACAGCGAGATCTGTCCGCAGACGGCGACGCGCGCGTCGGTGTTGAGCCGCGTGAACACCGCGTCGGTAATCGGTCCGCCGACGTTGTCGAAGTAGGCGTCGACGCCGTCCGGTGCGGCCTCGTCCAGTGCGGCCCGGTAGTCGTCGGTCGTCTTGTAGTTGATGCCCACGTCGAAGCCCAGATCGTCTTCGAGGAACGAGACTTTCTCGTCGGAGCCGGCGAAGCCAACGACGCGTGCGCCCTGTAGCTTGGCGAGCTGGCCCGCAACGGAGCCGACGGCCCCGGCGGCCCCGGTGACGACGAACGTGTCGCCGGCCGCAGGCTGTGCGACTTCCCGGGTACCGAAGTACGCTGTCAGGCCCGGCATCCCCAGAACGCCGAGTGCCGTCGAAATCGGTGCGAGTTCGGGGTTGACCTCTGTGAGTACCGGTCCAGGTGCTGTGGCGTACTCCGCCCACTCTAGCTCACCAGTGACGACATCGCCTTCGTCGAAGCGTGCGCCGTTGGATTCGACGACCTCACCGACAACGGCACCCTTGAGTGCGTCGCCTACGTCCCACGGCTCTTCGTACGATTCGCTGTCACGCATTCGGTCGCGCATATACGGGTCGACAGAGAGGTACAGCGTCTTGATGAGCACCTCGCCGGGCCCCGGTTCAGGGATTTCTTCCTCGGAAAGCTCGAACGTATCGTGGTCGGGGGTCCCTTCGGGGCGCTTCGCTAGCCTGTAAACGCGGTTAGTGTTCGACATCACCCCCTATACACTTGGGACCCGAAAGGGGGCTTCGAAAGGAGAAACAAACACCGGTTGTATAGTTTATCTAATAATTATACACAGATATTGTGCAACCACCGAAAACGCATCGCTGCTCAGGAGCGGTGACGTAGAAAAACGCGTTCGAATCGCAGCGAGGGACAGGAATCGAGGTCGCCGGAGTTACTGGAAGCCGATCCGGCCGCCGGTTCCGGCCTGGCGCTGCGGGCTGGAACCGCCTCTGAACTCCTCTTCCATCTGCTCGTAGTACTCGCGGATGTCGTCGGTAATCGTCGGGCGCACGCTGTCCATCGCCTGCCGGAAGTGACGCATCTCGACTTCCTCCGCGTTGTCGTCCTCACGGAGTGCCTCGATGGCAGCCTCCCGGGCGATAGATTCGAGGTCCGAGCCGACGAACCCATCGCTGACTTCGGCCAGTTCGCGCAGGCTCACGTCGGGCGACAGCGGCGTGTCGTCCGTGTGGATCTTCAGGATCTGCTCACGGCCCTCGATGTCGGGCTCGCCGATCATCACGAGCCGGTCGAACCGGCCCGAACGGATTAGCGCCGGGTCGATCATGTCCGGCCGGTTGGTCGCGCCAATGACCATCACGTCCTCCATCTCTTCAAGCCCGTCAAGTTCGGTCAGGAGCTGATTGACGACGCGCTCGGAGACGTTCGACCCCATCTCGCCGCCCCGACCCGGTGCCAACGAGTCGAGTTCGTCGAAGAAGATGATGGTCGGGGCGACCTGGCGGGCCTTCCGGAACGTCTGGCGGATGGCCTTCTCGCTCTCGCCGACCCACTTCGAGAGCAGTTGCGGGCCACGGACCGAGATGAAGTTTGCGTCCGTCTCGTTGGCGACGGCTTTCGCCATGAGCGTCTTCCCGGTGCCGGGTGGGCCGTACAGCAACACCCCCGACGGCGGTGTCACGCCCATGCGCTCGAACTTCTCCGGGGAGTTCATCGGCCACTCGACGGCCTCCTGAACCTGCTCTTTAGGCCCACTGAGCCCGCCAACGTTGTCCCAGGACATCTTCGGGAGTTCGACCAGCACCTCCCGCATCGCCGATGGACTCACCTCGTTGAGCGCCCCTTTGAAGTCGTCGCGCTTGATTATCATCCGGTCGATGAGGCTCGGCGGGATGTCCTCCTCGTCCAGATCGATCTCGGGAAGGTAGCGCCGGAGCGCCTTCATCGCGGCCTCCTTCGTGAGACTCTCGATGTCGGCTCCGACGAAGCCGTGCGTGTCAGTCGCCAACTTGGCGAGATTTACGTCGTCGGACAGCGGCATGCCGCGGGTGTGGATCTGGAGGATTTCCTCGCGACCGACCTCGTCCGGCACGCCGATCTCGATCTCGCGGTCGAAGCGGCCCGGGCGACGGAGCGCGGGGTCGACGCTGTCGACGCGGTTCGTCGCGGCGATGACGATGACCTGCCCTCGCGATTCGAGGCCGTCCATCATCGTCAGCAGCTGGGCGACGACACGGCGCTCGACCTCGCCGGTTACGTCCTCGCGCTTGGGCGCGATGGAGTCCAGCTCGTCGATGAAGATGATCGAGGGCGATTCCTCGCTTGCGTCCTCGAATATCTCGCGTAACTGCTGTTCGGACTCGCCGTAGTACTTCGAGATGATCTCGGGGCCGGCAATAGAGAAGAAGCTAGCGGAGGTCTCGTTGGCGACAGCCTTCGCAAGCAGCGTCTTCCCGGTGCCGGGCGGGCCGTGGAGCAGAACCCCCTGTGGCGGCTCGATGCCGAGCTTCTTGAAGATCTGGGGGTGTTTCATCGGCAACTCGACCATCTCTCGCACCCGCTGGATCTCGTTTTGCAGCCCGCCGATGTCCTCGTAGGTGATGCCGCCGCCGGTCTTCTCGAAGCCGGAGATCGGTTCCTCGCGGAGTTCCACCTCGGTGTCTTCGGTGATGAGACAGACGCCCTCGGGCTCGGTCTCGACGGCGATGAGCGGGATGGCCTGTCCGGGCGAGCGCATGAACGGGTGGTTCGTCGAGGACATCACCGGGACGATGTCGCGCTCGACGACCGGCCGTTTCAATATCTGCCGCTTAACCATGCCAGCGGCGTCGGAGCCGAACTGGACCGACGCTTCCTCGGGCGGCGCGAGGACGAGCTTGTCGGCCTTCTCGGCCTCGGCCTTCCGGATTGTGACGCGCTCACCAATACCCACGTCAGCGTTCTGGCGCGTGAAGCCGTCGATGCGAACAGTGTCAGTGTTCCAGTCCTGCCGGTCGGCCCGCCACACCTTGGCCGCGGTCGTGTCGCTCCCCTCTATCTCGATGATGTCTCCGGGGGAGAGCTTGAGATGCAACAACGTATCGGGGTCGAGTCTGGCGATACCGCGTCCCGAGTCGTTCGGGTACGCCTTCGCCACTTCCAATTGAACTTCGTTCATAGTAGAGCCTGCTTACAATGAACTCGGGTAGCCCCGGAGATATGCTTTATGCTACCGGCGGCCAAGACGCAGGGCGACGGGTTTATATGATACCTAATAGCACACCGCACAGTAGGGCATAATAGCCACCGGTCTGGGTTGCCGTGACACAGGCTGCCGCCATCGCCGCGTTTCATAAGGCTGGACGCGATAGCGCCGGTATGGTATTTCTCGTTCCCTTCGATGGGTCACCGCTTGCAGATGCGGCACTCAACCGCGCCGTCACCTACGCTAAAGCGCTTGACGAGGACGTCGTCGCTGTCGCGTTTATTCCGACTGGCGCCGACTACGCCGAGCGCCGCCGCCGCGTCGACCCGACCGAGGACTTCGCCGCCGAGACCGCTGCGGACGACCTCCGGCGCAAGATCGAGGAGGCGACCGACGACTCTGAACTCCGCTACGACGACGTAAGCGCTCACTCCACCAGCGAACTGTCGACGACGATCAGACAGACCGCCCGCGACGTTGACGCCAACGTCGTGTTCCTCGGCAGCGACGACACCGAGGACATCGTCGTCCCTATCGGCGAAGTCACAGACGGCGAAGACTACGACGTCCACATCGTCCGCCGGACTTGAGGACGTAGCAAGAGGGCTTTTACTGGCGCGGCCTGACCCTCCGGGTATGCGAACACTCGCTTTCGACGGCCGGATGGGCGCGGCCGGTGATATGCTTCTGGGGGCGCTGCTGGCTGCCGGAGCCGACCGCGACGCCCTGTCGGTCGTTGAGGACACACTGGATATCGAGTACGCTGTCTCCGAGGTGGACCGCCGCGGGATTGCTGCAACGCGTGTCGACGTGCTGCTGACCAACGCTGCTAGCGACGGCGATGGGTCTCAGGACCACGCTCACGACGGTCACTCGCATTCTCACACCCATGACGAGGGGCATGGCCACACTGGGGACGACGCACATGCTCACTCCCACGACGAGCACACCCACGCCGAGGGCCACGGCCCGAGCCGAACGTACGCTGAAGTCGTCGAACTCGTCGAAGGGATGGACCTGCCGGCGGCCGTCAGGGCGGACGCGCTGGCGATCTTCGAGATACTCGGCGAGGCCGAAGCGTCGGTTCATGGGACGGACCTTGACGACACACACTTCCACGAGGTCGGGGCTGACGACGCCATCGCCGACATCGTCGGTACCTGCCTCCTGCTGGATGATCTCGACGTCGAACAGGTCGTGACGACGACGCCGGCGACGGGGGGCGGCACCGTGGAGATGAGCCACGGTACCTACCCGGTTCCGACTCCGGCGGTAGTCGAAATCGCGGAGCAAGCCGACTGGTCGCTGCAGGGTGGCCCCATCGACAGGGAACTCCTGACGCCGACCGGCGCGGCGATTCTCGCCCACATCGCCGAGGGAACTGAGTCGCTGCCGCCGCTCGACATCAACGCGTCGGGGTACGGCGCTGGCGGGTGGGATCTTGACGACCGCCCCAACGTCTTGCGGGCGATGGTCGGCGACAGCGCGGGGCGACTCCGCCGCGACGAAATCACGGTGCTTGAGACGAACGTCGACGACGCTCCGCCCGAGGTGCTTGGCGACCTCCAGCGCTCGCTCCCGGACATCGGTGCCCGCGATGTATCGATAGTCCCGACGACGATGAAGAAGTCACGGCCCGGTCACATCATCAAGGTCATCTGCAGACCGGAAGACGCTGAACGGGTCGCGCGCCGTCTCGCAGAAGCGACCGGGACGCTCGGCGTGCGCGAATCCGGGGCCGGCCACCGCTGGGTCGCCGACCGGGAGTACGAGACAGTCGTACTCTCCGTTGACGGCGAGCAGTTCGAGGTCACGGTCAAGATCGCAAGTGACACCGACGGCACGGTGTTCGATGTGAGCGCGGAATACGATGACGCCGCGGCTGTCGCGGACGTGACCGGACTCCCCGTCCGCGAGGTGATGCACCGGGCCGAGCGGATGGTCCGGGAGTAACGCTATCCACTGTCGGGTTCACCCTCCTCGGTCGGACTATCGCTGTTGTGTTTGGCCAGCGCCTCCTCGACGGTGAGTGCACCGGTCGCGACCTGCCGGGCGAGTTCCTCGCTGATCGCCCGGTTCGTATCGCTTGCCTCCCGCGAGCGGTCTTTGATCTTCTGGAGTTCGCCGGCCGTGGGTTCGATGGTCCGGCTCTCGATTTCCTCGCCGTCGAGGCGAGCGATGTTGACCGCGGCCAGCACGTCGCCCATTCCGCGTGCGCCGGAACCGAGATACGGCGTTGTCCCCGTTTCGTCGACCAGCTCCACCGGCACAGACTGGATCTCGTCGATGAGACGCGCACCGACGAGTCGCGCGCCGTCGCCGATGCGAACGACCGGGTCGACCGCGTCTTCGACTTCTTCCCGAACGATTTCGGTGATGTCCGCTGCGGGCACCTGAAACGCCGCGACGACCATATCGCCGTGGAGAATCGCGACGCCCGGCCGTTCGCCGGGGTCGATACCGATGACGGTGCGGCCGTCACCACCCCGAAGCGTCGAGATAACAGCTTCGACGGCTCGACGCGGTGTGTCCGGGTCAGCCTGCACGAGGTCGACGCCGTCGGGGATTTCGACCGATTCCCCGGCCGCGATGACCGCGACCGCCGCCTCCTCGGGCCATTCGTCGCCCGGTTCGATGGTTGTGAACGCCACGCCACGGTCGCGTAGCTCGTTGACGACACCGTGGTACACTTCGAAGTCCGCTGTGGCGACGACAATCACGGCCGGATTTCGGTCGCCGATTACTTACAGATGTGGGAGTCCGTTGGTCCGCGTGTCTGTTGCAGATAATCGCTTGACGCGTGCTGATACATCTATGTAGAGATCTCTCTACTTCCGATTACGTTTGACTGGGTTTTTATAACAGCTGAATGAACTGTTAGTGATGCGTCCGGCGGCCAGCACTGGCGGAGCGAGTACGGCGTCCGACCCGCTGTTCGGTGGTATCAGCGGTGCCTATCTTGGCTTGCTTCTGGCACCGCCGGTGCTACCGGTTCTGGAGCGGGTCGGCGTCACCGAAGCCTGGGCGCTATACCTCGCGCTGGTCGGGACGTTCGCTGTCGTGACCACTGTAACGGGGTGGGTGCTCTCCGGTCGACCAACAGTGGCCGTCACACTCGGCGCGACTCGCGCGCGCTGGCCTCCGGTGGCGATAGCGGCCGTGTACGCCGCCGTCGGCTTTGCGTCGCTGGGGATGAGCGGTGTCAGTGGCGTGCTGGCGTTTTTCTTCGGCCTGCTGGCCTTTTTGTTCGGAGTGGCTGTCGCAGTTATGTCACAGACGCGGTACACCGCGGCAGTCACCGCAGGGGCGGAGGAGTTGACTCGCTGGCGGGCGAGCTGGCCCGAGTCCGCACAGCGGCGGCGGTTGTACATCGGTGGGGCCATCGCGGGCGTCGCAACTGTCGGCTTCGCCATCGGCGCAGTGTTCGATATCGCCTTGCTCCAGTACACCAGTCAGGTGCTGTTCCCGTCCGGGTTCGTCCTCCTCTCGACGGGCGGAACCCGAACCGCCGTTGCGACCGAGAACGGCCTCGAAATCAGATTGCCGGTCGCCAGACGGTTCTATGCCTGGGAAGAACTGGAATCCTACGACCTTGACGCCGAATCGCTCGTTATCACCCGCAAATGGGGGGCAGACCTGCGGTTTGCAACAGCCGAAATTGACGACGTGTCCCTCGCCGAATGGACGCTGGCCGAGCGGCTTTCGGACGACTGACAGCAGTGCCGTCAGGTACCAGTGTTTTTACCCGAACCTGCCCAACCATTGCCCGTGAGTGAGTACGTCTCGACTGGGTGTGACGCGATTGACGACCTTCTGGGTGGTGGGCTGGAGCGCGGTGCGGTCACGCAGGTGTACGGCCCGCCAGCGGCCGGCAAGACAAACTTCGCCCTCTCGGCGGTGATGGAAGTCGCCGCCGCCGGCGACGCGGCGCTGTACATCGACACCGAAGGCCTCTCGGCAGACCGGATGGAGCAGGTCGCAAGGGGCCGCGCACGTGGGACGGCTCAGACTGTGGACGACCTCGCCGGTCGACTCATCATTACGGAGGCACTGGACTACGACGAACAGACCGAGGCTGTCCAGGACGCCGCCGAGTTCGCCGCCGAAGTCGAACTCATCGTACTGGACAGCGCGACCGGGTTCTACCGGCTCCGCCGGGACGACGAGGACGGCGGCGAGACACTACGGGACGTGGCCCGCCAGATTACTCACCTGCTCTCGCTGGCCCGCAAGCACGACATTGCCGTCCTGTACACCAATCAGGTGTTCACCGACCCGGACAGCGACCGCTCGACGGCGCTTGGCGGCCACACCCTGAACCACTGGTCCGGCGCAATCGTCCGTCTGGACCGGTTCCGCGGCGGCAACCGTCGCGCCACGCTGGAGAAACACCGCGCCAAACCGGCCGGCGACACGGCCCAGTTCCGTATCACCGACTCGGGACTCGTGGGCGACGACACGCCCGAAACGCCGCAGTAGGTCGCTCGAATCTCGACACCGGGCTCGGGCGCGCGCCGTCGCGGCGACGGCCGCGTCGTAAGCGCGAGGGACGAGTCGCACAGGCGAGCGAAGCGAGCCGAGCAACGCAGTCGGCTGGGGAGGCGTGTGGTTGTCGCTGCTTCGTGGTGCTATGATTCAGGATGCATACCGCGCGAGCGGAGTGAGCGCGGTTTCACTCCGAGCGCGTTCGTAGAACGCGACTCGGAGGTCGTTTTTAGCGTAGATTTTTGCAAAGGGGGTTCCCACAGCGCCGCAGGCGCGAGGAAACCCCCTGCAGTAAAAAGGTACTTCAGTAGATGAGGTCGTCGTCGTTCTCGACCATGTACAGCGTCCGCGCGGCGATATTGACGGCGTGGTCCCCGACCCGCTCGATGTCACGAACCGTCAGCAGGAGCCGGGACACGTCGGCCATCAGTTGCTCGATTTCGGCTTCGCTGGAGTCGGCGTCGATTTCGCGCTCGATGAGGTCACGAACGACCATCTCGGAGGCGGCTTCACACCGTTCGTCCACCTCGTCGTCGATGTCGGCGATGGTATAGCACTGGTCGGCATCCTCGCTGCCGTAAGCATCCATGGCGTTCTCGACCATCTCTATCGTCACGTCGGCAACGTCCTGTATGTCGACCTCGGGATACACATCGCGGTCGGCCTCAAGCGAGTACTCGCCGAGGTTCGTGGCGAGGTCACCGATCCGTTCGAGGTCGGTAATGATCTTGAACGACGCGGCGATAAAGCGGAGATCGGACGCGACTGGCTGTTGCAGCGCCAGCAGGTCGATACAGTCCTGTTCGAGGTCGAGATACAGCTGATTGATCTCGTGGTCGCCCTCAATGACCTCCTGGGCCATCGCTTCGTCTTTCTGTTCGAGCGCATCCAGCCCAAGCCGGAGCCGCTCGAGGACGATCTCTGACATATAGAGGACATCCTCGCGGAGCGAGTTCAGCCCCTCCTGATAGGAATCGCGTGGCATAGTCCGGAATGTGCTAGTGGTATGCATCAGCCTTTCCCTTCTCCCAATATCTCCCGATACCGGCCGGCGTCGCGGTGCGGCGGACGTGCTATGCAGGGACAGGCTCACTCGACGGCAAGAAACGATTATTATGGCGCGGTCTCGGCGTCGTTACGGGGATGAATGGCAAGCGTCGTTGCGTCGCCGAGTGCCATCCCGCCCTCAATGCGTTCGACACGCAACACCACATCTTGCGGCGTTGCACAGCCACAGCTCACGAACTCGGCCCACTCCTCGCCGACGGCCACCGGGCCGCCGTGGGCGCGTCGGAGGTACTGTTGATAGGTGTCCCCGCGAAGTTCGTCAACGATCCACGCGGTATCGACGCCGGACCACGGGTCCCCATCGGCGGCGCTGGGGGCAAACGAGAGCACGATACGGTCCGCAACGGGAGCCATACACTAATTACGGCGGGAGACAGGCTTAGTCCCTTGGGAGCCCCACTCAGAACGGTTACAATTTGTCGTTGACCGCTTCCAGACAATCGGCGTCAACGAACACTACGACGTGGTCGCCAGGTTCGATGACGGTATCACCACGGGGGATGACCAGTTCGCCGTCGCGGCTGATAGCCCCGATGACTACGCCGGTCGGCAGTTCCTGTACTGATTCCTGAATTGGCCGCCCAGCGAGGACGCTGTCGGCGGCTATCTCGATTTCTAGCACCTCGGCGCGGTCGGATTCGATGATGGCGACCTTTGTCGCGTCGTACTCCCGGGTGAATCGCGTGATCTCTTCGGCGGTCGTCTCACGGGGATTGACAGCTACATCGACGCCGACAGCCTCAAACAGGTCGACGTACTCGCCAGAGTTGACGACGGCGACGGTTCGCTCCGCACCGAGTCGCTTGGCCAGCAGTGTCACCAGGAGGTTCTTTTCGTCGCTGTCGAGCGTCGCAACCACGGCGTCGGCGTCTGAGACGTGTTCCCGTTCGAGGAACTCGCTATCCGTTGCATCACTCTCTAGCACGGTTGTTCCCTGCAGGTCCTCCGCAAGCTCACGCGCCCTGTCGTGGTCTTGCTCGATGAGCCGTGGTTTGATCCCACGATCCTGCAGCAGTCGTGCGGTGTGATAGCCGACATCGCTTCCACCAACAATAACGACGTTCTGCGTCGTCTTTGACTCCGGTGTGATTTCAGACGCAAACAGACGAACGCTTTCACAACTACCGATAACGATGATGTCGTCTCCTTCCCTGATAACGGTCTCTCCGCGTGGGATAATGACTTCGTCACCGCGCAGCACGGCAGCGAAGGTTAGTGACTCGTAGCGGTCGGCCTCCGCGACGGTCTGGTCCGCGATCGGGCTCGATTCACGCACCTCGAACTCACCCATCTGGACCTGTCCGTCGACGAATGTTTCCACGTCGCGCGAGCCTGGAAGCCCGATTACTCGGGCGATATTCTCCGCAGTGAGCAGGTTTGTCGCAACCATGTGGTCCACACCGAAGGCGGCCCCTGACTTTTCCCACGTCCGGAGGAACTTCGCACTCTTGACGCGGGAAATGGTGAATGGGTCAGCGGCCGTTATCGCCGTCCCACAGGTGACGATATTCGTTTCGTCATCGTCGGTGCTGGCGATGAGTACGTCGGCTTTTTCGATACCGGCCTCCGAGAGCGTGTCGAGTTCCGCACCGTCCCCTTCGACACCGAGTACGTCAGCCTCGTACATCAAGGCCTCAACGCGGTCAGGGTCAATATCTACGACGGCGACTTCGTGGCTTTTCGCGAGGCTTTCAGCGATGTTCGAACCGACCTCGCCCGCACCGACGATTACGATATACACGGCTGCGCCTCCGCCTGATACATATGCACCACCTTTCCACTGACACGTGAAGTGTATTTTCATCCGAGCGGCGAGCCCGGTCTTCCGGGGTAGACAAGCTACCAAACCCGGCACAGATGCTGCTCCGTCGGTGAGGTGTAGCCTTCGAGGCGCTTACGGCTCATCTCTGAGCGGCACGTCTAACCAGGGACAGAGGGCTGACCGACGTTGGAACCGTTCGACCGAATCGAACGACTCTTTCGTCTCTTCGATCGCCTTTCGCATACTGGCGTAGTCGGTCATACGACACTCTCTCTGTCTCCCCACCGTTTGATTATATGCTTCTTTACGCCCGCTATCTCCCTAGTAGACGCGTACTTCTGCCGGCCAGTTCAGGGAACCAGCGTCAAAAACTGTGCCACAATAGCTACACGGGTCTTTCGTCGCGGCCCTGTCTAACACGCAGCGGCCGTCTGACGGACTGCTCAGTACAGTACCAGGTGGCTACTACCCCATCGCTGATCAGTATAGTGTTACTTCTGGCCGAACAGACAGGCTTAGTGACTAATTGCGGACGCAAGTATGAGGACGAGGCAGTGAACGGCGACGAGTCCGAGAAGCAGTACCGTTCTGGCCGCCGGTGGACTCACGACCGCGGCTGCGCCTATCGCCACCGTCAGGACACGCACGACGGTCTCGGGTCGGAAGCTGTCGCTTGACTGCTCCTCGGTTGTGCGGGCCGCTTCGAACTGATCTCTGATAGCGCCGAATCTGGGGCCCTGACGGACCTGCTTTTGATCTTGCTTGTACTCGACCAGTCCGACAGCGTCGAGCTTGGGCAGGTGTGTCTGACAGAGTGAAATGTACACACTGTCGTAGAGCTCGTCACTATCGGTTTCTGCATCGGCGACAATGCTTGCGACCTGCTGGCCCAGTGCACTGACGGATAGCGCTGTCTCGTGTTCGGCAAGACAGTGCAAGCATACGCGGCGGCGCTCGTTACCGAGAATATCGAACATCGTCGCATCATCAAGGCCGGTCTGGTCTGGCGGCTCCGTCGTTTTCCCGGTCGCAAGGACAGCGTCGAGTCCCACTGTCGGTCGCATATATCATCCCCCCTCGGATGGACCGCTGTGTGCACACATCTGTCCAGTACGTAGCTTACCGAACCGCATCGAGAGCGGCACGTAGCCGGTCAGCAACCGACTGCGGTGCTGACAGTGACAGCCGATGGCTCGCCGCCAGTGCTACAAACACCACACTCACGACGAGCGCGACTGCGACGCCTGACACTGTGGTCCCGCTGAGTGCGAGTCCACCGACCGCAATCAGTGTCGCACACGCGGTCCCGAGATACCGACCGGACCACCGCTCACCGGCCGATGTGTGGGCAGCTGTCCGAGCGTGCTCAGTGACTGACTCGGTCGACGGCGTCGACTCCGCAGCCGTCGTCGACAGAAGCGTTGGCTCCTCGTCGAGATATTTATCGAAGGAGTTCGCGAGCGCGGTCGCTTCGACGAGTCCCCGGTCCTGGTTGTAGTTGATGACGCCCGCATCGTCCATCTTTGGGAGGTGGGACTGGTACAGCGCGATGTAGACGCGCTGGCGCTCTTTCGAGCGGAGCGAGTCGACCGTCGTGTCGTGTTCCAGCGCCGCGATGTGTTCTGCGATGTCGCTCATATCAGCCGGCTCATCGCCGGGGTGCTCGTGGAGGTACTTGAGGACCAGACGGCGACGGCGACACTGGAGAACGTGGAAGAGGTCGTCGCGGGTGAGTTCGTCGTCCGATGGGGAGTCCGCAGACGGTGACTCGTCTGTCACGGACTCCTCAGCCTCGGTTGCCGTGGGTTCGGAAGTCGTTTCAGCTATCGACATGTGCTCTCCTTATCCAGCACCCGACATATACCGGGTCGACTGTTCCGCCGATTGCGACTGTTTCATCGATTTAGCGGGCCTGTAATGCTGACTTACCCCGGCAACGATACGATTGAAACGGCCGCTGAAGCCCCTATCAGCCCATATTTCGGTATTTCTGCACAGGTGTTACTGTCTATTACTGTTTCACGCACCATACTGAATTGTTTCACCGTTTCGACGGTAGTTAGTGGATTCTATTTTACATATTTGAGATGTGTTAGGTGCTAAAATCAGGCTGGTTCTGCTGTTTTCCAGGCTTAGAAGGCCTAAAATCGGGAACGAAGCGTACGTTTATATCTGCCGGACGGTGTCGTAGGCCCATTCCGGACCACCGTGGCAGCGGCGGACAGGTGTGTTCGGCGGAGACTCACCCCTCACTGTGCAGTGATGCCACTGGCAACCCAGCTACCCCGGTCTGTGAGCCGGCTTACCCACCGGGCGTTGGCGGCTTAATGTCGCCCGCATGGGGCGAGTTTGCCGCTGCAGGCGTTGCCCGCTCCAGACAGATGAGGTTCTCCCTGCCGAGACGTATCTTGACGACTTCGTCCTCGTCGACCATCCGCGAAAGGAGACGGCTAACCTTCGCTTTCGACCAGTCTGTTGCCTCAACGATGTCGGTCTGGTGCAGACGGCCATTCTCGACTTGCAGCATCAGCTTCACGAGTTGCGCGTCAGGGGTGAGTTCCCGGTCGGCGTGTTCGAAGGCTTCAGCTGCGGTGCCCACGTCGATGTCTGGACCGTCAGCTTCGGCCACCCTGTCTGTCGCCTCGATTTCACGATTGACCTCGATTATCTCCCGGTCCAGTTCGAGGCGGCGATAGATGAACAGTCTGGCCGCCGCGGAGAGTCCCGTGACCCAGTCACGCCTGATCGCCGCGACTGTCAGCCCGATCCCGATCAAGAACCCAAGAAGCGAACTCGTCACCCAGGCTGGCGTCAGCACGCTGTTTGGGTTCGTTCCCCAGGCGACTTCCTGGGGGTCGGTCAGGAAGTCACCGTCCGAATCGACCGCGAGCGGGTCCGTTCCAAGGTCCGAAACTTCCTGTCCATCGTTGAGACCGTCGCCGTCCGTATCGACGGTGGTCGGGGACGTGCCAGCCGCCAGTTCCTTTCCGTCGCTGAGACCGTCACTATCTGTGTCACTCTCGGTGGGTTCGGTCCCCGCCTCAAGTTCTGTCCCATCTGCTATCCCATCACCGTCAGTGTCAGCGACCGTCGGGTCGGTGCCCAGGGCCAGCTCCCTGCCGTCAGCGACCTCATCAGCGTCGGTGTCGGCCTGTACCGGGTTCGTACCGATCTCCAGCTCCCGACCGTCGACGACGCCGTCGTCGTCCGTGTCTGCGTCGGTCGGATCGGTCTCGCCAGACGCCTCTCGCTGGTCGGACAGCCCATCGCCGTCAGTATCGGCGACGGTCGGATTCGTTCCGAGTGCCAGTTCGCGTTCGTCCGAGAGCCCGTCGCCGTCCGTGTCGCCCTGTCGCGGGTCGGTACCCTCTTGAATCTCAGCCCTGTCACTGACACCATCTTCGTCAGTGTCTGTGGCCGTTGGGTCTGTCCCGTGCTGGTGGACCTCTGACCCGTCCAACAGCCCGTCACCGTCAGTGTCGGTGTCAGTGAGGTTCGTCCCTCGGGCCACCTCGTTGCTGTTGTTGAGCCCGTCATCGTCAATATCACCGGCACGCTGAATCGGCTGCAAAGGCACCGACCGCGTATCCAGCGTGGCGTTAGAACTCGTGTTGCGCAGAGAGATAGAGAGATCATCGAGTCCCGCCCTTCCGGGGGTCGTGAGAGCTGCAGTTCCGTTCGGGCCGACCGACGTACAGGTCGTCGACCCGTTCGCACGCGCACAGACTGTGAGATTTTCCTGCGGCGACGTAACTGTGACCGCGATCCGATACCCGCTGGCCCGCTCGCCATCTATTTGTTCCCAGACGAACGCACCCCCATTCGGTCCGTCTGCGGTAGCCTGTGTTGGCTCCACCGACTGTATCGCTGGCGCCGTTTCGTTGCCCGCCACTGTGTATTCAGCATACTGCCCGGCGTCCGCTGCGGCAGCGACACCTACGGAGACAGACGCGACTGTCAAGAGGAGGAGTAAAGCGCAGATCCCGCTCACGATCCGGTGTCTCATACAGTACGGGTGTCACAGCGCGACAATATCCTTTTTGGCACATAGCCTCTTTGTCACTTCTGACCACACCTGATAATTCAGCGATAATTTGTGGCGCGCCCCGACTACTTACTCTTCGGACAGTCCGAGCTCCGACCCAACGACCTGATCCATACCGCGCCGAATCCGTTGTGACATCGCTGATGGTGAAATACCGAGTTTGTCCGCCAGCTCAGCCTGTGAGATGCCACGAGGCACGTCGAAGTACCCCTCTCTGTGTGCCGTCTCAAGTGCGACCTGCTGGTCTGCGGTCAGTCCGCATACGTCGGCATTTGCCTCTCCAGAGGTCCAGTACAGCCGATCAAGTCTAAATGTGATGTTCCGTTCAGAACACTCGGATCGGAACTGCGACAGTGCCGCTTGTGACCGAAACTGTGCGTGCACTAGCCACTGCCCACCCGTCCCTTCCATGCCGAGCGCCCGGCCACCAGCCTGGACGAGTGAAGGCGTGACCTGAACGGCACTGTCGGCCACCTCGATTCGATAGATGCGGTTCGTCTCCGTCCAGTCTAATACGAGGGACCCACACACCGTGTTATCCCTCCCCAGTTCTGTTTCGAACTGGTCAAGGCTCTCACCCGCGACCTCAATCACCAGAAAATTTGACGTGCCGTCGTTAACCATCTGCTCCGGATGGACTGTTATGTCTGAACTGCTCTCGGTTGCATCCGTCAGAATCAGTTCTGGATGACTCAGGCATAGATCGACGCCGAGGCTCTTCTCCCGTGGTGTTTCATCCGTCTCCGATGGACTTGCCGGCCCGTAGCCAGCGCCATTGACTGGCTGGTCCGCCTCGGTTGCTGACCCCTGGTCGCCGGTGTTGCGCATATGAACACCAGACGAATTGCGCACAAGGGTATTGCCACTATACAGATAGTGTCTGCGAGGCGAGATGCTATACTGATAGCCGGGCGTGGGCCGGGTAGCCGCCTCCGTTTGCTCACCTTGCGGTGTCGGAAGATCGGCAGGTCACCGGCCTTCGGAGGGATGACTCTCGCCGACGCGGGACAGTCAGACAACGAAACACCCAAACCACTCGGAAGAAATGACTACCGCATGGCAGATAGTCGTTCGTCGGCCCTCCTCGACGAGGATGGAAACCTCTTCGGCCTCGTCAACGTCGTCGATGCACTGGCCGCCCTGCTCGTCATTGCGGTCGTTGTGGCAGGCGCCGCACTTGTCCTCCAACCGGAGCCAGAGCCACCTGATCCAAATACTACCAACGTCACCCTCGATCTCGGGACGCAACCGTCGTACATCGTCACAGAGATCACTGAAGGCGATACGTACAGTCCCGGCGGCGATTCGAAGCTCACCATCACAGACGTTCACCTGACGCCGCAGGACAATCAGACACGTGTCATCTTACGCGCTACGCTTCAGGGACCGCCTGACGGGGACAGTCTCACATATGTGAATGCCCCCGCGCGCCTCGGGCGACCGCTAACCATCGCGACGAGTCGATACGAAGTAGACGGCCAGATTCGTGCAGTGGGTGGTGACAACAGTTTCACTCAGGAAGACACGACGGTGGTTCTCAGAGACACCATGGCCACCGCCGAAGCGCGAGACGTCACCCCCGGTGATGAGATCCGACTCAGCGGACGCACTGTCGCGACTATCGAAGACGTAGCTGCATACACAACCGAGAATTCAACCGAACAGACCGTCTTCGTCGAAGCAGAACTCGACACACACAGACAGCGGTCTGACCGCCGGTTCGGCGGCACACAGATCCGGCGCGGACAGACGGTCACGCTCCCGGCCGAAGACTACACCTTCGATGGTCGCATTGAAAAGGTGGATAGCGGCCTCCAGCCAACGACTACCGATGTGCTCCTTGAGACAACCGTCGATGCAGAAACGGCTGGCCGTATCGCTGCCGGCGACATCACTACCGTCGGCGGGTACGAGGCAGCCGAAGTACGAACGGTTACCACGTACGCGACACAGAACCCCGACCGCAAACGCGTGCTCGTGGGGCTCTCGTTGGCCACTCTCGAAAACGCCGGTCGTCAGCAGTTCGGTAGCGTCGCCGTCCAGCGTGGGAACAACATCACTATTTCGACTGAAAGCTACGCGCTCTCCGGCACCATCGAACGTGTTGGCGCACTCGAACCGCGTGGAACGCTCACCAATCGGACGGTAACCCTGTGGATGACCGACATTCGTGCGGACATGGCCGATACGATCGAACCCGGCATGACCGAAGCTAGTGGTGGCGAAACAATCGCTCGCGTCAGCCGCGTCAATACTGAGCCATCTGTCATCATTACGACGGGCGATAACGGCACGGTAAACATCGCTGATCATCCGTACTTGCGTGATGTTACCATCACGACTGAACTCCGGGTCCGCGAGTCGACAAGCGGTGTCCAGTTCAAAAGCGAGTCTCTCCAGCAGGGTTCGACAGTCGTGATCAATTTAGGGACAATCACGATTGAGGCCACAGTCGTCAGTGTCGGCCTCTGAATTACATCAAAAACGGTATACCGGGCCACTCAAACCAGTATGTAATCGGATGTCCGAGGAATCCGGGTCGCTAAGCCCTATTGAAGCGGTCGGGGAGAAAATCAGCGCGATTACTGACGGGTCACGGGTCATTACCACTGTACGAACGCTCGGTGCTCGAATGAGTGGTTTTGTTCAGGAGTCGTATTGCTATCGCTGGCTCACCAAGGAGCCCGACCCGGAAGTCATCGTTATCGACCTTCGGGAGACGTACACTATCGGTCCATTCATTGCACTACTGGATAGGATCATCCCACACGTCGAGCACACATGGCAGCACTCACGTGTGGGCTCGGTCGTGAAGCGTGTGTTCGAACGGCTCAGTGAGGAAGTGTTCGACCCACTTGCTGAGACACGTGGCTACAAATTCGCAGTTTCGGTTTTGGCGCCACCGGAGCCTCCGGAACGAGAACGCACCACAGGTGACGATCCGGGGTCTAACGAAGACGAGCCGTTCTAGTCTTTCTACGGTCACACTCTTTGCGAGATTCTATGGTTCATCGATGCTCGGTCACAGGAGTGACACAACGTGGTGTGACACAAGTCATATCTGCGTAATCGAGACGATCAGAGCATCCGTGCTTCGGCCCTTTTGATTTCATTTCGGTCCACAAAGCGATTGCCAGCGGCACGGAGTACGTACCGCCCAACAATATTTTAATCGTGTACGCAACGACTTACCCAGTCATTCGGTAAGTAGTCAACAGGGTCGCGATGACCTACGACGTCCAGTGGACACTTCGGATGCTGAACGATGCTCCAAGCCAACCACTACGACCTGGCCGACGGGGAATTCAAATAATACGGGGTGTAATACTCAGTTATGGGTGAAACGACGAAAGTCACGGAGAAGGGGCAAACGACGATTCCACGTGATCTCCGTGAGAAGTACGGTATCGAGCCGGGTGACAGCGTGGAGTGGGTCGAGACAGAAGATGGCGTCATGCTAACGAAGGCAGTCGACGGCGGCGGACGCGGAATGTTGGTGCCCGATGATACTGATGAGGACACGCGCGAAGAAATCGCACAGGAACTGACTCAGCGGATACACGACCGGCGGACGAAGGAGACGCCCGATACGTGACGAAGTATGTCGTCGGTTCGATGGGGTATCTGCGATATCTGGTTGATAGTCTCCCAGAGGAGGCAAGCAATATCTTCGACCGAGCCGAGGCCGGATTGGACGTGCTGTACGCACCGGATGTCGTCGTTGGCGAGACGCTGTACGAGGTGGCGCTTGGCGGCGAAGTCGCAGGTGTGGCGCTTCAGGGAAACCCGAACGACGTGTATCGCCGAACTGTGACGAACGGCCCTATCGACGTGGTCGCTCTCGACGAGCACGCGATGGCGATCTACGCGAGCCTCGCCGAGTTCTACGATAGTACCTAGCGTAACTTCTGGAGATGCCCGCCAAGATACTCCTCAATCCACGAGGCCGCGAAGCTCAGTTGAGTCGTCAGTTGCTCAAAGAGTTGAGTGAGGAGAGCGCGGTATTCTGCCGCGCTCTCCACAATCAACGGTGATGCTTCCCATTTGAGGCTCTTCCAGACCTGCTCGATTGGGTTGAGATCTGGAGAGCCAACCGGGAGAAAGACGAGATCGATACCGAGTTGATGGGCTCGTCTACGCGTGTACTCGCACACGTGCGAGGAGAAGTTGTCTGGGACGAGCAGAATCCGCTGACCCGGATTCTGCTCGCGGATCCCCTCAAGACACTCGCAGATCCGTTCTTTCTCTTGATTGGCGGGAAACTGAACGACACTCTCACCAGAGAGGGCATAGAACCCGACCGCTGGTTCGTCTAACTTCACCAGCGGTCGGGTGATATGCGGATCATCTACGGTGTAGAGTCGCTGGGAGTTGTCCCACGGTTGTGGATGCGATGTATCGAGAAATCCAAGGACGGTTCCACCGTCCGTACGGATTTCTTCGTCAACAACCCAGCCTTCCTCGTCATCTCCCTCGCATTTGTTGTGGGGAATGTCGTCAGGCTCATCGTCGAACGCGTCGCCGACGCGTTCGTCGAGAATCTCTTCGGCGTTTTCCGGGCGTGATGGGCGCTTAGTTCGCGGAATTGCGTAGGAAAGACTGAGATTTTCGAGGAAGGTGCTTAAGTAGACCGGGTGAAACTCTACGTCGAATTCTTCGTTAATGAGGTGCTGTATTTCTTGTTTCTTCCACGGTTGCCCGTCACGAAGTAGGTCCAAGAGGCGTTGGCGTTGGTCCTCGCCGAGCTTCGGGGGCTTGCCGCCCCCGAAGTTCGGCATCAGAAGACCGAGGCCACCCTTGTTCCACCGGCGAGCCCAGCGTGTTCCCGTTCCAGAGGACCTGCCGACATCGTCGGCAGCGTCCTCCAGAGTTGCTCCCTTGTAGATCCGTTTGATAAAGATCAACCGCTCAGTGAGTTTCTCATCAGTAGATTCCGCAAGGAGTCGGTCGAGATCGTCCTCACTGAGGTGACGGACGATCTCTTTGCGGCGCTCTCCAGACATACTCTCATATCAGATGCTACCTCCATAACTTCCCCTAACCACTAAAGTAGAACTCTACGACGGACTGATTCATGCTGCACACCGAACGCTCGACACCGAGGCGGTCATCTCCGACGATAGTCACCTGCGCCAGAACGAAGTCAAACTCGTCTGGGACTGAGACAACGTCCGTGTTCTTGTATTAACAGCGGGCAACGGTATGTCGGGATGACATTCTCCGCGCCGTGAACGGCGGGATTCTCTCGCTGTATCGAGATAGTTTCGCGGATGAAATATTTCTAACCCCATACTCGACCGAGCGAGAAGCGATAATAGCGGTGGCGGTGGACAACACCTACAATCCCGGCCCTAGAATCGTTACCATGGCGATTTACGTATTCCGGGTCTGGCTCCACCCGAATCCACCGCTGGGATTCGAGCCCGGCGAGGAAGTCTGGCGCGACATTGAGGTCGACGGCTCGCACACGCTGGCAGAGTTTCACGAGGCAATTTTCGAAGCGTACGAGCGATGGGACAGCCACGCCTACGAGTTCATCACGCGCGACGAGGACGGGATTGCGCTCCGGAGTTACGTCCACCCACAGCTCTACGACGGCGGGGCAAGTTGGCGACCTATGGACGTCGAGGAGATCGACCGCTTCATCGAACAGGCCGTGCCCGACGACGCGACCGAAGCGGCCAAAGAGCGGTTTCGTGACCTCCAGTCGAATCCGCCGCCCGAAGGCAACACCGCTGAGACAACAGTCGACGAACTCGATCTTGACGAGGTCGGCGCACTCTCCTATATCTTCGATATGGCCGACAACTGGGACCACTACATCGGACTCCAGGAGGCTCGCGAGGGGTCGCTGGATTGCGACCCGATCGTCGTCGACAAACAGGGCACGGCACCGTCCCAGTACCCCGACCTGGACGAACAGTAAGCTATGCCACGCGACATCGCTCCACCGAACAGACCAGACGGCCCGAGCGCTACCGGTGTGAGGAGTGTGGCGCGTGAACGGTGGCCTATCCTGCGGATGAGCGACCCGACCCCCTCGAACCGGGAACAAACCACCTGGAGTGACCGCATCGCCACGCTTTCGCATTCCGTGGGGAGGGCCCCAAACACAAATACGTCTCCCCTCGCATATCTAGGCGAATACGAACGATGCCACACGAATGCGACGCCTGTGGCGAGACGTTCGACACGTTGAGCCGCCTTCGCCTGCACGACTGCCCGGCCGACGAGCCAGCCGATCGGGACCCGCTGTCGTCGTTCGACGCGTTCCTGGATTCGATTTCGGATGGGCTCGACGCCGACATGCAGCGACGGAACCGGGAGCGCGAGACACAGGGACTGGACGCCGCGAGCGATACGTTGAAAACCAGTCTTGAGGAGGCTGCACAGGGTGACGTCGACGCTGCGTTCGGGTTGATCGCCCGGTACGAACGCGAACTCCGGGAGTACCGCGACGCCGAGGACTACAAGACGTATCGCGGGATCTTCTGGGCGTTTTACGAACCGACCGCAGAGACCCTCGACGAGATTGCCATCCACGAGGGATGGGCCTTTCTCAGGGAGCTTATCGACGCCTATCCGCGCGAAAGCACCGACGACGAGCCCAACGTGAGCCCTGTCATCGAGAACGCTGTCGGACGGCACGTCATCCGGACGCGGCTGCGCGACGGCGTTGCAGCGGTCCCCGTCGAGGCGCTTGCGTATCTCGGCTCGTTCTGGGAGTCGATGGGAGAAACCAGCGGCGAAGAATCGTTCACGTACGGCTGGGGGATCGGTCATCCCGAACACTCGGTTGCAGACCACGCCCAAGAGGTTGCCACCGAGGAACTGTTCTGGGTGCGTGGTGTGCTCCCACATACGTTCTACGCCGACCAGGACGCTGCGGCCGACCTGCTTAACGCGTTGCTCACCGACGAGCGGATCGATTACGAAGATAGATACCTGCTGGCGTCGATCCTAGCCACGGTCGACCGCGATTCATCGCTGCAAATCCCCCGGTACTGGGACCACCGCGAGGAACTGGACGACCGGTTCGAGTTCGACGAGGCAGTTCGGTCGCGGCTGCGAGAGACGATTGAAGCCGAGGGCTTTCACCGGCGACTGGGAGAAGACTGGACGTTCAGCGACATGGAAGTATGAGTGACATCGAGGAGAAACTCGAAGAGACGCTACCGACGCGAGTCGACGCAAGTACTACCGACAGGTCGCCGAACACCTCCAGACGATACAGACGCTGGGACGTGACCGGCGGTTCGAAAACATAGTGTCGTTCCTGCGAGACGGGTACTCGAATCGGCCAGCGTTTCTTGACGAGCTGGAGGAAGCTGGGGTCTGAGCCTCGACCCTACCCTCATCCGAAATAATCCGGGAGGATGCCGTACGTTCTGGCAAGCGTCACGATTTGTTGCTTGAACTCCTCTGACTCTGTACCCTGCGATTCCGCGAGTGCTTCGACCTCCGTGGAGTATGCCTCGCGAATTGCGCTCGCTTCGGCTCGTCCCTCGACTGTCGGCTCCCAGCGGGCTGTCGTCCCGTAGTCACCCGGTTCGAGCGGTGGTCCGAGCCGCTCTTGCTCTCCAACACGCTCGATCAGGCCCCGTTCCTCGAGTGACTCGAGTGTCGTCTCGACCTCTGGTTCGAGATTCATTTCCGCTGTAAAAAACTGGTCGATCGATGGTAGTCCAGGCTCATCTCCAGACGTGGCGAGATCGAGTTTCGCACAGGCTGCAACGAGGTCGTCAGTCGTTTTCTCGACGCCACCGTAATCGTGTTTGTAACGCCTATTGTGGGTCGTGAGTTGGTCGATTATCGTTCGCTCGATCCACGTCTCCGTTTGCATCAGCCGTACTATATCCGCGGAAACAGAGAAGCGTGTCGCACGAGTTGTCTGTCAGGAGCCAAGCGGAGACCACTCAGTCGATCCCCGCTCGCTCTTCCAGCTCATCGACCAACAGCTCGACGATTGCGTCTTTGTCTTCTTCAGGAACGTCCCAGCCATCGAGTTCGTCGAACTTCTCCTCCCAGTGGTCGATCCACGACCCGAACACCTCTTCGAAGGTCGCTTCCGGGTCGTCAGCGGTCTTGACCTTCTCGATGCCCTCCTCGATGGCTCTTCCGACAGGCCCGTCCCGCAACTCGGCTTCGACCACCATCCACGGCTCGTACTCGAAGGCCGAAGAGAGTTCTTCGATGTGCCAGGCGTCATCGGCTATGTCCAGTCGGTATTCGGTCGTCACGTGAAATCGAGCGGGTGAAGCATCGAGCCCCGGTACACCCGCGTCCGAGAGGTACATCGTCGGGTGTCGCTCAATTCGGAACGAGAGCATCTCGTCCGGTTCGAATTGGAATCCGAATGCCCGTTCTCTGATCTTCTCCAGTGTTAGCCCATCGTCGGGAAGGCTGCCATCACGCTCGTCCAGCGCGGTGAGAACTCGGTCTCTGGTAGTACCAGGCATCTCTTCTCACGCAGTTTCGCTCATTCCGGGAACTCCCCCAACAGGTCTTCGAGCATTGGGCGGAGCTTGTATTTCCGGTAGTGGTCGTCTTTGATCGCTTCGACGTAGGCACGCCACTCGTCGAGGTTGCCAGACGCCTGTGCTGCCTTCCCCGCATACTCCAGCCAGTCCACGGCATGGCGATACCGCTGAGACTGTCCGTCCTCGATGATCGGCTCGGCCTGCTGCTTACAGGCGTCGATCGTCCAGTGGGGGTGCTCCTCCCAGACGGTCTCGACGACCGGCTCCACCACTTTGTAGTCCGGAAAGCGGTCTGCGATGGCGATGGCCTCGTCGTATCGCTCCGCGTACAGAAAGATTTCGACGTGCCGTTGCGCAGTCCGCTGTCTCGTGTCCTTGTCTGCAAGCGATTCCAGTAGCTCCTCGCGAACGGTCGGCCACTCCTCGCCGGCGAGTTCTTCCGTGGCCTGGTAGGCCGCAAGCGTCGACGAGGCGTCGAACGCGGCGATGGCTGCCTCCAGCGCAATCTCGGATTCGCCCATGCTGCTGGCCCGGTCGCGGAGCCACTCGGCTAGCGCTGCTTGCCCGCTGTTGTCGTCCAAGGTTACTCCGTGCTGGGCGATTTCCAGGGCTGCTTCCGGTCAGTCGTGGTCCCGCAGGGCTTTGGCCAGCGTGAGTGCTTCGTCCGGCGAGTACAGATTACGCCGGCCGTACTCGATCGCCTCGTCGATTCGACCCTCCTCGACGAGCGTGGCCACGTAGTCGTCGACCAGGTCCGAAGCCTCCGCCAGATTCAGGTACTCCTCGATGCGGTCCTGGCGTTCGAGAACGTTGAGTCGGGCTCTGACGAAATTCTCGGCGTACCACGGCGGGTCGCCTTCCCAGAGGTCGGCATGAGTGATATCACCGTCCATCGCTCGCTGGACCGGCTCGAAGTCCCAGCCCCGCTGTGCCGCTTCGAGGGCGACGCTGTACGGTGGCTGGTGCGTATAGCCGCCCATCTCCTGTTCCCACTGCCAGAGGCGACCTTCCCAGTCGGCGCGCTCGGCCTCCGAGAGGTCGACCGTGAGCAGCGCCTCGGCCAGCACTCGATCGACCTCGTCGAAAAACTCGAAGATCGCCTGCGAATCGTCGTACGAAAGAGCGAGCCACTCTTGCTCCATGAGTTCGTCGGCCAGCGGTTCGAGGATATCCAGTGCCGTCTCGCCGTCTCGGGCCTCGACGGCTGTCCGTGCCTGATCGAGCAAGTCTCGCAACGTCTCGACATCAGTTTCGACTGCCTCATACGGGTCATACGCGTGGGCGCTACGTCCCTCGGTGGGACGGAGAATGTACTGCACCTGCTGGCGGATCGACTCCCGGTTGATGTCGGGTGCGGTCGCGAGCGTCGTCGCCCTCATCTCCTGGTTCGAGTGTTTCGAGCCGGGACTCAACCTGCTCAGCCAACCTCGGATGACTCTCGACGAGGTCGACGAGAACGTCACGGAGCTCTTCGGGGTCCGCGTCGGCGACCAGTTCGGAAACGGGCGGCCGCTGGTCGATTTCGTCGGAATCGCGGACGTATGTCAGGAGGACGGCGACACGGTGCTTGCAGATTCCACCGTGATCGTACGGGCAGGAACACGCCGTGTCGACGACCCCGGTTTCGTCGAGTTCGATTCGTACCTGATAGGGCTTGTACTGGCTGCCTTCGACCGCTGCTCGGATCGTCTCACCGCGCCGGGCGATCTCGACGACGGCGCCCTTGTCGTAGTAGTTCTCTCCCCGGTCGTAGGACTGTGGGCGTGCCAGATCGCGAACCGCTGCCTCCGTGAGTGTCGGGTCGGGACTCGCCATCCTCATTACGCCTCTACGGCTTTGATTTGTAGTAATACTGGGGTGGACGGTCGCAGGTCGCTGCGGGCTTATCAATCCGGGACCCAGACACCGTTCACAGGCCGGAACACCACGTAGGCGTCGACGGCCGATGTGTCGGCTGGATGGGCGGTGTGGAGTGTGAGTTGGCCCATACTCGCGTGGTTTCGGTTCTGTTCGGTCACCCACTCCTCCGCATCCGCTTTCGAGTCGAATGCAAGCCGGCGGTCGTCATCGAAATCCGCCTCCGCAAGTGGTGTCTCGCGAAAGACCGAGTCTTTGAGTTCCACAATGTAGTCTGCCATGGCTGTTCGTTCGCCATAGCCCTCCTTCAGGGTTTCCCGAGTCAGGGCGACTCATGTCTCTGCCGCCCGTACGAACCGGATCCAGATTCGACTGGGAGCCCGACGGCTGAGTATCCGCTTCGGGATGACATACGACAGTCCACGCTGGCTGAGCATCTCTGGAATATGCTGGCTATCGAACTCACGGTCCATCAACACATAGCAGAAATAATTCAGTTTGCGATAGATATATACCAGTCTAAGTGGTAGCTCCCGTACGGAGGCGTCACGAATGGAGATCACTGACATTCCCGACGATGTGTACGCTGGCGACGAGTCACCGCCGGATCTCGATGATTTAGAATCGCCTGATTCGCTGCTCAAGAGTGGTCCGATCCGCGAGCGACTCCTCGATATCGTCACCGGGCTTCGAACCCCTACGAAAGTTTCCGACATCGCCGATCTCGCTGACTGCGACACTGAGACTGCCCGCGACTACTTGGAGTGGTTCGACGGGATGGGATTGGTTCACCGTCACGACGGCCGCCCCGTCCGGTACGAGCGCAACGATGCGTACTTCCAGTGGCGACGTATCGACCGCATCCGCGAAAACTACTCCGACCAAGAGATCGTTGAGGCACTGTCAGACGCCATCGATCAGATCGAGGAATACAGAGAACAGTTCGACGCAGACGATCCTGACGCCGTTTCTCTTGTCGAAGCCAGCCGCGAAATGGCAACTGAAGACGCGTGGGAAGCGCTCTCCGAGTGGAAAACGCTCGAACGCAGAGCTACCCTCCTCGATGCGGCGCGTCGTGATCACTCAACTTCTGGTAGTTCTCCCGGTCATATCGATGCCTGACAATCAGGACGGGCCGTCCAGTACCGGCCCGATCGATGCTGAAATTCTCGACCGGATTGCCCCACACCTCTCCAGGAGCGCCCGCTTCGGCGATGTCCAAGCACGCCCTGAGTATGCACCGAACGCCGTCGTTGCTGACTACGACCTCGGGTACTTCCCAAGTGGGGTCACGCGGGCGTATCTTCGTATCCGATGGTTCGAAACCGATGATTTCAGCATCCACTACTCCGAGCAATACCGGACGGGGAACTCCTGGGAGTGCCGCTGGGACCGCCACCCCAATAATCATAATACCCGCGAGCACTTCCACCCGCCGCCGGATGCGCCGACGCCAGGCGAGGACGAAGACTATCCGGATGAGTGGCAGGACGTACTCGCCACTGTGCTCACTCGTCTTGACGAACGAATCGAGGCATTCTGGAACGAATGACCAGCCAGGGTAGAAACGAGGTGTACGGTTCTACGGAACGTTGTCAGGCTGAATACGACTCGGGTCAAGGAAACTGGTTACTGGCGTCTCGGTGTATCGTCACATCGATGCCCCCGGTATTCGGGCTCTACTGTACAAACCCTGCCTGTGCCTTGTGGCATCGGACCGTACGCATTGAGAAAGGCGGTCTCAATTCTGTTCGTGTGAGAGACGTTGAGATTCCACCGGGTTTAGCGGGGCTGTAATGCGTTGATTCAGCCGACTCAGTAAACTACCCTACCCTACTTCGCTCGGGGTCTAAGGACCCGCTCGCTCGTTGAGGGGATGGCTTTCGCGTGGACTCCCGTTCTACGCCTCGGATGAGGCGGGAAGGTCGTACTCTCCACTCACGTTCACCGTCCCGCGATTCAGGCGCACGTCTACAGGGTGACTGGTCAGAACACAGCACTGTTGGGCGACCACTCTATTGCTTCGAGCACGGGTCCAGCGAGATCTTCGCTCGGGTGGTCGAACGAACGCTGAGGGTATTCTCTCGTTCCGTGCTGTTCATCTAAAGCAAGCCGATACACAAAAAGAAATTCGTGACCGCTACTGACCGCGTCACAGGTGTTGTGACGGTATGAATCGTTCCAACAAGGCCCTTTGTGTGAACTATTCCGGTATTAACTCTGTACCAAAGAGCCGTTCCCGACTGCTGGTGCTACCGACCGACGACAATGTTAGGCCGCCTACCCGTCGTCGAACGCTGTCCCCAGTATTCAGATTCCATTCAGTCTCATTTTCACAGGCGGTACGAGGCGGATGCCCCGGCCCTTGAGGTCGGGGAGGAAGCCGACAACCGATGACACAAACCACGCTACGATGGCAGGCCGACTCCCAAACGTATGAGTAACACCGTGTATATGTGTGAAAACACAGTGGAATACCGTCGTACCGCCGTCATCAAACTCGACACTCCCGAAGGAGCTGACGCCCCCCTTTGAGAGACGGTCGAGCAGTTCAAACACTGCGCCAACACCGCGAGCGAATGGTGCTGGCACGGCAACGACGGCTACCACGTCACCTCAAAAGCCAAAGCCGAACGCGCCCTCTACGACCAACTCCGCGACCAAACCAACCTTACCGCGAATCTTGTCCAGAAAGGGATTCGCAGGGCGGTTGAGGCCGTCAAAAGTGGAGTCTCGCGTCTCGAACGTGGCGAGAACACGTCACAACCGCACTTTTCTGCCGATAGCGCGGTCTACGACAAGCGGAGCGCGACGTTCCACCGCGACCACGTTTCGCTTTCAACCGTAGACGGGCGCGTCGAGTGCGAATACATTCTTCCCGACGACTCGGAGACACCGCCGACCAAATACGTCTCCGACGAGGACTTCGAGTTTCGGATGGCGCACTTACAATATCGAGACGGTGACTGGTATCTCCATGCCTCAATGCGGAAAGTCGAAGCCGGCGAGGGAACGTCTGAATCTGAGTCCAAGCACAGAACAGTCCTTGGTGTGGATTTGGGCGTGAACAACCTCGCCGTTGCTTCGACGGGGCGATTCTGGTCGGCAGGCGAGTTCAACCACTGGCGTCGAGAGTATGAGAAGCGTCGTGCCTTGCTCCAGCAGTGTGGCTCTCGCCACGCCCACGAAAACATCGAGAGCGTCGGTCAGAAAGAGTACGGACGGTTCGAGATATACCTGCACACGGTGGCGAACGAACTCATCGAGGAAGCCATCGAGAACGACTGTTCGCACATCGTGTTCGAGGACTTGACCCACATTCGGGAGAATATTCCCGAGGCGACGTGGCAACACGTTTGGGCGTTTCGACGCCTCTACGAGTACGTCGAATACAAAGCCAAAGAAAACGGCGTCGAAGCCGTGCAGGTTGACCCGCGCAACACCTCGAAGCGGTGTTTGACGTGTGGGTTTACCCATGACGATAACCGGAACGGGGAGTCGTTCAAGTGTCAGCAGTGCGGGTATGAGAACCATGCCGACTACAACGCTTCCAAGAACATCGGCTTGCAGTATCTCCGTCGTCGGCAAAACGCAGACGATGGAGGCGCACCCGTAGATGTGCGCTTGAATCGCGGGACGTTGAACGTGAGCGGGGAGTACGCACACCCTGCCTCTACCGAGGCATAGAACGGGAGTCCACGCGAAAGCCTCGGGGTCGTTCGAGAGAGCTGCGCTCTCTCGTGATGACGAGACGCCCGGCGTCTCGAACCACTTGACCCCGAGGCGATTTACGGGGACGCTGCCGAAACACTTGCCCGACGGTTGAAGTCACTGGACGCGGTGACCCAACTATTCGACACCGCACCCGACGATTGCTACGCAACGGAAGATTGGGAGTCACAAATCGGGTCCATCGACTGTGTGGACGAAAACAGGAAGTAGACAATCGAGTGTTGCGAGTAGACGGGATGGTTACCCGCTCTTTTTGTTTATCCTCAATAGGTTGAATAGTGTACTCTCTGCCAGTTAGGACACTACTAATCAGATAATCTGCCGATCAATGCGTCGTCTGAATTATAAGACACATACCCATTGACGACCGATCGCTGTTCATATTCGATAAGCCGAGTATGCGCGAACTCACGAGAGATCTCCAGCGGAAACTCACAGACACTCCCACAATCCAGTTCCTATGTCGGGCAGCTGTGAGCCACGGTGTGTGGCATCCAAATAACTGTGAAGCAACACTGCCAGAAACCGCGAGACGGCGGCGGCTGCAAGGCACCCACCACCGACTGATATAATACTAATACTCCCACTGTACTACTCTGCCGATGGCATGTGAATACTGATGCAGGAGGGACCCAGGAGTCGGTCGGAAATCTCCACTCACCTAGGGGAACCCAGAACATAGCGGCCGCCGGCGAACCCAGATTCGAAGACGGTTGCAAGGGACCAAACCGTCTCGACGGCGGATAACAAAACGACTCAACGGCGGGTAAAACAGTCAAATAGGCTCTGGTGAATCGCGGGACAGCGTCGGTTTCGACCGTCAGAACTAGGAAGATGAAGCGGGAAACCGTCGATGTCAATGTCGAAAATTTCCCGCTTCACAAGCAAAGTCGTTCAGTTAGCTAAAAATGCTGTTGGTGAGCGAGGCGAAGTCGCCGCCCCCGAAGGGGGTGGCGGCTTCGCCGAGTATGCGGTGGTGTCGCTACACTGTCTACGGGTTTACCTGAAAAAATCTTACCGAGAAGCACTTGATTTGCTGAACGAGATGCCACAAATACTCGGGGAGATCGGCCGCGTCAAGGCCGATCTCCCCGACCACTCGACACTGGTCAAGTGGTTTGACAGAATCAAGACAGCACTCTGGCGAGTGCTGCTGCGCCTCTCGGCGCAGCTGCACGGCCCAAGCGGCCATGCCGCTATCGACGCGACGTTTTTCGACCGAGAAAACGCTAGCAAGCACTACTGTCGCCGGACGAATTACCGTGTTCAAACGCTCAAAGCAACTGCTCTCGTCGACACAGAAAGCCGGGCTATTCTGGATGTTCACTGTACGACTGAGAAACGCCACGACACACAGCTCGGCTGGCAGGTCGCCCGCCGCAACGCGGGCGACCTCGCCAGCCTCGCTGCCGACAAAGGCTACGATTGGATGGATTTACGCGAGAAACTCCGAGAAGAAGGCGTGAGACCACTAATTAAACATCGTGAGTTCCGGCCCATCGATCACGCGCATAACGCGCGGATCGATGGGCCTCGATACCGTCAGCGAGCAATGTGTGAGACCGTTTTCTCGACGATCAAGCGCACGCTCGGCGACGCCGTGCGTGCGCGAACTTGGTACGGTGAATTTCGTGAACTCGTCCTGATGTGTACGGTTCACAACATCAAGCAGTCTCTGAAACCGTGAAATAAAGCTACGTCTGGCGATTCACTACGGCCGTCAAATAATACCCCGTCCCGAGACAACAGATTTTAGAAAAGGGTTGAGAATAGTATCATGCCAATGGGCGATGCAGTATCGGTAAAACGCTGGCTCTCCGAAGCGGAGTTAGACCACCAACTGAAAGCGGCCGATAGCGGTAAACGCGCCCGGCGACTGGGATTTATCAAGAATCTGTATCGGGGGGATTCGGTTACAGAAGCGATTGTTCGGGAGGGCCGCTCGGAATCAACCGGGTATCGATGGCTACACCGGTGGAACGATGGCGGTCTCGACGCCTTGCTCCCCGATTACGGGGGTGGGCGGCCACCAAAACTCTCAGAGTCAGAGCAGGAAGTGTTCCTCAAGCGGATTGCCAGCCAACAGCCGGTCTCGACAGAGACAGTCAAGTCGATCCTGCAAACCGAGTTTGACGTCGAGTACGCGACTACATATTTGCCCCGGAAACTCGAAGAAATGGGACTCACGTATCGGCCGCCAGCCCGCGAAAGCGTAGACCAACAGGAAGTCCTCGAAGGAATTGAATGGGATGAAAAAACCCCAGTAGACAGCACACGGCGACACCCCTACGACGGGCAGTCGAGTCGGCACAAAGCGGGCTGGGTCATAGCTGAGTAGCCACCACACTGAAGCGTTGTTAACTTAGACCTGGCCTCGGTACGGCTCGGTCGAGCCAAGCCATCAAAAACCGACACGGGAAAAATTCCCAACAGTTTTCTCTTGATAACAGTATTCTCGATTGAAAGGTGAAATAACAAATATGTTTCTACCGGTGTCTTGGAGAGGCAACGATTCGGTCACGGGGGTTTGGCCATTGGCATAGCTGACTCAACACGAGTAACGGAACCGGATGCAAACAGCAGTGTATCTGATGGTCGCAGGAGATGACCGCGAGTCACATGGTAGATTGCTCACGACCGAAGTTCGATCGGCGTTGCCAGTCCTTCGATCCGAGTTGGAGACGCAAGCGGTGACAGTTGCCCCGCCCCCATCCTTCGCGCTCGGGGTCGGTTGAGCCACCCCGACCGCGAGAACAGGACTGGTCGCGAAACATCTGTTTCCACCGCGACCCAGTGGGACACAGGGTACGCTTCGTTCGTCTCCGGATGTCACGATGGGTTTGGAATTGCGTGCACCTGTGTCAAGTCCATCGCTCACTCGCCTTGGGACTGGCGACTACATCGACGCTGTCGGATGGGATCTTTTTGTGAATGTCTCACACGGTAACTACAGCGGCGATGAACTTGCGCCGAAGATACTGGCTAAACTGAACCGTGTCTATCTAAGAGAGGTCGACAGCAGTTTTGGATTCCGGGCGGCAGCGGAGTGCGGACTCACACAGGGGGAGTGAGAGTAGTGTCAAGTGGAGTGGTAGGTCGGATGTGGGTGGCCCCATTTGAGTGGTGTGACAACTTCTCTGAGAACGGCCCGGGTGTCGTCGGGTGCGAATGGCTGCGTTCGCTTGCCGCCGTCGCAACTGCGCTGTCTCTGGCGGGACAGACCTGCACTGCTGTGTGGACCGTCGGTCGACTGGCGCTTGATTGCGATCGGCTAGTTAGGGGCTGATATCGGCTGGTGTCTGCGACCGTTGATACTGATGTCATCGCTGGGGTGTCTGCTGGGACCGTCTCTATAGCGGAATGCTGTTTTGAAATTGGGGGAATGTATCCGTGTCGGGGCCTCCTGGCTGGCGCTGAGATCGGCCCGGTTGTCCTTGCTCTCGGGTCCCCCCCTGAGGTGTTTGTGCTAGTCACCTGTGTACCTACCAACGAGACATGCATATTAGTATTATATCAGTCGGTGGTGGATGCCTTGCAGTCGCTGCCGTCTTGCGATTGTGCCGGTCGGTCCCTCACAGCTCTGTCGGTGCCTTCCACCATGCCACACAGCTGGCTTTCAGTCGCCAGAGAGCCGTCCAGTACCGGTCAAAATATGGTCTGGTTTGACGATCCGGCTCGAGCCAGCGGTCGGTTCATGTCTTCCCGCCCGCGGTAAGCGGCGGTTACACGCCACACCGCCAGATGAGTGTCTCACGAAGCCACCAGCAAACCCATCGTCGTGTCACCAACCACGCGGTGTACTTTCAGCACTGTTCAAGCACACTCTCGAGATGGCTTTGTTACTCTATTGGGGCCTGGTCACAGTTTCATCGAACGGCCAACGCTACTCCACAAAGGACAGCCACACACACAGCGAAGACTCAGCAAGGACTGACTACAGAAACAGCGAAGACTCAGCAAGGACTGACTACAGAAACAGCGAAAACTCAACGAAGACTGACTACACAAACAGTGAAAACTCAACGCACAATCAGCATGACTCTCGCAAGCCACGATCACACGCTCTCCAACAATCCAGCATTCCCTACACACCAGTAACAACACAGCAGAGCTCACGTACTCCGTCGCTTCGCAAAGGTAGTTCAGCACAGATACTCGTGCTAGCAGTATCGAGGACGGACTCAACCATGACAGAGCCAAGCCCAAAGCGACGTGTCCGTGTCCCGACGCCATGATACGTCTATGCGACACGTTCAGTCCCAGCAGACAACAGCCAGCGCGAGACCATCCACAATCAAGGACAGAAACGGACAGCGCTAAGACACCAGTCAGTTGCGAGCCCAGCTAACGATCGGCTGAGACTGTGCGAAGACTATCGCAAGGTCGTCGGACACACACCGCGATCACGATCATGCGTAGTGGTTGCGACTACACGTCTTGAGGCACCTCAGGGATTGAACTGGGGTAAAGCACCCAAACGTCACCAGTTAGCCAGCAAGGAGCGAGGCACGACCTAAACACACTCAAGCACTCACTACAAACGCTGCTACAAACATTCTGTACTCTCCAGGGGCGCCGCGATGAAAGCAGCGACACTGCAGAGCCGCGTCGAGACACCCACAGATAACTCGCAGTGGATTGCTTGGCGAACACGAAGAGGAGTCTATCGCAAAATCTACCGACGTTCATCCTGAGGACAGTACACGCTTGAGCACAGACAAAACTCGACGAGAAACCCACAGCTTCACAACCGAAACCGGCCGCTGAACCCACAACCCATGGGAAAGACTAGCTGCTGAATCCCTCCTTTCCCACTGAAGAATACTCGAAGATCTGGTCCAAGAACAGTACAAGAACAGTACAAAAACAGTACAAAAACAGTACAAAAACAGTACAAGAACCCACCGCAGAATGAAAATACCGCAAGCATTGAGTTTTATTACAAATGATAGCAAATGTATTTTTATCATTGTTCGACAGACCACTGACTCTAACAGCGATTTTTACATCTCCTATCGATGGTGTTCGTAGGGGGTCGACCCCACGAAACAATGAGCAAGCACAATACACATTCGGCGATATCGACCGACGTGGCCGACGCCTTAGCGGCAACACCACGCATTACTCACGTACGGGATGTGCGTACGGACAGCCACTCAGCCGTCCAGTTTCACTGTTATCTTGATGATGAGCCGGCAGATGTGACTGTCATCAACGCGGGGAACAAACCTGAGCCGGCGATACAGGCGGCGTATAACGCCACACGACGCGACAGGGCCCACATAATCGTCACCCCTGACGAAGTGACCGGGACCTGCATCTACCAGTGGCTGCAAGCTCCCGTTATGAAGTGGACTGGCGACGGCATCCGGTTCTATAACCGGACGCAGGTCCTCAAACACGACGGCGCGGTAGTCGTCACCGCAGCCGACACCACCGCGCCGGCCTGGTGGGTCCGTGGCACTGGCGCTGACACAGATCGTGCTCGCGTCTGCGAGTTACGACACGAAGATCGCATCCTGGCCACCTACGACCTCGAAGAAGACACCGTTACACTCGAAGACGGCGTCTGGACCCACATCCAGCGCCAGGCCGGGGAGCAGGCATATCCAGCCATTACACCGCTCAAAGACCACCAGACGACCCCGCGGCCGACCACCTGGCATCCAGTCGGACTCCCCCTCACCGTCCCGTCGACAGCGCCACTCACACAGAGTACTGTGTACGCGCTCCCGGACGTGTCCGGCGATGGAGTAACGCCGGTGAAGGAACTGTCGCAAGAAGACGCCCGCGACGACCGAGCTAGATTCCAGCAGGTCACTGCGACCGTCAGCCGAATGCTGGCCCAGCGGACAGTCGAGTCCCCGACAGCAACGATTGGCTACGACGAGTTCACAGCGGTGTGTACTCACCAACTCCAAGCTGAGAGCGGGTTCAAGCCCTACAAAACGGCGCTAAACAAGGCACTGACTGCTGAAGACAGCGTCACGATCCAGCGCACAGCCGTCGACGGCCAGCGAGAGCTCCGTGGCCGTGCTTGGGCCGTCCCACCGTCGCCGCCGGGCGACTAACGCTGCCCAAGTAGCCACTCGATAATACCACCTGAGACTCAGCAAGACCAGCGGCTGGCACTGGCTGATCACGCCCCGTCACAAAGTTCGGTGCCGCTCGCTGAAACGCCAGCCAACGACCAACCAGCCTCGAATCACTGAACCCACCACAATGGCAACGACCCAAACAGACTCACAATCGGAGACAGAGTCCGACTCGGAGGGCCAATCACCCTCCTATCGTCACAGTATTAGCATCCAACCATCAAAGCATGAAGCGCCCGAGTACGACCGCACAGAAGTCGTGTTCGTCAAAGTACCCGCATCAATGAGTGAGACATTCAATTCCGGTCCAGAGTGCGGTTCGACGGTGCTTCCTGATCTCTTTGATGACGCCGAACTCACCTTTGACGAAGTCGAGGAGTTTGGGTGGCCAGTCGCTGATGGGATGATGTTCGCTTTCAGAGCGTATACACCGTCCCGACAATCGTCGGTTCAGCGCAAAACCACAGATTTCTCGAGCGACATCGACTCACTCCCAGAACCGCTACACACAACATATCAGAAACTGAAGGCCGAACTCCCGGAGTCACTTGAGATCCGTACTGGTGTATTGCCGATGGGATCCTTCGGCTCGTCACCGGCACTCGGAACACGGCTCGTGATGGAAAATCAGAATCAGAAGCCAGCAGGTCGTGAAAAAGTCGCCGATGCGGACGCAAACGCCCTTTTTGAGTCTCTCGCCGGTGAACCGTTCCTCTATCACGCGCTGTATCGCCGGTCAAGCCAGCTCCCGGAGAGTAACGAGTACCAAGTCACCGTTCGGATCTTCCTATTTAATCCAGAATACAAGATAAGCACCGAGAGTGAGTACGCCGACTGTCTTCGATTCGGCCGAAAGTGTGACCCCGCCAACTCGTTTGCAAACCTCGGAGTCTCATCGAGTCTCGCCGTTATCGATGACGGGTATAACGTCTCGTGGCTTGATCAGGAGGTAGTAATGCCCGCCCGTGACAGCGAACTACCCCATTTCAGTACGGGCCAATCGCTTATTACTGGCAAAGCAGAATTCGAGCAGATGCGGCGGGGACAGTATGGGGCCTCAGATGTGCTTGAAAATCGCTGTGCGTACACGAGTCTTCTCGCTCGTGAGATTGATCTCGAACACTACGTCGGACTTGGCACCGTGGATCCGGGCGTTGACCCATGGCAAAAGGCCCCACAATTGACTGGCCCTGACATCGACGAAGTCGGGATCGACCCCGACGAGGTTCTCCCAGATGAAGTGACGATCAGCGTTGATGCACCGGTCGAAGACACAGCGTTCGATCAGGAGCCAACAACCGCCAATGACGGTACAGAAGACCACTGGACAGCGATCAAGAACGTCGCTGTCGCCTTCGAAACCGAGGGGTACGATGTGGTTATCGTCACGCAAGACACCGGATCGCGTCCGGACCTCTGGGTACGTCGTGACGACGGCGAAATCTTCGCTGTCGAAGTTGAGTATCGAACGCGATCTAAGGCCGGGAGTTTCTACACGAATCTCATCCGCCAGGCGGTCTGGGGCTACAAAACGATTACTGTGATGGTACCCCAAACGGATGAAAACGGGCGTACCGAATCACTCGATACTCTTGGAAACTGGGCACTCAACAGTCTGGCTGTCCCGATGAAGAAGCGAGACCCCATCAAAACACGAGTACATAACTGCTCAGGGGAAATCGTCGTCAACGGGAAGACAATGCTGTTGCCCGACGGGGTCGCTGAAGCCAAATGGTGGCTCACCTGTGACAGCGAGTATCTCCTCATCCATGACGGCGAAATCCTTGCACGGGGAGACGCTACGGAGCCCTTTGAGGCGTTCGAGTTCAATGTCCCACGATATTACGAGGATGGCGACCACTACGTTGTCGAGAACAAGTACGGGAAGCCGGTACAGACTTGCAGTGAGGAATCGGACATCGAGAACACGAAACTACGCCCGTGTAATCGGCCCGTTGATCTGAGCTATATTCAGTTCGTTGAGGCGCTTTACTGCTATGATCCAGAGGCACAAGAACTCGTTCAACAGGACATGACCGCCCACTGGGATGTCGAACAAGCGTCCACACGGAACGAACAGAGCCATCAGCAGGCCTTCGAAACGTTCCTCGTTGAACACGAGAACGACGATCCGATACTCGAACGCGAGTGCCGGCCGTTTATCAAAGACTGGATCGAGCAACTCAGCACGCACGATCACCCTGGAAACCACATCTTCGGGGAGTACAGAAAGGATTACTACGCACGGAAGCGAATTTCAACGGAGTTAGGAATGGAGTATAGCTATCCCGGTGTTTCATTCCGCTATCCACGCGGGCTCGTCTCCCCGGACCTGCCCGGACTCGACACCAAGCCGGTGTTTCCTGAGGGGTGGAACATTGCTGCTGAAGATGTCCTCCGGGAGCCGCTAATTCACGGGCTTGACGATCGGAGTGAGATTGAATCGGGAGCCAAAACGGGAGCCAAACCAGAGAATGACGCGTAGCAACGACGTTCAAGCGAATATTTGGGACCGACCACAACCCAATGATCGAGCAAAGCCCCTCCGGAGCACCGACCGCTGAAACGGTTACCATCTCTCAGGACGACGAGCTACGGTTGAATTCAGGTGTTTATCAGCCACATTTTTAGTACAGTTGACTACGTCCGCCTCGGGACACATCGCGATTTGGATCTCATTTTTGTACGACCGATCGACACTCCTGCTGAGAACTTATCTGGTGAGATTACAGACCGCGCCTACAAGATCGATGACACAGTGTATACCGGTGAAGTGAGTTGTCGACGGTTCCTCCAGCAACACAAGTATCATCACACGACCACGACGCGGTACGTTGCCGAATGGTGGCCGGATGCAGCCGTTCTGTGTGTTGATCTTACTGATCCAGTTGAGCCGACAGCAACTTCCTGACTCAGTACCGAGCTCTTGAGTCTTCCTGTCCCGAAAATATGGGAATCCCGCCGGCAGCCGAGATATTATTATTCACGATGTGGCTGCACATCGAAATCCATAGCACGTGAGCCAGTCGAACTCAGAATAGCAGGTCCCCACAGCCTGCCTATATAGGAGCTAACTCGAGATGGGGATATCTTTTATTGGTATTCTTATATATCGCCTGCTGTGTGGTTTGCCACCGGATCTGTTTGTACCCCTCAATGTGGGTGAGAGGGACTCGGTGAAGGGGGTCACCCGCACCGACCCCTCTCGGAACTATGGCGACGACAACAACCAACACGACACCCGTGGCTGCCGCCGATTCGACCGTCTCACGGTCGTTGTGGCGGGCAGTCACAGGTGGGATACGGACAGTCGTATTGACTCGATACAACCAACGTCTACAACTGGACGGCCAGCCAGTGAAGCTGATGCACCGCTACAGTGCTGGACGCTGGGCCAATCAAGAGGGGCAGTCCCAATGAGCGATGATGACTTCCGGTAGGCAGTCCGCGATGCATGGGGCGGTGAGTGCCTCGTGTGCGGGCGCTCGCCTGAAGAGTGGCGCAACACCACCAAGGGCGAACGACGCCAGAACAAGTCCTCCTTGCACCACATCAACGGCGACGACACCGACGATTGCGTCGCGAACGTGATCCCGCTGTGTCAAAGCTGTCATGTCCATGTCCACAAGGTCGATGAACCGCCCTATCGGCAGTGGCACCGCCAACTCCTGATCGAACACCGCAACGCCTGGAACGCCCACTACAAGGAGTACTACGAGGGTCCACGGCTGACCAGCGCCCAAGCCGAGTACTTCTTCGGTGACGGGAAGGGCACGCCAAAGAGCGTGAAGTACCGTCGCCACGAACCCGAACCGACGGATGCTGGCGACGAGTCACGCAGTTCCGAGGACGTGTCGACAGCGGCGGACTCTGGGGACGCTGCCGGCGACGAGTCGGACGGTGTGTCAAACGAGAGCGGTAAGGACACAGACACGACGACAGCACGCCGCGGTGTTGACCCGGATCTCGATCCGGAAACAGTGAGCATCGAATATGCCCCGGGCAACGCCGCCCGCCGGCGGATTCGGTTCGTCGACCGCGATGACGGCCACGGCTGGTGGAAGCTTGAGGAAGAGTGGACCGGCCATCGCTGGCGGCCGGTCGGGCGAGCGCCCGTCACCGACGTCGATATCACGACCTACTGAATCGATCTCTGGTGTTGCGGGGGAATGAGAGTTCCCCTTTCGTCTGTTCTTGACTTATTAGCGGGTCGAAAATGACTCCGCCACTTTTTATCGTCGTTCGCACCGAAGTGCTTGTCTGGACGCCCCTGTTTCGGTGGAATCGGAACGCGTCTCGATTCACCTGTTTGTCACTGATCGTGCTATCGTCACCATTGTGATTAAGACGGCCCTTGTCTCAGGAGGCGACGTAGCGCAGAGCCGATAAGGAGTACTCCTGTGCCCTCCACGACGTCAGTCGGAGAGTGTCTCAAGCTTCTGTAGAATCTTTGTGTAGACAGCAGGCGCACAGTACCACCCCTCGTCGACCATCGCATCGATGATGGTGCGTGCATCGTCGCTGCTAATCGTGCCCTGTTTCGTGCATTTCAGGACGAGAAATGCTGTGCCCCGTGTGGTGATCCCCTCGGCGGCCGCAACGTCTCGCCCGTACGTCTCATCTATTACGGCAACACCATTGTGGTCGTCAGCGCAGGCGAGAACAGCGGCGTCAGCGTCACTTAGATTGCTATTTCCGTGGAGCCGCGAGTAGAGTGGGGTTGCCCCAACCGAGTTGACATCCTCCAGCGCCTGAAGGCGCGGGAATCCCACGGTACCGCTACCGCTGATTTGGGATATTAGGGTTTACGACACTACCTGTTCTTGAGGTGCAAATACACCAGTTTCCTTGTCAAACAGGAGCGTTGATGGCTGTGCCAACCAGCCGTTACTCCTATCCTCGCTACGAGGATTCGGAGATACTTGTTGTCGAATGTTTTCAGCACCATTCACGTCAGCATTCGCAACCAGTTCACACTCATTGCACACGTACAACCCACGCTCAACGCGATTCGTGTCACGCTCACAACCACACGAGGAACACGACTTTGAGGTGTTCTCTTCGGACACACGCTTGACAGAGATACCAACTTCTTCAGCCTTGTATTCAAGCATGTCTGTGAATCGGTCGAATGCCCACGAGTGCAAGTCCAAGTTCCCGTGCTTGCCCCAATCCTTCATTTCACCGTCTTCGTCCTCGCGGATGCCACTGAGGTCACCGATTGCAATCACACCAACGTTCTCGTCAACACATCTTTCCACGATGTGCTTTGAGAGCGTGTGGAAGTAGTGAGTGCGACGATTGGATTTCTTGGCGTGCAACCGTGTTGCCTCCTCAGAAGATGAATCATCACAGCGAGCAATATGCTTGCTGTAGTAGTAATCATCCTGTTTGAGGCAGTTCAACGGGTATAGCTCAGACTCCTGATTCTCAAAGGCAAGGGCGGCAAAGTTACAGATTCCAAGGTCGATACCGACGGTTTTCTCCGCGCTGTTCTCTGGAATATCAACTGTGACATTGCAGACGACGTGGAGTTCCCATTCGTTTCGTTGCTTATTCCAGACAGCACGAACCTGCTGGACGCTCTCAATCGCAGAGAGGTCAACGTCAGGTCGTATTTGGATGTCACAGAGAACGAAGTCCGACCAGTACTCTTTCAGGTTTTCACCTTTTGAGAGTCTGAGTCGACCGTTGGTAGTATCGAGCTTGAAACCAGCGCCTTTGAACGTGAGCGTTGAGCGTGGATGCTCGTCGTTGTGTTTGCGATATGCTGGTGGATTCGCTTTCGAGTCTCCGTTCCGGCGTTTCCCGTACCAACCAGTGAACGCTTCAGAGAGTTCTTCGAGAACTCGCTGACTTGACTGTGAATGCAGGTCACTATAGCGTTCGTGAGATTTGAGGTACGATTTGAGTTCGCCATCCTCGGGGATGTGGCCAGTTTCGTTCCAGATACGACCGGTTGTCCAGCGGGCGACGTTCCAGAGTTTACTGGCGGCGAATCCAAGCGAATCAAGGTCGTCTTGCACTTGCTGGTGGTTCGTGATTGAACCAATTATAGTGCGTTTGACGACCTGTTTCGCCATACATAACCTATGATAGTTAGATTATGTAATAGTGTTGATTTCCGTCAGCGTTGAATATCCAGCAATGCCGAACGTCGGTTATTGTATTAGCAGGTGACGGCGCGTATCCACGCCGTGAACGACGTGGTATTGCGCCTGTTCAGCATATAACCCGCTTCGAGGCCGGTGGTAACGACTTCTTCATAGACGCGTTCGGGGAGGACACATGGTTCCGCAACCTGCTCGACGAGTGAGAGCTGGCTAACCTTCCCGAGGTAAATAAGCGGTGTCGCGTCGAAGACCCACATTCACAGTGCCTCGAGATCGGCGTCGAGATGATCGTCTGCGACCCAGGTGATATCACGCTCCTTGGCGAGTTGAGCAAAGTCCCAGACGGACAGTCCTGCCATTTCAGCCGCCCTGCTGAACGTGATGGACCCGGCTGCAAGCTGGTCGAGGGCCTGTTCGCGACGCCACTCGTCGAGTCCCTCCGAGAGGAGTTTTCGAACGGCTGTACTCCGGTCGAGGTTCTCCTCATCGAGATACGCGTCGAGTTCGGCTTCTAACTCGTCGGGTACTCGTGCAGAGATTGTTCCCATACTGTTTACATTGTTTGCAACGTATACAAGTGCTTTGGCGCGTCCACTGATGTGGGCGGCTTGTAATAGACGAAGAAAGCGGCTTGAGTTTCGACGACGATTTCGACGGTATCGTCTCCCAACTCGTTCCGGACACACTTCAGTCACGCCGCTACTATGGTCCACGGGCGTTGGAGAGTCCATCGAGTGGTCTCAGGCGAATCAAGTTTCGGGTGTCATTCTGGTCGGCTCGGAGGCAGGCACGGAGGCCGAGATAATGCAGTGAGAGTACGTTTCGTATGCTTTCGACCGGTGAGGGAGTCGGAATACATCGAGAGTGGATTTCGTGTGCTTTCTACCCGGTGGTGATGGGGCAATCAGTCCAGAGTGAGAGAGTACGTTTCGTGTGCTTTCCCCCTCTTCCTTGGAGAGAGACGAGGATATAACCGATGAGCCAGCGGGTCGGTGGAGCAAACCGAGGTGAGTGCTCAACACCCCACTGTGTCGAGTGTTCTTCGAGAGAGTCGAGGATAGGCCTCGTAACACACCCCACTCTGTCAAGTGTTCGGCGTGGGTAGCTGGATGTCTCCATGCCCCACCCCACCGTGTCGAGTGTTCTTCGAGAGAATCCAAGATAGGTCGCACAACACACCCCACCGTGTCAAGTGTTCGACGTGGGTAGCTGGATGTCTCCATGCCCCACCCCACTATTCCGAATATTACTCTTGATTGCTATCGGTGAAGAGTGATCAAAAGACACTCCACTACATCAAGTGCTAACCGGCAGACGTCGGCGAGCTGTATTTTCACACAATACACTTGACGCGGTGGTTTTATACATGCGGGCCGAATCAAATGCACTAGAGGATGGCTACGTTCACACGGGATACGGAGATCTTCCGCAACGAGGACATGCTCCGTGAGGATTACCAGCCGGATTCGATTACCGCTCGCGAAGACGAAATTTCGACGTACATGGCCGCGCTTCAGCCGATTGTCAACGGCGCACAACCTAGAAATATTTTCTTGTACGGAAAAACGGGTGTCGGAAAGACGGCGGTGTCCCGCTATCTGTTGAAGCAACTACAGCGAGATACGGACCAGTACGACGATGTTGACCTCTCGTTGTGCTGGCTCAACTGTACGAATCTATCGTCATCCTATCAAGTTGCGGTCAACCTCGTGAATCAACTGCGACCCAGAGACGACCGGATTAGCACAACCGGGTATCCACAACAGCGCGTGTTCGACATCTTGTACGAGGAACTCGATCAGATCGGCGGGACGATTCTCCTCGTCCTTGACGAGATCGACCATATCGGCAGCGACGACGAGATCCTGTACGAGATTCCGCAAGCCCGGTCGAACGGCTACCTCTCGGAGGCGAAACCGGGCGTGATCGGCATCAGCAACGATTTCGGCTTTCGCGACAACCTCTCTCCGAAGGTGAAAGACACCCTTTGTGAGGAAGAGATTCACTTCTCGCCGTACAACGCTCCAGAACTGCGTGCCATACTCGAAGAGCGAGTGACCGGTGCGATGTACGACGACGCGGTGGATGACGCCGTGATTGCGTTGTGCGCCGCTATCGCGGCGCAGGACACGGGCAGCGCCCGTCAGGCATTGGACATTCTTTATAAGTCCGGTGAGATTGCGCGGACGAACGGCGAGGAGCGACTGACGGAGGACCACGTTCATCAGGCTCGTGAAAAACTCGAGCAGAGCCAAGTCGAACACGGGATGCGTGAGCTGACGAAACACGGGCATCTCGCGCTCGTGGCGATGTTACAGCTTGCATTCGAGCAGGAGACCCCGGCACGGATTCGCGACGTGTATCCGCTATATCGACGTATCGCAGAGGGCTCTAATGTCGACCCGCTCGTCCGTCGCCGCATGCACGACCATCTCGCGGACCTGGCGATGCTCGGCATCCTTGGGCGACAGATGAAAAATGAGGGGCGGGCAGGTGGGCACTACTACCAGTACGAGTTCGATGTTGGTTTGGATATCGTCGGTGACGTGGTCCGAGATTTCGACTCTATCGCGCTCCCAACGAGCGTGGCGACACAGATCACGTAACCTGGCGGATTCGGTCGAAGTCTGTTCGAGTAGCCCCGAATCATCCTGTTTGAACACTCGACACGGTTGGGTGTCGGAGGATATGGTTCCACCCCATCTTGGGATGAACACTCGACACGGTGGGGTGGGGGAGGATGTGGTTCCACCCTGCATTGGAAAGAACACTTGGCACGGTGGGGTGGGGGTGATAATGAACGTAAGAGTGGCGCGGTCAATATTCAACCGGACAACGCCGCAGAACTGCGAACAATCTTAGAGCATCGTGCGAATCAAGCCTTCGTCGACGAAGCGTGTGACACATCAGTGATCGCGAAGGCAGCGGCGCTCGCCGCACAGGACATGGGGAACGCTCGACAGGCGCTCGATCTGCTCCGCGTCGGCGCGGAGTTAGCCGAACAGAACGGTGAAATACCGATGACGGACACACACATCGAGACTGCACGGGAACGAGTACAGCGCGGTCGAGTAACAAACAAGATCCGAGACCAAACCGAACACGCGCAGTATACTTTAGAAGCGATCGCAAACCTCCAGACCAGCGGTGAGGTCCCAGCGCGGTCGAAGGAGATCCAACAAACGTACGAACAGGTCGCTGACTCACATGCGGCCTCCCCGCTGTCGACGCTGAAGCACATCCAAGACCACCTCTCGGACCTCCACGTGCGGGGGTTCCTTCGACGCCACGAACAGAACAAGGGATTGAGCGGTGGGCAGCACGACGAGTATAAGTTGGATCTCGATCCGGCAATCGTCTTAGAGACGCGGACGGAGATCGCTGAACACACGCAGTGAACGCACACGAAATGTACGCTGTCTCTCGGAGAGACTCTCGGTGGGACGCGAGCGGGAACGCACACGAAACGGACGCTCCATCTCATCGAGGTTGTGGTCGCGAAGGTGCTGAAGGAGATCCGGACGAGTGTGGCGAACGGCAGTCGTGAACGCGGGGCGGACACGGCGCACGGAACGAGACCGACGACATTATTCGGGTCGCCGATAGAAATCGGTGTAACTCACCGCTATGTCATCATCAGATCCCGAACCGGTCTCCAGACGCGAGAAACTCGACGCCCTCCGCGACGTCGCGCGGTACAATCCGACGTACACGGCGGCGGTCGTCGTACTCGGCGTCGTTGCCGCGGTACTCGAGGGTGTCGGGCTGAGCTTCATTCTCCCGATCGTCGAACTCGTCCAGCTCCAGGACCCCGCCGCGGAGGTGGACGGGCTGCTTGCGGTGTTCGTGACTGTGTATCAGACGCTCGGGATTCCCTTCACGCTGGGTTACGTCGTGGTCGGTGTGTCGGCCGTGATGATCGCGCGGTACACGACAAGTTTCTCGGTGGCGTGGTTCCGGGAGGCGCTGCGGACCTACTACATTCGGGACCTCCAGACGCGAGCGTTCCAGAACGCTCTGAACGCGCGCGTGGAGTACTTCGATAAGGAGGGCTCCGACGACATCTTGAACGCGATCGTTACGCAGACTAATTATGGGGGACGAGTGATCGATCAGGGGATCAAGTTCACTCAACAGCTCTTTCTCGCCGGCGTGTACTTCGCCGTCGCACTGGTGATCGCACCGGTACTAACGATTATCACGGGGGTTGTCCTTGGTGGCTTCTCGGTTTTCTTTCGACGAGTCCTCGACTCGGGGTACGACGTTGGAGAGGAAGTCGCCGAGGCGAACGAACTCCGACAGGAGGCCGCACAGGCTGGGACACAGGGGATCCGCGACGTGCGGATATTCGGGCTTGCCGAGGAACTCTTCGAGGACTTCACAGACGCGATAGAGCAGTTCACCGAGTCGCGGATCGTTCTCCGGCGCAACGAGGCCGCGATCAACAACTTCTACAACCTCGTCGTCGCGGTGTCGGTGTTCGTACTCATCTACCTCGCGTTGACGTTCGCAAGCCTCTCGATCGGCGAACTCGGCGTCTTCCTCTTCGCGATGTTCCGACTCGGACCGAGGGCGAGCCAGGTCAACACGCTGTACTACAGGACTGAGAACAATCTCCCACACCTCGTCCGCACCATCCAGTTCACCGACGAACTGGCGACGTACAACGAACCGACCGGATCGAGCCGGGAGGTCCCCGAGGAGATCCGGGAGATCGAGTTCGACGACGTCCACTTCTCGTACGATGACGAAGAGGAGGTGCTCCGCGGGATCGACTTCACCGTCGAGAAAGGCGAATTCGTCGGATTCGTCGGGCAGTCGGGCGCGGGCAAATCGACGATCGTCTCGCTTCTTGCCCGGCTGTATCCGGTCGATAAAGGTGAGATCAGAGCGAACGGGGTCCCGATCGACGAGATGGATATCGTGGAATGGCGCGACCGACTCTCGATGGTTAGACAGGACCCGTTCATCTTCAACGACACGCTCCGGTACAATCTGACGCTCGGGAATCGAGAGGTTTCGGAGACGGAGCTCGACCGAGTGTGTGCGATCGCCAAGGTCGACGAGTTCATCGACGAACTTCCGGATGGATACGACTCGTTATTGGGCGACGACGGGGTTCGACTGTCGGGAGGACAGCAGCAACGCGTAGCGCTGGCGCGGGCCCTGTTAGAGGATGCCGACGTGTTGATCCTTGACGAGGCGACAAGCGACCTTGATTCTAATCTAGAAAAACAGGTCCAACAAGCGATCGAAAGAATGGACCGCGATTACGCAATCATTACCATTGCACATCAGTTGTCGACAGTAAAGAATTCGGACCGAATCTACACTGTTGAGGAGGGTCAAGTTACAGAGACCGGACAGCACGGTGAACTCGTTAAAAAAGGTGGAAAGTACGCAGAACTCTATGGGATCCAGTCTAACACATAAATCATGAGGACGGCGTCAAGTCCGATCGAGCTATGATTCTATGTATTTTCATTCGTTCATTAAAGACATACATTCGCACATAATATGTAGATTTTATAACGGAGAAAACTATATTTACAGTACTTATTCTAACCACGAGAGAGTGATGAGGCAACCAAATGATAGCCGGGAGTTTTATTCTAAGAGAGTATCGATTAAGTGTATGAAAAATATAGATAGACGGATGGATAAGAACTGGATTACCGAGGAAGATTGGGAGACGATCATCGCTAACGTTCCTATCGTTTCCGTGGATTTATTGGTTCGATATGACGAAGGACTCCTCTTCGGGAAACGGACAAATGAGCCCGCGAAGGGTTACTGGTTCTTGCCAGGAGGACGGGTGGAAAAAGGGGAAACCCGGACTGAAGCCGTCGATCGGATCGCCAAGCAGGAGCTCGGATTATCGGTGAAGATCGTTGAATCGCTCGGCGCGTTCGAGCACATCTACGAGACATCAGATGTCGCTGGTGTGAACACAAAACATTACCTCGCGAATGGATACGTAGTCAAGGTGGATAGCGGTCAACTCCGAACTGACGATCAACACGAAGATCTACAGGTATTCGAATCGATTCCGGATCCACTCCATCAAAATATTCGTGCGTATCTCGACACATCGGAGAGTCTCACAAATTGGCCGTAACTCAAGGTAGAGTGTCTACCTCATCCCAGATCGAATAATACATACTCGGCGGATGAACAGGTACCAATAGTAATGAATCTCAAGTCGCGGTTCGCAGAGCGTCCGGTATTCGTGACCGGAGCAGACGGATTCGTTGGGTCTCATCTCACGGAACAGCTCGTGGAATTCGGAGCCGATGTCCACGTATTCGTTCGTGCCACATCCAGCGGAGAGTTACAGAACATCCGACACCTCCGCGACGAGATTACGATCCACCGGGGAGATCTCCGTGACAAGCACTCTGTTGAACAGGCAATGAAGCACCTGACGGAATACTCGGACACGATCGTGTTTCACCTCGCTGCACAAGCACACGTTGGCGAGTCTTGGGATCGTCCCTACGAGACGATCGACACGAACGTCGTGGGAACTCTCAATCTCCTCCAGACGGTCGTCGATCTCGATCTGGACATCGCTAAGTTCGACACTGCTGGCACCTCCGAGGAGTACGGCAACGTAGATGGACAGATGGAAGACAAGCATGAATACGACTCCGACGGTCGAGTACTCCTCAGCGAGCGGTCACCCGTGAACCCGACGTCAGTCTACGCAACCTCGAAACTGGCGGCCGACTTCCTCACGATGAATTACCACGACGCCTACGGCCTCCCCGGCGTGACTACGCGGATGTTCAACAACTACGGACCGCGACAGAACCCCCGATACATCACCGGTACGATCGTTACGCAGGCGCTGGAGCGTGGCATCGTCGAACTGGGGAACCTCACACCCAGGCGCGACATGTGCTACGTTTCCGACGGCGTCCGAGGTCACATGCACGTGGCACTAGAGGGTAGTCCCGGCGAGGAGTACGTCTACGGCTACGGCGAAAACATCTCGATGCGCGACTGGACGGAGTTGTTGCTGGAAGTCGGTAGTGAAGAAGGCTACTGGGAGGATCCCGAGATCGTCCAGCGGGACGACCGGTATCGGCCCGGCGACAGCGACGTTGAAGAACTACTGGTCGGCTACGAGAAGCTCCACGAGGAGACTGGCTGGGAACCCGAGGTGTCTTGGCGCGAGGGTGCACGGCACACGATTGAGTGGTACGCCGCGAACAAAGAGAAGTGGTTCGGACGGGTCGACTGGCGATGACTGACTGGCATCGCAAAACTGCGGATTACTGGGACGGGAAGTCGGTGATGATTACTGGCGGAGCTGGTTTCCTTGGCAGCCACCTCATCGATGAACTCGAACGACGAAGTGAAGATGTCAATATTTTCGTCCCGCGAAGTGACGAGTACGACCTACGGAATCGACAAGAAATCAAGCGGGCTCTGGTCGACTCTAATCCAGACGTTGTGATCCACTTGGCAGCGACGGTCGGCGGGATCGGTGCTAATCGGAAGAACCCAGGGAAGTATTTTTACGAGAACGCCATTATGGGGATCGAGCTAATCGAACAGGCTCGTCAGTTCGGGGTCGAGAAGTTCACCATCCTCGGGACGATCTGCTCGTACCCCAAGCACACGCCTGTCCCCTTCAGCGAAAGAGATCTGTTCGAAGGCTACCCCGAGGAGACCAACGCGCCTTACGGGATCGCCAAGAAGGCGCTGTTGACCCAGTCGCGGGCCTACCGCAAGCAATACGACTTCAACAGCATTTATCTCATGCCAGTAAATCTGTACGGGCCCCGCGACGACTTCGATCTGGAGACTTCACACGTGATCCCCGCGATCATCCGAAAGTGTGTTGAGGCCAATCGGCGTGGCGAGAACGCTATCACTGCTTGGGGGACTGGTGAGCCGACCAGAGAGTTTCTCTACGTGAAAGATGCCGCCGACGGGATCCTTACTGCGACCGAGCGCTACGACGAATCCGACCCTATAAATCTTGGCAGTGGCATAGAGACATCCATTCAGGATCTCGTCGAGAAGATCGCTGATCTGACCGGATTCGAGGGCGAAATTGAGTGGGATACCTCCAAACCTGACGGGCAGCCCCGGCGGAAGCTGGACACCTCACAAGCGAAAGAGCGATTTGACTGGGAAGCGACGACATCGTTCGAGGATGGCCTTGAACGGACGATCGAGTGGTTTGAAAAGAGCTTCGAGAAGTGAGGTGCGTGGATCAGACTGTTGTTCAATATTTATAAGGCTCAGTGACGGCCAACCTATAGTCAACCCACGAGTTCAATGGACATCTGGCATCACCACCTTTTTTCAGGTGGTGCTACTTCTGTCCAATTTGATAAATACCGAGGGCCGACACTCAGGGATCTAAACGATGGAAGTACAGATTGGTCTTTCAGTAACTATTATTTTTCTCAGGTATTAATTTTGAATATTATGTTGATCAAGTAGTAAGAGGGGGATAGAAGCGTAGTAACGAGGAAACTAACCGGGCGAAACAAACCCAAATAGTATACCGTGGTGTTCAGATAGGGATTAGGAGGTGAGACAGTGTGTTTTCAAAGTAATTTGTGCCTGAAAACACCCGCCTCAGCGATATCTATACGAGATCGTCTTATAGTGTTTAGGTCGAATCTTTACCGGTAAGATATGGCCAAACGCTGGGTTCGCTGATTGCGTTCACACCTCGGGAGATGTAGTCCTTCAGCGACGAGATATCAGGGACGAGTCGATACTTGAACCACTCTTGCAGCTGGTCCCAACATCCTTCGACGGCGTTCAATTCGGGGAGTTTTGACGGGAAGTACCAGACTTCGAGATCGTCCCCACGCACGCACGAGACCGAACTGTCTCCGACAGTTTCGGTCTCGCGCTCACCACTCACGTGCTCCCAGAGATCCCTCGCGTAGAAGTAGCCCGCTCGGTCGAGGAACACCACTAACTCTTCACCGAACCGGTCTTTTAACGCCTCCAACAGCCGAATTCCATGATTTCGCGTGAGGTTCTCTTCTGTCCAGCAGAAGAAGCTGTCACCGTTGTCGGTGACAGCGCCCAGCACCGTCACTGAATCCCACGACGTTGCAACCTCTATTGTCGGGTTTGAGCCAATTGGGTAGAAGCCACGTCGCTGAACAGTTCCGACGTGCTTGGTGAACTGATCGACAACAACGACAGTTTTCTCGGTTAGTTCGGGTCGTTTTTTCGACTGTCTCCTGAAACTCGGCTTTCTCTTCAGGGTCGGCTTCATAGTGTTGAGGCCGTGCTGTCCGCAAGGACAGCCCGGCCTCTTCCAACAAGTCTACGCGTAGGTTTCGTGGTATTCGACGCCGTATTCCTCTTTGACGTAATGAAGCAAAAGTTTCGCTGACCACGCTTGCTGGTCGTATCCGAGTTCGGTCGGCAACTGTTGCAACTGTTCGAACAGTTGCTCACGATCTTCCCCCTCAATTTTCGCTGGACCTCCTGGTCGAGGAGCGTCGTAAGGTGCTTGCCCGATCGGTTCTTCCTCGAACCGATCGAGCCAGTTGCGAATCGTTTTCTCGACAACACCGTGGCGGTCAGCCAGTGTATCCAGTTGATCGCCCTTCTTGCGCCCGATCGCCGCGAGAACACGTTCTCGCGGCTTCCCTTCGTCGATCTGATCCTTGAGATCGTAGAGCTCTTCGAGCGTGATATCGTCGAGCCGACCCATTACAAATACCAGCGTCTCTATCGGTAAAAAATTTCCCTAGACACTATTAGAGGTTGTTAAGCGAGAAGCAACACCCCAGCTGTTGATAAAGCTCAGTATTCAGCTGTAGTATTTAGCAGGTTTGTTGATTTCGAATGCTGTTTAGCTTCTCGAGATGTTTAGTGTTAATCGGGCTCGATCCACTGATCAAAACTGAGTTCATAAGACCGATCTACAGCGAGAGTCAGGGCGGAGTACAAATCACGTTGCGGTCAATAAAACTGTGATTCGACTAAGGAATGATAAATATTGGCTGTACGCTGCTGTCGATCCGGAAACAAACGATTTGCTCCATGTACAGCTTGAGCCAACAACAGATGACGCTCTCGTAAATCGATTTTTCGCTACTTTCCGCGGTAAATATCACACAGATGATGAAGCTGTTTCCGTAGATGGGTCAACGCCACTCCAACGAGCCTGTCGCAAACACGACCTCGATTTCAGATAAGAACAACATGTATCGGAACAGCGGCGAACGTGTCGTTCGTGATATAACACGCCGAACTACCAGTTTCTTATATTGTTTCAGTAGTGCCGACGCTGAAACTGCTGATGAGTGGCTCAGGTCTTTCCCTTTCGGATGGGATCAACTTATCCTAACACAACTTGACAGAAGACGGAGGAACGAGCGTAATAAAAAAATCAAATAAGTGTTCCTTTCTCGGCCTACTTGTTGGTGGAGGTGTGTTTCGTCTCGTTACGTCATCTCGGCTCGCTATTTCCTTACAATCGGCGCTTTCGGGAGGCTGGATACCTATCGAAACAACTATATCAATTAGCTAACACTTATACTTTTCCATGAACTGGGAATGACATCAATATCGTCAATACAGTGTGAGTGCCAGGTTCCTGGAGCTAATACGATATTGTCATCTTTTTCATTCAACCAAGCACCCCACCAACTAAAGGTACTATTGGCTATGATATTGTGATCGCACTCTCTCATCAGACGAAGGTCCTTGGTTGGGTCGGACGTATTCCCATCAACTATCGTATATTCTATACGTGGAAATAATTTATTAATTCTTTCTAGAAAGCAATTTCTCACGTACTTCTTATCATCAGAGAAAATAAAGAAGTGTGGTTTTTCTACCATAGATTGTATCTTAGAGATGGCCCGTACGTAGTAATCTACTGAAAGTTGTTTACCAAGATCTTCATAATCTCCACGGCGAATATGTAGGCTTACCGAATTGGATTCGAGAATTGATCTATATAATTGATTGTTTCTTCTTTTTAGCGGAGTTCTGTGTATTAAATCTTTTTTGATTGTTTTGGATATATCGGCGAAATATTTATGGCTTTGCCAATATCCCTTTAAATAGGTATTACCTGGAAGATCGAAAAATCTGTCATCTAATTTAAATGGATGATTTTCAATATATATGTTAAACACACGCAGTCCTAAAAGTGGAGAATAGCTTCCGGTATTTTCTATCAGTCTTTTTTTACTTTTTTCTATACATGAAGTATCAAACGTAACTTCACCCGATATATTAAATTTATTAAGATGAAAACAGCGGCTGTGATCGGAATTAGGACCTCTATAGTTAGATATGTCTAGAATTAAGTTTGAATTCGTGTTCAAAGACAGTCTCCTCGCTACAGCATACTGAAATAGCTGATTACCTAGCCCTCCTTTTATTTCTATTTTAACCATTATTTTGTCTGTATTTTATGATTTTCAATAGCATTCTGAACAGTTGGCCACACTTGATATCTATCTAATATACGCTCTCGCGCTTCGGCGATTGCATCAATATTCTTCTCACGGATATTACTTTGGACTATATCACTGATTTTTTTCGGGGCTGATGGATCTTCAATATCAATTCGGATGTAACTATCCTCTGGCAAGAAGTCGCTAAGATTTGTACATCCCCAATATATTGGCATTGTCCAAGCCAACAGTGCATCTGAAATTTTTTCAGAGAAGTAATTTTTTCCTTTATAATTCTCTATTGCAAGCGTATAACGATATTGGGATAACCCCGACCATTTGTCTTTTATTTCTCCCCTATATTGATCTAAATTGAAATTTCCCCTTCCGTACAGGTCAAAATCTATTCCAGTTTTGGCCAACCAGTCTAAAAATCTCATCCGAAGCAAATGTCCATCGAGCGGTCCCCTTAAAATTTGTTTGGTCTCATGATTTTTGTATCCTAGCTTCCAAATAAACCATCTCAATACTCGATAGAGTTTATTTACTCTCTGGCCCTTGTTGGAGGTAATCCAAGATAGATCCTTTGTTTTCTCTGGTGGACTAATGTTTTTCAATTCAGTGTATGATTTATTAATCTTCCAGTATTGCGGGAAATAAAACTCAGAGATTGGAAATGACTGATCAACATCTAATTTTTTCCAGTCTGAAATTTGTGGGTTGTTCGGTGGTTCCATGCTGAAAATGAGACTTTGTGTGTCTCCAAGTTTTATTGTTGGGTAATTAAATATGACATGATAATCTGCCATTTCAATATCGTCGACAGCTTGGATGTTTCCCCAGGTGGGATTACCGGATGGTGTTTGCCTTTTTATTTTATTCACAAATTTTTTGTTTTTAGTCCAATCAACATCAAAGTAGATATCTTTCATGAGTTGTTATTTAAGTCCTGCCCGCGATATAACCCTTAGGCTCATATCAAGCTGTCGAATTTTCGCAAACAGGTTTTTATATAAGATGAGGGATAAGGCAGAGCACTCTGTGAGTGGTTAATGCCCGAAACATTCGTCTTTAGCTAACACCAGAAGTAATTCTTGGAGATACAATTATAACTATGAATATTAGCAGGATCAATTCCGTCGGTTGAGGTGCTTTTTCCCATGAAATCCTGCGATAAACAATGATAACATCGGTAGCTTTCGGCGTTTTGGTGTGGTGTATGGGCGAAATTCGATCGAAAATCACGGTCTAACAGTATAACTGTGAGTATTAGCTAAAGACGAATGATGCCCGAAATTACTTGTACCAATCGCGTCAGCAACTATTCCGAATTAGAATCTATAGAACGAGGAACAGCACCCGAACCGACAATAAATTTCAGTATCAAATTCTATTTTTTGAGTCTACCCTTTCAAATATCATGTAGTCATAATATTTTGGTGTTGATCGACGTCGACCTACCGTTCGTCATTGAATTCAGAAAGCCGATTTACTGCTCTGTTGAATAGATGCTGAGTCACGGCTATAGAGGCTCACAAAGCGGTTCTATGTTTGAGATGGCGAACATGAGAACGATTTCACGGAACTGCCGATACCAGCCAAGCGCTCGCACGGCGTCGCCGAGCGAGCGCTTGATTGTCGAATACGAGGTTTCGGCCATCCAGCGCTGAGAGTAGACTTTTGACCGGATGAGGGTGTTATTCGCGGTGGCGTTCAGTGACGAACCACGGTAGTGAACCAGATAGTCGATATCTAGTGCAGCGATCTCGTACTCGGTGTTCCAGTCTTGGAAACCGTTGTCAGCGGCGACAGACAGCAGGTCGTCCGCGTTCCGCCGGCCGACCTGCGGTCCAGTCTTGGTGTCGTGTTGCCACCGTGCAGAGATGTGTACGTCAAGTACAGCAAGTGACTCCACATCCGTTAATGTCGTCACTTTCAGCGTCTGAACGCTGTTTCCGGAGCGTTGGCGGTAGTACGATGAAGAGATACGGCGGTCGAAGAACGTGCTGTCGAGTGCTACGTGTCCAGACTGCGGGTGTTGCTGCGCTGAAACGCGCAGCAACGCCCGCCAGACCCACATTTTCAGCCGGTCGAAAGACTTGTAGATTGTTGTGTAGTCCGGAAGTTCGTCCTGATCAAGATCAAAAATCTCACGGAGTTCAGCCATGTATTCCAGCCGATTCGGCGTTTCACGGTAGCTGTGCTCTTCTTCGACCCGGAAACAGTGCAAGACGACGTGGACCCAGCGGGCGAACGCGCCGCTGGCGGGCTCGCCCGCGTGCTTCCCTAACGCTTGTTTGACTAGACGCCGACACTGCTCAACGAAGTCGAGGATGTCGATCTCCATAGGTAGAGTCGATTTCCTCGGCTTCGTCCTTCTACTCCGTGATATCAACTGATTAGACCGCTATTCAACACGGCACTTCGTTGGCGTAGTGATTGCCGTGATATGGGTTATCGATGAAGTCGATGGAGACGGTTCTCGACCGGTCAGGGTCGAGAATCGTCATCGCAAGGCGTCCGAGCAGAAGGTTTGCGACGAACTCAAGCCGCTGACGGTTGAGTGTATGCAGCCACGTCAGAACAGTGTCGTCGCACGGTGTTCCGTTGGTGTCGTTGCAGGTATCCCAAATCGAGTTCTGATTGACACAGGCCATGATAACGACAAGCCAGATGTCGCCGGGGTCGAGGGGACTCCCCCCGACACCCGGCAAGGGAAGGGACGTAATGACCTCTTCCGCTACGTCTTTTACATCTGACGCCGAAAGGAACCCGTCTGGATCGGGGATAGTGAACACATCCAGATCCAGACACTTTCGTGTGGTTAATTCAGCGATTCAATTCAGCTGATTACGCTGGTTGGGAAGTACCGACGTTGCGTCCGAAGAACTCCGAATGGGCTGCGCAAGAGTGCGCGGCGGGAAACGATTGGTCGAAAAGCGCGCGGACTTTAAAAGTCAAGTCTACGCTCACCCCGACAAACACGGGATCAGCTACGGCTGGGATCCGTTCAGCGTGAACGGGCGAGAAATCCTCGCCGGCAAGGATTTCTCACTCGGTTAATTGGTGTTCAGCTAATGAACTCGTTCCTCTCGATCATCGACGATTTAACCACTTTAAGCGTTGATCGAAGAAACATTTCGGCGTGCTAGATGGATCGCCTTCTCAGTAAGCCGGATAATCTGCAACTTCGTGAGATCCTTCATCTCATGGAACGACAAGGCGAACAGGCAGCTCTCTAAGGATTTTATCAGAATCTATAGGGTATAATTGTCTGCCTCAGCTAAAGGTGAACGGTGATCCTGGTCCTAATGAATAGTGATCCCTGTCCTATTGAATCCGATGACAGCATGGGGGTTACGATCTACAGAGAACCGATCGTCTCATTCTGCGTCGTCAGGGGGTTATCAATTCACTAATGATCTAAATCCTCACTCTCTACTGAGATTCTTTCTCTGAGCGCTCCCAACAGCGTCCCTGAGAAGGGTACAGAGTAACTCGATCCCGATGCATTCTGCGGGTTCAACGGAGCAGATTAATGGGAAAATCAAGGGCTGGTACTCGTGAATTTCATTGTCTGCTTACCGTTTCGATGACACGTTATCGGCAAGCAGACAACCAACTAACCAGTTTTATAAATCAGTGATCATGGGTTATACTCTGCGTTTATCCTAGTCTTTTTATATATATATATATATATATTATTTGTTTTATTTTGTTCTTATTTTATATTGAAAGTGCTGTTCGTATTTTAGTTTTAATGTTAGCTATTTTGTAAGCTATATTTTGAACTTTGTCTTGTGACTCTCTATCAATAAAGGTGAGAAAAATTTTATACAGGGGATATATATTAAATGGCCGCTTTTTTATGGATTTTATAAAATTATGCCGGGCCGCATTACTCTTGTTGGCCCGGAAATAAGCATCACCAACTAAGTAATAGTACATGGAATCTCTCTCGTTCTTTGTGAGTTTTTTATTGGAAATTGAATTTGATTTCTTTGCTACTTCATCTATCGGCTCCGGTTCTCCCCTTTTTCTCTTATAATGTGCGTCTTTAGCATACTGTGAAACAACCCGTTGACGAGTACGCCGGGCCATTTTGTCTCCTGAAAGTCGGTGTTCATAGAGTACCTTTGGAATTATATGGAAACTATCTTCACCGTATCGTTCGGATAGTCTTAGCCAAAGATCTAGATCCTCGGCAGTATCGAATTGTTCCCGGTACCTTCCCACGGATTCTATCGCTTCTTTAGACATCATAACTGATCCATGCGCGAAATCTTGTCCTTTTTTTATAATATCATGAGGACTATAGGAACGATTTGGGTCAAATTTGTTTTCACAAATATGTTCACTATCGCGTCCAATAAATCGGTACCAAGAGGACACCAATTTTATTTCTGGCTTTTGATTGATAATAGAGATTTGGCAGCTGATTCGCTCAGGAAGAGATATATCATCGGCATCCATTCTAGCAACATACTCTCCATTGGCTTCTCTTATGCCTTTATTCAAAGCACTGGAGATCCCCTGCCGCTTTTGTTCAACTATTAAATTTATTTTATTGCTATCTAGTTTATTAATTTTATCTATAGTTCCATCCGTTGAACCTCCATCAACTATAATAAGTTCGAGATTGGCGTATGACTGATTTAAAATACTACTTATCGCTTCACGTATATAATCGGACTCGTTATATGTCGGCATTACCACTGAAACTAGATCATCTTTACACATGCTCCTAATTTATATCCCAAAGAAATAAATTCACCGGGAGCTCTGTACCAGTTTTCAAACAGGCTAGTTCCATACAAAGGCGAACGGTTTGAGCTACTCGTTTTCAGTTTCTGCGTCGGATTACTAGAACAGTTTAAGAAACGGGTAGTCCAACGTGTTATATAACAAAGTACAGGTTCGACACTGTCGGAATTCTATGTCATTCGTATCTGAGGTCGAGGTCGTGTTTGCGATAGGTTCGCTGAAGTGAAACTGGTCCACCTACGAGAACCGTTATGTCATCCACGCCGTGTTTGATCTCGACGACGCACCGCACTACAGTTCGTTTTGTCGGTAGGAAAACAAGTACCGAATGCGTGAACTCCGCCGCCTGCTCCGACGAAGCGCGGAGCAGGCGGGCTGGAGTGGTGAAGCTGCAATTGACGCAAGCGGCTTTCAACGCGATCAAACCAGCTACCACTACCGCGATCGCGCAAATTACTCGTTCCATTCGATGAAGACGACGATCTTGATCGACGTGAATTCGCTAGCGATCAAGGACGTTCATTTCACGACGCAGAAGGCGTGGGACGGTCATATTGGGATGCAGGTCTTCCGCCGGAACGCGGAAGACCTGCGCGTGTTGTCTGCTGACGCGAACTACTCCTGGAGCGATCTCCGTGAGGAGTGTCGCTCCAACTCAACGCGACCACTGATCAAGCACAGAGAGCAAACACCGCTACAGAAGGCTCACAACGCCCGGATGAATGAGGACTACAACCAGCGCTGAATGAGTGAAACCGGCTTCTCGCAGTTGAAGGAAGACGACGGCGAGAAGCTACGCTCCCGGAGCTGGCACGGCCAGTTCCGGGAGCTCACGCGGAAGTGCATCATACATAACCTAACGCAGGCGGCGAGTTAGGGCTCGCCGCCTGCTCCCCCTTCTCCGGACATATTTGGGAGAGGCATCGCCGTCGTCATTTGATCATGGGAGTAAGCTACAATAGTTTTGACCCTTTGACGACCACCGCCAGCGGCAGCTACTACATCTTCTGAGTGTAAGAACCGTGCTTTAACGCCGTGAAACCGTGAGTTACCGACCCTACCCCGAGCTGTCTTGCGTTCAACAAGGCAAGTAAGGGTCAAGGACGGCCTGCGACGTTTTATCGACCAGGTTCGTGACTTTAAGCTTCTGATCGCGGTAGCTGATTCGCTGGCAGTAGTGGCGGCTGGCTGGTGAGCGATCGCTTAACGTGACGTCGATCGCGGCGTGTTTGGAAAGATCGTACAGCTGCGTCGACCGGCGCAGCAGCACTCGACACACGTTCATGCTGATCCAATCGAACGTCTTACACAACGTGGACGGCGCGGGGAGGATCGGCCTCAGTGTGACCGATCCTCCCCATTATTTATCGTATCCCTCTGAGCAGGTCGATCGTTATGCGATACGACGTATCGAGGCAAATCCGACACAGTGGAGAGAAACGAGTGTGTAGTCGGCAAATCTCTCCCACCGTCCGGGGCGGCGGATTCACCTCTATCGTCAGTGACTCTTTGGGTAACCGGTACAACCTCCTGATGAGGTGGGAGATCTGTGTCACAGGCAACTGAATCTTTTCGCTTCAACTCCTCAGATTTAGTGGCCTACATCGCTGCTGTATGGCGATTCAACACAGCCCTTCGCATAAAATCACTTGTTCAAACACGATACCAGATATTGAGCCGGTATTCATGAATGATAGAGACCACTCATTTTGTTTGAGGACTGTTGCTCTGCGAAGGCACAACAGATAGAACCAAATATAAGCATATGAATACTTGGGAATTGGGGATAAAATAAAAGTTCGATTATTACAGAACTGTACATGGCTAGATGAATATAAATTATATGTTTGTTTTGCTTTCTCCCAATATTCTTGTAATTCAAAATGGTATAAAGTGGATAAATAAGGCATAGGGTGAAGACTAGCCCAGTTAGAAGTCCGCTCGCTACGAAGTAATTCAATGGCGTATTATGTAGATGTGTGCCATACTGTATAAAAAATTTGTCCCAACCTAAACCTACGTATGGGTGATCAATAATAACTAATAACGCCTGCTCGTATTGATTTAATCTGGCAATAACAGTAGATAGACGTCCGATTATAAGGTATATCATTAGAGAAGAAATAATACAGACACCCGTCAATAAGGAAATTAATCGCTTATATGTAGTTGAGAAAATAAAAGCACCCAGTACCAATGGTAATATTATGGCCAATATACTTGATCTAGACTGTGATATTAATATAAACATGATTGTAGCAAAACAAATAGTATAATAGATGTAATTAGTTTTTTTAGCTGCTAATAGTCCAAGACTGGCAAAGAAGCTAGTAGCAAGGACGGTACCATGAGTCCCAAAGCTAACTGGAACACCAATCATTCCTAATTGTAAGAATGGAATTACACTTACTGAAGTGGCTCCAGGTCTTATAACTCCCAGTATAGAAAGTAAATCAGCAAATAATACTGGTAAAGCCGAAGTAGAAATAATAAATAACGTATATTCATAATCCACTGATCTCAAAAATGGTGCTAAGCAGAAAATAAATCCAACTACGAGAGATTGCTTCAGAATCTCACTATAATTTAGCCTACCTGTGACTATCTCGATGGATACAATTAAAAATAGAACTATTGAATAAGCAGATAAATATATTAGCAGACTCCGACCCATAATAATCTTTTTTGATTGTGTGAAAAAAATTATGCTGAATACGATATAGATCGGAGCAAAGAGGTGGAATAGGCTTAATTTATAGCCAGCGACTTCAGCAAAAGGGAATAGAAATAGAACATTAGAAATTATTAGTCCAAAAGACACAAATATTAACTGATAATTATATGTTGAGATTTTGTTAGGATACATAATTTAAATTTACTTGTATCCAAGGGCCTCCAACTGATCCGTGATATTTTTGTCATCATCTCTTGTAATTTGTGCTTTTTTAGGGGGTTCTGAAACAATCGTTCTACGATCGCTATGCCCATCAGTAATAAACCAAGGGACTTTGTTCAACTCTTTTGCTGGTAGTCCTCCGTGTTCGTACATTTGACTAATTAATGGGTACGGCTTTTCGCCAAACATTTCTCCGTGATCTGAAGTTATGATTGATTTTCCACCAACATCATCCAAAAGCGTTTGAACTTCATCCAAAGCGATTAATAATGTCTCACGATAAGCCTCACGCGCATCTTCCACGGGTATCAACCCACTTTTGACTGCGTTCATAATTCGCATGCCAGATTTGTCATTTTTCATCCCTATCGGTGAAGGTCCTTTAAAATCGATTATTTCTCTCAATTCTTCCCCTGTTTCACCTAACGGTGGATCGTGAGGCTGCATATAGTGTATGATAAGCCGTTTGTTGGGATATTCTCTATAAGCCCTTAGAGCCGCTTCTGTGACGTCAGAAGGCTTTACACACTGTAATTTTGTATCCCAATTAGAAATTGGTTCATCCACAATCGCATGAAACGTTTCTTCTGGTAATTTCTTATAGTGGGGATTAGCTGTGATATATACTGTGTCATGTATTTTTCTCCCACCAAAGTTCCTTAATAAAAATTGAGGACTATCAGTCCCGAGTGAAATTCGACTCTCTAGTTTACCCTCTAGTCTACAGAATTCTTTAAAATCATCGTACCGACAGGCGTCTAAGATAATTAAATTGTCCCAGTCCTCTTTAATTACTTCTGTTCCTACCCCATAATTATACCTAAAAACAGTTTCTTGCACTAGCCGTCTGATAGTACTACTGCTTCTATTTTTTATGTCTTGGTGTAATTGACGGGCTGCCAACCCAGCTGTTTTGGTTATTCCTTCGTCTCTTATAGAGTTAGAGAGTTTTCTAAGTTCATCCCTCATAGGTAGTAATCATTAATACACGGTTATAAAGTGTCTGTATTTGGTTGAGAGACAATATCTTACATTCTATGGCTTATTGGTGTATCTGAGAGATAGCAATCAATAAATGTACTTTCTTACTTTTGGATTGAAAGTTAACCAGGGATACTATCAATCCATGGTTATATTTGTCGAGTGAATCAAAACAATAGTTACTGAGAGCGAGAGGGTCATGGAGAAGCTCACATGGCTCGCTGAATTAGGTTAGACTGCTCTGTTGAATCCGATGACAGCACGGGGGTCCAATATCTGAAATCATAGATACTTCCCTTCTTCATCATCAAAGACTTGGATCGATCCACCTGGCGATCTCGATCTTTAGTCTGGCTGTCAAGATTCCATCTCTGGGTTCTCACGCCAGCGACACTGAACTAAATATAAAGACCTGATCCCAACGCCTTCTGCGGATTCAACAGAGTAAATGGGACAGGTGGGTTCGTCGTAGTTTTTAAACACAGTCTTTGCGTGGTTTGTGGGTATGTAGGCAATGAGTGTTACCGAAGGATTTCTTGGGGCTCCCCAAATGGTGATGGTATAGTTACTTTAGCCCACCGCAACTTGTGTCCCAAGAGAAAGCGGGATCTGGGCGACAAATAGGCGACTACACAAAGACTTACTCTGTGATGACTCGGTTTGCGAACTCAGCCCATGTATGTCCGTGTTTATACCCTACACTTCGCACGCGGTCATATATCTCTGAACGTTTAGATTCCGGAATATTGTAAATTGCTTTTATCGCACCTGCTACAGCTTCAGTCGTAGGTTCTTCAATTAACACACCTACCTTTTCGCTTTTGATAAAGTCAAACTCATCATCTGCTGTGGCAATAACGGGCGTTCCATTTGCAAGGTATTCATACACTTTCATTGGACTACCTGTGCGTTCCGGATCAATAACACCGTAAGAAGCGTCGGCCAAACAGATATATTCTGGAACTTTCGAGGGATCCACGAATCCGTGGAAAGTTGTAGCCGAACTGATTCCATGTTGCTCCACTGTTTTCCGAATTGAATTGAGTTCTGGTCCGGTTCCAACAAGAGATAATCCAACATCATAATTATCCTCACGGAGCCGTGAGATTGCCTGAATCAGGGGCAGAAGGCAATGATAATCCTTGAAGCTCCCTACATAACACAGTATAAATGCGTGTTCAGAGGTGGATTCAATTGACTGTCCTGATTGACGAAGTAACTCTGGAACGTCGACACCGTGTGGTAGAATTTCGATCTGCGGTTTGCTGAACGGTAACGATGAGACCCATTCTTTAACATCGCGATTCACCGCATAACACCGCTCAGCGGTGCGAATGTTCCAGATAGAAACCAAATCGGAAACCATTGAAGCGAATGGGAGACTTGAGATAGTATCTACTTCGTTGCTGATGTTTCCTTCAATCAGAATCCGATATCGGACATGATGTCGACGAGCTAGATATGGGGGGACTAGTAACGATGGCCGAAGAGTTGAGAGGAGGAGGTCTGTGTCCTCAGAGCACAAAATACTGTTTAATTGGTAATACAATTCTTTCTGTATAGAAGTATGCCACAAAAGGGATCTAGATGATTTCTCTGGAAGGGTGATAACGCGTTCACAGGCTAGATTCAGCTCGTTTGGTAGTTTTCTTTTTGGGTCTGGGCAGATTAGGGTGAGCGAGACGTTTTTATGACCCGCAAGTGCACTCGCGACATTCCGAGAGTATACATTCTGTCCTGATGTCCCTGTCAAATCAACTAATGTAACGAAGACAACGTCCATAAGTAACTAAGTCGTTCTTAACGAACAAGGCATACTACCACTTTACTGTTGATGTTGATTGATGATCGTACTCAGATGATCAGTTGTTACTTCGACTGTCGACTTCCATCGGTGATTTCTGACCACTCGATTTTCAGTACCCGCTGTTTCGTCAAGAAGCGAAATGATAGCTTTGGTTAATGCTTCTCCCGTAGTAGGTTCTACCGTTAGACCACCCGTCTTCACGATGTCATCGATCTGCTCAAGCTGACTCGTGACGATAGCCGTGCTACTCGCCATCGCTTCCAACACCGTCCGCGGCACTCCCTCAGCCCGGCTCGGCAACACCAGCACGTCCCCGCTCCGGTACACATTCGGCATCTCGTCATAAGGCACGTGTCCGAGGAACGTCACCGCCTCCTCAATCCCCAACTCGGCCACCTGCGACTCTAGGTCCTCGCGTAACGCCCCGTCCCCACACAGGTATAGCTCCGCGTCCGGATATTCCGCAAGCACCTCCGCGAACGCCTCGACCGCGAGCCACGGCCGCTTTCCCTCCGCAAAGCGCCCGACGAACAACACGACCGGCCCCTCCGCGTTGATCAAATCACTCTCAGGGCCCTCCGGCGTGAACCGCTCCGTGTCGATTCCGTTCGCAACCACCTCGATCCGGGAGGTCACGCCCAGATCCCGCACGCGCTGGCTGTCCACGTCGGTGTAACAGAACACCACGTCAGCCTGATTGAACGTCCACCGCCCGAGCGTCTTCAGGTACAGCGAGAACAGGCGCTCCGGCGCGTTCTGACTGTACAGGCCGTGATTCGTGATCGCCAGGGGAATATCGCCAAGCCGTCGCTTCAACGCCGCGAGGTTCGTCACGAAGTAGCAGTGCGAGTGCGCGTGCATCACGTCGAAGTCGTCGCTATCCGCGTGCCAGAGGTACCGCGCCACCGCGGGCGAGACGTCGTTCCCGAGCAGGGGCACACCCGGAGAGACCCGGAGCACGGTGTATCCATTTGTTTCCTCAAGTCTCGGCAACGACTCATCCTCTCGCGTTGTGAGCACAGTCACGTCATGCCCCATTCTGGCCTGGTCTCGCGACATCGCATGGACATGGTAGTCGCCCCCTCCCTTGGTGTCAGGGTAGATCCACGGCGCGACCCGAAGGATTCGCATCAACAGAGGCTACATCCTGCCGCTAAAGGAACGTTGCGATACGAGGTGTCTGAACGACCCCATCACATGCCGCCTGCACCGCCCGAGTTGCCGGGGATATGACGCGGGATAGCCCGCCGCCGCGAGCTCAGCGTGTCTGCACAGTGTACTCTGCCATCGCACCGTCCGGACAGTGGAAAGGCTATTGAGAGCAGGCACATTCGTATATGATTTTTGATATTTTATGGCGATATTAACGATTGCGCCACAGTTGCTATGGCCTTGATATTCACAGTGCTTATTATTATGAATCGTTTCTGTCGAAGAACACATCGACGATGATTTCATGCTAATGCTCGGCGACAATCTCTCCAGGGGAAACCTACAAGATGTCGCCAACCGCCAACAGGAAGAGCGTGCTAACGCTGCCTTCCTCGTCGAAAATATACCAGGGGTGAAATCAGTCAGTACGGCGTCTGTGACACCAACCAGTACGGCGAGATCACCGATGTCGTCGAGAAGCCCGACGACCCGCCGAGCAACCTTGTAATGACCAGCTTCTACACGTTCTTGCCCGACATCTTCCACGCCTGCCACCTCGTTCAGCCGTCGGACCGCAGCGAGTACGAGATCAGCGACGCGGTGGATCTGCTCATCCAGTCGGGCCGCACCATCGACGCCATCGGCCTCGACGGCTGGCGCATCGACGTCGGCTACCACGAGGACCGCGACCAGGAAAAAGACGACTCCAAGACGAGATTGGCCCTAAAATAACTGGCGGAAGCATCGCCGCGGGCAAGTGAAACGGAGACGCCTGTACTGGTGTACTCGCTACGGTCGTCTCGGCTCTCAAGTTTCTTGTCGGCAACATTTGCTCTCACTACCGGCGGACATACGGAGCAGTGCGGCTGTGCCTCCGCGCGTACTCAACTGAGGCCTGTGACGCAGGACTTATCACGGAACTCGGCAATCACATTCATGATGGATAGTGGCTGGCGATACCGGATTGCAAGCGTGACCGGCGTCATCGTTCTGACAGCGGTTGCCGTCGCAGTTGTCAACAACGCGACCGTTCAGTCGGTAGTGACCACAATCCCGGTCCTCAGCCGGCTCCCGACCGACCCCCCGACAGGGTCGGAGTTCACGTTCGAACTCCTCGTCACAATTGGAGTCGCCGTCAGTGTGTTCTTCCCGCTGTATAAACCTCGCCCGCGCCGGATTCTTAACGCCGTCACACTGGCACAAAAACGGGTGCTCGTGGCGGCTCTCGTGCTCGCGACAATCGGTTATTTCGACTATACGTACCGACTGCCGCGCCTGACCGTCGTGTTGGTGACCCCGTTGTTGCTCGTCACACTGCCCGCGTGGTTCGTGTGGATCCGCGAACGGCCGCCGTCGAGCGGCGAGCGAACCATTGTCGTCGGCGATGACCTCCAAGTTATCGAAGAGGTCGCCAGTGAGGTCAACGAACCGCTCCTGGGATACCTCTGTCCGACGAATGCCGTCAGGACGCGGAACGGGACCGCCGAAGCTATCGCTGACGGTGGCACCAGCACGGGTGGGCTGGAACGGTTGGGCGGACTCTCACGGATCGAAGACGTCCTCGTGGAGTACGACGTCGATACCGTGGTTTTGGCGTTCGAACATGCCGACAGAGCGGAGTTTTTCGGCGCGCTCGATGCCTGTTACGAGTACGGTGTCAGCGCCAAAGTCCACCGCGACCACACTGACTCCGTGTTGACCGCCGACACGGACGTTGGGATGCTGGTCGACGTGGAAATCGAACCCTGGGACATCCAGGACTACATCCTGAAACGAGCGTTCGACGTTGTGTTTGCAACTGTCGGATTGATTCTCTTGTCACCCGTGATTATCGTGATTGCAGCCGCTATCAAGATAGATGACGGCGGGCCGATACTGTATACACAGGAACGAACGGCGGTGTTCGGTGAAGCTTTCAATATCTACAAATTCAGAAGTATGTCTCCGGACGAGGAGTCAGCGACGCCAGTAGAAGACGACGAGAACAACCGTATTACTGATGTCGGGAGGGTGCTCCGCCGAACGCATCTGGACGAAACGCCACAGCTCTGGTCGATTCTCGTCGGTGATATGAGTGTAGTCGGACCACGGGCGGTCTGGACGGCGGAAGAGTCCTTATTGGAGGCCGATACCCGGTCCTGGCGCCAGCGGTGGTTCGTCAAACCCGGGCTGACGGGCTTGGCCCAAGTGAACGATATCAAGAGTACGAACCCCTCAGAAAAACTCCGCCTCGACCTGAAATACATCCGCAAGCAGTCCTTTGCGTTCGACCTGAAGCTAGTCATCCGGCAAGTCTGGAAAGTGCTCGGAGATGTACTGGTTGTGGTTCGGGCGGCGCTCTCTCGCTAGAGGACATTATTTATAAAACCAGTCTACAACCCGATATCCACTTGCAGGTGTGAGACGTTCTCCCCGAGGCGGGTTCTCCGACGCTACCAGACCTCTTCAGTGATGAAACAATCGACCCGGAGAGACACCGCAATTACGATTCCGTCTGTCGGAGCTACTCACTCCACCGTTACGCTTTTCGCCAGATTCCGGGGCTTGTCGATGTTTCGCCCGAGCAACGCGGCCGTGTGATACGACACCAGCTGTAGATGTGTGTTCGCCAACACGGCGGCGGCTCGCGGATGGGTCGCCGGAATCTCGAGTACGTGGTCGGCATAGCGTTCGACGTCGTTTTGCCCGTCCGTAATCGCCACCACCGGGGCGTCCCGCGCTTCGACCTCTTTGACGTTCCCGATGGTCTTGTGGGCGCGTTCGTCGTCGCCGGTCACGATAGCGAACACCGGCGTGTTCTCGGTCACCAGCGCCAGCGGACCGTGTTTCAGTTCGCCGGACGCGAAGCCCTCGGCGTGCTTGTAGGTGATTTCTTTCATTTTCAGCGCGCCCTCCAGCGCCACGGGCTCCTGATAGCCGCGGCCGATGAAGAAGTAGGCGTCGGCGTCTTGGTACAGCTCGGCGATTTCCTGGGCGGCAGATTCGTCGAGGACCTCCTGGACGTGGCCGGGCAGGTCACGGAGCGCGCTGATGACCTGCCGGGCGTCGCCGGTCGAGGACGTACCGAGTGCGAGCAGGTTCAGCGCCGCCAGCTGCGAGGCGAAGGTCTTGGTGGCGGCGACGCCAATCTCCGGGCCGGCGCGGATATACAGCGCGTGGTCGCATTCGCGGGCCGCAGTGGAGCCGACCACGTTGGTCACGGCCAGCGTGCGTGCACCGCAGCGGCGGGCCGCCCGGAGCGCCGAGAGCGTGTCTGCGGTTTCGCCGCTCTGGGTGACGCCGACGACTAAGGCGTCGCCGATAGGCGGCGTCGCAGTCGCGTACTCGCTGGCGAGGAACGCCTGGGCGGGAATGCCCGCTTCGCGGAACAGTTGTGCGCCGTGGAGGGCGGCGTGATACGAGGTCCCACAGGCGACGAACTGGACGCCGGTCGGGGAGAGGTCCCCGAGGTCGCCGATGTCGACCGTCCCGGCGAGTTCGTCGACGCGGCCACGCAGGCACTGCCGGAGCGCGCGCGGTTGCTCGTGGATTTCCTTGAGCATGAAGTGGTCGTAGCCGCTCTTGCCGGTCTCCTCGGGGTCCCACTGAACGGTGTCGACGTCCTTCTCGATGACGGTGCCGTCGGTGTCAGTGACGGTCCAGCCGTCGCCGTTGAGGCGGGCGAACTCCCCGTCGGCGAGGTAGACGACCTTGTCGGTGAAGTCCCGGAATGCGGGCACGTCGCTCGCCAGGTAGGTCGCGCCGTCATCGATACCAAGGACGAGCGGCGAGTCGTTGCGCGCGGCGAACACCGAGTCACAGCCAGCGACGACGACGGCGACGGCGTAGCTCCCGTCCAGGCGGCTGATCGCCTCGCGGACGGCGTCCTCGGGGTCGGCCCCCGCTTCCAAGGCGTCCTCGATGAGGTGGGGGACGACCTCCGTGTCGGTATCGGAGGTGAAGGTGTGGCCGGCCCCGACGAGTTCGTCCCGCAGGGACTGGTAGTTCTCGATGATGCCGTTGTGGACGACGGCGACGTCGCCGGTACAGTCCTGGTGGGGGTGGGCGTTCTCGTCGGTCGGCGGCCCGTGGGTGCTCCAGCGGGTGTGGCCGATGCCGACCGAGCCAGAGAGGTGTGCTCGGAGAGTGCCTCGCGCAGGTCAGCGATTTTGCCTGAGTGTTTGCACATGTCGATATGACTGTTCGCCAGCACGACGCTGGCGGAGTCGTACCCGCGGTACTCCAGTTTCGAAAAGCCGTGGACCGACGTATCGAGCGTCTCGTCGCCGCGGGTAGCGCAGCTGATGATACCGCATTTGACCTCTTCCTCCGCGTGAACGCGGAGGAATCCCACCACGGGATTTCAGGCCGAGTGTAGCGACCTGTTGGTTTCAAGACGCATACGTTCCACGCGTCTCCTGCTGGGTTCCAGCATCGGCGTGGCTGTCTTGTGGCCCGGTCAAAGAGGCCCCATCCGTAGCCGAGTCATCGTCACCGGCCTTCTGCCGGGAACTCCGGTCGCTTCGGCGGTGACTCTCTCCACTACGGTAGCGGTCTGCAATATTTATCGCCCCGTTCACGTCGGCTTGATACTCACCGAGCCAGCAGTCGTCGTTCGAGCATCTGAACGTCGCCTGTCGTGGCCGGGAGCCGTGTTCACCGCAGGCATGGAACGCCTTCGACGTGTTCCGGGGATTCACCGTCTCGACGGGAATCCCCTTCTCTGTGGCTTTGTAGCGAATCTGTGCGTGGAGCTTGGCAAACCCCCATCCGTGCAACCGGCGGTTCATGTACTCGCCGTAGTCCATGTTCTCGCGGATGTACGTCAGGTCTTCCAGCACCAACACTGGGTTCTCGACAGACTCGGCGTACTCCACGACCTCACGGGTTACACGGTGGAACACGTCGTCAATCTGGTCCCACAGCGAGTCGCCGTAGGACTCCGCGATTCGCTCACTGCCGCGCTGCTGAAGCCGTCGCTTGGCGGTGAAGTAGGTTTTGCGGAGCCGACGAACGGCTTTACCGTCGTCGGCCCACAGGCGGGGGCGAACCGGAGAACCAGAGCCGTCGCGGTGACACACCGTGACGAGACTCGCTTCTCCAATATCCACGCCTATCGGCGTCCTGTCGAGTCCAGCGAGACAGGGCTCGCCAGACTCGTCTGGCGGTGTCCGCTCGTCGGCGGACGCCTCAGATTGGTCCTCCACGTCGCGGGTAACGGTGATGTGGAGATACCACGTTCCGTCCCGCTCAAACAGCCGACTTTCACCCATCTCGGCGTCGTCTGCGTCTAACGCTTCGAGCCACTCCCGCTGTTCGGGATTAGCGCGTGCTGGAATCCAGAGGTGGTAATCCTCGTGGTGCGGGATTTTGACGTACCACTCGATGGCGTTCTGTGGCTGGTGGTCAAGTTGCAATCCCTCATTGGTGAACCGCACCGGGTGGTTGTCGTGAAGCTCGTCGGCGTCATAGCTGTTCCCACAGAGTTGTGGGACGTACTTCTTGAGGGCGTTTTTCGCGTAGCCGCTCAGGTCGTACTCAACAACCACGTCGTTGGCCGCTGACTGTGTGTCACAGCCAGCGGCGAAAGCGGCTTGGAGTGCCTGCTGGTACGCGTCCTGTGTCTCACGAAGCTTCTGTCGCTTGTGGGTGTTCGGGTCCACAAGCTTCAGTTCGAGCGTTTTCGTGAGTTCGGTCACGCTTGGACCTCCTTGTGTCGGTCGATGTAGTTCTCGACAGTTTCGCTGGAGACGTGCCCGGCTGTGCCGGCGTAGTAGCCGCGTGCCCACCGGATTTTCTCGCCGTCGTGGTCGGTGTGGCGGTGATTGTACTTCCGTGAGGAAATGCGCTTGAACCAGTTGGCGAGCAGCGATGGGCTGTGTTTGGGCGGGCTACTGACGAACAAATGAACGTGGTCGGGCTGAACAGTCAGGTTTTGAATGTCCAAGCCCTTCTCGTCGGCAATTTCGTGGAGGATGGATTCCACACGGTCGGCAACCTCTCCGGTCAGTACCGCCTTACGGTATTGAGCGGAACTGCGTTCCGCGATATCCGCAGAACCGTCGGTTCTGCGAGACTTCGGGAGCCACACTATGTGGTAGTTGAGGTTGTAGGTTGCGTGCCGTGTGGTCTTCACCCGTGCTACACACTATGGTCCTGTCAGGCAAATGTCTTGCGGAAACGGTAGGAAATCCAGCCCTGCAATAGAACGGTGGACTGTCACACTATGCTGTCCGCTCGACCCCCGCCTGTTCGCTCCTCGGTCCGACAGAGCGTCGGAACACTCGCCACTCACGGGAAGGCGGGGGTATGCGCTCGTATCTCTATCAGCGGACCACCTCTTGGCCAGGGAAGATTGAGGCCAAAGCAGCGGCTCAGAGGTCGTTGAGAAATTAGAGAATATGATATTCAAGAACTATCCGAACATCTGGCGCATCATCGGATGCATCTCCATGAGCTGCTCTTCGGCGATCTCCTCGTACAGCTTGTACGTGATGGAGACTGTCAGCAGCAGTCCGGTACCGGAGACGCCGCCGATGGTACCCAGCATGTTGGCCATCACTGCGAGCAGCCCGACCAAGGCACCACCGATAACAGTCACTTGCGGGATGTACCGCTCAAGGACCTTCTCGATGACGCCGACGTTCTGTCGGAAGCCGGGGATCTGCATCCCGGAGTTGTGGATCTGCTTGGCCGTCGCTTCCGGACCCATGTCGGTGGTCTCGACCCAGAACACGGCGAAGACTGCGCCGCCGACCAGCATGACGAACAGGTCGATGCCGACGCGGGTCAGGATCTGCCAGACTGGCTGGGCCGTGCCTTCAAGCCACCACATCCAGTCGCCACGGCTCTGGATTGGGGCAAGGAAGTAGAACAGGCCGCCGGTCGGCTGGCCGTTGGCGTACGTGCCGAGGAACGCCGGCATCGAACCCAGCTGGGCGTTCAGGATCCGGCCCAGGAACTGGATGTTCGCCTGAAGCGCCCGGACGAGGATCATCGGCAGGACGCTCGCGTAGATGAGCTTGACCGGGAATCGGCCACGGGCTCCTTTCACGCGGGCGTTCGACAGCGGGATCTCGACACGGACCGATTCGGCGTAGACGACCACTGCGAAGATGAGGACCGTTGTGAACAGCCCCAGCAGTTCGCCTTGGAGCAACACGGTCTGGAGGCCATCAGCGGCCAACACTGGCCCGGTGCCGCGCTCGCCGGTGATGAACAGGTACCAGGTGTAGATGATGCCCTCGCTGTTCCCGAGGAACGGGGCCGTCAAGAGGCCACCGACAAGCCGTTGGCTCACGCCGGCGACAATGAACAGGCCGATACCGGAGCCAACGCCCCATTTGGAGATGACCTCGTCCATGAACAGGATGAGGACACCGCCGACGAACATCTGGGCGAAGATGAGCCACTGGACACCGGCCGTGCCGATACCCAGTGAGTTCGCGACCGCCGTGTCAGCCGGCAGGAACCCACCAGCGAACACCATCGGGAGCCCGGTGAGACAGATCATCACGAGTACCAGCAGCTTCTGGAGCCCCTGATAGAGGATCTGGTCACGCGGGTCGTCTTGGGTGTTCAGCCCGAGCAGGTCCGCCCCACCGAGGAGCTGTAACACGATGGACGCCGTGACGATCGGACCGATACCCAGCTGCATGATGCTCCCCTGGCCAGAGGCCAGAATCGACGAGAAGCGCCCGAACACCTGCTGGCTGGCGTCGATGTCCAGCCCGAACAGCTTCACGTTCGTCAGGAAGAAATACAGCAGGAGCACGCCACCTGTCCAAGTGAGCTTGCGCTTGAACGGGACGTGTCCTTCCGGCCGCTGGACTGCGGGCATCCGGACAAGCAGTGGTTCGGCGGTGTCCTTCCAGCTCATCGTTCGTTATTCCTCGTCCGCGTCCGCGTCTTCGGTTTCTTCGGCCTCGGCCTGGCGCTCCTCGCCGAGGTCGGTCAGTTCGACACTCCCGCCTGCGCCCTCAACCTTCTCGCGAGCGCCCTCGGAGAAGTCGTCGGCGATGAGCGTGAGTTCGTGGCGCACTTGGCCCGCACCGAGTACCTTCACGTAATCGGCGTCGTCGGCCTCTTCGACCACATCACGGACATCGACGCGGAAGCCACCGTCTTCGACTTCGGCGACGTCATCGGCGGCCAGCAGCGTGACGTTCTCGTCGATCTCGCGAACGTCGATGGTTGCGGCCTCTTCCTGCACCTTCTGCGGGCGCTTGAAGCCACTCTTGCCGAGCGGCTCGTGGTTGTGGAACTCGTGCTTGTCACGGCCTGCGTCACCGCGACCACCGCGGTGACCGGCACCACGTCGGTTCTTGTGTGAGCCGCCGCCGTGCGTGCGTGAGCCGCGCTGTCGTTTCTTTTTACTCGTCATTATCGCATCGCCTCCAGGAGGTCGTCGATTCCCTCGGTGTCGTGTTTCCCGAGCTGCCCGCCCTCCTTGACGGGGTGTTTGACGCCGTCGTGGCCGCCACGGGGCGGGTGGAGACGGAGCGTCGGGGACAGACCCTGCTCGCGCAGCGTCGTCTCCTCGGAGAGGAGCGCGAACGCGAGCCCGGAGATATCGTCGTAATCCGTGTGCTCGGCGACCCACTCGTCGTCGACGTCGGCGTCGCCTTCGAGCGGCTCAGCGCGCGTCGCCAGAACCGTCTCCAGCGTCTCCTGGCTCGGCTCGCCAAAGGCGACGAAGTCGTTGACCTTCGCCACCATGCCGCGGTAGGCGTCCGTCTCAGGGACGAGCGTGCAGTGGTTCACGTGGTGGATGTTGAGCATCTCCAGCGTGTCCTGGATGTCAGTGTGCATATTGACTTCGCCACGGAGCTGGACGAGTGCGTGCATCACTCGATCACCTCTCGTTTCTCGAAGGTTCGTTCGGGGACACGCGCCTCGGCCGTGTTCTGCAGGGCGTTGAACGTCGCCTTTGCGAAGTTGACCGTCGTGCGCGTGTTCCCGCTACTGCGTGTCCAGATATCCTCGATACCGGCGAGTTCGAGCACCTTGCGGACGGTCTCTCCGCCCGCGAGGCCCAGCCCTCGCGGGGCCGGCTGCAGCTCAACCTCGACGCTCCCGGCCTTGCCCTCGGTGCGCAGCGCGACCGTGTGCGGACGGCCACAGCCACACTCCCAGGACCCGCAGCCGCGGGAGACATCGATGATGTTCAGCTTCGCGATGTCGATGGCTTTCTGGATGGCACCGCCGACCTGGTCGTCGCGCCCTTCGGCGTAGCCGATGAGGCCGTCGCGATTGCCAACGGCGACCACGCAGCGGAACTTCACGCGGCGGCCGGAGTCTGTCATCCGCTGGACCATGTTGATGTCCAGCACTTCGTCTTCCAGATCAGGAACGAGCTGGTCGACGACTTCCGATTCTTTCAGCGGGAGCCCGGAGTTCAGCGCCTCCTGCATGGAGTCGATTTCGCCCTCGACGACCTGCTTGCCGAGGCGTGTCCGTGGCTCCCATCCGTTGTTAGCACTCATAGTTCGATGTCACCGTCCAGTAGGGTCTCTCGGAGCTCGTCGAAGTGCTCCGGGAGGTCTGCAGCGTCGAAGTCGCCGCTGTACAGCGGCTCCTCGAGCTGCTCGTCGTACTCGGCGATGTGGGCACCGCGCGTGCGCTGCCAGTCGGCGAGTACGTCGTCGTTGTGCGGAATGTCCAGGCCGGCGTCGATTGCGCCTTCCTGTATTGCGAATACTTTGCTTCCGGGGGTCGGGCTGTTGAGTCCGATGTCAAGCACTGCCTCCTCGACGCCCGCTTCCTGCGCGCGAAGCCCGGCGAGCAGACCGGTGAGGTATGCCGAGGGCATGTTGCCCGTCGGGGCCTCCCAGCCGTACTCGGCGAGATCGCTCGAGTGAGCGGACGCGAGAGTGTCATCGCCGTTGGGGCCAAGCGTCACCAGCTGCGCCCTGACGTGTTTATTGCTCTTTCGAGCAACGAGACGTGGCTTACCGGATTTCAACAGGCGCAACCGCTGATGGTAATCGGTTCTGGCCTCGCGGCGTCGCCGCATCGGTACTTTATATCGTGGTCCTGTCGCCATTATGCGTCACCGTGGTTTGCGTCGATGTAACGTTCGAGATCGGCAACGCTGTCGAACTCGCCACCGCCGGCCTTGTCGTACAGGTCGCGGTACTGCGAACTCGAAAGCGTTCCCTCGTCACGCAGTTCGCGCAGCTTCGTCCGCTGTGCGCGGATGCGTGACTCCCAGTCCTCCTTGGAGTTCTGCCGTGCGCCTGCCTTCCCTTTCCGGGAACCGGCTCCCTTCTGGTGGCCGTACGCACGCTTCTTCTGGCGCTCCCGGGCGCGTCCACGGGAGTTGCCTTTCTTGTCTTTCGCCTGAATGGCGCCCTCATCGACCAGCTCGCGAACGTCCTCGCGGGTAATCGCGTCGGCGATGTCGCCCTGTCGCTCGGGATTGAACCAGACGCGGTTCTTCCCGACGTCGAGGACGTCAGCCGCGAGTCGCTTCTGTGCGGAGAGATCAGTCATCACTCACTCACCTCGACTTCGACGTAGGTGGGGTTGAGCACACGGATGCCCGCGTCCTCGGCTTCCTCTTCGATTCGCTCGCGCTTGCGAGCACCGACCTTCGAGGCGATCCGGACAGCCTCTGTGTCGCCGTCGACGCCTTCGAGGTCGTCCACGTTGTGCACGCGAACCTCCTCGAAGCCGGACGGATGCTTGCCGCGAACCGCGGTCGGCGAGCGGAAGCCCGCCTCGACCGTGTCGCCCTTGCCCTTGATACCGCGGCGCTGCTTCGAGAGCTGGCCGCGGGGCTTGCGCCACGAGGTCGAGACGCGCTTTTTCTTGTGGTGGTCCTGACGGTTGAACTGCGGCTTGCCGACCCGGTGTCGCTGGGTCAGTAGCCGCGCGTCCTCATCGGAGAGGTCTGGCGTCTTCTCGGTGAGCCCGCGGGCCTGGAGTTCCGTCTCCACGTCCTCGTCGGGCGCTTCCTCGCCGCCTTCCTCTTCGACTTCGGCTTCGGTCTCGGACTCAACTTCGAGTCCGCCAACGTCAGCCTTGATTCGGGCCGCCAGCGCGTTCCCGATACCGCTGACATCGGCGAGCGCGGACTGGTCGGCACCGCGAACGTCTTCGACCGATTCGAAGCCGGCCTCGCGGAGTGACTCCGCCTTGGACGGGCCGACGCCGCTGATGTCGGTCAGTTCGGTGTACTCTTCCTCTGCCTCGACGTCTTCCTCGTTATCCGCCATCAGGCGTCACCTCGGTTCGGTTTGCGGGTGATGTACACCCCGTCCTGAAACACACGCACGTCCTTGTCGTTGATACGCGTGAGCTGCTCGATGTCCGCGGCGGTCTGTCCGACAGCTTCGATGTCGGGACCGCTGACAGTCAGCTCTTCCCCGTCGATCTCGACGTCCGTGTCGCCGTGGATCGTCGTGCGGCGGGGGGCCTTCTCGCCCAGGAAGTTCTCGATGACGACTTCGTCACCCTCGACGTTGACCTGCATCGGGAAGTGAGAGTAAAAGACCTCCATACCGTACTCCCAGCCCTCGGTCACGCCGTGGAACATATTCTCGATGTGGCTCTGGAAGGTACCGATCGTCGACATCGTCTTGGCGTTGTCTTCATCGGATTCGATGACGACCGTGTCGCCGTCGACAGACACGTCGATGTCAGGGTACCAGAGCCGACGTGTGACGCTGCCGTTGTCCCCCTCGACAGTGATGTCAAGGTGGTCCTGCTCGGCGTCCACGTCCTCCGGAATCTCCAGTTCTACTCGTGGCATTGTTAGTATACGTACGCGATGACTTGGCCACCAACGCCCTGCTCACGAGCCTCGTAGTGGCTCATGATGCCGTGGCTGGTCGTCACGACGAGGGTCCCGTAGTCACGGGCGGGGAGGAACCGCTTCTCCCACTTCTCGAACTCGTCTGCGCCCGCAGAGTAGCGGGGCTTGACCGGGCCACACTCGTTGATGGCTCCTTTCAGTTCAACTTCGAACTCGCCGGCTTTGCCGTCGTCGACGAAACTGAATCCGTCGATGTACCCGCGGTCGTAGAAGACCTCGAGGACGCTGCCGATCTCGTTCGAAGCTGGCGATACTGTCTGCTCTAGGTGCCCGACGCTTTCGGCGTTGTTAAGCGCCGACAGTGCGTTGGCAAATGGGTCGTTCCCTGTCATTGTTAGCTGTACTTCCTGAAGCCCATGCCTCGCGAAATCTCGCGGAAGCACTGGCGGCACAGCCAGATGTCGTACTTGCCGACGAGTCCCTGTTCGCGACCGCAGCGCTGACAGGACTCGAGCTGGCCAGTTCGCTCACTGGATGCCGTCTCGGAATCGGGCTCGTCTGTGGTTTCACTTTCGCTCATTCGCTCACCTCCACGTCGTAGGTCGACTCGATGAAGGCGACGGCGTCCGCCGGGTTGAGTCGATGCTTCGTCGGAATCGAGCGCGACGCCTTGTCGCGCTTGGCGACGCGGTAGCCGGGACGGACGAGGTTGACCGTCACGTCCAGCCCGTAGATTCCGATGCTCGGGTCGTACTCCTGGCTCGGGAACTCGGTGTGTTCCTCGACGCCGAAGCTGAAGTTGCCGGTGTCGTCGAACTGACTTGTCGCCAGTTCAGCGAGCGGCAGCGCCGTCTGGAGGAACTCCTCGGCCATCTCGTCGCGGAGGGTGACCTTCGCACCGATGGGGTCGCCCTCGCGGATGTCGAACTCGCCGACAGTCCGCTTGGCCTTCGTTCGAACCGGCATCTGCCCGGTGATCTCCCCGAGGATGTCCTCTGCGTTGGCGAGGTCACGGCCACCGTGGCCGATACCCATGTGAACGACGACCTTCTCGATACGCGGTTCGCGCATCTCGTGGAAGTCGCCGCCGGACTCACTCTCGGAGCTCATTCATCATCACCCGTGAAGTTCTCGTCGATGACGACGACGTACTCTTCGACTGTCTCGAAGCCTTCGCCCTCGTCCTGCGAGACGATCACGTTGTTCTGGGCCGAACCCGGCGTCACCTGAATCTCCTCGACTTCGCCGACTTCGCCCGCGTGGGCACCGTCGACGGCCGTGACGAGTGCGCCCTCTTCGTATTCGAAGTGGGCAACGACTTCGCCGTCCTCGTTGCCGACGACGATGGAGTCGCCAGCGTCGTAGGTCTGGTCGTCCTCAACGATGAGCGTCTCACCGTCGTGGAGACCCAGCTGGACGTCGCCACCGGAGACGTGCGTCTTGGTGACGATTTTGCCGAGCTTGGACTGTGCCGCGTCCGGGTCGATTGCGGTCAGCGCCAGCCGACCACCCTCGCCGGGGAACACGCGGTAGTACTCCTCGCGCTCGGTGAAGGCCAGGATGTCGAACATCCCGACGGGGCGTTCCTCGTCAGAAATGGCCTTCCCGTTGATGAGGACGTTGTCCTCGTTGAGAGCGTAGCGGGCTTCTTTGCGGTTGTCGGCGTAGCCGAGCACGTCCCGAAGGACGATGAGCAGGGGAACCCCCGACTCACCGTGTGGGCCGGCACCGGCTTTCACCGTAAACGTCGCGGTTTTGCGCTCTACGGGCCAACTGTTTGGCACCGAGAGTCGCTTCTGGTGGTTACTCATGCGGAATCATCCTCCGATTCGAGACGCGCCTCGCGCTTCTCGTCTTCGAGGTCCAGGTCTGTCACGCGGACGTTCGAGGTGTCCAGCGGTCGCGGGACTTCCTCGCCGTCTGTCTTTTCGAGCGTGACGTCTTCGACGTGGATGACAGCCTTGTCGAGGTCCACGTTGATGACTTCGCCTTCTTCGCCGGCGAAGTCACCACGGAGCACCTCAACGGTGTCACCAGCGTTGACGCGGACGTTCCGCTGGCCGTACTCCTCGCGGAGGTCGGCGCTCAGCGTCGCCCGGACCTGCTTGTGCCGCTCGTGAAGCGGGGCACGTCGTTGACTCTTGCGTTGTTTGTCTGGTTGCTTGCTCATGGTTCTATACAATCATCGTCGCTGCTGATGCCACACTGCCGAATCGCTGTGCGACTTCCCGTGCGATTGGACCTTTCAGCTCGGTCCCGCGCGGGTCCTCGTTTTCGTCGACGATGACGGCCGCGTTGTCTTCGAACTTGACGCGGGTGCCGTCGGGTCGACGGATCGGCTTTCGCTGGCGGACGACGACGGCTTCGAGCACCTGACGACGCATTTCGGGCGTCCCCTTGGTGACCGAGACCGTGATCTTGTCGCCCAGCCCAGCTTTGGGGTGGCGGTTCTTCGTTCCCGAGTAGCCGTGGACGGAAATGACCTTGAGTTCGCGCGCTCCCGTGTTGTCCGCACACGTGATGAGCGAGCCCTTCTCTAGGCCTTGCGTGACGTCAGCACCGAGTGCTTCCATCAGGCATCACCGTCCTGTTCGTCGGCGACCACGCCAACGACGACGTGGCTTTTCGTTTTCGAGAGCGGTCGACACTCTGCTATCGTGACCGTGTCACCGACCGCGAGGTCGAGACAGTCCGGTGCGTGAGCCGGAACGCGGCTCCGCCGCTTCATAAAGCGGTCGTATTTCGGCACCTTCACGTCGTACTCGCGCTCGACGACAACGGTCTTCTCCATGTCAGTGGAGGCTACCTCGCCGTTCAGTGTCTGTCCGCGCACGGAGAGCTCTCCGTGGAACGGGCAGTTCTGATCGGCACAGGTCTCCTCCGGTTCCTGTACGTTCAGTCCTAGCGCCATAGTGAATCTCCTGTGTTCTCTGTGCGACGAGCGGGACGGGCAACGAGGCGGTCGCCGTCGACGAGAACCGTCTCGGTCGACAGGTCGAACGCGAACGTCGCGCTGTCCTTCGGCACGTGCCACACCCGGTCGGCCCCCTCGAGTGTCAGCATCTGTGTCGTCTCCATGACGACAGTTCCGCTGATACCGATGACATCCGGATTGGACGCCGCGACGACCTCGCAGTCGAGGCCGACGAGTTCGTGTCGTGGGAGCGTCTCGGGTGTTAGTGGCATTATTCGTTCTCCTGCAGGTCGCCTTCTTCGCCCTGAATCGTCTTGATGCGGGCGATGGCCTTCCGCAGCTCCTTGATGCGACCGGGGTTCTCCGGCGCACCACCCGCGGCCTGGACGGCCCGGGCGTTCAGTAGTTCGGTCTTCAGGTCGTCGAGTTCCGCCTCGCGTTCGGCGGGCGTCATGTCCCGAATTTCCTGGACGTGGAGGACGGTCATTCGTCGTCACCCTCCTCGTCCATTTCATCCATCAGCTCTTCGGCTTCCGCCTCGACGTCCTCGTCGAGTTCCTCGTCGACAGCCTCTTCGAGTTCGTCAACGTCGACATCCTCGACATCGTCGTCAGTCGGGACTTCGACGTCTTCTTCGACGATTTCCTCGTCGACGAACTCCTCGTCAGCCTCGGAGTCGTCGTCGGCCCCGGCGGCCACGTCCTCGTCGAGCTCTTCGGCCGTCTCGCTGTCTTCGGGCTCGCCTTCGAGGAGTTCCTCGACGGACTCGCCGTCGGTGTCGGCCACGTAGTCCTCGACGTCGACATCCTCGTAGATCTCGAAGTCGTCGGGGAGCTCCGCGTTCGGCGGGATGATCTTGACTCGGACCCCGATGGTTCCGAGCTTCATCACGGCGACGCCGACGCCGCTGTCGACGATCTCCTCTGCGGGTTCGCCGTTGTGCTTGACGTAGCCGCGGTTGAACTTCTCAACGCGCGAGCGTGCACCAGTGACCTTGCCGGAGAGGACGATCTCTGCGCCGAGTGCGCCCGACTCCATGATGCGGTCGATGGTGGTGTGGCCCGCTTTGCGGAAGTACCAGCCACGCTCGAGTGCGTTGGCCAGTCGGTCCGCGACGATGCGGGCGTTGAGGTCCGGCTCGTCGACTTCCTGCACGTCGACCTGCGGGTCGTCGAGGTTGAATCGGTCCTCGAGTTCCGTCGTGATCTTCCGGATGTTCTTCCCGCCCTTGCCGATGACCATCCCTGGCTTCTCGGCTTTGAGCACGATCTGGGTCCCCATCGGCGTCTTGGCGACATCCATGCCGCCGTAGCCGGCTCGACCGAGTTCCTCTGCGAAGAACTCGTCGATCTGGGTCCGCTGGAGTCCGTCCTCGATGAACTGTTGTTCGTCGGCCATTAGTCTTCGACCTCCGGCTCTTCGAGGATGAGTTCGACGTCGACCTGCGGGCTATTCCACGCCGAGGCACGCCCCATCGCGCGGGGCTTGCGACCCTGCTGCTCGCCGACCTTGTGGGCGGCGACGTGCTTGATGGTCATGGCCTCACCGTCGAAGCCCTGGTGGTCGGCGTTGCCGACCGCGTTCTCGAGCAGGTCGAGGAAGGCCTTGCTGGCCTTCTCCGGGTAGCGCCCGGCGTCCCAGCCGTCGACCTTGCTTTTGTGGCCGACGCCCGAGTTGTGCTGTTTGAACGGAACGGGCTGGTCGCCCTCGATAACCGCCTCGAGGTAGTCGACAGCCTCGCCGGCCGTTTTGCCCTTGATCTCGCGGGCGATGGCCTTGCTGTGCTTGAAGCTCATCTGCCGCTCCCGGAGCATCGCTTTGGCCGTCGTGTCCGGGTCGGCTTCGACTGAGTAACTGATTCCCATGATTATTTGAGCGGTACGAACTTCGAGGAGCGTGTCGCTCCGATACCGGCCTGACCGTGTTCGACACTACTCCGGGTGAGCTGGAACTCACCGAGGTAGTGGCCGAGCATCTCGGGCTCGACTTTGACACGCTCGAAGTTCTGGCCGTCGTGGACGGCGAAGGTCAGCCCGACCATCTCCGGGACCACCGGCATGTCGCGCAGGTGTGTCCGGATCGGGTCGTTGGCTGTCTCCTCTTCGCCGGCCTCGCGGGCCTTCTCGAGGAGCTTGTGTTTCTCCTCGGTCAGGCCGCGTACGATACTTCGCCGCTGTCGAGCGGGGAGCAGTTCCGCGACTTCCTCGAGCTCCATCTCCTGCAGCTCGTCGAGCGTGTGGCCGCGGAAGGAGAACTCTCCTTCGTGGCCGATTTGATATTCTGAGCTCATTCGTTGCCACCTCGACCTGTTCGCTTCGAGGCGATGTCCCCGACCTTACGGCCAGGCGGGGCGTTCCGCGAGATGGACTTGGGCTTGCCGGGGTGCTGGCGTCCGCCACCACCGAACGGGTGGTCGACGGCGTTCATCGCCACACCGCGGACGTTGGGCCACTTCGTCCCTCGCGCTTTCATCTTGTGATGCTTGTTGCCAGCCTTCACGAACGGCTTGTCAGTTCGGCCGCCACCGGCGACGACGCCGATGGTAGCACGACACTGCGGGTCAAGCCGCTTCATCTCCCCGGAGGGGAGCTTGACGACCGCGACGTTGCGGTCGTGGGTGAGCAGCTGGGCGTTGACACCCGACGCGCGGGCGAACTTCCCACCGTCACCGGGGCTGGATTCGACGTTGCACACCGGGACCCCCTCTGGGATCTCGGCCAGCGGGAGCGTGTTCCCGGGTGCGATCTCGGCGCTGACGCCGACCTGTAGCTCGTCGCCTACCCCGACGCCTTCCGGCGCGAGGATAAGTCGTCGGTCGCCGTCTTCGAACTCGACGGCAGCGACCGGAGCCGAGCGGGCAGGGTCGTGCTCAATGTCGACGACCGTGCCGGCGATGACGTCGCCGTCCTCGACCTTGCGGTGCTCCAGATCAGCCTTGTAACGGTGCGACGGAGCACGGAACGTGGAGGTCCCGCGGCCGCGCCGTTGTCCTTGGATTCGTCGTCCCATCGTTAGAACACCCCAATTCTGGAGGCGACTTCCTGGGCGTCGTCGTCCTCAGAGAGGCGAACGACGGCCTTCTTTTCGCCGTCCATCGTGTTCTGCGTGTTGACCTGTTCGACTGTCACGTCGTACTGCTCCTCGACGGCGTCGGCGACCTCGCCCTTGGAGGCGCGGTCATCGACGGCGAACTGGAGCTTGTTCTGGAAGTCCATGTCGTTCATGGCCTTCTCCGTGACGTGTGGGTGTTTGATGACATCCCAGCTCATCGCTCGGCCACCTCCGCGAGTGCGGATTCCGTGAAGACGGTGAGTCGACCGGGCGCGCCGCCGGGCGCGAGGTCTTCCGTGTTGACCTCGCTGGCGGTCGCCACGTCGGCCCCCGCGAGGTTGCGGGCGGCCGTCGACGGCTCGTCGCTGGTCACGAAGAGGATCGAGGCGGGACGACGGTACTTCCGTCCACGGGCCGAACCCTGTCCAGCCTTGATCTTCGTCTCGTCGGCGCGGTCGATGTCCGCGTGGACGTCGAGCGCCTCCAGCAGCGAGACGACTTCCTGCGTCTTGACGAGGTCCTCGAAGTCGTCGGAAACGACGACGGGCACTTCGTCACGGTCGAACTCGTGGCCGCGGTCGGCGACGAGGTCGGCGTCGGCTGTCGCAGCCAGCGCCGAGCGAACGGCCAGCTGCCGTTCCTTGTCGTTGAGGTCGAGCGAGCGGTCCTTCTCGGTTTTCGGCGGGTGGGCGCTTCGCCCTTTGACCGCCTGCGGGACGCGGCGGGCACGGCCGTCCTGCTTCGGGACGTGTGCCTGGCCGCGGCCGCTACCGAAGGACTCGGCCGGCGTTCGGAGGCCGGCGTACTCGTCGGACCCGTAGTCCTGCTTTCGGTTGGCCTGTGCGGCACGTACAGCTTTGCCGATGAGGTCGGACCGAACCGGCGTCTCGAAGACGTCCGGCAGGTCGACCTCGCCGTCTGTGTTGCCGTCCAGGTCGTAGATTGTTGCCTGCATAGGTTATCCCTGGTTCGATTCGTTGGAGACGTAGCGCACCTCGGGGTCGAGGCGCGGCTGGTCGTTCGGACGCACCGCGGGCCGGAAGCGCACCAGGCGCTTGTCCGGACCGGGCACGGAGCCCTTCACGAGCGTGTACGGCCCATCGACTTCGCCGTAGTTGACGAAGCCGCCATCGACGGTGGGCTCGTCGCCCTCGCCGATGTCGATGAGGCGCTTGTTGAGCTCGGTGCGCTGGTGGTAGCCGGTCTGCCCCTGCTGGGGGACCGTCGAGCGCACGCGGGACGGGTTCCACGGACCGAGGTTGCCGATCCGTCGGCGCCATCCCTGGCGGGCGTGCTTGCCTTTCCGTTTCTGGACGCCCCACCGCTTGACGGGACCCTGCGTCCCTTTGCCTTTCGTGACACCGGCCACGTCGGCGTACTCGCCGGCGCGGAAGATGTCGTTCATGGCGTGTTCGCCACCGTCCTCGACAATGTCAAGGGCGTGGTCGAGGCGGTCCGAAACGGACCCACCGCCGACGCGAGTCTCCATCACGTCGGGCTTTTTCTTCGGGACGCTCGGGACGGCGTCGGGGACGGTGTGCGTAATGAGTCGCAGGTCCCCGAGGTCACCGGCCTCGTGTGCGTCGCGTATCTGTTCCTCAGCAGCGTCCGGGTCGTGGTCCTCCGGAACGTCCAGGGTCCGGTCGAGCTCCGAGTGGAACTCGTCGGTCCAGACTTCCGTCAGCGGACGCTGACCGTACGGCGTGTCTTCGTACGCTCGCAGGGCGACGGCGCGCATCGGCGGCGTCTCGATGACTGTCACCGGGACAGTCTCCTCCATCCCTTCGCGGGGGGAGTTAGGTTCGTCGTTGACAAGCACAACGTGAGTCATGCCTGCCTTGTAGCCGGCGAACCCTTGGACGCCCGGCTGCCCGTCGTCAGACGGCCAGCTGTTGAAGCGAGGCGTCTCGCTCGTCGAGCGCTTGCGCGGGCCGAAGCCCAGCGAGCCTTTGCGTGGTCTGCTTGGTTGTGGCATTCGTTTACTCCGTGAGGGTTAGACAGGTGAGGGAGGCGAACAGAGCTTCTTCCGTTCGCACAACCTCACTGCCCTGGTTCGGAACCGTATTCAGCCAGAGGTCGAACCCTTCTGGTTCGTCGCTCGTCTGGTCTCCCCCGACGGCGTCCGGGGCAACGTCGAGTATCGACGGTAACCCGCGCTCGGGTGCCCCGAAGGCGACGGTCATGCCGCCCTCGGCGTCGCGCCGCTCGGCCAACTGGCCGAGACGGGTCGACGTTACCGGCTCGCCGTATCGCGAGGACGCGATAGTGAGCCCGGCATCGTCGCGCGAGAGTGCCGCATCGAGGTCCGCGGCGACAACGTCGAATCCCGTTGTGGGGGCGTCGACGAGTTTCGCCCGGACCGGCCGTCGCGAAGAGACCCTGACGGTCACGCGCTCTCCCTGTTCCACGTCCATATCCGCTGGGACGGGAAGGGAGATCGGGTGTTGCATGCCGCAATTGACCCGGACGCGCCCATCAGCTCCGACCTCGGTCACGATTCCCTGTCTTAACGACCCCGAACCCTCAGATCCGGAGCCGGTCTGTGAACGCACGCGGAGCGGCGGCAGGACGCCGACGTACTCCAGTTCGTCCCGCTTACCCCACATCTCCTTTCGGAGGTGTGGGGGCGTCGCGGCGTACCGCAGCACGGTTTCGACGAACCCGTCTTCCCATTTGCCCGCCCCGTCAGGGTCGGGGTACACTGTCAGCCGATCAACCCGGTAGACCGCGGCCGCGCGGGCCACGTAACCGAGCTTGCGAGTTGCCTCGCGTCTGTCTTCGGCTTCCCGTGCAAGGGAAGACGGCACGAGTACGCTGGTCGTCATGCCGTGACGCTTCCACGTCGCGCCACTAGACTGTGCCGATATCTCCCTTTCCAGGGCTTAAAAAGCCCCCGTTTCACGCACGCGATGCGTCGCGTTCACATGGTCCGTCATGCCGGTTCGGAACCGATGCACGCATTCACTGTTTTGCCGCTTCCGAAAGGTCATGTCTCGTGACGCCATCACATGATCCGGCGCTCAGACGGGGAGATGATTGCCCTCACTTCCCACGATTTTCCCCGGAAAACGGAAGGCTTTTTACTCTCACCCCCGCCAGATTTGATTGCAACGAGGCGTTGCGCGCTGGCACTGAGCGACCACCGGTCGTGAATGTCAGGGCAAACGAAGCAAGCGCTGGTAGTGTAGTTGGTATCACGTGACCTTGCCATGGTCACAACCTGGGTTCAAATCCCAGCCAGCGCATTTCCCTTCATCCAAACTCTCGAGCGGCGCGTTTTATCGCGCCGCGTACTGGATGCTGTGTAATCGCACTGGATTTGAGCCCTGCCAGTCGCAGCCCGCGAGCGACCACTGGGAGCGAGCGGGAACGTCTGGCTCCGGTTCAAATCCCAGCCAGCGCATTTCTACGACGAACTATTCCAGTGAGCACCGCGTCGCGTGTGCTCGGTATCCGTGAGTCGTGCAATCGCACTGGATTTGCATCGGGTTCAAACACCGACGGACTTCGTCCGTCGTGATTCGCAATCGCGTCGCGATTGCTCACTCCCAGCCGGCGCATTTCTCTGATTCCAAATCGGCAAGCGATGCGTCTTATCGCGTCGCCCAGTCATATAGTACCGCTGTCATGTACTCATCTGAGTCGTCGGAGCGCCACCCGGAAACCGGGGAGTACCATTATTTGTTGCCCCATCGACAATGAGAGTGTATGACGGACGAGACGGTCCACGAGTCACAGGAAACACGGAGTCGCAGAGGAATCGCATCGTACTTCCGGCGGTTGGCAAACAGGCTCAGCCGCGGTGAGCCAGCCCCAGCGGATGAGGAACAGACTGTAACGGTCACGCCGCCGGCCGAATCCGAGTTCGAGGTTGAGGTCGAGCGAGAGGACGGCACTGTCACCCTTGAAATCGATATGGAGTGGAACGAGGATGAGGGAGAGGTGGCGACCGATGTGGCTGCGAGCAAGGCCACGTTCGAGGTGTACGAGGACAGCGCCGAGCAGTACCGCTGGCGGCTCCGCCACGACAACGGGAACATCATCGCCGACAGCGGGGAGGGCTACGCCTCCAAGCAGAAGGCCGAGCAGGGTCTTGAGAGCGTCAAATCCAACGCGCCCGGGGCGTACGTCGTCGATGAGTCGAAAGACGACAGTGTTGTCGAAGAAGGGGGCAGCAAGGCGACATTCGAACTGTTCAAAGACAGCGAAGGGAAGGCGCGCTGGCGGCTCCGCCACGACAACGGAGAGATCATTGCCGACTGCGGGCAGGGCTACGCCTCCAAGCAGAAAGCGAAGCAGGGGCTCCAGAGCGTCAAGACGAACGCTCGCGGGGCACCGGTCGAAGAAGGCGAGTAAGCGTTCCGAACAGCGGTAGTTTCGTTCCTCCAGTCAGACACCGATAGCGTTACGCGAGCATCATAGCGGTTAGGTTTCGAGCGCGCGTGAGAAACCAGTATGACCTGCATAGGGTTTCTCTCGGTCGCACCGGTCATCGAAGGCAGCATGTCGTCGTACGTCGCTGACGCCGTCGCGGCGCTGGAGGCGTTCGATGTCGAGTACGAGACGACGCCGATGGGAACGATCATCGAAGCGGAGGACAGCAAAGAACTGTTCGCGGCCACCCACGCCGCTCACGAGGCTGTCGGCGAGCAGGCCGACCGCGTGAGCACGTTCCTGAAAATCGACGACAAGCGGACCGTTGACCAGCAGGCGCGAGACAAGGTCGACGCCGTCGAGGAGCATCTAGATCGGGCGGCCAGAAGCGACGCGGCCGAAGGCGGAGATTAAAGGGAAGGGTGCCAAAGACGGCGTATGGATAGTCTCAACCGGATGGCCACGGAACTCGTTGACGAGGCCATCGACTTCGCCGACGAACTCACGATAGACGTACACGCGCTGGAGGGCGACGCCGCGGTGCTGGACTTCGGCGTCGAGGTCCCCGGCGCTGTCGAGGCCGGCATGCTACTCGCGGAAATCCAGACGGCCGGGCTGGCGACGGTCCAGTCCACGATGGCCACCGTCGGGGGCGCGCCGCTGAACCACGTCGAACTGTCGACAGACCACCCGGCGCTGGCCCTGCTGTGCTCACAAAAGGGCGGCTGGGAGCTGGCCGTCGATGACTTTCAGGCGCTCGGGAGCGGCCCCGCACGCGCGCTCGTCGCCGAGGAGGAAGCCTTCCAGCGTATCGGCTACCGCGAGGACGCCGACTTCGCCGTGCTGGCCGTAGAGACCGACGAACTGCCGGACGAGGACGTTGCGAGCCAAGTCGCTGAGCGCACAGGCGTCCCCGAGACGGGCGTGTTCCTGCCGTCGTTCGCGACTGCGAGTGTCACCGGGAGCGTCGTCGCCGCGGCCCGGGCCGCCGAGCTGGCTGTCTTCCGACTGGCCGAACTCGGCTTCGACCCGGTGTCGGTGCTGTCGGCCAGCGGCCGCGCGCCGGTCGCGCCGGTCGCCGATGACGAAGCAACTGCGATGGCTCGGACCACAGACGCACTCGCCTACGGCAGCGAGGTCCACCTCACCGTCGACGAGTCCTTCGACCGGTTCGACGAGGTCCCCTCCGTCGCGGCCCGAGAATACGGCGAGCCGCTAGAGGGCGTCTTCGAGGACGTGGACTGGGACTTCGCGGAACTCCCCGTCGAACTGTTCGGTCCCGCTGCGGTCACCATCGACGTGGTCGGCGGCGACACGCACGTGGTGGGTGAGACGAGCGAGGACGTGCTGGCCGAGAGCTTCGGCCTGTAAGAGATGCGCTACAAGGTCGCGCCGCCGGCCCGCTCGCGCCCGTTTCTGGAGACCGCAAGAGAGGCGCTTCCGCTTGTCCCTGACAGCGAGGCGGACTGTTGTCGCGCGATACAGACGGCGACTGACGTGTCCGACCGCGAAACGGCCCAGAAGTACCTCGTGCTCTTGCAGGCGCTGGGACTGGTCGCCGAGAGCGAGCGGGGTTACTACCGGACGAGGACGGACCTCGACCGGGCGGACCTAGCGACGGCCTTCGAGGAATCGGTCTTCGGCGTCGATGTGCTCCTCGCTGCTCTCGATTCGGAGTCGGTAGACGGTGACACTGCGTTCGATGCGCTCCGGGCTGAGATTCCCCGCTGGGAACGCGAACGCCACACCGACTGGGAATCGGTCTGGCAGGAGCGCACGGCGAACCTGCTGGAATGGGCCGTAGTGTTCGGACTCGCTCAAAAAACGGATGACGGCTACAGACAGCCAACCGAAAACAACGAAAATGAGTGAAATGACGGGCCGCTACTCCGCCGGGTCGGTGTCGGTGACGGTCCCGACGCCCTTCGAACTCCCCTCGCGGAAAACGAACTTCTGGCCCTCTTCAACGAGATAGGAGCGGAATTTGAATCGGACACGGGTCTTGCCGGCGTCGCCCGGGAGCAACTGCCCGCCTTCCGGATAGAACGCCGCGGCCTCGCTGACTGTTTCGAGGTGGACCACGGGCTCATAGCCGTCGCCGATGCGGGTTGGGTGGTTCAACACCATTACCTCAGCCTCAAACTCCTGTACCGGCGACGGGTCGGCATCGCTCGGTAGCAGGACCATCCCGCGCTCGATATCCGCCTCGCGGACGCCCTTCAGCGCGATGCCGACGATACGGCCGGCCTTGGCTTCGTCAACCCGGTGGTAGTGCATCTCGATGGACCGCACTTCGACCTCCTGAAAACTCCCGTCTTGCATCGGTCCAAGTAACAGTTCGTCGCCAGCCTCGACCTCGCCGGATTTGATGGTGCCGGAGGCGACCGCGCCGACCCCCTGAACGTTGTACGTCCGGTCGACGTACATCCGGAAATCGCCCACCTCGCCGGCAGTCTTTGGTAGCGCCTCGAACATCTCGTCGAGGGCGTCCAGCCCCGCCTTGGTGACGGCGCTGGTGGTGACGACGGGAACGACAGTCTCAGATATTTCGTCGATAGCCGTGTCGACGCCGTGGCGCTCTACCCGGAGCGGCGTCTTGTCGACCTCTCGCAGTGCTTGCTCGACTGAGCGTTCGACTTCGGCGACCCGTTCACCGTCGACGAGGTCGGTTTTGGTGAGCGCGACAATCGTCGGGAGGTCCGTCGCCAGCAGGATGCCGAGATGCTCGCGCGTCGTCTCTGTCACCCCGTCGTCGGCCGCGACGGTCAGGAGGCCGTAGTCGAGTTTCTGGCCGACGAGGCCGCGGATGGTCGTCCGGAGCCACGGCTCGTGGCCGACGGTGTCGACGAAGGAGACGAGCCTGTCGGATTCTTCGACGACCCGCGCGCGGTCGTCCTTCCGGTGCGGGTTGTCCATGCGAATTGGCTCGCCGTCCGCGTCGAAGCCGTAGACGCCGTATGAGAGGTCCGCCGAGAGGCCCCGTTCGACCTCGTGTGGCTGCACGTCAAGGAAGCCGCGTGTCCCACCTTCGCCGTCGTCGGCGTCACCGGTGACTAGCGACCCCACGAGCGTGGATTTGCCGTGGTCGACGTGCCCGGCAGTTCCCACCACAATGTGGTCATCGTCTGCAAGGACCGACCCCTCGGAGACTGTCGCGACACCCACGATACCGTCTGTGTCCGTCGATCCGTTCTCTGAAACGCCGTCAACGCCCCACGTTTTGACCTCCTCGATGTGCGCGCCGGCTTCCTCTGCCAGCAGGCTAAGCACGTCCATCGACTCGGAGAACTCTGCCGGCGAGATGCCGGCGAGACCGCCGTCGTCGGTGACGCCGACGACGTACGTCGCCTCCCCATCTCCGGAGAGAACACGGTGGCGGAGTTGCGCCGCGAGGGATTCGAGTCGCCCCTCGGACAGGTGGAGATCTTCGGTGAGCCGTTCTTTGAACTCGACGCTGCCGCCCTCCCGTTCACCGCGGTCAAGCGCGCGCCGGAGGACAGCCCGGTCGGGGCTCATATCCCCTCGTTACCGTGGGGCAGACATAAGCCTTCCCCGGATTTAGGCCTCCAGAGCCCTCCTGAATCCAGTGAATGAGTCTCTCTCTCACAATAACAGCCGGACGGATATTTATACGCGAGGGCGCAGCCAGACCGGCTCATGGACTGAACCACTATACGGGGTTTGCGGTCGTGTGGCGCCGCCCCGTAGATAGCCGACTGCTGTCGATGGCGTCACCTGTCCGCCAATTTGGCTAACCACTGGTCAGCGTGACATCTGGCTGCTCACGAAAGCCACTCGTGCAGTGTGTGGTCTGCATACGCGATACCGAGGGGCAGTACAGACGGGCCGGTCAAAAAGAGAGACACCGTCACGACATACTGCGTAGAGTGGTCGTTGACTTACGCAGCGAAGCCAACCCGGTACGTGGCATCAGCAGACCGGCGACCGCGTACCGTGCTTTTCGAAACCAGTGCCTCAGTCTCGATACGGCGCGACCGCTTCGAGGAAGCCATCGCCATAGCTCGCATCAGTCACCCGGTCGGCCCGTTCGAGCGCCGTTTCATCGGCATTGGCGACGGCTACGGCTTCACCGGCCAAGTCGAACATCTGTGCGTCGTTCACCGAGTCGCCGACCGCCAGGAACTCTGCCGGGTCCAGATCCAACTCCGAACACACCGCTTCGAGCCCAGTCCCCTTGTCGACGACAGGGTCTGTGACGTGGTAGGCGAAGCCGGTATCGAGGACGACGAGCCCGCGTGCCGCGGCCAGTTCTTCCAGCGGTTCGAGCGGCTGGTCGAGCGAGACAACGAGTTCCGTCTCGCGCCAACGGTTTGCAAGGTCTATCTGTCCGAAGCCGAGGTCGTGACCTAGGTCGCGATAGGATTCGCCGACCGCCAGCGCCGCCTCATGGTCGCCTTCCAATCTGAGTTCATCGGTGGCTTCGACGAACACGACGCCGCCGTTCTCGGCAACGACTGTCCGATCGAGGCCGAGAAACTCACAGAGCGCAATCGGGAACGGCATCGCTTTCCCAGTCGCGATGACGACACGTGCGGGCCACTCGCGGAGGACCGGTATGACATGAGGGTCAAGCGCGCGACTCTCGTCGGTCAGTGTCCCATCGATATCCACGATAAGGGGAGGTGTGTCGCTGTCCATACGTTCGGGTTCGGAGCGTCGGATATGTGGGTTGCGGTCAGTCGTCAGTTAGCGTCTCGTAGGCCGCCTGCACCTGCTTGAATTCCCTCTCGCTCCCGCTGTCGGTGTCGGGATGGACCTCTTTGACTTTCTCGCGGTAGGCTCGTTTGATAGTACTCTGGTCGGCGTCCGGGTCGAGGCCTAACCGCTTGTAGGCCTCCGCCGGACTCGGTCCCGACGACTGGACGCGCTGTCGGCGCTGCCGGCCACCCGCTTGCTGGCGGCGCTGCCGTTGCCGCCCCTGCCCACGGCGTTGGCCGCCCTGGGTCGCTTGCGAACGGCGCGCCCGGCGGCCGTCCCGCGGTGGTTCCCATTCCTCCCGCGGGCCAGCCCCGAACCCCCCACGGCGGGCGTTCCCCGTGTTCTGTGCCGCCTGTCGCTCAACCCGCTCGTAGAGGCTCGCAGCCATCTTCCCGCTGAGGTGGTAGTACATGAAATACGTCGACACCCCGAACATGAGCGCCAGGAAGAGCACCGCAGGATTGATCACGAGACCCACCGCCGTCAGGACGACTGTCAGGCCTCCGAACACCACCGCGATTCCCTTGGTGAGCCCATCGTACTGCACGCACGTTCCTTCGGTCCACAGACCTGTAAGCGTCCCGCCTCTCGCCGTCCATCCAGTCCGTTTTCGAACTAGATAGCGGGCACATTCCCGGATGATACAGGACCGGAACAGAACGGAACCACACGATATCGACACCAACGGACTGACAGACCTGTTTTGCCAAAACCGCACCACGGCAGCGTGTCTGACACAGCCTCAGTACCTCCCTACGAACTGTTAGTAAGTGTTTATCACCACGCGCAAACCCCCACGAGTTTCTACTGGATATCTCGCTCACGTCTGGTGATTCACGGGGTCGGGTTTTCACTTTCACCTCGGTCTAGACAGTATTAAGGAGAACCGACGGCATCTATTCCGTTGTACGCGGCTATCGTTTCACGCGTCACCAGCACAGTTCGTCGAGCACCGTAGCCACGACTCCGGAGATTGCTACGGCCGCCGCCGAATCGCAGACAAGAAGGATTAAACGCTATCGATGACTACGTATTCGCCGCCAGAAATGACAGGATCACGGGTAGCTACGACGAGGGGTATCGACCGACAGACGGCCGCTGTCGGGAGGAGGAGCGGGCGATGAGTAACAGCGACCTTTCCGCTGACGAGATTACGCTCCCGATCAAACGTACCGACGGTGACACTATCGAAGAGCGACTCACAGGCAATGCCTACCACAACATCCTCCCGGCTCGCTACCTCCGGAAGGATGCCAACGGGGACCTCATCGAGGGACCCGAAGACCTCTTTGACCGTGTCGCAAAGAACATCGCGCTCGCTGAAGCTGTGTTCGAGGCCAACAAGCAGGACGTCGACGTACACGTCTCGCCGGACCAGCTGAAGCCCGACCACCCGCGCCGCGACGAACTCGCCGACGAGGTGTTCGGCAAAGGAACGTCCGTCGACGACGACGTCGAGACCGAACTCTCTGTCTACAACGTCAACAAGTTTGCCTACGAGACGGTCGTGCCGGAACTGCCCGAAGGTGTCCGCGACCACGTCAAATCGACCGCCGACGCCTTCCAAGAGCAGATGGAGCAGCTCTCCTTCATGCCGAACTCGCCGACGCTGATGAACGCCGGCGACGAACTCCAGCAGCTGTCTGCTTGTTTCGTCGACTCACCGGGTGACGACATCGACGACATCCACCAGACCGCCAAGGAGGCCGCGCAGGTCTTCCAGTCCGGCGGTGGCATGGGCTATGCGTTCTGGAAGCTTCGCCCGTACGGCGACCCCGTCGGCTCGACCGGCGGCATCGCCTCCGGTCCCATCACGTTCATGCGGACCTACGACCAGATGTGCGAGACCATCGCGCAGGGCGGCGCCCGCCGTGGCGCACAGATGGGTGTCATGCGCGTCTCCCACCCGGATGTCATCCAGTTCATCCACGCCAAGAACAAGGACGTCTCACTCGCCGAGACGCTGCGCCTGAACGACCCGGACGACTTCACGCACAACTCCTTCGCAGAGGCGCTGGAGGAAGCACGGGAACTCATCGACGACGACGGACAGGTGCCAAAGCACCTCCGCAACGCCGTCGAGGGTCACCTGTCGAATTTCAACATCTCCGTCGGCGTCACCGACGACTTCATGGAGGCGTTGAAGGCCGGCGAGGAATTCACCTTCACGAACCCGCGAACGGGCGACGCCCATATTGTCACTGAGGAGACGAAAGAGCTGTACGATATGTTCGGCCTCGGCGAGCACGTCGAGGTCGGCGAGGAACTCTCGATCCCGGCCGAGGAACTCTGGGATGATATCGTTGAGGGCGCGCACGAGAACGGCGAACCCGGCGTTATCTACCTCGAACGGGTGAACAAGCAGCACTCCTTCGACGTGGAGGAGCACCCCGACCACGAGATCCTCGCCACGAATCCGTGTGGCGAACAGCCACTCGAAGAGTACGAGGCCTGCAACCTTGGCCACATCAACCTCTCGACGCTGGCCGCCACGGACGCGCCGGACTGGCGCGTCTGGTCGGAGGCCCACGCGGACGAGTACGACTCGATTGACGCGGCTATCGACGCGTTCCTCGAAGAAGCGATCGACTGGGACGAGTTCGACCGACGCATCGAACTCGGGACCCGCTTCCTCGAAAACGTTGTCACGATGTCGGACTTCCCGGTCGAGAAGATCGAGCAGAAGGTCCGGGAGATGCGCAAAATCGGCCTCGGTATCATGGGGCTGGCCCAGCTGTACATCCAGCTCGGCGTCGCCTACGGGACCGAGGAGGCCAACGAGATCGCCCGCCAGACGATGCGCCACATCAACCACGGGTCCAAGGCCGCGAGCCACGAACTCGCCGAGGAACGGGGCGTCTTCACTGAGTGGGAGAACTCCAAGTACGCGAACCCGACAGACTACTCCGACTGGTTCGAGAAGCAGACCGGCGAGGACGCGGCGGACTGGGAAGACGGCTACCCGATCCGCAACCACAACACGACGACCATCGCCCCGACCGGGACGACCTCGATGATTGGCAACACCACCGGCGGGTGTGAGCCCATCTACAACGTCGCCTACTACAAGAACGTCTCCGACGACGTGCAGGGCGACGAGATGCTCGTTGAGTTCGACGACTACTTCCTCCGCGCACTGGAGGACAACGACATCGACGTCGAGGCCGTCAAGCAGGAGGCTCAGGAGCAGATGGCCAACAACGAGTTCGACGGCGTCGACGGGCTGACGACCGTGCCCGACGCCATCGGCGAGCTGTTCGTCACCACCGGCGACCTCTCGGCGAAGCAGCACGCGGGTATTCAGGTAGCCTGTCAGGAGGGCGTCGACTCCGCCATCTCGAAGACGGTCAACGCCCCGAACGACTCCACGACAGAGGACGCCGCCGAAGTGTTCGAGTACATCTACGACCACGGCGGCAAGGGCGTCACCTACTACCGCGACGGTACCCGCAGCAAGCAGGTGCTGACCACGCGCGCCCAGAACACGGAGTTCTCGGACATGGACGCCGACGAGATCGTCGCACAGATCGAAGAGGTCTTCGGCGGCATCGAGGGCTTCCTCGAGGACGAGGCCGTTCAGGCCGCCATCGACGACTCCATCCAGCAGGTGCTGGGTGTCGCCGACGGGGACGCCGAGTACGCTGAGAAGCAGACCCGGCCGGACGTGCTCCACGGCGTGACACAGCGCATCGACACCGGCTACGGGAAGCTCTACGTCAACATCAACGAGGACCCCGAAGCCGACCGGCCGTTCGAGCTGTTCGCCAACATCGGCAACTCCGGTGGCTTCACCGCCTCCTTCACCGAGGCGCTGGCCAAGACCATCTCGACGGCACTTCGCTCGGGCGTCGACCCCGAAGAGATCGCCGACGAACTGCAGGGTATCCGGTCGCCGAAGGTCGCCTGGGACAAGGGCGAGCAGATCCAGTCCATCCCGGACGCCATCGGCACGGCCCTGCGTCGCTACCTCGACGGCGACGTCGACAAGGCCTACCCCGACCAGACCACACTAGAGGAAACCGCCGAAAAAGCTGAAGGCGAGACCGCCACCCAGACCCAGACCGACGGCGGCGCGGCCGCCGCAGCTGACGCGGGTGGCGACCAGCAGGACATCATCGACGCCGGCGAGAGCCCGGAGTGTCCTGACTGTGGCTCGCTGTCGCTGTACTACTCGGAAGGCTGCAAGACCTGCGAGTCCTGTGGCTGGTCCGAGTGCTGAACGCCGCCGCCTGAGACGCGGATTCGGATTTCGCCGCGCCTGAAGCCCGCTTTTTCGCTGTGCACTGACTCGCTGAGGGCCGGCTACCGGAATTCCGTCACGTCGTACACGCCGGTAATCGTCGTTTCCTCGACAGTCGCGGTGATTTCTGTCCCTTCTTCGGCTGCCGAGTCTGCGACAAGCGTCACTGGCTCGATGGGTTGGCGGCGGAGAAATGCCGCAATCCGTTCGAGCCACGACGGCTTCCCGCCCTTGCGGCAGACGATGACGTAGCGTGAGTCCGCGAGCGACGCCATCTTGGGCTCGAAGTCGTAGTCCTCGTGGTCGGCTGGCGGGACGACGTGGATGACCTCGCCCGCAATCGTCTCGTCCATACGCACAGTAGCGACTACAGCGGTATGTGCCGCTCGCTTTGCACTATGAGTACTGTTTGGAGACCCAGCCCGAGGCACCGCTGGGATACGAGTCGGTCTCTGTTTCCGGCTGCACCTCGCCGCGCTGGTCGACCATTCGGACGACGACGGTGTGACCGCTGGACGGTGGGTCGTAAGTGTACTCCCACTGCCGCCAGGCGTCCGCGGCGGGGCCGTCGCCGCTGGCTGCGGGCAGTTGGTCCGAGAGCGTCGCGTCCGCCCACGTCTCGCCGCCGTCGGTGGAGACTTCGACGCGCTTGACACCGCGCAGGCCGGCGTAAGCAGGGCCGCCGATACGTCGGCGGCCGTCCGAAAGCATCGATTCGTGGTGGAGTTTAGCGACCGGATTCACCGGTCCGGTCCCCTGCCAACCGCGTTTCTCCCAGTAGCCGTCGGCCTCCTCGTCCAGCACCTCGATTTCCGAGAGCCACTTGACGTTGACCTCGCCCCAGTGGCCGGGGACCAGCGCTCGGACGGGGTAGCCGTGGCCGCGCGGGAGTATCTTCCCGTTCATCCCGTAGGCGAGCATCCCGCCCCGGAGCGCGTCGATGGGGAACTCCTCGTAGTAGTCGTCTTCGGCCCGGAGCATGACGCACTCACAGCCGCTCTGGACGCCGGCTTCTTCGAGCAGGCTGTCGACGGGAACGCCGGTCCATAGCGCGTTATCCGTCTTGTAGCCGTTGAGGCTCTCCCCCACGCAACGAAGCGTAACAAACCGGTTTTCGGCATCCATCTCTATGATATCCTCATAGTCGAGCGTGACCTCCTCTTCGACAGCACCGGTGATAGAGAGCGACCAGTCCGCGGCCGAGATCTGCGGGTCGATGGAGTTGATGTCGACCTCGTAGAAGTTCTCGCTGACCAGCGGGTCTATGTCGCCAAAGCCCAGCGATGACTCCGCTGCGACGGCAAGCTTCTCGTCGACATCGTCGAGGTCCGCCCCCGGCGCATTCAGTACGGGCGCGTCGTCACCCGTCGCGGCGACCGACCGCTGGTTGCCAGCCGCGTAGCCGACCGTCGCCGCGCCGATGGCCGCGCCGACCGTCGAGAGCGCTCGCCGTCGTTTCGAGGATATCGGTGACACCGAGCCACCGAATCCGTCGAGGAGTTGCGCAAGGCCGACGACGGCGGCGGCGGGGACCGCCGGGCCAGCGGCAAGGACGACTTCGCCGGTGAGAACGACGCTGACGGCCCACGTTACGACAGCCGTTCCGACGACAGGGAGGGCGCGGTTGTTCGTCAGTTGCCCGGTGAGGATAGCTGCCCTGGCCGCCAGTGCGATGAACAGCCCAGCGAGCGCGATGGCGAGCAGGAGATTGAGCTGTTGGCCGAGGCTGCCGAGCGTCGAGATAGCAGTCGAGACGACGATACCGGGCATCGACCGCGCGAGCGTCCGCTCGATTGGCGAGGCGATAAATGCGGGCGCGTAGCCGGTCACCGCGTAGGACCCGGCCAGACCCGCGATAGCTGCGGCGACGCTGACCAGCAGCCGACCGCCGGGCGAGTCGAGGAGGTCGTCAGTCATGGCTGAACCGACGGCCTACCCCGCAAAAGGGATTGTTCCAATTTCGGCTAGAATCCGTTCCGAAACTCCGGAAGACACAAGCGAGCGGGGCTGCTCTACAGAATCATGGACGAGCAGCCCGGCGGTCGGCCCTGCCCGCTCTGTGAGCGGGCGATGTACCACCGACACTGCAAGTACGTCTGTCCGGAACACGGGGTCGTGTACGACTGCGCGGACACGTTCTACTGACGAGACGCTCACGGGTTTATTAGCTTGGAACAATGAAAAGAGTGGTATGAGTGGTCACGGGGAGGAGATTTCGGTGCTGCACGTCGACGACGACCCCGACCTTGGCGACCTCGTTGCGGTCCATCTGGAACAAACGCACGGCAACCTCTCTGTCTGTACCGAGCGAAGTGCGGCCGATGGGTTAGAACGATTGTCCGAGCACACGTTCGACTGTGTCGTTAGCGATCACGACATGCCGGGCATGGGCGGGCTCGAATTTCTGAAGGTCGTTCGCGAGGAGTACGACGAACTCCCGTTTATTCTCTTTACTGGCAAAGGAAACGAGGAAATCGCGAGTGATGCTATCTCAGCCGGTGTCACCGAATACCTCCAGAAAGGGATGGGGACAGACCAGTACGCCGTGCTTGCCAACCGTATCGAGCGGGCTGTCGAGGAACGACGGGCCAAGACCGCGCTCGAAGAGTCCGAGCGAATGCTGTCGACGCTCATTTCGAATCTGCCGGGGATGGTGTATCGCGCCCGGAACGAGCCTGATTGGCCGATGGAGTTCGTTAGCGACGGTGCAGCGGAGCTAGTCGGCTACAGTTCGGAGGCGTTCGAGCGTGGCGATGTCTCCTGGGGTGCGCTGATCAAGGACTCCGAAACGGAGCGTCTCTGGGAAACGGTCCAGACCTGTATTGCCGCCGGCGAACCGTTCGAGGTCTCCTACCAGATCGAGACGGCCGACGGTGAGACCCGCTGGATGTGGGAGCGTGGGCGTGTCGTTGACACTGACGACAATGGCGTCGAAATCCTCGAAGGGTTCATCACCGACGTGACTGCGCGCGAGGAGCGTGAACGGGAGCTCGCGGATCAACGGGCATTTACCGAGAAGCTCATCGACTCCATCGACGATATGTTCTACGTCGTCGGTACCGACGGCAGCCTGGTCAGGTGGAACGACACCGTCTCGTCGGTGACCGGCTACACCAACGAGAAGTTGGCGTCGATGGACATTGGGGACATCGTCGCGGATTCCGACCACGAGAAATTATGGGAGGTATTCGAGGAGACGCTGGAAACTGGATACGGAACCATTGAGGCAGGAATCGAGACGGCTGACGGCGAGAGGCTCCAGTACGAATTTAAGGGATCGCTTATCGAAGACGGGCGTGGCGACCTGTTCGGGATTGCCGGTATCGGCCGGGATATCACCGAACGGAAACGTCGAGAGCGGGAGCTCAGGGAGTACCGCACGCTGGTCGAGAACGTCGGGGACCCGATGTATATCCTCGACACCGACGGTCGCATCGAAATGGCAAACGAGGCGATGGCCGCCCATCTCGGGTACGACCGCGCGGAGATCGTCGGCTCGGAGCCAGCCCGGTTCATGCCCGAAGCGGACGTCGAAAGAGGGACAGCACTCATCCGTGACCTGCTTGGCGACGACGAGCGAACGTGGGCTGCTTACGAGATGCGGACGATATCCGCGGACGGGACGGTCCGGATCAACGAGGACAGGATCGCGCCGCTGTTCGACGAGGAGGGGAACTTCGACGGCTCGGTCGGTGTGATGCGCGAGACGACGGAGCGCAAGCAACGCGAGCGGGAACTCGAACGCTACGAGACGATTATCGAGGCCGTTGGCGACCCGGTGTACACGCTCGATGACGAGGGTGTATTCACCTACGTGAACGAGGCGATAGAGCAACTGACGGGGTTCGAACCGGACGAACTGATCGGCGAGCACATCTCGACGATCATGACCGGCGAGGACATCAACCGCGGAAGCGAGCTCATCCGGACAATCCTGTCTGACCCGACCCGACAGAACGTGACCTTCGAAACGGATATTGTCGACCAGACCGGGAATCACACGCCTATCGAGATCCATATCGCGTTGCTTCCAGCCGCAGACGGGGAGTTCAACGGCACAGCGGGCGTCATCCGCGATATCAGCGACCGGAAAGACAGGGAGCGACAGCTCGCGGAGTTCGCCTCTGTCGTTAGCCACGACCTCCGAAACCCGCTGAACGTGGTCAAAAGGCGGATATCGGTCGCCCGGACATCGGGCGACGTATCACACCTCGAGGCGGCGGAGTCCGCGGCCGACCGGATGGACGAACTCATCAACGACCTGTTGACGCTCGCCAGGCAGGGCGAGACGGTCGGCGAGACGGCGATGGTGGATCTCGCTGCCCTCGCAGGTCAGGCCTGGATCGATGTCGAAACCGGCGAAGCCACGCTCGAAAAGATCGGGACAGCGACGATTGAAGCTGACGCGGCACGGCTCCGCGCGGTGTTCGAGAACCTGTTCTGCAACGCTGTGAAACACGGGCGTCGCGCGGACGGCGCCCCAATCACCGTCTCCGTCGGCACAACGGACACCGGGTTTTATGTCGCCGACGACGGCGTCGGAATCCCACCTGAAGAGCGAGATGACGTGTTCGAGCGCGGCTACACCACGAGCGACGCGGGGACCGGGTTCGGTCTGGCAATCGTCGCTGAGGTCGCACAGGCCCACGGGTGGTCGGTGTCGGTGACAGAGAGCGAGAGCGGCGGCGCGCGGTTCGAGTTCACGACGAGTTCGGAGCGCTGACGTGGCGATAGGCCGGCCCCGCAAGCACCAGCACGGCCAGCGCCGCGGAGAACAGCAGGACGTGTGGGAGCGCGTCGATGGTGAGGCCAGTGAGCGTCAGCGACCGCAGCGACGCGCCCGCAGTGACTTCGACCGCGACCCACGGAATCTCGCCGATGAACGTCCCGACAGCAAAGGAGCGCGGCGAGACGCGGGCGAACCCGGCCCCGTAGGAGACGGGGTCCGCGGGCACGGGTGAGAGTCGCGCCGCGAGGACGCCCCGCGTCTCGCCGGTCACCTCGATGATCCGCCGGCCGGAGTCCCCAAGCCAGCCGAACATCCCGCCTTGCTCACCGGCCCGGAGTGCGAATCGGTAGGGAATGAGGCAGGTGACGAGTGCACCCATCAGCGCGACCGGGAAGCCGTACTTGACCCCAAGGACGAACCCGACGAACGCAGATAACGGCATCGTCGGCCACGCGAAGAACGGGCGGACCAGATACAGGCCGACGATGACACCCGCGAGGTAGACAGGGTGGTCAGCGAGGTGCAGCAGCTGGGCCACCACCCGCTCGGGTGTAAGCAGCGTCGTCACAATAGCGACGACTGCCACCAGTCCGGCGGTCCCGATCAGCTGTCGCTTCGCGAGGCGGTCCATCTACCCAAGTGGGCGGTAGCAATCGACAAACGCTTTGTGGTATCTTTTACGTTGCTCGGGGTTGAATCGGCGATTGTGTCCGAGACGCGAGACCCGGTCGAGCTCGGTGTCGAACTACTCGCCCATCTGGAACACGGGGAGCTGTCCGTCGCCGACGCCCTCGACCGTATCGAGACGGTGACGACCAACCCACAGGTCCAGCGCGAGATACTCGACACTGCAGTGATGCGGGGGCTCATCGAACGCGAGAACGGCGTTATCCGCCCGCGATCACAGGGGTCGTACGTGAACTTCGACAGCGATGTCGTCGTCCGTGACGGGGAGTTCTCGTGTCAGCGCTGTGGTGCAGCTATCAGTACGGGCCACTTCGTCCAGTTTGACGACGGCGAACTGGGCCCGTTCGGGTCGACGTGCATTCGGAAAGTGTTGGGGAGAGAGTAGCGAGGGGCACGACAGAAGGGGGTGGTCCTCGGTTTGAGAACGGGGAGCGGCGCGACCCGTGACCAGGGTGTGGCCCTCGGTGGACGAGCAGCGACCGAAACGAGCCGCAAGCAGCGAAAGCGCGGTTGCTGTCGCAGCGACGGTCTCAGCGTGTCATTGAGGACAACGGCCAGAGAATAGCGAGCCTCCCGAGACGGGCATCAAGGCGGAACGCGGCGGCTTAGCGACCCTGCCGGAGTTCCTTGATGAGCTGTTTGATCGTTCGCTCCTGTCTCTGGAGCTGTTCGTTCTGAGCCTCGACAGCGGCGGTCAGTTCTGCGACCTGTGCCTCGAGTTCAGCGATATCGGGGTCTGTGGTGGTGTCCGACTCGACCGATCCGGTGTCTATGCCAGCTGTGTCACTGGATCGTGTCTCCGTCGGGGCTTCAGTGGTGGGTCCCTGCTCATTGGTCGATGCGGTCGCAGCCTGTGTACTGGCGCTCGTGGACTCACTCTCGGAATCGTCACCGCCCTCCTCGTCGTTGCTCACAAGCGGGTCGATGCCAGATTCAAGGCCGAGACCGTTGCCGGCTTCGTCAGCACTCTTGTCGGGGTCGGCTCCAACCTTGGCATTGAGGTCGGCAAGTGAATCGACTTCGTGGTACGCGAAGAGGGCCTCTTCCAGCGCTTTCCGGACCATTGGTGCTTCCTCGGACGGCGCTTTGATGCGTTCTGGCCGCTCGTTAAACGAGAGGACGACGGCCGTAGCGACGCTCCCCTCTTCGAACTCTAGACCAGTCACGTCGTCGAAGGAGAACGCCTCGTAGTCGGCGTCCCAGGTGACGTTGCCGATGTGCTTGAGCAGTTGGCGGTCGGTAACCACCAGCGTGAGTTCGCTGAACCGGAACACGCCGACGAGACTCTCGTCGGGGGCGATGCCGCCCGAGACAGTGAGCTTCCCTTCGAGCAACCGTTCGAGGACGGCATCAGCGCGGCTCCCGGGGACAGACAGTTCGAGCTTCTCACTGGTGTAGATGAGCGAGAATTTGGTCTTGCGGCGGCCTTCCGAAACCGTGAGCCGTTCGAAGTCGTGCGGATAGCTGGCGACCTTCTCGTCGCTGAGAAGGCCCTCACCGCGGTAGACGAGCGTCCGGGTCGGTGTGAAACAGGCCGCGTCTTCGTCACCGAGGTTGACACCGCCCCGGATCTCCTCGTCCCCGAGTTCCTGCTGGACGAGGTCTGGTATCTCCATACTGCCTGCATACCTGCGTGGTGGCTTAAATCCGCGGGTCGAGTAGCAACGCCGGTGAGGCGCTCGCGGCGTGGGACTGTACCACAGTCTCGACAGAGATGAGAACCTTCAAGACGGCTAACGGCCAACGGCTGAATGCACCCGCGCCCGGGTGGCTTAGCTGGACATAGCGCCGCACTCATAGGGTCTTTCGACTCATGCGGCAGTGCACCCGTCATGACCCCGGGGCGCTCGTCACGCCCCAGACCTGGGCCATGCGGAGATCGAGGGTTCGGAGCCCTCCCCGGGCATTTTCCAGATCACATCGACAAGCAGCCAGTAGCGTCTCTATCTCGGATTCGGGAACAGCACTACACCAGTCCGAGCGGCGGTGTGCCGAGCAAGCGGACTGCGTCGTCAACGAGTTGTTCTCAAACGCCAGTACGTTTGCTCCGACTGCTCGACGCATTACTGTCGCTCCGTGAGAAAAGAATCGCCAGCGATTAGCCAGATGAGAGCCCGTTACCGGGGAACTGCTGAAATACGGACTCGAAATCGTCAATCTCTGCGGCCGTGGCATCGGCCCTTTGGCGGAGTTCTTCGAACCGCTCGTTGACGGTCTGGTATTCATCGCTTGCTTCGAGTTGTGGTGTGTTCTTCTGGGTTTCTAGTGTCGCCTTCTTCGAAGCTACGGCGAAGTACTCCTGAACCCGGTCGTCGTACGTGGTTCGGATAAGCATCTCCGAGACGGTGTCGAGGAGGTCCTCGCGGCTGACCGGCTTGGTCAGATACTCGTCGAAGGGCATCTCGACAATGTCGAAGTCCGGGTCGACGGCCGTCACCATCACTACTGCGGGGTCGATACCCCGTTCTGCGATGGTGTCGAGGACCTCGTCACCACTCATGTCGGGCATCTGTCGGTCCAGAAAGACGACGTCGACGGACGCGTCGGCTAACTGGAGCGCCTCAGTACCGCTGTGTGCGGTCCGAACGTCGTGTGCGGTCAGCAGCCACGTCGAATACAGGTCCGCGATATCTTGCTCATCGTCAACGACGAGCACTGTTGCCTCCTCGGTCTCACCACGCTTTTGCACTTGTTGTCCCTCCTGTCGACTCACGCACTGCTCTCACGGTGACTTTCCTGAACAGCAAAATAAAGCTACCCAGCAGATTATCTATTTTGAGAATGCTATGGTTGTCCTATTGTCGATTCTCGTGAAACTGTGCTGTCACAATGCAGTGACTCATCCCAGAGATGTTAACATAGCGGCGACCGTAGGCTGTGTGTATGGTGACCGTCTCCGGACCGTGGACGAGCGAGGAGATGGAACAGTTTCTCAGCGCCGAAACTGTGCCACTCCGTCTCGGGTGTCGAACTCCAGCAGACAAGCCTTGGATGCTCTCGCTCTGGTATCGGTTCGTTGACGGTGTCTTCGAGTGTGCGACTGGGGCGGATGCGGCAGTTGTCGACTACCTCGACTATGACGCCAGCGTCTCCTTCGAAATCTCGACGAACGAGCCGCCGTACTGCGGCGTCAGAGGCAACGGAACAGCGACGATGACAGCGGACGAGGATAAGACAGTTCTCACCGAGTTGTTGCACCGCTATCTCGGCGGGACCGACTCACCACTGGCCGACCAACTGCTTGCACCCGACCGCCGCGAGGTACGGATTACGATTACGCCCGACCGACTCCACACCTGGGACTACAGCAATCGGATGTAACAGCCTGAACCAATGGAACATACAGACTCAACCATGGACAGCGACCCGACAGATATCAAATCACTCGCGATAAGCGCCACCGACCTCGTTGCAGCCATCGAAGCGGCTGCGGACGGGTCAGAGACGGTGTTGCGCGTCACACCGCCGTTTAGCGGCCGGATGCGGGCGCGTCTCCACGTCGTCCAGCCCGACGACGACGATGAACCGATTCTCATCGAGCCCGGCTCGCTACTGGCTACGGACGCACCGTCGTATCCAACGCCTGACGACACCGCTGACGAGCTCCGGGACGCGGACGACGAGACGTACTCGGTGGAGCGCCATCGGACCTACCACGAGCAACGACTCGCCGAGTGGCGGGAGTCGCTGCCGGACCACGTCGTTGATAGCACCACACTAACGGATACAGAACACGACGTAACCGTGTCACTACTCGGACCGTGATCGGTCGTGCACGTCCACCGAGAATGTCATAGATATCAGAAGTGCCACAGGTGTCATACCAGATCTCCGCCGCTAATAAAACGTCTCCGCGCCGCTCAGCCTGTAGTAAAATGAACTATTGGGGGACCGCTGTACGTGAAACGAAGCGAAACGGCCGGAAACCTCTAGAGGTTATAAGCTATCTCCAGTAGAAGCCGTGGATAGGTTCCCTCCATATGTCAAGTTCGTCCGCATACGAATTACTCGCCCAGTTTGATGACTCGATACCGGAGTTCGACGAGCCTTTCGTCTCCGCCGTTCGAGGTTTCGCGTTCTGGACAGCGATTGCGCTCCCGTTTCTGTATCTCCCGCTGCTAATTACTGGCCTGAACTCCGGGGCAACGCGGGTCGCGTTCGTCGCACTCGTCGTCTGCAACGCCGTGACACTGTTTATCGGCCACGCACACAGAGGAGATGCCTGAAACGGAACGCTTCAATTTCGGTCACCAGCGTGGATATCGTGCCCTGCTACTCCGTATTACTGCTGTGGCCATACGTTCATTCTCCCAGTAGTCGTTCGCGTGCACACGTCCCGAACAGCAGTCACCGCAGGTGTCGGTCCGGGCCTCGGCGAATCGCTGGCCAGATTCTCCCGCTAACTGCCGCGGACACAGTAACTGCGACGCACAGTCCTCGCTCGATCCGACCGAAATCGCCGGTCATACTGGCACCTCGTCGAACAGGACCGCTCGGCGTGGACACTATAATTTGATCTCTGCCCCACGTCGCGGCATTCTGAGCGCTTCGGCTCCGATGCCGGCTATTCTTCGAGGAGGTCGACCCACTCTCTGAGCGGCCCACGAACACCGTCGGCTGATATCGTCACGTCGCCGTCGAACCGCCACGTCGCCTGTTGGGAGTCCGAACCGAACCGCATCGGAATGGCAATCGACAGATCGTCGGCCGTCACATGGAGTGCCTCGTCGCGATCGACCGTCTCGTCGAGTAACCGTTCGACGGCCAGGCGGAGCTGTTCGGGGTCCGGGTCCGGGAGATCCGTGGATTGACTCATACCTGTTGCTTGGAGCCGGAGCTACCTCCGTGTTGTGTCGACCGAGGCGGTTTGCCCCGTCATTTAGGGGTGTGTAGTCCCCAGACTGTGCCGATGGAGCTGGAAACGCCGTACGCCCTCGGAGGGACCTACTACGTCGAGACCGTGTCGGTCGGGAAACGGACGGACGACGAGACGGTGCGCGATTGCGTGGTCTGTGGCGGCCACGTGTACGCCGACGACTGGCATCTCGTCGTCGGAGTTCTGGATACAGGCAGCGGACGACAGCGCCACCACCACTGTAGCGACGACTGCCTGACCGAGTGGCTCAAACTCATGACGGCTGCCTGAGCGCCGGTGAGTCCGCGGAGTCTTGACGATGGAGCGCGTCGGGAAAGTATGGACGAGCGCACGGGCGTGTTCAGGGTCTACCGGGTCGTCGATGCGGTCCCGCACATCAATCTGTTCGACACCGATGCAACGCGGCTCTACACCGTGTACCAGTCCGGCTACGGCGAACGACAGCCGGCAGTTGACGACCTCCGAACAGGTGATCTCGTCGAGGCGACGCTCGGCGGCGATCCCGACGACTCGGAGGAAGCCTGGTCGCTGCTTTCGTTCGACCGTCGTGACCGCGTCGCGATGGATTTCGTCGTTGACGCCGAAGTCCCCGAAGTCGCGGCTGACCTCTGGGAGCCGGGGCTGGAACGCCCGGCGAGCGCCGTACTCGAAGAAGACGGCAAGCCGGTCGCGGAGTGTTTCGTGCAGCCGCGCGCGCCGCTGCCCGGCGGCACGTTCGTCCCGAGCGTGCTCACCGGGCTCGTGCCGATGGAATCACTGCTGACCGAACTCCCCGGTATCGGCGACCCGCCGACAGACGCTATTTTCATCGACCCTGACCCGCCCGATGCTGACTCGTACTCCCGGCCGTATGGCGTCGCTGTGTTGTTCACTGCTGGCGCTGATGACCTACTCACGGAGTTCCGGGAGCGATATGACCTCTCTGCCGACGCGGACAACAGACCCGAATACGACCCGTACGGGCTGTGAGTCGTCTGCGGGGAGAACGAGCGGCGGGCGCTACATCGTGATGACGAGCGGCACCGGGACGAAACAGAGCATCCCCAGAACGAAGGTAAGCAGGCCGACAGCCCAGCGGCCCGGTCCCAGCGGCGTCTCGTCAAGCGGCGTCGCCGACCCGAGCCGGCCGAACACCAGCGCCAGAATCCCCCAGAACGCCCACAGCCCGGCCGCTCGGCCCCCCTCGAAGGCGACAAGGTAGCCAGCGAGTCCAAACAGGGCGACGGGGACGGCGAGCTGGACCAGGGACAGTCGGTCGCCAAACAGCGACCGGGCGACGTGTGAACCGTCGAGTTGGCCGACTGGCAGGAGGTTCAGGAAGGTCACGAACGCTCCCACCCAGCCGCCGATGACGACCGGGTTCGGGAGGAGCTGCGGGTTCGCGTACTCAAGCTGTTCACCCATGACTGCGGCGATACCCTGCAACAACAGCGGGTAACCAAGTTCGATGTTCGTGACGATGCCGCGAGTTACCTCCACTGGTGGGAGCGTCACACCGATGGCAGTCACGACGACTGTCGCAACGAGACCCGCCAGCGGGCCGGCGACGCCGATGTCGAACAGCGCCTTCCGGTCGGGGATGTGGTCGTTCATGCTGATGACCGCACCCAGCGTCCCGAGCACGTTTGGGAACGGCAGGAAGTACGGCAGGCTCGCCTCAACCTCGTGGTAGCGGCTCATGATGTAGTGGCCGAACTCGTGAATTGCGAGGATACCCAGTGCGGCCGCGGCGAAGGGCCACGCCGCGAGCATGGCTGTCGGGTCTTCGAGCACGGACAGCCCGTACCAGCGGGTCCCGGCGTACAGCGTCGACAACAGCGTCAGGACGGCGAGCCCGACGTTTAACCACGGGATACCGTCGACGCCGAGCGACCGCTCGTGGGCAATCAGCACCCATTCGCCCATCTCCCGCTTGAGCGCGACGCGGTACCCGCGCTGACGGAACGCCGGCGCGATGCGGTGGATGACCTGTTCGGACTCGGTCAGTGGCTCGCCGTAATACCGGACGCCGTCCTCGGCGGTCCTGTCGATCTCGTACACGTGGAACGTGTCTGCGAGCGCTTCCGGGTCAGGTAACTCCGGCGGCGAGGACTGAGTCGCCATTACCAACGTTTAGGGTTCGACCCGTTTGAACCTGTTTGCTGGCCCCACTGGACACAGTAGAGCCGCCCAACTGGCTCGCTCAGTCTGCGATGGCTTCGTCCGACCCGGTCGCGGCGCTGGGGTCCTGAATCCAGAGGTCCCCAAAGAGGTCGTCCTGCTGGAGGCGGACCTGACCGCGGTGAGCTAAAAAGAGCAATCCGAGGAACGTCTCAACGCGAGACCCACCGGCCGTGTCGACCTCGCGGTACAGCACCTCTTCGCGGCCCTGGTCGTACTGCTCGCGGACGGCGTCGTGCACGTCGGCGATGATGTCATCGATGTTCTCGGCGTGGGCTGTTCCAGTCACATCGGCGGCCGACGGTTCCTCGTCCAGTCGCATGTCGTCGGCCCCGCGGTAGTCCAGTTCCTGCGTCCCGCGGTCGTACCCGCTCGGCGAGTCGCCGGTGTCGTACTCGCGGGACTCCTTCCACCACGATTCCCGTTCGGCGTCGCGGAGATCCCGGACGAGTTCATCGAGCGTCTGTGGCATCCCGCGGGCGCGGCGGCGTTCGAGCCGTCGGTCCATCTCCGACTCCAGCGCAGCGAAGGGGTCCGGGTCCTCGATGGGGGCGTCCTCGTGCATTGCCTGCTCCCACGGCTCGGCCGGCTCCTCTTCCGTCTCGCCCTCGCCGAGCATTGCGTCGCTTTTCATCCGAATCAAGACGCTCGCGTAGAACAGCGCCCGCCCCGACGTGCGCAGGTCCGCGTCGTCGATACGCTGGAGGAACTTGTCGGTGACCCGCACCACGTCGATATCCCACGGGTCGATTTCGCCGTCGTCCGCGAGCTGGACCAGCACTTCGACCGGTTCGACGTCTTCGTCCTCGTCCTCGTCGGTCGTCCGGTCGCTTTCGGGGCTGTCCTGTGCAGTTGTCTCGTCGTCTGGGTCGGGGGAGTCGCCCAGCAGCGCCGCCGCGTCGTCCGAGCCACCTGGCGGCTCGCGGTCCTCGTGCCCGGTGATGTTGAGCGGGATGTCATCGGCATCGTCTCGCGGGTCACTGCGCTCGCGGGCCACATTCGCTCCCCGCTCGCTACCCCGAGGCGCTTCCTCCGGGCGCGCCTCGCCCTCCCCGCTCGACTGTTCCGAGGAGTCTCCGTCGCGCTGCTCCGTCGGCTCCTCGCTAGTCATCAGCCGGAACCTCCTCATCACCGTCGCCCTCACCGCTGAGGTCGATCCCGGTCACGGCGCTCACGTTGTCGCCCTGCATCATCACGCCGATAGCGCGCTCGGACCGCTCCAGCATGGCCGAGCGGTGTGAGACGACGACGAACTGGGCGTCGCCGGCGAGTTCGTCCACCAGTTCGCCGACGAGGTCGGCGTTAGCCGCGTCGAGGAAAGCGTCGACCTCGTCCAGCGCGTAGAACGGCGCGGGGTTGTGTCGCTGGATGGCGAAAATAAACGCCAGCGCTGTCAGGGACTTCTCGCCGCCCGACATCGCGTTCAGCCGCTGAATCGGCTTGTCGCCGGGCTGGGCCTTCATCGTCAGCCCGCCCTCGAAGGGGTCGTCCTCGTCTTCGAGGTGGAGATGGCCGGTGCCGTTCGAGAGCCGCTCGAAGATGTTCTGGAACTGGTCGTTGATCTCCGTGAACGACTCCATGAACGTCTCCTTCTTGCGGGCCTCATAGGTATCGATGCGGTCGCGGATGCCGTCGGCCTCTTCGACCAGCGTCGCTTTCTTATCTTCGAGTTCCTGCAGGTCGTCGTTGACCCGGTCGTACTCCTCGATAGCCCGCATGTTGACCGGCTCCAGTTTCTCCATCTCCGTTTCCAGCCGGTCAATCTCCTGCTCGACCGTCTCGTGGTCGGGCACGTCCTCGGGGTCGTAGTCGCCGACCTGCGCTTCGAGTTCATCGATTTCCCACTCCAGACGCTCCTGAGTTTCCTGCTCAGATTCGAGGTCGCGCTCGATTTCGGAGACCGCGGCCTGTTGCTCGTCGCGGGCTTCCTTGGCTTCCTGCAGGTCGGCTTTCAGGTCTTCGCGCTCGGACTTGAGTTCGGCCAGTTCCTCTTCGAGGTCGGCGACGGCCTGTTCCTTCTCGCCTTTCAGCTCCTGCTTCTCCGCGACCGTCGCTTCGAGGTCGTCGATGCGTTCCTCGTGGTCGGCCTTGCGGTTCTGGGCCGCCTCAATGTCGTCGTGGAGGTCCTCGATGGCCTCCTCGGCGTACTGCTTCTCTAACTGGTGCTCGTTGAGTTCGGCGTCGAGTTCGCCCTGACGGTCTTCGAGCGCATCGATGTCGTCCTTGATCGACTCGCGCTGGTCGGTCAGGTCCGGTAGTTCCGAATCCTCGACCTCGGCTTCTAGCTCGTCGATGTCGCGCTGGAGCGCGTCGATTTCCTCGGTCTTTGCTTCGATGTCGGCCTCCAGTTCGTCCATCTGGTCGGCCACGTCCTCGCGCTCGTCAGCGATTTCTTCGAGGTCCGCTTCCAGTTGCTCGATTCGCTCGCGGGTGTCTTCGAGCGCGGTCTGCTTGCGCTCGATGCTCGTCTCGATATCCCGGACCTGTTCGGTCGCATCGGACTCGCGGTCGCGGGCGTCGTCAAGGCGCTCCTCGACATCACGGAGGTCATCGCGCACGTCGGCGCGCTCGTCTTCGAGTTCGTTGATGCGCGTGGCGACCCGTTCGAGCTTGCCAGCGCCGCCCGAGAAGGAGTAGCGCGTGCCCGAGGAGGAGCCGCCGGTCATTGCGCCGGACTTCTCGACGAGGTCGCCCTCAAGCGTGACCATCCGGTAGTCGCCCATCAGCTCGCGGGCGGTGTCCATACTGTCGACGACGACGGTGTCGCCCAGCACGTACGAGAAGATACCCGCGTACTCGCGGTCGAAATCCACGAGGTTGTACGCGAAGTCGATGACCCCGTCGGCGCTGGGCAGAGACCCCAGCGAGCGGTTCTGCATCTGCGTGATAGGGAGGAACGTCGCCCGGCCGGCGCTACGGGATTTGAGGTACTCGATACAGCGCTGGCCGACGCTATCGTCATCGACGACCACGTGGGCGAGACGCCCGCCGGCCGCCGTCTCACAGGCCGTGGCGTACTCGGGGTCGACGCCGCCGAGTTGGCCGACGGTGCCGTGGACGCCGTCTTGGCCGGCGTTGAGAATCGCCGTCACCGCCCGGCCGTACGAGGAGTCGCCGTCTTCGCCGGCCTTCGCCTCTAGCTGGGCGTACTCCTGCTGTTTCGCGCTGATCTCGTCTTCGAGGTCGTCCAGATCAGACTGGAGCTCCCGCTTCTCGGCCCTGAGGTCGTCGACGACTTCGCCGATAGTCGCCTTGTTCTGTTTCGCTTTCTCCAGTTCCGTCTGCAGGTCCTCGATGTCGGCTTCGAGGTCGGGGATCTCGGCTTCGGCTTCCTCAATAGCCGCTCGCTTCTCGTCCTCGGCGTTCGAGCGCCGGCGGGCCTCGTCAAGCAGACGGTCCTGCTCGCGCTGGAGGTCGTTCTTCTCGCTTTTGAGCGTCTCCAGTCGCGAGCGTTTCTCCTCCAGTTCGTCTTTGACCTCTTGGAACTCCTCGCCGACCTCGTCGATTCGTTGCTGGACCTCCGCGAGTTCGGATTCCTTCTCCGCGATGTCGGCCTTGACGTTGGATTTGGCGACTTTCGTCTCGCGGATGTCGCTTTCAAGATCGTCGATGGTCTCCTGCTTGCGGTCGATCTGGACGAACGCCTGCCGGCGCTCGTTCTCGGCGGCCTCGACTGTTTCCTCGGCGGACTCGATCTTGTCCTCCAGCCGGGAGATGTCGCCTTTGATCTCCTCGATCTCGCGCTTGATGGCGAGCTGTTCGTCCTCGCCTTTGCGCTCGATTTCCTGGTTGAGTTCGTGGAGCTCGTCTTCCAGTCGGATGACCGCACCCTGGCGCTCGTCGAGTTCCGCCTGGAGTTCGGTGAGTTCGCTTTCGAGTTCGTCGATGGACTCCTCAACGGCTGTCAGTTCCTCGCGCTTGTCTTCGAGTTCGGCAGCCTTGCGGTACCCCTCGTACTCCTCTTTCTCGTCACGGAGGTCCTGATACTTCAGCGCCGTCTCCCGTTCGTCTTCAAGTTGATCAAGACGCTCCTGTTTCTCCTCGATGCGGAGCTCGGCCTCGTCGATGCGCTCTTGCACGACCTCCAGTTCGTCGAAGGCGTCGGCCTTCTTTGCGTCGAACTGGGCGACGCCGGCGATCTCGTCGATGATCTCCCGGCGGGAGCCGGCGGTCATGTTGATGATCTCGGTCACGTCGCCCTGCATGACGACGTTGTAGCCTTCAGGCGTGACGCCGGCCTGAGCGAGCAGGTCCTGAATGTCCGAAAGGTTGACCGAGCGACCGTTGATGTAGTAGTAGGAGTAGTAGTTGTCCTCGGTCTCCTTGACCCGGCGTTTGATGGCGATCTCGTCCACGTCACCCACATCTTCAGTGCCGGCGGCGTTGACGACCTGTGAACGGGACAGCGTCCGGTCGTCGTTGGCCAGAATTACCTCGACGCTGGCCTGCCGTTCGCCGTCGTACTCGGCATCTTCGTCGGCGTGGCCGGGGTTGTAGATGAGGTCAGTGAGTTTCTCGGCGCGGATACCCGAGGTGCGAGCGAGTCCAAGTGCAAACAGAATCGCGTCGATGATGTTGGACTTGCCCGAGCCGTTCGGGCCGCTGATAGTGGTAAAATCTTCGTAGAACGGGATTCGGGTCTTCCGTCCGAAGCTCTTGAAATTGTCGAGGACGAGCTCTTTAATATGCATGCGGTGATGTAGCCGACAGCCCTACGCGACGATGATGTCGGACTCCGAGTCCTCTTCGGTCTCGGTCTCCGACGCGGCCTCGGCCTCCTCCCTGTTATCAATCTCGTTGGTATCCTCAGTGTTAGGTGTGTCGGCCTCCGTCGAGGTGGCGGCCGATTCCTCCGAGTCGGGCTCGTCAGCGCTGAATCCGTTGTCCTCATCGACGCTGGCTTCGAGTTCCCGGATACGGACCTTACATTCGACGAGTTCGTCGGTCAGTCCCTCGACCGACGCTTCCAGTTCTCTGACGCGCGTTTCGAGTTCCTCGACTCGGTTGCCGCACATATCCGTAACCCAGCCATTGTGGACACTTATACCTACGTCAGACATTGGCAGTCCGAGTGATACATTATGCAGAGTTGACGGGAGACGCAGGGCACGGACAGTACGCCTGTGTCACGGTGAGTAGCGCTTCCGGAGGTACGCCGAAATTTCGTCGACGTGGTCGGCGCCGAACGACCAGTAGCCGCGCCACTGGCTCGGTCCGGTCCGTTCAGCGAGGAGGACTCCCTTCATATCGGCGGTACAGTCAGTGTTGACGACGAACCAAGACTCCCGGAGCTCGTCACGCGGTTCAGTATGGATAGTAGGGTCCTCGGATAGTTCGGGGACACGGTCCGGAAGGCCGTACAGGTGCAGGTCGGTATCGCTGTCGGCCAGTCGGTCGTACACGCGTCGGGTCCCGCGCTCGTCGTCGATCCGAGAGAGGTACTGAAACCCCGCGTGGAGCGTGTTATCGTCGGATTGCCACCCAAGCGACTCGATGTACCGCGAGAGTTCGATGAGCAGCATCTTCCGCTTGCCCGTGACAGTAAAGGGGACCTCGTCAAGGTGCAACAGCGCCGCCGGCGTGTCGACCTCGTCCAGAGACCGCGTTCCCGTGACATACAGGTCGGAGTTGACGAGCAACACGCACGCGCCGACCGCATTGATCGACGAGACGGCCAGCTCCGTGCCGTCGGCGTCCTTGACGACGACGGCGTTTTCGGGGGATTCTGGCGACATCTCGCCAGCCTGAACCTCGACGGCCGGCGAGTCAACCATCCGCCTGAGCATCCGCACTAGCGGCTCGGGTTCATCGTCGTTAAACACCGTGAGCGTCCGCCGAGCTAACGGAACCGTATCGATGAACGCCGATATCGTCACACTGCCACACATTTGATTCTCCGTATTGAAAGTGGCGGGGCCGTTATCGAGAGTGAATACAGGTCTGGCTGGGGAGTTGCTGCGGATGGGGTCGTTAGCCTTTAGCCACGCGCCACCGAATCCCGGACAATGACTGCGCAAGCGTCCGAAGCCCGCGAACTCGCGGCCGTCATCGGGCTGGAGGTCCACGTCCAGCTTGAGACGGAGACGAAGATATTCTGTGGCTGTTCGACCGACGTGGCCGATGCCGAACCCAACACCCACACCTGCCCGGTGTGTCTGGGCCTTCCCGGCGCGCTCCCGGTGGTCAACGAGGGAGCGGTCGAGGCCGCCGTGAAGGTCGGCAAGGCTATCGATGCCGACATCCCGGCGGAGACCACCTTCCACCGGAAGAACTACTACTACCCCGACCTCCCGAAGAACTTCCAGATAACGCAGTACGACTCGCCTATCTGCCAGGACGGGGAACTGGAGTTCTCCGTCGAGAGCGAGCGCCGTAGCGTCGATATCCGCCGGGCACACCTCGAAGAGGACCCCGGCTCGATCAAACACGTCCGTGAGGGCTCGGGCCCGCTTGAGTCCCGCACCTGCTCCATTGAACGCGCGGATTACACGCTCATCGACTACAACCGCGCCGGGACGCCGCTGATGGAGATCGTCACGGAACCGGACTTCCGTGCACCGGGCGAGGTCCGGTCGTTCCTCGAAAAACTCGAAGAAGTGCTTGAGTATCTGGGCGTGTTCGACGCGACGCGGGATGGCAGTCTCCGCATCGATGCGAACCTCTCACTGGTCGACGCCAGCGAAGTTGGCGAAGACGGCGACATCGACAAGTCCGTCCTCGAAGACGCCAACCGCACCGAGGTCAAGAACATCTCAAGCCACAAGGGCGCGGAACAGGCGCTCTCCTTCGAAGCGTCGCGCCAGCGAAAACTCATCCAGTCAGGGCGCGCCGTCGAACAGGAGACCCGTCACTTCAACGAAACGCACGGCAACACGGTGTCGATGCGCTCGAAGGAGGAGGAGAAGGACTACCGCTACTTCCGGGAGGCCGACCTGCCGCCGCTTCGAGTTAGCCACTGGAAAGACGAGGTGCCGATTCCGGAACTCCCCGACGCCCGCCGCGAGCGGTTCGTCGAGGAGTACGGGCTCAGCGAGGAAGCCGCCTCGAAGCTCACGAGCACGAAACAGGTCGCGGATTTCTTCGAGGACGTGGCCGAGCGCTTCGACGCCAACCTGGCCGCGACGTGGGTCGCCGACAACCTGCTTGGCGAACTGAACTACCGCGACATGGCCATCACCGACATTGACGACCGCTTCGATGAGGTGACCCAGCTCGTGGCACTCGTCGCCGAGGACGAAATCACGGCCAAAAACGCCCATGAGACTGTGCTCCGAGAGATGCTCGATACGGGCGACGACCCCGACACCGTCGTTGACCGCGAGGGACTGGGCAAGACCTCCGGCGACGAGGTCCAACAGGCTGTCGTGGAAGCTATCGACGAGAATCCCGACGCCGTTGAAGACTACCACAGCGGCGAGGGCGGCGCAATCAACTTCCTCGTCGGACAGGTCATGGAAAAAACCGGCGGGAGCGCTGACCCCGGTGACGTGAATGGGTTGCTGCGCGAGGAACTGGAGAGCTAAGATAGCGTCCTACTCGGCCTGATGGTGCAGTGGCGAGCCTGAATTGCTGCAGTCATCGCTGTGGCCAGTTGTCCGGCAGTTCATCGGCGTGGTTCTCAAGCAGTTCGAGCATCGGTTCTATTTCGTCGAATCGCTGGCCTCGTGATACCTCATCGGCCGCTCGGTCCCAGTTGATGTACGCTAAACTGGCCAGACGGGGTAAGTCATCGTGACGGAGTTCAGTTTCAGTACTCTGAGCGCCGACACTTCTTGGCAGAAAGTCGACAATCTGCCGTGGACTATCCTGCTTCAGCATGAACAGAATCATTCGACGACGGCGGGTAAACAATGCCTCAAACACCCGGTCCATCCCTGTGTCCCATATCACGTCCGGGATAGAAGTTTCCATCCAATAACAAGAGACACACTACTGATAATAAATGTCAGGGTACCGCCGTTCCCTTGCCGAGTCGGTCCTGAACTCTATAGGCGTGGTTACCGTATAAGGCTATCCTACTGTCCAGTACGCTGAGCTGCGCGCTACGATTCGCTCGACGTGCTTGACTCGACGCTGTCACGTCGCTCGCCCGGCATAATCGCAGGGTCTTTCCACAGCAGTGTGACGAGTATCGCAGCGGCGAGCGCTTCGAGGGTTTTGACCGCGGACTCGGTCGGCTCGGTGTTGAAATGGTCCAGTATCAGCAGGGCAGTGCTCCCGCCGTGGTGGCCGCCGCTCCCGGACGACGGCGCGGAGAACCCATCCACGAGGAAGGCACCGTGGCCGGTGGCGTGCCAGAACACCCACGCGGCAATGGATGCGACCATGAGGAGCGTCCCGGCGATATAGGCGTTCCGCAGGCCGATGACGCCCCGTGTAATGAGATACGGGCCGGCGAGCAACACCGCGGCGAAGGCGACGAACAGGAAGGGGCGAGGGTCCGGCGGGAGCCCCCGGCCGAACAGTCCCTCCATCGCTTGCGCGTAGATGATACTTCGCGGGAGTCCCCACCAGAGGTGAAACGCCGCCGTCGCAAAGACGAGTGCGGCGGCGGTTCCGCGGAGGAGTTTGGTCGTCCGGCGATCCATACCGGCAGTCGGGGAGGCAGTGGCAAGAGTGCGTCGAAGTGATGAGTGGTGCCACAGCTGCCCACTTGCGTTGGACCGCTGCCGAATTGATAATGGGGCTACCTCCGCGCGAGCGCGAGCGGCCCCGCAAGCGCCCGCACACCCGCGCTGTCGCCTGATTTTCCCGAAAGCCTTTAGAACAACTGACTCCGTACCGACGGGTAATGACAGAGACAGGTGGTGTCCGATGAGGCTGATTATCACCGAGAAGGACAACGCCGCTCGCCGCATCGCGGAGATCCTCTCAGAAGGGGGCGCGTCCGCGAATCGGCGAAACGGCGTCAACGTCTATCGGTGGGGAAACACCCGCGTCGTTGGTCTCTCCGGGCACGTTGTCGGCGTCGACTTCCCCGAGGAGTACAACGACTGGCGCGACGTAGAGCCAGTCGAACTCATCGACGCCGACGTGACGAAAGAACCCACGCAAGAGAACATCGTCACCACGCTGAAGCAACTGGCACGCGAGGCCGACGAGGCCACCATTGCGACTGACTACGACCGCGAGGGGGAACTCATCGGCAAGGAGGCCTACGAGCTCATCCGTGAGGAAACCGACGCGCCCGTCGACCGCGTGCGCTTCTCTTCGATCACCGAGCGAGAGGTCCGCGACGCCTTCGCAAACCCCGACGACATCGACTTCGACCTGGCGGCTGCAGGCGAGGCGCGTCAGATTATCGACCTCGTGTGGGGCGCAGCACTCACTCGTTTTCTCTCGCTGTCGGCCCGGCAACTGGGCGACGACTTCATTTCTGTGGGCCGAGTCCAGTCGCCGACGCTGAAACTCATTGTCGACCGCGAGCGCGAGATTCAGGCTTTCGACCCAGAGGACTACTGGGAGATCTTCGCCGACCTCCAGAAGAACGGCTCGGGGTTCGAGGCCCAGTACTTCTACGATGACGACGGGAAAGAGGCAGAACGGGTCTGGGTCGAGGACGACGCCGACGACGCCTACGCCGACCTGACGAACGTCGACGCGGCGACGGTGACGAGCGTCCGCCGCCGGACCCGCACCGACAGCCCGCCGACGCCGTTCAACACCACCGCCTTCATCTCCGCTGCGAGTTCACTGGGCTACTCCGCCCAGCAGGCGATGTCAATCGCCGAGGAGCTGTACACCACCGGTTACATCACCTACCCCCGAACGGACAACACGGTCTACCCGGACGACCTCGAAGAAGATGCCCTGCTCGATGAGTTCGTCGGGGCCGGACACTTCGGCGAGGACGCCGAGGCGCTGCTGGAGCAAGACGACATCACCGCCACCGAGGGCGACGAGGAGACCACCGACCACCCGCCCATTCACCCGACGGGCGAGATTCCGCCGAAGGCCGACCTCTCGGACGACGAGTGGGAAATCTACGAACTGGTCGTCCGGCGCTTCTTCGCGACGGTCGCCGAGGCCGCCACGTGGGAGCACCTCCGTGTCGTCGCCGACGCCGGCGGCCGCTCGCTGAAAGCCAACGGCAAGCGCCTCGTCGAGCCGGGCTACCACGAGGTGTACCCCTACTCCAGCGCCAGCGAGAACCACGTCCCTGACGTGGAGGAAGGCGAAGAACTGGCCATCTCCGAGGTGCGGATGGAGGCCAAGCAGACCCAGCCGCCGCGTCGCTACGGCCAGTCGCGGCTCATCCAGACGATGGAGGACAAAGGGCTTGGGACGAAATGCCTCACAGCGGACAGTGACGTACTTGTCAGGTCTGAAAACGGAGATATCGAGCGACAGACAGTCGACTCGCTCTTTAGCGACGGACAGGTCGTCCTCGCTGACGGAGACACAGATATTGCGGTCAGTAAGGAGACACCGACGGTCCTTTCGCTTGACGAAGCGACTGAACGTGTCTCCGAACAGGAATCAACGCTCGTCAGTGAGCGGCCGTTGAGAGACGATGAGAGCGTTCGAACAATCGAAACCAGTCGCGGAGCGGTTACAGTTACCGACGACCACCCGATGTACATCCGGCAGGACGGCGAAGTCACAGTCCGTCCAGCGTCGGATATCGAGGCGGGAACCGACCTCGTCGCGGCTCGTAGACCGCCGGACACGATGGTCGAACCATCCGACGAAACGGTGCTTTCGTGGGAAACGTTCGCTGCGGACTGCGACAAGCACTCGAAGCTCTACGGCGTCGATTGCGGAACAGAACTCGCGGCACAACGAGCGGCGCGTGACGAGAGCCAGACTGCGTTTGCCGAGCGATACGGTTCCTACGGCTCTGCGGTTGGCAAATACGAACGCGGTGAAAAGGATGTCCCCGTCTGGTTGCTTGGCGAGTTGGATATCAGGCCGGACAGAATTCACGGGCTGAATTACGAGACGAGCTTCGAGAATCCATTCCCCTTGGAGTGGTCACCGGAACTGGCGCAGGTCATTGGCTGCCTCTTGGGTGATGGCTCGATACACCGCAACGACGATGAGAACGTCGTTGACGTGCGGTATCACAACACGGATGAGGCATTGATAGAGCGATTCGCTCGGGATATTGAACGACTATTCGATATCGAGCCGACCGTCACCGACCGTCCGGGACGAGAGTCACATCACAAGCGAAAGTATCAGGTCGATGTTCCATCAGCGGTCGGGCGTGTCCTCGTGTGCGTGTTGGAGGCCGTAACTGAGAACGGAACGCCGGGGCTTCCGGACGCAGTTCGGCCAGCGTTCGTTGGTGCACTGTTCGACGATGAGGGTCACATTTCCCGAGAAGGGAAGGCCTTTATTTCAAACACGGACCACACGCTTCTGACAGGCGTTGGAGAAATGCTCGCGGAGATGGGTATTGAAACGAAACTGGCCCCCGACCAGCACAAACTCCACATTCGGGGGCGGCGGAACCTCGAGCAGTTCCTCGATAGAATACCCATTGCGTCCGACGAGAAGTTCTATCGAGGACTCGACGCGCTCGACGCGTACGACGTAACTACGAGGAAAGCGGAGCTACTGGAAGCGATTCGGCAGGAGCCGAAGACGAGTGCCGCGCTCGCCCAGACTCTCGGCGTCACCCGGGGCAGCGTAAACAAGTATCTCCGCGAACTGCGCGAGAGCGGTCATATCGAAAAACAAATTGAGGGGAGCAATCGAAGTCTAGACGAGAACAGAACTGTTCAGTATGTTGCAGCCGATTTCGAAGGGTCCGTATACGCGACACTCCGCGGCGAACCGTCGTCGGTCACCGTTGAAGATGTCGAGCGCCGCGAGTACGACGGTCCGGTGTACGACCTCACTGTCAGCGAGAACGCGCCAAACTTCGCCGTCAATGGCGGTGCAGTAGTTCACAACTCAACCCGCCACAACTCCATCGAGAAGCTGTACGACCGCGGCTACATCGAGGGCGACCCGCCCCGGCCGACGACGCTGGCGATGGCCGTCGTCGAAGCCGCCGAGGAGTTCGCCGACCACGTCGTCAGCGACGAGATGACCGCCCAGCTAGAGGCTGACATGACCGCCATCGCCAACGGCGAGGCCACGCTCGACGACGTGGCCGATGAGTCCCGCGAGATGCTCAAGCGGGTGTTCGATGAGCTTCGCGATTCCCGCGAGGAGATCGGCGAGCACCTCCAAGAGTCGCTGAAAGCCGACAAGACGCTCGGCCCCTGTCCGAAATGCGGTGAGGACATGCTGGTCCGGCGCTCGCGTCAGGGGTCGTACTTCGTCGGCTGTGACGGCTTCCCCGAGTGCCGTAACACGCTCCCGCTCCCGTCGACGGGCGAGCCGCAGGTGCTCGAAGACCACTGCGAGGAACACGACATGCACCACGTCAAGATGCTCGCCGGCCGGGACACGTTTGTCCACGGCTGTCCCCGCTGTGAGGCCGAGAAGGCCGACGAGAGCGAGGACGAGGTCATCGGGCCATGCCCGGAGTGTGGCTCGGAACACGACGGCGACCTCGCAATCAAACACCTCCGCTCGGGCTCCCGGCTGGTCGGTTGTACGCGCTACCCCGACTGTGACTACTCGCTGCCGCTGCCACGCAACGGCGACATCTCGGTGACCGAGGCGTTCTGCGAGGAACACGACCTGCCGGAGCTGGTCATCGACGCCGACAGTGACGACCCCTGGGAGCTTGGCTGTCCCATCTGTAACTACGAGGAGTATCAGGCCCGCACCGCCATCGAAGATCTGGAAGACCTGAACGGTATCGGCTCGGCGACCGCCGAAAAGCTCGGCGACGCCGGCGTCGACTCGCTGGCGGCGCTGCGGGAGGCCGACCCCGACATCGTCGCGACCGAGGTACAGGGCGTCAGCGCCACACAGGTCCGGGACTGGCAGGACGAACTGGAAGCCTGAGAGGGCCGCCGGTCAGTCAGCGACGAACGTCACGCCGTCACAGACCGGACACTCGACGGCGTCCGCGTTGTCGGCTGTGACTGTGTCGACAGCACCGTAGACGACTGCGTGCGTTAGCGGCTTGGGTATCTGGCGCTCACAGAGCGGGCACTCAACGACGCCGGCTCGCAGTCGGTCTCGTTCGATGCTGTGGCCAGGAGTCATAACTGAAGGTGGGACGTGGAACTCGGGCCGTCGTCGTCATCAATACCGCCCTCGTGGGCGAACGTATAGTCGTCGTCCGTGAGGAACACGTCACCGTGGGTTTCCGAAACTTCGATACCTGGGAGCGTCGTCCCCGCGGCGTCGCCGTTGTCGCAGCCGCCGTCACAGGCGTCGAACAGTGACCCGTGTCGGAGACAGATGAGCTGGTCGTCCCGCATCGGGACGCCCCGCCCGGTGTCGAACCGCTGTGCCTCGTGCGTACATCGGTTCACCCACGCCTTGACGCCGTCCTCGCAGGGAACGAGAACGACTTCTTCGAGGTCGCCGTAGGGGTCTTCGGCGGTGAACAGCCACGACCCGTCCTCGTGGACCGTCTCGACTGTCGTTAATCGCTGCACGACTGGCGCGTTAGGTTGCCGCCAGTATCAGCGTTACCGTGGGAGTAGAGCTATGAGTTCACTCGCCGGTCTCCGCAGCGATGAGACGCACCAGCGCAGTGACGAATACCTCGAACAGTCGCCAGACCAGCACACAGCTGACGACGAGCACGGCAAGGACGATGGCGACCAGCCAGAGGAGAAGGCCGTACTGCAACGCAGTGAGCAGTCCCGCCACCAGTCCGGCGACGAACCCGCCGACGAAGAGGCCGCCGGAAGCCTGAAGACAGCGGCGTTGCCAGCGGTCAAACGCCAGCGCGTCATCAGCCCCCAACAGCGATGGTAAGGCGAGACCGAGCCCGGCACCGCCCAGCGCGAGGATGAAGAAGACGCTGCCGAACAGATACGAGAGTCCGCGGACGAAGCCGTCGTCGGACGCCGACGCTGTCGGCATCGTCGAAAACGAGTACAGCACTGCCACCGTCACGACAGCACCCGTAAGAACGAGCACACCCCGGATGGCAGTGACGACGTACCGGCGTTTGTCCGCGGTCATTGTCTGACGATTGTAACATAGCCATCATAAATCTTCGGAGACGTATATATCCGGAGCCAATACCGGCCGGGCAGGACTGTCAGCGCGACCCACTGTGATGGGTGTATCCGAAGCGGTTATACGGCCACGCGCAAGTCTGGCTGGTATGAGCGACTGGGCGGACTGGGACCACATCGTGAAGATAGACCCCGACAAGACGCTGGTCGATGGAGAGACGTTCGAAGACGTCGCGGCGACGGGGACTGACGCCATCGAAGTCGGCGGGACCACCGGGATGACAGAGGAGAAGATGAAGCGGGTCGTCGACGCCTGCGGGAAACACGACATTCCCGTGTATATCGAGCCGTCCAACCCCGCGTCTGTCGTCCACAGCGACCGTCACGACGGCTATCTCGTGCCGGTCGTGATGAACGCTGGCGACGTAACCTGGATCACCGGCGCGCACAAGGAGTGGATACGTATCGACGACGAGATTGACTGGTCACGAACCTTCACCGAGGCCTACATCGTCATGAACCCGGAGGCGTCGGTGGCATCCTACACGCAGGCCAACTGCGACCTCGACGCGGACGACGTGGCCGCCTACGCCGAAGCCGCAGAACACTTGCTGGGACAGGAAATCGTCTACGTGGAGTACTCGGGGATGCTCGGCGACCCCGATATCGTCGCCGCCGCCGCGGACATCCTTGACGACGCGACGCTGTTCTATGGCGGTGGCATCCACGACTACGAATCCGCCCGCACGATGGCACAGCACGCGGATACCATCGTCGTCGGTGACCTCGTCCACGATGAAGGCGTCGATGCGGTGCGAGAGACGGTGAAGGGCGCGAAAGACGCGACGGCGACAGTCCGGTAGCTAGAACGCCAGCCGTTCGAGCAGCCGACCGACGACGCCGCCGGGGTGGCGTTTCGTGTCTACTTCCATCGACGCGTGGTTGCTATCTTGAATTGCCGACTGCGTGGTCCCGTTGTCGTTTGACGTACGGGCTGAAAGCCCACCGTTGCTTGCGTGGATCAGGAGCGTTCTGTCGTTGTCAGCCGCGTCCATCGCCGCTGAAAGGTCGTCTCGGTCGACGAAGGTCCGCTCTGTCGGCACGTCACAGAGATCCAGCAGGTCGTCGTGGTACGCTTCGAGTTGCTGGCGTTCCTCGGCGGACTGGCGCTCGTCGAGCGGGTAGAGGAACTGGAGGTCCGTCCCGGTTGCCGTCGCGACAGCGTTGCCGACGCGGACTTTCAGCGGGTCGTACGGGCCGCGGGTCGTGATCAGCGTGATCGTCTCCAGCGCGTCAAGCGGCTGTGCGTCGACGGCGATAGTGTCACAGTCGGCCTGTTTCCGGATGCGGTCGATACTGTCACCCAGTAGCGAGTCTTCGAACGACGCACCGCGTTCCACCAGCAGCACATCGACGCCACGCTCGTCGACAGCGTTGGCGACGGCCCGCTCAGGATGGTGGCTGACGAGTTCGCCGTACTCGACAGGGGTATCGAGGGCAGCCGCCAGCGTATCGGTCCGACACTCGAATTCGAGGTCGTCTGGAGACTGCACGCCGGAGGCATAATCGAGGGGCTGCTGGTCAGGCACTTCGTCGAACTGGACGACAGAGAGGCTGCTGTCAGTGGGCGAAAGCGCGGCCCCGACTTCAAGCAGTGTGGCTTCGCTCTGCCGCGAAGCGCCCTCGGGGAGTGCGACAAGGACGGAGGTCTCTGCTGTCTCATCGAGCGTCTCCTCGGTCCGGTCGAGCGCGCGGTCGCCGATACTCCGGCGGACGGATTCCTTGATCGCGCCCTCTCTGGTGACTCGCGGTCGGACGTAGCCCAGATACCAGACGACACTGGCGATGACAATGCCGACGGCCCCGACAATCGCGATAAGGCCCATCTGCGTTAGCAGGGCGAAACCGGTCAGGGTGCCGAATATCGGCGTCCACGGGTACAGCGGAACCTCGAAGGAGGGGTCGTAGTCGGGAGCGTCGCTCTCACGGAAGCCGATGAGCGCGACGTTGATGAGCGCGAACACAAGGATCTTGAACGCGCTCGCGAGCTTGGCGATTTCCAGAATCGGAACGAAGAGGATGAGGAGCAACATGACGCCGCCGGTCAGCGTGATGGCAGTCACCGGCGTGCCGAAGCGGTCGCTGACCGTACTGAGCAGGTCGGGCGCGAGCCCGTCACGACTCATGGCGAACGGGTAGCGCGACGAGGAGAGGATACCGGCGTTGGCCGTGCTGACCAGCGCCAGAATCGCCGCCAGAACGACGGCCGCGACGCCAGCGGTACCGAGCGTTGCCTCGGCTGCATCAGCGATGGGCGTCGTGCTCCCGGCGAGCTGGTCGAGCGGAATGACGCCGACGACGACGGCGACGACGAGTACGTACAGCAGCGTGGTGAAGGCGAGCGAGCCCAGCATCCCGAGCGGAATGACGCGGTCCGGGTCCTCGACCTCCTCGGCGATAGAGGCGATTTTCGTCACGCCAGCGAAGGAGACAAACACGAGGCCGGTCGCGGCGAAGATGCCTTCGACGCCGTACTCCCACATCCCGCCGTACGTCGCGGTGTTGACTGCCGGCCCGCCGCCGGCGACGAACCAGCCGATCGCCACGAGCATGACTGCGACGATGCCGATCTGGAGTCGTCCGGTCTGTTCCGCGCCGAGGATGTTGACGAGGATGAGGACGGCGGCGAGCGTGATTGCAACCGGGCGGATCGGCAGGTCGAAGAGAAGAACGAGGTACGGCACGCCACCGACGAGTGCGAGCGCGCCCTTAAACGAGAGCGAGAACCATGTGCCGAGGCCGGAGACGGTGCCAAGCAGCGGCCCCATTGACCGCTCGATATAGACGTATGTGCCGCCGGCCTCCGGCATGGCTGTCGCCATTTCGGCCTTGCTGAGTGCGGCAGGAAGCACAAGCACGCCCGCGAGCAGGTAGGCGGCAATGATGCCGGCTCCGGCGTCTTTCACCGCCAGCGCCGGCAAAATGAAGATGCCACTGCCAACCATCGCGCCGATAGATATCGCTACTACTGACAGCAGTCCGAGGTCGCGTTCCAGGTCCTTGGCCATTGTTACGCGGTTTCAGGCGTCTGAAGTGTCGTTGCAACAGCGCGTTCCAGTTCGGTCGCCAAGACCTGCGAGCTACAGACCACTTCGGAAGCGACCGACTCGAACGCTGGTCGATGCTGCGGGTCGTTGAGCACGACGACCACGGTTTCGACATCGAACTGCGTCCGAAGCAGTTGTGTCACAAGGAACGCCCCGTGGTCCGCCTGCATCGATATCAGGGCGATATCGGTCGTCTGGGCCCCAGCGTCCCGGAGAACAGCGCGCTCCCGCCCGTCACCGACTACCACGCGGGTGTCGTCGGGCGTTTGCCCGGCAACGCCGTCGTGGTCGGTGACGAGACAGACATTGGTGCTTCGGTCTAACGTCGTTACTACCTCAGACCCGACGTGCCGGTCGCTGATGACCAGTACCGACGGAGGGTCGATGTCGTCGTCCACTCGCTCGCGGAGTGCGGTAAGAGATATCATTGGGTTCGTAGCGGCCGGAGCGACCCGGCCGACACGCACCCATTGGTTCCGATAGCCGATAAATATCTAGGATGAAATTCCGATTCCGGACTATTATGATTATATAATCAATATTCGGAAGGTTATATTAGCTAGTGTCTGCATCGGCATCGTCGTGCCCGAACTGGTGGAACGGCCGGGTGTACTCGTTCCGAATGAGGTCCTCGTCGACGACTTCCAGTCCGATATCGTTGAGGTCCCTTCCGATGCGGCTCAGGTCGTTTCCATCAGTTCCGACAACCTCGACGTGGACGTTGTCGGCCCCAGTCATGACTTCCCTGATGGCGACGACACCGGACACGTCGAGTGCCCGCTGTGCGACCTCCTCACGCTCGTGGATTGGAGCCGTACAGACAATGAGCGTATGGAGTTGATACCCCGCGGCCTCGTAATCGACATCGACATCGTAGCCGGCGATGACGCCAGCGTCTTCGAGCTTCGTGATGCGATTCCGAACAGTTCGTGCGGAGACGTCAAGCGATTCGGCTATCTCACTCGCTGACGTGTGTCTCGCATCCTGCTGGAGCGCGTAGATGATGTTCCGGTCCAAGTCGTCGATAGGGTACTCCGCGTCGGCCATGTCGATTGTTTCGGCGGCTACCAGTACAAAGGTTCAGGATATTGGACCGGACGCTGGGGTCTCGTCCGGCTGTTTTCGACACTCATCTGTGCCTCGCCAGCAGCGCGGAGGGAGTCGCTACGCGGGTTCGAGGCAGACGCCGCTGTGTCTCAGGGAAGCACCGACTGTTCGGTGAGTGTCACGGTTACCGATGGGTGGTATGCGACCCAGTCGGCATCCTCGCCTGTGCGGTAGGAGAGGGGAACTTCGTCAAAGTAGCCCTGCAGCGTGTACGTGCCGGCCCCTGAAACCCGCCGCCCGTTGAGTTCGTACTGCCGCTCAATCGATTCAGCAGCCGCTAGCGTTCCAGTGAGTGGGGTGCCGTCTTTACTCGCCCCGCTTGGCCGTACCTCGACGGTATCTGCCTCCGTATACTCGTCAGCCAGCAGTAGAATGTCAGCAGACACCGACTCTCCCGCTAGAGCCAGTCCTAACACCCCGAGTGGCCAGACGCCGGTGTTCTTGATGATAACGTCCTGTGTCCCAGTGTTTCGGAGCGCTATGTTCAGCTGCCCGGGACTCTCGATTGTTATTTCTCGGTCGACCGGTGTCACATCGAGTCCCAGCGGGTGCGAATCATCCTCGGTTTCCACGCTGGAGATAGTGTACTCAGGATCGCCCAGGCAGCCGGCGAGTCCGGACAGCGCCGCTGTCGACACGGTCAGATACCGGCGGCGGTTCATGCGTCCACCTCCGTAGCATGGGCGGAGCCATCGGTCAGTGTCATGAAGATGTCCTCAACTGTCGCGTCTGAGGACAGGTCACAGGTGTCTCGGAGCGCCGGCAGGGTTCCTTCCACAATGAGGTCCCCCTCGTAGAGAATCCCGACGCGGTCACAGACCAGATCGACCTGACCGAGGACGTGGCTGGAGAAGAATACTGTTGCACCACGTTCAGACTCGGCTTCGACGACATCCCGCACCAGCGCGACACCGTGGGGGTCAAGCCCGGTGAACGGCTCATCAAGAATCAACAGATCCGGCTGCCCGACAAGACTCATCGCGAGTGCCAACCGCTGTTCCATCCCCTGTGAGAACTCGCCAGCGGGTCTTTCAATAGCATCCACCAGTCCGACGCGCTCAAGCAGTGCTCGCGGGTCGTCGTCCGCACGCTTCGTATCAATCACCAGTTCGAGATGCCGCCGCGCGGACAGCGACTCGTAGGTCTCGAAACGGTCGGGACAGATACCAACGCGCTGATGACAGGCGACGACATCGTTCCACGGGTCGTGGCCGAGAACGCGCGCTGTCCCCGACGTTGGTTTGATGTAGTCCATCAGCAGATTGATCGTGGTCGACTTGCCAGCGCCGTTCGGGCCGAGGAAACCGTACACCTCGCCCTGTGCAACAGTCATGTTCAGCGCATCAAGCGCAACAGTCTCGCCGTACTGTTTCGAAAGCCCATCGGTCTCGATTGCCGGCGGCGTCACGCGAGGTCACCTCGGTTGAATCGATACCGGGCCAGTGCCAGCGGGACAACTCCCCAGAGAAGCAATACGACGAGGGCTATTGATTCATGGAGATAGGCCGGGACTGGCTGTCCACTGAACGCTGCGTCGACGACGTACTCGTTGACCGAGTGCCCGGGATACAGTACCGTGGCGACTGACGTGTACTGGCCACCGGAGTTCGCCAGTCCGAGTATCCAGTTCGTGACAGTTCGGTACGCTCGACCCGGCGAAAACCGAAGGATAGCGAACAACAGGCCGTCAGCCGGTGGGCTGAGCGGATTCACTGCGTTCCCGGTTACAGCCGAGTAGAGACGGACACCGACGATTTTCCACCCCAGTGTCAGCAGTAGAAAGAACCCACCAAAGAGCACGGCGGTTACACGGACTGTGCTGGTCGTCACTGCCGATGCCGCTGTTGCGATCGACACGAACACAGCGATGTACAGCACCGTCACCAGAAACACGCCGATGAAACGTAACGGGGAGAACAGACCAAACTTCACACCACCAATAACCCCAAGAACAACTGCTGAAAGGGCAAATGGCAGCACAGCGCCGACGCTCCGACCGACGACTTTGCCGATGAGGATTTCAGTCCGTGTGAGGGGCAATCCAAGCAGGAATTTCAGACTGCCCGATGTGCGCTCCTGAATAATCGACCGATACGTCAGTAACAGCACACAGAGCGGAAGGAGGATCGACCCGGCTACCTGCACGAACCCGACCGTAACGTCCGGGCCAAGCAGATCCCAACTGATGTAGGTGGGACCGTATCCCCAGACGACGAGCAGGGGTGCAAGTATCCAGATTCCTTTCGATTTGAGCAACGCAACTGCCTCTTTCCGTGCAAGGGGAAACCATCGGGGGAGGGCCATGTGGTCGGGTTTGAAAGTGTAGTATATAAAACACACTGTCAACTGCTACTATGTTTAAACGAAAACGAGCTATCGCTCCGGTCGGGCCTGAAAGGCACTGGCGTCCCTGCTTAAGACCAACCGTGTTCTGAGAGTGCCCTACCCTCGCCTCGAAAGACTGTTCTTAAGTTGTGGCCACAAGAACGAACAGCCATGGAAAACCGAACTTACACGGCGGACGCAACGCCGGGTGACACGGTCACCGTCGCCGGCTGGGTCCACGAGATCCGAGACCTCGGTGGTATTGCCTTCCTTATCCTTCGAGATACCACCGGAAAGATACAGGTCAAATTCGAGAAAGACGAGATGGACGACGACCTCGTGGAGACGGGGCTGAACGTCCAGCGTGAATCGGTCATTTCGGTGACCGGTGCTGTCGAAGAGGAGCCACGCGCGCCGACCGGTGTCGAGGTCACACCGGAGTCCGTCGACGTGATTTCGGAAGCCGACCCCGAACTGCCGCTCGACCCGTCAGGGAAGGTCGACGCCGAACTGCCGACCCGCCTCGACAACCGCACGCTCGACCTCCGCAAGGACGAGGTGAAAGCTATCTTCGAGATCCGCGCTGAGGTCCTCCGGTCGGTCCGCGAGGCGTTCCGAGAGCTCAACTGCACGGAGATCAACACGCCGAAGATCGTCGCCACGGGGACCGAGGGCGGCACCGAGCTGTTCCCGATCACGTACTTCGGCCAGGAAGCGTTCATGAACCAGAGCCCGCAGCTGTTCAAGCAGCTGATGGTCGGCTCCGGCCTCGAACGCGTCTTCGAAATCGGCCCGATCTTCCGCGCCGAGGAGCACAACACGCCACGGCATCTCAACGAGGCGACCTCCATCGACTTCGAGTCGGCCTTCTACGACCACACCGAGGCGATGGACGCCTGCGAGCACGTCGTCCAGTCCGCCTACGAGGGCGTCGCCGAGAACTGTCAGGACCAGCTCGAAGCGCTCGGGCTCGAAGACGAGTTCGCGGCCCCCGAGGGCGACTTCCCACGGCTCACCTACGAAGAGGCGCTCGACAAAATCAACGCCACCGGCGAACTCGACGAGCCGCTGGTGTGGGGCGACGACCTCTCGACGGAGGCCGAGCACGTCCTCGGGCAGGAAGTCGGCGAGCACTATTTCATCACGGACTGGCCCAGCGAGATCAAGCCGTTCTACATCAAGGACCACGACGACGATGAAGAGGTCTCGACCGGCTTCGACATGATGCACCCGTCGATGGAACTGGTCTCAGGCGGCCAGCGTGAGCACCGCTTCGACCACCTCGTCGAAGGATTCGAACAGCAAGGGCTGGACCCGGAAGCCTTCGAGTACTACACCAAGATGTTCAAGTACGGCATGCCGCCACACGCCGGCTGGGGCCTCGGCGGCGAGCGCCTCATCATGACGATGCTCGGGCTGGAGAACATCCGGGAAGCGGTGTTGTTCCCGCGAGACCGGCAGCGTCTGTCGCCGTAGGCGACGACGCGACTGCCGAGCGGGAGGTTGTGAGGCGAGCGGAGCGAGTCTCACAGTGTCGTCGGCTCGCCGTGGCGAGCCGACTGCAGGCGATTCCGTAGGAATCGCCCCGTTCCCGCGAGACCGGCAGCGTCTGAGCCCGTAGGAAGCGAGGTTTTGACCGCAGGGAAGAACCTCGGTAACGTGAGCAGAGCGGGACCGAAGGTCCCGCAGGCAGTCGGGCGGTACCACCGCCCGACGACGGGGAGAAACGACCCGCGAGCGGCGAAGACCTGAGAGCCAGCGGGACGAGCGTAGTGAGTCCCGCAGGACCGACAGCGACTCTTGCCGTAGAAATCGAGGGGCTGTCCCCGAGGAAGACCCTCGCCCTGTCTCGCAGTGATTCAACTTTGCCAAGCGTAGGGTATTAAACGCGGACAGCCGCAGGGCTGCACACCGAGTTAGCACGAGGGCGGGGGCCGACCTGCCCCTGACTATGCGTTTGCCGCCGCCTGCTTCAGAATCTGAGGAGCGACCACAGCTTCGAGGACAGCGATACCGAGTGCAACATACCGTATCGTTCCTTCAAGCAGGAGGAACGCGACAGCCGCGACGACCGTGGCGCTGACCAGTGGGATACCGTAGCGAATGGCTGGATTTTCGAATGGGGAGGGCATACAGACTAGTCACTTGGGCAGCATAACTTATCTTTTCTGCATCTGCTACTGTACGGGCAGGGATAGAGAACGGCCAGAATACGGCCAAGGATACGCGAGCAGGAGGATACTGCCCACGTCTCGATGCGCTACTCAGTCGTCTGCGGGCGTAGCGCCGCCGGAGCCAATGCCCATCCCGGACCCTGAGACGGTGCCTTCGTTGGCGGCGACCCAGCGCAGGAGTAGGAAGGCGAAGACGTACTTTGCGAGGATGTCCAGCCCGGAGTAGCCCCACGAGGTGACGCCGACGCTCAGGAGGGCAACGCCCTCGGAGCCCAGCGCCCACAGAATCGGGTAGCCGAGCCAGAGCACCACAGTGAGAATCTTGAGCGTCCCGAATATCTCGCTTGTTCCGGCGGCCTCTGCGTCGGCCGGCCACTGGACGAGCAGGACGTACAGCACTGCGACGAAGAACGCACAGCTGATGCCGTAGAACACCCAGCGCAGCAGGTGCGAAGAGGTGATGAGCGCGGCGGCGAGGCCGGTCACACACATCCCGATGTCCATCGTGATTGCGGTGAACAGCGACGCAATGTCAGTGTCAGCCAGCAGGCCCAGCGCCAGGAGAATCATCGGTGTCGAGAACGTCCACGTCAGGTAGCGGCCCCACGGTGATAGGACCTCCTGTCCGGCGAGGGCGTGGCCCGGCGGCATCTGCAGAAACCCGACTGTCAGCCCGGAGGCTAGACCGGCATAGCTGGAAATCGAGACCAGCGGCACCAGCATCGTCGCGACCCAGATGAGTTTCGCGCGGGGCGACTCGAGGTCTCGACCCATCGCGACGAACAGGAGGATGACGACGCCCGCCAGCGCGATGTTCACCCAGATCGATGAATTCAGGAGGAAATTCGACTGTATCTCCTGTAACACGTCTGACTGTGTCGCCTGAAGCACTGTCGTTGCAGTGGTACTGGCAGCTGTCATGTACACTAATTACGAAGAGAACACTTAAAGACGCGTACCCAAACGGTATCGGTATCCGCTGTTAGATTCGGGTTTCGGAAGGACAAGACCAGTCCCGGACACGAGGTGGAATTACTGTGTTAAACTGTCTCATACTATGCCTATCCACTCGCGTCAGCGGCGGGCGGCTCACTCCGGGAACAGCTCTTCTTCACGCTCGATGGCTTCGATGCGCGCAATTTCGGCGTCGGTCAGTTCCAGGTCGGCAGCGGCGAGGTTGGCTTCGAGGTGGGACTGTGAGGACGCCTTTGGAATCGTGACGACGTTCTCGTAGCTGGTCACCCAGGCGATGCTGACGGCGGCCGGCGTCGTCTCGTGCTGGGCAGCGATGTTGAGGATGGTCGGTTCCTCGAACACGCGACCGCCGGCCAGTGGTGCGTACGCGACCAGTGGGTAGTCGTGTTTCTGTGCGTCAGTGAGCAGTGATTCGCGCCAGAACAGCGGATGGAACTCGACCTGATGTGCAGCAATCTTATCGAGGAACTCGCGCGCGACAACCAACTGGTCCGGGTCGAAGTTCGAGAGCCCAACGTGCGCTGTCAGTCCCGCCTCGCGCACAGCCTCGACAGCGGGCAGGGTCGTTTCGGGGTCGTAGTCGCCACGTGGACGGTGGACGTACAGCAGGTCGACGGCGTCGAGGCCGAGCCGGTCGAGGCTCGCTTCCGTCGCTGGGCGGACAGCAGTTGCTTCAAGCGCGTCAATCCAGAGCTTCGTCGCGACAGTCAGATCGGCCCGGTCGGTGTCGGCGGCGGCGATGCCCGCGCCCACAGTGCTCTCGTTGTCGTAGATTTGAGCGGTATCGAGGTGGCGGTAGCCACAGTCAATGGCTGTCCGAACAACGGCTTCGTCCTCGATACCCATCGTACCGAGTCCGACCGGTGGAAGGTCCATGCATTCCAGTTGAACGCTGTGGTAAAAAACAGCCCGTCTCCACTAGTCCGTATCCCCCCAGATACGGGCTCTTCGTTAGAAGTCGGTCCGCTGTGTGACTGCCTGAGCGTGATCAGCCCACTTTTCGACGGTGGGCGACCCCCAGTACTTCACTGCGCCGCTTCGCTCGTCGTAGTCGATGAGTCCAATCCGGTGAAGCACTGGCAAGTGCTCCTCTTCGAGCTGTGTTCGGATAGTCGAGGGCGACGTGTCTGTTGCATCGACCGTGCTCGTGCCCTCCTGCTCCGATATTGCCGATGCTAGCACCGCAACGTTAGCGGTCGTCTGGTCACCGCTCGCGAAGTAGTGACAGACGGCACGACGCCGCCAGTCAGCCAAGACCTCAAACACATCATCTACATCCGCTGTAGACAGCGACCTGTCCGCCGGCGTCATCCCACTCCACTGGTCACTTCGTGGCCCAGCATTCCTTTGGTTGCTCATTTGTGCGCATTAAATTAGCTACTGCCAGAATCATCAACCACACGCCTAGATTACTAGGTAATGACCAAGAAGCGTATGTGAATTACTTACCAGTATAATTGTACTCACTACTAGCCATCAAAAATAGCGTCAATGAGGTTCCGTTCTGCTCGCCGGAGATGCTGGAGGAGTGTCGATGAAGCGATATCGAGCGTGGCCGCAAGTTGCTCAGCGCTCGTGTCTCGTGGCCAGGCGTAGTACCCGGCCAGAAATGCCGTGCGAAGGACTTCTTGCTGGCGATCAGTCAAGTGGTCACGCGGGTCCGATTCAGCGTTGAGTATGTCGTTTGGCTGTTTACACTCTTGTTTTGCCGTCAGCGCAAAATCAGGTGTACAGACAGCGAGCGCCTCCTGTATCGTGCGAGAATCAGCGCCCAGTGGTGCCTCGACAGTTATCGAAAGCGTCCCACCCTCTGCGACCAGCGTTCGGCGGCGAGCGCCGACATCAAGCAGGAGCGACTGGATGGTTTCCGTCACCTGCAGTTCGAGAATACCACCGTCGTCATCTGTGCGAACAACCCGCGAGTCGAGAATGTCCTCGTGAGAGCGAAGTTGCTCTGAGACTGCATCAGCCGGCCCCCCATCGACAGAAAGGTACAGGAGGTGGGTCGGGTCGATATCGACGGACCCGACAGCCTCGATTCGGCACCCGTATGCGTTCGCTACCGAAATGAGGGGCGTATCAGCGTTTCGCGATTCGAATGTCAGTTCGAGGATCCTGTCGTGGGAGAGCAGCCGCCGGTTCTGAACAGCCATAAACGCGAAGCCGAGCATCTCGCCGAGGACGGCGAAACTCTCTGCGACACGTGCCGTGAATCCATCCTGCTGGTCGGTACACACGTACAAGACTCCGTGGACGATGTCGCCATGAACGATTGGAATCGCCGCAATAGAGCGGGTTCCCCGGTCACCCTCGGTATCTTCCCACGACGTGGATTCGGTCCCGCTTTCGACGGTCGTCGTCTGAATCGTTCCCGTCCGAAGCGCCGTTTCACCCGGACCAGGGTCGGTCTGATCGGCACTGGTAATGCTATCGAGACACTCCTCGTCGTCGCCGGCGACCGCCTGTGGAGTGAGATTGCCGTTGCCTCCAGATCGCTCACCGATCCAGGCCAGATCCCACAGCTCAGACTCGACAATCCGGTCACACACTGTCTCGGCGAGTTCGTCCTGAGTCGTTGTCGTTCCCAGCGCACGGATGAGATCCTGAACCAGAACGTTAACTCGGTCAAGCGTTACCAGCTCGTCACGCTGTCGTTCGATTGCGTTCTGACGTTTCCGCTCTTGGGTGATATCTTGGTGAATTCCGACAGCCCGGATCGCCTCGCCGTCGTCGTTCCACTCAAATACCTTGCCGAGGTCACGAATCCATCGCCAGTCCCCGTCTTTCGTCCGCATTCTGAATTCACACTGGTACAGCTCGGTTTCGCCAGTCTTCAGCTTCTCGAGCGCCTGTTCCGCTCGGTCGAGGTCGTCTGGATGGACGAGATCGGCCCACGACTCGTAGTGTGGCTCCAGTTCATCCTTGCTGTAGCCGAGCATTCCGGTCCAGCGCTCATCGAAGGTGACCTCGTTCGTTTTCGGGTTCCAGTCCCAGACGCCGAGTTCGGCACCCTTGAGCGCAAAGTTAAATCGCTCCATCATCTCCTGATACTCTCGCTCACGGCGCTTTCGCTCCGTAACGTCTCGGGCGACGCCGATGACTCCGTTGTAGTTGCCGGCTTCGTCGTGAGTCAACGTGTGGTTGAACGAGAGTTCTCGCTCGGCGCCATCCTTTCGTCGAAATGTCAGGTCGACGGTCGTGCTCTCCTGGTCAGGTGCTTCGAGTAACTCTTCGACGGCCGCCTGTCCCTTCGGGAATTCACCGGGTGCGAGGACTTCCAAAATGTGTGTCCCGCACAGTTTGCCCGGCTCGTACCCGAGAGTCGCCGCGAACGAATCGTTACAGAAGTCGATGACACCACGTTCATCGATCGTGTAGAGCCCGTCCTGTGCCCGTTCGACGAGGAGATCAAGGAGCGCCGTGCAAGCGTCACGCCGAGCGGTCTCGGTGATGTCTCGTAGCAGAACGAGCGTGAGCCCACCCGTGGCGTCCGGCAGTTCGTACCCGTGCCGGAGGAGATACTGGTCGTGGTCCGTGCCGGAGACCCCGAGGGCAACCGGCTCGGTCGGGGAATCCCGGAGCCGCTGTAGCTGCCGACGGCCGCTGGGCGTGTCGGGCAGTGCCCTATCCATGGCGTCGTAGAAGTCCTCGACCCGGCAGGTCTCGTCGAGGCCGGAGACAAATGCCGACACCGCTTCGCTTGACCACTGTACTGTCCCATCATCCGCCAGCAGAACAGCGATTTCGTTCGCTTCAGCACGCGATTCAATTCCGGACACTGCATCCCGCAGCGCGGACTCGGTCCGGTCGACTGGGGCTGAGACGACGCTAACGATCTTCTCCGCCAGCAGCAGCGGCTGTCCGTCCGCCTGTTTCGTGACGACCGTCTCCGCGTCGTCGAAGACAGGCGCAACGCTGTCCGACGCAGTGGCGTCGGTGTAGAGGACGACCGGGTAGCGGTCGTTCGACACCAGTGCAGCCGGGATATCACCCAGCCCAGTCGGGTCGAGGACGAGACAGGAGACATCCGTCGATGCGGCGGCTTCGAGCGCGGCATCTGTCGTTGCCACGCTCGTCACCGTTATTTCGGTGTGGTGGTCCGTCAGCCTCTCGTGTATCTGCTTTCGTGCCGTCGCGTCGGAATCGAGATACACGACTTCGATTTCCCGGTTGGCAGCGCCGGTCTGTCTCGCTCCCGCAAACGCGATGTCGTCGAGGTCGTTTCTAATCATCACCCTGGTATGCTGTTCAATCACGTTACTGCGGCGTAATAACTGTTCTGCGGCGACAGTGGTTGCCAGACAGCGAACGCACACGTTCAACGACCACAGTGGCGAAACGTTGCGGATGGCACACGGCTTCTCTCGGAGCCTCCTGGCCATCGAATCCGGTGACACACCCGGCGTCAGTCGACAACGAACAGCCGCTCCCGAAGGGTCTCGGCAACATCAGTGAGGTGGGCCTGTCCGAACGCCGCGACCAGAAGCGCCCCGAGCGAATTGAACATCGTATCCCGGACCGTATCATCAAGGCCGTGTTGCGCCAGCGGCATCGTGACACCCGTTTCGGTGGCAACGATATCGAGCGCGAACTCGAACAGTTCCCAGATCACGCCAAAGGAGAGCACCACGACGAAGATGTACACGAAAAAGACGCGTCTGGGGATGTGAATCGCGTCGTTGTGGAGGTCGATGGTCCGGGCTGTCGTATATCCGAACGCGGCAATGAGTGAGGCTGACATCGCGTGGGTGAGGTGGTCCCACCAACCGATCTGCCCGTAGAGCCCGGCTGAACCGAGCGTATGGAGGAACACCGCGGTCGTGATCCAGAGGGCGAGCCACGGGTCAAGCGCGAGATTGTAGTTTCGCCGCATCATCGCGGGGAGGAACGTGACGAGCAGACCGATACCGCCGTTCGTGATCGGCTTTGGCTGACCGGCGAGGATGCCGTAGCCGACCAGTCCAAGCAAGACGAGTTGCATCGCGCGGGTGGTCCGTCGCTGGTTCCGCATCGACGGTCGGGGCAGCCTCATCGCTGCACCATCCGTCGGATACCACGCCAGAGACGGCGGTCCCGCCGTCTGAAGTAGCCATCGAACAGCACACCCGCGGCGAGTCCGGCAAGGGTGACGTACAGCCACTCGGTCATCAGCGCCTCGTTGGTCGTGAGATACGACGTCCCGAGAAACCGGTCGGCGTTCCACCGGAAGACCGTCCAGACCGCCACCGCGGCAAGCGTCGTCAGGACGACGAGCCCGATGGCGAACCAGTGCGTGAGCGCGAGATCGGTAAACATGTGAAGCTCAACGATGACGAGCAGGGCCAGTGCAGCAAGTGAGAGGTAGCTGGCGAAGGTTCCGACAGTGCCGCCGACGAGCCCGCGGGCTAAGATTGGGAGCAACGCGAGAACGAGCAACTCCCAGGGGAGCATCACGCGCCACTCGCGGAACGCCACCGGCGGGACGAGGACGACGAAGCCGACGACACTGACGAACAGTATCCACCGGTAATCAGCTTCGAAGACGCTTTCGACGAACACGGCCGTGAGAATCGCAACAAGCGCCCACGCGATGACTGCGTTGGTTCGCCCGTCACGAAAGAGCTTCTTGAACGAGTCCTCGAGGCCGATAGTCCCGGGACGACTGTCGGAACGGCCGGACCCATCGCTCATTGCAGTGAACTGTGGTACGACAGCGAATAAACCCAGCGACGTGTTTATACCGGCTACAGCCCCTTCTACAGGTATATGATGCTGCCGACGCATGCGATAGCGGGGCTCGCCATTGCGACACCGCTGCTCGTCCTTGCGCCAGACCACGCCGCTGTAGCGCTCGCTGGCGGCCTCGTCGGTGGCGTTCTTCCCGACCTCGACCTGTACTCGGGCCATCGGCGCACGCTGCATTACCCCAGCGGGTACACACTCGCGGTTGTCCCGGCTGCTGGGTTCGCCGCCATCCTCCAGACACCGCTGCTCATTGCGCTCACCTTCGTTCTGATGGGCGCTGCACTCCACTGCCGGATGGACCGGTACGGCGGCGGCCTCGAACTCCGTCCGTGGGAGGCCACATCCGAACGTGCCGTGTACGACCACGTTCGTGGGCGGTGGCGGCCGCCGAAGCGATGGATACAGTACGACGGTGCGCCCGCCGACGTGGGACTGATGGTACTTGCAGGTGCACCACTATTCGTCGTGCTTGACGGGCCGTTCCGGTGGGTCGTCGCCGCAGCCCTCCTCACTGGCGCGACCTACGGGCTCCTGCGTCGTCGACTGGCAGCCCTGGCCCCGGTCGTGTTCGGGAACGTTCCCGACTCGATTGCAGCCCACGTTCCGGACCGCTACCGGCAGTAACGCTTGGCTGCCGCGACGCTTTCGCTATTTCACTGCTGCTCTCGTCACTTCCGTCCCACCAGAGCGTTCTCAGCAACGCCGCGAAGCGTCAGCCACGTGTTGATACCCGCCCGCAGTGCAACGAGGTCAGACGCCGCAACAGTGAGTTCGACCCGCTGTCCGTCCCGACTGAGCCGCGCCGTCGTCCGGTCGCCCTCGATATCGTTGATTTCGGGACGGATGCTCTGCTCAATGGCGCGAGCCCGGTCGGCGCTGCTGTACTCGGCGGTCAGGCGGGTCTGATGTGGTGCAGTCATACTGTTCGGGATGGGGCGTCCTCGTATCGGTCACAGGGCTGCCCCAGAAAAGCCGTTCGCAACGTGGCGCAGCCGGCCGTCGACTATCAACCGCGTCACCGACAGTCTCAGTTGACGTTGATCTCTTTGACGTCGGGCGACCGCTCCTTCAGCAGGACGCGGTGTCCGCAGTACGGGCAGCGGACGCCGCCGTACTCGTCCAGCGTCACGTCGCGCTTACAGCGTGAACACTTGTAGCTCATAGCTGAGAGATAGGGATGAAGGTCCTTTACTCCTCGTCTTCGGACAGTGCGGCCCGAATGGAGCGTCGAACAGTCTTGCCGCCAGGCGTTTCCGGCTTGTAGCTGCCGCCGGTGAACTTGTAGTCACAGTAGCTGCACTGCCAGATGCCCGTGCCCTGACGGTCAACGCGGTCTTCGCCGCAGTTCGGACAGGCGTGGTCCTCGTTCATCTCCGATTCGATCTCCGCAACGCGGCGTCGGGACACGCGACCGTAGCGAGCGCCGAAACGGCCCGAGCTGCCGGTCTTTCCGCTCTTGCTAGCCATAGTGGTCTGTTGTCCGCCGAGCGGCCACATAAGGCCTTCGAGATTCGGTTCCCGGCGAGCCCGCGGCGACATAACTCAAGGGGGAGGCGGGCAAACCATCGCTCGATGGCAGCGTTCGACGGAGTTCGCAATCGCCTCCAGCGGGTCGCGCCGGCCACGAGCGGGCGGCTTACCGCCTCGGAGTTCTTGCTGTCGGGCGCGGCGGCGGGTCTGTTTGGCTGGGGTGGCACGCAGGCGATTACGTGGTCGAGCCGCGCTAACGGCGCGCTGTTCGCCACGGCGCTGTGGGCTGTCTTAATCAGTGGCTTCGTCGGCCTGACAGTCCTCCACGCACCGGATTCGGTCCGCTTCTCGGACGCGATGTTCGCCTGGGGAACGGTCAATACTACTGCGACAGCGGTGACTATCGGTGGCCTCCTCGGTGTCATACCCGCACAAGCGGCGTTCTGGCACGCGTGGGTCGGCGCAACGGCGATCGGCTACTGCTGGACCGGTGGGGTCCTCGAAGGGGCTGGACAGCCTGTGCGCGGACGTGGTTATGTGGGTGCGGGCGTCGTCGGCCTCTGTCTGCTGGCCGTCGGGGCGGTAGCGTTTCCGCTTGTCTCCCCAGTCGGTTATCTGGCGCTCGCCGCACTCCATGCGCTCCCGATGGCCCTCGACGTTCGAACGTCGTTACCGGCCGTTCACCGGACCGGTGTCGTCGGAGTCGCGGTGGCCGCCGTGCTTGTTGCTGGTGTTGTCATGGCGTGACCACCGGTCCTGGCGCGGGTGCTACTCCTGCAGTTCGGCTTCCCTGAGGGCCTCGTTCAGATCTGCCCGGACGTGTTCGCCGAGTTCGCGGTCGCCGGCCGTCGTGACGACGCGGTTCTCCTGCACGCTGGAGCCGTCGCGGATGAGCACCCGGACGTTGCCGTTGGCGTCGGCGCGGGTCGCCTTCGCCCGGACGCCCGTCGGCGAACTCGCGCCGCCAGCGTCGATGGGGCCGGGGATGACCTTCTTGACGTGAGGGTGGCCGGCGACGGTCTGGATGACTCGCTGGCCCGACCGACCGCCGATGAGCGTCGAGTGGCTCCCGCCCAGTTTCTCCGCCGGCGCGGCGTCGACAACTTCGAGTGCGGGCTCGCCCTGACGGTCGATGACCCGCTGGACGGGGTCGTCGCCCTCGACGCGAAAGAACTCGTAGTGCAGTTGGGGGCGAACGGCGGCGATAACGTCGCGGTCGCCGGTGACGTACACTTCCTCGGGCCGTTTTCGTCGTACCTCGTCCGCGACGAGGCCGGCGAAGTTCCGCAGTTCGACGACGACCGTTTCGTCGCTCCCTTCGCCTTCCGGCGTCGTCGTCACCGTCCGCTGGCCGACGACCGACCCGTCCAGAAGCGAGGTCACCGTCGCCCGCTCGCGGTCGAGTTCGAGGACGACGGCGTCCGTATTGGCAGTGTGACAGACCAGGCAGTAGTCACCCGGCCGGTCAAGCGGCGTGGCACACTGCCGACAGTCCATAGCTGTGGCTATGGGTCCGCGCGGATAAGGGAGACGGTTCACATCTTACGCAATCATAAGCTCAGCGCTCGTCTTCGATGGTCGCGCCGGGCGGGTAGATGGCACAGATAGCAGCGTCGTAGCCGGCGTCGGAGAGGCCAGTCCCGAGGGCGAACACCGTCTCGCCGAGCATCGCCATCGCGGCGTCTCCGCCGGCTTCGGCCACGTCGTCGATGACGCCTTTCACCTCCGGCGTCAGGAGGTCAGCCTCGCGGGAGAACTGCCGGGAGGCCTTCATAAACGTCGAGAGCTTCGGCTCTTTGACGACGGTCGAGAGTGCACGTTCGCCGGCGGCCGTTAGCGTTTCCGTGTCGCCGCCGACCACGTCCGCTGTCGACAGCTCGCCGAGCGTGACGTACTCGATGCGGCTGCGGACCGGGATGGCGTCAAGGTAGTTGAACTGCGGCCCGCCGGGTTCGAGGCGGAGCGGCACGCCGCCGCGAGCCTGCGCGACGACATCGCCAAGGCCCGAACCGGACTGGACTTCCGCGCCGTGGGCAATAGTCACGAGTTCGTTGTACGAGAGCCCGTGGCCAAAGACGGCGTTGGCCGCCAGCGCAGTACCAAGCGCCAGTCCGCCGGAGACGCCGAAGCCGGACCCGAGCGGGAGTGGCGTTTCGGCAGTGACGGTCGCCGTGGTTCGAAGGGCGTCCAGCACTCGCTCGACGGCCTCCACCTCAATCGGCTCGCCGTTCAGCGTTACCTTGGTCTCAGCCCCGCGGCTGACGGTAACAGAAACGCCGTCAGACAGGGCCAGTCCGCCCCCGCGAGAACCGGTCTCAATCGGGTCATCGCCCCGGTCGACGGTAAAAAAGCCCGTGATGTGGCCGGGAACGAACGCGTGTGCTTCGTCGCTCATTGCCTCCCCGTGGGACCCGGTGGCGTTAAGGATTGGTGGTCGCCCGCTCCGGCCACGCTGGCTGGCGGACGTTCGCTCCACGCAGGGTTTCAGAAAACCGACAGGCGGTTCTCCGACCCGTAGTTTGATGTGTGTTTACGGCGGATGACTGTGCAAACATGCCGACGATAAGCGCGCGGCTCCCGAGCGAAGAGAAAGCCGAACTGGACGACGTCGCCGAGTTGCTCTCCGAGGACCGGTCGACAACGATTCGAAAGGCGCTCCGGGAGGGACTGGAGACGCTCCGACTTCGCGTCGCCGTCGAGCAGTACCAGTCTGGCGACGTGTCGGCGGCCGAAGCCGCACAGCTCGCGGACCTCTCCATCGCCGAGTGGCTCGACGTGGCCCGCGAGCGAAACCTGACGACACAGCTCGAACTCTCTGATCTGGAGCTCGATGCTGACACAGCCGCGGAGCTATGACCCGCATCTATGTCGGGCCGACGGCGCTGTACTCGCTGGGGCAGGTGGGAGAGCTGTCGCTGCTGGACGCGTTCGACGGCGACATCGTCATTCCCGAGCCCGTCATCGACGAGGTCCAGGTCGAACCGACCGCGACGAACCTGACCGAGTACCGCGAGAACGGCATCGACACTGGCGTCGACGAAGACCACATCGACCAGGCCAAGTCCCTGCTGGGCGATGCCGACCTTGGCGCTGCTGTGACGGTACTCGCTGGCGTGTTAGCCCACCGCGACAGCGACGACCGCTCAGCCGTGGCTGTCGTCTCCGAGGACCGCACTGTCCGACGGATGGCACAGGGTCTCGGCGCGGAGGTGACGAGCAGTTTCGGCGTCGTGGTCCGGGCCGCCATCGAGGACAAATACCTCAAGCCGACACAGGCAAAGCGGATCGTCAGGCGCATCGACCAGCATGGGATGCACCTGACAGGGGAGTTGCGCGAGCGGGCGGTTGGCGAGGTCGCATGACATCCTCCGCGCCGTGAACGGCGCGGTTTCCTCCGTAGGAGTCTCGGCTATGCCGATTCCCCGGAAGCAATATTCCCGTCACGGTGGACGGTACTTGGGTCTGTGCGCTGTTCTTTGGGACTTTCATGAGAGCGTGGTAGCTCCGACCACTCGTGGTCGTCCCACTCGAACCGCACGGGCCGTGCCATCGGCCTAACTGCCTGCTTTATCTGCCGCTTCAGGAACGTCTCTGACGCCGTAAGGTCGGCGTGGCCCTCGAACCCGCACTGACAGGTGAGTGTGTCTTGGTGCCGTGTCGTTCGGCCCGTCGAACCACACTGCGGGCACTCTTGGCTGGTCCACGCCTCCGACCGGACTTCCACCGAAATACCGTATTCTTCGGCGGTACACGCCAGTCGTTCGGTGAACTGCTTGAACGCCCAGAAGTTGTGAGTCTTGGCGTTGGTTTCGACCGACCAGTGCGTTTCGAGTACGTCGGTCAGGCCACCGATATACACGGTATCGACACCTTCGGCGTACAGTCGTTCGAGCAGGTCACGACACAGTGCTTCTTGTGCGTGGTCGCGGCGACGAGTGCGTTTCCGGTACAGCCGCCGGATGCGCTCACTACTGTACCTGCCTTCTTCGAGTTTCGACTGTAACCGGGCGATTTCTCGTGTCGTTTCACGGAATCGCTGGAATAACTCACGGCCCTCGTACAGATATTGCTCGCCAGTTGTCGTGGTACAGGCAACGAGATTGTTCGCACCAATATCCAGAGCGGCCTTCTCGTCGGCCAGTGGAGTGTCCCGTGCATCATCAGAAACAGTCACGGGTTGCGAAGCCCTGAACGTGTTGTCAGTCTCGTCGTACCACAGTTCCAACCGGCTCTGGTCCTCGTAATCAGGCCAGTTCGGGTCGCCAACGATTTCGAGCCGAAGACGACTTTTCGGGCTGTTGTGCCTGTCACGGAGTTCTTTTCCGACGACCATTTCAAGCCGAGAACGGTCACCCCACTCGATGGTGTAGGCGTCCTTTCGGACAACGCCTTTGAGAACACGTCCGTCGTCTTCGTTGCCACGGAAGCCCGGCGGTTCCGGGTGTTCCGTAACCGACGTGTTTGACTCGTCGTGATACGCCTTCTTGCTCTCGAAGAACCCGCGCCACGCTTCGCTGTTTGCTCGCCGGACAGTTTGAGCGGTGGATGCGCCGAGAACGGCTTTGTATTTGCCCTCAAGTCGGCCTGTATCGGCGTCCCACACGTCTTCGCCCTCGAAGCCGTCTTCGTCGTTGTAGCGCATGAGGCGTTCGTAATTTATCTCGTTCCAGAGAGCGGCACACGCGTCCAACAGGTCCCGTAGCACCTGCTTACCATCGTCTGAAAGCGGTCGCACGGCGAACGTGTTGGCACGCTTCATCCAAAGTATAATCAGTCTCAATGTCTAATAAGTCTACTGATGAGGCCAAACATCGACATTGACTGGGCAATCCACGGACGTATCAAAGACTACGCAGAGGCAAACGATTTGACTCTCTCGGAAGCCTATACAGAGGTGTTAGGAGCCGGACTCGACACGCTGGAGACTCAATAACAGCAGTAACACGGCAGTTTCTCACCAGAGCTTACGCGATTCACTCCCGCCCTGCTCAGTCCTCGGTTCCGACTGAGCGTCGGAACGCTCGTCTTTCGCAGGAAGGGCGGGATTCTCTCGCTGAATCAAGATAGCGCCGATTGAGAAGGCGCCGGAGTAACCCCATCTGTGCTGGGATAAGGAACTAATAAACATCGTCCGTACTCCGTGCCGTGTCAGAACAACCCGCGCCTCAGTTTCTTGTGGCCTCGGCCGCCGTTTGCGTGCTGGGCTGTCTCGTCGGAGCACTGCTCCCGATTGTCGTCGGGTCATCAGCCGCGTTTACCGGCAGCGTGACTTCAAGCGGGCTTCTCGGACTCGTCTTCACCGTGCGAAACCTCCAACTGCTCCGCGTGACCGGCGAGCCGAGTTTACCGCCGGCCGTCCTGACAACAATTTTCGGCGGCTGGTTCATGCTCGCCCCGTTGTTGTACACTGATGTCGGCTTTCTCGCGACCGCAGGAACACAGCTCGCCGGAACAGTCGTCTCGACGTTCGGACTGTACGTCACGGTCGCCGGGCTGGCCGACGGGCCAGCGTAGACAGCCGCGGCAGCTATTCACCGACCGCAGCGGAGAGCTCTGTGGAAACAACGTCGACAGCGCTCTCAACGTCTGGATGTCTCCCTGTTCCGACATCCTTGCAGCCCTGTTTTCTGTCGATTCGGACCGCGCTATCGTCGAAGAGCTCAGGGCGAACAACAAGTTTGGCTGCAGCACAGACGCCGTCGTCGTCCGGAATCCGATACTCGACGATGCCGCCGTTGGCGTCGCTTCGCTGCCACGGTGCCGGCGGGTCCGGTAGCGCAGCGACCAACTCCTCCGGGTCAGCGGCTGTCTCCGGTGACGGGTGGGACATACTGTAGTAAGGGCTGTGAGACGCAAACGTGTTACGCCGACTGTCCCGTCATTCTACTATCGGTGCGTGGAGCTGACCTCCCCGTCAATTTGGACGGTATACGCCGATATCGGACATTCTGGGCCCTGAACGGGCCGGGGTGCCAGCACCCGCGTTCGGAGCTAGATGCATGGGTTTAACACTCCGGCTCCCAACTCTGGAGGTATGCAGGGTAATCTTCCGCCTGAAGCACAGGAGAAGCTCGAGGAACTGCAGGACCTTCAGCAGACAGCACAGCAGGTCGCCGCACAGAAACAGCAGGCCGAGACGGAGCTCCAGGAGTCCCAGACGGCTCTGGACGAGCTCGACGACATCGACGAGGACTCGACCATGTACCGCGAGGTCGGCGAACTTCTCGTGAAGACCGAGTTCGACGAGGCACAGGACGACCTCGAAGAGAAGGTCAACAGCCTCGAAGTCCGCGTTGAGACACTCGAAAAGCAGGAAGAGCGCGTTCAGGAGCAGTTCGAAGAGCTCCAGAGCGAGCTCCAGCAGATGCTCGGCGGCGCAGGCGGCGCGGGTCCGGCCGGCGGCCCCGGCGCTGGCGGCGCATAAGGCGATGCCGACAGACGATGAGGTCGTCGAGACAGCCTCAGCCGCCGCCGAAGACGTTGTCTTCTCTCGGTACGACGTCGGCGCGGTCGAGGACCTCGACGTGACTGTCACCTTCGAAGACGGCGTACTGGACGTCGACGTGTACGTCAACGCGCCCGACAGTCGTCAGGACGAGGCACAAGTCGCGGACGACGCTGCCCTTGCCGCACGGGCCGCCGTCGACGACCTGTTCGAAGAATAGGCACCCGCAACCAAGCGGGCAGTCACTCGGTGTTCTACCGACACCGCGAACGGTCAGTCGTGGCTATCGGCGGCTGGGTCCCCGGTCCGGTCGCTCGCGAACCCGGTTCGGAACGCGATCCAGCCAAGCACTGAGACGAACAGTATCGGCGGGAGAATCATGAACCCCCACAGCGGGTCCAGTCCCCAGCCAAGTAGCAGGGCCAGATCAAACAGCCCGATAGCGAGAAACGGCGAGACGAACAGGAGAGCACGCTTCCGGTTCATCTCACCCGACGATTCCGACGCCGACGAGTCCTCGTCACCCGCAAGTAGGTCTGCCGTCGTGCGGTCACGGGTTCCGTCGCCAGCGCGGACGCTGGACTCGGCGGTGTCATCCATACCCATCACTCAGAGTTCAGCAAGCAAAAAAACCGCGCTTGATTACTCGGCGGGTGAAGAGCCGTCAGGTCAGGGGGATTACGCGTCGCTGTCGTCGTCAGTGGACTGCTCATCGTCTCCAGCCGCGTCCTCAGTCGACTCCGCAGCAGCGTCGTCCGCGCCACCGCTCTCAGACGGCGATTCGGTTTCGTTCTCGGCCGCGTCGCTCTCGTCACCGGGGGTCAGGTCGCTGATCTGTGCGCCCAGATCACCCGTGAGTTCGCCGGCCTGCTTCTGTCCGATGAGCGTGTGAATCTCGCTGACGAAATCAGGGACCTGTTCGGGGAGGTCCGACGGCGGGCCACGCTGGTCGCCTGCCTGGCCGGCGTCAGCAGGTGGGCCGCGACGGTCAGACGCCGAGGCGGCGCCGTCCGACGTGTTCTCGTCAGCGCTCGCTGTTTCGTTCGCTGCCTGTTCAGTGTCGTTCGCTGCTTGCTCAGCAGCGTTGTCTGCCTGTGCGTTGTCCGCGTGGTCATCAGCCTGTGCGCCTGCTGCGCCGGGAAGTGCCGCCGCCGAGCCCGTGATGACGAGCACGGCAAGCAGGCCGCCGGCAATCGTAGTGAGTTTCATTGTGGTCGTTGCCTCCGCTTGGCTCTCTGGTCGGATGGCATATGAAGGGGGCAAGCCGAAAAGGCGAATTAAGTCGAATTTGCCCGATTTGAGTGTTCTATCGTCTGTTTTAATTCGATTTAATCCCGCTTCAAAGCCCACTCACCACGTCATCGCGCCGAGATCGGACCGCTGGGTGAGATGGTTGGCGTGCGCGTCGCGGGGCCGGCCCGGCCGACGAAGACATAGTTGGAGTCGGTCAGATGATAGCGCACGGGACAGGCCCCTGAAACCGCCGCCGGGGTAGCTTTTCATACCAGCGAGCCCAACACTGGTTCATGGAACACGATGCCACGGTCGAAGGGGTCGGCGTCGGTGTCAGCGAGGAAGGGAGCGGCACGCCGGTCGTTCTACTCCGTGCACGTGAGGAGATCGTCCCAATCTTTGTCAGCACGGACCAGGCCCAGTCGATGCAACTGGCTATCGACGGCGAACCCTTTGAGCGCCCGCTCACTCACGACCTGTTGGTCGAGATGGTGACGGAGTTCGGGGGAGCTATCGACCGGGTCCGTATCGACGACCTCGCCGACGGGACCTTCTACGGGAAGATCGACGCGGAACAGTACACCGACGACCGGCGCAAGGACATGGTATTTGACGCTCGCCCCTCGGATGCCATCGCGATTGCCCTCCGGGTAGACTGTCCGGTCGTCGTGACAGACGATGTTATCGACGAGGCCGGGCGATCGCCGGAGCAGTTCGACCAGAGCGGGAGTGGCAGTGAGGATCTCGGGCTGTGAGGACGCGAAACCTTTCTGCGTCTGTCCGCCCTGAAAGTACGTGATGGGGTACGAATCGGTCATCTTCGACAACGACGGCGTGTTGCTGACGCTGACGGACATGGATGCACACTACGTCGGCGCGCGCCAGGCATTCGAGGAACTGGGCGTGGTCTCGCCGTCGACAGCCCACGTCGAGGCGATGAGCATCGGTGTGACAGTGCCCGAGCTCACCGACATCTGTACGCAGTACGATATCGACCCCGAGCGGTTCTTCCGGGCTCGTGACGAGGCCCTGACCGCGGTCCAGCGGGCGCTTATCCGGGCCGGAGAGAAACAGCCATACGCCGATGTATCTGTGCTCGACCGGCTAGACTGCCCGCTGGGTGTGGTTTCCTCGAATCAGCGCGACACCGTCGCGTTCGCCTTTGAGCACTTCGATATCGGCCACTACTTCGACACCGTCTGGGCACGCGAGCCGACAGTCGAGAGCCTCCGCCGGAAGAAACCGCGGCCGTACTACATCGAGCGGGCGATGGACGACCTCAACGTCAGTAATGCCCTGTTCGTCGGCGACAACGAATCCGACATCGAGGCAGCACATCGGGCCGGGATCGACTCGGCGTTTATTCGTCGCCCACATCGGGTCGACACGCAACTCGACGTGACACCGGACCACGATGTGTCTGGCCTCGAAGACGTGGTTCACCTCGCCAGTCGACGCAGCGGGAGCGACTGAGACGTATCCGGACCTAACGGACACGCACTCTTCGTGTTCTGGTACGTATACTGAAAGCAACCTTTCCCATGGCAAGTGCCGTGAAACGGTATGGAGAAGCCGGTCGGTGGAACGGATGAGAACGAACAAGCGGCACGCGACACACCGGCACAGCAGTCCCCTCCTGTGCTGTTGGAGACGCTCGCCGCGCGAATGCCCGAGCCAGTGGTCGTTTCTGCCGCTGACGGGGAGATACGGACCGGGAACGACCACCTCTGTGACCTCCTCGACTCGGACCCATCGGACGTGTTTGGAAGCCAGATAGGGACGTTCTTCCCAGGTCTGGATGACGTTGACCTTAGAGCCCACTGTAGTCAGTCACCGGGAACACCGCTAACGTCGTCGTGCTCTGCTGGTGGCACGGAGCGGTGGGTCGAAATCGCCTTCGAGCCCCAGCAGTGGGACGGCGAAGAATTGTATCTGGGAATCGTCCACGATATCACCGAGCGCCACGAGCGGACGGAGATGCTCGAACAGTACGAACGGATCGTCGAGACCATTGAGGACGGCATCTACACACTTGACGAGGCGTTCACGATGCAGACGGTCAACAGTGCCGTCGAGTCGATGACCGGCTATGATAAGGACACGCTGGTCGGGTCGAACGCGACGCTGCTGGCAGATGAATCCGTCATCGAGGAGGCCGCAGAGATGTCGCGACAGTTCATCGAGGGCGAGCGCGATGTGGGCACGCTGACGACGGACCTCAGAACCGCTGACGGGGACACGCTGCCGATCGAAACCAAATTCACGACGTACGACCGCAAGGACGGGAGCTACCGGCAGGTCGGCGTCGTTCGAGATATCTCTGACCGGAAGCGGTTCGAGGAGACACTCGCGGCACTGCACGAGTCAACCAGAAAGCTGCTACATACGGAAACCAAGACGGCCGTGGCCGAGCAGATACTCGACACGGCCGTCGACGTGCTGGAGCTCCCCGACGTGGAGATATACCTGTTCGACCGAAGCGACAACACCCTTCGCAGCGTCGGCGACGTCGACGCGGACCGAAGCGCGTCGATCGGCCCGGGCGAGAGTACAGCGTGGGATGTGTTCGTGCAGGACAGCGCTGTCGAAGTTCCCCCCGGCGAGAGCATCGACCTCGGGGCGGGGCCGGTCACGGCGGACGCGAAGCGGCTCTGCCTCCCGCTCGAAGACCACGGCGTGTTCTACATCGAACTGGGCCAGCAACACAGCGACGCCAGAACACGCGAGATGGTAGATCTGCTCGCCGCCAGCGCAGAGGCCGCGCTCGCACGTGTGGACCGCGAGACGACGCTCCGTGAACGCGAGGCCGAGCGCCGCGAACAGAACCGGGAGCTGCGACGGCTCAAGCAAGTCAATGCCATCATCCGCCGGATTGATCAGGTGCTCGTCGAAGCGGAGACCACCGAGGAGATAGAGCAGGCGGTGTGTGACCAGTTGGCCGAGTCACAGTGGTTCTCCTTCGCCTGGCTCGGCCGACAGGATGCAACGGAACTCGTCCCCAGAGCGTGGGCGGGCGACACCGCCAGCTATCTGGACGCCATCTCGCTGTCGCTGGAGCGCGAGGGCGGGCCACCGGCCGTCCAGACTGCACAGTCCGAAGCGATGACTATCGTCCCATCAGTGGCGGATAACCTTCGAGGAGACCACTGGCGGACGGAGGCACTTTCCCGAGAATTCCAGTCAGCACTCAGCATTCCGCTCGAATACGACGATTTTGTCTACGGTGTCTTGACGGTGTACGCCCAGCAGGAAGACGGGTTCGGCGAGATGCTTCAGGAGGTGTTTGCCGAACTCGGCGAGACCATCGCGAATGCGATACAGGAGGTTGAGTCCCGACAGCGGCGGGCCGGCGACGGGACCGTCGAGCTCGAACTATCGCTGTCGGCCCCACAGTCTTTCTTGACCCACCTCTCAGACCAGGTCGGTGCCCCGGTCATCTGTGAAGGGGCCGTACAGCGCAGCGACGGTGCGACCCGTCTCTTCCTCGCTATCTCGGACTGTGACCCCGCTGTCGTTGAGGAGCAGATAGTCTCGATGGCTCGTGTCGACACTGCGCGGTCGATCTCGACCGACCAGTTGGACGGGTTTTACGAGGTCGTCGTGACTGGTCAGACCGTTGCAGAGACGGTACTGGAGCAGGGCGGGCGGTTGAAATCGATCCGAACGTCAACGGATGGACTCACTGTGACAGTTGTCGTCTCGGGCGAAACCGATGTCCGGCAGTTCGTCGAGCAGCTCGGCGAGCGCTACGCGAACGTCACACTGATCGCGCGCCGTGACGGCGCACAGTCCGACGGTCAACGAGACGAGACGGTCCGGTCGGCACTGGAGGAGCAACTCACCGATAGACAGTTCGAAGTCCTTCAGACGGCGTATCTGAGTGGGTTTTTCGACTGGCCCCGGGAGACGACTGGTCAGGAAATCGCGGCCAGTTTAGACGTGTCACAGCCGACGGTCAATCGGCACCTCCGCGTCAGCGAGCGAAAGTTGCTCGAACTCGTGTTCGGCGATAGCTGATAGCGGCGCTATACTACTAGTGACCAGTCCGGCGGGCGGTATCTGTATAGCCACAATCACCTTTTGAACCACTGATCAAGAGACAAACAGCGACGAATCATGTCCCAGGCAAAACTGGTCTACAGACCGACACCCAATGAACCGCTGAGCGAAACCATCGTCCACGCCGTAGCCGACACGCTGGGTATCGACCCTGTCGACCTCGATGACCGAATCAGTGACTGTATCGACCCTGATGCGCTGGACCGACTGTTCCGTCCCGAGACGGACGGCACCACGAGTCCTGACGGGCTGGTCGTGTTCAGTATGGCTGGCTGTCGTATCGAAGTCGAAGGGAACCGTTCGGTGCTGGTGACACCGTCCCGCGGCGGCTCGGTGGCAACTGAACTCGAGGCATAACTCGCGCGACTGTTCTGCTGGCGCTGTGTGACCTTATTTAGAGAGATATTGCCGCCAGCAAACGTATTATTGTCACTTTATTTTTACATATCACCCACAGATCGCTGCTATATTTCAGTAAGTAGATATTTCTTTTGTGGTAGCAATTGAAAAACTGGTACGTAACTCGGAGTAAAGCTGACCAACTACTTTGTTAATAATATACTACTAGCAGCATACACGTCAGTACCACTATAAGCGCAACTTTGCCTCTCAAATGTATGGACCGTGGACACCAACTGATCGGAACCGACTCGCAGTCGGGCAAGAGCGCCAAGGCAGTGACCGTTCAATCTGAAGAAGTAGAAGCACCCAAACACCAGTTAATTGGACATTATTCTACCGCCTGTGTCGATATTCAGGGTGCAACTATCGGGAGGCAGTCACAATGAGTGTTGAGTCACCGGCGGTTGATGCACAGGACCTTCTTGAAGAGGTTCGGACAACCAGTCTCCCGGACCAGGTTGCAGAACTGGCAGACGAGTACGAACGGATCTGTGGCGAGCGTGATCGGTTCCTCTGGCAGTGGATCTACTCGCTGTTCCCTGAGTTTACGCTCTCCTCTGTCCACCCGGATCACGCCGACCACGTCCGGACACAAAAGACGATACTCACGATGTACGTCACGATTCTGGACGACATCGTCGAGAACGACGGGGACCGAGACACCTTCGAAGAGGCCCGACGCCTCGTTCAGGACCCGTCAGCCGTGGACCCGAGTCGTGCAGCGGTAAGCGAGGAATATTTCTCCTTTATCGAGCGTGTATGGCGGGAGTTTGAGGGGGGCCTGACTGACGCACCGCGTGTTGAGGAGTTCTACGACGTGTTCACCTACGATATGCGACAGACGCTAAACGCGATGGATTACAGCGCCGTCGTCAACGAGAACCCACGGATTGCGAACCTCAGCGGGGCCGAAACCTATGGGGCACATAACATGGTAATGTTCCCCTACGCGGCCGTTGACCTGATGTACTCGCCGGAATTCGATCTCGCGGACTACGGCACGGTCCGGGACCTCATCTGGGACCTGCAGGAGATGGCCCGAATCGGCAACTGGCTCACGACCTGGGAGCGAGAGGTCAAGGAAGGAGACTACACTGCGGGAATCGTCGTGTTGGCCCTTCAAGAAGGGTTCGTTACACCTGAAGAACTCGAAAACCCTGACCGGAAAGCCGAACTCATCGACAAAATCAAAACCGAGCAGCTCGAGGCACGGTTCCGGGACCGGTGGGCCGACATCTATCAGTCCGTGCGTGACCGCGAGTTCGATACGGATAGTGTCGACCTTGACGCGCTGGTGCAGGGCATGGAAACAGTGTTCCAGTACCACGAAGCCAGCCGCGGACACAAGTAACAAAGCGACGTTCCGTGGTCCGCGGACAGGTGCGAACTGATTCTACGTATTTAAAACAGAACTGTCGTACCGTCAGTCGTCGGCGACGAGCGGTTCCTCGTCGTCGGCGACAAGGCGGTCCATCGCATCGACCATTGCGCGCACAGACGCCCGCGTGATGTCTGAGTCGCTGGCGGAGACAACGACGTGGTCATCGCCGCGTGACATCTCGATTTCGACCGTAACGAGCGCGTCCGTCCCGCCGGTGATGGCGTCCACGTGGTAGTCTTCGAGTGTCGCATCGGCGGTGTGGGACAGTGCCACCTCGGCAGCGTTCATCGCGGCATCGACCGGCCCGGAGCCGACTGCTGCCTCTTTTCGTTCCTCGCCATCGACCGAGAGTCGGACGCTCGCCGTCGGCGTATCGGAGCCGGAAACGGCAGTTAGGCCGAGCAGCTCGACCCGGCGGGCGCGCGCATCGTCGGTTACCTCGTCGGCGATGGTCAGCAGGTCGGCGTCGGTGACGCGCTTGCCGCGGTCGCCGATCTCCTTGACGCGACTGACGATCTCCGAGAGCTGGTCATCGGTGACCTCGACATCATGCTCGTCGAGTGCCGCCTCGACACCGGCTCGGCCCGCGTGTTTACCGAGCGCGAGTCGGCGTTCGCGGCCCACCTTCTCCGGCGGGTACGGCTCATACATCGAGTCGTCTTTGAGCGTCCCGTCGGTGTGGATGCCGGACTCGTGCGTGAAGGCGTTCTCCCCGACAACCGCCTTGTTGGGAGCCAGCGGAATGCCGGTCCGGTTGGCGATGAGCTGAGCGAGGTCGTACACCTCGGTGAGGGCCATCGATTCGACGCCGTAGCCATGGTCGAGCGCAATGGCGACCTCTTCAAGGGCGACATTGCCGGCGCGCTCGCCAATGCCGTTTATCGTCCCGTGGACGAGGTCCGCACCCGCTGCGATGGAGACCAGAGCGTTCGTCACTGCGAGCCCCAGATCATCGTGGGTGTGTGTGCTCACCGGACCCAGGTCCGAGAGCCGGGAGACGCATTCGAGCGCGCGGTCCGGCGTCGCGTGGCCAACGGTGTCGGCCCAGCAGATGCGGTCTGCGCCGGCCTCGACGGCGGCTCCGAGTAATTCTTCGAGGTAGTCCAGATCGGCTCGGGAGCCGTCCTCGCCGATGACCTCGACCCAGAGCCCGTGGTCGACGGCGTACTCCACCAGTTCGACGGTGTTGTCGACGTTTTCGCTCTTGGAGGTCCCGACCTTCTGCTCTACGTGCTTGTCACTGGCCGGGACGACGAGGTTGATGCCGTCGACACCACAGTCAAGCGCGAGGTCGATATCGTTCTGGATACCACGACAGAAGCTGGTGACAGTGCTGTCGAGGTCAAGCCCCGCGACGCGGGAAATCGTCTCGCGCTCGCCGGGGCCGGTACAGGCGCTCCCGGCTTCGATGACGTCGATACGCGCCGCATCGAGCGAGCGGGCGATATCGGCCTTGTCGTCCGGCGTCAGCGACACGCCGGGGGCTTGCTCGCCATCACGCAGCGTCGTGTCGAGAAACTGTACCTCACCGACATCTGAGAGCGCACGCATCGCTGGGTGCCCCTCGAACAATGTGTTCTGACTCACAGAAGATGCTCCATCACGCGCCACGAATTTCGCGGCCAGCCGCCTCGCGGCGACTTCCTCTATCCTCCGTCGGGTATTCCGACATAGTGGTGTCTACTCTACTCTTCACGGTCTAAAAGGTGACGGAACTGATTACCACGACCCATGCTATTGAGACTCGTTATTCCAGACGGACCGTGTCACCTTCGGAAACGTCCGACGCCGCGCCACCGGGTAGTTCGATGACAGTGTCTGCGGTCGCGTAGCCAATTGAGCGCCAGGGTTGCAGGGTGTCGACAGCCTGGACCTCCTCGTCAACGAGCCAGAGCACATCAAGCGGAAACCGGACGAACAGCATGTGGATGAACTGTCGGCTCGCGTGGTCGAAGGGAAAGACGAGCGCGTAGTCGTCGGGAATTGATGACCGGAACATCAGCCCCCGTCCCTGTTCGAGTATCGACTCGGCGTACTCCACCTCCGTTGCGAGGGGGTGTGCCGCGCCGTCGGGGTCGTGAACGAGCCGCATACCACCGCCGAAGTCGTAGGCAGGCAAAAAGTCTTCTGTCGGAACGGTGGATTTGAGGGGGCACGGACACTCATTACCTCGCATGGAAAAGGCTCCCGGGGGGACATCCGTCGGCGTTGACGACCCGTACGACCATGTAAAGCGGTGTGACTTCGTCACCAGCGAGGGGAAGTGTCGCTGGGCGCGCGAACACGGCCGTCACGACCCCGAATTCGCCAATGCCCGGAGCGCCGATGACTTTCGCTGTCCGGCAGCAATTGCGCCAGATGACACGGACACGGAGCCGGAATGGGACTGGGCCGACTGCCCGCATTTCCGCTCCCGAAACCACGACCGGGAGTGTGTTCGTTGCGGACTTGAAGAGCGACGGATGGCCCACTCTGCGGACCGACCGCTGCTGGAGGAACACCATCTCTCGTACCGCGACGGCGGCGACGAGCTATCTCACGAAATAACGGTATTTCTCTGCCGGTGGTGTCACGCGAAGATTCATCAGTCGTGGGCGCGAATCAACGATGACGCGAACCCGGACCCCGAAGCCATCGCACAGCGTGAACAGCGCCGTTCTAAGGAGCAATCCGAACTGGGCTTCGAATCGGCGGCCGACCGCTATGACGACTCGGAGTGATTCTAAATATCTTATTTGATAATTACTGCCGCACAGATAAGTAGTCACGTAGTAACCAGTTACTAAAGTGACCTCTCCAGCGCTCACGAAACAGTCGCTGGGGACGGGATATGTCGTCGCAACGGGCGTCGTGATTTCCGGCGCATTACTCGCCCACGGCATGTCTATCGTCCGGCCGTCCCCGGTAGACGTGGTCATCCTCGGCGTGGGGCTGACACCGGCGCTAGCCCTGGTAGCAGCGAACTACTGGCTACCGGTGAGTGGACTGTCTGGCGACCAGATATGGACTGCCGCGGAGTGGTGCGGGCTGGGTGTCGCGCTGTTTACCGTTATCAAAATCGTCGTATTGCTCGCCCCGGTACCGCAGTCCTCGATGATCCCGTCGATACTTGCAAGCGGGGTCGCAGTCGGCGGGTTCGGCGGGATTTTGTTCGGGTGGCTGCTGGAACTCCGGCGGTCTCGACGCCGCCTCGCCCAGAGCAACGAAGTGTTGTTTCGAGTCCTCAGGCATGACCTGCGGAACGACCTCAATGTCGCACTCGGACACCTCGGTGAATTGCAGCGGGAGACGGCAGAGCGCGGCAGGCCCGAGTCACGCGCACATGTCGAGCAGTTGAGCGGAACTATCGATGGCATCATCGCTACCACAGAGAAGGCGAGACAGATAGAGTTCGCGTTCGATGCGGACCGCCGTGCGCAGGAGCCGATTGACCTCGTGCCATGCGTCAGAGAACAGGCAAAAAAGATCACGCAGTCGACTCCGGAGGCAACTGTTGAACTCGACCTCCCTGAACAGTCGCGGGTGTACGCCGACTGGATGCTCGACACCGTGCTCCGGAACGTTATCGAGAACGCAGTCGTCCACTGCGAAGAGACCCCGACACTGTATATCTCAGTCGAAGAACACGGTCGAACCGTATTCGTCCACATCGGGGATAACTGTCCGTCGATTCCACAGCACGAACGGGATGTCCTCAATAGCGGCGTGGAGACGCAACTGTGCCACTCAAAAGGAGTCGGACTGTGGCTGACGACGTGGATCGTCGAGAGTTACGGCGGGGCAGTGCACCTCACAACCTCGGACGACGGCAACACCGTGACGCTGGAACTGTGTGGCCCGACAGTTCTCGACGAGATCCGCCAAACACTTCGAGAGTGGCCCTGAAGCCAGTCGCAAAGGGAACCGTCGACCGCATCAGGAGATATATACGCCTTCGCAGCCTTCGCGTCAGTAATGACCCGAATCGACGTTATCGACAATCACGGACAGTTCACACATCTGGAGCAGCGCGCGCTCCGTGACATGGGTGTCGATGTCTCGCTCAGGGACAACACGACTCCGCCAGAGGAGATCGACGCCGACGGCATTGTTCTCTCCGGCGGCCCCGACATGGACGATATCGGAAACTGCCCCGAGTATCTCGATCTCGACGTGCCCGTGCTCGGCATCTGTCTGGGGATGCAACTCATCGCTGACGAACTCGGCGGTCGGGTCGGCGGCGGCGAGTACGGCGGCTACGCGGACGTGACGGTGGACATCCTCGATGATGACGACCCGCTGCTCGGCTCGCTGTATCCCGAAACGCGTGTGTGGGCCAGCCACGCTGACGAAGTGAAGGAAGTCCCGCCCGGATTCGAGCGGACCGCGACCTCCGATGTCTGTGGCGTCGAGGCGATGAGCAACACAGACGAAGCGATATACGGCGTCCAGTGGCATCCAGAGGTCGCTCACACCGAAGAGGGCGAGGAAGTGTTCGAGAACTTCCTGTCGGTCTGTGACCAGCAGTCTGTCGCTCGCCAGTAATCGCTGCAGCGTGATGTAACTGGTTTTATATTCACGCGTAGGATGTGATACATAAATGACGGCGACACAGGGAAATCTCGCTAGTCTTTCGCGGTTTATTTTCAGGGCTCCGACCTGGTATACGAGCCTGGCCTTTGCACTGGTCATCGCGGCGATGACTGGTATCGTTGCGTTCGATTCGCGGTTCATCCTCGACGACGCCTGGCAGGGCGTGTTTCTTATCGGCCTGCCGACCTCAATCGCCAGTGCCGTGACGCCGTGGGTCGACCGGCAGCTGGGCGGACAATTAACCCCGAACCGCGCCACCCTGCTTGCGGTCATCTGTGAGCTCATCACGATTGCGATGCTGACCATCGCCGGCGTTATCGCCGTCTTTACTGTCCGCCTCGGCCAGAACTTCGTCTTCGACGTATTGCTGGTCGCGCTGGCATCGATATTCGCCTTCCGGCTGCTGATACTGATGGCCGTCTCGCGGCACTCGCTGCTGAAAGCGACGATTCCGGCGAGCGTCCAGACAGTCACTGCCGCCGTGTTGCTGGCGATATACAGCGGCGCAACCGCGTTCATCCTCGAAGACCCGATGCTCCGGGAGTACCTCTCCCGCCCGGAAGAGGTCCCCCCGCAGGTACAGGGGTTCATCCCGGAGGATTTCATCATTCTCGCGGTTATCTGTGTCATCTATGCGCTGGCAGTCTGGCTATTCCTCGTCGTTATCGACCAACCGTGGCGCTCCTCGCTGGGTGTTTCCGCACTCGATTTCCTCCGGGGCTTCATCGGCCACATTGCCGAGGGCACGCGCGAACTGGAGGAGTTCTTCGAGGAGATCGGCGAAGAAGCCGTCGTCCCAGTCACCTTGCTGTCGGTCCGCCGGCCGGACGGCGAGGAGAAAGCCCGGTTCGTCCTGCCGATGATTCACCCTGGTCCGATGGGTGAAATCGGTGGTGGCAACCTCCCCAGACGCGTCGCCGAGTCGGCTGACGGCCTTGCTTTCCCGCCACACGCGACCGCCGGCCACGACTTCAACCTCGTCACCGAACGGGAAGTCGACAAGATCCTGTCGACGGCCGAGACTGCGTACCAGAACATCGAATACGACAGCCAAGCGACGGCAGGACACCGGGTCACCGAGGGAGAGGCCACGCTGACGGGACAGGCGTTTGGCTCCGACGCGCTCGTCGTGAACACGTACGCGCCGGGCTGTGCCGACGACGTGGAGTACGCCGTGGGACTCTCTGCGATGTCGGAAGCGCGGGCCGACGGGCTCGACGACGTGCTTCTAGTCGACGCACACAACTGCAACGACGGGCTCGAAGGCGACGACCTCGGCCACGTCGTTCCCGGCAGTCAGCGGTCCTTCGATATGCTTCACGGCGCTGGACAGCTTGGAAGCCTGCTCACAGACGCCGAAACTGGCCAACTCCGCTGTGGCGTCGCCTGGGATGAAACCCCCTGGAAGCCCGAGGAGGGTATCGGCCCGCTCGGAATCCGGGTCTGTGTCTTCGAGGTCAACGACCAGCGGACGGCGTACGTACTCATCGACGGCAACAACATGGAGCCGGGCCTCCGCCAGCGCATCATCGACGCCGCTGAAGGCGTGGATACGATGGAGGTGATGACCAGCGACACCCATATCGTCAACACAGTCGAAGCCGAGAATCAGGTCGGACAGGTTATCTCTGAGAAGGAGATCGTTGCGCTCATTGGGGACCTCGTCGACAGGGCCATCGCCGATCTTGAGCCCGTCGAGGCCGGGATGGCGAGCGAACAGGCGACGGTAACGGTGTTCGGCAACGACCGGACCGAGACGCTGGCCTCGACTGCCAACGCGATGGTGTCGATGGGCGGTGCGCTGGCTGCAGCGTTTATTCTCATCGTCATGACGGTTAGCGTGCTGATTTTCCTGCTGACCTGACGGGCGGTCGACCGAATATGCTCCGTCAGAGATACAGCGCTGTCGCTCAGCGAACTGTACCGTTAGAAAGCGCCGAGGAGGAGATTTGAACTCCTGAGTCCGTGAGGACAGTTGCTCTCGAAGCAACCGCCTTGGCCAGGCTAGGCTACCTCGGCTCATCAATCAGTACCGCCGTTTGCTCTTTAGGGGTTTCGATTTCGGACTCGACACCCCTTTATCGGACCCGTAACATGACAGGCTATGGACGCTACCGAGGCAAGCGAGGTGTCGAGTCAGATCCTCGATGAGATCGGGAGTGCCGTCATCGCTGACCGCGGCTTCTTCGAGACGGTGCTGCTGGGGGTCGTCGCGAAGGGCCACGTCCTGCTTGAGGACGTTCCCGGCACAGGGAAGACGCTGACCGCCCGCAGCGTCGCGACCGCGCTGGGACTGTCCTTCTCCCGCATCCAGTTCACGCCGGACCTCCTGCCGGCCGATATCACGGGGACACACATCTTCAACGAGGAGTCCCGGAGCTTAGAATTCACCGAAGGACCGGTGTTCGCCAACGTCCTGTTGGCCGACGAGATCAACCGCGCACCGCCAAAGACCCAGTCCGCGCTGCTCGAAGCGATGGAAGAAGGACAGGTCACCGTCGACGGGGACACGTACGAGCTGCCGGAACCGTTCTTTGTCATCGCCACGCAGAACCCTGTCGATATGGAGGGGACCTTCGAACTCCCCGAAGCACAGGTCGACCGGTTTCTGGCCAAGACATCACTCGGCTATCCTGACGGCGAGGGCGAGGTCGAACTCCTCCGGCGGCGTGCCGGTCGAACGACACAGAGTCCGACCGTGGAACCGGTGCTTGACGCGGAGTCAGTCAAAGAACTCCGGAGCGTTCCGGAGACAGTTACGGTCGACGACGACCTGCTGCAGTACATGGCTGACCTCGTCCGGGCGACCAGAGACGACTACCGCGTAGATGTGGGGGTCTCACCGCGCGGGACCCAGCGATTGTTCGAGGCAACGCGGGCGATGGCAACAATCGCCGGCCGGGAGTACGTTGCACCGGACGACATCAAGCGGGTCGCACAGCCGGTGCTGGCCCATAGGCTCGTGTTAACGCCCGATGCCCGCGTCGAGCAAGTCGACAAGGGAACCGTCATCCAGAGCGTGCTCGACGAGGTCCCCGTCCCGACCGTCTAACCCCACGTCCAGTGGGCATCAAGCGCGTAGCGATACACACCTGTGATGACGATGGCCCCGGCATTCCCGACCAACGGCACGACGCCGCCCCAGGTGACAAAGGCGTAGAGAAGGCCTAACTGAAGTGGGATAGCTGTCCCGCGGACGAGGTTCGTCTTCCCTAGCCCGAGTACGTACTCCCGCAGGCTCGAATGCTGCGACCGGTGGAACGTCCAGGCGTTGTTCAGAGCGTACTGTAGCAGGATCGTACATTCGATGGCGATAGCGGCTGCGAAAATGTAATTCAGGCCACCGATATCAGTAAACAGCCATAGGAGCGCCTGCTGGACCGATGCAGCAAACACACCGACGAGGAAAAACCGGACGAGTTGCTGTCGCCGGGCCGGTGTGACGACAGCGGACGCCATACAGCCTTACTGATAACCGAGTGCCTTTAATCGTGCTGTTATCTCGTCGGATGCCTCGGTGTTTCCAGCCCCCGTCCCGTCGCTGTCGAGTGTGGCGAGGTGGTCGGCGACGGCATCCGACAGGCGGTCGAGGACGGTTGCAGGCGGGTCGGCATCCGTCGAGCCCGAACACAGATCGACCTGTTCCTCGGGGTCGTTCGTCCGGTCGTACAGTTCCTGGTGGCCCGATTCTGTGAATTCGATGTACGTGTAGCGCTCGTCGCGTGCGCTGAGGAGGAGTTCCCCATCCGCACGGTTCCGCGGAATCGGCTGACTGGTCACGCTCTCGCCCCGGACCGCTGCGGAGACGATGGGACCGCGGTCCTCGATGGCCTCGCCGTGGACCGCTGGAGCGACAGACGCCCCGTCCCACTCCGCCGCCGGCGTGAGCGACAGCAGGTCGCACACTGTCGGCGCAATTGTGTCGAGGCCGACCGGCGTCTCGACCGACTGGTGCTCGCTGTCCGGCGTCGAGACGATGTATGGAACGTCGATGAGTTCCCGGTAGAGCTTGGGGTAATGAGCGAGATGACCGTGTTCAAGGAACTCCTCGCCGTGGTCGCCGGCGACGATGATGGTAGTGTCGTCGCGGTGGCCTTCAGTTTCGAGAGTGTCGAGGAGCCGACCGACGCTGGCGTCAACCTGCCGGACCGTCGCCTCGTACAGCGTCCGGAGCGTCTCCAGCGTCCGGTCGTCGACTTCCCAGCCCAGCCCGGTTCGGAGGTGGGACGTGAGCATCCGGAGGACGCCGAAGTGGTTGTCCGACACTTCACGGATGTGCCGTGGTGCCGGGACGTACGGCGTGTGCGTATCCATGTAGTGGACCCACAGGAAGAACGGTCCGTCGGTCGTCTCCAAGAACTCAGTAGCGTGGTCTTCGAGGTCACCCATCCGGGACACGTCGGCGAAGGGGCGTTCGTCGGACCCGCCGCTGAGAACGGTTGCGGCGCGCCGGAACGGCGAGGTTCCCAGCTGGACCCATGCCTGAATCGTCGGATGGGCCGCCAGATACTTGCTGTAGCCGCCGCTGTCGACGAACGGCTCGAACTCGTCGAATCCGCGGTCGTACCCCCAGTGGTCGGTGAGAAAGCCGTTGGCGGCGTTGAACCCTGCCGTCTCGACACCGGCATCGGACACCTGCTCGGCCAGCGTCGGTGTTGACGCCAGACCGATGTCTTCGCTTTCGGTGAACACCGGTCGCGACCCGTGAATGCTAGGGAACGAAAACGGCGTCCAGTTCCCCTGTGCCACGGCGTTTTCGAAGACGACGCCCGAGTCGGCGAGGGAATCCATGACTGGGGAGACGCTGTCAGTACCACCCAGTGCGTCGGCCCGCAGCGAGTCAACCGTGACTAGCACCACGTTCTGGGGTTCTGAAGCCGTCATAACCGACCCACCTTCCCCCTCACTCGCAATGTTACCGACGTATCGCGTCCACAGACCGGGGGTTGCACCCAATGCGTGCCACCGTATTTTCTCATACCCCCTATACCAGACACTGAATACTGAACGTTCCGGATAAATTCAGAGCGGTATAATAGAACCATACGCTAATAAGGTAGAATTAAACCCCTTCTGCGATAATGTGCGCTTCAGAACATATTCGATGACCGACCGGATTCAGTTTCGAGCCTACGACAGCCGGGATGCCGACGCCGTCTGGCGCCTCCACGAGTGGGCGATGCGAGCGACCGGCAACGACCCCAGCGACATCCCCGGAACGTCGGACCTGAAAAACATCGAGACCCGGTATTTCGACACCGGCGGCGCGTTTCTCGTCGGCGTCGTGCCCGCCGTCGACGACGAACTCCCGGAGACGTTCGACGGTGGCCTGGCCGCGATGGGCGGGTTCCTCCCGAATGAAGTCGGGCACGCGGACGAGCGAACCGTCCCCGGCGCGGCCGAACTCCACCGGATGCGGGTGGCTCCGTCCCGGCAACGACGTGGCTACGGTCGGAGCCTCCTCCACAAACTCGAACAGCAAGTGGTCGAGCAGGGATACGAGGTCCTGCTTGCGACGACATCACAGAGCCAGCCCGCCGCGGTCGCGTTCTACCGCGACGAAGGATACCAGGAGGTAGACCAGTCAACACAGGGCGAGTACGAACTCGTCCACTTCGAGAAACGGCTCTGACCCAACAATCGGACGCGGCGTTCAGTCACCGCTGTAGGCGTCGTCGGTGTCCTCGCCGAAGGAGGTGTTGAGCCCGCCCGGGCTCTCCCTGTCTTGCTCACGCATACTCTGTCGCGTGAACTGCGGCTTGGCGCGGACGGCCTTTTTCGAGCGGAACGACCACCACAGCGCCAGTGACAGGCCGACAGTTCCAGCGATACCGACACCAGTGGCCGGCAGCGACGCCTGCGTGTACAGGAACGCTGTCGAAAACAGCGTGCTCGCGAGCAACATCCCGAGGATGAGCCGCTTGGTCATCGTCGCGAGCAGGCCATCGGAGTCCTCAATGTCGGCCTGTACGCGGAAGTCCTCCCGCTCGACTCTGTCGAGGGCGGACTCCAGTTTCGGCGGGATACGGACGGCCGACCGAGCGGCGTCGGATACTTCGGTCGCCCGGTCCTCGACGAAGTTCCGAACGCCCTCGGCGAGATACCCCTCCTCGCGGAGATAGTCGGTCGCAACGCCGATGAAGTCGAAGTCCTCGTCGAGGGTGACACAGACGCCTTCAACGACCGTGGCGACGCGCAACACCAGCGCCAGGTTCGCCGGCAGCCGGAGCGGGAACTCGTAGATGGTGTCTTCGACTTGCTGGATGATCTGCTGGACGCGGTACTGCTCGATGTCCTCGCCACGGGCGTCGGCGATGGCCAGTTCCATCACGTCGCCCATCACCTGCCGGTCGGCCTCCGGCGAGAGCGTCCCCATCTCGATGAGGGCATCGAGGATGGCATCGATGTCCTGATCGGCGACGGCGGCGTAGAAGTCGATGATCTTGTCCTGCACGAACGGGTCGACTCGACCGGACATCCCGAAGTCGTAGAAGACGAGCGTCCCGTCGTCTTGCACGGCGAGGTTCCCGGGATGTGGGTCGGCGTGGAACACGCCATCGTCGATAATCATCTGCAGGTACGCCCGCTGGAGCGTCTCGGCCAGCTCCGTCCGGTTGATACCGCCCGCGTCGAGGCTGTCGATGTCGTTGATCTTCGTGCCGGGGACATACTCCATCGTCAGGACGCGCCGGGTGGAGTGAGACTCCTTGACTTCGGGGATGCAGATGCGGTCGTTGTCCCTGAAGTTCTCCCGAATTTCGGTGAGCATCCGCCCCTCTCGCTGGTAGTCCATCTCCTCGCGGATGGTCTTCGAGAACTCGTCGGCGAGTGTCTCCAGCGAGAACGACCGAGAGTCGTCGATGAAATACATCAACAGCGGGAGCGACCAGCGGACGACCCGCAGGTCGGCCTCGACGAGCGTCTCGATACCGGGCCGGCGGATCTTGACGGCGACCTTTTCACCGTCGACCTCCGCCAGATACACCTGACCGAGCGACGCGCCGCTTATCGCCTCTCTCTCGAATTCATCGAAGCGGTCATCGACAGACCCCAGTTCGTCCTCGATGACAACCCGTGCCTCGTCCCAGTCCGCCGGTGGCACGCGGTCCTGGAGCTTGGAGAACTCCTCGATGTATTCTGGTGGCAGGACGTCCGGTCGCGTCGAGAGGATCTGTCCGAGTTTGATGAACGTCGGGCCGAGCGTTAGCAACGAGTCGAGCAGCTGCTGTGCACGTTTGCGACGCTGTTCAGGCGTGACGCGGCGCGATGAGCCGATCACGAAGAACCGCTTTCGGTCTCGTGCGTACGCGACCAACAGGGGCAGGAAGTGGCGTGCAACGACGAGGAACCGCCAGTACGCGCGAAGATTCACCGGCTTGCCACCTCTGAATCAGTCCCCGTCGATCGGGATTGTGGTGCTCGGTGCGGCTGTCGCCTTCGGCAGTCGGAGTTCGAGGACGCCGTTTTCCACGGTCCCCTCCCCGCCCTGCCCGGTCGTGTCCGGCGGGAGCGGAAGCTCAGCGTCAAGGAACACGGAACGGTCCTCGCGGACGAACGTAAACTCCCCGGGCACGTCCTTGGTCCGTTGCCCGTCGATACGAAGGCGGCCCCCTTCAACGGTCACGTCGATTGTCTCCGCGGTCACGCCCGGCAGGTCGAGCACGAGCAGATATTCGTCCTCGGATTCGAGCACGTCCGCGAACACGGCGTCGGGAAGGTCCCGAAGCGCTTCACGCAGGGCAGACATACGCCCGTCTAGGTGGTACGCTGTGGTAAACCCGACGGTCTCTGCTACTACAGGAGTGTGGAGAAGAGGGCGACGCTGCCGACGATAACAGCGACGAGACCGAACACAGTTTCAGCGATAGCGCCCCGAACAATCCGTCGGGCGGTGCCACGCTCGCTGGTGTCGGAAATGACGAACACCGGCGTCGCGTTGCCGTCCCCGACAATAGCATCGACCAGATTGCTGCCCCACGCTGTTGCGGGGCCGCGCATCGCCTGGCCGTAGACGTACACATCCTCGCCAACGTCCAGCCGACGCTCGGTAAAGCGCTGTTTGTTCCCCAGGCTGATTTCTGTCACGAGCAGGTTCACGGACCCATCCTGTGCCTCGACGCCCTCCGTTCGCTCGACGTACGCAGCCAAGCGCTCAGGGAGTTCAGTTCCGGGAGAGACTGTCACCGACTGGGATTCGAACCGTACGTCCGCTCCGTCTGGGTTTACGCGAACGCGCGCGTTGCCGTCGTCCACGATGAAGTCGACGCCGTCCTGCCCCTCGTCTAGCGTCTCCCAGTTTGAGTGTTTGCCTGACGAGCGGTACTCCTCGACTTCGTAGGTGTATGCCAGACACTCGCTACCGGTAAAGGGGGCCGTGACGGTCCCGGCACCCTCGTTGGCGACAGCTGTGCCAGTGATTTCGACAGGACCAGTGTGCCCGTCGAGTGAGCGCACTGGAACCGGATCGTTCCGGAGGATGTGGAACACCGTTTTGAGTTCCCGGCCGCCGCGGAGGAGGACGAAACCGCCGATAGTCAGGAACACGATGCCAACCAGTTGCGGGAGGACCATACGTCGATGCCGGACCCGACCGAGAAAAAATATTCCCAGTTACGCCGTTCCACAGCCGGGACGCGGCGGGTGGATCAGATCAACGTCCCCGCACGCGGCAGATGGCTGAAAGCAACGTCACCGGATGGCTGAAGACAGCGATACGCGGAGACACTGCCGCCACGCAGGGTACTTTTGCTACAGCGGCCGCTAGTACGGGTATGGCTGGCCCCTCGCCGTCGGACGCTGAGTCGCTCCCGCTGGAAACCGCACGCCGACGAATCGGCAGCGTCGCTGCGCCCATCGACCGAACAGACAGGATTCCGCTCTCCGTCGCCGTCGGACGTGTTCTGGCGACACCTGCGACGGCGAATGACCCTATCGAGGGAGCCGAAATCAGCGTCGGGGACGCCGTTTTCGAGCAAGGCCATCAGATACGACCCGGCGACGTGGGACTGCTGAGAGCCGCTGGAGTTTCCGAACTCCTCGTCCGCCAGCGACCGCAGGTAGGTATTCTACCGACTGGCGATGAACTGGCCCAGCGGGACGCGGGCGAGAGCCAGCAGGTCGAGACGGCGGGGTTCACGCTGGCACAGTACGTCGACCGCTGGGGCGGCAAGGTAACGTACCGGGACCCAGTCGCCGACGACGCGCCGGCACTCCGGATGGCGGTCCAGCGTGACCTCACCCGGGAACTGATCGTCATTACCGGGACGGAACCGGGTGACGCGCTCCGAGAAATCGTCGCCGAACTTGGCGAGGTGCTCGCGGACCGTCTCGCGATCGACCCCGGCCATCGGACCGGGATAGCCGTCGTCGAGAACCGACCGGTAGTGCTCCTGCCGGAGTCGCCAGGCGCGGCCCGCGTCGGCGCTGTCCAGCTCGTTCGTCCACTCCTGAAGACGTTCGCCCACGCCCCACTGCCCGCCCATCCAGAGACACGAGCGACGCTGACAGCGCACGTCGACAGTCAAAACGGTGTCAGGACGTTTACTCCGGTCGCTGTGGGCGACGGCACAGCGACGCCGTTGCCCGGCGTTGACCTCGCGACGGCGACCCGGGCCGATGGCTGGGTGTCCGTGCCCGCCGCCGAGGCTGGTATCGATACCGGAACGACCGTCACTGTTGAAAACTGGGACTATCTCCCCTGAGACGACGACAGGTCCAGCAGCGAGGCGACCCGTCTATCGCCGCGCACGCACCGGCCCGTCTCCGTGGGGGACCGACGACCAACGTGAACGCCGTCGAGGCCCGCGTTCCACGCCGCACCGATGTCTGACGGATTGTCTCCAGCCAGCACACCGTGGTGGCCGTTGTACCAGACATCCATCTCCCGCATCGCCAGTTCCACCGGCTTCGGGTCGGGCTTCCAGCCGATGTCATCGTCACAGCAGACGACCGTTTCGAACCAGTCGGTGATATCCAGATGGTCAAGCACTGGTTCGGTGAGGTACTGCTGGCAGTGCGTGACCAGTCCGACCGGTGTATCGAGGGTCGCGAGGAACTGCTCGGCATCGTCGTAGAGATACGTCGCCTCGGCCCGCGCAATAGGGTCTTCCTCCTCGTGGAACAGCCGCCAGAACTCCTGCTGGTCGACGTTGCGCTCCGCAAGCGTCCGTGACCGTGTCCCACCGAAGCCGTACCAGAGTGCATCCCGCTCCCGGTCCGTGAACTCGACGCCGAGGCGGTCGCCGACGGCACCCATCACTTTCCGGGGGTACGCTGGCTCGATATCGACGAGCGTCCCGTCGAGATCAAACAGCCAGAAGTCGTAGTCGGTGGTCATGAGGATAGATTATTTAGCGATTCTCTGATAAAGTCTTTCGGGCCCTACGACCGGTTTTGCTGTGTATAACCTCTCTGTAGCCACTGACTACACAGTCGCGTCTCGTTTCACCCCACCCGAATCGAGCTACCGAGGTACTTGGTGACGACTTCGCTGACCGACCCGGCATTGAACAGGGACAGGTCGTCCGCGATTTCGCTCTTCAGCGCGTCGAAATACGCCTCGTCGGTCCTGAGTTCACTGAACGACGCCGAAACAACTGGACAGCCGAGTTCGTCTTCGACGAGCCGACGGAAATGCGGTTCGTCAGCGAGTTTGCCCCGCCAGAGCGTGTCCCGGAAGAACAGCCAACCGCGTTCCCCCGGGTCGTCAGCTGCCCGATACAGCGTCGTCTCGAACCGGTCGGGGTCGGTCCGTAGCCCATCAGCGGCCGGTTCCAGCCCGATTTCCACACGGAACACGTACCGGGCGGTCGCGCCGTCTGGATCAGTCGGCTGGAGCGACGTGAGTCCGCCTGTCGTATCCACTGTCACACCGTCAGTCGTGGATGCCGTTCAGCCGCTCGGCAAGGTCAATGTCGTTTTCCGTGATGCCGCCGGCGTCGTGGGTCGTGAGTCGGACTTCGACCTCACCCCAGCGGATGGTCATCTCCGGGTGATGCCACGCGTCCTCGGCGAGGCCGGCCGCGGCGCTCAGAAACCCCGACGCGTCCAGATAGCCGTCGAACTCGAAGACACGAACGATTTCGTCGTCTTCGCGGGTCCATTCCTCGGGTAGCCGGTCGCTAATCTCTGCATCAGAGAGCAGGTCTGCCATATCGGATACGTCGGACGGCGTAGGCAAAAAGGTGGGCGTGGTCAGTCGTCGGAGAGTCGGTCAAGCATCGCGTTCGGGATCTCGTCGCGCATACCGTCAGGGATGTCCTCGACCGACATGCCCTTGGTGAACTCGGGCGGGGTAGCCTGGTCGGGGCCGCCGAAGTCCGGGTCGAACAGCTGGAGCGCCGTATGAATCGTCGACCAGTCATCCTCCTCTGCGGCGTCGCGCAGGCTCTTGGTCGGTGCGGCGAGGATCTGCGAGACGATAGCGTCGGCCATTGCTTCAACGACTTCGGCCTGTTCATCATCGAAGTCAGCCGCCGAAAGCGCACTGTTTATTTCTGCTGCCTTGACCTGTTCGGCGCTTTCGTACATCGTCGAGATGACCCTGTCGGCGCGTTTGCGCTTGTACTGCGTGAGCAGGCGGTCGAACTCCTCGTCGACGATACGCTCGACCGCTTCAGCGGCTCGCTGCCGCTTGTTCCGTGTTTCGGCAGTCACCGACTCCAGCGCGTCAAGATCATACACTGTCACCGACGGGAGGCGGTCCGCACCCGCCGGGACATCACGCGGCTGGGCAATATCGACAATGGATACGTCGCCGGAATCGCTGAAGGTCCCGATATCGAACACCTGATCGCCGCTTCCCGTTGCCGAAATGACGGCACTGGCCTCGGAGACGGCCGCTTCGATACCGTCGAGCGCGAGCGCGCTGGCGTCGATATCGACCGATTCAGCGATGTGCTCCGCGTGTGGGACCGTCCGGTTAGCCACGAGCAGTCGGTCTACCTCCTCGCTAAGCGCCTCCGCAGCGAGTTGGCCCATCTCGCCAGCCCCAACAACGAGCGCTGTCCCGTCAGTCAGCGAACTCTCCTGTTTGAGCAAGCGAACCGCGGCGGAGGCAATCGAGACGACTCCTTCGTTGATTTTCGTCTCCGTGCGGGCGCGCTCGCCGACGTGGATCGCTTTCGTGACGCCGTCTTCAAGCATCGGCCCGATGCCGCCAACGCCGCGGGCGGTCTCGTAGGCGGTCCGAAGCTGGCCGAGGATCTGGTCTTCGCCCAGCACAATCGATTCGAGGCCGGCGGCCACCCGGAGCAAGTGACGGAGGCTCTCCTCGTGACCCATCTCGACGACGACATCGTCGGGCACGGCTCGGGTAAACAGTTCGAGGGCCTCGAGCCCGTCCTCGTGATCAGAGACGACAACGTACCCCTCGGTACGGTTACACGTCTGCAGTGCAATCGCTTCTTCGACCGCGGGGTTCGCGAGCAAGGATTCGACGGCGTGGCGCTCGCTGTCCGCCGCAGCGGTTTCTAATTGGTCGACGCTTGCGCGCTCATGGGAGATACAGACCCCAACAATTGCACCAGTGTCCCCTCTCACGTTTGATCACCAGGTAACTCTCCGATCACGTCTCTAGCTACTTGCTCTCCTTTGGACCTGCCACTATCTAAAGCCTTCCAAACTTCCCGTGACCTGACAACGAACCTAACGGCGTCACGCCGTTTGGCCGGCGGGACCCCCCGGTCGCGCAGGTCCTCACGGAGGTCGCCAACAAGGTCCGCCATCAGGCCAGCGTTTCCGAACTCGTCTTCGAACCGCTCGCGAAGGTGCTTCGACAGCGCTGGCGCGCGTCCGCCGGTCGCAATCGCCAGCGTCACGGGGTCGTCTCGTACCGTGGCAGGCACGACAATGTTGCCGAACGACTGGTCGCCATGGTCGTCGGTGCGGTTGACAAGCGCGCCGTGTTCCGCGGCAGCTGTGCTAAAAGCGCCGTTCAGGTCCGAGTCGTCTGTCGCGGCAACGACCAGCGCCGGGTCGGTCCGCTCGACCCAGTCTGTGGCGTCCTCTGGGGTCGGTGCGGCTCGGACTTTTTCGGCGTCAGCGAACGTCCGGTCGCCGAACTCAGGGCTGAGGACGACGACGCTCGCCTCCGTAGCGAATGTGCGAGCCTTGCGCGCGCCGACTGAACCGCCGCCGACGACGAGCACCGTCTCGCCCTCGAAGTCGTGCATGAGTGGAATCATCGGTTGGAACACCCTGATTCAGCACTACGGTCCTGCATACGCACGGTCACGCCGTTTCTGTGTTCTGTCGCGCTCGTTCGTCCAGCCTGATACCCGTCTTTTTCAGAATGCGCGTCGAGAACAGCGTGTCCCAGTCGTCCTCGGACACGTCCCAGTGTTCAGCCATCCGGTCGCGGACCTGCTGGATGCGCTCCTGACTCTCCGCCTCGCTTCGCCCGTGAGTCATCGCGAAGAAGTTGTACGGCCAGACGCCGTCGTGGCGAGGCCGCTCGTAGCAGTGTGTCACGAAGTCGAACTCGGCGATAGCCGGGCCAACCTCGTCGATGACCTCGTCGGGCACGTCCCAGACAGTCATCCCGTTCTCGCTGTAGCCAAGCGCGTAGTGGTTCGGGATAACGCCGACCCGGCGGACCTTTCCTTCCATGTTGAACCGCTGTATTGTCTCCAGTACCCAATCAACGTCGGCGTCAATTTCAGCAGCCACGTCAGCGTACGGCGTGGCAGTGACCGGGAGCCCGTCCTGAATTTCCAGCACGAGGTCCAGTTCGTCGGCGGTCAGAGACTGGCTGTCGGTCGGGGTCACGTCCGGCCCCAGAGCCGAACAGTCGATGTCCTGGGTCTGTGGCCCCTCGACGGGGAACTTCGCGCCGACGTGGAACTCCTGCTGTTTCGGGAGGTTGTACGTCTCCTCACCGGTTTCGGCCTCGATTTCGGCTAGTACCTCCTTGACTCGACTTTCCTCGGCCACCGAGACCACGAACCACATATTTAGATGGGGATGTTCGCGCTCGTAATTGTGCGCGACCTCCGGGTACGCGTTTATTATCTCGGCGTGCTCGTCGTAGCTGTCCTCGGGGGCGTGAGTTGCGACAAGCGTGGCGGTGCCACCGATCGCTTCAGCATTGATGAGTGCCCCGAACCGCGTGAGCACGCCCGCGTCGTCGAGGTCCTGTACGCGCGCTAGCAGCTCGTCCGCGTCGATGTCGACGCCGTGGTCGGCGAGGGCCGCCGCGGCCGGTTCGAACGGCCGTTCGACGACCGGGAAGCCGCCCTGGAAGGCGTTCAACACCGCCCGGTCTACCGTCCCGAGGTCTTCGCTCATACCGAAAGCTGGGAGTTCTGCGAATAAAAATAGCCCGGGACAGGCGAGCGAACGCGGCCCGCATATCCGGGTTGCCGGAGCGTTTTACCCCTTTGCGCCCCTAGTTCACATGTGGCAATCTCGACAGCCGAACTGACAGTCCGGCTGCTGGTCTACCTGTTCGTCCTGATAGGGGTGCCGCTGTGGTTTGTCCTCATGTTCCGGCTCATGGATTACGCCGCACATGATACGCTGGTCGAGCAGTTCAGCGGCCAACGCAACGGTCGCGACACCGGCCAGCTCAACGCCTACTTCGAACAGGCTGCAGTCGACGCAAGGAGCTGTCGTATCTGTGGCGCAGCGAACGGCCCCAACTACACGTACTGTCACAATTGCCAAGAGCGGCTGTCGACCGGCGATTGACGGGCTTACTCACCTTCGACGCCGGTGACTGCGTAGCCAGCGTTCTCGACCGCTTCGAGAATCCCGTCGTGGTCGGCGCTCGCCTCGTAGTAGAACACTAGATCGAAGGAACCGTTGCGAAGGAGCTGCTGACACTCCCAGACGAACTCCTCGTCGTCCAGCGTGAGGCCCTGATGCTGGTTCGACGCGAACTCGGGGTCGTCGCTGCCGGAGTAGACGAACGTATCCGTCGGGTCCAGACCGGCGCCCTCGGCAATGAACTCACCGACCTCGATGGTGGCCTGCATCATCTCTATCTCGTCGCTACCGTCGTACTCCGTGTGGACGACAGCGCCGTTGAGCTGAATCTCGCCCGGCTCAAGTAGTTGTTTGGTCCGGCGGTAAAGGTCATCGTCGAGTGCGTCGGCCTCGCTCATACCATGCGGTCGGTGTTGCTGTCCCTAAGGCACTTCGGATTCAGAGTGCTGATAGGTCTACCCGAAGATATTCGGTTCGAGAGGCGGTGCAGCGACAGTGGTGGGAACCCACACGCTGTCGAGTCGCACCGCTCAGTCGGTCCCGAACCCGTTGAAAAGCGAGCCGCCCTCGCTTACAGTCGCTCGAGGTTCTTCGCCCGCGGGCCTTTGTCTGCCTGTTCGATGTCGAATTCGACTTCTTGCCCTTCTTCTAAGTCCGGGCCGCCGACGTCTTCCATGTGGAAGAACACGTCTTCGTCGGCATCGTCGGTTTCGATGAAACCGTAGCCACCCGTATCGTTGAAGAAGTCTACAGTGCCTGTCGCCATGGTTACAGCCGCGTGAGGTTTTTCGCGCGCGGGCCTTTGTCGGCCTGCTCAATCTCGAATTCCACTTCTTGCCCCTCCTCGAGGTCAGGACCGTCGATGTCCTCCATGTGGAAGAAGACGTCCTCGTCGGAGTCTTCGGTATCGATGAAACCGTAACCGCCTGTGTCGTTGAAGAAGTCTACCGTACCGGTCGCCATTGCAATTCGAACGTGACGCCGTGGTATATTAAAACTATGCGCATATATTTCGACAGATTAGGCGGGAAATAACTGTACCCGGTCCCTTCCACAAAGCCCTTATTGAGTGGTTGAAATGTATACAACGATGCTATCGAGGGGGAAGCGACTGGGATATGCAGCCTACGAGCGATTGCTCCAGTGGGAACTGTCTGGAACGCCGGACCACGTCGCAGTCATTATGGACGGGAACCGAAGATACGCTGAAAAGCAGGGCACAAAAAAACAGGAGGGCCACAAAGAAGGAGCCCAAACGACGGAGGCACTGTTGAACTGGTGCGACGAACTCGGCATTCGTGAGGTGACGCTGTACACGTTCTCGACGGAGAACTTCGACCGCGACCCCGAGGAACGCGAACACATCTTCGACCTCGTCGAACAGAAGCTCCGAACATTTGCCGACGCCGACCGGGTCCACGAGGCCGGCGTGTGTATCCGCGCCATCGGCGAGACGGAGATGTTACCCGAGCGGGTCCGAGACGCTATCGACTACGCTGAGGGACGAACGGCGCAGTACGACCAGCTCAATCTCAACATCGCGCTGGCCTATGGCGGCCGGGCCGAGTTGCTCGGTGCGGCCCGCGACGTTGCCGCTGCTGTCGAGAACGAGACCCTTGACCCGACGGACGTCTCTGCGGAAACCATCGAAGAGCGGCTTTACGAGGGGCCGACCCGCGACGTTGATCTCATCGTTCGAACCGGCGGTGACGAACGCACCTCGAACTTCCTGCCGTGGCACGCCAACGGCAACGAGGCCGCCACGTTCTTCTGTACGCCCTACTGGCCCGAATTCCGGAAGGTCGACTTCCTGCGAGCGATCCGAACGTACCAGAACCGCGAGGATTCCTGGCGGACGACCCGTGCCGAGCGGTCGCTGGCACTGGTTCGTGCCATCGAGCAATCGGAGCTACCGACGGCCAAGCGGATGCTCGGGCGATTCCGTGACGCGCTCCCGAGTACCGAACGCGAGCAACTCGACGAAGAGTACGACCTCGCGGACTGACCTCCTAGCGGCCAAATCGCCGCTGTCGCTCCTGATAATCCCGCAACGCCCGCAAGTAATCCCGAAGCCGGAAGTTCTGCCAGTTCACGTCAGTGAAATACAGCTCCGAATACACGGACTGCCAGATCATGAAATCGGAGAGCCGCTCGGCCCCGGTCTTGATCACCAGATCCGGGTCGGTCGGAAAGACGAGATGCTCCTCGACCGCGGCCTCGTTGATGTCGCTCGGGTCGAGTGAGCCCGTATCGACGTCTTCTGCTAGTTTCTGGACGGCCGTCGCGAACTCTGACTGGCCGCCGAGTCCGATTGAAATCTGAATCGGGGCGTCGGCCGTCGTCTCGTCGTCCGGTACTCTGACCGCTATCTCCCGTGGCGCGGTGACACTTTCGAGTTCACGCTGCAGCGTCGGGATCGCTTCCTCGTCGAGGACACTCACGTAGACGACGACGGTGTCGGTGCCGTACTGGACGGCCCAGTCGAAAAAACGCTCTAAGGTCCGGTACGCGCCGTCTCCAAGCAGATCCCGCTCCGTAATCACCAGCGCGACCGTCTCGGGCAGGTCGGCGTCGCTGCGCCGAACGCGCGTTGCGAGATATCGGTCATATAGTCCCACGTCCGCCGGTATGCTGACAGCCCCAGTAAATCCCACGGTCCCTTCGACAGTTCGGAAAGGGTAAGTGCCTCTCGGGGATACCGGTGGGACGTGACTGGCACAGTCCGTCGGGCAGGTGCGTTCGCCGCCGTGGGGACCCTCGCGGTCGCCGTTCCGGCCGCAACGGGCTTTCGCTCGCTCGAACTCGCGACTGTCGCCGCTATCGCCCCCTTCGTCCTCGTCGCCGCGCTCGGCGTGACGGTCATCGGGCAGGACTCGCGGCTGTTCGACCTGTTCGCGCGCCCCGGTGACTACGAGGACGGGAAACTGTACGGGCTGGCAGCCTTCTCGCTTGCCGCCGCCGGCCTCGCGCTACTTGCCGTCCGCTTCAGTCTGCCGGTGCCGATGTTCGTCGGCGTCGTTGTCATCGTCGCCTACGGAAACCTCGGCCAGCGGCTCGCATACACCGTCCGCTCCGACGAAGTGGTCGCAACCGCGGGCTTCGTCCTCGTCGGCTTCGTCGCCGGCGTCGCGGGGCAGGTGCTCGGAACGCGGATTCAGGCCGCCGTCGGTGAGGGAGCGGCCGTCGTCGACCTCCCGCTCGTGCTGTTTCTTGCCGCCAGCGGTGCGTTCGTCGCTGCACTGCTTCGCTCGGTCCTGTTTGAGCGGGACGACCCGCTGGTGATGCTCACCGTGGGACTGCTGCTGTGGCTGTTTTTCGAACTCGACCCGTCGGTGACGGCACGGCGCGTCGTCATCGCACTCGCCGTGACAGTACTGCTCGGCTATCTCTCGTACGCGCTTGACACCGCATCCCTGCCGGGGATGCTCACTGGCGTCCTCCTCTCTTTTTTGACCATCGTGCTCGGCGGCTTCGGCTGGTTCGCCATGCTGATAACCTTTTTCGGGCTCGGTGGCCTCTCGACGAAGTACCGCTACGACGAGAAACTCGACCGCGGCATCGCCGAGGAGAACGAGGGCGCACGCGGGAGCGGGAACGTGCTCGCGAACTCCATCGTCGCGCTGTTCGCCGTCGTCGCGGCGGCGGCGAGTCCAAGCCATATCGCCGTCGACCCGCTCCTGTTCTTCTATGCCTTCGCCGGAGCCGTCGCCGCCGCGATGACAGATACGTTCTCCAGCGAGTTCGGCGGGCTCTACGACAACCCGCGGCTCATCACGACGCTCAGGCCCGTCGAACCGGGTACTGACGGCGGCGTGACCTGGCAGGGCGTTGCCGCCGGGGCCGCCGGCGCGGGCATCATCGCCGGCATCGCCGCGCTCACGCAGGACATCAGCACAGTCGGCAGCGGCGTCATCCTCCTCTGTGGGCTGGTCGGCATGACCGTCGACAGCCTGCTGGGTGCGACTGTCGAGGGCTCGGTCGTCGGCAATCAGGGCGTCAATATGCTCGCAACCCTGGCGGCCGCGCTGACCGGCGCTGGCGTCGTGCTGACCGCCGGCCTCCTATGATCCGGGAGGCTCGTTCCGAAGACGAGGTTCGACTCCGGGCTATTCAGACGAACGCGCTCGATGAGCCGTGGCCGGAACTCCTCGGCGTCGGAATCGATGGCCCGCCGCTCGTGCTAGTTCTCGATATCGGCGAACCGCTCGGCTACGCCTTGGTCGTGCCGGATCATCCGGTCGCATACTTAGCGGAGTTCGCCATCGCGCCCGGCAAACAGGGGCAGGGCCTCGGGACGACACTGATGAACGGGCTGCTGGACAGGCTCCGGACTAGTGGGTTCGAAACAGTGAGACTCACCGCACGCGCAGACGACAACCGGGCACGCTCATTCTACGACGGGTTCGGATTTTCGGTCGCCGACGAGCTCCCCGACCACTACGACGACGGCGACGGGGTGCTGTTCGTTCGGGACCTCTAACTCTCGATACGGACCTGCACGGCCGTCGGCTGTTTGACATACTCGCCGTGGCCGGCAGCGACGACGACATCGACGCCGCGCTGGGCGGCAACGTCGAGGAGCTTCTGCGAGCAGTCGGCATCGATGACGACAGTTTTGGGAACGTCCTCGGTGGATTCAAGCAATGAAACAACGGCATCTGCGTCACCCTCCGCAAGCAGCGTCGCATCCTCGTCGACCAGCCTGGCGGTTCCGCTGTGGGTCTGAATAACGGCTTCGATGTGGTCCGAAAGCGAGGGGATAGTCGGTCCGTCGCCGTTTTCAGTCGTCTCCTCGTCGGTCGTGGCATCCGCCACAGCGGTTGCGTTTGAGTTGTCCACGACGCTCGTCGTCCCATCGGTTGTCTCGACCTTCGCCGACCCTGTCTGTGAGCTGGGCGATGGCTGGTTGTCAGCGGCGTCATCCGATGTCGCGGCCGCCACGGCACCGCCGTCGGCAGTGGTCGACTCCCCTGCCTGAGACATCTCCTCGCGGATGCTGTCGAGGCTCTTGGCGCTTGCGACCGTTTCGTACGGAACTTTGTCCCGTAGTGCCGACATCACCTCACTGCGTGAGAGGTCCTCGACGGACTTGTCGCTGGGAGTGACGGCAACGTAGTCCACGTCGCCGACCTGCGCGAGTTCCTTCAGGATGAGGTCCCCACCGCGGTCACCGTCGAGGAACGACGTGACCGTTCGACCGGCCGTCAGATCCGCAATAGCGTCGGGGACATCAGTTCCCTCGACTGCGACAGCGTTCTTGATGCCGTATTTGAGCAGTTGCATCACGTCCGAGCGCCCCTCGACGACGACAATCGCGTCGGAGTCAGCCACGCGTGGTCCAGCTGGGAGTCCTTCATAGTCGGTCACATCGGCGACTCGGACCTGCTGTCTGACCGTCTCGACGATGTCCGCGGTCTGGATGGACTTCTCCTCGAAGTCGTTCAGGAGTTCCGTCGCGCGCTCAACGACTTCGCGCCGCTTGGCGCTCCGTACGTCCTCGATCTCGGAAACTTCGATCTCGGCACGACACGGCCCCACCTGTTCGATGGTCTCCAGTGCCGCAGCGAGGATCGCTGTTTCGACCCTGTCGAGGCCGCTCGCGACGGTAATCTCTCCAAAAGACTGTCCGCCCTCGGAGCGTATCTCCACGTCGATGCGGCCGACCTTCTTCGAGTCCTGCAGGTCCCGCAGATCCAGTTCGTCACCGAGTAATCCTTCCGTCTGGCCGAACACCGCGCCGACGACATCGCTCCGCTCGACGACTCCCGCCGCCGTGATGTCGGCATGTATCAAATATTTCGCCGTATCTTGCATGATTGTCCTGTTTTCCAGCCCGTCAACCGGTGTTCCGACGGACTGCTGTCACTATACTGATGTTGGGTAGTACAGCGGAATAACCTTGCGCACGCGAGTCGAAATCAAACCTTCCCGCAGGTACGCGGCGCTCCGACACTGCCTCTGTATACCATTCTATTCCCGAAAGGTCGGCCACTCACCTCAGTAGCGGAGTCATGCCGTCGATACCGGCCTGAATGGCGTCAACCGGGTCCTCGGGGTTGTCGTGCTCGAAGACCAGCCACTCAGTCCCCGCCTCGCGGGCTGCATCAACCACCCCCTGGAGCGGCACCACGCCGTCACCGAGAGCCGTCGGCTCTCCGTCCGCGGTCATGTCTTTGAGGTGGACGACAGGAACGCGCCCGTCGAGTCGCCGAATCAGTTCGACGGGGTCCTGTCCCGCCGCGTGCGCCCACCCGGCGTCGAACTCGAACCCGATCGTCGTCTGGTCGACGAGCGCGTCGAAGGCGGTCCCGTCGCCGAGCGGGACGAACTCGTGGTCGTGGTTGTGGTACAGGAGCGGTCGGTCAAACTCCGCCGCAAGCATTTCGAGTAGCGTCGCCGTCGACTCGACTGCGCTCTCACTTGCGAAGTGATCGTCATCGAGATACGGGAGAACGAAATACGGCGCGTCAAGTGTCCGGACCTGATTGCCAACGGTGCGGGTGTCGGACTGCAGGTCTTCCAGTTGAACGTGGACGCCGGCAACGCCGAGTCCCGCCTCGTCGAGCGCGCGCCGGGACGCGCCCGGGTCGCCGATGCCGGCGAACTCCACGCCGTCGTAGCCCGCGGCGCTGATGCGGTCGAGTACGTCCGATAGCGGTTCCCGGAGTTCGCGGAGCGTCCAGAGCTGGATCGCTGTCTCCATACCGTTGTTGCGAACGCTGTCATAAAATAACTGGACGGACTACCGGGACGCATGGGATTCACTGAAACCGAGATCGATCCCGCACGATTCCTCGAAGACGTAGAGATGCGTATCGGCGAAATCGTCGACGTCGAACCGTTCCCCGAAGCCCGCAAAGACGTGTACAAGCTCGACGTGGCGTTTGGCGACGAAACGCGCCAGTCCGCCGCAGGGCTGACAGACGTGTACGATCCGGAGGACTTGCTCGGGTCGCAGGTCGTTGCCGTCGTCAACCTCGGGACGGTCTCAATCGCCGGCTTCGAGAGCGAGTGTCTGGTGACCGGGGTCGACAGCGAGGACGGCGTCGTCCACCTGACGCCCGAACGGGACGTCGAACCCGGGACTCGCGTGTATTGAAGAATATAGTTCTTCAACGGCTGTCGGTGAAGGTTCGTTACCCATTAGTACCGCCAGCGGCTAGACTGTCGTAATATGAGTACAGTCAGGGCCGCTGGGTGGACAGTCGTCGCGCTCGTGTTGATGGCGCTGGCAGTGCCGTGGTTCCTCTGGGACACCAGCACGGTCGCGGCCGGACTGCCCGTATGGCTGTGGTGGCACGTTGGATGGATGGCGCTTGCGAGCGTCGTCTTTGCTGTCTTTGCGCGCACCGACTGGGGCCTCGGCGTCGAGGAGGTGAACTGACGTGGCCGATACTGCGCTCCAGTTGGGTATCGTCGGCGCGTACATGGTCGTCGCGCTCGCGGTGGGCGCAGTCGCCTACCGGCTCACCGAGCGCACCGCCGAGGACTACTACCTCGCAAGCCGGACGCTCGGCACGGTCGTGCTGTTGTTTACCACCTTCGCGACGCTACTGTCGGCGTTTACCTTCTTCGGCGGCCCGAACCTCGCGTTCAGCGCCGGCCCCGAGTGGATTCTCGTGATGGGACTGATGGACGGTATCATCTTCGCCGTCCTCTGGTACGTGCTGGGATACAAGCAGTGGCTGGTCGGCAAGCGCCACGGCTACGTGACGCTTGGTGAGATGCTTGGCGACCGGTTCGGGTCGACGGCGCTCCGGGTTGTCGTCGCCGCTGTGAGCCTCGTCTGGCTGTTCCCGTACGTGATGCTCCAACAGAAGGGGGCCGGGCAAGCCATCGTCGGTCTCACGAACGGCGCGGTCCCGTTCTGGGTCGGAGCCGGCGGCATCACGCTGTTCATGATTCTCTACGTCGCGCTCTCGGGAATGCGTGGCGTCGCCTGGACCGACACGCTTCAGGGGCTGTTCATGCTCTCGCTGATCTGGGTCGCTGTCGCCTGGGTCCTCTCCGCTGTCGGCGGTGCGGGCGAAGCGACGGCCTTGCTGGCGTCCGAAGAGCCCGCGTTCGTCGGCCTTGGTGGCGGGCTCTACACGCCGCAGTACATCATCTCGACCGCGGTCAGCATCGCCTTCGGCGTGACGATGTTCCCGCAAATCAATCAGCGCTTCTTCGCCGCCGGGTCGAAGAAGGTGCTCAAGCGTACCTTTGCACTCTGGCCGGTGCTGGTCCTGCTCCTGTTCGTTCCGGCGTTCATGCTGGGGGCGTGGGCGGCCGGACTCGGCGTCACTGTCCCGGAAGGCGGCAACGTCATCCCGGCGCTGCTGGGCGAGTACACGCCGACGTGGTTCACCGCGCTGGTCATCGCCGGCGCGATGGCCGCGATGATGTCCTCCAGCGACTCGATGCTGCTGTCGGGCTCGTCGTACCTCACACGAGACCTCTACCGGCCGCTGACCGGCCGCGGCGACGCCAGCGACGAAGAGACTGACCGCCGCGAGGCACTCGTCGCCCGCGTCGGCGTTGTCGTGTTTGCCACCCTCTCGTTCGTTGCGAGCCTCTACACGCCGGGGACGCTGGTCCAGATTGGCGACACGGCCTTCAGCGGCTTCGCACAGCTTACCGTTCCCGTCGCACTCGCGCTGTACTGGCAGGGAACGACGCGTTCGGGGATGTACGCCGGCGTGGTCGGGAGTCAGGTGTTCTACGGCCTGCACGTCTTCCCCGTGCTTGCGACGGTTGGAGGGCTGTTCGGTCTCGACGTTGCCCTGCCGACGGCGTACTTAGGCTGGACGCCGGGCATCGTGGGCATCTTGGTTGGTCTCGTGTTGACGGTCACTGTCTCGCTGATGACTGCCCCCGCGGCAACCGAGGACCGCACCGCATACGCCGTCTCCGGCGTCGAAAGCGACTGAGACGCGTTCGGTCCGGTACCGACCGTTCACCGTGACAACCACCGGACGGCGGCCACCGTCGGACATGTAAACCTACAAAAGCATCCAGTCCAATACACAGGTATGGACTCCGATAAGAACGTCGGCGGTCGCGACCGCCTGATCCGAGCGGTGCTGGCAGTCGTCCTGACAATTGTCTCCCTGCGCTGGCTTCGCAGCGGGAAGCGCAAGCGCGGCCTGCTCGCTGGAATCGGCGCGCTCGGCCTGGGCTTCAACGCCTCGACGGGCTACTGCGGATTCAACGACACGCTCGACATCGACACGACGAGCGGGAGCGACGACGACGTGTTTGCACCGAGCGGCGCGGACGACGAGCCGGCAGCCGACGAGTCGACGGACGTGAGCGTAGACTTTACGTCCGCCGACGACACCGAAACCGCGAACGGCCACGCTAGCGGCGAGCTGACCTGTGCCGTCTGCGAGGACCCTATTGTTCCCGGGGAGCGCCGTGGGCCGAACGATGAAGGCGCTATCGTCCACGAGACCTGCGAGTAACGCGCCGGGATAAACGCTCAGCAGCCCGAGTCTGGTTCTTTTTATAATCACCGTCCCAGTCTTTCACATATGCAGACCCACATCGTCCCGGTCGGGTTCGACTACGACCGGCTCATCGCGCCGCTGGTGCGCGAGCAACTCGACGTTGACCGCGTCATCCTGCTGGAGGGGGCGGTCGGCAGCGAGGCCAACGTCGAGTACTCGCGCAATCTCGCCGAGAAGCTGGAAAAGGACTATCAGAACCTGCTCGGAGCGGAAACCGAGCGGTTCGTCGTCGCCGACGTGTACGACTACGACGAGGCCTTCGAGCAGGCCTTCGAACTCATCAACGCGGAACTCGACGCGGGCAGCGAGGTGTGGGTCAACGTCTCCGCGATGCCCCGGACTGTCTCCTTTGCCTTTGCGACCGCGGCCCACTCGATTATGGTCGAACGCGAGGGCGACCGGGACCGCATCCACACCTACTACACGGTCCCCGAGAAGTATCTGGAGACGGAACTCGCCGAGGAACTGCGCAAGCAGATCGACATGCTAGAGGACATGCGCACGGGCGAAGAAGTCGACGAGCGAATTGACGACCGACTCGAAACCGCGCGGGACCTGCTATCGGAGTTCGACGAGCGGGGGACAACCATCGGCGCGAAGGAGATCGACGGCTCCCACGTGGTTGAGCTTCCCGTCGCCTCCTTCTCGAACGTCAAGCCCTTCGAGGAGGTCATCCTCTTCACGCTGGGCGAACACGGCGAGTTCGAGTCCGTCTCCGAGCTAGCACAGCAGTTGGCCCGGGACCTCGGTGAGGAGTACACCGACTCCTTCCGTTCGAAGGTTATCTACAACGTCGACCGGCTCGGCCCCGGCGGGAAGGGGTACATCGAGCAGGAGGAACACGGGAAATCCTACCGGACGACGCTCTCGCGGATCGGACAGCTGTGGGTCCGCGCCCACTCCGCCGAGGACCGCGAGCACCGCGAGTCCGACCTGCCGTGAGCTGGTCGCTAGTATGAGCCCGTCGGGACGCTGGCGAAAACCGAAGTCATTAATCCTGCCGTAGGTCGAGTATTGTACAGATGGTGCGTCGACTCTCCCGAACGCTGGTTCTCGCGCCCGTCGGTGTAGGGGCCCCCACGCCCCACATCACCGCTCCAAATCGACGTACGCACCGCTGATAACCACGCCGCAGTCAGATGCTACCCGGGTGTTACACCCACCGCTTGAATATGAGTGATACACAGGACCCACCGCAGGACGAATCGACCACAGACGAATCAGCAGACGCCCTCGACGGGGAGTACGACCCCCGCGAGATAGAGCCGGAGTGGCAGGACCAGTGGGTCGCGGATAAGACCTACGCCTACGACGAGGACGCTGACACCCGCTTCAGCATTGACACGCCGCCGCCGACGGTGTCGGGGAACCTCCACATGGGCCACCTCTACCAGTTCACGCTGCAGGACTTCGTCGCTCGCTTCCACCGGATGCGCGACGACACCGTCTACTTCCCCTTCGGCTACGACGACAACGGCATCGCCTCGGAGCGACTGACAGAGCGCGAACTCGACATCCGACATCAGGATTACCCGCGCCGGGAGTTCCAGGAGAAGTGCCGCGACGTGTGTACGCAGTTCGAGGACGAGTTCACGCAGGACGTCCAGTCACTGGCGATCTCCATCGACTGGGACAACACCTACAAGACCATCGCGCCGGACGTCCAGCGGGTCTCGCAGCTATCCTTCCTCGACCTCTACGAACAGGGTCGGGAGTACCGTCAGCGCGCGCCGACCATCTGGTGTCCGGACTGTGAGACGGCTATTTCGCAGGTCGAGCAGGAGGATAAGGACAAGCACACGAAATTCAACGACATCGCCTTTGATCTGGTTGAGACCGGGGAGGGACCGGCCGACGAGGACGCGACGTTTACGATTTCGACGACCCGCCCCGAGCTACTGCCGGCGTGTGTCGCCGTCTTCGTCCATCCCGACGACGACGAGAACCAGCACCTCGTCGGTGGCAGTGCGCGAGTGCCCCTTTTCGAGCAGGAGGTTCCCGTCATCGCCGACGAGCGCGTCGACATGGAAACCGGCAGCGGCATCGTCATGTGCTGTACGTTCGGCGACCAGAACGACATCGAGTGGTACCAGGCCCACGACCTGCCGCTGCGGCTCGCAATCGACGAATCGGCGACGATGACGGACGTGGCCGGCGAGTACGAGGGAATGCACACCACCGAGGCCCGTGAGGCCATCATCGAGGACCTGCGCGAGGAGGGGTCGCTGCTCGAGAGCCGCGACCACGACCACACCGTGCAGGTCCACGAGCGCTGTGAAGAGGAGGTCGAGTATCTCGTCACCGAGCAGTGGTACATCGAGCTGCTCGACAAGAAAGAGGAGTATATCGAGGCCGGCCGCCAGATGGAGTGGTACCCTGAGAAGATGGCCACCCGCTACGAGCACTGGATTGAGGGGCTCGAATGGGACTGGTGCATCTCCCGTCAGCGCGATTCGGGCATCCCGATCCCAGTGTGGTACTGTGACGACTGCGGCGAGCCCGTGATGGCCGAGCGCGAGCAGCTGCCGGTTGACCCGCTGTCGGACGCCCCGCCGGTCGATAGTTGCCCCGAGTGTGGCCACGACTCGCTGACGCCCGAGGAGGACGTCTTCGACACGTGGGCAACCTCGTCGCTGACGCCGCTCGTGAACGCCGGCTGGGACTGGGATGCAGACAGTGAGTCGTTCACCATGGAACTGCCCGAGCTGTACCCCTTCGACCTGCGCCCGCAGGGTCACGACATTATCTCGTTCTGGCTGTTCCACACCGTCGTCAAGTGCTACGAGCACACCGGCGAGGTGCCATTCGAGAACGTGATGATAAACGGGATGGTGCTGGACGAGAACCGCGAGGCGATGTCCAAGTCCAAGGGCAACGTCATCCCGCCCAGCGAGGTGCTTGAAGAGTTCCCGGTCGACGCCACCCGCTACTGGGCCGCCGGCACCTCCATCGGCGACGACTTCCCGTACAAGGAGGGAGACCTCGAAGCTGGTGAACGGCTCCTCCAGAAGCTCTGGAACGCCTCGCGGCTGGTCGACCAGCTCACGCCGGCCGCCCGGCCCGACGAGCCCGAGGAACTGGCCGCGGTCGACGAGTGGCTGCTGGCCGAACTGGACGCGACTGTCGAGTCGGTCACGGCGAAGTTCGAGGACTACGAGTTCTCGAAGGCCCGGAACGAACTCCGGTCCTTTTTCTGGAACACGTTCTGTGACGACTACCTCGAAATCGCCAAGCAGCGACTTTCAGACGGGGAAGCTGTGTCGACCGAGTTCACGCTCCTGCAGGCCCACCGGACCTTCCTGCAACTGTTCGCGCCGTTCCTCCCGCACATCACGGAGGAACTGTGGGAGCGGTGCTACGAGGAAGATAGCTCAATCCACACGACGGACTGGCCGACCTCGGGCGGCTACGATGCCGACCTCGAAGCGGGCGAGACGGCGATGGAGGTCGTCTCCGCGCTCCGGCGGTACAAGACCGAGAACGGACTGCCGCTGAACGCCGACCTCGACCACGTCGAGGTGTTCGGCCACATCGCCGGCTTCGAGGACGCCGTCGCCGAGGCGATGCACGTGGCGCAACTGGACACCTACGACGAGGCCCCGGACATCACGACGGAAATCAGCGGCATCGACCTCGATTACTCGCTCGTCGGTCCCGAGTTCGGCAGCGAAGTCGGCGCGATTGACGCCGCTATCGAGGACGGTGACTACGAGATCGACGGCGACACGCTGCAGGTCGCTGGCGTCGAACTCGACGACGAGATGTTCGCTGTCGAGGAGTCCCGGACCTACTCCGGCGAGGGCGAGATGACCGAAACCGAGAGCGCCGTCGTCGTGGTTCGGTAGGCTCGCTGCGTTTTTTTGTCACAGACTCACTCCGTTCGCACCCATCGCCGGGACCAGTAGCATCAAGACCTGCGGGTCCGGTCATTGAAACCATGCGAACAGAGGAGACGATTCGGGACCGAATCGAGGCGCTGCAGGACGAGTACGACAAGCACGACCCGCCGTCGACCGAGCTAGAAGACGAGGCCGAGGTCGCCATCCTGCGCGCTATCGAGGAACTGGAGTGGGTCCTCGACGAGCGCGAGGCAGAGGACGGATTTACGACCTGAGACGCCACCAGAACCGCAAGCAAAGGACAGCGCCGGTCAGGCTTGCCGTTTCACTTTCTCTACACGCGTCGCCAGTGCGAGAAACGTCGCTATGAGCGTCAACACGACCGCCCAACCCGCCGCGAGGTCGTGGGCGAGCACCGTGTGGTCGAACCCGCCGGCAGCGACAATCGGCTCGGCCCGGAGCCAGGTGTGGTGGGGACCATCCAGAATCGGGACGAAGTAATCGACCACGTCGTTGAAGCCGTACCAGAACACCGCAACGGCAACGGACATGACCGAAAAGCTCGCATAGCGGTGAATGAGAAATGCCTCGGCGGCCATCGCCAGATGGCTCAGAATCAGGAACCAGTAGAGCCACAGCGGAATCCCGCCGGGGCCGTTGAGAGCGAGCTGGACGTACGGCGTCCACAGGCCGAGCTTGATGCAGCCGAAGAAGCCGAGCATGTGGAGCCACTGCGTGTCCCAGTCGAGCCGCCAGGCCACCAGTGAAAGTCCGATGAACATCGTTGCCACGGGCGAGTCCGGAATCAGCGGGTACGCGGCGAGTGGGGCCGCGCCCAGCTGACCCTCAACGAGCGGCGGCGCTGTGTTCAGCGGCCGGCCGGCGTAGTACCAGAAGCCAAACAGCGTGCCGACCAGATTGACGAGCGCGATCGGCCAGGCAAGTCTGAGCCCGACGTTCTCCAACCACGCCGGTAACGGCGCAACGTACTGCGGAAGCCCTTCGGCGTCGGGGAGCCGCCGGCTGAACACCCGCGCGACAACCGCGTCGATGCGCCCGCCGACACCCTCGTCCGGAGCCATGTCGATGCAGTGGGGAGACGCGATGAAAACGGTAGTGGTCTCAGCCCCGTCCTCTGGAGAATATCGCTGCCGCTGGCCCGATATCGGGTCTCCCTCGGGCGGGTCAAACGGTGTTCTGTCCTGCAAAAGGACACGCGTTAAGTAAATCCAGTCCTAAGTCTGGGTAATGACTGAAGAGACCGACCTCGAGGACCTCCGTCGCGGGACTGACCTCGTCAAGCGCGGCTTCGCGAAGATGCAGAAAGGCGGCGTCATCATGGATGTCGTCAACCGTGAGCAAGCCCGAATCGCCGAGGACGCCGGCGCGGTCGCCGTGATGCACCTGGAGTCGGTCCCGGCCGACATCCGCAAGCGGGGCGGTGTCGCCCGGATGGCTGACCCCAGCAAACTCGAAGAGATCATCGAGGAAGTGTCGATTCCGGTGATGGGCAAGGCCCGTATCGGCCACACTGCCGAGGCCCAGATTCTGGAAGCCGCTGGCGCGGATATGGTCGACGAGTCAGAAGTGCTGACGCAGGCCGACGACCGCTACCACATCGACAAGCGCGAGTTCACCGCGCCGTTCGTCTGCGGGGCGCGGAACCTCGCCGAGGCGCTGCGCCGTATCGACGAGGGCGCAGCGATGATTCGCACGAAGGGCGAGGCGGGCACTGGTGACGTGAACCAAGCCGTCACGCACCAGCGGAACATCCAGCGCTCCATCGGCAAGCTCGAAGGGATGGCCTACGAGGAGCGCGACGAATGGGCCCGCGAACACGGTGCGCCTCGGCGGCTCGTCCACGAGACGGCGGACCGCGGCCGGCTGCCGGTCGTCAACTTTGCGGCCGGCGGCATCGCGACGCCTGCCGACGCCGCACTGATGATGCAACACGGCTGTGACGGCATCTTCGTCGGCTCGGGCATCTTCGGGGCGGAGAACCCACAGGCGATGGGCGAGTCCGTCGTCGCGGCGGTCAACAACTACGACGACCCCGAACAGCTCAAGGAGATCGCGAAGAACCCCGGCAAGGGGATGAAAGGCCAGGCGAACGCGGACCTGGACGAAGAAGAGCAGCTGCAGGGTCGCGGCGTCTAACGGGAACCGCGACCAGTCAGTTTTCGGCGTCGCTATCACCGCTTTTACAGACGAACGCTCAAAGACGAAGACACAAGTTCCTACGGCGGCGATAGGTGGCTGTGCAGGGGACGGCCACGCCGACGCCAGCGGCCAACGACACCGGTGAAGGCCTTTTGGAGCTCTTTACCGTGTTACAGCGGTCGCTGGACCAGTTGGTCGCGACACAGGGGCGACTCGTCGCGACGCTCATCCTTCTCGTCGTCCTCCTTCTCAGCGTCGTCATCGTTCCAGCAGCCCTCTCCCGGCTTCGGTCTGTCACGTCGGACCGAGCCGGCGACTGGCTGCAGGTCATGGCCGACTACACGCCGACGACCATCCGAGGCGTGTTTCTCCGGATCGCCCAGTTCTCGATGGTCGTTCTCGTTGTCGTCTCGTTTCTCATCGTCTGGGGCGTTCTCGATATCGTCCAGACAGTCGGGCCGTACCTCGACGGGAGCGATCAGTCAGTGCTGGCGACGATACAGACGATCGTTCTCGTCATGCTGGCCTTTGTCCTGTCCGACCAGATGCAGCGGTGGATCGGCCGGTTCAGCCAAGCTGTTACCGGCTTCACCGAACACCAGGAGGAGATCCTTCTCCGACTGGGGCAGGTCACTGTGTTCGTCACCATCGGTGCGACGATCTTCGCCGTCTGGGGCATCGACCTCAGTGGCTTGCTCGTCGGGGCCGGGTTCCTCGGTATCGTTGTCGGTCTGGCTGCCAGACAGACGCTCGGCTCGCTCATCGCCGGTTTCGTCCTGATGTTCTCTCGCCCGTTCACTATCGGCGACTGGGTGCTCATTGGCGAGCAGGAGGGCATCGTAACGGACATCACTGTTTTCAATACGCGGCTGGAGAACTTCGATGGCGAGTTCGTCATCATTCCGAACGACCGCGTGAGCGACCGCGCAGTGACAAACCGCAGCCGAAAGGGGCTGTTGCGCCTCACAGTCGATATCGGTGTGGACTACGACACCGACGTTGACCGGGCGATGGACCTCGCCCGCGAAGCGATGACAGACATCGAGCACGTCGTCGATTCACCGACGCCGGATGTCGTTCCGAAGGACTTCGGGGACTCCGCTGTGGTGATGGAACTCCGGTTCTGGATCGATCACCCGACGCCACCGCGGAAGTGGCGCGCCATCTCGGCGGTCGTCCGGGGTGTGAAAGCCACTTTCGACGAAGAAGACATCGCGATCCCGTTCCCACAGCGGACCCTCTCGAACCGCGTGGACGCGGCGGACGAAAAGTCGCTGGAAGGCGGCGTGGAGATGCGTCCGGACGGCGACGGCTGACCTACAGGTCGAGGCCGTCGAGAAGGAGCCCCAGGCCGAGAATCCAGCATCCCAGTGCGGTCCCGAGCGTGCTGACGTAGAACAGCCAGGACAGTCCCTGCTCTGTTGTCAGCAGTCCGCTCATCGCGGCGGCTGCGGCATCAGTCGCGGCCGGGAGCGACCCGGCCATGAGAACCATACCGGCGAATGTGCCAACGGCGACCGGCAGCGTCGCGGCGACAAGCGCCAGACCGACACGCTTGGCCAGCGTGGCGACTGCAGCCGGGTCGAGCGGGCCGACGTAGGTCGGAACTGGCCGTCGCTGTGACATGCCAATACATAACATGAGAGACTGACATAAAAGTCCGTTCCTCGACGGGGACCGTGATATGTGCTCGGAGTGCACAGACGATCCAAGAAACCCACAGAAAAGCTGTTTCAAGCGTTAAAATAGTGGCTCGCTGTTTCGTCCTGGTGGTAGGGACTCCACGACAGAGCGGCCGCCGGTCGAAACTACTATCCCCAACGGCACGAACGGACTGGTATGAGCACTCCGCCGGGGGAGTATTACACCGAAGAACGCTGGCAGAACTGGCTAGACCGCATCGAGGAAGAAGACGTCGACCCTGAAGATGAGGATTCAGCGCGGCTCCTGTTGAACCTTCAGGACGACGCTGCGATCGCGGTCGCGAAGATTCTCACCGATTACGAGGACGGACCGCTCGACGAAGAGGCGACGCTCGACGAGCTTACCGGCGTCCGAGAGATCGTTCTCGACGACATCGACATCGACGACGAGGAGACCGTGATGCTGATCGACGGCGTCCAGACATCGCTGCTGTGCGTGTTCTATGCGGCCGAGGAGTTCGTCGCAGAAGGCGCTGCGGACGATGCGACCATCACGGACTACATCGAAGCCGCCGCGGACGCGGAAGCCGAAGAGGACCTCGACGCGGCACTGGGCTACTGTGTGCAGGCCGGCACGCAGATCATTGGCGGGTCGGAGCTCCCGATGGAGGTCGCTGAGGACCTCGAATACGGACTCGTCTCCGAGTGGGTCAACGGACTTGACAGTCTCCAGACCGCAATGAGCGACCCGGAAGTCGTCGAAGAAGACGAGAGTTGATAATTCGGCAGTCAGGTTTTTATCGCCGTCTCTGCAACTCATCGCCATGACTTTCATGGGCGATGAGCGTGCGCAGTCAGTACAGGTCGGGGCTGTACTGCTGTTCGGCGTGCTGATCATCGCCTTCTCCTCGTATCAGGCGTTTGCTGTCCCGGAGCAAAATCAGGAGGTGGAGTTCAATCACAATCAGCAGGTCCAGACGCAGTTGCAGGACCTGCGAAACGCCATCGTCTCCGTGCCGGGGCAGCCGAGCCGGCAGGCCGTCTCGGTCCAGTTGGGGACGCGATACCCGAGTCGGCTAGTGGCAACGAATCCCGGGCCACCGTCAGGGTTGCTGTACACAGATGGGACCAGCAACGAGTCCCAAAACCTCACGATTCGCAACGCCGAGGCACGCACCCCCGAAACGGCAGATTACTGGGACGGAACCACACCGCGGCACTACAACACGGGGGCCATCGCCTACAAGCCGGAATACAACGTCTACGGGGAGGCTCCGGAGACTGTCTACGAGCACTCGGTCGTCTACAACCAGTTCCGCGAGGGGAACATCACGCTCTCGGAACAGACGATGGTCGACGGGCGGGACATCACGCTCGTCACACTCAACGGGTCGATGAGCCGCTCGACGAGCGATTCGGTCACGGTCGACGTAGAGCCAAAGTCCCAGTCCTCCCGGACGGTCCGCGTAACAAATACGACGGCGACATCGAACGTCTCGGTCTCGTTTCTCTCCCGCCTCCCAGAGGAGGAGTGGAGAGTGATTCTCGAAGACGAAATCGACCCGAATCCAGGCGACAAAGGCAATGAACAGTACGTCGCAAGCGTCACCGGGGCCGAGGGACCGGGCTCGCTCTATAACATCACTATCGTTTTCGAACGAGACACCACGTATCGCCTGAAGATGGCGAAAGCGGGCGTCGGATCGGGCGACACCGACGAAAGTGAAGCGTACCTCACGACCGTCGGCAGCGAGGAGATTACTGTCGCGAGGGGTAACAGCAAGGAGATCGTGCTGGAGGTCCGGGACGCGTATAACAACCCCGTAAGCGATGTCGAAGTGAACGGCTCAGTCGATGGGAGTAACGCGGGGTCGCTTACCACAGACACAGAGTCATCCGACAGCGACGGTCGCGTCAGGTTCGTCTACGAGACAAGCCAGTCGACGGCAACTGGAACAGCTACCGTCCAGTTCAGCCTCGACGAGATCAATGGTTCGTTCGACGGCGAGTCTCCTGAAGACGTCTCAGTGCCGGTGACGGTGACGGAAGCGAACCCAGGATCTGGGGGCGGGTCCGGAAACAGCGGTCTCATCTACAACGATGACGCCTTTGCTCTTGACAGCGACGGGAGCATCGATGGGGGCGTACAGTTTACGGTCACCAATGAACTAGGCGAGACGATCACGATAACCACAGTCGCAATCGACCCCGTTGACGACCAGATTGACTACCTCAGCGATAACACTGCTGGATTCCTCGAAAGGTCTCCACAAGAAACTGAATTGTATATCGAAGCAGACAGCAACGGCTATACCGATCTCGGTACCGGGGCCAGCATTCCGCGAATCATAGATGTAGATGGTGATAGCAGCTACTTTAGTGGCTCAAACCCAATACTGGCAGACTCGTCGACCGCTACGTTCCATCTGTTTGAGTTCGGAGACGGAAACAACGAGAAAAACATGAACGGCGAGAGCGTCACGATAACCGTGACCTACGAACTGTCGAGCGGCGGCACCGGTTCAAAGATGTTTACCATCATTCCGGGCGGGGCAAACACGAACGAGCAACCGAACGCCGACTTCACGATAGATAGTTCCGGAGGCAGTGGTAATCTAAAATTCGACGCCAACCCGTCCAGTGACCCACAGGGAGACATTGTGACCTACGAGTGGGACTTCGATGGAGACGGTATCTTCGAGACTGAAACAAATAAAGAGAAAATTAATACTAAGAGTGTGTCGTCTGATACGACGGTCGCACTCCGCGTCGTTGACTCGGAAGGGAATGCCGACACTGTCCGCAAAGAGGTTCCGTAACGGCCGTTCTCACCGCCCCTCAGCAGAGATTCACGGTAATGTAGACAACACCGTCGGCAGTCGCCGCGCCGACGCCGATGTGGTTCGCGTTCGCCACGTACAGCGTGTCACGAGGGCCGGAGAGGTCGAACCAGTGGTCGGCGACGGCGTTGGCCGTCCGGGTCGCGTTCGCCCCGTTCGGGTCGATACTCGTGACCAGTTCGAGGTCGGTCACCGGGCGGATATACGCATTGCCTTTGTGGCGGAGGCGACACTGCTCGGACAGTCCGGCGGCCGCATACCGGTCTGTCGTGTCTGACCCGTTCGCAATCGGGGAGGCCAACCCCTGTGCAGCCATTCGCTCACTGTGGTTGCCGGCCATGGCTGACAGCGTCTGGCCGGTTTTGCTCTCATCCGAGAGGGAGCCGTCAACGGCGTCGTTAGCAATCGGGTTGCCACGCCGATCGTTGATTGCCGCTATGAGCCGGTTTTCGAGGCGGTCTGTATCGATGGGCGTCTGTGTATCTGCTGATGTGGTCTGTGCCGCATCCGGCGTTGAAGTGGGCTCTTCGGACTGCGTCATGGCGCTTGCAGCCCCGACACGACTCGGCGTCGCCGACGGCGAACTGCTCGTCTGGGGAGTCGCTGCCGGCGGCGCGTCCGTGGACTCCGTCGGCGCTGATTGGGTCGCGTCTGGACCAAGCGTCCCCTCGACCGCTATTCCTGTGAGTCCCGAGACACTGAGTGCCGCCAGAACTACCAAACCAAATGTGATGACCGATCTGTTCATATGATACGTTCCTGTACCGTTCCGAGAAATGATATCTGCAATACAGTTATCTCGGAACCGGCTCGAACGGCGTAGATTCGGCTCTCTCTCCACAAATATGTTTGGACAGTATCGACGCTCCGATTACCAGCGGCGAAAACCCGCCCGTAAACATCTTTACTGTGGGTGAGTGTCCTGAGGTATGGGTGACCTGTCGCGGCGCGGCTTCGGGGCCTCGGTGCTCGCCGCGCTCTCCGCTGGCTGTCTTGGGAGTCGACCTGATCAAGAGTCCGAGACGACGCCCGTCCCGGAGCCGGCAGCGTCACAGCAGACTGTTACAACTGATCGCGTCGGGACTGCTTCGACGCCAGCGGCGAATAGTGCTGCTCCGGCAAACACGTCAACAGCACAGCGCGCCGAGGCGTCGCAGACGAACAACTCTACGGAAACGTCGGCACGTCTCCAGGTCGAAACCGAGACGCCGACGCCGACACCCGAACCGAACCACCGGTCTGTCGATACGTCGTTCCGGCTGGAGGAAAACGAATACCAGGACTACACGGTCGAAGCGACTGACCAGACAACGCTCACCTACGACCTCATCGTTCGGCGTGGCCCGGCCGTGGATGTCATTCTGTTCACCGAAGAAGAATATCGGGCGTTCCAGAGCCGCTACCGGGCCCGATACGCCGGTGAGGTGTCGCGGTTCCACGAGACGAACATCCGCGAGAACCGGCTTACCATCGGGCAGGGAACGTATCGGCTCGTGGTCAACAACACCGACTGGGGGCGTGCCGTTCCGTCACCGGATGAGCCGTACGACGTTCTCGAAGGCGAATGCATCGTCGATTTCGCTTTCAGCACGGAACCAGCAACCAGCGGATAACTGTCTCACAGCAGGTTCGCGTCCTATCGGCGCAATACTAGTCAACCGTCGAAATACCAGTCGACAAGCCCATATACATCCACGCTGACGTTAGACTCATGACTGCAGTCGGTATCGACGCCATGGAGATCTGGACCGGAAAGCTCAAACTCGACCTCGCTGAGACGTTCGCGCCGGCTCAGGGGGACGATCCGGGGAAGTATACGAAGGGGCTCGGCCTGCGTGCATCATCGTTCCCAGATGTGTACGAGGATATTGTCACAATGGGGGCGAACGCGGCCCATCGTCTGATGGAGCGCAAGGGGCTGACGCCCGAGGATATCGGCCGTATCGATGTGGCGACCGAGAGCGCCTTCGACAACTCGAAGCCCGTTTCGACGTACATCGCAGGCTGTCTCGAACAGGTGTACGACGAAAACTTCCACCACGCCAACAAGGGCGAACGGAAGTTCGCCTGTATCTCCGGGACACAGAGCCTCGACGACGCCTACAACTGGATCCGCGCCGGACGGAACCGCGGTCGGGCCGCGCTCGTCATCGCAACTGACACTGCACTGTATGCCCGCGACGACCCCGGCGAGGCCACACAGGGGGCCGGCGCGGTGGCGATGCTCGTCGACGAAGACCCCAATCTGGTCGAACTCTCGACCGAGCAGGGGTACGGGAGCGCCGACGAAACTGACTTCCTTAAACCAAATCAGCAGTTCCCGTCCGTCGACGGAAAGCGCTCGGTGAACGTCTACCTCGCCCGTATGCGCGAGGCGCTGGAGGACTTCGCTGAGGTAGCCGGCGACATCCACCCGGGCGACTACGAGATGATTCCCTTCCATACGCCGTTCCCGGGGATGGTCCGGAAGGCCGCAGCGCTTGGCTACCGACACATCGTTCGCGGCACAGACGTCGGCGACCTGCTCGCCGAGGAAATCGGCCACCAGCCCATGCGTTCGGACTTCGAGACCGACGACGAGTTCCACGCGGCGATCAAGGAGTACACGGACGCACTCACCGAAACCGAGCGCTATCAGGACTGGTACGCCAATACCATCGAGCCGACGCTCGAAATTTCCCGGGAGGTCGGGAACTGGTACACCGGTTCTGTCCACATCGCCCGTGCCTCTGGGCTGAAACACGCCCGCGAGAGCGGACTGGATCTGGACGAGGCGAAATTGTTAGTTGCCTCCTACGGGTCCGGCGCACAGGCGGAAGTCCACGCTGAAACCGTTGTCCCCGGCTGGGAGGAGGAGATCGGCGCGCTTGATATCGACGAGCAGATCCAGAACCGCCACGAGCTCACCTTTGCGGAGTACGAACAGGTCCACGACGTCCACAATCACGATACCGAGGCAGATGTCGAGGAGTTCACCGCGCCCGAAAAGGAATTCGCCTTCGACGGCTGGGGCCGGATGGGTGAGCGGAAATATCGGTACGTGGAGTAAGCGAGGGGCGCAGGAAGCGCGGCCCTCGAATCGGAGCGGCGAGAGGGGCCGTGGAGACTAGCGAGGGGCACGACCGTAGGGAATAATAAAAAGCGCGCTGTCAGGTGTCGTGAATACGCAGAGTCCTATTGATGCCGTGGTGAACAGTATCTGGCAGCCTACCATCGGGTATCGTTGTTGAGGCGGCTAATGATGCTATCGAGAGAAACAGAGAGAGTCCCGCCACTGTCGTAGTAATGAAGCGCAAGCATCGTACCGACAAACGAGGCAGCAACAACAAATCCGAAACTGGCGAGCGCCAATACGAGAAGGAAGCCAAATTGCACCATGCACAGACTTGACTCCCCCGATATCAAAGTAGTACCCATTGACAATTTCACAGCCCTACAGAGTAATTGTCACGCTGCGTGGTGAACAAAGAGATCGCATTCACGACAACAGTCGTTTTCCAGAATGTGTGTCGACAGGCGCGAACCAGCACGGCCAGAGCCGACGCGCTCAGGGAAGCTCTCGCAGGCCGCCCAGCAGGTCTTCCAGTTCGATATCAGTGATTGCAAGCGAAAAGTCATCAATGCGGGCGAGGTCCTGTGCGTGCTCCCAGACAGCCTCGTCCTCAAGTCCGTGGAGGATAACCGCGTTGGGCGTCGGCGAGACGACCCGGAGCGCGACCAGCGGGGACTCGCCGCGGGTCACGTTCGTGAACACGAGCGCGCGGTTCGTCGACTGGCCGTACAGCTGGTAGAACTCGTCCGAGGAGAGGCGCGTGATGGCGGCGATGGAGTTGATAACGGTGTGGCCGGCGACGGTGTCTTGACTGCCCCGGAACAGTTCTTCAGCGTCGATGGCGTCGTAGACGCGCTCGACGCCCACATTCGCGGAGTATTCACGGAGGTCGTGGACCACGTCGCTGTCGAACCCGGCCGAGAGCACGCGGGCGTGCTGGCGGATGTGGTCACCGCCGCGGTTCTCGTCGATATCAAGCAGTGCGACGACGAGTCGCCGGACCACGCCGATACCGGGGTTGTCACGCCGGCCGCTCTCGTAGTCCGAGACCACGGACGGGGATACGTCGAGTTCGTCGGCGAGTTCGGTCTGTGCAACGTCGAAGTCAGTGCGCCACTTCCGCAGGGTCGCCCCTGGGTCGTCGCTCAGTGCCACCTCACCCGCCATTTTTTCCGCGAGGTCATCGCGTGCGCCCCCTGCCATTAGTTCACACGCTGGAGGGTCGCGAATAAAAGGGTATCGGAACCACGGGCGCTTACCGGCGGGCGGTCAGTTCAACCGTAGCAAGGACACCGTTTGTGGGGACGTGAACGACGCGTACCTCGATGGTGTCGCCCGGTCCGACAGTCCCGCCACCGGCGTTCAACTGGAACGTGATGGCCCGGCCCGCTGACCACCGCTGACCGCCATTGGCGATGACACCGCCGACACAGTAGTCGTAGATGAGGTTGTCCGGGTCGTCAATGTTGCTCGCTGCCAGCGCCGTCCCGGAGACTGGCAGGTCGACGATGCGAGCGTCGCTGTCGGGGAGTGCAACAGCGACTTCCAGTTCGTCGGCCGGAACCGGATCACCGCCGGCGTGTCGAATCGACACCGTGTTGAGGCCGCATCCACCCGATGGGCCAGTCACGAAATCTCCTGTCGAGCGGGCGACGGTGGGCGTCCGCTGGTTCAGGTCGCTGCTTGCAGTGAGCACAACGCCGCCGACTGTCCCGGCCAGAAGGACAGTAATTGAGAGCATGAGGACCACGCCGATGACGGGGCTGACGCCACGAGGGTCACAATGGAGATCTCGTCCGGCCACTGGTGGAACACACTGCCCGTTGCTTCCGATAAAAACCTCAGCAGTAGACCGGTACTGCTCCGCAATCACTAAACGCCGGTCGCGCCAACCACAATCAAATGGATTGGACGGAGAAGTACCGCCCGACGACGCTGTCGGAGGTGCGGGGCAACGACAAGGCCCGCGACGCACTCAAAAAGTGGGCGGAGACGTGGGACGACCACCGCGAGGCGGTCATCCTCTATGGGTCCCCGGGCATCGGGAAGACCTCGGCCGCCCACGCGCTGGCAAACGACATGGAGTGGCCGACCATCGAACTCAACGCCAGCGACTCCCGGACCAAGGACGTAATCAATCGGGTGGCCGGCGAAGCCGCCAAATCCGGGACGCTGACCGCTGGCGGTGGTGGCCGTCGCCTCGTCATCATGGACGAGGCGGACAACATCCACGGCAACGCCGACCGCGGGGGCGCACGAGCGATAACGGCCCTCGTGAAGGAGGCCAGCCAGCCGATGATTCTCATCGCCAACGAGTACTACGAGATGTCAAACGGCCTGCGGAACAACTGCCAGGACATCGAGTTCCGGGATGTCTCGCCCCGCTCTATCGTCCCCGTCCTGCGTGACCTCTGTCGCCAGGAAGGCGTCGAGTACGAGTCCGACGCGCTACAGGAACTCGCCGAGCAAAACAGCGGCGGCCTGCGGGGCGCGGTCAAGGACCTCCAGGCCATCGCCGAGACGACGGAGCGCCTGACCGCCGACGACGTGGTGACCGGCGAGCGGGATACGACAGAGGGCATCTTCGAGTACCTCGACGTGGTGCTCAAGGAGGCCGGCGCGCAGGACGCGCTTGAGGCCAGCTACGACGTGGACGAGACGCCGGACGACCTCATCAACTGGATCGAGGACAATATGCCCAAGGACTACGAGGGGACCGAACTGGTCCGTGCCTACGAGTTCCTCTCGAACGCTGACCAGTGGCTCGGCCGCGTGCGCGAGACGCAGAACTACTCCTTCTGGCGGTACGCTGGCGACAACATGACCGCTGGCGTCGCTGCGGCCCGAGACGGAACGAAGGGTGGCTGGACCCGCTACGGCCCGCCGAGCTACTGGTCGAAACTCGGCCGGTCGAAAGGGACCCGGAACACACGAGACTACGTCGCCCAGCAGATAGCCGCTATCGACGGCGTGTCGATGCGGACCGCCCGCCGGGAGATCATGCCGTTCCTCGCAACGATGACGCACCACTGCCGAAACCGGGAGCTAACGGTGGCAATGGCAGCGACCTACGATATGGAGGCCGAGCACGTTTCTTTTGTCACCGGGTCGGGCAAGGACACGAACAAGGTACAGGACATCGTCGCCGACGCAGAGGCACTCAAGGAGGAAGCCGCCGTCGAACACTCCGGCGGGGTTTTCGAGGGTGCGAGTGCCAACGGCGGCGACGGGGACAGCGATGCAGATGGCGATGCTCCAGATACCGATGCTGGCGAGGAGAGCGGTGACCAGCAGGTGACCCTTGCGGCGGACGATGGCGCTGAATCCGACGCCACCAGTGACGGCACCACTACCGACGACGAGACGGAAACAGCGAGCGAAGCCGCCGAAGACGACGACCAGCAGTCCGGTCTTTCTGACTTTATGTAGTCATCGGCTGGTCGTGCCGAGACCGGGAATCGCGACCCGGTCTTCGACGTATTCCATCACCAGTGACGCCGAGATAACAAGCGCAAGGTACAGCAGGCCGGCGAGGACGAACAGTTCCGTGTACCGGTAGGTCTCGCTAGCGATCGCGTCGGTTCGCTCGAACAGTTCGCGGACGGTGATGAAACTCGCCAGCGACGAGTACTTGATGAGGTACACCAGCTCGTTCGACCAGCCCGGAATCGCGTAGCGCAGGCCCTGCGGCAGGACCACGTGCCGTATCCCATCGACTTTCGAGAGCCCAATTGAACGGGCGGCGGTGAGTTGCCCTTCCGGGACGGAGTTCAGCGCTGACCGAATGTACTCCGACTGGTAGGCGGCGCTGTTAAGCGTGAACGCGATGACGGCCACCCAGAACGCCTGTGCGGGAATGAATCCAGCCCCGACCGTGGGCAGTTCACGGATAATCGTCGTCAGCGGCGTCGCGAAGTAGAGGACGAATAACTGGGCGAGCAGCGGCGTCCCGCGGAACAGTTCGGTGTATCCCAGTGCAAGCGAGCGGGTGAGCGTCCCGCCGTACACCCGAGCCACACTGAGTGGGACGGCGATAAAGAACCCGAGCGCGATACCCAGCAGCGTCAGCAGTATGGTCGCCCACACGCCGGTCGCCAGTGGCGGCAGGTACGGAATCGACGCCGCCAGGAACTCGAAGAAGCCGGCGACCCAGCCGACGGGGACCCCGACCGGACCGAGACTCGCCGCGAGACCGCCAATCGTTGACGCGGCCGCCTCGAACGGTGCCGTCGGGAAAAACGACGTGTTGCGCTCGATGAGCGCGCCGTCTAGCAGGAAGTCGTTCGTCCAGCGCACGACGAGCCACGTCCAGAAGGCCCCGACAGTCAGCAGCGTCAGCGGCTGGTCGGTCAGCCCGGCGGCACGGGCACGGAGCGTTCGTCCGGCAGTCGTGGACTCCGGCGTCCCCATCGGTCACTCCTCCTCGTGGGCCGTCTCGAGGCGGCTGAGGAATTCCCCGGTCCGGGCCGCCTGAGGGTTCTCGAACAGCTGTTCCGGCGGGCCGTGTTCGACGATACGCCCATCGTCGAGGAAAATGATGTCCGATGCCGCCGACCGCGCGAACCCCATCTCGTGGCTGACGACGAGCATCGTGATTCCTTCGGCGGCGAGGTCGCGCATCACCTCGACGACTTCGCCGACGAGTTCGGGGTCGAGCGCGCTGGTCGGCTCGTCGAACAGCAGGAGCTTCGGGTCCATGGCGAGCGCGCGAGCGATGCCGACCCGCTGTTTCTGGCCGCCAGAGAGTTCGGCGGGGTAGGAGTCAGCCTGGTCCAGAAGCCCGACCTGTTCGAGGTGTTCGTACCCTTTCTCCTGTGCCGCAGCTTTGTCCATGCCACGGACTTTCCGCAGGCCGAGCGTGATGTTTCCGAGTGCCGTGAGATGGGCAAAGAGGTTGAAATCCTGGAACACCATCCCGACCTGTTTTCGGAGTTCGTTCACGTCGGTGTCGGCGTCGGTAACACAGTCGCCGTCGAGGTAGATATCGCCGCCGTTGATCTCGGTGAGGCGGTTCACACAGCGCAGCATCGTTGACTTGCCGCTCCCGCTGGGGCCGATAACCACGTCCACGTCCCCGGCGTCCATCTCGAAACTGACGCCGGAGAGCACCTGCTCTTCACCGTATGACTTGTACACGTCGTCGAGTTCCAGCAGCGGGTCGCTCATGCACGCTCACCGCCGGGGATGCTGAAGTGGTCGTCGACGTAGTCAAGCGAACGGTTCGTCACGAACGTGAGAACGAAGTAGATGAGGCTCACAGTCAGGAAAATCTCAAGCGCAGCGGTGCTCTGACCGCCCTGGTAGAGGTTCTGGCCGATGGTCAGCAGTTCGCCGAGGCCGATGACGATGGCGATACTCGTGTCTTTCAGGACGATCGTGAACTCGTTCTGGAAGCCGGGCACGCTTCGGCGGAGCGCCTGCGGGACAACGACGCTGCGGATCGCCTGAAGCCGGCCCATACCGACGGCACGAGCGGCTTCCAGTTGTCCCTCGTCGACGCTCTGGAGCGCGCCACGGAATATCTGTGACTGATAGGCGGCGCTCCGGAGGCCGAGCGCGATAGTCGCCGTCACGAAGGCGCTACTCGACACCGAGAGGCCGAAGAACAGCAGGATGATGATGACGAGCAGCGGCGTCCCGCGGAGGACGACGCCGGCCGTCTCGACGGCGCGTTTGAGCGGGCCGCGCCCGTAGACCTCAACGGCTCCCGCCGGAAACCCGAGCAGAAAGCCAAGCAGGATGCTCGTCGCTGTCAGGGCGACCGTGACACCCGTGCCGACGAGTAGCAGGTCGAGGTTCCCGATGACGAACGCCCAGTCACTCTGCAACGGGAGGGGTGGCATCGGTTACTGCTGGCCGAACCACTTGTTCGTCAGGTCCTGGTAGGTGCTGCCATCCCTGACGGTGGACAGGCCGTCGTTGAGTGCCTGCGTAAACTCGTCGTCGCCATCGCGGACGCCAAAGCCGAAGTTCTCGCCCGTCTCGTAGGTGAAGGCGATGGTGACCGGGCGCTGGGCGGCGAATGTCTGTGCGACCGGCTCGTCGATGACGACGGCGTCGATGTTGCCGTTCTGGAGGTCCTCGACAGCCAGCACGTAGTTGCCATAGGAGTTGTAGTTCGACTCATCAAGGTTCCCCGGCGAGATGAGTTCGTCCTGTACCGTCGTCTCGCCAGTTGTCCCCTTCTGTGCGCCGATAGGGCGTCCGGAGAGGTCCGACAGAGACGCCGGCGAGAAGTCGCCGTCCTCGCGGACGACAATCGCCTGATTCGAGCTGTAGTACGGGTCAGTGAAGTCGATGGTCTCGTCGCGCTCGTCGTTGATCGTCATCCCTGCGGCGACTACGTCGATGTTCTCGTTCGTCAGCGCCGGAATCAGGGACTTGAACTCGAACTCTTCCCAGCCGGCCAGGGTGTAGTCGGTCTCGTCGATGACCGCTTCGAGCAGGTCGATGTCGAATCCGACGAGTTCGCCGTCCTGCTTCATCTCGAACGGGGGGAACCCCGGTGCAGTTCCGGCAGTGATTTCGGTACTGCCGTCGCCGCCGTTACCGCCACCGCCGCCGAAACAGCCGGCAAGTGAGACGGTTACTGCGGTTCCACCGACCGTGGAGAGATACTGGCGTCGTGAAAGGCCGTCGTCTGACATAGTCCTCACCACACGACAGACCGGAATATATCTTACGTGTTAACCACGTGGTACTCGTATTCAATCGTCAGCGCGTGCTGTGTGCTGGGTATCGGCCGATTGCACCGACGGCGACTCCGCCGTATCGGTGTAGGCCCACGCCGTCGCCGCGACCATCGCGCCGAAGATGAGCTGTGCAGCACCGTGGTGGAGCACCTGCGCCGTGGCACCGAAGTTGAAGATGGTGTTTGCGCCGAGGAGAATCTGCATCGGAAGCACGACCGTGGCGACGCCTGTTGCGAGCTTGATCCGCCGGCTGTACTCACCACGCCATGCGGCGACCGTCGAACCGAGAATGCCGAAACCGGTAACCATTGCGACTAAACGGTGGAACCACTCGACGAAACTCGCCCAGTTTGCGGGGAACAGCCCCATCCAGCCGTCACAGAACGGCCAGCGTGCCTCACAGGTCAGCCCGGCACCAATAGCGCCTGTGTACACGCCGAGCAGGATGAGTGCGAACGTCAGCACCGTCGTCGTCGCCACCAGTCGGCGGAAACGGGTGGTCATATCTAGCACTTCGGTTGCACGTACTTATGCTCTCTTTTCCCGCTCTACCCACGAGTGCAATTATCTTTGCTGATACTCCCGGAGTCATCTTTATCTACAGGTGTGTTGGAATGGAACATAGCTAGCTTATGTTCGAACAGATCCGCACCTACATCTACGGCCAGGGGTCCCGTTCTTCGGACGCTACGGCCCGGCGGGCGGATGGGGGATTCGTCGCGAGTGACGGACGGACTCGCTTTTTGACCGACGCCATTGACCCAGACTCGCCACATCTCGACGATTGCTTTGAGGACCCAGATAAGGCCGCTATTGGGACCCAGCACGTCGAGCGGCAGTTCGAACTCGGCCCTGACGAACTTCAGGCGCTGATCGGCGACTACGAAGCCGCCGGGATCAGCCAACACGAGTTCGTCGCAACACAGAGCTTTGTTACCGAATCACTCGTCGAAGGTGCGTTCGACCAGCTCCGGGACGAACTCGGCCCGGACGCACAGGCCGCTATCGACGCTGTCGAGGCGGAGCTTCACGACGGGCTGCAAACGACGCAGTCTGTCTCTCAGGCTGGCGTCAGCGCATTCACCGATTCTACGGCAGATAGCAACTCCAGCGGTGGATTCGATTATCACGACATACTGCAGCATATTGGAACGCCGCTCTTTGTTCTGGATCCGGACGGCGATATCCTCAGCTGGAACAGTTCGATCGAAAACCTCACGGGCGTCTCCGAGGCCGAAGCAAAGGAGATGGAGATGGCGAGCATGGCGTTCTATCCGGACGGCCGGCGCGGACAGACGCTCGCTGACAAGGTTCTCGACGCCCCTGAGACGACCCACACAGAGTACGATGTGCCGAAAGTCGAGGACGAGGACTTCACACTGTATCGCGACACGAGCGTGATGGCCGACCAGCACGGGAACGAACGCCACATCTCGTTCAGCGCTGCCCCGATTTACGATGACGACGGCGAACTCATCGCGGTTGTCGAAATGGTTCAGGACCGAACTGACGAGGCCAACCGTCACGAGGCCGTGACGAGCCTGGTTGATGAGGTTAAATCGACTATGGCTGCACTCAAGAACGGGCGCCTCGATGCCCGGGCGTCGTTCGACCGGACCGACGTTGGCCAGTACGTTGATGACCAGCTGTACGAGGTCGTCGGTTCGCTCAACGATATGGCCGAACAGGTCGAGCAGTTGGCAGATCAGGTGGACGAGCAGGCACAGCAACTCGCAGTCACTATCGAGCAAGCGAATTCGTCCGCAGAGGATGTCGAGACCCGGGTCACCGAGCAGACGGACTCCCTCACAGAGGCGGCCGACAACATCCAAGAAATCGGGGCCGGGATGGAGGAGGTCGCCGCGACGTCTAGCGAAGTGGCGTCGGCGGCCCAGCGCGCGAAGGCGGCCGCAGAAGATGGGTCAGACGCCGGTGAAGCAGTTATGGACGTTACCGACGGGCTCGCCGAGACGAGCGAAGACCTCGTGGACACCGTCACTGACCTTGACGACCAGATGGACGAGGTGAGCGAGATCGTTGAGATAATCGCTGACGTGGCGGAGCAGACGAATATGCTCGCGCTGAACGCCAACATCGAGGCGGCCAGAGCCGGCGAAAGCGGGAGCGGGTTCGCTGTCGTGGCCGACGAGGTGAAGACACTCGCTAACGAGACAAGCGAGTACGCCTCCGAGATCTCGACGAGCATCACTACGATTCAGGATCAGGCGACCGAGACGGCCGAGATGGTCGAAACCTCCCACGAACAGGTCGAGCACGCGGAGTCCGAGATTGCAGACGCGCTGGATGCGCTGGACGAGATTTCCGACGCCGTCGAGGAAGCGACACGGGGCATCCAGGAGGTCGCCGACGCCAACGACGACCAGGCGAGCGCTATCGAGAACGTGACTTCGATGGTCGAGGACGCACAGAACCACGCCCAAGAGGCTGAAACGGCAACGAAGGAAATTGTCAAGGCCACCGACCGACAGGAAGACGCGGTCACCGAACTGACCGACCGGGTCGGCGAACTCACCAACACGAACTGAGGTCCGCGGCCGGTCCATCAGGCGGGTCCCCGGCGGCGGCTGTTTTCCAATTGATGGGACACGACCGGGGCAAAAACCGCTGCAACAAGCCGACATTCGACAACCGTCGTTGTACCGCTCGTCCGTTGACGGTAAACTTGTCTTTTTTACAGTAGGGTTCGACATCCGGATATGGGACTTGACGAGGATGCACTGGAGTACCACCGGAGCAAGCCGCCGGGGAAGATAGAGATTGCGACAACGAAGCCGACAAACACACAGCGGGACCTTTCGCTGGCGTACTCGCCCGGCGTGGCCGCGCCGTGTGAGGAGATCGACAAAGACCCTGAGAAGGCCTTCGAGTACACCGCGAAAGGGAATCTCGTGGGCGTCGTCTCCGACGGGTCCGCCGTGCTCGGCCTCGGCGACATCGGTCCGGAAGCCGGGAAGCCGGTCATGGAAGGAAAAGGCGTGCTGTTCAAGCGGTTCGCCGACATCGACGTGTTCGACGTGGAACTGGACACGGACAACGCCGAGGCAATGATACAGACAGTGGAGGCGATGGAGCCGACCTTCGGCGGTATCAACCTCGAAGATATCGCCGCTCCGGAGTGTTTCGAGGTCGAGCGCCGACTCAGCGAGAAACTCGATATCCCGGTGTTCCACGATGACCAACACGGGACCGCAATAATCTCCGGTGCGGCGCTCGTCAACGCGGCCGACATCGCCGACAAGGAGCTGGATGAACTGGAGGTTGTCTTTTCCGGGGCCGGGGCCTCAGCTATCGCCTCGGCGAAGTTCTACGTCTCCCTTGGCGTCTCGAAGGACAACATCACGATGTGTGACTCCTCGGGCATTATCACCGAGGAACGAGCCAACCACGAGGAACTCAACCGATTCAAACAGGAGTTCGCCCGAGACATCCCGGAGGGTGGCCTCGCCGACGCGATGGACGGGGCGGACGTGTTCGTCGGCCTTTCAGTCGGCGGCATCGTCGACCAGGAGATGGTGCGGTCGATGGCCAGCGACCCCATCATCTTCGCGATGGCGAACCCGGACCCCGAAATCGCATACGAGGACGCCAAGGCCGCCCGCGACGACACGGTGATTATGGCGACCGGCCGTTCGGACTATCCGAATCAGGTCAACAACGTCCTCGGGTTCCCGTTCATCTTCCGTGGTGCGCTCGACGTGCGGGCGACCGAAATCAACGAAGAGATGAAAGTGGCAGCGGCCCGCGCACTGGCCGACCTCGCAAGGCAGGACGTGCCCGACGAGGTCGTCAAGGCCTACGGCGACCAGCCGCTGCAGTTCGGCCCCAACTACATCATTCCGAAACCGCTAGACCCGCGGGTCCTGTTCGAGGTGACGCCTGCAGTCGCCGAAGCCGCCATCGAGAGCGGCGCGGCACGGACGGAACTCGACACGGCGGCCTACGTCGAAGAACTCGAAGCGCGGCTGGGCAAGTCTCGCGAGATGATGCGTGTCGTGCTCAACAAGGCCAAGAGCGACCCCCAGCGGGTCGTCCTCGCCGAGGGCCACGACGAGAAGATGATCCGCGCGGCCTACCAGCTGGTTGAACAGGGCATCGCCGAGCCAATACTCATCGGCGACGCCGACCAAATCGAGTCCACGCGTCGGAAGTTCGGGCTGGAATTCGACCCCGTCGTCGTCGATCCCGAGACAGCCGACGTGGCCGACTACGCCGACCGGTTGTACGAACTCCGCCAGCGGAAAGGCGTCACACGCCGCGAGGCCGACGAACTCATTCGGGACGGGAACTATCTCGGCAGCGTGATGGTCGAAATGGGCGATGCCGACGCGATGCTGACCGGCCTGACCCATCACTACCCTTCGGCCCTGCGCCCGCCGCTGCAGGTCATCGGGACGGCCGACGACGCCGACTACGCGGCCGGCGTGTACATGCTGACGTTCAAGAACCGCGTCATCTTCTGTGCGGACACCACGGTTAATCAGGACCCCGACACGGATGTGCTGGAGGAGGTTACCCGGCACACCGGGGAACTGGCCCGTCGGTTCAACGTCGAACCGCGAGCGGCGATGCTGTCGTACTCGAACTTCGGCAGCGTCGACAACCTCGGGACGAAGAAGATCCGCCGGGCGGTTTCGCGCCTGCAGGACGACGACCGTGTGGACTTCCCCGTCGACGGCGAGATGCAGGCCGACACCGCTGTCGTTGAGGATATCCTGCAAGATACCTACGAGTTCTCCGAACTCGATGACCCCGCGAACGTCCTCGTGTTCCCCAACCTCGAAGCCGGGAACATCGGCTACAAACTCCTCCAGCGACTGGGCGGCGCTGAGGCCATCGGACCGATGCTCGTTGGCATGGACAAGCCGGTCCACGTCCTCCAGCGCGGCGACGAGGTCAAAGACATCGTGAACCTTGCGGGCGTCGCCGTCGTCGACGCACAGCAAGAGTAACCGATATAGCTGTCTTTTTTACGCGTTTACTGCGGAACGCGGAGAGCGCGCTTCGCACTGAAACCAGTTCGAAAAACCAGCGTTCAGGCCCCTCGCCGGAACGCGATGTCACGTACCGTCTCGCCGTCGACCACGAGTCGGTGGGTGGATAAAGAGCGCATCGATGACCGCCACAGCGCCGACGAGTGCGCCGCCAGCGATTGCCGCCTGAAGTGAGAGGCCCAGAACAACCGCGGCGGCGAGTGTGAAGATGAACACCGCGGGGATGACGGCGAGTACGAGGTCGTGCCGCGTCGGCGACTGATGCGGCAACAGTTGCTCGGCGTACTGTCCGCTGAAACCGTCCGGTCCGTCAGTTCTGGTACTCAACGTAGCTCACCTCCCACTGTATACTATCCTATTTCTAATACATAAAATTTGGTCTGTGTGACGTTGCCCAAACGTACGTGATAATAGGTGCAACTATTTTCATAACTTATGGAGATTATTACCTGTGAAAGACAACTGACGGAGAGCCTTGTAGCCCCCGGCTACAGGTATTTCTATCTGTATTCAAGTATTCTCTCAGAACCGCAGTCGTATGTGATATTTCAAGCACGATAGCCGTATACTGAGCAAGGCGTTACAACAGCTACGTGCCACTGCTGACAGCGATGTGAAAGAATACGATGTCGCCGGTCGCCGATTGCTGGACGGGTTCCGTCAGTCCGACGCCCCGCCACGCTCTGCGCGTGACGGCGGTGGAACGCGTTCGTTTACGGTCGGCGCGTCAGGGAGAACGCACCGGTCCGGCTCGCCGTTGACGTGTGCGTACTGGTCAGGGGCGTTTGCCAGTGGGTGAGCGGGGTTGCGGTCGCCGGAGATCCGCGCGGCACGGACCTCGCCGAACCCATTGATGCGTGCCTGAATCCCGCGCCAGTGCAGCCCTGTCGCCGCCGGAACCGACACAGAGTGTGGCGGGTCGTAGGCGGAGCCGTGCGAGGCAAGGACCTCCGCGTTCACGTTCTCAGCGAGCTGGTCGTGGTCGATGAGTAAGCCGACGCGGGCGTTGGGCGGCGCCCGTCTCGCAAGCACGTCGAGTCCCAGATGGAGCGCCCGATACTCCGCGACGTTGTTGTCGGGGCAGGTGTCTGGGACTGAGAGCCTGACAACGCGCTCACCGTCGAGCGTTTCGACGACGACACCCAGCCCGCCTGTCGGGCTATCCGACTCGCTGCCGGGTGATGTCGTGCCGTTGTGGGGTCTGAACGACCCGTCTGTGGCGATGTAGAAGTCTCGATGGTGACTCCGCGGCGGATGCGCGATGTGCGGCGTCGGTGATTCATCGAACAGGTCTCGAAGTGACGGCCGGCCGTAAGCGGCCATAGTTTCTATTGGGTAAGCAGGGTTTTAAATATATTCCCTCGACGGGGGTGTCGCTCCGGTACAGCGGTTTGAACGGTCTACTGGGCAGCCTACCGCTCATTTCAGACCCACCCCACACCGAACCTGTTAGCAGGTGAGAAAGAGTTATATCGGTGTAGGACAATGTTACCAATACACATGACTCCAACGAAAATTCGTGAACGACTCGAAGAGTCAGAGGACCGGGTCGACACAGAGCTGTTCGTCAGCGCGTTAGAGTACGTCCGGGACGACGGTCGCACGCGTCGCTAACCCCATTTTTATCGTGGCTAGCGGCTGAGCGTACTGGGTCTAGCGATGGTGAGCGGCGAGACTAGCGGATTTGTGCGATACCTGTTGAGCACTCCCGTTGACCTGCTTAGTCGTCAGTGAGTTGCCACCCGTCGCCGGCCGATTCAACGACACCCCGCCGTTCCATCTCGGTCGTGACCTCGCCCAGTCGGTTCGGCTGTGCGATCTCTAGGTTCGTGCGGCTGACGCCGTGGTACTCCCGGAGCAAACGGCGGATGTCGTCCTCGGTGTGGGTCTGCTGGTCGCTCTTTGCCATCACGCCCGCCACAAGTTCGACCATGTCCTCGACGAAGTTCCAGGGGTAGACGACCCAGGTCCACTCATCGAGGGACTCGCCGACGAACTCCGGTTCGTGGTCGCTGGTCTGGAGTAACTGGAGCGTCGCCGTTCGGACGCTGCTGGGGTTTCGGTCACGCACGCACTCGGCAGCCGTCTCGATGGACTGGCCGGTGTCGGCGATGTCATCGACGACCAGCACGTCCTTCCCCTCGACCGCGCCGTCGGCCAGCGGATATTTCACCTGTGCCTCCTCGCCTTTCGCCGCGGTCCCGACATAGTGTTCGACTTTCAGGCTCGCCAGGTCGTCCAGCCCGAGGAAGTCACAGAGACAGCGCCCGCCGAACCAGCCGCCCCGTGCCAGCGCGACGACCACATCGGGTTCGAACTCGGCGGCCTTCACGTCGTCAGCCACATCTCGACAGAGGCCGTAGATGTATTCCCAGTCGGTGATGGTACACGAGAACTCATCCGGTAGCTCGCCCATACGAGATGGCGTGTGTGGCCGGACTTAACCGTTGCATATTCCGCATCAGTTGCCGAGCACGGTTGAACCGCTACGCGTCCGGGTCGCCTTTCCGGAACTCCCGGAGGAGGACCGTCGCGTAGCTCCCCTTTGGCAGCGAGAACGAGAACGTCAGGTCGGCGCTATCGCGCTCAACACCGAGGTCCGTTCGGAGCAGGATGGCCCGCCGCGTCCCGTCGCTGTCGAACGCGCCGGGGAGGTCGAAGTCGCCCTGTTCGAGGCCCACGTCGTCAAGGACTTCACGAGCGATATCGCCCGGTTCGCCACTGCCCAGCTCGGTATCGGTCCCGACCAGCGGCGCGGTGACAAACGCTCTCCCGCGCTCGCAGTGGCGCTCAACGGTCGACAGCCGCTTGGCAGTGACTTCCTGGGTGCGGTCGGCGTCCGGAATCGGGAAGTCCTCGGGCGCGTCGCTGTCACGGAAACAGACTACGTCGCCTTCCACGGGCCGGTCGAAGGGGAGGCCCCGTTCCAGCCGCTCGGAAAGGATGCGGTTGAAGACGTACGACTGGGCGGCGTTGACGAACAGCGACTGGAGGTTCGACGGCAGCGCCTCCAGTGCCTCGCGGAAGTCTGCCGGCTCGCTGGCCCCGTTCTCGACCAGCCGGTGACAGATAGAGCGCTCGTAGCCCAGCGCGCCGGGCAGCCTGTCCAGCGCGCCGGCCCAGTCGTGGGTTTCGTCGACGTATCCCCGCGCCTCCTGCGTTGACTCTGGTTCGCGCTCGTTCGGGTTTCCGACGTAGGCGAGAACCGCGTCTTTCCACTCGCCACGGGCGATGGCTAGCCCGACCTCGTGGGTGACCGGTCGGCGCGACCCGAACCGCTGCTGGCCGAAGTAGTTGGGCACGCCGACCGTCGTGTCGCCGTCAGGCAGCGTGGCGTCGCTGGACCAGCCTTCGCTCGTCACTGAGTCGTCCCCGTTGGCGAACGCCCGGAGGTCCGCTACGACGCTGGCGGCATTGTCGGTGTTTTCCGTGTCTCTGACGACTATCTCGAAGGCGTTGCCCGCCAGGTCGCCGAAGAGAATCGGGCGGCCGGCGCGACCGATGACCTCGATGTCCGTGCCGCCGATTTCCGGCAGGTCCCCGGCTGCGACCCCTTTCACCGAGAATAGCTGGGTCGTGACCGCGCGCTTGTCTTTCGTCCCCGCCCACGACACCCGTTCGCGGGAGATGCCCAGCCGGTCGGAGAGCTTGCTGGCGAAGTCGTTGGTTTCCCAGTTCCGTAGCTCCGCCCGGAAGACGAGATGCGGGTACGCGCCGGTGTCGGCGTCGACCGGTTCGGTGTCGAACGCCTCCAGTTCCCGGACGCGGAAGTCCGCGGGCGACGAGCGGAGGCGGCCGCCCACCCCGTCGGCGTCGCTGACGTAATACTCCATACCGACCGCCCGCTCGATTGGGTGGGCCGCTTGCATTGGTCGACTGTTCGCGGCTCGGCGCTTATGATTGGCGTTTGCGGACTCGGCGTGGGTCCGTCTCTCAGCCGATACCTAGTGTTATCACGGGACATACTCTATCTAGCACAGGTCGTGGCTATGCGGGCGACCGGAGAGCACCACGATGCCAAAGCTAGCATGTAAGAGCTGCGGACGAGAGATTACGTTCGACAGGGACGGCCAGGAGTCCCGCGCACCGATGCGGTACTGCCCGCGCTGTGGCGAAGAGTTCCCGCCACGCGAGGAGTGGTAGGCCGGCACAGCGGTTCATTCGTACGCCTCGAACTCCCGGCCGAAGACGATGAAGTAAACGACGCCGATGAGGCCGACCACCGTCGCGACGCCGAAGGCCAGTTCCGGACCGGCCTGTATGACGACATCGCCGATAGCCACTGCCCACTCGCTGCCATAGAGCCAGCCACCGAGCGCGGCGCTCGGGATGACGAGCGTGTTCCGAAGCAGGTAGTACGTCCCGGTGACACGGCCGCCAGCGTCCTGTTCTGCCGGGCCGACGATGAGCGCCTTGTGGGCGGGCAGGCCGGCAAAGCGCAGGCCGGAGAACGCGAACAGGAGCACCAGCACCCACTGGTTGCCCGGCGCGAAGATGAGCAGGAGCGGAAAGACGGCGTAGACAAGAAAGCCCAGCGCGACGGCGGGCTTGAGGCCGGCCCACTCGGTGAGCTTTGCGACGGGAGCCATCGAGAGGATGGCGACGACCATCTCGACGCCGAGCAGGACGCCGAAGAAGGCGTCGGGCCGCAGTTGCAAACCGAAGCCGGTGAACCCAACAGAGAGGAACTCGGTGACGACGATGACGAAGAAGACGTACACCATGCCGTTGGCGAAGCGGACGAACGTATCGGCGACCAGAAGGGGGCGGAGTGTCGCCGGCATCGTCCGCAGGTCGGCGAGTATCTGGTCGATGCCCTCGAAGGACTTTCCGAGCGTGTCCTCGCTGGCGTCGTAGAGGAAGTGCTGTGCAACGGTGGCGACGAGACCACAGGCCAGGGCGACCAGCAGCACGCGCTGGAAGCCGTCGACGAAGGTCGCGGTCGTCGCGAGCAACGCCGCGGCGGCGAGCGGTCCGAGCAGGAAGCCGATGCGGCGGAACATCTCCGTGCTGGCGAACCCCATCGCCAGCCGCTGTGGCGGGACGCTCTGCTTGACGATGGCGAAGGTCGCGCCAAGCCCGAAGGACTTCCAGGCCTGTGCGAGAAAGAGCCCGACGAACACGAGCGTCCAGGCCGGCAGCGTCGTCGCGCCGAGTGTGACATCGCCGATGACCGAGGCGAGATACCAGATGCCGAAGCCGACCGTCGCCAGCGTCGCGAAAGCGGTCAGCGCCAGCCGCGAGCCGATGCGGTCCGACACCGCGCCGCCGGGATAGGGGTACACCGCGCTGATGAGGTTCCCGACACTCCCGTAGAGACCGATAACACCGGCGCTGGCCCCCAGAATCCGCATATACTCGGGAATATATCGGCTGGTCATCTGGAACGCGAGGCTGAACGCCAACATCGACAGCGACAGGACGAGTACGTCCCGCTCCAGCGCGAAGAACTGCCGGAAGGAATCGAGCAGGTCTACGTCCTCGTCGACCCCTGTCTCAGTTGCCATTATCGGAGTGCAGTTTCCCCACCAACTTAACGCTCGAAGAAGGGGCAATCGGCCGTACTGTCTCGCCGGAGTCCCTGTTCAGTACGGCAGGACGAACAGCACGACAGCCAGGAATGGCGTGAGCGCGAGCAACATTGCGATGGCGTAGCCGAACATCTCCCGGGCCTTGATGCGGGTGATGGCGAGCAGCGGCAGCGCCCAGAAGGGGTTCAGGAGGTTCGTGTGGGCGTCACCGACGGCGTAGGCCATCGTCGCCTGCCCGGCCGGGACGCCGAGGTTCTGCGCGGCTTCGAGAATCGGCGGCCCGAGAATGATCCACTCACCGCCGCCGGACGGTGCGAAAATGTTGACCGTGGCACCAGTGAGCCAGGCGATGACCGGGAACGTCTGTGGTGTCGAGACCGAGATGAGCGCGTTGGCCATCAGCTGCGCCAGCCCGGAGGTAGCCATCATCCCCTGAATGCCAGCGAAGAACGGAAAGAGCAACACGATGCCCGACGCGGCGGTCGCCGCCTCGCCGAACTTCTCCCGGTAGGTCTGTGGGTCCATGTAGATGAAGATCCCAATCGTCAGGAAGCCGAAATTGACGATGTTCAGTCCGAGCGCGTCGATGCCGGACTGAACGAACTGCGAGGCGACCAGCGCAATACCGGTCAGACCGATAATCCCGCCGAGAACGCGGCTGTGGTTGAGACGCTCGGCCGGGACCTGCTTGGTGGTCGCAGTCGTCTCAACACCGCCGTCACTCGCGGACTCGAACAAATCGTCTTCGGGGATGTAGTGCGTGATGCCCCGCGCCTGGTCACCAGTCGGCGTGATGACGTAGAGGACGACGAGCGCGTAGGCTATCGACAGGCCGGTCAGAATGAGGCCGTAGGGGTGGAAGATGGTCTCCGAGGCGGAGACGACGACGTCGATGACGCCCTGCTGGATGAACTCGTTGCCCTCTGTCGCAAGCAGGAGCGGCGCGGACCCGGACAGCCCCCAGTGCCAGGTGAGACCGAGGCCGAGATAGCCCGCCACGCAGAGGACCGGATAGTGGACATCGATGCCGTTCTCGTGGGCGGTCTTGCCCATCTCCCGGGCGAAAATCGCGCCGAGGATGAGGCTCAGTCCCCAGTGGACCCAGCCGAGCAGCATCGTCAACAGGCCGACGAGGACAACCGCCTGTTTTCCGGTGCTGGGAATCTCTGTCAGCCGCCGGATGCCGGCGTTGACACGCGGGTGGTACGCGACGACGAAGCCCGTCATCAGGATGAGGACCATCTGCATCGAGAACGTCAGGAAGGCCCAGAAGCCGTCGTACCAGAACCCGACCATCTCCACGGGACCGGCCCCGGTGAGGCCGACGCCGGCCAGAAATACGACGTAACTGAGGATGAGCGCGAACAGGAACGGGCTTGGCATCCACCGTTCCACCCACGCAGAGAGTCGATAGCCGATACGTTCGAGGGCAGTTTCGCCTGTGTTATTAGCTGACATGCTGTTGCCACCTCCTCACGAATATATCATAAAAGTTTGCTATTATTTTGTCAGTTCTGTGCCGGTCACCGTTACACAGCCACGGTCCTGTGACGCGGTTCCGATGACTGCACCGACCCTGACGGATGATTTTATTTCGAGCCCGAGGCAAGCCAGCGTATGTCATACAAAGTCGTCGTCTCTGACACCAAAGTGATGCACGGGGAGACACGGGCGGCGGTGTTGGATGCGGTTGATGCGACCGTCGAAACGATAGCGGCGAAAGAGCCGGAGGCCGTCGCACGCGCAGTAGACGGTGCGGACGCATTGATCGTCGACGCCGGCACGCAGGTCACAGCCGAGGTCATCGAGGCCGCCGACTCGCTCAAAGTGGTGGGCCGGGCCGGCATCGGCATGGACAACATCGCCGTTCGGGCGGCGGTTGCGGCCGGCGTAACGGTCGTCAACGTTCCGGACTACTCTGTCGAGGAGGTGTCGACCCACACGTTCGCACTCATGCTCGCTTGCCTGCGGAGGATACCCACGTTCGACCGCTCGGTCAAGCGTGGCGAGTGGAAGTGGGCTGTCGGACAGCCGATCCGTCGCCTCGCCGGCAGCACCGTCGGCCTCGTCGCCTTCGGCAAGCTCGCCAGCCGGTTCGCCGCGAAGCTTCGTGGGTTCGATATCGATGTTATCGCCTACGACCCGTACGCGCCCGAGTACCGGATGGGTGACCTCGGCGTCGAATCGGTCACGCTCGAGACGCTGCTGGGCGATTCCGATATCGTCTCGCTGCACGCTCCGCTGACCGACGAGACGCGCGGGATGATCGACGCCGACGCGCTTGACCGAATGCACGACGACGCACTGCTCGTGAACACGGCCAGAGGCGGGCTTGTCGACGAAACGGCGCTGTACGACGCGCTCATCAGCGGCGATCTCGGCGGGGCCGGGCTGGACGTGCGCAAGCCAGAGCCGCCGGGAGACTCACCGCTACACGACCTCGACAGCGTTGTCTGTAGTCCCCACGTCGCGTGGTATTCCGAGGAGTCCCGGGTCGAGCTGACACAGACCGTGGCCGAAGATGTCATCCGGGTACTGCGGGGCGAGCAGCCCGAGAATCCCATCGACCCCGAGACCGGCTGGTTCTGACGGTCTCGGCGGCCGAGAGGCCTTACGTGTCGGCTGCGTCGAGGAGTTCGATCGCGAGGTCAGCAGCTTCGACCGCCGATTCACCGAAAACGTAGGTTATCGGCTCGATGCCGAACGCGCCGCTGTGGTAGATGACGCGAGGGACCTCGCCGCGTTCGCGGAAGGTGGCTTCGAGCCGTTCGTCCCGGTCCTCGTAGCCGGCGTCGAACTCCAGCGGCTCGATACCCTGTTCCTGAGCAGCATCGAGAAATGCCTCGTCGGTCGTCAGGTTGAGCGCCGCTCGGCGCGAGGAATCGACCGCTATCGCAGCCAATATCGTCCCCGCGACGTGTTCCGACGCGCCGAACTCGGGGTTCGACGGGACGTTGACCCGCCCCCGCAGGTCGTGAATCCGGCCGGGGACTGCGGCCACATCGAGCGCGTCTTCGGCGTCCGGCAGTGCCATGCCGACGTTCATCCCCACGTTCGGGATGGCGTCGGCGACAAAGTCGCTGTCGGCTAGGAGTCGCGTGGCTCTCCGGACCGACGACAGGACGGTCCGTTCCGCCTGAACCGCGGTGTCTGTCCCCCGAACACAGAGGTCACAGCCCATCCCCTGTAGCGCCGGCATTTCCTCCTCGTGGACCGCACAGATGGGCCCCCGGTCTTCGAATTCCCGCACCAGAGCGAGCAGTTCGTCCAGCACCGCGTACTCGTCCATCTCACCCGAAGCCAGCCCGTCGGCGATCCGCTCGATGGTCTGTTGCATCCGGGCGTCCGCGCGGAACCGCTCCTCGATGGTGACCGAGCCGCTGCCGTACTTGCTTACTGCGGCCTGTGTCACGCCGAGTTGGTCGGCGATTTCCTGCTGCGTCCATCCCTCCTCGTCGAGTCTCGTGGCAAGCATCGCCCGGGCTGTCGGGAGAAACCGCTCGACCACGATTTCGCTCGGTAACTGCAGTGTCATTGCCGAGAATGTGGGCCGTAGTGCGCTTAGCAGTTTGGACTGTTCGACAGGCATGAGATTGTGATGGCGTCATGCATGGCCGGGGCGTTCGCTCGGTCCCGACCGTCAGACTGGATACAACCAAGTTGTATTAGCAGGATATAATACGTCGGAGTTTGTTGTCTTGGCTACCAATGGCATTCAGCGACCACCTGCTCGACATCGGCGAGGACATCTGGGACGCACAGAAGGACCACCCGTTCGTCCGCGAACTGGCCGACGGGACGCTCGATGAGGCGGCGTTCAAACACTGGGTGAAACAGGACTACCGATACCTGCAAGACTACGCACGGTTGTTCGCGCTCGCTGGGGCGACGGCCGGCGACGAGTCGACGATGACGCACCTGCTCGGGGTCGCCCACCAGGTGCTCGACACCGAGATGGACCTGCATCGGGAGTTCGCATCGGACTACGGCATCTCAGAGCGTGAGCTGGAGTCGACCGAGAAGGCTCCGACGTGTCTGGCGTACACGAACTTCCTCGTTCGGACGGCCTACGAGGGACATGAGGCCGAGATTGCCGCGGCGCTGTACCCCTGTATGCAGGGCTATCTCGACGTGGCCGAACACATGGCCGACCTGGCCGACGGCGAACACCGGTACACGCCCTTTATCGAGATGTACACCAGCGACGACTTCCGCGAGGCGACGGGCTGGTGTCGAGCGTACGTCGACCGCTGTGGCGAGCGCTATTCCGGCCAGCACGACGCCATGGAAGACGCGTTCCGCACGAGCGCGAAACTCGAACACCGGTTCTGGGAGATGGCCTACACGCAGGAGGGGTGGGAGCTATGACGACGGCCGAAACATACTCTGCGTACGCCGAGCGAACCGACGAACCCCGATTCACCGACTGGCTCCGGGAGCAGAGTCAGCCGGACTGGGACGCCGCTGTCGAACACCGGTTTGTCGAGGAACTCGGGGCCGGCACGCTCGACGAAGACGCGTTCGCCGAGTATCTGGTACAGGACTACGCGTTCGTCGACGAACTCGTCGGCACGTTCGGCTACGCGGTCGGACAGGCACCGGATATGGCCGCCAAACGACGGCTTGTGGAGTTCCTCGATACCGTGACCGACGAAGAAGACGACTACTTCGAGCGCTCCTTTGCCGCACTCGGCGTCGAAGATTCGCGCTGGCAAGACCCCGAGCCGACGGACGCGACGGCGGCGTTCGTCGACCTGCTCGGTCGCGCCGCCCGAGAGGGCGGGTACGCCGAGACGCTGGCCGTCCTCGTCCCGGCAGAGTGGATATACGAGTCGTGGGCGACGGCCGCCGCGGCGGCCCACGGCGACCCGGACAGCGACGGCCTCCCCAGCTCCGGGATGGGACTGCCGTTCTACTTCGCCGAGTGGGTCGATCTCCACGCCGTCGACTCCTTCGTCGCGTTCGTCGACTGGCTCCGGGGCGAACTCGACGCCGTCGGGCCGACGCTTTCGCCCCGCCGGGAGGCCCGCGTCGCGTCGCTGTTCGACCGCACGGTCACGCTCGAACAGCAGTTCTTCGAGACGGCCTACGAGGAAACCGCTGAGACGCCCGACCACGAGGTGAGCCCGTAGATGGTATCCTCAGCTATCGTTCTCGGTCTGACCGCGGCGACCGTTCTCGTGTTCACCGGCATCGGCCTCTTCGCCGCCCGCGGCCGAATCGACTCGGTGGAGACGTACATCTCGGCCCGTGACTCGGCCGGTAGTGGGACCCTCGCTGCGACGGTCATCGCGTCGATGATGGGCGTCTGGATTCTGCTGAGCCCCGCCGAGGCCGGGGCCGCCTTCGGTGGGCTGCCCGCCGTGCTGGGCTACGCCATCGGCAGCGCGATTCCACTTCTCCTCTTTATTCCAGTCGGCGCTCGCATCCGCGAGGTGATGCCCGCAGGCCACTCGCTGACGGAGTTCGCCTACGCTCGCTTTGGCTCCGGGATGTACCTGCTCGTCCTGCTAGTCTCAGTGTTTTACATGTTCATCTTCCTCGCCGCGGAGATGACCGGTATCGCCGGCGCGCTCGCGCTCGTCGCAGACGTGCCGCTCTGGCAGACCTCGCTGCTCATCGGCGGCTTCGTCCTCGTCTACACGGCCTACGGCGGCCTGCTTGCGAGCATCGTCACCGACACCGTCCAGACGCTGGTCATCCTGCCGCTTCTGGCCGTCGGCTTCGGCGGCGCGCTCCTCTCGCTGGGCGGGACGAGCGAGTTCCACGCGACGGTGGTGTCGGCCGACCCGACGCTGCTGGACCCCGGATTCGGCCCCGGCCTGGAGTTCGGGCTGTACGTGGCCTTCGCCCTTTTAGGTGCGAACATGCTGAATCAGGGCGTCTGGCAGCGGGTGTACGCCGCCGACGGTGACGGCGCGCTCCGTCGCGGCATGGGTATCGCCGCCGTCGTCGTCGTCCCGATGCTCCTGCTGTCCGGCCTGTTCGGCATCGCCGCGGCGGGATTAGGCCTCACAGAATCCGGCTCCGCCAGTATCGCCTTCTTCCTCGTGGTGGCGGAGGCGTTCCCGACGTGGGTGACCCTCGCTGTCGTCGTCCTCGCCGTCTTGTTAGTGATGAGTTCGGCTGACACGATGTTCAACGCTATCGCCAGCGTTGTCACCGCCGACCTTGCCCGGTTGCTCGACGACCCCGACCAGCGGACCCTGTGGCTGGGCGGGCGCGGGCTGACGGTCGCTGTCGCGCTCGCCGCGATGTTCATCGGCGCGCAGGGGTACAGCGTCCTCCAGTTGTTCCTGACTGCCGACCTGCTGGCCGCTGGCGTCTTCGTGCCCTTCCTCGCCGGTCTCTACACCGAGCGGCTCACCGGGCCGGGTGCGTTAGTCTCCGGCATTGCGGGGCTACTTGTCGGCTTCACGTACTTCCCGTCGCTCCGCGGCCTTATGGCCGCGATACCGGGCGTCGGGAGTATGCTGCCAGCGCCGTCGTTCCTCATTGCCTTTGCCGGCGCAACGCTCGTTTCGGCCGCTCTCACCGCAGTTGCGACGCTGCTTGGCGGGGCCGATGCCGACCTCGACAGCCTCGGGCGGGAGGTACGCGCGCTCGATGATCCGGTGGCTGACGGGGGGTCCGAGCAATGACTCCGTCAGTGGTTCTCCCCCTCGCCGCGCTCGGGTCAACCGCGTTCGCGGCGCTGGCCTGGGGGTCGATTCTGCTCGTGCTCGCCGTCTTTCTCGCCGTCGGCTGGCTGGTCCTGACCGAGTAACCCGACGGCCTGAGAATGTGAATATAAAATGGTTCGTGGTAACAGTACACATACTTATCATGATGGGTGACGGACATCTTATATGCAGACTTTCGTGCTCGCAACCAATTCCGAGACAGTCAGCCAGACACTGTGTTCGTACCTCGAAGGCGTTCTCGACCTGGAAGACAGTGTGTACGCAGTTAATTCACAGCCGGGTGGAGACAGGACGCCACCGGATGCGGTTGCCGACGGGAAGGCCGCGCTCGAAGTCGTCTCGGACCGTCTGGGCGACCAGGTGTCCGTCGAGACATACCAGATAATCCGGGGGAACAGCCCGGCGGACGATATCTTCGACATCGCCGCGGAAGTCGACGCCGACGAACTGGTCATTGGCGTCCGCAAGCGGAGCCAGACCGACCGGCTCATTTTCGGCAGCGTTGCTCAGGATATCATGCGGCAGTCTGACTATCCGATGCGGGTCGTGCCGCGAGACTGAGCAGCAACTGACCGGGGACAACAAACCGCAAAGAAAGCGAAAACCGAGACAGCCGGGTTATTCGGCCGACTCGTAGTCGTCGAAGGCGTCGATTTCGACGCCCTCGTCAGTGATTTCGGCGAGGACGACGCCGTTGCCGGACCCGGTGTCACGCTCGGCCGCGGCGTTGACCGCGCGGATCGCCAGGTCACGGGCCTCGGAGAGGCTCATCCCGTGGTCGTACTGGCCTTCGATGGTCCCTGTTGCGACCATCGTCCCGGAGCCGGTGACGGTGTAGTCGTCTTCAAGCACGCCGCCAGCGGGGTCGACGCTGTAGACGTGGCTGCCCTCTTCGTCGACGCCGCCCACGATGGGGTTGATGGCGAAGTACGGGCCACCGCGGGCGAAGTTGCCCGCGAGCGTCGCCAGCGCGTGAATCGAGAGCGGTTCGTCGCGGCGGACCTCATAGAGGTCGGCCTCGGCGCGCAGCGAGCGGATGAACGACTGTGCCCCACCGACGCTGCCGACCAGCGTCATCGCGGCCGTCGGGTGAATCTGCTCAACCTTCTGGACCTGCTTATTCGAGACGAAGCGGCCACCGAGGGAGGCGCGCCGGTCTGTCGCGATGATGACGCCGTCCTCCGTCGAGAGGCCGACAGTCGTCGTGCCGGTCTTGACGACGTTCTCCTCGTCGCGGCCGCTGTCCTCGTTCGGCAGGTTGCCGACCTCGGGCTCATACGCGTCAGTCAGTCGGTTCTCAGGGTCGTGCATTATTCCTCACCTCCGAGTTCGAACTCCTCGAGGCGCTCGGCGATGTCGTCCTCAGCAAGCTTTTCGAACTGCTCGCTTTCCACGTCGATGGTGGCGATGTCGACGCCGGTCGCGTCGAGGCCGTCCTCGTTGACCGAGGCCAGCGCCCGGAGCGCGAGTTCGATGCCGCCTTCGAGGTCCATCCCCTCGGCGTACTCCTCTTCGAGGAATGTCTGGATGTCCTCGCGGGAGCCGCCGATGGCGACTGCCTGCCACTCGTAGGGCGTCCCCGAGGGGTCCGTCTCGAAGAGGCGCGGTTCGCCGTCCTCGATACCGGCGACCAGCAGCGCGACACCGAACGGGCGTGCGCCGCCGGTCTGCGTGTACTGCTGGATGTAGTCCGTGATCTCCTTTGTCAGGGACTCGACGGAGGCGGGCTCGTCGTAGCGCAGGCGGTTGACCTGTGACTGCCGGCGCGCCACGTCGATAAGCTGGCGCGCGTCGGCCACGTGACCCGCACTGGCGACGCCGACGTGAGAGTCGATCTCGTGGATCTTCTCGATGCTGTCGCGCTCGATGAGCGGCGACCGGGCGTGGCGGTCGGCGGCGATGACCACGCCGTCCTCGGTGCGGACCCCCACACTGGCGGTTCCGCGCTTGACGGCTTCTCGTGCGTACTCGACCTGATAGAGGCGTCCGTCCGGGGAGAAGATGGTAATCCCGCGGTCGTAGGCCTGTTGTTCGTTTCCTTGCATGATGTATCGTGTTGTTGTTCACCTGAGGTTAGGGTTGCTCTTATATAACCGTATCGCGGGCCGCTGCCCTCAGAACAGCGGCAGGTCGCCGGTGACGCGGTCCACCAGCTCGTCCTCGGCGGGGCCGACGGCGAGGGCCGTGACGGTTCCCGGGTCGAGCTGTGTGTGGCCGGCGTCTCGGACGACCGCATGCGGCAGGCCTTCGCGCTCGGCCACGTCCGCGAGTTCGAACAGCTCGGACTCGCTGGTGGCCTTCAGGACGACTTTCTTCTGCCCCGCACCCTTCCAGGCTTTGCGGGGTTTCGGGCCGGCGTCCTCGTAGGCCGACAGCGAGGCGTGGGCAACCTGGGCGGCGAGTTTGCCCTCGCCCATACCGATGTCGGCCCGCGCGACGATAGCCTGCTTCATACGATTACATGGCCACCCGTACTTAAACTCCCGTCGGACTCCCTCCACGGTTGCACATACCACAGAGTACATACGCCGTGGCCGAGCACACCCCGGAGATGCCCTCCACCATCCGAACGTTTCTCCTGCGACCGGGCGCGTTCTTCGAGCAACGGCGCGACCAGCTAAACGGCTTCCGTGGCAGTGGCCTCGCTTTCGGCATCGCCATCGTCGTCACAGTGGTTCTCGGACTCGCGCTCCGGCTGTTCGCCGTGCAGTTCACCGGCACTGTTGAGAGAGACAATCCCGCTCGACCCCCGGAACAGATGTGCGAAGACGGCGGTGTCGGCGGCATAACCGTCTCCGGCTGTGACGAACCGGCGACGAGAACTGTCGAAGTCGGCTCGCTCATCTGGGACTATGCGACTGAGACCCTTCCAGGGCTGTTTATCGGCTTCATCATCGTCTGGGTCGGATTGCTGCTCGGTCTGTACGTGGGTGCGAAGCTAGCCGGTGGATCTGGCCGGTTCGGCGAGACAGCGGAAATCACCGCCTGGGGACTGCTCCCGTCTGTTGTCGGCGTTGTCGCCGGCGGTGCTGCGCTCGTCTTTTTCGCGGCCAGCACAGACCTCTCCGCGTCCTCTCCGGAACTGCTGCTCGAACAGGTTCGGCGTCTACAGAATGGGCTTTCAGGATTTGTCTTTCTCGCAATACAGGTCGGAACCGCAGCCTGGCAGGCGTACGTCTGGGCTGGCGGCCTCCGGGTCGTCCACGAGATTAGCAGGTATGCGGCGGTCGCCATCGCTGTTATCGCCGCGACGCTCCCTGTGATAGCCGCCTGACGCTGTCGGCTGTCTGTCTGTAAGGAATTGCGCCACCGCGAATATCTTAAAACAGTTACAGCCAGCAGCATGAGAATCGGGGAGTTTAGGCTTCCGGCCGCACACGCCACTCTCATGATACTCTCAGATGCGGATATTCTCCGACGACTGGAGCAGGGTGACCTCGTCGTCGAACCGCTCGACGACCCGGACATCCAGATTCAGCCCGCCAGCGTCGACCTCCGCCTCGGACATGAGTTCCTAGAGTTCCAGCACGCCAACATCCCCTGTATTCATCCGAACTCTGAGGACGAAGTCTCTGACTACGTTGAGGAGACGGTCATCGAGGAAGGCGGGGAGTTCATCCTCCACCCCGGCGACTTCGTGCTGGGGACGACCCACGAGCGCGTCGCCATCCCCGACGACCTCATCGCCCACGTCGAAGGCCGCTCATCGCTGGGCCGCCTGGCGATTGTGGTACACGCGACGGCCGGCCTGTGTGACCCCGGTTACGAGGGGCAGATCACGCTCGAACTGTCGAACCTCGGCACCGCACCCGTTGCACTCACACCCGGAATGCGAATCTCACAGCTTACGTTCACGGAACTCAAGACACCTGCTGACCGCCCGTACGGGGCCGAGCGCGGCTCGAAGTACCAGGGTCAGTCCGGGCCGCAGGCGAGCAAGATACAGGGAGACAGAGAATTTGGAGGCGACCAATAGATGCGGTTCATCGAGGAAATCGTCGTCGACGACTTCCTGCCGACGTTTCGCTCGCTGCTGGCCGACGCCCTCAGGGAGCGCGGGCTGACACAGTCCGAGGTCGCCGACTTGCTCGGTATCAGCCAGAGCGCGGTGTCGAAGTACGTCCACGGCGACGTGGCGCGCCACGAGGACCTGCTGGCCCACCGCGGGCTGGAGGAACTGGTCGAGCGACTGGCTGACGGGCTGGCCGACGGCGATATGAGTTCCGTTCAGGCGCTGGTCGAAACAGAAGTGTTCATCCGCGAACTCGAACAGGGCGGCGTCCTCGCGCAGTTACACGAGGACGCGGTCCCAGAGCTGGGCGACTACGACGACGAGTTCGCTGTCCACGACCCGGACTCACAGCTCCGGTCGGCCGAACGGACGCTCGCGTCGGTGCGGCGCGGACTCAGCGTGCTGGAAAACACTAGTGGGTTCGCGACGCTCATTCCGGCGGTCGGGTCGAACCTCGTCCAGTGTCTCCCCGAGGCCGATAGCATCGAGGACGTGGCCGCCGTCCCGGGGCGGATTCTCGACGTGAAAGGACGGGCAACGATTCCGGCGGACCCGGAGTTCGGCGTCAGCGAGCACGTCGCGTCGCTGTTGCTGGCGGCGCGGGCCGCCGGGAGCGACGCCCGCGCAGTGTTGAACGTCCGCTACGACGACGGCGTCGTGACCGCACTTCGAGATGCCGGTCGGACTGTGGTCGAGTTCGACGCCGAGGAGAGCGTCGAGCCGGCCGTTGCGGCCGCGCTGGCTGACGACCCGGGGGCCGACGTGCTCTATCACACCGGCGCGATGGGTATCGAGCCGGTGGTGTACCTGCTCGGGGACGACGCCGTCGCAGTCGCTGAAACGGCGCGCGAAATCCTGTGACCGACGCGCAATCATTCTACGGCCGGTGGGCGCGGGTGTACGACTGGGTAGCGAATGCGCCCGGTGTGGCGTCCTGGCGCGACCGAACGGTGGACTCGCTGGCGCTTGCACCCGGCAACACCGTCGTCGAGATGGGCTGTGGCACTGGCGCGAATGTGCCGGCGCTCCGCGAGCGAGTCGGCCCGTCGGGTCAAGTCGTCGGTATCGACGTGACACGGGAGATGCTCGATCGTGCACGCGAACGGCCCGCCAGAAGCGGCGGAGCCGTACACTACGTGCAAGCTGACGCCGCCCGTCCGCCGATTCGAGAGGCCGATGCCGTTCTGGCGACGTTCGTCGCCGGCATCTTCGAGGACCCTGCGGCGGCGGTGGACGCGTGGTGTGACAGCGTCGGCCCTGGCGGCCGCGTCGCCCTGCTGAACTTCCAGCGGAGCCCCAGCGCCCTCGCCGCACCGCTGAACCTCGCGTTCGAGGGGTTCGTCCGCCTCTCCGCGCCGGGAACGCGCCTGTCCAGACGGTCACACGCCAGCGCGTTCGAGCGGCGGGTACGGGCGGCCCGCGAGCGACTTACCGAGCGGACGGTCGCGCGGCGCTACGAGACGATGGCCGGCGGGTTCGTCGGCCTGCTGAGTGGAACTGTGCGGTAACGGGAGTGGTGCGTCGGGCTGCTATGGGCAATACCGTTCGGCGTGCTCAGGACAGAATTCGGGCGCTCGTAGCTGCGCGGCGACCACGCCGGGCTGGCGGTGCGGATTGTGGAGCCTACAGGTGTCCTCGTCGCAGAACACCTCGCCGGTGTCGAGGTAGTGGTAGGCCTGCAGGACATACCCCTTGATAGCCTCGGTCGTCCGCGGGTCGTCCTCAACGAGAAACTCGCCTTCGACCTCGTTTTCTAGCACTTCCCGGGGCGGTGCGCCGCCGCCGAGCAGGGCGTGTTTCTGCTGTTCCTTGTAGTACTGTTCGGGCTTTGCAGGCGCTTCGTACAGCCCCGGGACCGAGACGATAGCGGGCTGGCCGAGGACGTTCACGCGCTTGTGCCAGCGACCGTCGTGGTCGCCCCAGGTCCCGACGACGCGGTCCAGCAGTGGGACGTGAAGGTGGTCCAGCGACCGCTCGGATTCGGGGATTCGCTCGTGGAGCGCCTGCTGGACCGCCAGCCCGTCGTAGATGACGCCGCCGGCCCGCTCGGGCGACTCCAGCGCTCGTTCCTCGTACCGGACGATACCCAGCATCGTGTTCCCGGTCTCGCGGTCGTACGGCGAGAGTACCCGCGCTTCGGCGAACGACTCCGCCAGTTCCGAGTCGCCGTGCAGCGAGAGAAACCGGTCCCGGACGGAGACGGTAGCCTCAATCCGCGCGTCAAGCCAGTCGGCGATGGCGTCGGTGTCGGCGACCGCTGTCGGAGCGCGGTACAGCGTCACGGACTCCATTGTATTCGTCAGTGGTATCGGCAGGTAATACAATTTGTGTCTCAGGGACTCTTCCCTGTTGAGAGGTCGCCGGAGTAGAGAACCAAAACAGACGGGTCAATCTGGCGCCCCAGAATCAGGGACGGTATCGGCAAAGCAGTGCGATATCGGCTGCCATCGGCGACAGAGTGTGTTTTCCGAAGGGGTGTGTCAGGACTCGGACTGGTGGGGAAGCCCAGCCGGTTCCGTCGTGAGTGCGTCGATACAATCGGTGACGGACCACGTCGTGGTGCCGTCTGTACACGGGTACACCCCGACCAAGTCGTCGTCCGCGTAGACGGCGACGGCTATCATCGGGAGTCGCAGCACCTCCGTACTGCCGCCGACGAGTAGCGACGAGGTCCGCGTCTCGAACGGCGGTCGGAGACTCAGCCCGCGCTCCGTTGCCCACTGTTCGTACCGGTCGACAGTCGCCAGCACCTCGCCGTGCTCGCTTCGCTGGGACACGGGAATTTCCTCGGGCCACGTCTGGATATCAAAGTCATCGATAACGCCCGTTGCGGCGAGTTCAGTGAACCGGTCAATGGCTGTTGTTCGGGGGCCACAGACCGGCCGCCGACTCCAGAGGTGGACCGCAATTTCACCGCCAACTGACTCGTCGGACCTGTGGTTGTCGCTCCGCTGCATCTCTTCGGACATTGGTTGGCAATCACTAACATATCCACCATACTCTTGTATAATTGTTTGTATTAGCGCGATATTCTAGCCTGAATGAGCAGCTAAAGCGGTAAAAAGCGGTCGACTAAAACCAGAGGGATGTAGGGAGGAGTTCAGTCGTCAGCGGGGGTTGCGTCGCGACTCGTGACGTCGACCGGCTCGGCGTCGACCTCGAGTTCATCCAGCGCGACCTGCGCGGCGCGCTTGCCGGAGACGAGCATGGCACCGAACGTCGGGCCCATGCGCGGGAGGCCGTAGGTGGTCGCCGTCGCCATGCCGGTGACGACGAGGCCGTCGTGGGCGAGACCGGTGTGTTCGACGACAGCGTCCTCGCTCTCGCCGACCCACATGGAGTCGTGGCCGGGCGAGTCGTGGCCGGGCGCGCCGTAGGTGTCGTCGTCGGTCTGGTCCATGCCGCTGGCTTCGTCTTCGAGGCCCGGCGCATTGAGAACGCCGCGCTCGTCGAGTTTCTTGACCGCCATCGCGTCGTGGCCCGTCGCGTCGATGACGAGGTCGGCCTCGACGGCAATCGGGTCGACGCAGGTGATTTCGCGGGGTAGCGCATGGACCGGCGTCCAGTTCATGACGATGCCGCCGACGCGGTGGTCCTCGCGGATGACGATGTCCGTGAACTCGGTCATGTTCTGCATCTTCGCGCCGGCGTCGCAGGCAGCCTTGATGAGCCCGGAACAGGCCTCCGGCCCGTTAGCGACGTAGAGGCCCTCGCTGTCTTTGGACCGCTTGTGGTCGACTTCAAGTTCGTCCAGCACCTGCTGTGCTGGGTCGCGGACGGTAACCTTGTTCATCAGGAAGCCACCAAGCCAGAAGCCGCCGCCGAGGTAGTTGTTCTTCTCGACGACCATCACCTGCACACCGCGCTCGGCGAGTTCCTTCGCAGCCATCAGCCCCGATGGGCCACCGCCGACGATGATGACATCGGAGTCCGAGAAGTCCATGAACTCCTCGGTCCATTCCTGTCCGATTGCGCGTGTGACCTCTGCTTCGCCGACATCACTGAACTGTTCGAATGAATCGGAATCGCTCATACCACCTAGTAATATCTCTTGGTGGTACATAGTCGTTCTGATGCAGAGACCAGTCGCTGCTCGCACAGTATCACGGAGAAATGACGGCCGTCAGCCCCAGGCGCTCAGTCCATCGGCGGTCAGTACGTCCGTGCCGCCATCGGGTTGGCAGACAGCCCACCGCGAGTGGTCCGCGTCTTCGGGAAACAGGTGCTCAGGGACCAGCGGCATCGGCACGGGTGGGTAGCCGCCGCGCCGCATGGCTGTCGGGCCGGGGAACCGTTCGATTACGTCGCCGCCGGCTGTCACCTCGAACTGCCCGTTATCCGCTCGGCGATAGGCGTGCTGGAAGGCGTGGCGGCCGGCATCGGCGAGCGAGTCGACGTGTTCGAGAACGGCGACCACCTCCGTCCCGACACCGAGTTCGAGTCTGGGTCGGCCCTGGTCGACTCTGACCTCGCGCCACTGGAGGTCACTTGCCGGTGCTCGCGCACAGGCGTATGTACCATCAGAGAGCGGGACGCGGTCGGGGCCGTTGTAGAACTGTCGCCCGTCGGGGCCGTCGGCGGCCAGACAGGGGGGCTCACCCAGAACGGTGGCGACCATCTGGGTCAGTGTCGTTCCCATCGCCTCCGTCGACGGGACCACGAACAGGCAGTCCCGGCCCTCTCGAACCGCGTTGACAAACCGGGGGATGAGTCCATCGGGGCCGACGTTGGCTTCGGTCAGCGGTTCGACAGCGACTGGCCGCGGGTCTGTCGCATCTACGAGGCCGACCGCGTCGTCGTTCGGCGTCGCGAGCGCAGACGGTCCGCCGCTGTCGTCATGTACCGCCACATCGTAGCCGGCCCGCTCGCACAGCGAGACGCCGTGATCTCGGACCGAGGGGTAGATCGGCATTCGTCATCTGTACGGGCGCTTCCCGTTTGAACCCTCGGCACCGATACCGGGACGCTGCGTGGGCTATCGGCCCCCGTTCAGGTAGTCGCGGTCGCGGCCAGTGCCGAGAGCGTATCGGCGGTCCGAAGGTCGTCGATAGTGCAGTACCACGCGCCTCGGAGGCCGTGCTGGTCGTTTTCGACAGGAGCTTCGAGCGGCACGAGGTCGTCCAGTTCGAACACCACGACGTTGTCTGTCTCCGAGAACGGGTCAATGAGGGCCGCCCAGTCATCCGCGTCCATCGGCCCCGGACCGCCACGGGTCTGGTCCGTTCGGGCGGTCACCGGGGCGTAGTGCGTGACTGCCGACACCGGCGCAGTCCGGTAGAACGCCATGTAGTCGAACGGTTCTGTCGTTCGGTCATACGACTCCGGCGACGGATAGAAGCCCTGTCGACAGCGTTCAAACGTCTCCGTCTGTGCGGCGACGACACAGACCCGGGCCCCACCGGGTGCGTCGTCGGCCGGTGTGTCGTCGGTAAAGCGGTCGAGGTCCATACCCGGCCCTTAGCCCGGACACGGAAGTACACCCCGCCAGCGGCGGCGGGACACTCATATGGGCACAGTCCTGTGTCCTCGCTATGGCACAGCTACTCGTCTGCCAGCAGTGTGACACCGGGTTCGAGTACGATGCGACGGCGTTCAGTGCGACGTGTCCGGACTGCGGGCATCGACACCAGCCCCGAACTGGGTGCTGTTAGGGCAGCGTACCAGTCACGACCACCGCAGCTACAGGTACGCTACCAGCGCGTCAGCCAGTTTCTTTTCGGCGCGCCGCAGGTGGTCCTCCGCGGTTCGGCGCTGGACACCAACGCGGTCCGCGATAGCCGCCGTCGTCGTCCCGCGCGGCAGTTCGTAGTACCCTTCCTCGTGCGCTGTCAGGAACACCTCGCGCTGGCGTGGCGAGAGAGACGGTACCACGTCTCCAACAGTCACCAGCGGCGCGTCGGGCGTCACTGACCCAACCTCGCGTTTCGACTCGACAGTGACGTCGAAATCCGACGCTAACGACCGGTACACTGCCGACAGCGCGTCGGAACTGAGCCCCAGCGCCCGAACGAGTTTGTGCCCCTCCGCGTACCGAAGTGGCGGCACGAGCAGACACCCCTCGTCGGCCAAATAGCGCTCGACGGTGTCCGCTATGTGGACCTTCAGACACGCCTCGGTGACCAGAACCTGCCCGTCATTCGTTTCGAGGCGCTCGGCGACGCCGACAGTCCCGCAGACCTGTTCGACGACCGGCTCGACATCCCCACCGCGGAGGTGGAGGAGGTCGCTGTGGTCGGTACACCACAGTTCGATGCGCGTGCCGGTTCCGTCGGTCGCCGCCTCATAGGCCCCGTCACCGGCCACCCGGAACACCGCCTCGTACATAGCAACCAATTCACATGCATATATAAAAACAGTTCCGCACGGAAAGTCTCCGCTATCACGCCGGGGGGCGAACAGGAGGGTATGGCACAGCAGTCTGCCCCAGACACCGACCACGACGTCGGGACGCCCTCGGAACAGTGGCGCGAATACCAGGGTGCGCCCACCGGCACCGACATCGAATGTGAAGGGTGGCGACAGGAGGCCGCGCTCCGAATGTTGAACAACAACCTCGACCCCGAAGTCGCCGAAAAGCCGGAAGAGTTGGTCGTGTACGGCGGGACCGGACGTGCGGCCCGGTCGTGGGACGCTTACGACACCATCGTCGACGAACTCCGTGAACTCGGCGACACCGAAACCCTCCTCGTCCAGAGCGGCAAGCCGGTCGGTCGGTTCGAGACCCACGAGAACGCCCCGCGCGTCCTCATCGCGAACTCGAACCTCGTCGGCAAGTGGGATACCTGGGAACACTTCCACGAACTCGAAGCGAAAGGGAAGATTATGTACGGCCAGATGACTGCCGGCTCGTGGGCCTACATCGGCACACAGGGCATCATCCAGGGGACCTACGAGACACTGGCCGCGCTTGCCCGGAAACACTACCCCGACAACGACGGCCTCCGTGGGAAGATTGTCGTCACCGGCGGCCTCGGGGGAATGGGCGGTGCGCAACCGCTCGCGGTGACCATGAACCACGGCGTCTGCATCGCGGCCGAAGTCGACGAGGAGCGCATCGACCGCCGTATCGAAACGGGGTACTGTCAGGAGAAGGCCGACGACCTCGCAGCGGCTATCGAGCGGGCACAGGAGGCCGCGGCGAATGGTGAGCCCTACGGCGTCGGCGTCCACATGAACGCCGCGGATATGCTTGCAGAGATGCTTGAGATGGGGTTCGTTCCCGATGTAGTGACCGACCAGACGAGTGCGCACGACGAACTCGAAGGGTACTACCCCGCTGGCTACACCGTCGAGGAAGCCGACCGGCTCCGCGAACGCGACCCCGAGACGTACGTCGCAGAGAGTCTTGATACGATGAAGCGCCACGTCGAAGGCATTCTCGAACTGCAGGAGAGGGGTGCTATCGCCTTCGAGTACGGCAACAACATCCGGGGGCAGGTCGAGGACCAGCGCGACCTCGACACAGCATTCGACTTCCCGGGGTTCGTTCCCGCGTACATCCGCCCGCTGTTCTGTGAGGGCAAAGGACCGTTCCGCTGGGCCGCGCTCTCGGGCGACCCCGCGGACATCCACCGGACAGACGACGCGGTCAAGGAGCTGTTCCCGGAGAAAGACGACCTCCATCGCTGGATAGACCTCGCCCAAGAGCAGGTGTCTTTCCAGGGCCTGCCCTCGCGAGTGTGCTGGCTGGGGTACGCGACCGAGGATGGGCTGACCGAGCGCACTCGCCTCGCGCTCCGTATAAACGAGCTTATCGCCGACGGAGAGATTTCCGCGCCGGTCGTCGTCACGCGAGACCACCTAGACGCCGGGAGCGTCGCCTCGCCACACCGCGAAACGGAGGCGATGAAAGACGGGACTGACGCCGTCGCCGACTGGCCGATTCTGAACGCCCTGCTGAACTGTGCGGCTGGCGCGGATATCGTCAGCGTCCATGACGGCGGCGGCGTCGGCATCGGCAACTCTCTCCACACGAACAACCACGTCGTCCTCGACGGGTCGGACCTCGCGGCTGAGAAGGCCCGACGCGTGTTCACGACCGACCCCGGGATGGGCGTCATTCGCCACGCCGACGCCGGTTACGAAATCGCACAGGAGATGGCCGACGAGAACGATGTCGCGGTCCCGATGCGTGACCGCAACCGCAACCAATGACCGACCTGACAGACCCGTCGCCGTGGACCGGGCCGTCCGACGACCCGAACGACGAGCAGTTCGGTGACATCGTCGAGACGGCCACGCTCGCGACCGCTGCCGAGTACGACGTGGTGCTGGTGGGCGAGCCGTACGACGGGGCCGTCATCGGACGGCCGGGCGCGCGTGCCGGCCCGGCGGCTCTCCGACGCGAACTCGGCGGAACGAAGACGCATCACATCGAACGCGGACCGGTCCGCTCGGTCGCCGACCTCGGCGACATCGAGATTCCGGCCGGGGGTGTCGAGCAGGTTCAGCGTGCCGTCCGTTCGGTAACAGCGCGGGTCCATGCAACGAGCGCAGTACCGGTGTTTCTCGGTGGCGATAACTCGCTGACGTTCCCGAACGCCGCGCCACTGTTGGCTCACGAAACGGTCGGCGCAGTCAGCTTCGACGCCCACCTCGATTGCCGCGCCGTTCGGGACGAGCCGACGAGCGGGACGCCGTACCGACAGCTCCACGATGCAGGCCTCGACGCACTGGCCGTTGTCGGCGCGCGCCACTTCGAAACCTCGACAGCGTACCACGACTACCTCGCCGAGCAGGGCGGGACAGTCCTGCCGCCGGCGTCGGTGGCCGGTGACCCCGCCGACGCGGTGGACGACGCGCTCGCCGCGCTCGGCGACGTGGACGCCGTCTATGTCAGTCTGGACCTCGACGTGCTCGACGCCGCAGCCGCGCCGGGCGTGAGCGCGCCGACGCCGGGCGGCCTCTCGACGCGGGAACTGTTCCGGATGCTGGGCCGCGTGGCGTCCGACGACCGTATCGCCGGCTTCGAGGTGGTCGAGTGCGCGCCGCCACTGGACGCCGGGGACCGGACCGCCCGCGCCGGGGCCCGCGCCGTCGCACACTTCCTCAGCGGCTTAGGAGGGAGCCGATGACAACCCTCGATGCGGTGGTCTACGGCGCGGATGAACTCGTCGCAGGCCCGGCGACGGACGGCCGCCGCCTAGAAACCTATGAGGACGGCGCAGTCGCCATCGTGGACGGCACGGTCGCCGCTGTCGGTCCGACCACTGAGGTGACTGCCGAATACCCGCCGGAGAGCGCCAACCACGCTGTCGACGCCGACGGTCAGGCCGTCATTCCGGGCTTCGTCGACCCCCACACCCACGCGCTGTTCGCCGGCGACCGCTCGGACGAGTTCGCCGCCAAACTGCGCGGGAAGTCCTATCAGGACATCCTCGCCGAAGGCGGCGGCATCCTCCGAACGGTCCGGGCGGTCAGGGACGCCGACGAGGAAACGCTGCTGTCGAACCTGCTGGCCCATCTCGACACCATGCTCGCTCACGGGACGACGACAGTCGAGGTGAAGTCCGGCTACGGGCTCGACACGGAGACAGAGCTACAGATGCTCCGAGTTATCGACAGCGCTGACGCGGTCCATCCCGTCGACGTGGTCCCGACATTCATGGGCGCACACGCGGTCCCCGAGGGGTGGGACACCGACGACTACACCGCGGCGGTCGTCGACGAGCAGGTTCCAGCGGTCGAGTCACAGGGCATCGCCGAGTTCTGCGACGTGTTCTGTGAGGAGGGCGTCTTCTCGGTCGCGCAGTCCCGACGGGTCCTCGAAGCAGGCGCAGCCGCTGGGCTGACGCCGAAGGTCCACGCCGAAGAACTGGCCCACATCGGCGGGACACAGCTGGCGGCGGACGTGGGCGCGGCCAGTGCCGACCACCTCCTGCACGCGACCGGCGAAGACATTGACGCGCTTGTCGACGCTGCCGTAACGCCGGTGTTGCTCCCCGGAACGGCGTTCGGTCTCGGCGCAGCGTACGCGGACGCGACGGCGTTCCGCGACCGGGGTGCGCCCGTCGCGGTAGCGACGGATTTCAATCCGAACTGCCACAGCCACAGCATGGGCTTTGCGCTGTCGCTGGCCTGCGTCGAGATGGGACTGACGCCGGCCGAAGCGCTAATCGCTGGAACGAAACACGCCGCGCTTGCGCTGGACAGGACCGACGGACTGGGGACGCTCCGGGAGGGCGCGCCCGGAGACGCCGTAGTCCTTGCCGCGCCGAGTCACGTCCACATTCCCTACCAGTACGGGACCAACGTCGTCGACGCCATCCTGAAAGACGGCTCGGTCGTCAGCACCCCAACGCATGAGTCATACGACCGGGAGGTGCAACCATGACCGCCGAAGTCGTCCTCAACGGCGAATCTCTCACACCCGCTGACGTGGTCGCCGTCGCCCGGAACGGCGCGACCGTCACCGTTGCCGACACCGCCCGCGAGCGAATCCGCGAGTCCCGCGAGCGCGTCGAGAGCGTGCTGGACAGCGGCGAGGCGGTGTACGGCGTCACCACCGGTTTCGGCGACCTCGTCGACGAGCGCATCCCGCGCGAGGACCTCGATGCCCTCCAGCGGAACCTCCTCCGGAGCCACGCCGCCGCGGTCGGACGGGAGTTGACGACCGAGGAAGTCCGGGCGATGATGGTCACACGGGCGAACACGCTGGCGAAGGGGTATTCAGGCATCCGTGAGTCCGTCGTCGATTTGCTGGTAGCGATGCTCGATTCGGGCGTCCACCCGGTCGTCCCGTCGCGGGGCAGCCTCGGTGCGAGCGGTGACCTCGCCCCGCTCGCACATATGTCGCTGGTGCTCATCGGGGAGGGGGAAGCCGAGGTCGAAGGGGACCGACTCCCCGGCGACGAGGCGCTCGACGCAGTCGGCCTCGAACCGGTGACGCTCCGGGCCAAGGAGGGGTTGGCGCTCATCAACGGGACGCAACTGACCGTCGGCGTCGCCGCGCTCCTGCTCGACGACGCTGAGCGACTGGTCACTGCCGCCGACATCGCTGGCGCGCTCACGACGGAGGTGACCCTCTCCTCAACAGTACCATCCCACGAAGCCATCGCCGCCGTCCGGCCCCACGCCGGCCAGGCCGCGAGCGCGCGAAACATCCGGCGGCTGACGGCCGACTCCGATGTGGTCGAGTCCCACCGCAACTGCGACCGCGTGCAAGACGCCTATGCGATGCGCTGCCTGCCGCAGGTCCACGGCGCAGTCCGTGACGCCGTCGCCCACCTCCGGGAGGCCGTCGAGGTGGAACTCAACAGCGCGACCGACAATCCGCTGGTGTTCCCCCGCGAGGCCGAGCGTAGTGAGTCCTCGAACCAAGCGAGCGGGAGCGACCGACGAGAGGCGGGCCGCGGGGCAGGCGTTGTGAGCGTCGACGACCGGGCCTCCGGCTCCGATAGCGCGGGCGTGCTGTCCGGTGGGAACTTTCACGGCGCGGTACTCGCTATGCGTCTCGACTATCTGACGAACGCGCTCACCGAACTCGCAGCCATCTCGGAGCGCCGGACCGACCGGATGCTCAACCCCACTCTGCAGGAGCCACACCTCCCACCGTTTCTCACCGAGCGAAGCGGCGTCCGCTCGGGCTACATGATTGCCCAGTATACCGCTGCGGCGCTGTTGAACGAATGTCGGTCCTTCGGCCGGCCCTCGATGGACAACACCCCTGTCAGCGGCAATCAGGAGGACCACGTCAGCATGAGCGCGCAGTCGGCCTATCTGGCCCGGAAAACGGCGCGAAACGCCGCCGCGATTCTCGGCGTCGAGCTGTGCTGTGGGGCGCAGGCCGCCGACTTCGTCGACAACGACCTCGAACTGGGCGTCGGGTCGGCCGAGGCCTACGACGCTGTCCGCGCGGTGGTCCCAAAGCTGACGGCTGACCGCCCGGTCCACGAGGACATAGAGGCCGCGGGCGCGCTTGTCGAGTCACCGGCCTTCACCGAGCGGGTTGCTGTGGCCCTCAACGAGGAGCTAGAGTGAGCCGTCCTCAGGGCCCGAGCCCCAGGTCCGCGGTGCCCTCAGCCCCCTGATAGCGGTCGCGGTCGTCCCAGTCGGCAATGCTCGAATGGGTCTCCCAGACGGCGATTTCGAGGTGCTCCTGCGTGATTTCCGAGCCGTCTCGCAAGGCGTGGCGAGCCGCGTCCTCGGCGACGAGTTCGAGGTCGCTGGCGGCGTAGCCAGCCGTCGGCTCGACGATGGCGTCCCAGTCGATGTCGCCGGCGACGGGCCGGTCCTGCAGGTGGATCTCTAGTATCTGCCTGCGAGCCTTGGCATCCGGCGGCGGGACCTCCACGCGCTCGTCGAAGCGGCCCGAGCGCCGTAGCGCCGTGTCGATGTCCTCGACGAAGTTCGTCGCCGCAACTACGACGATGTCGTCGGCCGCCGCGCCTTCGAGTTCGGTGAGCAGCTGATTGACCAACTGTTGCTCGCTTGTGTTCATCGAGCCGCGCCGAGAGCCGGCGATACCGTCGATCTCGTCGATGAACAGCACGCAGGGGGCGTTCGCGCGGGCCACCTCGAACACCTCGGCGACGTTGCGGGCCGGCTCGCCCATCCACTTGCTCGTCACGTCCGCGGGGCTGATTTCGACGAAGCTATGCCCGAGTTCACCCGCGAGCGCGCCGGCGAGATGGGTCTTCCCACAGCCGGGCGGGCCATACAGCAACAGCCCGGAGAGCACGTCGATACCGTACTCGGCGTAGGCGTCGGCGTTCTCCAGTGGGTCGAGGACCGTGTCTTCGAGTCGGTCCTTCAGTTCGCCCATCCCGCCCACGTCGGCGAAGTCGCGTCCCGGGTCAGTCTCGACCAGCGAACTGGCCTGCAGGTCGACGCTGTCGGGCTGGACGACGCCATTCTCGGCGACCATCTCGGGGTCCACCCAGTCCGGGATGCTGGTGTCGGTCTCTGTGGCAGCCTGCAGCAGATGGTCCGTCCCGATCGGGGCATCCGCCCGCAACGCCTTTCGGGCGGCGTCCTCGGCGAGAAGTTCGATGTCGCTGGCCGCGAAGCCGGCCGTCTCCTCGACGACGGGGTCAAGGTTGATGTCGTCCGCAGTGGGTCGGCCGGCGAGGTGAATCTCCAGAATCTGCTTGCGAGCTTGGGGGTCCGGTGGCGGGACCTCCACCCGCTCGTCGAACCGGCCAGAGCGGCGGATGGCGTCGTCCACGTCCTCGACGAGGTTCGTCGCGCCCAGCACCACCACGTCCTCGTCTGCGATGCCTTCGAGTTCGGTGAGCAACTGATTGACCAACTGCTGCTCGCTGCTGTTCATGTTGCTGTCACCGTCGCGTGCGCCGGCGATGCCGTCGATTTCGTCGATAAAGAGGATACACGGCGCGTTCGCGCGGGCGATCTGGAACAGTTCCTCGACTTTCTGGGCGGGTTCCCCCATATACTTGCTCGTCACGTCGGCGGGCGTGACCTCGATGAAGGCGTGGTCGACCTCGCCCGCGAGCGCTCCCGCGACGTGTGTCTTCCCACAGCCGGGCGGGCCGTGCAGCAGGACGCCGTTAACGACGCCGATGCCGTATTCCTCAAAAGCGCTCGGGTCCTGTAGCGGCCGGACGACCTTGTGGTTGAGCGTCTCCAGTAGCTCGGACATCCCGCCCACGTCGGCGAAGCTCCGGGACGGGTCCGGGTCGACCAGACCGTCGGCTTCCATGTCGACGCCGTCGGGCTGGACCACCGTCCCGTCGTCCGAGGGCCGCTCGCGGTTTATCGAGGGCGCGCCGTCGGTGCTGTCGGAGCCAGAATCGCCGCCCATCCCGGCCGTGCCGGATTCGTCGGACTGGTCGATCCGCTCCCGGATGTTCCGTTCGAGGCGGTCCGGGTTGACCTCGTAGCCGTACTCGGCCAGCCGGCGGGGTTCGGCACTCAAAAACTCCGCGAGCCAGCCGTGGCGCTGTAGCTCCTCGGTCGAGGCGTCTGGGTCCCGGAACGTGACGAGCTTGACGTCCGTGCTGTCGGGCGAGTGGTACTCGGCGAGCCAGAAGGGGAGATACAGGCGGTCGACACCGGTCACGCCGTCGAACCCGTCGGGGTCGAAATCTCCGGGCAGGCCGTAGGACTCACGCAGTTTCCGGAGGAATACGTTGGCCGTGCCAGAGGCGGCGTCCTGTTGCTGGTCGCGGTACTCCGCAACGCGCTGGGGCAGTAGCGACCGGGCGTCGTCGTCAGTGACCTGAAACTGCAGCAGGACAGAGCGGCCAAGCACCGGGTCGCTGCGGCCGAAATCGTAGTCGCTGGTCGCTCGGCGGACCACCGCGTCGGTGTCGTCGACGTACTGCGAGACGGCCCGGTCGTTGTCCGCCCAGAGTCCGTCGAGAAACGCTGTCTCAGACTTCGTCGTCGTCCCGAGCAGCTTCCCCTTCCCGGTCTCGTACTCGTAGTCGATCTTGAACACCGGATAGAACACCCGATGGAGGCGTTCCAGTTGCTCGGTGTCGCCGAAGGCCGTCATCGTCCGCTGGTCAAGGGTTTCTCTGACGGTTTCCTCGTCGGGTACCCGGCGGTCGGCGTAGATGTACGGCGGCAGGCTCATTCGAGGTCGCCCTCCCGAATCGTCCGCTCAGCGTCGGTAAGGGCGCTGTCGGCGTCGAACGTGTCGATGGCATCCTGCTGGGCGTCCGGGTCGCCACGGAGGTCGCGGGCGTGCTCGGTAATGTTCGGTATCGCGCGAATGATGTTGTCGATGATGGGCACTGTTGCCACCTCAGCCGAGCGGCTTCGAGGGTTGAGGTCGATGACGAGTTCCGTCTTGCCCATCTCGCCGAGCGCCTCGGCGCGGTCACCGTCCTCCAGCGGCACCAGCACCACGTCCGCTGCGCCGATGCCGTCGGCGTCGACCTTCGCGCGCTCGTGGTCGAGGCCGGGAATGCGCCCGTCGGCGGTGAGCCCCTTCACGTCTGTCGCGCCGTGTTCGCGGAGGTAGTCGGCGATGGCCTCGATGCGCTCCTCGGTCCGGTTGAACAGGTTCACTTCGAGGTCTGCGCCGGTCACCTCGGCGAGTTCGACGAGTTCGCCGGGGACGAGGGCTGCAGCGTTGCCGTTGACCGAGACAACGGCGTGGTCGGCGGACAGAAGGTGTGCCGCAGCGGCGCGCTCGGCGTCGTCGGCGCTGTCGATAGTACGCTCACCCAGCAGGTAGTCGAAGGCCTCACCGCGGCCCTGGGCGATGAGGCCCTGCCGGGAGGTGATACCGCGGTCGACGCCCGCTTCGATACGGTGGCGGGTCAGAAGCGACTCGTAGCGGGGGTGGCTTTCAGGGAGGTCGACGTCCTCACTCATACGTTCCAGTGATACCTCCCTGTACTAAAGTCGTCCGTCAGGGGCGTGTCCCGGTCAACGTCACGTATCTCATCGGAGCTCGTCGTCGGGCACCACCGACGACTCCGGAAAAGATTATCTGCGGGTCAGCACAACTCCGTGCCATGGATACCCGACAGGCGTTGCTTGTCGACGCGTTCGCCGCAGAGCCGACGACGGGCACACCGACCGGCGTCGTGCCCGAAGCCGACGGACTGACCGACGACCAGATGCAGGCTGTCGCCAGCGAACTGGGGGCCACCGAGACGGCGTTCGTCCTGCCGGCAGAAGACGCCGACCGCCGGCTTCGCTGTTTCTCGCCAACAAAGGAACTGGCACAGGCGGAGACGGCCGCGGTCGCGGCTCATGCGGCGCTCTACGAGCGTGGTGAAATCGACGACAGCGAGTGGACGGTCGCCACCGCTAGGGGCGACGTCGCTGTCGAGACGAAACAGAACGGGATGGTCTGGGTCGAGCAAGGACGGGCCGACATCACCGAAGTAGATATCCCATACAGCGATGTTGCGGACGCACTCGGACTCAACGCGGCCACGCTCAAAGACGTAGGTGCTGACCTCCCGCTCGTGACGGCCGGCGTGGGCGAGTCGTGGCTCATGGTCCCGGTCAACTACTTCGAGCATCTGAGCGGGCTGACCATGGACGTAGCTGCCGTCGACTCGCTCTGTGACCGCGTGGACGCGGCCGGCGTATATCCGTTCACGTTCGATACCGTCGGTGCCGACGCGACGCGCCGGTCGACGTTCCACGGCCGAGCCTTCCGAGTGGGGAGTCGGGCAGAAGAGCCGGTAACAGCAACGGCGTCGGGGGCCTGCGCGGCGTTCGTTCGTCGCTACGGGGCGCTCGATGACACTATCGAACAGATCATCGCCGAGGGTGGGCACTTCCGCGACCGGCCCGGGACGGTGTCAGTTGATACCGACGGGACCGAGGTGTGGGTCGGCGGGCGCGCCGTCACTGCACTGGACGGTACAGTGACCGTCCCTGCTGTCGACGACGACGACATCATCGAGGCGTGACCGCACAACAGCACCGGCGGCGTGACTGCCTAATTCACTCGAAATCGAGTGAAGAGCGGTTTTTCACTGATGGCAACCGGAACTTCCTTAATTGTCGTTGAAGATGGTACGAATGAGTCCATGCCAACACTGTGGCTCGACGAAATCGGTGCCGACGACCTGGCGCGGGTCGGCGGCAAGGCGGCGTCTCTCGGAGAACTGACCGGAGCGGGCCTGCCCGTTCCGTCGGCGTTCGTCGTTACCGCCGACACGTATCGGTCGTTCATCGAAGCAACTGGAATCGACGAGCCGCTGTTCGAGGCCGTCGATGTCGACAGCGATGACTCGCAGGCGCTGGCCGAGGCGGCCGAACGCGCCCAGGAGTTGATCCTGGAAACGGACACCCCGCCGTCAGTCCGCGAGGACCTGCTGGCCGCCTACGACGAGATGGGCGACGAGGACGTTGCGGTGCGGTCCTCAGCGACCGCCGAGGACCTCCCGGACGCCTCCTTCGCCGGCCAACAGGACACGTACCTGAACGTCTCGCGTACGGACCTCCTGCAGCGGGTCAAGGAGTGCTGGGCGTCACTGTTCACCCAGCGGGCTATCTACTACCGCAACGAGAACGACTTCGCGCATGACGCCGTGGATATCGCTGTCGTCGTCCAGCAGATGGTCGACGCGGAGAAATCCGGCGTCATGTTCACCAGCCATCCCTCGACCGGTGGCCCGACAGCCATCATCGAGGCCGCGTGGGGGCTGGGTGAAGCGGTCGTCTCCGGCGCAGTCTCGCCCGATAACTACATTATCGACCGCGAGACGGAGACCATCGACGAGGTGACCGTCGCCGACAAGAAGGTGATGTGCGTTCGGGGTGAAGACGGAGAGACCATCGAACGCTCCGTCCCCGAGGAGAAGCGCAACGAGCGTGTCCTCTCCGACGAGGAGATTCACCGACTTCTGGAGGTCGGCGAACGCGTCGAGGAGCACTACGACACGCCACAGGACGTGGAGTGGGCGGTCTACGAGGACGAGGTGTATCTGCTCCAGTCCCGCCCGATTACGACTATCGACGACCCCGAAGGAAGCGCCGGCTCGGCCAACGAAGCCGAGAGTCAGCCGCCGGGAGCCAAATCGGGTGTCGCCGACGGCGGGGCGATGGAGAGCCAGTCCGAGGCGGTTCGGCTCTCCGGAATCGGCTCCGCACCGGGCCGGGTCACCGGCGTCGTCCGCATCGTCGACAAACTCGACAATCTCGATAAGGTCGAGGACGGCGACATCATCGTCGCCGAAATGACCACCCCGGATATGGTACCAGCGATGAAACGCGCAAACGGCATCATCACCGACGAGGGTGGGATGACCAGTCACGCCGCCATCGTCTCCCGGGAACTCGGCGTCCCGGCTGTTGTCGGAGCCGAGGACGCGACACAGAAGCTCCGGGACGGTGAGACGATAACGTTGGACGGCGACAAGGGCACAGTCGAGAAAGGGGCCAATGTCCCCGAGACGACTGAGGAAGACAAGGACGCCGGGCCAGTCGAGACACACTCGGCGGTGAAGCCGATGACCGGAACGGAGGTCAAGGTCAACGTCTCCATCCCGGAAGCCGCCGAGCGGGCCGCCGCAACGGGGGCCGACGGCGTCGGCCTGCTGCGCATCGAGCACATGATTCTCTCGACGGACAAGACGCCCTCGCGCTATGTCGAAGACCACGGCGAGCGCGCGTACGTCGACGAAATTGTCGAGGGCGTCCGCTCGGTGGCCGAGGCGTTCTACCCGCGCCCGGTCCGCGTCCGCACACTCGATGCTCCCTCCGACGAGTTCCGCCAGCTGCAGGGTGGCGAAGACGAGCCCAGCGAGCACAACCCGATGCTGGGCTACCGTGGCATCCGGCGGTCGCTCGACCGCCCCGGCGAGTTCAAGCTCGAACTCCGCGCGTTCGAGCGCCTGTACGACCTGGGCTATGACAACGTCGAGCTGATGCTCCCGCTTGTCACCGACGCCGAGGACATCCTGCGGGCGAAGGCGCTGATGCAGGAGGTCGGCATCGACCCCGAGAAGCGCGACTGGGGTGTCATGGTCGAGACGCCGGCGAGCGCGCTGTCCATCGAGGGCATCTGCGAAGCCGGCATCGACTTCGTCTCCTTCGGGACGAACGACCTCACCCAGTACACGCTGGCCGTCGACCGCAACAACGGGAACGTCGCCGACCGCTTCGACGAACTCCACCCGGCCGTTCTCGAACTCATGCGCCAGGTCATCGGGACCTGCCGCGAGCACGACGTCGCCACGAGTATCTGCGGGCAGGCCGCCTCGAAGCCACAGATGGTGGACTTCCTCGTCGACGAAGGAGTCACCTCCATCTCGCCGAACATCGACGCCGTGCGTGACGTGCAACACGAGGTCAAGCGCGTCGAACAGCGGCTGCTGCTGGAATCGGTCCGCTGAGACCGCGGCCGATTGACGTAGCCAGCAGGCTTTTTTGCGCTGTTCGCCTCGTTGCGGTATGGCACCCGAATCGACACCGGAAGCCAAGAGTATCAGCTCCGGTGTGTCGTACATCCCCTTCGGCATCCCCGGGCTGGACGGACAGGTTCGGGGGATTCCAACCGGGAGCACAGTCCTGCTGGCCGGGGCCTCCGACGCGGGGGGCGACGCCTTCACCTACACCAGCCTCGCCACGCTGATGCTTGCGAAACACCGCCCCGAGATGGTCCCAAACAGCATCGCCCGGCGTAGCGAGGCAATTCCGGATTCGGTGACCTATATCACGCTCTCGCACGACCGCGAGCACGTCTACAGCGAACTCGACGCCGTCCTCGACGGCTACCAGTTCGAGGCACTCACGGAGCATATGACCGTCGCGGATTTCTCCCAGCGATTCATGGAGCTGTTGCCCGTCCCCGAGCCGCTGTTCGATGCTCGACGGAGCGACACCGAAATCGAACAGCCCGACGCGGAGCCACCGGAGCGAGAGGCCCCCGAAGAGACGTTCGAAAAGTTGCTTACCGACATCAGCGACCGGGTGAGCGACGCCGCGGAGACGCTCATCGTCATCGACTCGCTGACCGACCTCGAACGAGCGACGGAGTTCGGTCTGCCCCAGAACCACGAAATCGCGTTCCTCATGGGGCTCCGGGAAGCGGTCGTCAACTGGGGGACCGTGGCCTTCGTCAAACTCGACCGGCCCGCGGGCGACGTGCGCTCGGACGAACTCATCCACGGCCTGCTGCACGGCAGCGTCTACTTCTACTCCAACGACAAGGGGTTCGAGACGTACCGGACGATGCGGGTCGGCTCCTTCGGCGGCGCGCTCGACACTGAGCGCCAGACCGTCTTCGAGTCGCTGATCGGTCCCACGGGCTTTCGTGCGAAAGCGACGAAGAAGATCGGGCCATCGAACTGGTAATTCGGTCGGTGAACACGTGAACGGACTGCGTACGGATAGCTAGCCCGTCCTGGCCAGTCTTCTGCCACTGGAGCGAATAAACAGCAGACAACGATACGCACGAGCACAACGGCTAAACCACTCCCCCGCTATACACCCGATAGATGCTTCAGCGGGCAGAGCCACAGGATTTCGAGCGCGTCCTCTCGTCGATGTGTACCGTGCCGCATCCATCGGCACGCGAAGCGGCAGAACGCTTCCTCGCGACGAACCCCGGAGACCCGGGCACGTACGAGACCATCGCCGGTCTGGAACGTGAGGCCGTCGAGTATCTCGGCGACATCACCGGGCTCTCGGACCCCGCGGGCTACGTCGCCTCGGGCGGGACGGAGGCTAATTTACAGGCGATACGCATCGCTCGGAACCGCGCCGACACGGACGACCCGAACGTGGTTGCGCCCGTTCACGCGCATTTCTCCTTTACCAAGGCCGCCGACGTGCTTGGCGTGGAACTCCGGACCGCGCCGGCGGCGGATTACCGCGTCAACATGGCGGCGATGGCGGAACTCGTCGACGAGGACACGGTGTGTGTCGTCGGCGTCGCTGGTTCGACCGAGTACGGCTACGTCGACCCGATTCCGGCCATCGCCGACCTCGCCGAGACGGTCGATGCCCTCTGCCACGTCGACGCCGCGTGGGGCGGCTTCTACCTCCCGTTCACCGACCACGACTGGCACTTCGGCCACGCGGACATCGACACGATGACCATTGACCCCCACAAGGTCGGGCAGGCGGCGGTTCCTGCCGGCGGACTACTCGCTCGTGACCGCACGCTGCTCGATGAGCTCGCTGTCGAAACGCCGTATCTGGAATCGACGGACCAGCTTACGCTGACAGGCACGCGGTCGGGTGCCGGCGTGGCCTCGGCTGTCGCGGCGATGGAGTCGCTGTGGCCGGCGGGCTACAGACAGCAGTACGAAACGTCAATGGCCAACGCCGACTGGCTGGCCGACCAGCTATCTGCGCGGGGCCACGACGTTGTTGGCCCGGAACTCCCCCTCGTTGCGGCTGACCTCTCGATGCCAATGACAGACGAACTCAGGGACCGCGGCTGGCGAGTCTCAAAGACCGGTGCCGGCGAGATGCGCGTCGTGTGTATGCCCCACGTCACGCGGTCGATGCTACGGTCGTTCGTCGCGGATCTCGACTGGTACTGAGTCGCTGCCCTCGGCAGGCGCTGAGTCGCAGATATCGGTTAGTACTGAATCACGGTCTCCGCTCTCGAACATACTGGTATTGAGCGCTCCCGAGAAGACATACGAAGGTTTAGAAGTGCCTGTTTGCTACAGGCAGGCGTGGACTTGGTAGTACCGACCGCATCGTTCATTGCCTTCCTCGGCGACTGTACAACCGCCGGCACACCACTGTCACCACTGGAAGAGGGGGTCTGTACGGCCACCGGTCCCACCGGGCTGGGTATTATCGCGGTGTACTCGTTTTTGATCGCGTTTATTCTCCCGCTCCCGAGCGAAGTCGTACTGGTTCCGGCCGAAACCCTTCGACTCGGGCTATCAACGAACGGAAATCTGGTGGCGATTATCCTCGTCAGTGGTCTCGGGAAGGCGTTCGGCAGTCTCGTTGCCTTCCATATCGGTCAGGAGGCAAAGGAGTACGGCCCACTCGTGCGCTGGATCAAGCGCTCACGGTTCAATCTCATCGAGTGGTCTGAAAGAAAGACGGTACAGCTTGCACGGAAGTACGGCTACGTTGGACTGGCGCTTGCGCTCTGTGTGCCCTTCTTCCCCGACACCATCTCTATTTACGCGTTTACCGTTCTCGAACGCGACTACTATCGGTTCGGCGCAGCGACGTTCTTCGGCAGTGCCGGGCGGCTTGTCGTGACACTCGGGCTTGCCGGTGGCACGCTGGCATTGCTGTAACCCGGAGCGTGGCCGAGCGCGCCGAAACCAACCCCCTTTTGACCCGTCGGTGGCACACGAACAGGTATGAGCAACGACGAGTTTCCGACGGACCAGCCGGCGGTCGTGACCTGTGGGTTGCCTTACGCGAACGGTGACTTGCACGTCGGCCACCTCCGGACGTACGTCGACGGGGACGCGCTGTCGCGCGCCCTCCGACGAATCGGCCAGCAGACGGCGTTCGTTTCGGGGTCGGACATGCACGGCACGCCAGTCGCGGTCAACGCCGCCGAAGAGGGCGTCGCACCGCGGGAGTTCGCACTCGACTTCCACGAAACCTACGCCGAGACGTTCCCGCAGTTCAACATCGAATTCGACAACTACGGGCATACCGACGACGAGACCAACGTCGAACTCACCCAGGAGTTCGTCCGCTCGTGGGTCGAAAACGACCACGTCCACGAGAAGGAGATCGAGGTCGCCTGGGACACCGAGGAGGACCAGCCCCTCCCCGACCGCTACGTCGAAGGGACCTGTCCCTACTGCGGGGAACAGGCCCGCGGCGACGAGTGCGACGAGGGGTGTCAACGCCACCTCGAACCCGGCGAAATCGAGGCCCCGGTGTCGACGCTGACCGGGAACCCCGCGGAGTACCGCACCCGCGAACACAAGTTCCTCCGGCTTGCTGACTTCCAGGAGTACCTTCAGGGCTTCCTTGACCGTCTAGAAGGGACCGACAACGCCCAGAATCAGCCCCGCGAGTGGATCGAGGGCGAACTGCAGGACCTCTGTATCACGCGGGACATGGACTGGGGCGTGGACTATCCCGAAGACGTTGACGGCGGCGACGAGCTGGTGCTGTACGTCTGGGTCGACGCGCCAATCGAGTACGTCGCCTCGACGAAACAGTACACCGAGCGCGTCGGTGACGACGAGTACGACTGGGAAGCGGTCTGGAAGATCGACAGTGAGGAGCGCCACGGCACCGAGTGGGACGACGAGTGGGCCGACGACAGCGGCGAGATAATCCACGTCATCGGCCGGGATATCATCCAGCACCACGCGGTGTTCTGGCCCGCGATGCTTCGCGGCGCGGGGTACAACGAGCCCCGGTCGATTCTGGCCACCGGGTTCGTCGGCATCGACGGCAACGCGCTGTCGACCTCGCGTAACCGCGCCGTCTGGGCCGACGAGTACCTCGACGCCGGGTTCCATCCCGACCTGTTCCGGTACTACATCGCCACCGGCGCACAGATCGACACCGACGTGGACTTCTCGTGGGACCGCTTCCAGGAGCGGGTCAACGGCGAACTCGTCGGTAACGTCGGGAACTTCATCTACCGCTCGCTGCTGTTCGCCGAGCGCAACTACGACGGGACGCCCGACGCTGCCGTCAGCGACGACGTGCGCGGGCGAATCGAGGACGCGATTGCGGACTTCGAGGCAGCCGTCCGAGAGTACGACATCCGCGAACTGGCCGAAATCGCTATCGAGCTTTCGAACTACGGCAACGAGTACATCCAGCGCAACGAGCCGTGGAACCTCGTCGACGACGACCCCGAGGAAGCCGAGCAGGTCATCCGTGACTGCGTTCAGTTGACCAAGGCCGTTGCGGTGCTCATGCAGCCCGTCCTGCCGGGCAAGGCCGAGCGCCTCTGGGGCCAGCTCGGCGAACAGGGCTCCGTCGCTGACGTGACCCTCGACAGCGCGCTCGAAGCGCCGCCGGCCGAGTTCGGCGAGCCCGCGGAGCTATTCGAACAGGTCGAAGACGACCACATCGAGGCGCTGAACGAGGAACTGCAGGAACGGGTCGAGGAGGCCAGCGAGGCTTCGGCAGAAGCCTCGAATGAAGGCGGCGAAGCCGCCGGAGACGAAGTGGACGACGGCGACGTGGACACCGCCGACCTCCAGCCACTCGTCGAGGACCGCATCAGCTTCGAGGACTTCGAGGGCGTCGACATGCGCGTCGGCGAGATTCGCAGCGCCGAGCCGGTCGAGGGCGCGGACAAGCTCCTGCGCCTGGAAGTCGATATCGGCCACGAGGTCCGACAGGTCGTCGCCGGCCTGCGACAGCTCCACGACGCCGAGAAGCTTCCCGGAACGCGCGTTATCCTCCTTGCAAACATGGAGAAAGCCGAGCTGTTCGGCATCGAATCCAACGGGATGGTGCTGGCCGCCGGCGACGAGGCGGACCTGCTGACGACCCACGAGGACGCTCCGCTGGGGACGCGAATCAAGTAACCACAGTCGCCAGCGCTTTTGTAGTCACGGCACGTACCGCGAAACATGGATGACGACGGGGCCGCACAGGACGATGCGGCCGCTACGGGTAATACGTTCACTGAGGAGTACGAACTGGCGACGGACGCCGACGTGATTCAGGTCGAAGACGACCCCGACGGTGACGCCGCCGACGAGGAGGGCGCAGTCGCCGGCTCCTTTGCTCCGGATCTTGAGGTGACACCCGACGCGCCAAAGCCCGAAAATGTGATTTTCGTTGCGCTGGGAGTCTGCATCGCGATTCTCGCGCTCGGGCGGATGTTCCTTGGGGCGGAGATGTACACGCCGTCTACACTCGGCGGCGTGGTCCTGTCCGTTGCGCTCGGCACCGCAGTTCTGTACGGGTTCTTCGTCCGGACGAGCGACGTGTGAGGCTGTACCGATGACGGAAGCGGTGCGCTCTCCACCCCGACACTTAATCCTGCTCCGACACTAAGTCCGTGCATGGTAAACCCGCTGGCGACGGTTGCCCCACTGCAGGCCGAACCACTGTTAGGTATGTCGCTCTCCATCCTGCTGTTTCTGGCCGGCGCGGGCCTCATCGTGGGCGAAGCGCTCGCTCCCGGGACCCACTTTTTCGTGCTCGGCGTGGCCCTGCTGACGGCGGGGCTAGTCGGGCTGTTCATCCCTGCAAGCCTGGGTATCCTCGCGCCACTCATCCTTACTGTCGTCGTGCTTGCAACGACAGCGGTCACGCTCTGGGGATATCGAAAGCTCGATTTCGCTGCGCCGGGCCGCGGCCAGACGCTCAGTTCTGACTCGCTTACGGGCCAGTTCGGAACCGTTACCGAGCGCGTGACCCGGAGCGACGGCGAGGTCAAACTGGAAGACGGCGGGTTCAATCCGTACTATCAGGCTCGCAGTTCCGGCGACCCCATCGAAGAGGGAGCGGAGGTCATCGTCATCGACCCCGGCGGTGGGAACGTTCTGGAAGTCGAAGCGGTTGAGTCGGGTGCTGATGAAATCGACCGCGCGCTCGAACGTGACCGAAACCGGAGCGATGCGGACACTGAACCAGAACGAGAGTCCGAGCGGGCGTAGGTGTGTAATTCGGTAGTTTGTGACAGGGACACCGAAGCCTTTTCTTTGCGCGCTCCGGAGTTCTCATTGTCATGTTCCCCGCGACAGCACCGCTGCAAGGTCTGGGAGGACTCGTCGGTTTCGTTACCGTCATCTTCCTCCTGATCGCCATCGCGCTGGTGTATTCCAGCGTCGTGATCATCCGCCCGTACCAGAAAGGTGCCTACACGGTCCTCGGTACCTATCGCGGCGTCCTCGACCAGGGGATTCATTTCATCTATCCCTTCGTCTCCGACGTGACGCGGTTCGATATGCGTACCCAGACGCTTGACGTGCCGCGGCAGGAGGCTATCACCCGCGACAACTCGCCGGTGACCGCCGACGCCGTCGTCTACATCAAGGTGATGGACCCGAAGAAGGCGTTCCTTGAAGTCGACAACTACGAGCGTGCCGTCTCCAACCTCGCCCAGACGACCCTCCGTGCCGTGCTGGGTGACATGGAACTGGACGACACGCTGAACAAGCGGGGCGAAATCAACGCCCGCATCCGGAAAGAGCTCGACGAACCCACCGACGAGTGGGGTGTCCGCGTCGAGAGCGTCGAGGTCCGCGAGGTCAACCCGTCCAAGGACGTCCAGCAGGCCATGGAGCAACAGACCTCCGCCGAGCGGAAACGCCGTGCCATGATTCTGGAAGCCCAGGGTGAACGGCGCTCCGCCATCGAGACGGCGGAAGGTGACAAGCAATCGAACATCATCCGCGCACAGGGTGAAAAGCAGAGCCAGATTCTGGAAGCCCAGGGTGACGCAATCTCGACCGTCCTGCGTGCGAAATCCGCCGAATCGATGGGTGAACGCGCCGTTATCGACAAAGGAATGGAGACGCTCGCCGAGATCGGGCAGGGCGAGTCGACGAAGTTCATCCTCCCGCAGGAGCTCACCTCGCTGGTGGGCCGCTACGGCAAGCACCTCCAGGGGTCGGACGTCAAGGAGAACGGCCACTCGCTGGAAGCGCTTGACTTCGACGACGAGACCCGCGAAATGCTCGGTCTGGACGACATTGAGAAGATTCTCGGACAGATCGATGAGGAAGCTGAGGTCGATGTCGAGGCGATGGAAGAGGAGGCCCAGAAAATCAAACAGGGGCAGGACAGTGGTCTCGACAACGCTGACGACGTCATCGAAGAGATGGACGCCGAGATAGACGACGACCCGGGCACGACTGACGTGGCCGGCGGTCCGGACGACACGACGCGAACGTCGGAAGTCGACAAGGACAATTAACTGAGAATCAGGCGAAGACGTTTTATTACCAACCCACCTTTTCGGTAGCAATGACACGTGAGGGCGACGTGGACGAGGACAAGCGAGCGACGCTCCGTCGCTTTGCCGCCCTCGGTGCAGCGAGCCCGTTTGCCCGCTTCGGCGACAGCGGGAGCGAGAGCGATGCACCCGATGCCATCGCCGGGTACGTCTCGGCACACCCCGGAACGCACTTCTCGAAGCTTCGTGACGACCTCAAACTCGGGACCGGTGAGGCCCAGCACCACCTCCACCGACTGGAAAACGAGGCCGTTGTCACGTCACAGAAAGACGGCGACTACCGACGGTACTTCCCGGCCGACCAGTTCTCCGAGTTCGAACAGGTGGCGCTTGGTTACCTGCGGCGCTCGACGGCCCGCGGGATGCTCGTCACGCTCCTCCGCCGCCCGGACGTGACGGCGTCGGAACTGGCAAGCGAACTTGATGTTTCACGACCGACAGTGAGCAACTACGCCGCTGACCTGGAGTCAGCCGGGCTCCTGTCAAGAGAAAACGGGTACGCAGTTACTGAGCCAGAGACAGTGCTGACGCTGCTTATTCGGTATGCCGACTCGTTCGGTGACGATGTTGCCGCGCTGGCCGGCGAGGCCGATTCGCTGCTGCGATACGACCCGTGACGCTTGCGCCGGTGATCGCTCGCTATTGGTCCACTTGGGTCTGTGTCGCCGTTACATTTCTTTGTCGACACCGGTGATTTCAAACCTGGCACCACCCGATTCGCTGTCGGTCACACTGACATCCCAGCCGTGGACGGCGGCGATATCGGCCACGATTGCGAGGCCGAAGCCGGTGCCTTCAGATGCGGTCGAGTAGCCCGCTTCGAACACTGTGTTTCGTTCGTCTTCGGGGATGCCGGGACCGTCATCAGCGACGTAGAAGCCGCTTGCGTCGTCGATATCTCCGAGAGTGACCGTTACCCCGCCACCGTTCTCGACAGCCTCGCCGGACTGTCCCGGCTGCCCCATCTGGCCATGCTCCATGCTGTCTTGCTGCACCTGAGAGGGCGAAGATTCTGACCCGTGTGCCACGCAGTTCCGAAACAGGTTCGAAAACAGGCGCTGCAACCGGCCGGGGTCAGCAAGAACGACGCTGTCGGTATCAGTCTCTAGAGCCGCACTCTCCGTCTCCATAGTCTCCCAGCACGCAGTCGCGGCGGTCCGTAGGTTGACGGGCTCGGTAGTCGTTGCCTCGCGTCCCTCTCGTGCCAGCGTCAGGATATCGTCAATGAGCGTCTGCATCCGCTCGTGAGCGGCATCGATACTGTCGAGGTGGTCGTTGGCCACGTCCTGCTGGGCCAGTTCCAGGTGCCCCTGTGCGACTGTCAGTGGTCCCTGCAGGTCGTGGCTGACGACACTGGCGAAGGAGTCCAGCCGCTCGTTCTGAACGCGGAGCCTGCGTTCACGCTCCTTCTGTTCGGTGATGTCCTGAATGAACCCCCGAACGGTCGGCTTCTCCGCGCCCTCGACGCGTTTGCCGCGGGTCCGGACCCACCGGTGGTTTCCTCTGGCGGTGATGAGCCTGACCTCGAGGTCGTACGGATCTCCATCATTGAGGGCCGCGTCGACGGCGTCCGAAACTGTCTCTCTGTCCTCTGGATGGTAGAACGACAGCCCGTCCTCGACTGTCGGGTCAAAGTCGTCGTCGACCTCGTGGATGCGGCGGGTACCCGCTGTCCAGGTCGACATTCCGCTCTCGTCGTACTCCCAAGCGCCGAGGGCGCCGAGTTCCTCCGCCTCGGCGAAGAAATCCCGTAACTGGGCAAGGTTCTGTTCGTGCTCAATGCGCTCCGTAACGTCCTGACAGTGTGAGAAGATGGTGACAACATCGCCCGAATCGTCGGTAACGAGGCGGTTGTGCCACTCGACCACGATGCGCTCGCCGTCTTTCCGGACGTTCTCATTGACGCTGTGGTAGCCGCCACTGGCCTCGCTGAGAGCGGACGTAACCGCATCGACATCGTCGTAGCTCTCCGAGCTCACGAATGTCTCCCACGTTTCCCCGAGCAGTTCCGTTTCGGTGTAGCCGAATATCTCTGTGAGAGTTTCGTTGACGCGGACGATCTCGAAGTCCTGATTATATTCGACGAACCCGAGCGGCGACTGGTCGATAAACAGCGAGAGCCGGTCTTTACTCGCTTCGAGGGCGCGCTGTGACCGGTACTGTTTGACGGCGTTGACGATTCGGTTCGAAAGAAGGGCGTAGTGGCTGGTGTCGGGCGCTTTCTGTAGATAGTCAGTGACACCTGCGGAGATAGCATCACTGGCGACAGCTTCGCTACCACGGCCTGTGTACAGGATAAACGGGAGGTCAGGATAGTCTTCGCGGACAGATTCGAGGAAGTCGATACCGTTCTGGCCGGGCATTTCGTAGTCAGAAACGATACAGTCGACTGCTGCCGTTTCAAGCAGACGCAAGCCCTTTCGGGCACTCGTTGCGATCTCGATATCGAACGCAACCCGCTCTCGCTTGAGGAACGCCGCTGTCGTCTCTGCGTACTGCCGGTCGTCGTCGACGTGAAGCACCCGGATGGCGGAACCAGCCTCGCCCATTGATGCGATTGACTATGGCCTCAACGGTTATCAATATAGACATTCGGTTTTTCCAATATATCCTGAAAAATCAACGTGAAGGGGCTGAAACGAAGAGTGAGCGACGACACCGACTGTTCTCTACGTAGCCCTACATCACGGGCCCGTGGGGACGGTCAGGTGGGAGTCCCGATATATCCGCGTCGGAGTCAGCGCCGGTTCAGGCCTCGACCATCCATGTCGTCGAGGAAGAGTAGCCCCACTTCTCGACGGCCAGATCGTGGTCGCCGTCGGCGATGGCGGTCATGTTCGTGCCTACTTCTTTGGCCGAAAGGCCGAGTTCGTCGCCGATGAGTCGCGATTTGAAATACGTCTGGTCGTCAGCATTGGAACGGAGATACTCCAGAATACGTCGCTGCTTGTCCGAGAGCGGACTGTTGGGGGTTTGTGCGGTGGCGCTCATTGTACAGTTATCAACAGTACCGAGACACCCTTATTGGATTTGGTACAGACGGTTAACGGCCCGCCATCTGGCGGTTTTCCCTCACTCGAAGCGGGGATACTGCCGCGAGTTGGGCCACGCGGAGCCCGGTTGGTACAGGCGGGAAACACCATCGCTGCCCGTCGTCGCCTCGCAGTTTGAACGACAGCGATCGCTCGCTCCGGCAGTTCTTTAATAATGGGCCGTTTTGTGGCCGAACGGAGGTCTATCACATTGGAAATCTCGGATCAACTGCTGTGTCTGTTCAGTGCCGATATCCGCGACGAGGGGGACCGGTACGTCGTGGAGGTCCCGCGTCGAGAGGTCGAGACCGGCGCAGTCGACTCAGGCAGTACCTATCGCGTTGCGCTCATCTCCGCAGATGAGGAGACAGAGACGGGCGAGGAGACGGTGTCAGACACGCCGCCGGACCAGCCACAGCCGCCGGTCGAACCGGGTGAGACGCGCTACGTCGAGATCGAAGACATCGGGAAGCAGGGTGACGGCATCGCTCGGGTCGAGCGCGGCTACGTCATTATTGTCCCAGGAGCCGAAATCGACGAACGAGTCAAGATCGAAGTCACAGAGGTCAAGTCGAACTTCGCGGTCGGCGAAATCATCGACGACGTGTGACGCTACTCATAGGGACTGCCGTCGGGGCGCTTTGCCCCTTCAGAGTCGTGGACGACGACCTGTCCGGCTGATGGGTCGACAGGTCGATAGGTGTCGCGGACGCCGATTGCTTCCGTCAGTTCTCGAACGGCGCGTTCTTTGAGCGCTGCAGCCAACTCCTCGGCGTCGGCTCTGGAGATATCCCGGCCGAGCCCCTCACACTCGTGGGCCCGAACGACTCCTTCCTCGTCGACAGCTTCACCCATCGGCTGGCTCGTCCCACCGAGCGCGACGCTGAAGGGGTAAGTCTGACAGATGAGCGGGCGGTCGCCGTGGACCGTGCAGGCACCCGTACCGTCATCGCCCTCAGCGTAGAATGTGCAGTCGCCGCAGTCGTCGGTCTGGAGCGCCCACTCGAAGGTCTCTCCTTCGGGGCCCTCAGGGCCGTCGGCCAGTCCGTACGGCATCGGCCGAGCGACATCGCGGAAGTCGTACTCCCCGGCCGCCTGTAGCTGCCGAATCTCGTCAGGAAACACCGTCGCAGTGTGGGGTTCGGCATCGGTTTCGGCCGAGTCAGCGTTCTCGTCGGGCGCATCGACGGCCTCGTCAGCACTCTCTCCGCCTTCGCCACACGCCGACTCGGCCTTGCAGCAGGCCCCACAGCGGGTGCATTCGAACCCGATAGTCTCGATTGCGTCGGCCAGTTCCGACTCCTCAAGGGCACGGGCCCGTTCGAGTTCGGTTTCCAGAGAGTCCACAGCCCTGATAGCAGGCGGATGGGCAAAAAGGCGTCACTCCGCCAGATTCGGTGCGGCCCGCTCGCTGTCCCATGAAATAGCGCCCTCGACAGCCAGTTTTTCAAGATGGGTCAGCACTGTCCCACGGGCCAAATCGCGCACGCCGGTGAGGTCCTTCTCGTAGGCGGCCTCAAGGATTTCATCCAGCGTGGCGGCCCCGTCGTGGACAGCGTCCCGAACACGCCGCTCGCGCGCCAGTCGGTGATCGATGAGGCGCGCACAGGTCTCCCGCGGCGTCTCGATACGCGGGCCATGGCCCGGTAACAGCACGTCGGGGTTTCTGGCGTGGAGTCGCCGCAGTGACGCGAGATAGGCCCGAACGTCGCCCTCGGGTGCGCCGACGACGACGGTACCCTCAGCAACGGCGAGGTCACCGGAGACAACGGCTCCATCCGTGGCGAAGGCGACGTGTTCCGGCGCGTGCCCCGGTGTATCGATGACAGTCACTGGGCCGGCACCGGTCGGAATCGTCGTCCCGCCGCTGAACAGTCTATCCGGGGTAATGCCGGTCGCGGCTTCGAACGCGCTCGCCCGACCGCGGCGCGCCCAGACCGTCGCGCCTGTCTCTCTGGCGTAGTGTGCAACAGCACCAGCGTGGTCAGGGTGGTGGTGCGTGAGTGCAATGTGAGCGAGGGAACGGTCGCTGAGAAGCGAATCGAGCGCATCCCCGGCGTCCGGAGGGTCCACAAGAAGAGCGGCCTCATCGCCGCAAACGTATGCTGCCGTGCTGCCGGTCGGTGCCCGTGTCGGGACGGACACGTCGGCCCGGTGCCAGTCCATGCCGATGGGTCAGACCGTGAGGAAATAAACCTGTTTGCGTGCGTCGGTGAAACTGTACCGCGAATCGACCAGACCGGACTCCTCCAGCCGGTTCAGTGCATATCTGACAGTGCGGTCCGGGAGCAGTGAGCTCTCGGCTAAGTCGCCCTGTGACAACGGGGCATCGTCTTCCAGTACCTTCGCGACGAGCTTCGCGCTCGGCGGGAGTTCACGCAGGGTGTCGCGGAACTCCTCGTCAGTGAAAGGTGCTGGTGCAGCGTTTTCAGTTAATGCGCTCATAGTAGCTGATATTCAAGACTTACTGGTAAAACTTGGCTATATGCATGACCAAACAATACAGATTCTATGAATTGTTTAATGTGTCCTTATACATGGCCGTCATCGTGTGGTTTTCGTCTCTATCACGAAGTCACGCCCAGACCTATCAGGGCAGCAAGCGTGACCGGAGTCGGTCTGGTAGGGAAAACAGTCCGACCGACGAAAGGGGATTCCAGTATCGTTTTATCCCCCGCGGGGTGAGCAATAGACCGTGAAAGGGCAGGAGTGGTATCAGGCCGACACCGTGGCCGAAGAGTACGAGGCCAAGCGGTTCTCCCGTGGCGGGCGGCTGATCGACCGACGTGAGAAACAGGCCGTCCTCAATGCAATCGGCCCTGTGGCCGATAAGGACGTGTTAGAGGTAGCTTGCGGGACTGGACGGTTCACTGTGATGCTGGCCGAGCGCGGCGCGAACATCACCGGGCTGGACATCTCAGGACCGATGCTCCAGCAGGGCCGTGAGAAGGCACAGGCGACTGGTGTCGACGACCGCGTCGAGTTCATGCGGGGCGACGCCGCCCGGCTCCCGTTCCCGGACGACCATTTCGACACCGTGTTTGCGATGCGCTTTTTCCATCTGGCGGACACGCCGGCGGCGTTTCTCGCGGAGATGCGCCGCGTCTCGAAGGAACAGGTCTTCTTCGATACGTTCAACCGGTTTTCGACCCGGTCGATATACAACTGGGCGCTCCCGATGGGGTCGCGGCTCTATTCGCGCTGGGAAATCGACCGGCTGTTAGACGGAGCCGGACTAGAACTGACTGACGCGAACCACGACTGGCTGCTTCCGTACGGCTTCTACCGGAAGATTCCGAACGAACTGGCCGCCTCGTTCCGGTCGCTCGATACGGCGCTTGGCGGCACGCCACTTGGCGAAAAGCTGGCCTCAGTGTCGTACTGGAACACTCACGTCTAGCGTGGCGCTGTTCGAACGACCCGTTTCTTGTATCGGAACGTCGCCGTCCGTCTCCCGCGACTTTTAAGCGCCTTCGCCGTCCTACCCAGAGGTATGGATATCTCGGTAGTGGTCCCGACGTTGAACGGCCGGGAAGAGCTGACCGGCTGTCTGGACGCACTCACCGAGCAAGTTCCCGATGCCGAAGTGATTGTCGTCAACGGCCCGTCAGCTGACGGCACGACTGGCATGGTCCGCGACCGGGACGACGTTTCTCTTCTCGTCGAAATCGCCGACCGCTCCGTTACGGTCGCCCGCAACGCAGGGATCGACCGGGCAACAGGAGACGTTATCGCGCTCGTTCATCAGTCGCTCTCAGTCGAGTCCGGCTGGGCTGACGCCGTGAAAGACGGGCTCTCTGGGGCTGCCCAGGCTATCACCGGGCCCACACACCAGCAACTGTGGGCCGGGATGACGACCGAAACAGAGGAAACGCGGACAATCGCCGGCCGCGACGTGACGTACTTCAACCCCGGCAACGTCGCGTTCGATGCCGAGGTGGTGGAAGCGCTCGACGGGTTCGACGAGTACCTGAACGTCGGCAGCGCCCGGGACTTCGCACACCGGATGGCCGCCGGTGAGTACGGCGTCGACTGGAGCACGGAAATGTGCGTCAGCCGCGAGTTCGAGGCCGACGGCGGTATCGCAGAGACCGACTGGAACTGGAAGTACCGCTCGCTCGCCTACCGACTGGTGAAGAACTACAACGTCCGGCCGACCGTGGTGCGGCGAATCCTCAGCCACGCGGTCGGTGACGCGAAGGACGCGCTATTTGATGTCGTGCGGGGGGAGACGACGCCGTCGCAGTGGCTCGGCACTGGGCAGGATGTGTTCGGCGGCGTCGGGTCAGGAATCGTCGACGGCGTCCGGGCACGCGTGACCGACCGGACGGCTCGCCGGAATCCGAACGGTCGCTCTGCGCGCACAAACCGCGCGGTGACTGTGTACGACTGGCGATAACTGGTACTGGTCGCAACCGTTCGACTGGGCAGGAGTACGGTGGTCAGGGGGCCAGCGCCTCAATGACGCGGTTGGGATTGTTCGAGAACACCTTTCGCATCGCGTCTTCGGGAACGTCCAGTGTCAGAATCTCCATCACGGCCACGTTCGGGTGGACGCCAGGGACGCCGCTCCCGAAGAGAACGCGGTCGGGATGTTCTAACACCGCCCGTTCCATCGGCCCGCGGTAGCGGACCGCGCTGGTGTCGAGATACAGATTATCGTGGGTCTCCAGCAGGTCGATGGCCCGTTCCATCAGGTCCTTCCGGAGCGGGTGCGCGCCGAAATGTGAGAGGATAACCGGGAAGTCATACGCCAGCAGCGACTCAGCGACAGCTTCGGGTCGGAACCCTTCGCCACCGTGGACGATAACAGGCAGCGACACCGACTCTAGTTCTGCGAGCACGTCCTCGTCTGGCAGCCCGTCGGTCGGCGGATGGAGTTTGAAGCCGTAGAACCGGTCGTCGTATGCGTACTGCTCGATGTCTTCCGGGGACGTGTGGTCGTCCGTGCGACTACTTGCGAGGTTGCGAAGGGTCGACCCGGGGCCGCTTCCCGGGTCCCGAGCGCCGTTGACTCTGGCGAAGGCGACCATCGGTCGCTCGACGGTCATCCGGGCGACAGCGTTGTTCGCTTTCAGATACGAACCGTCCCGCTCACCGGGAAAGACGACGGAGCGGACGACACCGGCCTGGTGCATTTCCCGCTCCAGTTGCTCCGGGTCACCCATGCCGTCTCGGGGCCGGCGATGCTTGTCGGGCTCCAACCGTGCGTGCACGTCAACGACCCGAAACCCGTGCTCCAGCTCCAGCATCTACTATACGGTGTGTATACTCCCATATTAAAAGGTGTGTAGGTCCAGCCGGGATTACAGGGACAGCACGGCGCTGTCGCCCGACGAGCGGTCTACGCCGTTAGAAAGTTTTATATAGAACCGCTTGCCTTGTCTTAAGTGAGGTTCAACACATATGTCATCTGGCCAGCGACGCATGGGCGGCCAGCCTCTTTTCATCCTTGATGAGGACGCCCAGCGCACACACGGGAAGGACGCACAGTCATCGAACATCTCCGCCGGAAAGGCCGTAAGCGAGTCTGTACGGACCACGCTCGGTCCCCGCGGCATGGACAAGATGCTCGTCTCCGACGATGGTGATGTGGTCATCACCAACGACGGGGCGACCATCCTCTCCGAGATGGACATCGAACACCCCGCGGCCCAGATGATCGTCGAAGTCGCCCAGACTCAGGAGGACGAAGTGGGCGACGGAACGACGACCGCGTCCGTGCTGGCCGGGGAGCTGCTGACGAAAGGCGAGGACCTGCTCGACGACGACGTCCACCCGACAACAATCGTCGAGGGGTACTCCGCCGCGGCCGAACTCGCACAGGACGCCATCAACGAGCTCGTCCTTGATGTCGACCTCGACGACGAGACACTCGTCGAAGTCGCCGAATCCTCGATGACCGGCAAGGGCACCGGTGACGTCGAGGCCGAGAAACTCGCCGAAGTCGTCGTCGACGCTGTCCGCCACGCCAAGAGCGACAACGGCGTCCGCCGGGACAACATCGAAGTCCACACCCAGACGGGTGCGGCTTCCTCCGCGACCAAGCTTGTCGAGGGCGTCATCGTCGACGAGACGGCCGTCCACGACAACATGCCGACCTCGGTCGAGGACGCGTCCATCGCGGTCATCGACACCGAACTCGACGTCCGCGAGAGCAACATCGACGCCGAGTACAACGTCTCTAGCGTCGACCAGCTCAACGCCGCGCTCGACGCCGAAGAGGGCGAACTGCAGGGCTACGCCGAGGATGTCCTCGAAAGCGGCGCTGACGTCGCGTTCGTCACCGAGGATGTCGCCGACCGCGTCGCCTCCCAGCTCGCCAAGGAAGGCGTCTTCGTCGCCGACAGCATCGGCTCCTCGACCGCCAAGGACATCGTCGAGGCCACCGGCGCAAAGCGCGTCGGCTCGCTGGAAGCCCTCGACGAGGACTCGCTCGGCCACGCCGACAGCGTCGACGTCGAGAAGCAGGGCGATGACGACGTGACGTTCATCACCGGCGGCGCGACCGCCGAGTCCGTCACGGTCATCGCTCGCGGCTCCACCGAACACGTCGTCGACGAACTCGAACGCGCGCTCAACGACGCGCTCGACACCGTCATCGCCGCGCTCGACGCCGGCGGTGTGGTCCCCGGCGCAGGCGCGACCGAAATCGCCATCGCCGACCATATCCGCTCCGAAGCGGCGTCCATCGAGGGCCGCAAGCAGCTCGCCGTCGAAGCGTTCGCCGACGCCGTCGACGTGCTGCCCCGAACCCTCGCGGAGAACACGGGCCTCGACGCCATCGACGCGCTCGTCGACCTCCGCGCAGAACACGAGAGCGAGGGCATCGCCGGCATCATCAGCGAAGGCCAGACTGGCGTCGTCGGTGACCCAGTCGAGTACGGCATCCTCGACCCCGCCGCGGTCAAGCGCGAAGCGGTCGACTCCGCCACCGAGGCGGCGACGATGATCGTCCGTATCGACGACGTTATCTCGTCGAGCTAAGCGAGGTCGCAACGCGACCTCGACACGAGCGGCATCGCCGCGAGTGTTCACAATCTGTTTTCTTTTGACTGTGCCAGAGAGCGGCGCGACCGCTGTAGAAACTACCGCTCAGTCGCCGCTGGGTTCGACAGAAAGCGTCAGCGTCGCATCGTGGCCGTCAGCGAGCGCTTCGACGAGGTCCCGGTCCACGTCGCCGGCTGCCGTGTCGGCGTTCACCATCACGGTCCGGTCATCGACGTAGTCGCTCGTCCGCAGGACGTGGCTCCGGTCGTTCTCGAAGGAGAGGTCGGGATGGCCGGTTCCGGTCACAGTAACGGTCTGCTCGCCGGCTTCGATAGTCGCTGTAATCGTCGCGTCGGCGTCTTGGCAGGCCGTTACGAACTCGCTGTCGAAGTCGGCAGGAACACGGTCGGCCTCGATAGCGAGGATGCAGTCACCTGCAGGGGTTAGAAAGTCGTCGCTCGTCACTTCCAGCGTGCTGGCGTGCTCGCCGGAGACGTTCTCGTGGCCCTGTGCACGGACCACTTCCTCGAGTGTCATACTTCCCGGTCACTGCCGGGCGTACTTCAGCGGGACGACTCCGGCCTGACGACGGTAACCGTCACCGCACCGCAGGCACACTCGTGGGCTTCGCGGCGGCCGGCCTCGGTCTCGAACACCAGCGCCGGCTCTCCGAGCGAGCGCTCGCAGTGCTGAGCCTCACAGGTCGGTGTCGCCGCCTCGTGCAATTCGGTGAACATATCTGGATAGTAGGTGGCTACCTATGTCAAAGCGAGCCATCCCCGGAGTGAAAGTGAAAGTGAAGGCGTGGGGCAAAGGATATGCCCCCACGGAACGGGCCACAAGGTATGTCGCTGGAGTGGCGCGGCGCGGCGGTTGCGCCGGACGACGAGATGCCGTCCCCGGAGGCGTGGGAACCAGTATCGGTTCCCAGCCGGCCCGGACAGTTCGCCGGTGCCGAGGCCGTGGCCTACGAAACGACGTTCTCGGACCCACGGGACGAGAGCGACGCACACACCCTGCTTGTACTGAGTGGAATCTACGCGCACACACGCGTGTGGTGCAACGGTGAGTTGCTCACCAGCCACGACGCCTACTTCGAACCGCTCCGGGTCCGACTCCCCGAGAGCGAAGAGTACCGGATCGTCGTGGAGTGTCGCGCACCCGAGGACCGCTTCGGCGGGTTGCACGCGACTGACCAGCTTCCGTCGGAGCGCTGTGTCCCGGGCATCTGGTGGGACGCGACCCTCGAAACCCGACCGGACCCGTGTGTGAGCGAACTCTCGGTCCAGCCACAGCTATCCGAAGCAGACGTAACCGACGCGTCGGTGGACGTGTCAGCGACCATCCTGACTGAAGAGCCACTCGACGACCGGATTACGCTCTCGCTTCGGCCGGAGGGCGACGTTCGCGGGGGCGGGATGATGGACCGAGCCCGCGTCTCGACCGACGAGGAGACGGCGACAGTGACCTACACAATGGACGTGCGCGACCCGTCGCTGTGGTGGCCCCACGACCGCGGCGAGCAGTCCCGTTACGTTCTCAGGGCGAAGCTCGGGGACGACGAGCACTCAGTGACGACGGGACTGCGGACGGTTTCGTACGACGGTGGCCTGCGGGTCAACGGCGAAAGCGTGCCGGTTCGCGGTGTGACGCTGCGCGATCCGACCGTCGAGGATGTCGCACGGGCCGTTGACGCTAACGCGAATCTCGTCCGGGTTCGAGCACAGGGAACGTCGCCAGAAGTGGCTTGCGCCTGTGACGACCACGGCGTCCTGCTCTGGCAGGACCTTCCCCTGTCGGGCCCCGGTTCGTTCGACACCGAACGAGGAACTGCCCTTGCAGCGCGGCTCACTGCGACCTACGCACAGCATCCCAGTTTCGCGGCGGTCGGTGTTCACGACGAGCCAGTGTCGCCGTATGCTGACGGACTGGGCTCTGGGTTCCTCGACAGGCTTCGGTTCCGGTGGCGTGCCTGGCGAGCCGGCTACGACAGCGCGGACGCCGAATCGGTGGCGTCGGCTGTTGACTCCGTCCCAACGTTCCCGGTAGTCGGCCCGCCCGGAATCGACCCCGACGCGACCACGCTGTACCCAGGGTGGCGGTACGGCGACGCAGCCGACCTCCCGTGGCTCTATTCCAGATTCAACGTCAGCGATGCCGTTGCCGGCTTTGGCGCCGGTGCGCTGGGAACGCCGGGCTCAGGCGATAGTCCTGGGTTCGATAGTGCCTGCCACGACCGCCACGTCGACGGCGGAGTCGAAGCATCGCAGGCGTATCAGGCTGGTGTCGTCCGCGAGGTTGCCGAGTCGCTCCGGCGACGCAACGCGCCGCTCGTTGTCGTTGACAGCCTTCGAGATGTCGGTGATGCGGGCATGGGCCTGCTCACCGCTGATGGGACCGAAAAGGCGGCGTTCAGTGTTCTTGCCGACAGCTACGAGCCCACACAGGTGATACTCTCGGATGCAGCGCCCGGCGAGCAAGATATTGTTGTCCTCCACGACCGTCCAGAAAAAGCGGACCTCACTGTGGAGTGGGACTGCAACGGGGACCGCGAACAGGCCGAACACACTGTCGGCCCATTTGCCCGCGTCACCGTCGACACACTCACCCTTTCAGCCGGTGACGATGTGACGCTTGCAGCCACCGACGGCCAGACTGTCGTCAAGAATGAGTACCGTATTATCGAGTAATACAGGTGCGTGATATACCATGGAAGCTCGGTGCGATAGTGACCGTCACACCCCCTGAATTATGGCGTGTGAGACGTTGACGCGGTATTCAATGCACCGGAATGTTTAAACAATATCCACCTCTATTTGTAGACACCAGAACGCTTCCGCGTTCAGGCAGTATCGCTTTCAGCCCAACATGAGAGGGAACCCTTGTTATTGGTGTCAGCCCCTCAGTAGTGGGTCAACTGTCTGTGCTGAAGCGGTGCTGGCATAGAGGATTCAACAATGGCAGACTCGATAGACGAATCAAAGAACGTTACAGTAACAGAAGAGGATCTTGAAAACAAATCGAAAGGCGAGCTTATCAAACTCGCCGGCCAGCTTCGTGACCGACGGAACGAGCTGAACCAGATGGCGTCCGAGCGGGCCTCCGCCCGAGACGACCTGAACGCGAAGACTCGCGAGAAGGTCGACGAAGCGCAGGAACACCGCGAGAAGCGCGACGAACTCAACGAGCAGGTCCAAGAACACAAAGACCAGCGTAACGAGCTCAATGCGGAAGCAAACGAGCTGTTCGACAAGGTCGACAACCTGAAAAACGACCTCGAACTCGATGAGGGGACGTCAGTCGAACAACTCAAAGAGGAAATCGAGGACCTCGAGTTCAAGCAACAGACCGAAGTGCTCTCCTCGGAAGACGAGAAGGAGCTCATCGAGAAGATCGAGACCAAGCGCGAAAAGCTCCAGGAGAAACAGGAGAAGCTCGATCAGGGCGGCGACCTCGAAGAGCTCAAAGAGGAAGCAGAAGAGGTCCGCTCTGAAGCCTCAAAGCACCACCAGAAGGTCACGGAACTGGCCGACGAGGCCCAGAAGCACCACAACGAGATGATCGAGGCCTACCGCGAGGCCGACGAGATCCGTGACGAGGCCGACGAGAAGCACGAGGAGTTCGTGGATGCTCAGGAAGCGGCCGACCAGCACCACGAGGACTTCGTCCGCGTCCAGAAGCGCCTCCGCGAACTCGACAAGAAGGAAGAAGAGCAGGAGCGCTCCCAGCGCGAGGAGAAGCAGGAAGCCGCTCGCGAGGAAGCAGAGGAGATTTATCAGAAGTTCAAGGAAGGCGAGACCCTCGACACCGAGGACCTGATGAAGCTCCAGAAGGCCGGCAAGCTGTAAGTCTGCAGGATTTTCTCTCTGTTTTCACTGAACATAGATGCATCACTCACTCGGCCTGCTCCAGCTCGGTGCGCTCTCGCTTGTCCCGACAGCCCTCGGCGGGGTCCTGTTTGGCCTCGCACTCGCTGCGCCGCCGGGCCCGATGAACGCCGTTATTGCCGAGGAGAGCGCCCTACGGGGCTGGCGGGCCGGCTTCTTTGCCGGCCTCGGCGCGATGACCGCTGACGCCTGTTTCCTCGTGCTCGCCGTACTCGGCGCCGCCACAGTAATCACCGAAACGCCGGGAGTCCGCCGCATAATGGTCGGCGCCGGCGGGCTCCTGATGCTCTGGTTCGCGTACGGAGCAGTCCGGGAGGCCAATACAGCAGTTACAGAGGGAGACTCGTCAGTCACGTCTGGAGACAGCCGCGGCTTCCGCAAGGCCCTCGTTCTGGCGCTGACAAACCCCTATCAGGTCGCCTTCTGGCTCACCGTCGGCGTGGGCCTCCTTGAACCCGGCGTGGTCGACGTGGCGTCGTACGTGCCCGCGGTCGGGACTGACGCGCTAACCGTACAGACCGGGCATCCGGTCCTGCTAGGTGGGTTTTTCGGCGGTATCGGTCTCTGGATTACAGGGTTCCCGGCGGCGATTGTCGCCGCAAGAGCGCGTATCGAACGGCTCGCACCGCTAATCGCGTGGGTCAGTGCCGCTGTTCTCGCCGGGACTGGCGTCCTGTTCCTGCTGCGAGCGCTATGAGTCGCCCATCCCGGTCGCCACGTCGTCGAGGTCGTCCTCGACAGCCATTTCGGCGACCTCCATCGTCAGCCACTCCTGAAACCAGCGGGTCCGCTTGAGCCGCTGGTGGACGAGAGACTCGGCGGTGTCGCTCTGAACACGCTCGCGCGCGTCCTCGCCGCGCTCGATGACACGGTCGACCATCTCGGCCGCGTCCATGTGTGTCCGGGACTCATACCCCATACGCAACAGCATCAGGGCAGTCCCGTTCGCGCCGACTTTATCCAGAATGTCCGCCTCGATGAGACACTGTACTTCCAGCGGCAGGTCGTCCAGTGACCCCTGGTATGAGTGGACCTCGACGGCAGAGCAGACCTGTTCGATAAACGATTCGGGGTAGTCACCGTGTGCCCGCAGATACTCGCGTGCGATCCGAGCGCCGGCTTCCGCGTGGAGATCCTGCTCGGCTTCCAGTTTTGCGATGTCGTGAAACAACGCTGCCACGCGAGTCACGTCTACGTTTGCCCCTTCCTTGCGGGCGATTTTTGTCGCGATGTCGACGACGTTGAGGATGTGGTTGAAGCGGTACTCTGCGGAGTGCCACGGGTACCAGCGCATACGACCGCCTTCTTCTTCGTTTTCGACGCTCGCCGCGAGGTAGTCGTGGACGAATTCCTTCATTTCCTCAAACGCGTCGGCTGAGACAGGTGACTCCCTAATCTCGACGCCCACAGCACCACCTCCGGAGACGGATTTCGATATTCATCTTACACATATAGACGTACGTTCGACTCTTTAGCGTTACGACAGGGAGAACGGCTGCCACACCCGGCGTTTCTGGATGCAAACAGCGTCACAAAACCGGTCTTCGGAGCAGTTGTCCGAGCAGCGGACAACCGCCATCGCTGTCCCCGATTCCGTGTCAGGCGAGGTCTCTGTCGGGCGACAGCCGAGACTGGTTCTCAGCGGCTGGGAACATCAGTCCGGCTTTTTACATCTAATAGATAAATCGGTACATATGTCTCTCCAGCCACTGCATACGCCCGTCGGCGACGTGTCGATCGTTACCCACGCGATGAACGAACACCCGGTGACTGACGTCCTCGTTGGCGTCGGTATTGCCCTGTGTCTGTTCGGACTGTACTACAAACTGATACTACTCCCGGCGAACAGACAGGAATCGTCACAGCGCACGGGGGGCCAGTCGCCGCCGTAATTACGAAGATACAAACAGAAAGCCCGCCCTTCAGGGCGGAGGAGATGTCAAAGGTAGGCGGCGTCCCAGCGCATCGGCTTGCGAACGTTGCCGCAGCTGCTACATTCGATGCGACCCATTGAGTCCATCGCATTCGCCAGCGTTTCACAGTTACTGCAGTAGTAGCCGTAGCGATCGCTCCCCTCCTCTGTGACGTGGACCACATGGAACGGCGCCATTGACCCGGACTCGTGGTTGTTGTGATCGACGTAGACTGTCCGGCCGTCGTCAGTTATCCGTTCGCGGCCGAGTTCGTCAGCATCGGTGTAGAGGTTCTCGACGTAGGTCCGTCCAGCGATATCGACTTCACCCGTGCCGGCGCGTTCGAAGCCGCGGTCCTCGTAGAAGCTGTTGCCTTCGACGTTGTCGGCCAGCACGCGTCCCTGAAGCGTCTCGGCACCGCAGTCATGGAGTTCTCCGTGGGTCTCGTCAAACAACGCTGACCCGACCCCCTCGCCGCGGTATGCCGGGTCAACGTGCAGCCAGAGAATCGTCCCGATACTATCACCTGACAGGACACTCTCTGAGAGACCGACCACCTGCCCGTCCTGCTCGCCGACGAGAAGCAACCGATTACTCTCTTCACTGAGTATTTCGTTAATACGCGCTTCGTCGTACCACTCCTCGATAGCGCTTGTAATCGCCTTCGGTCCCAGCGAGTACGACGCCTCGAGCGAGCGACGCGCCACGTCACGGATAGCCGGCCGGTCCGACAGCACTGCCTCCCTGATTTCCATATGCCACTAGTTGGCACGGAACATCATAAATCTACAGTTCGGTGTCAGAATTTGGGACACTCGTTGAGCTATTCATGTGCGGACGTACGATTTGTGGCCTCGACTGGGACGTGTCTGCTCGCTACCCACTGCTATCGTTGCTCCCCTATAGAAGTGCAGTCGCTGTTCAGACTCTGTCACAGCATACTTCGGACGGATTCGAACCGCGAGGACTCGAATCCTCTCGTCCTCTGGGCTCGAACCGCTGAGATATTTCGCGCTCACGAACTTGTTGGCGCGAAAATAGTCCCGGGCGGATTCGAACCGCCGTCAAGGGCTCCAAAGGCCCTTATGATTGGCCACTACACCACGGGACTGCACTCACTCTGTTCGCTTGACCCGTGAGAGTCGCAATTCCGAAGGAATTGCTCACCACCACGGGACTGCACTCGCTGTATTCGGAATAATCGACGGAACGCACTTGAACGCTTCGAGAGCGGGCGGTCAGTCGCTGGTGACTTCGGCCTCGACTTCGAGCAGGCCACAGACATCTCCTTCGGAGTCGAAACAGTCGGGACACTGTGGTTTGCGATTGATGATAGTGTCGAGGCGATCAGCGACTGTTTCGTCGATGACGCCCTCCAGTTGCTTTGCCTCGGCCCGAAACTCCTCGACCTCGAGCACTTCGATGAGGAACCGCTCGATAATACAGTAGTTCTGGAGTGCCTCGCGAGCCTGTGCGATGCCGTCGTCAGTGAGGTCGACGCCTTTGTACTTCTCGTGGTTCAGCAGTCCTCGGCTTTCGAGCTTCCCGATCATCTCGTTTGCGCTCGCCGGGCTGACATCGAGCATATCGGCCACGTCACCGGTAGATGCCGGACCGTCCTCTTGCTGTTGCGTGAGATAGATCGCTTTCAGATACTGGGCCTGCGTGTTCATTGATAGTCCTCCATCAGGTCGGTTACGTCTTCCACGCCCTCCGCCTCGTCCTCACGGATGTCCGATAGCACGGCAAGCAACCGCTCGCGGTCGATTGTGAATGTCACGTCCGACGCTTCGATCGCTTCGATGAGGTCGTCGTAGAACTTGTACGCCGTCTCCTCGTTACAGAGCTGGTCGTACAGCACGCCATCGAAGTCTTTGTCGGCTTCGTACTGGGCTTCGACCAGCATCTCGATTTCTTCGAACGGGACGGTGTCCGCTTCGAGGTCGTCGATGAGCGACTCCAGTTGCCGGCGGTGCTCAGCAGACTCTGTCTCGGCGTGCTCAAGGAGGTCAAGGACCGCCTGCTCGTGCTCTCCGCTCGTTTCTTCGGCGTGCTTGGCCGACCGTGCCTCGACGACCTCTTCGAGGACGATGCCGATCTGTAGCAGCCGGGCGAGCTGATGGTCGGACGCCACCGGCTGTGTAAGACTCACGGTAACACCCCCACTCGGCGCTGTGCTGCAGTCATACACGTAGTTCGGGGAGGGCCGGACTTAAGCGGTTCCCTGTCGCCGCCCTAGCGGCGGCGTCACGTTCCTGTTGGACCCGTGTGACTGTGTCTGGCTTCGCGGCGACAAGCTCCCCACTGGGACTGAGACTGTCGGCTATCACTGCGACACGATACACCCCGTGATGGCAAGCGCCTTGCAGGGCGGACAGCCGACAGTATGAAACGACCCGACGGCTCCGACGTATCGTGATTGCTGTGCCTGCGTCCCGAGACGACCGCCCGACGTACTGCGGTCGATACCGTACAGAGGTCACTATCAGTCGCCTTCGGTCCCCGCCGCCGGTACCGCCTGCCAAGACACGTCCCGCCCCGGATAGGCGACCCGCCCGAACGGCCACTCGGTCGCAACCCACTCCCTGCAGGCCGTCTCGATCTCGTCGGCAAGGCCACGCTCGACTGCGGCCGCCGCCGTCCAGTAATATACCGCAGCGTCGTACCCCTCTATCCGTGTCGGCTGGACGTACAGACACCCCAGTTCGGTTGTCTCGGCGGGGTCGAATACACCGTATGTGAACGCGTCACGCCGCTGGTGTTCCCTATAGTGCCAGCACACGTCGATCCGGTTCTGCTCGGGGGTCAGTCCCGTCGGCCACTCGTCGTCGGGTCCGAAGATCCCGTGGAGGCGGTCACCGCTCTCGGTCACGGCCTCGTAATCTATTTCCGCGTCGGTGGGCGTCAGCGGCCGGAGCAGGAATTCGTTGGCCGACAGTCGGTCTGGAACGGGTTCGGACGGCCCGAGCAGGTCCGGCGTCTCGAAGGGCATACCCCCGAAACACACGATACGGACATTGTTGTTGCGATTGGCTGTGGCCGTCGTGTCGGTCTTCGACCTCAGCCTGTGGAAGTGCGGATTCGAGGAACTCAGCGACTTCTTCGGTCTTGTCCGGTTTGACCCTGATGGACGGTGAGACGCTTCACAGCGGCTGTCTGGTGAAAACGAGCCGGTAGCAAGAAGCAGTAGACGGGAAAGGCTGCGGACGGGGGCGGTTACTGCCTGAGCCGCTCGTAGATCAGCTGGTCGAGGTCCTCGCGGAGTTCGTCCACCTCGACCTCCTCCAGCACTGGCACGAAGAAGCCCTCGACGAGCATGTTCTTCGCGCTCTCGGGGTCGACACCGCGGGAGGTCATGTAGAACATGTCCTCTGCGTCGACCTGCCCGACCGTCGCAGAGTGGGAGGCCTCGGTGTCGTGGTTGTTGATGATGAGCTTCGGCGACGCGTCGGCCTCGGAGTCGTCGGAGAGCATGAGCGTGTTCTCACGCTGGTACGACGACGTGTCCCAGGCCTCGCGGCCGACGTCCTGAACGCCTTCGTACACCGAGCGGGCGTCGTCGTCGAGGACGCCACGGGTGACGAGGTCGGCGATGGTGTGTTCGGCCTCGTGCCAGACACGCGACGCGATGTCGAAGTGCTGGTCCTCGTGGCCGAAGAACGCACCCAGAATCTGTGACTCGGAGGAGTCACCCAGCAGTCGGGTTTCGACGTTGGACTTGGTCAGGCGGGAGCCGATGTTGCCGTCGATCCAGTTGACCGTGGCGTAAGTGTCGGCGTGGCCGCGCTTGACCTGGAAGTTGTAGGTCTCCTCCGAGAGGTTCTGGAGCGCGCCGTACTGGACGTAGGCGTTCTCTTCGGCGACGACCTCGACGATGCCGGAGTAGTACTGGTCAGCGTCGGTCGTCTCGCCCGTCTGCTGGCGCTCCAGAATCGTGACCGAGGAGGACTCCTCGGCGAGGACGAGCGTGTAGTTGAACAGCGACTGGCTGTTCATCGTCGTCCGGATCTTCACGTCCTCGGCGTCGACGCCCTCGGGGACGTAGACGACCGTTCCGGCAGAGAACAGGGCCGTCGACAGCGCAGTGAGGTAGTCCCGCTGCGGGTCAACGGTACTGCCGAAGTGCTCCTTGACGAGGTCCTCGTGGTCCGCAAGCGCTTCGCTCCAAGAGAGGACCTCGACGCCCTCCGCATCGACGCGGTCCTTGTCCTGTGCGTAGTCGAGCGGGTCGACCAGCGACTCGTATTCGAGCGCGTCGAGGTTCGTCCAGGTGCGACCCGGCGTCCGGATGACGTCCGGCATGTCGAGCTCTTCGAGCGCCGCGAGCGCGTCCTTTCGCGTCTCCAGTAGCCACTCGGGCTCGCCGAGGTCGTCTGAAATCTGTTCTACCTGCGCCTCTGTGAGATTGGCGTGTACCTGCGTACTCATGGTTATCCGAGCGACCCCTCCATCTCAAGCTCAATGAGGCGGTTCAGCTCAACGGCGTACTCAATCGGCAGTTCCTCCGTAATCGGCTCGATGAAGCCAGCGACGATCATCTGCTTGGCGTCGTCGTCGTCCAGTCCGCGGGACTGGAGGTAGAAGACGTCCTCGTCGCCGATCTTGCCGACAGTCGCCTCGTGGGCAACGTCGACCTTGGACTCCTGAATCTCCATGTACGGCATCGTGTCCGACGTCGACTCGTTGTCGAACATCAGGGCGTCACACTCGACAGAAGTCGAGGAGTCCTCGGCTCCGTCAGCGATGTGGACGAGGCCACGGTAGTTCGTGCGGCCGCCGTCCTTGCTGATGGACTTGGATTCGATGGTGGACTTCGTTTCGGGGGCGTTATGATAGACCTTCGCGCCCGTGTCGATGTCCTGCCCCTCGCCGGCGAAGGCGATGGTGATGTGGTTGTCCGTCGCGCCCGGCCCCTTGAGAACGGTCGAGGGGTACAGCATCGTGGCCTTCGAGCCCATCGATCCTGAAACCCACTCCATCGTGCCGTCGGCCTCGCAGATGGCGCGCTTGGTGTTGAGGTTGTACGTGTTCTTCGACCAGTTCTGGACGGTCGAGTACTGGACGTGAGCGTTCTCCTTGACGAACACTTCGACGCCGCCGGAGTGGAGATTGAACTCGGAGTACTTCGGGGCGGAACAGCCCTCGATGTAGTGGACTTCGGAGTTCTCCTCGGCGATGATGAGCGTGTGCTCGAACTGGCCCATGCCGTCGGAGTTCATGCGGAAGTACGCCTGGACTGGCATGTCGACCGTAGTGTCCTCGGGGACGTAAACGAACGACCCGCCAGACCAGATAGCGCCGTGTAGCGCCGCGAACTTGTTGTCGCTCGGCGGCACGGCCTTGGTCATGAAGTACTCCTTGAGGATGTCTTCGTGTTCTTGGACAGCCTTGTCCATGTCACAGAAGATGACACCCTTGTCTTCCCAGCGCTCCTGCATGTTCTGGTAGACAATCTCGGACTCGTACTGCGCGCCAACGCCCGAGAGGGCGTTCTTCTCGGCTTCCGGGATGCCGAGCTTGTCGAAGGTGTCCTGAATCTCCTCGGGGAGGTCGTTCCAGTCGTCGACCCCGCCGCGGGTCTCGATGTCGGGACGGATGTACGGGACGATCTCGTCGACGTCGACCTCGGAGAGGTCGGGTGCGCCCGGCCAGCCGTCCGGCATCGGCATTTCGTGGAATTGCTCGAGTGCGCGAAGGCGGCGTTCGAGCATCCATTCCGGCTCGTCCTTGTCTTCGGAGATGACCCGGATGGTCTCCTCCGTGAGGCCCTTCTCGGCTTCGAAGGCGGACTTCTCCTCTTTCTTGAACTCGAAGCGCTTCTCCGTGTCGGTTTCCTTGAGGTGGTCTTGATCTGAACTCATAGTGTGTGTTATGTTATCGCTGTATACGGAAGGGCGTTACGCGGCCTCGTAGGCTTCCTCTCGGACCCAGTCATACCCTTCGTCCTCGAGCTTTTCGGCGAGTTCAGCGCCACCGGAGGTGGCGATCTGGCCGTCAAGCATCACGTGGACGTGGTCGGGTTCGACGTAGTCGAGGATGCGCTGGTAGTGCGTGATCTGAAGGATACCCGCGCCCTGCTCGTCACGGAGCGCGTTGATGCCGTTAGAGACATCCTGCAGTCGGTCGATGTCCAGCCCGGAGTCGATCTCGTCGAGCACGGCAACTGAGGGCTCGAGGATCGCGGCCTGGAGGACTTCGTTTTGCTTCTTCTCGCCGCCGGAGAAGCCAGCGTTGAGATACCGGGACGCGAACTTCTCGTCCATGTCCAGTTGCTCCATCTTTTCCTGGAGGATTTCCTGGAACTCGGCGACGCCGATTTCGCCTTCTTCGACGTTGCCCTCCATCGGGGAGGTGTCGTAGCCGGCGGCGTCCTCGTTGGTGTCGCCGCCCTCTGTCTCGGCTTCTTCTTCCTCGTCGTCCTCGAAGAGTTCCTCGCGCTCTTCGAGCTTGGCGTTGAGCGCGGTGCGGAGGAAGTTCACCATCGTGACACCCTCGATCTCGGCCGGGTACTGGAAGCCGAGGAAGATGCCGAGCGCGGCGCGCTCGTTCGGTTCGAGGTCGAGCAGGTTCCAGGTGCGGAGGTCCTCCGGGATCTCCTCGTCACCGAACTCGTCCTCTTCGAGGTGGATGAGTACTTCCCCGTCAGTTACTTCGTAGGCGGGATGGCCGGCAATTATCTTCGCCGTTGTGGACTTACCCGAGCCGTTGGGACCCATCAGCGCGTGGATCTCACCGGACTCGACTTCGAGGTCGACACCGCGAAGAATCGTTTCACCGTCCTCTTCTGCGACTTCTGCGTGGAGATTGTTGATTTCGAGTTTCGCCATAGGTATCTCTTAGGTCAACCGAAAGAAGGTACGTTTCACCCATGAAGCTTTCGCATTGCCGTGAACTCAAATTCAGTATATAGAAATAATATTTCCCACAGCAGTAAGCGCCCGCCTTCTGTTGGTTACATGAAACTCCCGAGTCCTGTCTGTTCCTGCCCGGATTTGACCTCTTCCCAGGAGATGTCCATTGCCTCCAGAATGCGGGCAATCGGCCCTTTCAGCGTCTTATCGAGCATCTTGTCCCAGTCGATCTCGAACTCCTCGGGGATCTGGTCTGCGTACTCGAAACAGATTACGTCAGGGTCCCGCCGGAACTCGCCGTACAGCGGGTCCCGCTGGGGGTCCAGTCCTTCTTCCTCCTCGATACGCTGGAAGAAGTCCGAGTGGACCCGGTCGAGATACAGTCGCTTGGGCTTGGACCCGCTCTGGAAGTTCGTTCCCAGAAGCATGTTGGCGTACTTCGCGCCCCGGACCTGCGCAGTGTCGGTGTCGTAGTTGTCGAGTTTCTTCCCGATGCCACCGGGAATACCTACGTCGTCGTAGTTGACGTTGCCGTCCTGATAGTCCTCGATGACATCGCTGACGTACTGCTTGATGGACTCTGCGTCCTCTCCGCGGACGATGCGGTCGATGACCTCCTTCTGGACCCGCTTGGTGATGGGCGCGATATCGGACCGCTGGTATTCGAACCCGGTGATATCGATGTCGTCGACGTGCTTGCCCTCTTTCCAGACGATGTTGCCCGCGTAGCGCTTCTTTTTGCCCGCCTGGAAGAACCGGCGGTAGAGCTTCTCGAACTCGATTTCGAAGCGGTGGAACTGGGCGTTAAGCCGCTCCATCGCGAACTCGTCGTAGGAGGCGTTAATCGTCTCCTCCAGTTCGAACCCTTTCTGGATGGTCGTCGCGATGAGTTCGAGCTCGTCGTCGTCCATCTCGGGGTGTTTCTCGCGCATCTCGTCGGTGATTTCGACGTCGCCTTCGACGTCGTCTGGACCGACATTGCCAAGTTGTAGCATGACGGAGTCGGTGTCCCCGTAGACGACCTCGTACCCCTCGTTTGCGACGACTTCGTCGGTGTAGTCGATGACCTCGCGACCGGTGGCGGTGACCGCTGCGCCCATCTCCTTGTCGTAGAGACGGAACCGGTCCCACCCCAGAACGCCGTATAACGACTGACCGACGAACTGGAATTTCCCGTTGCGGCCGGCCATGAGCGTGTGGTTGTCCGCAACGGTGACACAGTAGACACCGTCGTCGGCCGTACTCCGTGACCCGCTGCGATGCATCCGGAGCGTGTTCTTGTTGTCTTCCGTGACGTAGATTCGCCAGGAGCCGCTGTCACGGTTGTAGTTCGCAGTCAGTCCGAGATGCGCACAGAGCCGGAGCACGTCGTCGCGGAGTTGGTCACTGGAGGTGGTGTACCGCCAGGAGTTCTTCTGTCGGTCTCCGTCACCGGCGATAAGCGTGTCGAGGAAGCGCCGCTTCTGTCGGTGGCTCAGGTCGAAGACGAACTCGGGAATCCGCTTCTCGAAACTGTCCTCGCCGCAGATGTTACAGAGCAGGTCGCCCAGCAGCGCCGACGTGAACTGGTAACTCCGGTCGTCGACGTAGTAGTCGAACCCCAGTCGGTCGAGGAGGTCACCAATTGCCGCGTGGTCGGACTCGCCGCCGTCCGCGATGGCTTGCTGAGCGATTTTGACCGTGGTCGATGCCCCGCGGGTCTTCTCCCCGAACTGTTTCGTCTCGGAGGTGTAGACGTTCCCTTCGGTGATGTACCACGCGAGCAGTTCGAGGAAGTCGTCGCCGTCGAAGGTTCGCGGTATCCACTTCCGGCCCGATTCGGCGTGGATATACGTCCGTTCGGCGACGGATTCGATATACTCGCGGTTGGCCTCGAACTCCTTGGGGCCGAAGACGTACCCTTCCTCGCCGATATCGTTTTTCAACACTGTGTCCGGATAGTGGCCAATCTCGGCGGCGAACGTGTGGCCGTGGACCGACGGCCGGACCCACACCTCGTAGTCGTCGACGTACTCGGTCAGATCCACCGTGTCCAGCGGGTCGCCGTCCGGTCCGTCCCAGTCGTGGGGGAGTTCGTAGTTCGTGGCATCGTCGAGGTCACCAGCTTCGACGAAACTGTACCCGTCTTCAGTGATTCCGTTGGTCTCGTTCTTTCGGACGAGCATCCGGTGGTTCGGCGTCACACGGAAGTCCATCTTGCTCGTCTCTATATCCACGAGGTCGCCGCGGTAGTCCGGATACGACTGTGTCTCGACCACCGGTTTGACCTCCATCTCCTCCGTCTCGGGGTCCAGCGAATACACCTCGTCGCCGATATCAAGGTCGCGAATGTTCTGAACGCCTTCCGGTGTCAGCACGTCGGTATCCGGCGTGAAGCAGTTCATGATAACCTTGACGGCGGCCTGCTGCCTGTCAAAGCGCTCGTACTCGGGGTTGTCCGGGTCGAAGCTGTTTCGCTCGGCTTTCTTTTCCTCGCGTTCTGACAGGAGTTCGTCGACCATCTCCCGGATGACGCCGTCCGGTTCCTTCCGGAAGTGGGTACCGTTGGGGGCGCGGTAGGTATCGCCGTCGTAGGTCTCCGGGTCAACCTTCGTCTCTGGGCTGGCGTTGGTCGTCACCATGCACATCGGGTACAGCGACTTCAGGTCCAGCACGGTGACGTTCTCGCGGACGCCCGTAATAGGGTCAAACACTGCGCCGCCCTCGTAGTCCTCGCTCTCCTGTTGCCCTTTCGAGGGGAGCGCGAACTCGCCATGGAGCTTGTGGAGAACGTACATGTCCACTGCGTCGCCGGGCGTCGTCGCGTCCTCCAGTTTGCAGCCGACGAAGGTGCGGACCTCATCCCAGAAGTCGATGATGTCCTGTTCGCGGTCGAGTTCGACACAGAGCTCCACGTCCCGGAGGTTGTACTCCAGCAACTGCTCGGGGTCCTGCTCCCAGAGGTCACCGATGTCGCCAGTGTAGCGTTCCTTGCCGACGCCGAGTTCCTGCTCGCCGACGGCGTCAAGCCGGTAGGATTCGAGTTCAGTGAACTGCGTTCGCTTGTAGGCATAGAGGAGGTCGAAGACGACACGGCCTTTGATATCGGGGCCACCCCAGCCCGAACGCCAGACCTCGTCGACCCGCGAGAGTCGGTCGATCTGGAGATCGAAGTCGTGGTTGTAACTCTGGAGTTCCTCCAGACGGTCAAGGAAGTACGGCGCGTCGAAGTCGTCGAAATTCCAGCCAGTCAGCACGTCTGGGTCGGTGTCGACGATGTAGTCGACGAACGCCTCCAGCATGGCCTCCTCCTCGTCGAAGACGCGCACGTCGGCCTCGAAGTCCTCCCGAATCGGGTCGTAGCCGGCCAGCGCCTCGGGGCCGTCGATGCCGTCGGGGGACTCGTACAGCCAGACGACGTACTCGTCGCGGTAGGAGTCGTGGGAGGTGAGACAAATGATCGGTTCCTCGCCGTCCTCGGGGAACCCCTGTCTGTCGTCGACCTCGATGTCGAAGGTGTTGACCCGCGGGTCAGCGTGAGCTTCAACCGGCGTTATTTCCTCGTGATGGACCTTCAGACTCCCGTCGTCGAGTTCGCGGGCGGGGACGCGAACGCCACTCGTGATGTCCTTGTCGATGAGCAGGCGGTTGGGAAAGAGGATGTCCGCCTCGTAGTGGTCGAAGTCGTCACGGATCTGTCCCACATCGCGTGGCGTCTGGCCGAATATCTTCGTCAGACGCTCGCCTCGAATCGATTCGTAGGGGTCGCCGTCCGCGTCGGCTTCTTCCCAGCCGGCGATGCTGTCGTACTGGCGGAGTCCGTCCTCGGTGACGCTGTCAGTCGGTGCGTAGAAGTAGGGCTGGAAGTCGAAGACCCGCGCATGGACCGACTCATTGTCGTCAGTGCGCCCGAAAACGTGGACGACCGGTGACTCATCATCGCCCTGCCCCTCGATGGTGTAGTCGACCTGCGTGACGACGAACTCGACGGTCTCCTCGACCGGCGGGAACTGGCGCTCGTCGAGGTCGACGACGCTCGTGTCACCGTCGTCGCTCCCACCGTTGCCCGCGATGGCCGCCGCTTCGTCGGCGACCGGGCGGTCGTCTGTGCCCGCGTCTGCGTCCTGCCCGAAGTCCCCCAGCGTGCCCTGGGTCCCGTCACTCATTCTTGGCCTTGTTTCGAGATGCCGCATAAAAACACCGGCGGTCGACGGGGTATTGCCACAGGCAGAAAGTATATGCCATCGAGTAACATACCCAAGTTTGACGGCCAATGTCGCACCACGCATCCCCCCACGGCGAGGCGGATAGGTCCGAAGAACTGCGGTCGGAGCCGGCGCTCCCGGACGCCATCCAGACGACCGAGACCTACGAGACCGAGGAGGGGACAGTGTTTTACGATGCAGAGAACCCTCTCGCGTGGCTACAGACTGATACGGCACTCACCTTACAGGAGATTGCATAAGCCCGTTTTCAGGGGTTACGCAACTTGCCGCTTTGTATAGCCCCACGCAGTAGGGTATGCTCTTGCCTGCTGGCGGTTCGAGTGTATAGTAGGTGCCAATACACCTAGTTCTTTCGACCGTTCAAGGCCACAAACCCGATTAGACGCGTCGCACGCGGGATAAGACGCCAATTCCTCAATGAGTGTATCGCTCTACCCTATGGAGAGAGATACGGAACAGCAATATTTGCCGCTTTTCTACAGTCGTGCGACTGAAGCAGTCGCCCTAAAGAGTGCGAATTCGATGATTCGTACAAAGTCGTAGCAGTTCTGATGGGGATAAGTGGTTCCTACGTCGGTATCATCACCGCTACTTCGTGCGAAGACGTAGTATTCGCACTCAATGGTGCGGAGTTATCCGCACAACAGCGACCGCTGCGGGAGAGCCAAAGGGGACAACACTGCTACCCCTGCCTAAGCTTGCTTAGGCCGTGGGTACGCACGGTGTGAACCGTGCAACCCTACCCGTCGTAATTAGGTTGGGAAGGTAACATCTTTTTTATCGGGGTGCGGGGTGCATAAATGGCCACTCTGCATCAGTTCGCTATCACAGATGTAACGGAATCTTCGATTCCTTACGGCGCATATATAGCAAAATCAATAATATGATTTAAACTTAATTTTTTCTATCAGATAGAAAATAATCCAATATACTGCCTTTTTAAATCCCTTTTTATACCATGCGCTCAGAAACAGTAGTGAAGCGGTGAGATTCCGTTTCAACTTCAAGCTTGCTGCTACCTGTGGAAGTTTGAAGTCGTTGTCCATGTGGCGGGTTAGTCACCCGCCTGCTGCTGTCTGTTTCTATCGTGGCTACTATTTTCAGCCACAACCTATCACTACCGCTGATAGATTCGTCTACATAAAATCAGATAACCCGTTTTGATTCTCAAAATCATCTAACCGCTTTTGTTCCTTATCAATAATCTTCGAGTAACCACTCTTTTTCCTCTCTATAGACACATCAAGTTCCTTCGCAGCATGCCGAACAGATTGGCGGCTTATATTAAATAACTGACCTATTTCAGCTAAGCTAAGATGTAATTCGTTATGTAGGTAACCTAACACTCTTGCATCCCACCACGGTTTTTGTTTTTCAGCTAATATTCTAGAAACTTTTTCATTATCGACGGAAATATCGTAGGGATGGCTCATTCGTAGAACACTCCCATCGCTGATTGAACAGTAAAATCGCAGTCTTCAACGTAGGATTGAACGTCGTCCCTACCTTTCAGCCGTCGCTGAAACAGCTTAGGTAGCGTCTCAGCGTCTTCGAGTAGGTTCAAGGCGGTATTTGTTTCTGCATCAGATATATCGCCGTGTAGTGCTTCTACGACGATGCTATCTACGTCTGCCCGACGTGCTTTCTCAGCTATATGACTATCATCGGCCACGCACAACGCACCCACGGCGATTTTTTCCAGTGAGTGGCCTTGCCCATCCACAGCAGAGGCCAGTGTCCGTGCTTCATTCCGCGTAGCTGATGGAATAGAAAACTCTGCCGCAATTCTATCGACTACTCCGAGTTTATCCTGATGGGCACGCCTACCAGTTGTATCAGACGGCTGAGAAACCTCGGATTTGTAGCCGTCTGGGTCTTCGTAGCTCGGTGACGCCCCTTCATTCAGCATCCACAACCTTCGCCACTTTTCTTGTTTCTGCTGTGGAATATCGCCACGGTCGAATCTGCTGCCGTGACTGCTATCCCCGTCGTAGTCCCTTCGTCCGCTATACTCACTAATTTCGTAGGCATCTCGCTCTCGCACTACGGTTTTAGGGTTATGTGCCGTATCTCCAATATCTCGGCTAAGATTATCGCTGCTGCTGTTCCATCCGACTCTACTGTTACCTGCTGCTGTTTGTATAGTCATTGATAATTACTGCTGCCTGTTGGTTTGCTAACTATTCAGAAATCGGATGTGCTAACTGTTAGCCCATCTGTGCCCGAAGTCTCAGATTCCGATAGACTCGCCCCACCCAATCGAATATCGTCGCGCTCACCGTCGTCACCGTCACCGATGAGAAGTCCGACCATTTCCAGTTCTGTGCGAATATCTGTATTATCCACCGTCCAACGTGGTTTCTCTGCCCCCCGCCCGTGATTCCGTTCGGATTCCAGAAACTCCCGCATCTCGGCAATAGAGTAACCGCAATCTACGTAGAGATATTCGAGTAGACGGGCGTCTCTATAGATAGGGCTACGGAACTGTTCTGTAGCCACGACCGTGCCATCAGGAAGCTCAATTTCGCTCTCAGATGGCTGTGCATCGTCTTCAACTGATTCTGGGCGGTCTACATCATGCAGTTCAAGCGCCTTGCTCACAACCGTTACATCGGCTCTCAGTTCATCAGAGATATCACGGACTGAACCAATAAGCCGATGCTCAACGAGAGTTTCCAGAACCCCGCTGGCGTCTGGTGAGAGAATATCATCACTGCGGGGATATTCGCTGTAATCCCGATTTAAGAGTGGGTCACCATTCGAGAATCCAACAGCGGGATAATCTCGTTCAAGTCCGACATCGGCTTCATCTGGACGTTCATCAGCACGTTCCCCATCTCTTTCTCGTGCCTCTTTAAGTTGTTCGTTATCCAACATTACTCTCCGCCTCCATATGCAGAAATTGGAACGGCATACCACAGCGTCTCATCGGCCACATCAGTACCAAGAATCTCAGAATCCCCCTCTACCTCTGTATGACCTACATCATTGCTCAGAACGACGTATTCAGACTTTTTGCCACGGCCAACAACACTGATTTTAAAGGTGCCATCTCCTCGCTGACCTCCACCATAATGGCCACAGTCCTTCCGTCCAATTTCACTTGGTAGCTCTATGGTCGTTCCAGCGGAGGGGGTGAAAACGATGCTAAAAACCTCAGTCATTGTACATTTCCCTCCGTTCATCACGGTAATCTGCAAATTCGTCGGGAATATGGCTGAATGTACCGTTGTTTGGCTCTGGATAATGCGATTTGCACCAGTATAGACCCTTCTTATCTAGAAATGGGGGGAGAATAATCTTACATCCGTCTTCACCGCAAGTCTCATCAACTACCATCAGAAACCAATCTCCGAATCTTCAGCCAGCAGTTGCTTAGCTCCCTCAGCCGCTACGTAGCCGAGGGGTAGCGTCTCATCCTCACTATCTCGTGCGGCCTTCAGCGTACTTAGTTCGCTCTCTGATACTCGAATATTTTTCTCTCGTGTCATTTGAATCAACCTCAGAAACGTAGCACTTCTGTGCTACGCTCCTTCTACTATATCGTACTGACAGGTTATGGAGCCAATCTATTGCTGGATTTCTATATTCCTGATGTCCTACCATCGTCCTACAATCACTCTCAGAAGCCACAGAATACGCTGTGTGTAATCCTATTCAATTGCGAGTGGTATTCATTGGAATGGAATACCGACCGCTTGAGAAGCCGTGTAGACGGTTACAGCTACTGCTACCGCTGGGGAGAGTCAAAGACCGCTCCCCAACTGCTGCTGTACGGAACAATAGTGAGGCGTGGTAGGTTTGTATATTACTTAAGTGGGTAAGCACAGAAACATTAGTAAGAAGGGCGGTTGCGGTGACTTAGTGCGGTGTGTTGTGGCTGTGACTAAGACCGTGTTCTGAAGGGCGTTTGCTGTAGATTTCATCAGCGTGTGGCTGTGACTCATACTCATCTACAGCAAACGAGTGTAGAATTATTGGTACGCTGGTAGATTATTCAATAATGTTTAAACTCGAAATCATGTGTCCGTCTATATCGTGGCACTTCGGTCGGAATAAGCAAATGGGTATTTGCAAGACTGAAAAGATGAAAATAGCCTCCAATTGTGGTGATATATCGTGGTAATTTCGTCTAATAGTTGTGAAAAGGGTAAGAATAGTTCGGAGTGTCCAGAATGTAGTAACGAATATCAGAGACTCGGAATGCACTTTAGTCATGTCCCTTCTCATCGGCCAGAGTTGAGCGAGTTACAGTTAGGAGTTGTAGAGTATTTGATACTACGCGGTGTCACCATTGAAGATAGAACATCTCACCCTTCTATCGACGTATTCAGTACGGATAGAGAGCTTTTACGCGCCTACGATGACCTATTGGGGTGGCTGAGTAATGGAATTCGATTGTATAAAGATTCTGATACTACCACAAAGAGATTGAACGACGTGTATGCTATCTCTACGATTCCACACCCTGAGCTTGAGAATTATGCCGAAGGTAGCACGTCGGTGAAATCTCTCAGCAACAGCTGTTTGAAGGCTACAATCATCACTGCTGGCACTTTTGTAGGTGACTTGTTTGGTAGCCTACAAATCGACCTACGGGGTTGGGACGTAGATAGTGATAGATTCGCTGATATGCTGGCTGATAGAGGATATGATACAGTTTCCTACGACGGTGACGGCTATGCACGTAATAGCCCCACCCACCGCTACCATTACTCAGACGATGTGTTGGTTTTAGAACACTACGATGCGATGAATCTGCTGGATGAAATAGACCTATCTCTCGAAACTGTAGCCGAACCGATATAACCAGCGTGGATATTACCCACACTCATCTACAAAAGAGTGTGTGTGGTATGTTGGCACGCTGATGAAACCACAGCAAACCGCCCTTTAGAACACGGTCTTAGTAACCGCCTCAGCCAGCAAGAAACGTGAGTAGTCCGCCCCACCGCGGTGGGGTAGGGTGTATGTTGGTATACGTTCTACAGCTAATTAAATGCAACGACCATAGCACCAACACTAATCTGAATCGTAGAGTATTCAATCAGCATGAGTATTACCAACGCTCATCTACAGCAGGAGCGTAGAACTGTTGGCACGCTGATGAAATCTACAAAACTCCCTTCAGAACACAGCCTTAGCCACCGCACAGCAATTCAACAACGGTAGTCACCACCACCGCCCTTCTTACTAATGTATCTGTGCAGATACTACTTAAGTAATATAGAAGCACTACCACCCACCACCCACCACCACCGCTGAATCGCAGAGAATTGTGGTGGCGGTAGTTGGGGGCGGTTCTCTGCCCTCCCCAGCGGTAGCGGTTGTGCGGCTTATACATTCGTACTGCAGGTTTCGTGCTATCCGAACAACCCCGTGGAGTACTGTTTGCACCCCATAGACTGTGGGGGTTGGAGTGGTGCAAACGGGTTGCACGGCCCTACAGCAATACCCGAACGTCGCTGCTGGTGGTATGTTCGTGGTAGCAGGTTGCTACGTACAATATTCCGTCTCTGTACGTTACATCTGTGATAGGAACGTTCTACAGCAAATATAGGGGTATAGAAACACCCCATTCAGCCACTCGCTACAATTCAGATTAGACGCGTTGTGTGTGCGCACGAAAGTGGGGTGCGGAGTGGGGCGGTAGTTGGGGGAGGGGGCGGTCTTTGGCTCTCCCCAGCGGTGCTGTTGTGCGGATAACTCCGCACCATTGAGTCCCGACTCTACGACTCGGGACGAAGTGTGGTGCGTCTACACGCCGTCTAAGTATTCACGCCTCTGTTCTGCCTTCTCGTCTTCAGTACGACGGTCGTAGTGTTGTTCCAGCACATCAGTCGAGACGTTCATTCTATCTGAGACGACTTTCTCAGGCACGTCTTTGCGGAGGAAGTGCGTGATAGCACCACGTCGAATAGGATGCCCGCTCACACTTGATGGGCAGTCACTCGCATTAGACATTGATTGGGCAGCCGCACACTCGTTTTTATCACGACCATGGGGGCATCTATTTCCGTATATGCACGGTCGAGTAATTGCCTGAAACCACCGCCGTAGTGTTTTCACTGGTGCCCGACCGTTTTCAGTAGCGAATAATGGCACTCTCTCGTAGTCGTCTTCAATATCCATACGCTTGTGATTGATGTAGTCTTCTAACACCTCTGCTACATCTTCTGAGAGCGCACAGTACCGTTCCGCTTTCTCACCATTCTTTAGCGGGGTATCACTATCGGGCCGATGTCGAATCCGTAGGCGGTTCTGAGCGGGTTCCACGTCGTCTACATCCAAGGCGACTAACGTGCCCGTTCGAATCCCTGTGTGCCATGTGAGCGCCAATAGGGCGTGTTCTCTTGATGCATAGGCGAACCGTTCCAGATAGTCTAATGCTGCTTCTGCATGGTCGGCTTCAAGCGTCTCTGTTCGAGCCTCCGTATCTCGGTTCGGAATTTCTACCCGCTCAGGTACAGACGGACTCACTGCGTCTATCGTCGTACAGAACTGTAAGAACCGCCGAACCGAGCTAACCCGCTGCGCAAGTGTTGATTGTGCTATATCACCTTTAATTTTCAAGCGGAATCTATGAACGGTGCGGGCAGAGATATTCCGCATATCGTCTATATCTTCTTCAGCCAACCACTCAACAAATTCATTGAGATGGAACTGTTGTAATTCTTTAGTCGCTGTAGCCCATTCGTCTACCTTGCTTTCGAGATACAGTCGTAGTGCCTCTACGGGGGTGATAGCTTGCAGGTCGGTCGGATTGGTGTTTGCTTTCATCGTTGGTCCGAACCACCAGCAAGCGGTCGCATCTACGATGCAGAGAACCCTCTCGCGTGGCTACAGACTGATACGGCACTCACCTTACAGGAGATCGCCTGACAGGAAGTACTTTTAGCGTCCACACGTCGTAGCTAGTGTGATGGATATTCCCGGCGAGGACGACCCCAACGAGAGCGGCGGCGTCCTCTCGGAAAAGAGCGAGTACGAGCCCGAGGAGTTCGACCCGGAGAGTCTCGGGCCGGACGTGCCATCGCCGTCGGACGGCGCTTACGACGGTGACGCCACGGGACTGTTCGTCAAACTCGTCATCGTCTTCAACGTCGCGCTGCTGGCGCTCTCGCTCGGACCGATGCTGGCCTACTTCGAGGGACAGGTCGACCTCGGGGTCCGGATCTTCCTCGTCGGCGTCATCGCTTTCGGCTACGGAACGTTTCGGTACGTCCAGTTCGAACGGGAGCGCAAATCGGACGACGAGGACGAACCAACCGAAACAACAGATACCCAGCCAGACGGCGCGGAGGCAAGCGACCACAACGGCTAACCGGCCCGGTCGGCTACAAACAGCCGTATGCGTACTGTGCGGGACGACGACGGCACGCGATACTTATTGCTGAAGGAGTCCACCGAGTCGAGTCTGGTCCGTGACCCCGAAACCGGCGAACAGCAACACCTCCCAAACGCTGATCTCGAACCCGTTGATGGCGAATCGCCGCTTGCCACGGCCGCTGAGGGCGTTCCTGACGCCGCCCGCCAAGTCATTACAGCAGCTCACGATGAGCGTGCGCTGGGCCTGCTCGTCGAACTCGACGACCGCGGGCCGCTCTCCGTGGCGGAGCTGCTTTCCGCCTACGACCTCTGTGAGAGCGACCTGCACGGCCTGCTGGCCGAGTTTCGTGCCGCCGGCCTGCTCGCCGAGGCGACGGTCCACGGCCAGCGAGGCTACGACACGACCGAAACGGCCAGCGATGGACTGGCACATCTCCGCGACTGAGGCCAGTTCAGCGTCGTGACTGCGGTCAGGCCAGTTCCGCGACCGTCGCTTCGACCCGTTCGACCCGCGAGCGATTGGTCGTGGCGTCTTTCTCGACGCGGACGAGGTCGTCCGCCGCACCGACCAGTTCCTCGTCGTGACTGACCACGAGAATCTGCTCAACGCCGACCTCATCGCGCATGTACTCCACGAGGTCAAGCAGTTGCGTGACGTGGCCTGAATCGAGGAACACTGTCGGTTCGTCGAGGATGAGCGGCGGCATCGGCGCGGCCCCTTCGATGCCTTCGGCGAGTAGTCGGTAGATGGCACACCGCAGGCTGAGGTTGAATAGCGCCCGTTCGCCGCCGGAGAGCTGTTCGGGCTCCAGCGGCTCGCCGTCCTTCTGGTACACCGTCAGCTGATACTGCCCGTCGAGTTCGATGTGGGAGTACGAGTCGTTCTGGTACACCAGGTCGAACGTCTGGTTGAGCATCCGTTCGAGTGTCTCGACGTTGCGCTGGCGCAGCTCTGCCCGGAGCGTCCCGTACATCTCCTGTAGCTCCTCGGTTTCCTCGTATAGCGTTTCGAGTCTCTCCAGTGTCGCTTCGAGGTCTTCGCGCCGGTCTCGCAGCGACTCCAGTTCCTCGATTTCGTTCGTGACGCCACCGATAGCGTTCTGGAGTTCGTCGCGTTTCTCGCGTTTCTCCGTCAGTGCCTCCGCTGCCTGTTCGATGTACTTTTTCGCCCGCTGCTTCTCGCTTCGAGCCGCTTCGATGCGGTCCTCGTCGAAGGACTCCGCGAGGTCCTGCTTGCGCTCGCGCTTCTCCGCGAGCTGGTCGCGGCGCTGGTCGTTCAGTTCGGCCTGCTGACTGCGCTTCTCTCGCAGGCGTTCGATGTCGTCGTCGCAGTCATCGATCTTCGCAAGCAGGTCTTCGACCCGCTCTAGGTTCTCTATCGATTGTTTGACCTGCTGGCGCTCCTGATTACACTCGGCGACGACCGAGCGACAGTCCTCGGCCTGCTCGCGGGCTTCGGCGGCTTTCTCGCGTTTCGTCTCAGCCTCGGACTCATGTGCTGTTGCTTCTTCGCGGAGCGTCTGGATGCGCTCCTGGTCCGCATCCAGCCCCGCTTCTTTCTCTTCGACGAGCTGGACGATGTTCGAACGGTTGTTCTCAAGCGTCGATAGCTCGTCCGCTGTCTCGACCAGTTCCGTCGCGGTCTCGTGCTCAGACTTCAGGTCCGAGACATCCTCACGAGCGTCCGCGAGCAACTCCTCTAGCTCGGCAATCCGACCACGGTCGTCCTCAATAGAGTCGACGTGCGGTGACTCGGCCACGTCCTGCCCGCACTCGGGGCACTTGCCGGCCTCCAGCAGCGCCTCGGCCTCCGCGAGCGACTCGCGCTCGCTCTCCAGTTTCGTCTCCAGTTCGGTCACCTGCTGTCGGGTGTTATCGAGGTCACTGGCGACGGATTCTTTGTACGACTGCGACCCGTCACGGTCGGTCGGCGCGTTCTCGAACCTGGCTTCGAGATCGGCGATCTGGTCGTCGATGTCGCTGATCTGCTCCCGGCGCTCGGCGATAGTCTCCCGCGCAGCTTCGATGTCTGTTTCCAGTTCGGCGGCTTCTTCACGCTTGTCCTCGGCCCGGGATTCGAGGTCGGCAGCGCTCTCGGCCAGCGCGTCGGCGGTGCTGCTGTGATCCTTCGCATCGACCCGCTGGTCCTCGATGCGGCTCTGCAGTTCGTCATCGCGGGACTGCAGTTCGTCAAGCCGCGCATCGACGGTTTCGGGGTCCGGCTCCGAACTGTCGAGGTCGGTTTTGGCCACTGTTTCCGAGAGGTCCTCTCGCAACGACTCTCGCTGGTCCTGTAGGTCGCTGACCTGCTCTTTGAGCTCGGTTCGTTCCGTCTCCGTCTCGGTGATAGTCGCTTCCAGATCCTCGATGTCGGCTTCGAGGGTCGACAGTTCGTCGCGTTTCTCTTCGTACTCTTCGAGGACGGACTCGGCCTGCGTGAGCGTCTCCTCGGCGGTGGCCTTCTGGTCCTCAATGTGTTCGATCTCGTCTTGCAGCTCTGATTCCTTCGTTTCGAGGCCGTTCAGGCGCTCGTGGAGGTCCTTTTCTTCTTTCTCCTGAATCTGCTCGTCGAGTTGTGAGAGGGCCCCCTGTTTGTCATCGCGTACCCGACCGACGCCGACGCGGGCGTCGCTGGCCCGCTCGCGGTACGCCTCCAGTTTCCCCAGTTGCAGGAGGTCGTCGAGCATATCCTGGCGGTCGCCGGGGGAGGCGTTGATGAGCTTGTTCACCTCGCCCTGACGGACGTAGGCGCAGTTGACGAACGCCTCGCTGTCCATCCGCAAGAGTTCGGTAATGCGTCGGCGCACGTCGCGCGCCCCCTCATAGTTTCCTTCAGGTGTCTCCAGCACACACTTCGCCGTCGTCGGTTGTGCTCCGGTCGCGCGGACCCGGCGCGTGAGATGATAGTCGCCACCGGCGTGGGAGAACCACAGTTCGACGGTACAGTCGTCGGCTCCGATGGTAACCACGTCGCCGAGATTCTCATCCAGTGCCTTCGAGCCGTACAGCGCGAAGAAGCAGGCTTCAAGCAAAGATGATTTCCCGCTCCCGTTGAGTCCGTGGATGACGGTCACGCCGTTGTCAAGTCGCAGGTCGGCATCGTCGTAACACTTGAAATTGGATAGCTTGACGCGCTGGAATTTCATTGTTGACCCTCCATTACAGGAACTCCTCGACGCTCGCCTGGCCGTCGTCATCGGCCCCGTCTACCGGTGCCTTGTCGTCGGCCTCGTTCACTGCCGCTCCGTCGTCGGTGTCGTCCTCAGCCGTGTCTGTGTTCGCTTCCGCATCGGCCGTCCCGCCGCTCGCAGCCGCATCCGTGTCGGCTTCAAGCGCATCCGAATCCTCACTGAGCAGCTCACGAACGTGCCGTTCGACCTCGTCTTTGACGTTCGCGTCAGCGACCTTCGAGGCCCGGATCGTCTCGTCGATGTCGTGGGCGGCCTCGCTCAGTCCGAGGTCGCGGACACGTTCGGTGACGGCGTCGTCCGGGTCGGCGAAGCTGATATCGGTTTCTCGCTCCTCGGCCGTGATTTCCCGGTGGTCAGTGACGCGAGCCACGAGCGCCCCCCGATCGAGCGCGAACGATTCGACGCTGGCCGGGGTGACCGGGTCGCCGTCGCCGCTGATAGAGACGATGACGACGGCATCCTCCAGGTCGTGCTGGCCGACGCGGCTCCGGACACGCTCGACACCTTCCTTGGGCCCGAGGTCTACGTCGACAAAGACGAACTCGCGGGTGTCGAGACCGCGGCGGGTGATCTGGACCTCGTCGTCGAAGGTGACGATGTTGTAGCCGCGGTCCGCGCGCTCGCTTGCACTCGCGCGCTCGGTCGACCCGCAGTAGGTGACCCAGGCGTCCTCGACCTGCTGTTTACCGGGGTCGTGGTTGTCGCCGAGCAACATCGCGTCGAATTCGACCGACGACTCGGTCAGAATTTCTTCGGCATCCCAGTCGCCGTAGTCGAAGGGCTGGAACAGGCCGTGAGTGACCAGCGCAGCGCTGTCGGCATCGTGGGGGCCGAAGTCGTAGTCGAGGTCGTCGCGTTGCGAGCGCGGGACGAAGTCGAGGCCGTAGAAGGCAGTATCGCCGATGACGGTCGGTTCGTCGTCGAGTCGTGTCGCCAAGCCGAGTGACTCGTACAGGTCGAGCCACTGGGCGTCCCGCTTGGCTTCGTGGTTACCCACGACAGCAAGGAATGGAATACCGGCTTCAGAGAGTTCTTCGAGAACGGTCAGCGTACCCATGATGTCAGTCAGGGCCGGGCGGCGGTCGTGGAACAGGTCACCGGCGTGGACGACGGCGTCAGCGTCGTCCGCGATAGCGTCCCGGACCACCTGCCGGAACGCATCGAGGAAGTCGTCCCGTCGGTCGGGGACGTTGTACTGCTGATACCCGACGTGAGTATCGCCGGTGTGTATCACCCGAGTCATTTGCCCACTCGTAAGCCAGCGCCACCTAAAGGGGTATCGTGAGCGGAGTGAAAGTGGTTGACTGTGCTGTGTTCGATCCGCTGGCTACGACCCATCACTGGGTCCCGCCGCGGCGTCCCGGTACCGCCGGAACGCTCGCAAAGCCGCCCGTCCCTCGTCTGCCAACCCGCTCACCTCGTGTTCGGCCTGCGCGACGGCCGCTTCGAGTTGACCGACGCCGAGCGTCTCGACGAAGGCGACCGCTTCGTCTAGATCGTCGGTTGCCCGAGTCGCTCGCTCAATGACCGTCCGGTAGTCAGCGTTACCGCCCGTCTCGTGGGCTCCTATCCGACCTGTGCTACTATCGTCCTCTCGGTCAGCCGCTCGGATCGACTTGTCCCCGTCGTCGCTGTCACCATTTCCATCAGCGAGCGCCGAGAGTGCCGCTTTCACCTGGTCGCTATCGGCCATAGGACGGCGTGGGCACGGCATCCAACATAAACGTTCGCTGGCTCCGGGTCAGGTACTGGCGCGTTCGAGACCACAACTCAGTCGAACCGAGTAAAAACGCATACAGTTTAGTAATCTGATTGGTTTGATACAGCTACCGACCCAGCGCCGGTGCTAGTTGAGGAAAAGCCACTATCGGATTTCACCACCATGCCACTGCGCAAATTCCGCTCCGACGAGGAAGCGCTCTCGTCAGTCACAGTCGTCGCGTTGCTTATCCTTGCAACCCTGCTCATCTCCGTCGTCCTCGCGCTGTTCATCCTCGGCATGAGCGGGTGAGGCGGAAGAGTACCGTCAGTCAGTGGCCGACGCGTTTCCCGTAGTACCCTGTCCGAGCGTTCAAATACTAGTACGGGACCAGCGCCGGGCATGACAGATATCGAAACGCTGGCGGAGCGGCTCCGTACGGTCGAACGCGCGGTCACGGACGGAACGACGGAGTTCCCGGAGGTAACGGAACTCGCAGAACTGGAGAACCGCATGGACACCGTCGAGGGGCGTCTCGCCGACATCGACGAGCGGACGGCGGAACTCGAAGCAGCCACGCAAGCCCTCCGGGGGTACGTGGGGAACATCCGTTCGGTCAACGAAGATGTCGAACAGCGCGCTGACGCGGCGCTGGCGACGACCGACCGACTGGAGGTCCGACTCGACGAGGAACTGGCATCGCCGTCGGTATCTGACCCGGCGGCAGGGACCGACCAGCGACGGACGGGGAGCACACAGGCCACTTCGAGTTCGCCAGCCGACGACCACACAGAGACGAGCGCCACAACTGGCCTCACGGCGGAGGCACAGACTGATTTCTCTGCCATCACTGACGGCGGCGACTCGGACGAAAGTGAGGACTTGGACGCGGGCGTTATCGGACGTATCCGTGCGCTGCTGTGATATACCGGCTGGTCCTCGCTGTCGCGGTCATGACAGCACTTATCGGTGCAACAGCGCCGGCACTGTCGACGGCCCGAGCGGACGCAGCCAGCGGTACGATGGAGCGACAACTGGACGAACTAGGAGCCGAATTGACGATGCTGGTCGAGACTGACGACGCGACGCCGAACGGCGACGCCCGACGCGCGGTGGAGTTACGACTCCCCGCACGTACCTACACGAACGCCGGTGTCAGGCGGCTGCAGTTCACAGAGCGGGCCGGTGTCGGCGTCGCGACCTGGACAGTTGAGTCCCGGAAACAGACCGAACAGCTGGTCGGTATCCCGATCCGAACGACAGCGGGGACCGACCGGCTGGAAGAACCCGGCACACATCAGCTGGTGTTCGTGCTGACGCGGTCGGATGGCCAGCGAGTGGTAATGGTCCATCGGTTTAAGTCCGAAGCCGCGGCGAGGAGTGGCCATGCGTGAGTGGCTCTTTGGATCATCGACAGCGCCCGAGTGTCGTTGTGAAACGGCTATCGAGGGCGGGCGGCTGGTGATGACAGCGGGCGAGTGTCCGGGCGGTGGCGACCTCGCCGCGTCGGCTGACTGCCGGGCGACAGTCATCGGTTCGCTCTCTTCGGCTAGTGTCGATACCGTCGTTACGGAGCAAGCCGGACAGGAGCAGATGTACAGCGACCGGGCGGCGGCGGTGCTCACCGCGGCTGGCCGGTTTGCAACCAGAGTTGCCTCGCTGGACGACCGCCTCGCAAACCGCGCCCGCCGCGACCCTGTCGCTGCTGCGTCGGAGGCAATCGGTCGGTCGGGACCGGTCGCTGACCTGGCTGCGGAGACTGGACTGGCGGTCGCCACCGAAGGCTTCGACACCAGCGAACAGGCACTCACTGCCTACACTGGGCCAACGATTAGCGACGCCCGTGTCGGTGCAGCGCCGCCGGCCGATGCGACTCTCCGGGACCAGCAAACGCTCCCGACAGAGGCCGTCGTTCGGAGATACAACACGGGCGGTGACCAACTATCGATGTATCATATCGAGCCCCGCGAACAGCGGTTCGACGCGGACACGATGGAGACGCTTGTCAGGGCGTACGAGCGAGTCGCGACCGCTGCCGCCGACGGCGGCTGTCACCCGTACAGTGCAGCGAACGCGGTTGCCGACGATGGCTCGACGGCAACCGTTGTCGGGGCAGTACTGGAGAAACACACGGGCGGGCTCGGGATTCTCGAAGATATTTTCGCCGATCAGCGGGTGTCAGACGTGTTCGCGACTGCCCCGGTGAGCGACACCCGGCTCCGAGTGCGCTGTGACGGTGAAACCATGCGAACGAATATCCGCCTGACGCCGTCGGGCGCGAACACACTGGCGTCGACGTTCAGACGGTCGAGCGGCCGGGCATTCTCGTGAGCGAATCCGACGCTCGATGCGACAGCAACGGTGGCTGACCGGCAGATTCGCGTCGCCGGTGTGAGCGAACCGGTCAGTGACGGCCTTGCCTTCGCCTTTCGCGCCCACGACAGCGACGTATGGCGGCTGGCCGACTTCGTCGACAACGGGACGATGCCAGCCGCCGTCGCTGGATTGCTCTCTGTCGTCGCGGAGCGGGGCGGGGCTTGCCTCGTCGCCGGCCCTCGCGGCGCGGGCAAGACGACGACACTCGGGGCGTTGCTCTGGGAGCTTCCCCACGAGGTCCGGACCATCCTGATCGAAGACACGCCCGAACTTCCGGCGGCGTCACTGCAGTCCGACGGACGGGACGTGCAGGCACTTCGGACCGCCAGCGGGGACGGCCCGTCAGTCAATGCGACAGAGGCCCTGCGGACCGCGCTCCGACTCGGCGAAGGCGCGCTCGCCGTTGGGGAGGTCCGCGGTGAGGAGGCCAGCGTTCTCTACGAGGCGATGCGTGTCGGTGGCGGCGACGGGGCCGTCCTCGGAACGATTCACGGCAACGGCCCCAACGCCGTTCAGGAACGACTGGTGTCGGACCTCGGTGTCCCTGTCCAGTCGTTTGCCGTGACGGACCTCGTCGTGACGCTGGCTCCGCCCACGTCGGAACACGGCCGCGGTATCGCTTCTATCGCGGAAATCGTCTCTCACAGTGACGATGTCACTTTTGAGATGCTCTACGAGCGTAACGGGTCGACAGCGACAGCAACTGGTCGTCTGGAGCGGGGTAACAGCCGTCTGGTGGAGTCACTCGCCGCGCCCGGTGAGTCCTACGCAGAGGTGCTCGACGCTATCGAGACGCGAACCGAACAATTCGAGGAGTCGGTGGCTGTCAAGACTCGTGGGAACGAACCACACACAGACGAGGTCCAGCCGTGAGCCACGCCAGCGGTTCAGACGACGCCCATGATGACGTGAACACGGCATCAGCCACACGGCTCACAACCGCGCTCGTTGCGGCCTGCCCGGGCACTGTTGAGGTGCCAGATGACTACCGACGAGCGTATCGGTTGCTTTCGGTTTCGGCTCCGCCTGAGACACTGCTGACGGCGAGCTACGCCGTTGCGGTGTGTGGCTCCCTGCTCGCATTGCTCGTCGCTGTGGCGGTGACCGGACCGCTGGCGACGACTGTCAGTCTCGGGTTCCTCGCCCTGTCCCTGGGTGTCGGAGCGCTGGGACGGTACGGTGTCCCCTTTGCCGCGGAGGCGAAGCGCATCCGAACGCTGGGGGCCGCACCGTCGCTCGTCACGACCTTAGTGCTCGGCGCGACGCTGTGGCCCAGCGCTGAGCGGGCGGCGGCGTTCGCTGGACGGACCGGAGACAGCCTGCTTGCCAGACGGCTGCACTACCACCGACAGCGAGCCGCAGGTACGCCACAGAGTGGTCTGGGAACGTTCGCGGCGTCATGGAGCGACCGGTTCCCGGCGCTGGAACGTTCGGTCGGGCTGGTCGAAAACGCGACAGCGGCTCCAGCCAAGGAGCGGCCCGAAGTGCTCGAACGCGCACGACGATGCATCCTTGATGGGACGCGCGATGAGATGGCGGCCTTTGCGGCCTCACTCCGTGGTCCGGCGACTGGCCTGTACGCGTTTGGTGTTCTCTTGCCGCTGGCGATGGCGTCACTGTTGCCCGCCGCCGCTGCCGCGGGTGTGCCTGTAACCGCCCCCGTGCTGGTCGGGACCTACGGCGTTATTTTGCCCGCCGCGCTGCTGGTCGCTTGCTGCTGGCTCCTGGGACAGCGACCAGTCGCGTTCCCGCCGGCGACAATCCCGCGGAGCCATCCGGACGTGCCGGCATCGGCGCTCCCGTCAATCGCGGGCGGCATCGTCGCCGGAATCGGGGGATGGCGCCTTGCCGGCGCGCTCGTCGCTGCGTGGGCGTCTCCCATCGGGGCACTCGGGGCCGGCGTCGGGAGCGCGCTCGTCAGCTACTACCGACCCGTCGCCGAGGTCCGTGGTCGAATTACCGACATCGAAGCGGGCCTCCCGAACGCGCTGTCGGCTGTCGGTCGACGGCTGGACCGCGGCCAGTCGGTCGAAGCCGCGCTCGTCGAGGCTGTCGACGAGACTCCAAAACCGACCAGCGCCGTCATCAAAGCCGCCGCCGCCCGACAGGAGCACCTCGGAACCAGCGTCGAGGGAGCGTTTCTGGGTCCCGGCGGCGCGCTCGCTGATGTTCCGAGCCATCGAGCCTGTCGGGTGGCGACACTGCTGGATACAGCCGCAGCAATCGGGCCACCAGCGGGAGCGTCCGTGACGACGATGGGTGAGCATCTGGACGCACTCCGGACCATCGAGCGTGAGACGCGCCGCGACCTTTCGCAGATTACCGAGACGCTGTCGAACACCGCCGCGTTGTTCGGGCCACTGGTCGGCGGCGCGACCGTCGCGCTGGCTGGGTCGATGGGCGGCGGCGAGCAGTTCGCCACCGTTTCGAGTGCGTTGCTGGGCCCGGTTATCGGCTGGTACGTGCTCGTTTTGGCTGTTTTGTTGACGGCGCTATCGACGGGCCTGCATCGGGGTCTCGACCGCGCGCTCGTTGGCTACCGAACCGGCCTGGCGCTCCTGTCGGCCACGGCCACTTTCTTTGTCGCCGTCGTCGCCACCGGGCTGCTGGTCTGAGTATTTAAATCGGAGAACGCGGCCAAGCCGTTCCATGTTCGAGACGCACGTCGATACGCTGTACCTCTGGGTCGGGTTGGGAACAGTGAGCGTGGCCGTTCTTGGGGTCGTCGCCAGCCTGCCGACGACCGCACCGCCGGACGCGACGGCGGCGGCCGCAACTATCGATGAAGTCACGACTAGCCCGCCCGGGTCCGTCACACATCGACGACTCATCGCTACGGAGTGGGCGTTCGACGGCCGTGAAGTCCGTCTTCGCAACGACGGCGGGACAGCCACCGCACGACTGATTCGAACGGCTGTCCCAGCGCGAACCGACCGACTACAGGCTGTGGTGAACGGGGAGCGGCCACAGGCGGTGTACGATTCGCCCAACGCTTTCCGTCGGGACACCCGCCGGGCTCGGACTAAGCACGACGGGTGGCGACCAGCTCCAGACCGGCTGACCGTCAGGCACGTCGCCTGGGGAGGGACCGATGTCACCATCGTCGGATAGCGGGACGACCGAACCCGTCGCCGTGCTCGTTGCCGTTTTCGCCGTCACGCTTGGCGTATCGCTGTATGCCGGCGTGCTGGACGATGCGTTCGGAACGTTGGACGACGACCGCAACATCGCCACGCCGACCGCGGATGCTGTGGAACAACGGCTCTCATCGGCCGGTGTCGTTCGGCCCAAAGGGCTCGACAACGCGCTCGATGCGGTGCCAGCGAACTACCACGGGAACGCGACCATCACGGCGATGACCGGCGAGCGATGGAGTGGTGGCCGGGAGCCACCGACCAGCGCCGACACCGAAACCAGAACAGTGAGCGTACAAGTCGGGCCGGGGACAGTCCGTCGTGGAACGCTCACCGTGCGAGTGTGGCGATGACCCGAGCAATGAGTGCCGTCGCCGACGTGACGGTGTTCCTCCTGCTCATCGGTGCGGCCGTGGTGACCCTTGTGAGCGGTGTCGGGGTCGAGAACCCGGCGACGACCACAAACCCTGCGGCCGAGCAAGCGTCGACGCTGGCGACGAGTACCGCGAGCGTCGAGTATGATTTGCTCGTCCCACCGTCAGAGCACCGCAGGCCGCCCGACCACGCCACGCGACGGCAACGGACGAGCCACGGGACCGTCGCGGAACTGCTCGGTGAAGCAGCGATGAGCAGCGTCACCGTGGGGGGCGAGCGGGTATCGAGCGCCGGCACGGACTTCGAGTCACGAGTCGCTGCGGCGACGCGTGACAGACTCCACAGCCGCGGGCATCGAACGTCCGTCCGTGTCACCTGGGCACCGTATCCCGGTGCGCCAGTCAGCGGCGAGTACCGCGTCGGCGACCGGCCGCCGGATACTGTAGACGTTCGAGCGGCGACGGTGACGGTCCCAAGCGGGATGGAGAACGTCTCGGAGCCGGCCCGGGAAGCGGCGAAGACTGGTGGTTACGACGGTGTGGCGACGGTCGTGGCCCGGAGTGTTGTCGACGGCCTGTTCCCGCCGACACAGTCGCGGTACGCCCTCCGCGGCGATTACCCCGCAGACGTGCTGATGGCCACGCGGTACGAGCGCATGGCCGACCTGACAGGGGCGAACGTTGCCGTTAAACGACAGTCGACAGTCGAGATGAACCGCGACCTGACCGCGGCCCTCGCCGCTCGGCTTCGGACCGATATGCGGTCGCGGTACGACTCGCCAGCAGACGCCGCCAGCGCCGTCCGAACGAGTCGTGTCCGCGTGACTGTCAGGACGTGGTCACCGTGAGAGACGACACTCGCGGCCGCGTCCCCTTCGCGTTGCTCGGCGTTCTCCTGCTGGTGAGCAGTCTCACGCTGGCCCCAACGTTCGTCAGCGAACCGGCTCCAAGCGAAACAGCCGTTGAGCGGGCACTTGACGAGGCCACGGCGGAGACACAGGTCGCCGTGCGGGACGGCGTCTCGACGGCTGGCCAGCAGGCAGCGGCGAACCCAGTCATCACGCCGGCCAACACACCCGCTGGTCGGGTCCTGAACGACTCGACAGCGTTTCGGGACGCGCTCAGAATCCGCGCCTATCTCCGGGTCGCAGACCGACTGGAGCGCGTCTCCGGCCGAAGCGGTGACGTGACCGTGACCGCCAGCCTGCCGGCGGTTTCTAACATGCGCGGTCTCCGAGCGGCGAAACGCCGCGTCTCGGTCGAACGTGCTGGGCCGAACAAAACCGCGATGCGGGCGACGGTCGAGGATGTCGTTCTGACGGTTCGGCGCAACGGCGCAGTGGTTTCGACGCGGCGCGTTTCGCCGACTGTTGTCGTTCCGACGCAGGCGCTCATGCTCCACGACCAGGTGTCAACCTACCAGACGCGGTTGAACAACGGTCTGGACAAGCCGGGCCTGAGCCAGCGGATGACAGCGCGGCTGTACCCGATGGCGTGGGCGAGGGGGTACGCGCAATACGGCGGCGCTGGCATCGAAAACGTCGTCGCAAACCGGCACGTCTCGCTGGCGGCGAACGGCGCACTGCTCGGCGTCCAGCGGTCGACCTTCGGCCGGAGTGACCCGGCGGGTCGCCGTGCGCTGAAAGAGGCAACAGCGGTGACCGGAATCAAAGACATCATTCGGGGCAGCAGGGGAACCGCTGTCTCCAGCGACGTGGTCGGCCAAGCCCAGTACAAGCCGATCAGTGAGACACCGCCGCGTCCGAAATCCACAACGGGTCCAAGCTCGACCGATTCGATGACCGTTGGCGTCAACGAGACGGCCGACACCGCGTTCCGGTCCGTCACCAAGCCGTCAGCGCTCAACGAGACGCTCGAAGACGCATACACGGTCGAGGTAGCGCTGGAAACCGACAAACATCGACTGGGCGGGGGGCCGCCGGGGACGCCGTCGTCGCCGGGCACCGAGTGGACACTGGTCGCCGACCGGACGACCACCACTACGGAGGCAGTCGGGAACGCCAGCGGCGGTGTTGCGACACCGGACGGCTGGCACGCATTGGAGACGTTTAGCCGGACTGTCGAGCGCCAGTACACGCGGACCGCCGTCTGGCAGAACGGGTCAGTACGTCGGCGCACAGCTACCTCAAGCACTGTTCGCTATCGGGTGACTGTCGCCGTCGTCGGCCGCCATCACGGGCGTTCACCGGCACCGAACCGCTCGATTCGGACCGCGCACGATGCCAGCCCGAGTCCGCTGAACGGGTCGAACCTTGCCGACGTGGAGCCGAAAGCAATGGACGTGCTCGTCAGTCACACCGGGGGTCGGGACGGAGTGGCCGAGCGAGTCGTCGACGACAGCCTCAGCCGGACAGAGGCGACAGTGACGGCTGACCGACCGCCAGAGCTGCGGAACTGGGTGTATCGGGACCTGATGACTCTGCGGGCGTCAGTCCGTAACACGACCGTCACCGTTGAGCGCGGACGTGTCGGGACCTTCGAGACGAATCCTCCGCAGGAACTCCGAGAACGGGTCGGACAGCGTCGTGCTACCCTTGCGGCCGTGCCGGACACCTACGACAGCGCGGCCCAGAAGGCACGCGTCGCGGCCCGGCTGACCTATCTGAACGCGGTGTCGGCGGAGTTGGACAAGCAGGCCTCGGCGCGGAACGGTCACCGGAAGCGAGTCGACGCACAGCTAACGGAACGCACCGAGGGGTCGCTGCGTGCCCTCCGGAAAGGGTTGACCGCTCGTGAGACGCGCGTCCCCCGGTCACGCCCGGTCCCGGTCGGTCCGGCCGGCCCCGTCAGGACACGGGTCGATACGCAGACGCCGTATCTGACGCTGGCCGAACTGGACGAGCGTCGGTATCGCGCTCTCGACGGACGAGAGCACCCGCTGGTAGCGCGGAACGTGAACGTGTTCACGGTCCCGTACGGCGACGCCGCTGACGCCGTCGTTGGCGGTGCATTCGAGAGTGGTGACAGGGTACGCCTCGCAACGGCAGCGAACACACTCGCGGCCGCAAACGAAACCCTCGAAGCGGGGTCAAACGCCACGCTCGCTTCGGAACGCGACGCACTCCAGCGGGAGGTTGCGGCGGCCAACACGGAGATGACGACGACGCTCTGGCTGGCAGTCTCCCAGCACACTGAGGCTGAACAGGACGAGAGCAAGGCGATTGTCACTGAAGCGATGTCGCCGTGGGAAACATCGGCGGCCAGAGCACTGGCGCTGACCAACGGCTCCGCTCAGGAACGGGTCGCCCGCGTCGCCGGTGCCCGACTGAACCTCACGCGGGTCGAACGCGACCGCCTCCGCCTGCAACTGCTTTCGGTCGATACGCCGGCGACCAGACCGACGCTGGAGTCGACGAACGGGACGGCCTCGGCGGTGCGGTCCGTTGCGAAAGACGAACTGAGCAGCGCTCTGGCGAATGCCGGCGAACAGAAGGTCCAGCAGCTCGCGAAGAAGCGGCTTGGAACGGACAGGCTCCCAGCGGGCCTCCCGCTGGCACCGCCAGTTACCCCCTGGTACGCGACGGCGAACATCTGGTGGGTGACTGTGGAGGGCGAGTACGCACGGTTCGCCGTCTCCGCGAGTCACGGTCCGCCGAGCGAGCCCGGCGCACAGACCACCTATGCGCGTGATGGGCACAACGTCACGCTTGACGTGGACGGCGACGGCACAGGCGAGCGATTGGGAACCGCCGACCGCGTCTCGTTCCGAGCCGAGACGGGCGTTGTCGTCGTCGTGCCACCCAAACCGCGCGGGGTCGGTGACAAGGGCGGCAACGGTGTGGAAGAATCGAGTGGGTGGCCGGACGCAGGCTCCTGACCCCGGGCCGCATAACCGAAGTAAAATACCCCGGGGCCATACCGATGCCCATGCTTCGAGGCGAGTTTCCGGACGCTGGCGAGCAGTCCCCCGAGGAGTTACTGACGGCCTACGGCACCGTGCTGGCCGAGACAGTCGAGACAGTCGGCGTTGAGGTAATCGTCGCCGAGGCCGGTCTCGACCAAGCGACAGTGACAGCGTTCGCCGACGGCGATATCGCCGACCGGACGCTTGATGAGGCGGTCGCTGTGCTGGCGACCGGGCCGAACCGGCCGGACGCGGACGCACTACAGGCCGAAGCACAGGATATCCTCCTTATGGGGATGACGACGGCTGTCATGGACGTTGAGTCTCTCGCCTCCGGTATCGACGACGAACTGGAGCCAAAAGAAATACAGCAGAAAATCGAGGGCCGCTACCCGGTGACACTGGCCGAGTATGCCCTCTTGCACAGTCACATCGAGGGGGAAAAGCGGTGACGGAGCGCGTCGCCATTCTGGGTTGTGGCTACGTCGGCCTCGAACTCGGACAGCAGTTGCAAGACGACTACGAGGTCGTGGGCGTTCGCCGGTCCGACGGCGGCATCGCGGCTATCGAGGACGCCGGCTTCGAGGCGGTCCGGGCCGACGTAACCGACCCCGAGTCGCTGTCGGCGGTGCCGGATACCGACTGGCTCGTCTTCGCCGCAAGCTCCGGCGGTAGGGGTGCCGAGGCCGCCCGCGAGGTGTACGTCGAGGGGCTCCGGACAGCTATCGACCACTTCTGGTCGCGGGCCGACCCGCCCGAGCGACTGGTGTACACTTCCAGTACCGGTGTCTACGGCGACCACGGCGGCGCGTGGGTCGATGAGGAGACGCCGCTGGACCCACAGACCGAGAAGACCGAAGTGCTGGCCGAAGCGGAGCGGGTCGCCCGCGAGCGTCCCGTGGAATACGGCGGCCACGGCTCGGTCGCTCGCTTCGCCGGCCTGTATGGCCCGGACCGCTACCGACTGGATCGGTATCTGGAAGGGCCGGTGACGGCCGGCTACCTGAACATGGTCCACCGGGCCGACGCAGCCGGTGCCGTGCGCCACCTCCTGACCGAGAACCACCGTGACGAAGTCGTGCTGGTCGTCGACGACAAACCAGTCGAAAAGTGGGCCTTTGCCGACTGGCTGGCCGAGCAGTGTGATGTCTCGTTCCCGCCGAAACAGACGACCGAAGAACGACTCGCCGACGAGAGCCTCTCAGAGACCGCAAAGCGCCGTATTCAGACGAGCAAGCGATGCTCGAACGACCGACTCCACGAACTGGGATATGAATTCGAGTACCCGACATTCCGGGAAGGGTACCGCGACGCCGTCCGAGACTACCGGCAAAATTAGCCCTATCGGGGCGAACTTTATTACTGATAGGCTGGCGAACAGCGTGGTATGACACGCGTTGCCGTCGGCGGACTCCAGGTTGACGCCGCCGCGGCGGTCGCTAGCGAGAACCCCCTGCTGATCGCTGGTGTCGCTGTGGTCCTCCTCGCCCTCCTCGGTGCCGGTATCTGGGTGCGTCGGTATCTCAGCCGAACGCCCGGCGAGCGACTGCGTCGGACGCTGGCCGGCTACGACCGGATCGCAGTGTTGATGCACCCGAACCCGGACCCGGACGCGATGGCCTCTGCTCTGGCCGTCAGCCAGCTCGTCGCCGGCACCGATACGTCAGCGTCGCTGCTGTACCCCGGGGAGATACGCCGCCCGGAGAACCGGGCCTTCCAGACGGTGCTGGATCTTGATTTCGACCACATCGAAACTGTCGAAGACATCAACGGAGAGGCCGTCGTCCTCGTCGACCACAACACGGCACGCGGCTTCCTCGGTGCCGAGGAGGTCGAACCGGTCGCCGTCATCGACCATCACCCCGGCAACGGCAGCGGCGACGAGTTCACCGACATCCGGTCCGACTACGGGGCCTGTGCGACCATCTTCGCAAGCTACTTCAATCAGCTAGAATTTGAGTTCAGCGACACACAGGGGACCGGGAGTATCGATATCGACGCAGCACCGGCAGAAACCGTCCCCTGTGCGCTGGCAACGGGGCTGATGTACGGGATTCAGTCGGACACCCGGTCGCTGACAAACGGGTGTCAGTCTGAGGACTTCGCGGCTGCCGCGTTCCTCTACGATGGGATGGACAGCGACCTCCTCAACCGCATCGCAAACCCCCAGGTCGACGCCGAAGTCCTCGACGTGAAATCCCGGGCCATCGGGAAACGGGAGGTGCGAGCGCCCTACGCGTTCAGCGATGTGGGCGAGGTGTCAAACACGGATGCGATTCCACAGGCGGCGGACGAGCTGGAGACGTTAGAGGGCGTCTCGGCAGTCGTCATCGTCGGCGAGAAGGAGGGAACCATGCGCATCGCCGGGCGCTCCCGGGACGACCGCGTCCACATCGGCCGGGCGATAGAGGCTGTCGTCGACGATATCCCGATGGCCGAAGGCGGCGGTCACGCGCGGATGGGCGGCGGGAAAGTCCCGGTCAAGCACATGGCCGGCCTCGGTCCCAGCGATGGCGTCTCCCGTGACGACTTCCGCGAACGGGTGTTCGATGCGATGAGCGGCGAACTGTAACAGGCGACCTGTGCGCGGTCGCCGACCGGGGTGAATCTCTGCCCTTTTGTTACTACCCGACCAACAGCCGGTATGGCTACACGGGAGGCGACCTGGGCGTACCGGGACGACCACGACGAGTTCGCACGCACGTTCTACCGCCGGTTCGGCGACGGCGTCGTCTCCAGCATCGGCATCGGCACGTACCTCGGCGACCCGACCGACGAGCGGGACGCGAGCTACCACGACGCCATCGTCACGGCGCTCGAATCCGGCATCAACGTCGTCGACACAGCAATAAACTACCGCCACCAGCGCTCCGAGCGTGTCGTCGGCGACGCCGTCGCGGACGCCGACGTGGACCGTAAGGCAATCGCTGTTGCGACGAAAGGGGGGTTCATCCCATTTGACGGGGCGCGCCCGGCTGACCCCGGCGCGTTCGTCCGGTCGGAGTACCTCGACACCGGCATCGTCGACCGCGACGACCTCGTTGCCGGCCAGCACTGCATTGCGCCCGACTACATTGACGATCAGATCGACCGGTCGCTGACGAATCTCGGACTGGATACCATCGACCTCTACTACGTCCACAATCCGGAGACGCAACTGAAAGTGAACTCCCGTGAAGCGGTGTACGACCAGCTGGAGGCGACCTTCGAACAGTTGGAGGAACGGGCGGCGGCCGGCGATATCAACCAGTACGGCGTCGCGACGTGGGAGGCGTTCCGCGTGCCCGCCGACCACGACAGCCACCTCTCGCTTCCAGAGATCGTTGAGCGCGCCCGCGCCGCGGCAGAGACGGTCGGCAACGCGGCGACGCATCTCCGCGCGATTCAGTTGCCGTTCAACGTTGCGATGGCCGACGCGTTCACGGTCGAGTCTCACGACGGCGCGGAGGGGCCACAGTCGGCGCTCTGGTTCGCGCACGAGGCCGGGTTAGACGTGTTCACCAGCGCCTCCATCATGCAGGGACAGCTAGCCGCGGAACTCCCGGACGACGTAGCGGCGAAGCTCTCGGGTGAAACGAGCGCGCAGCGCGCGATTAACTTCGCACGCAGTGCGCCGGGCGTGACCTGCTCGCTGGTCGGCACGGGGTCGGTCGAACACGCCCGGGAGAACGTCGATGCGGGCCGATACGAGCCACTCGGTGCTGACGCGTTCGACGCCGTCTTTGAGTAGCTAGCTGAGTTCCTTCCACTTGCCGTCGCACTCGGGGCAGACGCGCACTTTCCCGACCTCGTCCGGGTCGTTCTCCGTCGCAAGCGGCTCGTCACAGCTGGTACAGGAGAGCCGTCCGTAGTTGTCCTTCTCGACATCGCCGGCCCGGAGGGCCTTCCTCACTGAGTCCATACCTGCCAGTGTGCTACCCGCGTGTAAAAACCCCGTGGCGGCGTTCCGGAACGTTGTTCAGGTTTTCCGCTCTATCGCCGGTCGTGTCACGTCGCCGCATCTTTGGCTCGCTGCTTGGGATGGTGTTCTGCATCAACCTCGGCAGAGTCGTCTTTGCACCGCTTATCGAGCCGATTCGGGCGACAACGGGAGCATCCGATGCGACACTCGGACTGCTCGCAACGATGGCCTGGGCCGGGAGCGCCCTCCCACGGCTCCCCACCGGCGTCCTGCTGACCCGGATATCGCGGGCGAAGGTCATCTTCGGCTCCGGGGTCGTGTTGACGCTTGGAACGACGTTCACCGCGTTCGCGTTCGACCCGACGTTGTTGCTCGTCGGCGCGTTCACTATGGGGCTTGCAAGCGGCGTCTACCTGACCGCAGCGAACACGCTGGTCAGTGAGCTGTTCCCGGAGCGGCCCGGTCGCGCGCTCGGGCAACACGGCGTCGCCGCCCAGCTCGCCGCCGTCGGCGCGCCGGCGCTGATCTCTTTCGTGCTCGTCGTCGGGACATGGCGAACCGCGCTGCAAGGGATAGCTGTCGCCGCGGGAGTGGTAACCGTCGCGTTCACTATCATCGCGAGACGCGCCCAGCTTCCAGACGCCGGGAGCAAAGACCGCGACCTCCTCGGCGCGGCGCGTGCCCAGTGGCACATCATTGTCACCAGCGTCGCTACCATCGGCGTCGCGGGACTGGTCTGGAACGGGCTGTTCAATTTCTATGTCACATACGCCACGAGCGTCGGCCTGTCCGCGGGGTCGGGTCGGACGCTCCTGTTGCTCGCGTTCGGTGCCGGCGTGCCGGCCTTCTACGTCAGTGGTCGGCTGGCCGACCGGCTCCCGTCGATTCCGTACCTGCTGACGATACTTGCGGCATTTACCGGCTGCGTGCTGGTGTTGCCGTCGCTGACCGGTTTCTGGTCGCTGGCCGCGTTCAGCGTTATCGTCGGCTACGTCATCCACAGCATCTTCCCGGCGGTGGACGCGTACCTGCTCGGCTCGCTCCCGGACCGTCACCGCGCGAGCGCCTACGCCACATACGGCGCGGGGATGATGGTGATGCAGGCCCCCGGGAGTGCGCTTGTCGGACGGCTACTTGACGCCGGCGTCACGTTTCCGACGCTGCTTCGCGGCATGGGCGTCGCGTTGCTCGTCGTCCTCGTCGCGATGGTGTCGCTACACCTTAATGGCCGGCTGCCGAGTGCCGCCCGAGCCTAAAGGCTGAAGCCACTCGGTGCCGCGTCACCTGTATGGACCTGCCACCGGACGAGCTGGCTGGCGTCGTCGACCTCTTCGGTTCGCTCACCAGCGCGGAGCTCGTCGATGCCTGCGGCGAACTCGCATTCAAGCAGGGCATCGACGCCGACCCGGACGCGGTTGCTGCGGCCATCGACGGCGCTATCGACTCGTACCACCTCGTCGCCGTTGACGACCACGCCGCCGATACCGACGAGACGCTGCTGGTCGTCGGTCCGGTCGCGTTCCCGGCCCTGCCCGACGGGGCGGCTGATCTCCCCCACATTATGGACGTGCCGGCCCGCGACCTCGCACGCGACGCCGTCATTGAGGCCGTCAAGGCCCGCTTCCGAGAGGATGCGGTGATGGCCGTCAAGAACGGCGACGAGGACCGCGTCGAGACACTGCTTGACGTGAGCTACGACATCGAAGCCTGGGAGAATGTCGAAATGGACGGCCTCCGCGACCGTCTGGACGACGTATGAGCCCGACGCTCCAAAATCCCGCATAATTAAATCAGTTAGTTCACACGAGTGAGCCACCCGAATTAAGACAGTCCATCACCTATCACAAGCTATGCAGTTTGACCGGGTCGCGGCCCACGAGCCAGTCGTCGTGGACGACGAGCCACAGGAGGCGGCCGTCATCGCTCCGGTCGTCACGCGACCTGCGGGCGAGGCGATACTGTTCACGAAACGCGCTGACCACCTGTCGGACCACCCCGGACAGATGTCGTTCCCCGGCGGCGGTCGCGAACCTGAAGATGATGATTTGCTTCGGACTGCACTTCGGGAAGCAAACGAGGAGATCGGGCTCGACCCGCTGGCGGTCAATGTCCTCGGCCGACTGGACGATATCCGGACCATCACGCGCTACTCCGTGCGTCCATTCGTCGGGCGGATTCCAGACCGCGACTACCTACCCTCGGACGAGGAGGTTGCGGAAATAGTCACCCTCCCGGTGTCGGAGCTGACTGATCTGGACAACTACGAGTCAGAGCACCGCGACCACCCCCACTACGGCGAGATTCGGCTCCACTTCTTCTACGTCGACGGCTACACTGTCTGGGGTGCGACGGCACGGATGCTCGTCCAGTTGCTTGAACTCGCGACCGACTGGCGGGTGCCGCCCGAACCGGACCGGTACATGGAGCCGGACGACGATTTGCCGCCGAGCGTGCGCGACGAAGCTGAGTAACACAGAGCCGGCTGGAGCGGGGCCGAGAGCGACAGAATTTTCCAACCCCGAGGCATTGGTGGCGTACTGGATGACCACGCTTACCGGTGCGACACTGGCGGCCGCCGGCATCGACGCGGTGGCACTCAAGCCGACAGAAGTGGACGTGTCGCAGGCGACAGCCCTCGATGTTGAGACGCTCGCAATCGACTACGAGGGAGCGGCCCACGTCCCAGAGACGGACGTTATCGAGCGACTTGCATCGACTGCCAACGTACGCGTCACCACGCCGGTCCGGGCCAACGGCTTCGACCCGCTGGGCGATGACAGCGGGTTCGACACGCTGCCGGCAGATGCGAGACACGTGCTGGTTGCCGGCCACAGCGCGTATCTCTCAGATGATGAGGCCGCACGGGCCGTCGCACCGCGGTTACGGGCGGCCGTCGACGATACCAGCAATCCGTGGGTCGGTACCGAGGGCATCGAGCGACTCGCGCTGGCAGTCGGAGGCACACAGTACGAACTTCTCTCGCGGACGACCGCCCGCGATGTTCGGACGCTCCGGACGGCGGGCTTCGACGGGTCGATTGCCGTGTACGCCCCGCTGGTGCTCTCGAACAGCGAGGACGCGATGCTGGACGCCGTCGGCGACTACACGGCCCGGCGCGGCCCGGTTCGGAACGCACTGCCCGACGGCGCGCCGACGGACAGCCGAGCGACGGGTCGGACTAGAGACGTACTCAAACAGGCTATCCGCGATTACGCGCTCGTCGGCTCCGTCGAGACAGTCGCCGAGCGAACCAAGCGACTCCACGACATCGGTGTCGACACGATTGTCGGCTACCCGGCGCGTGGACTCGACCCCTTCCTCTCGTAAATGCACGTCGCCGTCGTTGGCGGTGGGGCCGTTGGCCTGTCGACCGCGCTAGCACTGGTTCGCCGCGGTGCATCGGTCACGGTATTTGAACGTGATACGCTCGGGAGCGGCGCGAGCGGCCGGGCGGCCGGCCTCTGTTACGACGCGTTCGCTGACGACGTGGACGCCGTCGTGGCCGCGGACGCACTCGCTCGCTACCGTGACATGGGCCTGTTCGAGGCCCAGCCCTACGTCTGGGTCGCGCGCACGGAGAGCGACGCCACGGCCGTCCGCGAGCAGATCACGCAGATGCAGGAAAACGGCGTCGGGGTCGAGGCGCTCACACCAGCGGCACTCGGCGACCGCTACCCCGCACTCGAGACCAGCGGCATCGAGGTGGCTGGCCTCGCCCGCGACGCCGGCGTACTCGACCCAGACGAGGTGGTGGCGACGCTCGCCGAAACAGCCCGCAAAGCGGGTGCGACCATCGAGACTGGCACCCCGGTCTCCCTCGATTCGCCGGCGACCGTCGAAACAGCGAACGAGGTTCGGGCGTTCGACGCGGTGGTCGTCGCGGCCGGCCCGCAAACGAAGCCGCTCGTCGCCGATGTCGGCGTCTCGCTCGCGCTGAAAGCCTACCGGGCGCAGGCCCTCGTGACCGAACCGGTCGATGCCACGCTGCCGTCGTTCTACGACGCGACACGAGAGTTCTACTGGCGGCCAAAGGGCGACGCGCTACTGGTCGGCAACGGCGCACACGAGGTCGACCCGACGGACTGGAACCCGGACGCGGACGCCGAGTTCGTCACTCGGAGCCTCGACCGGGTCGAGCAGACGGCGGCGCTCACGCCAGCCTGTGACCGAGCCTGGGCCGGCCTGTGTACGGCGACACCCGACGGCGCGCCGCTGGCCGGGCAGGTCGCCGACGGACTCTGGGTAGCCACTGGCTGGCAGGGCCACGGACTCATGCGCGCGCCGGCGATGGGCAACTATCTCGCCGCAGACGTTCTCAATCGCCCGAACCCGCTTTCAGAACACTTGCCTGGTCGCGTCGACCCGACACGGTTCGACGGCTCCGAAGAATTCGCCGCGCTGGACGACCCGACGCGTGACTGGAACGAGTGAATACGCTGTGAGAAGGAGTATACAGAAGGATCAGGCGTCGTCGTCTTCGCCCTCGTCAGCTGCGTCGGTCACGTCTTCGACATCAGCCGTTTCGCTGTCTGCATCCGCGTCAGTCACCTCAGCAGTCCCGCTATCGTCGGTTGCAACGCCGACATCCGTTGCTTCGTCCTCGTCGTGGTCCGTGTCGGCTTTCGGGACGCGGACGTGGAGCGTGCCGTTACTCTTGAGCGTCGCCTGCGCTGTCTCCGGGTCGACAGCGGCATCGCTCGGCAGCGTGACGCTCCCGTCGAGTGCGAGCCCGCGGCCCGGGTAGCGCATTTCGAATCCATCGTAGAAATCGCGGAAGCGGTCGATACGGACCTCCACGCGGTCGTCGACGTACCGGACCTGGATGTCCGACGCCGTCGTGCCGGGCGCGTCGAAGACGACGAGGTAGGCATCGTCTGACTCCAGCAGGTCCGAGGCCAGCGGCTTGTTCTCCTGGACCCGGCCGGCGGCCCGCCCGATGTTCTCGAATATCGCGTCGCTGATAGAGGAGCCGATGTCTCGCATCATAGTTCCACTTCGTCGAGGCAGTCCGTTCCGCCACAGTACGGGCAGGAGAACGCCGCGAGTTCGACATCGTCCGGCATATCGTACGTGTAGTGCATCTCGAACATGTCGAGTTCGCAGCTGTCGTCCGTGCAGACGACCTCCATAGTGGCTGGCATAGTATTTCGTTGGTCCGTCGGGGACAAACCCCTTACGGACGGGGCCGGGGTTACCCCGTCTTGCCAGTCCCAACATTGATGCCGTCACCAGCGTACTCAGGTGTATGAGTGAACGCGTCCTCGGGGCGGATTTCAGCGGCGCAGCAAGCGCTGGCGACGCGCTCTGGGTTACCGAGGCGATACCAACGGACGACGGGCTGACGATTCAACGGTGCTACCGCGGGACGGACGAATGGGGCCGGGACCGCGAGGCGGCCCACGCCGGCCTCCTCGACCGCATTACCGACGATGATGTCGGCACGGTCGGGCTGGATTTCCCGTTCAGTCTGCCACAGGCGCTACTTGACGCACAATGCGGCGGAACCTGGGACGGCTTCGTCGACTGGCTTGCGAGCGGTAGCGGCCCGACTGACCCGGGGTCGCTTTCGGAGGCCTGTCGGCACACCGCCGAGATGGCAACCGGCAGCCGTGACCTGCGCCGGGAGACGGATTTCCGACGCGGCGCGCTGTGTCCCTACACGAATCGGACGCGCAGTATGACCTTCTACGGCGTCCGGGACGTGCTCGGAAAACTGCGAGACGACGAGGAAACAGCCGTCGTACCGATGGAGGGCTGGGACGCCGAGACGCTCGTCGCCGAGGTGTACCCCGCTGCGACGTTCGGCTGGCTGGGCTGCTACCGCGAGGGGTACAAGAACGTCGACGACCCCCGACAGCGTCGGGAAGCAAACATCGCGGCGGTTGAGGCCTGTAGCGTCACCGTCGGCGACCACCGCGACACCTACCTCGGAAACCACGACGCGCTGGACTCGCTGGCTGCTGTCGTCTCTGCGGGCCGACTGGCCGACGGTGCAAGACCGCCCGCGGCAGGCCCACAGAGCGAAGGCTGTATCTACGTTTGACGACGCAGTGGCGGCAGTGTCTCTGGGTCGAAGCCCGGCATATATCAGCTTCCGGCCCAACTACCGTCTATGCCTGACGACCAGGGCGGCTTCGAAGGCGTCCGTGAGAACGTCGACGGCCACCCGATGGTCAACCTCGTCAGCTACGCTACGCCCTACTGGCTCCGGCTATTCGTCGGCATTCTGGCGGCGTTCTGTACCCGGTTCGCCCGCCTCGTGCCGCCGATAATCGTCGCCGCGGCCATTGACCGCGTCGTCCTCAACAGCGGCGAACCGGGGTTGCTGACCGACGCCGGTCTGTTGCCGCCCGGCCAAATCACTGGCGAAGCCGCCCGAATCGCCTTCCTCCAGCGACTCGTTGTCATCGCGGCCATCGCGTATCTCATCCGGTCGGCAGCGCGTTTCGCATCGAGATACCTCTTGCAATCGAGCGCCCAAAAAATACAGCGGGACCTCCGAAACGAGACGTACGACCACCTCCAGCATCTCTCGCTGTCTTTCTTTGCGAACCACCAGACCGGCGGGATGATGTCGATACTCAACAGCGACATCAACCGGCTGGAGTCGTTTCTGAACACGGAGTTCCGCCAGATGATACGGGTGGTGGCGACCGTCGGCGGTATCGCCGTCATCCTCTACACTTACTCGCCGAAGCTAGCGCTCATCGCGCTCGCACCGGTCCCGATCATCGGCGTCGCCAGCGGCTTCTTCCTTACGTGGATTGAGCCGCGGTATCGCTCGATTCGCCAGACGGTGTCGCGGCTCAACACGCGGCTGGAGAACAACCTCAGCGGCGCGCCGGTCATCAAGGCATTCGACCGGTACGACTTCGAGCGCAAGCGAGTGACCGACCAGAGCCAGGAGTACCACGATGAGAAGGTCGCCGCGCTCCGCATCCGCCGGGCCTTCTTCGCCGGCCTGCGGCTATTGACCGGCATCGTGTTCGTGCTGATTCTGTACGTCGCCGGGATGGACTTCATCACGAATCCACAGGGCGAAACGGCGCTGTCGGCAGGGGCGTTTACCGCTTTCTTCCTCTACATCCGCCGGCTCTACTCCCCGATGCGGCGGGTCGGCAAGTCGGCCAACAAGTACCAGCTCGCCAAATCCAGCGCCGAGCGCGTGTTCGGCCTGCTGGGCCAAGAACCCGAAGTCACCGACCCCGAGGACACCTACGAACCCGATAGCATCGACGGGTTAGTCGAGTTCGACGACGTGACCTTCGGCTACGGCGACGAGCCGCCGGTCGTCCGCGACGTGTCGCTGGACGTGCCAGACGGCGCAACCGTCGGCCTCGCCGGGGCGACCGGGGCCGGCAAATCAACCCTGCTGAAACTGGTGCCGCGGTTCCACGACGTGGATAGCGGTGCAGTCCGAGTGGATGGCGTCGACGTGCGCGAATACGGCCTCCAGAGTCTCAGGAGCGAAATCGCAATCGTCGAGCAGCAGCCGTACCTGTTCTCGGGGACCGTCGCCGAGAACATCGCCTACGGCGACCGCGAAGTCCTTGACGCTGAGCAGTCGGACGACGAGGCGCGGGGGAGTAGCTGGGAGACCGCACGCGACCGCGTCCGCGACGCGGCGGAAGCCGCACAGGCCCACGAGTTCATCGAGGACCTGCCGGATGGGTACGACACGCAGATCGGCGAGCGCGGCATCAAACTCTCCGGCGGCCAGCGCCAGCGTGTTGCCATCGCCCGGGCCCTGCTGAACGACCCCGAAATCATCATCTTCGATGAGGCGACCAGCGACGTAGACACGGAGACAGAAGACCGCATTCAGGAGAGTATCGAGCAACTGGTCGCGGATCGCACCGCCTTCGTCATCGCCCATCGCCTCTCAACGATTCAGGACGCGGACCGCATCGTCGTGATGGACGACGGCAAAATCGTCGAACGCGGTAGCCACACCGACCTGCTCGCGGCGGACGGCGATTACGCCGACCTCTGGCACGCCCAAGCCGACGACCGAACGGTCAGCGCCGACGACTGAGACTGCTGCTGTCCAAACGTCTCCGGCAGGGAGGTAGTACCAGTGGCACGACCAACTGCGCTGTCTCGAAATAGTTGCTGCCGAGAAATACTTGATTTGCTCATTCAAGTCCCTCGATAGCAGCCAGCATGGCCGCCAGTCAGGTGCACGTTAACCCCGCTTCCGGTCTGCTGTATCGATGCTTGGTAACGATAGGCTTGAAAGTGACAGTGTCACATATGCGCTACAGAGATATTATCGCTCGTTTTAATACACACAAGTTATTAGGTCGGCGTAGACGTGACATCACTCACTCTCGAACCGCTGACGTACGAGGACATCCCGTCGGAGCGCCGTCCGGGGGTACTGCAGGCGCTGGTCCCCGTACTCGGTGTCGTTCTGTTCCTCGGCATCGGATCGGGATATCTGAAGCTGGCCCCACACGGGCCGCTGCTCTGGAGCATTGTGCTGACTGGCGCAGTCGGCAAATACTGGTTAGGGTACTCGTGGGACGACCTCTACGAGGGCCTCGCGGACAGTCTGCTGATGGGGCTGCAGGCCATTCTCATCCTGTTCATCATCTACGGACTCATCGCGACGTGGGTGAGCGCGGGGACTATCCCCGGGCTGATGTACTATGGCCTCTCGATACTGACGCCGGACGTGTTCCTGCCGGCGACGGCGCTGCTTGCGATGGTCGTCGCCTTTTCTATTGGGTCGTCGTGGACGACAGCCGGCACTCTTGGCGTGGCCTTCATCGGCATCGGCTCCGGTCTCGGCGTGCCAACACCGATGACCGCTGGTGCTATCCTCTCGGGTGCCTACGCGGGCGACAAGCAGTCTCCCCTCTCAGACACGACAAACCTCGCGGCCGCCGTGACGAACACCGACCTCTACGACCACATCCGGGCGATGCGCAACGGGACTGTGCTGGCGTTTGGCCTCTCGGTCCTGCTCTACGCTGTTCTGGGACTGCGTGCCGTCGGTGAAATCCCGACCGGGCGTGTCGCCGAGATACAGGGCGCACTCGCTGGGAGCTACGACCTCTCAGTGCTGGTGCTCCTTCCACTCATTGTCACCTTCGGGCTGGCACTGTACGGCATCCCGGCGCTCCCGACGCTCGTCGCCGGAGTCTTCGCCGGGGCCTTCACGACCATCTTCGTGCAGGGCCGGTCGTTCACTGCCGCCTGGACTGTCTTTCTCGATGGGACGGCCCCTGAGACGGGGACAGCCCTCGTGAACGACCTACTGGCAAGCGGTGGTATCTCAGGGTCGGCCTGGACGATTGCCGTCGTCGTCGCGGCTCTCAGTCTCGGTGGGCTCCTTGAGCGGACCGGCGTCCTCGCCGTGCTCGCACACCATCTCGCAACTGCTGTCCGCGGCCCGCGCAGCTTAGTCGTCGGGACCGGCGTTTCGGCCATCTTCGTCAACGCCTTCTCGGCCCAGCAGTACATGAGCATCGTCGTCCCCGGACTCACGCTCCGGAACCTCTATGACGAGTACGGTCTGTCCAGCGACGACCTCTCACAGGCTATCGAGTCCGCCGGAACCCCGACCGGCGCGCTCTTCCCGTGGCACGCCGGTGCCGTCTACATGTCCGCAGTCTTTGGGGTCGGAACGCTTGCCTATGCCCCGTACTACTTCTTCGCGTTCCTCTCGCCGCTAATCCTGTTTGCGACAACGCTGTTCGGTGGCCGATACGACGGGTCCGAGCAAGCTGATTCAGCTACGTCATCCGCTGTCGCCGACGACTGAATTCGGCTGCCCCTGGGCGATTGCTGTCACCGCATCATCCCCTCCGGAAGTGCTGCTGGCCTACATCCGTTCGACAGTGAGATTGCGGTCCTCACAGAACGTTTCGAGTCGACGCCTGACCTTTCGAACCTCCTCGGATTCACGGCCACCCGCATCGGCTGTCAATCCGTATCCACCGCCGCCAGCGATGATCGTCACCTCGCAAGTTGTCTCATCTATTAGCTCCAGCACGGTCGTCGCCTGTACCTCAGTGAGTTCCATGCGGTAGTGGTTCTCCGTAACCGCCACAACGAACCCGTTGCCGTCATACAGCTCGCGGGAATCTTCGGCGATATCGTGGAACGCGCTGGGCAGCGTGCTGGCCCCTTCGCCACGGACCGTAAATTCGACCCGTTCCATACACATCCATGGCACGGGCTGGGAGAAAGTGATTTTGTACCATGGGTGGCCGTGGTGCTGACTACGCCCTCTTTAGCTCGCACATAACCGTTCCTGTTTCCACGGCCGACCAGACACGGTTTTAGGTATCGAACGTCAAGCGACGGGTATGACTGACCCCGAGACGCTCGACGTGACCATCGTCGACGGCTACGTCGACGAGCCCGCGCACTTCGGGGTGCCGCCGTACATCTCGACGTATCCGCGGTACGCCGCCGGCGCGCTCGTCGATGCCGGCGTCCCCCGCGAGCAGATAACGTATCACACCATCGACGAACTCCGGGAGGACAACGCAGTCTGGCGAGACGTTGAGGCCGCCGACCTCATGGTATACGTCGGCGGCATGACCGTTCCCGGCAAGTACGTCGGTGGGACGCCGGCGGAACCCGACGAAGTGCGCGAGCTGGCTTGGACGGCCAACGGGACCTCCATCATGGGCGGTCCGGTCCGCTTCGGCGTCGGCGAGGCAAACGAGGGAGCGAGCGAGACGGCCCGCGACGACCTCGATTTCGACTTCCTGGCGATGGCGGACGTCGAGGCCGCGGTGTTCGACCTCGTGGAGTCCGGCCTGGAGGGGTTCAACGACCGCTACCGCGACATCGAGGAGGAGACACGTTGGGCCCGCGCCGGCGCGTTCGTTGTCGAACAGCACCCGAACCACCCCGACTACCTCATCTGCGAGATGGAGACTTCCCGGGGCTGTCCGTACCGGTGTTCCTTCTGTACGGAGCCGATGTACGGCAACCCGGACTTCCGGCCGCCCGAGAGTGTTGTCGATGAAGTCGATGCCCTCTCGGACCGCGGTGTGAAGCACTTCCGGCTGGGCCGGCAGGCCGACATCCTCGCGTACGGCGGTGACGGTGAAGCACCGAATCCCGACGCCCTGCGGCGGCTCTACGGCGGTATCCGCGACGTTGCGCCGGACCTTGAGACGCTGCATCTCGACAATATGAATCCCATCACGGTTGTGAAGTGGCCCGAGAAGGCCCGCGAGGGGATTCGCATCATCGCCGAACACAACACGCCCGGCGATACCGCCGCCTTCGGCCTGGAGTCAGCCGACCCGAACGTGATGAGCGACAACAACCTCAACGTCACCGCCGACCAGTGTTTCGAGGCGGTGAAAATCGTCAACGAGGTGGCTGGCTGGCGACCCGGAGGAGATAAAGACACTGCCCCCAACTTTGGCGACGACGCCGCTCGGCGGCTCCCCAAACTCCTGCCCGGTATCAATCTCGTCCACGGGCTGAAAGGCGAGACGCGGGAGACCTTCGAGCACAACAAGCGGTTCCTCCAGCGGGTGTACGACGAGGGGCTCATGCTCCGGCGGGTGAACATCCGGCAGGTGATGGCCTTCGAGGGGACCGACATGGCCGACACCGGCGCAGAAATCGCTAAGGACCACAAACAACTGTTCAAGCAGTACAAACAGGAGGTCCGTGAAACCATCGATAACCCGATGCTCCAGCGGGTCGCGCCGCCGGGAACGGTGCTGCCCGATGTCCATCTAGAGTACCATCAGGACGGCAAGACGTTCGGCCGGCAGTTGGGGACCTACCCGCTCCTTGTGGGCATTCCGGGCGAACGCGAACTCGGCAGTGTCGTCGACATCGCGGTCACCGACCACGGCTACCGGTCGGTCACCGGCGTCCCCTACCCGCTGGACCTCAACAGCGCGTCGATGAACGAACTCACCGAGATTCCCGGTATCGGCCGGAGCACCGCCGGCGATGTGGTGGTAAACAGACCCTACGAATCGGTCGGAGATATCGACGTCGCGTCAATCGAGCGGTTCGCAACCACCCGGTCACAGGAAGGCGCTGACTAACAGCCGGTTTGGTCCCGAAAGCATACCGAACGGAAAGTACTTTTCACTCCGGGGATGACCAAGAGCGTATGACTGCGGTCAAGGTGAGCGTCGTTCTCCCTGCCTACAACGAGGCGGATACCATCGAGCAGACGGTGTCGATAACACTCGAAACGCTCGCCTCGTTTCTCTCCGAAGACGCGTATGAGGTCATCGTCGCGGAGGACGGTTGCTCGGACCGCACACCCGAAATCGCGGCGCGGCTCGCGAACGAGGACAGCCGGATCCGACACGTCCACAGCGACGACCGCCTCGGACGCGGCGGCGCGTTAGAGTACGCCTTCGACCAGGCCGACGGCGACACACTGGTGTATTTTGATACGGACCTGGCGACGGATATGTCGCATCTCGAAGAGCTCGTCAACGCCGTCCGCGTCGACGGCTATGACGTGGCGACGGGGTCACGGTGGCTGCCCGAAAACCGAGCCGACCGACCCGCGAAGCGCGGGATTCCGAGCTTCGGCTACAACACGCTCGTTCGGACGGTCCTCCGCTCGGACCTCAAGGACCACCAGTGCGGGTTCAAGGCCTTCGACCGGGGGGCACTGGAGACGCTGTTGCCCCTCGTCCAGGACGAGCACTGGTTCTGGGACACGGAACTGCTTGTCAAGGCCCAGCGCAACGGCTATCGGGTGAAGGAGTTCCCCGTCGACTGGACGCCCAAGGGCGATTCGAAGGTCGACATCGTCCGGGACGTGTTTGGCATGGGGAGCCAGATACTCCGGACGTTCTGGGAACTGTCGGTCAGCCCCCGGATTACCCGTGAGGTGTCGCTCGGCGCGGGCACGATGCTCGTCGTTATTGCCCTTCTGTTGATGACACAGTATCTTGACCCCGACCGCGTCCTCGCGGAGATGGCCGGGGCGGCACCGGAAATCGTCGCGCTGAGTGCCGTGTTTTATGCTGTTTCATGGCCGCTCCGTGGCATCCGCTACCGGGACATCCTCGTTTCGATGGGGTATCGTGAGCGGTGGGACTTCCTGACAGGCGCGATATTCATCAGCCAGACCGGGAACCTCGTGTTCCCAGCGCGAGCTGGTGACGCGGTTCGGGCGTACGTTATCAAGGCCCGTCGCTCGATTCCATACCCCTCCGGGTTCGCGTCGCTGGCCGTCGAGCGCGTGTTCGACCTGCTGACGATAACGCTCCTCGCCGGCGTCGTCATGATCGGGCTAGCCGTGACTGGGTCGGCCGAACAGTTGCTGACGGCGCTGACGGGCGATGCCGTCGGCGGCGACGCGGCCAGCAGCGGGCGAACCGCCGTGGCCGTGGCAGGCGGTGTCGGCCTTGCAGCAATTGGTGCAGTGGTGGCCATCGTCGCCAGTGCGCGGAGCGACCGGAACCTCGTCCGAGCGGGCATCGGCCGGCTGAGCAGCGACTCCTATGCCGACTACGTCGCTGGCATCATCGAGGGGTTCGTCGGCGACGTACAGACGGTGGCCGCCGATGGGTCGGCCTTCACCCGTGTCGGCATCGGCAGTCTCCTCATCTGGACGTTTGACGTGATAACGGCCCTGATCGTCTTTGCGGCCTTCGGCTACAGCCTGACGCCGTCGCTGGTGGCCGTTGGCTTCTTCGCGGTCAGTGTCGGGAACCTCGCAAAGGTCCTGCCGTTGACCCCCGGTGGGGTCGGGCTCTACGAGGGTGCGTTCACCGTCATCGTCGCGTCACTGACGCCGGTCGGCGTCGCCGCGGCTATTGGCGTCGCCATCGTCGACCACGCGGTAAAGAACATCGTCACCATCATTGGCGGCGTCGCGTCGATGGGCTGGCTCAACGTCTCGCTGACGACGGCCGTCGAAGAGTCCCAGTCTACAGACGCTATCGAACCGGAAACGAACGACTGACCGCAGTTTTGACACGCCCTGCAACAGCGCTCTGTCATTACTGGGATTACTATAGCAATAGGAAGTGACAGCGACGGGGACGACGCTACCTATTGTCTGTGATTATAACCGGGTTGTGGGAAATCAGTCAAAATACCCGACAGTCATTATATGAATGGTCATGCGACCAATGCACAAACATGGGTTTCGTGACGTGTATCGGCGGTCTCCATGACAATACCGGAATGCTTTAATGACTTTCGTTCGAATACAGTGTTACCGACTGCCTCCGGGTTCTGTGATGTCTCCCACCCGGTGAGCACCCGCCTTCGCAACCAATGAGTGAACACACACGGACACGACAGCAGCGTGAAGAACAGACGACGGAGTCGACGGAATCGGAGAGCACAGCGTGCCCGGAGTGCAGTGGCTCGCTCGTTATCGACGACGAACACGGCGAAACGGTCTGTGAGGACTGTGGCCTGGTCGTCGAGTCCGACGAAATCGACCGCGGCCCCGAGTGGCGCGCGTTCGACTCCAGCGAGAAAGACGAGAAGTCCCGCGTCGGTGCGCCGACGACGAACATGATGCACGACAAGGGGCTGTCGACCAACATCGACTGGCGCGACAAGGACGCCTACGGCAACTCCCTGTCGGGCAAGCAGCGCCAGAAGATGCAGCGCCTGCGCAAGTGGAACGAGCGCTTTAGAACGCGAGACTCCAAGGAACGCAACCTCAAGCAGGCCCTCGGTGAGATTGACCGGATGGCTTCTGCGCTCGGCCTCCCCGAAAACGTCCGCGAAACGGCCAGCGTCATCTACCGCCGCGCGCTCGACGAGGACCTGCTGCCCGGCCGCTCCATCGAGGGTGTCTCGACAGCTTCCGTCTACGCCGCCGCGCGACAGGCTGGCGTCCCACGCTCGCTCGACGAGATCACGGAGGTCTCCCGCGTCGAGAAGAGCGAAATCGCCCGGACCTACCGCTACGTCGTCCGCGAACTCTCGCTCGAAGTGCGCCCTGCTGACCCCGAGAGCTACGTTCCGCGCTTTGCTTCCTCGCTGGAACTGTCCGACGAGGCCGAGCACCGCGCCCGCCAGCTTCTCCAGAACGCAAAAGAGCAGGGCGTCCACTCTGGGAAGTCACCGGTCGGCCTCGCCGCCGCCGCGGTGTACGCCGCCGCACTGCTGACCAACGAGAAGACGACGCAGGCCGCCGTGTCTGAGGTCGCCGACATCTCCGAGGTCACTATCCGCAACCGGTATCACGAACTGCTGGAAGCCGAGCAGGACCTGCCTGTCGCGTAAGCTCCACTCTCGTCTGGTATTGCTCTGAGAACCGGGTTTTGACTGCTGTTTCCAAGCGTAGTGTCCGCTCCTGCAGCGGACAGTCTGAACAGCCAGAAAGCCCCGGCCGGCTGAACTCGGGGGACTCGCTGTGGTCCTCGTTCGCTTTGCTCACTGCGGTCCTTGCTTCGTCCGCCGTCGTTCAGCCGCCCGCCCCTTTCAGTCCCACCTCATAACTGATTGGGCATCCGAAAACGGGTGGACTGAAAGGGGTCGACAGCGTGGCGGCATCGCCGCCACGTTATGCGGTGGTCGACAGAGCCGACCACCCACGCCCCGGGAACCCCGGCGACGTAAGCACCACAGGGAGTGCAACGACTGAGGAGCGCAACGAGCCGCGGGACCGGAGCGTGTCGGGGGCTTTCTGGCTGTCTATGGTCGGTAGTTCAACACTAGACGATAGCCACAGATACCGACCGATAACCGCAAGACTAGAGTCGTCTCATCTGCTGGGACCGGTATGGAGACGACACACCGGGTTCGAACCGGTGACGCCCGCACGCTTGCGTGCCCCGACGACAGCGTCGAGCTGGTGATCACATCCCCACCGTACCCGATGATCGAGATGTGGGACGACATCTTCACTGCACTGGACCCCGACATCGGGACGGCGCTGGACAGTGACGACGGCGACCGCGCGTTCACGCTGATGCACGACGTGCTTGATGCGGTGTGGGCCGAGATAGAGCGTGTGCTGGTTCCCGGCGGCATCGCCTGCATCAACGTCGGGGACGCGACACGGTCGCTTTCGGACGGGTTCCGTTCCTACCCGAACCACGCGGAGATAACCGACCGGCTGACCGACCACGGACTTCGCGCGTTGCCCGATATCCTGTGGCGGAAGCCAACCAACAGCGGCGCGAAGTTCATGGGCTCGGGGATGGTCCCGCCGAACGCCTATCCGACGCTTGAGCACGAACACATCCTCGTGTTCCGCAATGGGGAGCGCCGCCGCCTCGAACCCGGCGCAGACCGCCGCTACGAGAGCGCCTACTTCTGGGAGGAGCGCAACGAGTGGTTCTCCGACCTCTGGGAACTCCCCGGCGAGACGCAGGACCTCGACGACGGGCTTCGGGACCGCTCTGGAGCCTTCCCGCTGACCGTGCCGTACCGACTTATCTCAATGTTCTCGGTGTACGGCGATACGGTGCTGGACCCGTTTCTCGGGACCGGGACGACGACGCTGGCGGCGATGGTCGCCGGGCGGAACTCGATAGGTGTGGACCGCGACCCGGACCTGTTGTCGGCGCTCGAAGAACGGGTCGCCACCGCCCCGGAGCGTTCTCGAACCATCGCTCAGGAGCGTCTCGCTGAGCATCGCTCATGGGTGGCACAACGGCGCGCCGACGGGAAAGAACCGGGATATGAGGCCGAGCAGTACGACTTCGCCGTCAACACGAAACAGGAACAACGGATTCAGTTCTACGCAGTCGACGCCGTTACGGCGACCGATGACGGCTTCCGGGCCGTCCACGAGCCGGTCGAGTAAGCGCGGCTTTTTGTGCGGCTCCGCCGAAGCTGACCTATGGACTTCGAGTCGTTCACCCTGCTCGCCGCCACCGACGACCTCGGGGTGGAACCGGCCGCCCGCGTCGATGCCGACGGACTGGAGCTACGGATGGATTTCGCCGACGAGCCGCTGGCACAGCTGGACGCCTACGACGGCGACCTCCCGATACTCGTCACGAACCGGCCGACGTGGGAGGGCGGCGAGGCCGCCGACACCGCGGGTCGTCTTGATGCGCTCGAAACCGCGCTCGAACACGACGCCGTGACGGCTGTCGACCTCGAACTCGCAGCGCTGGAGGGTGCTGGCGACCACGACGCTGGCCGCGTCGCCGACGCTGCCCGCGACCGCGGAGCATCCGTCGTCGTCTCGACACACAACTTCGAGTCGACGCCCGACCGTGAGGCAATCGTGAGTCGGCTCGAACGGGCCTGTGCACACGGCGACGTTGGGAAGATGGCCAGCACGGCCCAGTCGCCGGACGACGTGCTGGCGATGCTCGGGGCAACCCGCGAACTGACCGCCGAAGGCGAACAGGTCGCCACGATGTGCATGGGTGCGGCTGGCCGCCACTCCAGGGCTGTCGCCCCGGTGTACGGCTCTCGCATCGGCTACGCACCGGTCGACCCTGCTGACGCGACCGCACCGGGCCAGTACGACCTCGCGACGCTCCGGACACTGGTCGGACAGCTACAGAGCGACGCCTGAGCCGGTAGCCGCCCGTCAGGAGGCTTTCGTCCGGACAGTGGTCCTTCGGAAGATATACGGGTATGCGAGATAGATTCGCCGAGTATGACTGACACAGGACGCAAGCGGCCGTTGCTGGCCGTGGTGCTTGCGTTCATCTTCCCTGGATTGGGACACTTCTACCTCCGTAAGTGGGTGCGGGGACTGCTGTGGCTCGGATTACTGTTCATGCTGTCGGTGGTGTTCGTCGTCACTGGCGCTATCGACCCTGTCACCCAGCTAAGCCTAGAGGCTATCTCGTCGTCGTATCAGTCCAGACCCACCGAGGTGACAATCGGTTCGGTCGTGATTACGACGCTCAACGTTGTCGACGCCTACTGGCTCGCAGTCAACGAGAACCAGACTCAGGAGGTCGAAGCCGGCATGACGTGTCCGAACTGCGGCAAAGAACTCGACGAAGACATCGACTTCTGTCACTGGTGTACGACGCAACTGGAACCGGTTGAGGCGGACCAGCAGTAACCTGCGGGTTGCGGTCAGCCCCAAACGAAGTCAGCTTACTTTTCGATGATGCTCTCTTCGATCCGTTCGCCGAAGTGCGTCGCCGTGTCCTCGTGGTGAATGAGGATTTCGTCGCCCGGTTCGAGGTCCGTGACGGCGGTTCGGCCGTCCTGAGTGTGAACCTTGATCGTCTCGGCGTTCTGGAGCAGCGTCTCGATTCGGTCGCTGTCTTCGGTTTCAGCCTGAACGCGGAACATCGGGCGCTTCTCGATTTTCGCGCGGCCGACGATGGCCTCGCGGGTGCGTCCGTTCGCATCGACTATCTGGACCTCGTCGCCGGACTGGAGTTCAGAGAGGTACTTCGTCCCACCGTCAGGCGTTCGGACGTAGGCGTGGACCGCGCCAGCGTTGACCCGGAACGGCCGGGAGGCGACGTACGGCGACTCAGCCGTCTCGGCGTGGACGAAAAAGAGGCCGCGAGCCATCGACCCGACGAGCATTCCCTCATCGTGTTCCATCAGGCTGCCCGTGTCGATACAGACGCGGTCGGCGGAGCCGGTCTGCTCGATAGCGGTGACCTCGGCGTACTCTAGGTCGAGTGACTCCCGACCCATCTCGTCGCGGACCTCCACTGTCTTGCGGATTTCGTCGACTTCGTCGGTGTCCAGCAGGACGCCGTCAGCCCCCAGTTCCAGTGTCTCGTAGGCCGTCCGGGCGTCCTCAGCGGTCCGGACGCCGGCGATGAGGTCCGTCTCCTCGCCGACACGGGCGATGAGGTTTTCGAGCGGAATGATCTGCCAGTTCTCGCCGATGACGATCGTGAAGTCGGCTTCGGCAGCGACCGCTTCGGCGAAGGCCTCGTAGTCCTCGTCGAAGATGCGGACGTAGCCGCCGTCAGGGGCGGCCCCGTTCTGCCGCAGCGTCGAGAGGTCCGCAGAGCCGGAAAAGTCAGACGGAAGGTCGACTGTCCCGTCGCCCTCACCGTCTTTCCCGACGATGGTCGCATCAGCCTCTGAATCCTCCGCCTCGGCCTCCATCACGTGGACGTCGCCGTTGGTGAACGCGGCGATGTTTATCTCGCCGAGTTCGGAGACGCGATCAACGTCTTCCTCGTCGACAAGTACCCAGTCGACGCCGGCCTCGATACCGGCGGTTATCCGGCGTTTCCGTGTCTCCCAATCGCCGACCTCGCTGTCGGCTTTGAGCCAGACGCTTCGAGTCATACGCCCACGTCCGCAACGGCGGGGCTTGAACGTGGCGGAACCCGGGTGGGTCTGTTGAGTGGCAGACAGGGAAGGGATATCCGTACGGCAGGCGACACCGGTTGGATTCCCTGAACATAGAAGCGCAGTATACAACAGTTATTATTTATTTACACCAGGTTATCGCAATTAAGTGTTGGCCAGTAGACTTATCAATGAACCTTACTAACAAGGTAGTCAATACTACGGTCCAGCTACGGATGGTTACTAACCACGTCTACACAATCGCCGGGGCGAAAGGGGGGGTCGGAAAGACGACGTCCAGCATCAACCTCGGCACACTGCTGGCGGCAGCCGGATACTCGACCGTCGTCGTGGAAATGGACCTCGCGATGGCAAATATCGTCGACTTTCTCGATGTCGACATCGACACCGACGAGGACGCGACGTTTCACGACGTGCTCGCCGGCAACGCGTCGGTCACGGAGGCAATGTACGAAACCGACGCCGACCTGTCAATCGTGCCGAGCGGGACCACGCTTGAAGGGTACGCGGACACCGACCTCGACCGGCTGCCCGGTCTCGTCGAAACACTTCGGTGGCACCACGACATCGTCCTGTTGGATACGCCGGCGGGGCTGAGCGAGGAGACGATTCAGCCGCTCAAGCTCGCCGACGACGTGTTGCTCGTTTCGACCCCGCGGGTAGCGTCGATCCGGAACGTTTCGAACACGAAAGAGCTCGCCGAGCGGATCGAAGCGCCGGTTCGGGGCCTCATCCTCACGAAATCCGGGACAGGGGCATCGCCGGGTGCCGACGAGATTTCGGAGTTCCTCGACGTCGAACTGCTCGGCCACGTGCCGGAAGACGACGCGGTCCCGCATTCTCAGGATAGCGGTGTGCCCGTCGTTCAGAACGCGCCCAGCAGCGGCGCCGCGATAGCCTACGAGCGGATCTCGGAACAGCTCATCGACACAGCGAAAGCATCGACTGATTCCACAGCAGATGCAACCACGGAAGCGGCCCCGGGGGACACGGTGCCAACCTCTCATCGAACGGACGACCAAGCACATGGGCGCACAACTGAGTCCGTCGAAACAACCGACGGTGGGCGGAAGATTCACCGTCGGGATGGAATCGCCGACGATGGTGGTGACCGGCCGGCGGACGACACAGCGACATCGCCAGCTTCTGTTTCGGGACCGCAGCCAGCGGACTCCAAGAAGAACACCGGAACCGCGCCGGTCATCGACGGCACTGACCTCGTCGACAGCGAGCCGGGACCGGTCGACAGGCCGGATCGAGATGTTGCCCTGTCGGACTCGACCGCTGAGACATCGCAGTCCACAACTGACGGGTCGGGCCACGATGCACCGGAGTTTGCTCTCGACCCGGCCATCGACTCGTCGTCAGACTCCCAAAGCAACGATGACGCCGACGCCGGCGGCAGCGGCGCTGCTGGTCTCGGCGAGAGAATGCGGTCGCTGTTTGGCCTTTAGGCCTCGACAGCCAGTCCGGCTTCGCGGAGCGCTTCCTCGGTGGTGGCGTCGTCGTGGACGACGGCGGAGACGGCGCGCGCAATCTTCTCCGGTTCGTCGTGCTGGAAAATAGATCGGCCCATGGAAACGCCAGAGGCTCCGGCGTCCATCGTCCCGCGGACCATCCGGACGGTATCCTCGTCAGTCCCTTTCGAGCCGCCGGCGATGACCACCGGCAGCGACGTGGACTCGACAACGTGCTGGAACGTCTCGGCGGAGCCGGTGTAGCCGGTTTTGACGATGTCCGCGCCCAGTTCCTCGGCCAGTCGGACGGCGTGGCCGACGGATTCGTTGTAGTCCTCGTTCTCGGAGTCGATGTCGGGACCGCGGGCGTAGGCCATCGCCAGCACCGGCAGGCCGTACTGGCTGGCTTCGGTCGTCAGCTCGGAGAGTTCCTCGATCTGTTCGGGTTCGTACTGGCTGCCGACGTTGATATGGAACGAGACGGCGTCGGCCCCGGCGCGGATGGCGTCTTCCACCGTCCCCGTGGTCCGCTTGTCCTGCTCGTCCGGGCCGATAGTAGTAGAGCCATTGAGATGCGTGATATAGCCCGCGTCGTTCTTGTTGGGGTGAACCCGCCCGGCGATGCCACGCTGGGTAAGGACGGCGTCCGCGCCACCGCTGGTGACCGCGTCAATCGTTGCTTCGATGTCTTTGAGGCCCTTTACAGCCCCCATTGTGATGCCGTGGTCCATCGGGATGATGACGTATGTGTCGTCTGTCCCGATACGTTCGAGTCGTGCGCGTTTTCCTGCAGTCATGTTATGAGACAGTGTGGCAAGTACGATTATGTGCGTTCCGGTTGCGGTCGTTCTGCCGCTCCCCGGAGCGCCCCCTCTTTGAGTTCGCGAGCCTTCGCTTCGAGCCGGTCGGCCACAGCATCGGTCGAATCGCCGTTCTCGTGGCCCTCGGCGACGATATCGACCAGCGCGGAGCCGACGATGATACCGTCAGCGCCGGCAGAAACGATTCGTTCGGCGTGGGCACCGGTCTTGATGCCGAACCCGACAGCCTTGGGCACGTCCCAATCGGACAGTCGGGCCAGCGAGTCCTCGGTAGCATCATCTACGTCCTCGCGCGCGCCGGTGACGCCCAGACGGGCCTGCACGTACACGTAGCCAGACACCTGTTCGAGCATCCGTTCGAGCCGGTCACCCTTCGTCGTTGGTGCGACAATGAACACCAGGTCAAGGTCGAATTCATCACAGGCCGTCCGGAGCGGGCCGGCTTCCTCTCCGGGGAGGTCCGGGACGACGAGCCCCTCGATGCCGACCGCGGCGGCCTTCTCGACGAAGGGGCGGGGTCCCTGGCTCGCGGTTTCACCGCTCGCGTTTTCCGAGTCGCTTCGCGACTCGCTATCACCCTCACCGTACTGATAGATGAGGTTGTAGTAGGTCATACACACCAGCGGCACGTCCACGTCGAGGTCCTCGACGAACTGGAAGAAGCGGTCAGGCGTCATCCCGGCTTCCAGCGAGCGGACGATAGCGTTCTGGATAGTTTTGCCCTCAGCAATCGGCTCGGAAAACGGCAGGCCGAGTTCGATGACATCCGCGCCGCCGCGGGCTAGCGCCTCGACGTATTCTAGCGACGCCTCGTAGTTCGGGTCGCCGGCCGCAAGGTACGGGACGAAAGCAGGCTCGTCGGCGAACGCGCGTTCGAGTCCCATCAGAGGCCACCCCCGCCGACGCGCTCGAAGATAGACATGTCCGGGGCGATATCGAGGTCACGTTTCGCGGTCTCCTCGATGGCGATTTCGAGGTCCTTGTCGCCGCGGCCGGAGACGTTGATGATGACAGAGTCACCGACTTCGTCGTGGTGCTCTTCGAGGTAACCGAAGGCGTGGGCTGTCTCTAGGGCCGGGATGATACCCTCGTCCTGTGAGAGGCGGTGGAACGCCTCCAGCGCGACGTCGTCGTCGACGTTGACCGGTGTGACGCGCTCCTCATCGACAAGGTGGGCGAGTTCCGGGCCGACACCGGCGTAGTCCAGCCCCGACGAAACGGAGTGGGATTCCATGATCTGGCCGTCCGAATCCTGCAGGAGCTTCGTGCGCGCGCCATGGAGCACGCCTTCGTCGCCAGTTGAAAGTGTCGCGGAGTTCGGTGCGACGCCCTTCTCCTCGTCGACCTGCAGCGAGGAGCCGCCGGCCTCGACAGCGAAGAGGTCGACTTCGGGGTCGTCGATAAACTCGGCGAACATCCCCATAGTGTTCGACCCGCCGCCAGCACAGGCCATCACGGAATCGGGCAGGCCACCGGTCGTCTCACGTATCTGTTTGCGGGCTTCTTCGGAAATGACCGCGTGGAAGTCACGCACCATCTTCGGGAACGGGTGCGGACCGACGATACTCCCGATGACGTAGTGGGTGTTCTCGACGGTGGTCGCCCAGTCCCGCATCGTCTCGGAGATGGCTTCCTTCAGCGTGCCGCGGCCGACCGTGACGGGATTAACCTCGGAGCCGTTGATGCGCATCCGGAACACGTTGGGGCGCTGGCGTGCGATATCGCTCTCGCCCATGTAGATCTCACAGGGCATATCGAGGTGGGCCGCCGCCATCGCCGTCGCCGTGCCGTGCTGGCCCGCGCCGGTCTCGGCGATAATCCGCTCCTTGCCCATGTACTTCGCCAGCAAGACCTGTCCGAGCGCGTTGTTGAGCTTGTGTGCGCCGCCGTGAAGCAGGTCCTCGCGCTTGAGGTAGACGTCCGTGTCGTACCGGGCCGAGAGCTGGTCCGCGTACTGCAGCGGCGTCGGTCGGCCACCGAAGTCGGCCAGCCGTTCCCGGAATTCGTCCATGAAGCCGTCCTCGTTTTCGAGCACGTACCGCTGGTAGGCGTCGGTCAGCTCTTCGATAGCTGGCATCAGCGCCTCGGGCACGTACTGTCCACCGTACTCGCCGAACTTGGGGTCGTATGCGTCGTCAGTACTCATGTGTCTGTAGTTGTTGTCTCAACTGCATCAGTGTTCGCGCGTGTCAGTCGCCGCGTGTTCGCTTCCACGTCCGTCGCCGCGTCGTGGTCCATGATAGCCGAGCCGATCAGCAGGGCGTCCGCACCGGCGTCGCGCATCCGCGTAACGTCGTCCGCTGTCTGTATGCCACTTTCAGCAATGAGTGTGACGTCCTCCGGGATATCTGGCGCGACAGCTTCGAACGTTCCGAGGTCAACCGCTAGCTCGCCGAGGTCGCGGTTGTTGACGCCGATGATGTCCGCGCCGGCGTCGAGCGCCTTCTCGACCTCTGCCGCGGTGTGAGTCTCCACGAGGACCTGGAAGCCGCGCTCGCGCGCAGCCGTGAGGAGATCCGCGAGGTCGTCGGTCCCGTCCGCTTCAAGAAACCGGACGATGAGCAGGATCACGTCCGCTTCGACGACATCCAGCTGGTTCTCGTGGAGGATGAAGTCCTTCCGCAGGACGGGCACGTCGACAGCCTCACGAACCCGTTCGAGCGTCGCCGTCGACCCGCCGAAGTGGTCCGGCTCTGTCAACACCGAGAGCGCTGCCGCACCGCCCTCGACCATCTGTTGTGCGAGGTCGACCGGGTCGTCGGCCCGCTCGCCGTCCGCGGTCGGGCTGGTCGGCTTGATTTCGGCGACAACCGGCGTCCGCCCGGCGTCTGCCGCCGCTTCAAACGCGTCAGGGAGCGACTTCGGTGTCACCGATACCCGGTCACCGCCCCCACCGCGCTCCCGCGCCGCGTCGAGAATCGATTGAACCGCTGGTGCTATCTCCTCACTGTCGTCCATTACTGAACACTAACGTACAGAAGTGTACATAAGAGTTGCCCTATTCTCTCAGAGGGGGCGGGACACGGCGGATACTGCTTGCTGTCAATAAGGCCACAGTTCTATGATGTCTCGCGTTACATGTTCACATATGTCGTTCCAGACAGCCATCCGGCCAGCCGAGTCGGTGGACATTGCGGATATCCGCCGGGTCGCCAGAGCCACGTGGCATACCGTGTACGACGACATTCTCGGGGCAGAGACAGTAGAAGAACACCTCAAAGAGGGGTATACGCCGCCGCTGTTGGAGCAGATGATCGAGCTCGACGAGGTCGGCCTGTTCGTCTCGACAGCCGACGACGACGTAGTGGCGTACATGAGCTGTGGGATGACGGACGCGACCGGCTTCGGCGACCTCGACCTGTACGTCCACCCGGACTACTGGGGCGAAGGTATCGGGACGGAGCTGCTACACCGCGGCGAACAGCACTTGCACGACCTGTCCGTTCGGAAAATCCGCGACGAGGTGCTGGCAGAAAACGAGGTCGGCAACGCGTTCTACCGCGCTCACTTCGAGAAAGTCGGCCAGCGGACCGCAAAGGTCGGCGGACAGGAGCATCCGGTGAACGTGTACGAGCGGCGATTGTAAACGCCGGCTCGCATTCGCAGCCCGCAGTACGTGTGTGACTCACACGCTCTCGTAGCTCGTGTAACAGCGTTTAAGCCGCTGAAACCGCTTCGTCGGTGCAATGAGCTACAAGATCGGACTCGTCGGCAAGCCCTCTGTCGGCAAGTCCACGTTTTTCAATGCGGCGACGATGAACGATGTGCCGGAGGGCGCGTACCCGTTCACGACAATTGACCCGTCGATGGGCGAAGCCTACGTCCGCGTCGACTGTGCGGCTCCAGAGTTCGACCACACCTGCACGCCCAACCACGGCTACTGCACGGAGGGCGTCCGGTTCGTCCCGACAAAACTCGTCGACGTGGCCGGCCTCGTCCCCGGCGCACACGAAGGGAAGGGGCTGGGGAACCAGTTCCTCACGGACCTCAACGAGGCCGACGTGCTCGTCCACGTCGTCGACTTCACCGGTGAGACTGATCTGGAGGGTGAACCCACCGAGGACCACGACCCGCGCGAGGACATCGACTTCCTCGAAGACGAACTGGATATGTGGTATCTCGACATCTTAGAGAAGGGTATCGAGCGCTACCGCTCGGGCTATCACGGCGAGGACAAGGCCATTGAGGACGACCTCGCCGAGCAGATGTCGGCGTTCAAAATCAACGCCGACGAGATTAAACAGGTCGTCCTCGCGCTGGACCTGGAACTCGACCCCGACACCTGGGACGACGAGGACAGAGAGGCACTCGCTCGGGAAATTCGCATCCGGACGAAACCGATGCTCATCGCGGCAAACAAGATGGACACCCCAGCGGCGCAAGAAAACTGGGAGCCAATCACCGAGGACCCGGAGTACGAGCATCTCACATTTGTCCCGGTCTCAGCCCACGCGGAGAAGGCACTGAAAAACGGCAACGAGCAGGGGGTACTCGACTACCGGCCGGGCGATGAGGAGTTCACCGTGACGGCAGACCTGCCAGAAGAGAAGGCCGCAGGGCTCGAACAGATCCGGGAGTTCGTCACCGACTTCGGCGGCACGGGCGTCCAGCAGGCCCTCGAAACCGCGCTGTTCGAGGAACTGGGAGCTATCGCGGTGTTCCCCGGGGCTCGCAAGCCCCAGGAAGACGGGACCTTCCTGCAGGACTGTTTCGTCCTCCCAGACGGGTCGACCGCCGAGGACTTCGCGTACTTCCTGCACACCGATATCGGCGAGGGATTCCTCCACGCCCACGACGTGCGCACCGAGCGACAGATCGGTGCTGACACTGAACTTGACCATCGGGACGTGGTCGAGATCACGACGACGAACTGAGCGGATCGCTGTCGGCACTGCTTTCCGACCCAGCGATAGCCGGGCTACAACAGGAGGTGTGCCAGCAACGCAATGATAGCGACTTTCTTGACGAGAATAACACCGATAATCAGTTGCGTCGTCGAGAGCGCCCGGACGCGTTCGATACCCCGCCGGATGAATGCAGGCGATTGGGCCAGTTCATCGACCAGTAACCGCCACTCCGCACGGAACGTCTCGACCGCCGACCCCTCGCCGTCGGTGTAGGCGGCTTCCGGCCGTGGCAGCCATTGTGACCCCGTGTATTCGAGTTCGACCAGCGACCCCTCTAGATGGCTGGCCTGCTCGAACTGCAGGCCGTTTGCTTCACAGAGCCGTTCGACCTTGGCGATGTCGCGGTCGCTGTTCAGGTCGTAGCGCCGCTGTATCGCGTTGGTCGCCCAGTCGAACTGGAATCGACAGACGAGTTCGCTCTCGCCGACCCACACGTCGACGATTTCGGCCAGTTCGACCGTGCCGGCCGTCTCTTTCCGCTTCCGGTGGAGGTGTTCGTACTCGGCGGGGGACTCCGTTGAGGCCGTCACCTGGGACTCCGTCTCGGGCATACTTCTCGGCAGGAGTGTTCGGCTGACGACACTATACGTTTTCTCCCGCTGGAATGGTTGGCACTCCACGACCGAAGCGAGACGAGGGCCTGCCAACGACACGGTCAGAGGTCGACCGGACAGCCGTTGATTTCGCCGCCACGCATCCCCTCGGCGAGCCAGTAGACGGAAAGGGTCAACACCACGAGCGCAAGCAGCGCGAACTCCAGCCCGTCCAGCGGCAGAAACAGCAGCGAGGTCGAGACGCCGAGCAGTGACAGCAGCCCCAGCAGCACCGCCGACCCGCAGGCCGCACAGCCCGCACCGAGCGTTCCAAGGACAACGCCCGCGACGCCCGCACCGCCCTGCTGGAGGTCGAGGCCGTGCTCGCGGAAGTGGTACGTCACCAGACCGATGTCGACGCCGGTGAGGACGGCGACGACGAGTAGCAGGATTCCCTGTGCAAGGTTGAACGACGTGCCGATGAACGGGTACAGTTCAGCGAGCACGCGCAGGCGGCTAGCAAGCGGGAGCGACCCGCCGACCACGAGGTCAAGCACCAGCGGGACGTTCAGTGAGACGACGAACAGCGTCAGCGAAACGATGGCAGCGATCACGGCGACCGCCGCATAGACCGGCAGCGTGAGCACAAGCCTGACCGTCCGACCCATGAGTCGCCAGTCGCCGCGCGTCGTCGGCAGTCGGAGCCCGCGTGCGATGCTCATCCGTCGCGCTCTCCCAGCGCCTCCGCGATGAGGTCGTAACTGACGCTCCCGTTGACCTTTGTCACGAACTCGCCGTCCTCAAACAGCAGAATAATCGGCGTCGTCTCGCCCAGTCCGGCGTCCTCGGCTGCCTGAATATCAGCCTGCACAGCGTCGTTATGTGCCTGTTCTTGCGCGTCGCGTGCGACCGCCTCGCCATCTACCGCTGTCTCCTCGGTGAGAAACATCGCCGTCCGGTCCAGGACGTTGTCCGGGTCGAACGACGACTGCTCGGCGAAGTAGTGCTCAAACAGCGCCCAGTACGCCTCGCTGTCGCGGGCGAACGTCGACTCCAGCGCCTGTGTCGCCGGCTCACCCCAGGGGTAGATGACTGGGTATGTCCGGACGACGTACGCACCTTTGCCTGCGTCCACGATGTTCTCTCGGATATCCGGCAGTGTTTCCTCGTGGAAGCGGCGGCATGTGGGGCAGGAAGGGTCTTCGAACGCTAGAATGACGTGACCTCCCAGTTCACCGCGGCGGGGCTGGGCGTCGAGGTCGGCGGCTGCCGGGTGGTTGTCGACGGATTCAGCGCTGTCCGCCTCGCTACTGCAGCCTGCGACTGCGCCGACGACACCCACCCCGGAAAGTGTGAGAAAGCGTCGTCTGTTCATATACGACTGGTTGGCCCGCGTGGGTTTAGCGTTTGTTCCACTGTGTGGCCCCGATGAGTAACCGTCTTGTCGCCGGCAGCGGTAGCATCTACCGGCCGATGACGACGACTCACTGGGCCGAGCCGGGGTGACTCCCTGTTGATGACGAGCCCTATGAGTGCCGAGGCCAGCGTTCTATCCATACATTTGCGAGGAGAAGTGAACGAACGCCAGAGAAACCAATCAAGGGATAGAGACTCTATCTGGCATTTAACCTCAGTTGGCATCTCGTGTCTGTTAACTATCAAAAACTCACTGCTAACAAGCGAGCGGCCGACGAGATTCTAACCGCCGTGAATCAAGGAAAGCGAATGGATTTGGTTGCGGGTTCTATTTCGACCTCACCACCGATCGGAATGGGGCACGTCGGATACGTATGTCCGAACTCGCAATTGAAGACAACAGGTGCGTTCGGATTGTACGTTTTGAGGATGTCAGCAATCGTGTCGCGCTGGCGCTCTCGATACTCCTCTCGCCATTCTTGTGGGTTTTCTTCAGCGTGTGAGCGTGCACAGGCGCGTCCGACAAGCACACCGTCGAATCGTTCGAGAAGACCCCGTTCGCCGAGTGCCCGGAGGTTCGCACCGACGACAGCCGGGTCAGGGATCAGTTCGCTCGTCTCCAACGCAAGCACAGTACCGTTCAATGCCTCGGGATCAGGCAGGTAGCGGTCGGCGAGGAACTGCTCAACGAGGACTGCATAGCAACCGCCCCAGATTCGACCCGAGACAGTCTCTTCACCACCACGCCAGAGTCGGCCATCAGAGTGTTCGATCTCGCGCGTGGTTTTGACTGACTCCGGATCTTCCCAGTTGCCGGACTCATCAGTGAAAACTTCCGCTTCGGTCCACTCGCCGACAGAATCCTCGAAAAGCGCACGCCGCAGGTACTCTTTGGTGTAGTCAAACATCTCGCCATCCATCGCGTATTCAAGCAGGGTGGATCCTCCGTAGTACGAAACGATCCCGTGATTCCAGAGGAACAGAGCCAGATTCGTGTTGTCTGAGTATCCGTAGAATCGAGTCGGGTGTTCGCGGAGTACGTCCCCATCGAGAAACGGGAGCATCGTGATCTGGTCGTGGCCCCCGATATTAGCGATCACGGCTGAAATGTCTGGGTCGCGGAAGGCCTTCATAATCTCTTCGGCGCGCGCCTCTGGATTGTCCGCAAGCCACTCCGGGTCGGCGGTCGCGGTCGGATACGCAACCGGATCAAGATCAAAAACCTCGCGCATTCGTTCAAGACCGAGTTCGTAGATGAACCGTGCAGACTCGGGTGCGTTTGATGCCGGTGCGACAACCGCGACCCGATCACCAGGTTCGACAGGGGGTGGAGTAAGGAAGTCGGTCACAGCTGGCATCTGTAGAGCTGATTATATATTTTTTATCCAGCCCTGTACCATAGCATCAAGAGAGCTGGAGACTGGCAAGACAAGCACGAGTGCGAAGCTTGGCATCTCTTTGCAACTGTACAAATTGACCATCGAAAAGGTGCCACCCAGATTCACACAGCAGGTCTCACCACAAACGGGTGAATGCAAGATATGCGTCTTATACCTTGCACAGCACGTCCTAACAGAACCCAGAGACGACGGCTTCACGACCTTCGGTCAGAGCCAGCGGTGTTGTTCACTCGAATCTTATAGCATATACGAGAGGAGTAGCAAGAGGGGGTGAACGGGTTACGGATTGAAAAGCGTCTATAGCCGCCCTAAAGCATTCACTATGGATATGTGGTGAGTCGTGAGTGCCGAGGCCGCTATCTTTGAGAGGAGACCACAGCTCTGACTATATCTGGCTGTGGCCAGAGTCGGCACGAGTTTCGGTCGTGTTCTCATCGGGCGGCCAGATACGGAAGGAGCAACGCGTGTCTGTCGAGCGGCTCCGATGCCACCGGTCGGTTTCGGTGCGTGAGAATTCCCAGTATGCCTTTATTCTGTTCGGCTGAGCAACACACATGAGCGTCATCTGTGAATTTGAGTTGCAGTCCGCAGATATGCCGCTGTGTGCGGTTGCTGCGGAACTGAACACCCGACTGATCGTCGACACCGTCGTCTCTGGCACGACCGACGAACCGGCACTCGTGTTCTCCGCGACGGGCGTCGAACCGGACGCACTTGAATCAGCATTGCTCGGCGATGAATCGGTCGTGGAGTTTGTCGCCATGGACTCGGCTATCGTCGAGTCACGGTATCGGGTCGTCCTCGATACAGACTACGTCGAAATGTACACCCAGCTCGTCGACCGGCAGACGTATCCGATGGGTGCGCTCGTGACCGAGCACGGGTGGAAGGTGAGCACGCAGTTCGCCGACCGGGCAGACCTCGAAGCGTTCCGGGACACCTGTCAGTCAAGCAGTGTCACGTTCCGCCCGCACCGGCTCTGTGAGACAGAACACGGCGGCGATGACTACGGACTCACCGCGCCACAGCGAGAGGCACTACTGGCGGCCCACCGACTGGGGTATTTCACCGTCCCCCGTGGGGCAGACCTGACGGACCTTTCAGCGGAACTCGACGCGACCACGTCCGCGATCTCGGAGCGGCTCCGTCGTGGGACGGACCGGCTGATCGACCACACGATTGCCAGCTCCGAACAGTGACAGCCGGCTAGCCGGAACGGGGCTATTTCGGCGAGAGATCCCTCTCTTATAAATTGCTGTACATATGCTGGCAACGGTTAGGGCTGAGACTTGCGTAGCACTACATGACGGTGACCCAATATGACCATCCACCAGCACCCACACGTCACTGACCGCGACGCACACTTCGTCGGGGGCGGTATTGCCTCCCTGGCTGGCGCGGCGTTCCTCGTTCGGGACGGCAATATGCCCGGCGAAAACATCCATGTCTACGAAAAGCTGGACGTCGTCGGTGGCGCGATGGACGGCGCTGGCGACCCGGACGAGGCGTACCTGATCCGGGGCGGTCGGATGTTCAACTACCCGGCGTATGAATGTACGTGGGACCTCTTCGAGACGATTCCGTCGCTCGAAGACGACTCGCGCTCGGTCAAGGCCGTGATGGACGAGTTCAACGAAACGCACCCCTCGTACGCGAAAACACGGCTGATGCACGAGGGCGAACGAATCGACGCTGGCGAGTACGGACTGACGCGACAGCACCGCCAGTCGATAGCTCGGTTGCTCCTCACGCCCGAACCGCGGCTCGGTGACACGCGCATCGAGGAGTGGTTCGACGAGTCGTTCCTGGAGACGAACTTCTGGTACGTCTGGGCGACCATCTTCGCGTTCCAGCCGTGGCACAGCGTCGCCGAGGTCCGGCGATACATGTACCGGTTCCTCCACGAGTTCCCGCAACTGCACACCATGGAGGGTATCGACCGGACGAAGTACAACCAGTACGACTCGATGATCCTCCCGCTCCGACGCTGGCTCGAAGACAGGGGCGTCTCCTTCGAGTACGGCCACGAGGTGACCGATATGGATATCGTCCCGTCGCGGACGGGGCGTACCGTCGAGCGGCTCTACTGTGAGACCGACAGCGGCACCGAGACGGTCCCCGTCGAGCCGTCCGACCTCGTGTTCGTGACGAACGGGTCGATGACCGACGGCTCGTCCATCGGCGGGATGGACGAGGCCCCCGAACTGAACGAAACCGGGGCGTCGTGGGAGCTGTGGAAGTCCATCGCCGAGGACAACCCACAGTTCGGCAATCCGTCGGTGTTCGCGGACAACGTCACGGAAACGAAATGGGAGTCGTTCACCGTTACCCTGCACAACACCGACTTGTTCGACCACATCGTCGATTTCACGAACGAGGAACCGGGCAACGGGCTCGTCACCTACCTCGGGTCGAACTGGCTGTTGTCGACAGTCGTCGCCGCCCAGCCACACTTCGCGAACCAGCCGGACGACGTGAAGGTATTCTGGGGCTACGCGCTGTTCCCGGATCGGGAAGGGAACTACGTGGAGAAGCCGATGTCCGAATGTACCGGCCGCGAGATCCTTCAGGAGCTGTGTTACCACCTGCAGTGTGAGGAACGGCTCCCGGAGATACTTGACGACGTGACCTGCATCCCGGCGATGATGCCGTTCATCACGGCGCACTTCCAGCCCCGAGAACCCGGTGACCGGCCCGATGTCGTTCCGGACGGGTCGAACAATCTGGCGTTCCTCGGACAGTACGCCGAACAGCCACGGGATGTCGTGTTCACCGTCGAGTACTCGGTCCGGTCGGCGATGACCGCCGTCTACGAGATGCTCGACCTCGACCGGGAAGTCCCCCCGGTGAGCAAGCACTACCGGAAGCCGGGTGTCATCGCAGACACTGTCCGTGCCGCGTACCGCTGAGGGAGTCGACGGCGGTACGGGCGCGGACATTCCAGCACTTTAGTACGGTGACAGAGATGGGTGTGTATGCACACATCGACGCGCGCCGTCTGGGGGCTGCGATGGTAAATCTCGCACTCTCTGCAGCACAGCTAGTACTGGCACTGGTGCTTGTAGGACTGAACGGCTTTTTCGTTGCCGCTGAGTTCGCGTTCGTTCGCGTTCGCGGCACATCGGTCGAACAGCTCGCTGACGAAGGCCGGGCCGGCGCAGGCTCGCTCCAGGCAGTGATGGCGGACCTAGATAACTATCTCGCGGTGACCCAGCTCGGGATTACACTCGCCTCACTGGGGCTGGGGTGGGTCGGGGAGCCCGCGGTCGCAGCCCTTCTGGAACCTGTTCTGGCCCCGGTACTGCCCGAGACCCTCCTCCACGTCGTCGCGTTCGCAGTCGGGTTCACCATCATCACGTTCCTCCACGTCGTCTTCGGCGAACTCGCGCCGAAGACGTTTGCGATTGCTCGGACTGAGCGGCTCTCGCTGTTGCTTGCGCCGCCGATGAAGCTGTTTTACTACCTGTTCTATCCCGGGATCGTCGTCTTCAACGGCTCGGCCAACGCCTTCACGCAATTACTGGGTGTCCCGCCGGCATCGGAGACGGACGAGACACTCGGCGAGCGCGAGATACGCCGAGTACTGGCCCGGTCTGGCGAAGAGGGAAACATCGACGCGTCTGAGGTCGACATGATCGAGCGCGTGTTCGATCTCGACGATACGGTCGTTCGGGAGGTCATGGTCCCGCGACCTGACGTTGTGAGCGTCCCGGCCGACGCAACGATGTCGGATATCCGGGCGGTCGTTCTCGACGAAGGACACACCCGCTATCCGGTGGTCGACGCCGACGACAGCGACCAGATCGTCGGGTTCATCGACGTCAAGGACGTGCTACGGGCCGGCGAGGAAGGCAACGAAAACACGACTGCCGGCGATATCGCCCACGAGATACCGGTCGTCCCGGAGACGACAGCTATCAACGACCTCCTGTTGCAGTTCAGACAGGACCGCCGGCAGATGGCCGCGGTCATCGACGAGTGGGGGTCGCTGGAGGGCATCGCGACGATCGAGGACGTGGTCGAGGCCGTCGTCGGCGACCTGCGCGACGAGTTCGATGTCGACGGCCGCGAACACGCCATCCGCAAGCAAAGCGACGGGAGCTACGACGCCGACGGCGGCGTGCCACTGTCGACAGCGGGCGAGGCGCTCGGTGTCGACCTCGACAGGGACGCGGTCGAAACCATCGGTGGGCTGGTGCTGAGTCAGCTTGACCGCGCTCCGGAGGTCGGCGACACCGCCGAAGCGGCCGGATACGTGTTCGAGGTGACGAGCGTCGAGGGCACCCGTATCTCGACGGTTCGGATTCGAGCGAACGACGGCGACGACTCGCCGTCGACTGAGTGAGCACCGTTCGGACTGTCGGCCGAGTGGGTGACTCGCACACGGTCTGCTGTCCGTCTTTCGAGAATGTCGCCATCACGGATGGCGAGTATCCCGTCGCAGTCACAGCCACCAGTCTCAGAAGAACTCGCCTAAGTAGACGGATTCGGGCTGGAAAACGTCTGCAAGCGGGCCGCGGACCGAGTCGTCGAACATCTCCAGCCCGGCCAGGCGTTCAGCGGCGTCGACGCCGTGCGTCCCGACGGCCAGTTGTGAGAGCGTCGCAATGTCGACGGCCACATCGGCTTTCGAGTCGCTGGCTGGAAGCGGGTCGACCGTCGCAGTGCCGCCGTTCACTGACAGCCGGAACAGGCCGTCGTTGTGGTCAAGCAGCGGATCGTTCACCGAGAGCGTGCAGTCGAGGTCGCCCCCGGGCCAGTCGAGGCGTTCGAGGTAGTCCACGTCGGTGAGCCGAACCATCGGCCCGGCCTCGACCGTGCAGTCGACCGCCCCGGGGTCGTCGACGCGATGGAAGAGGTCAGTATCAGGCGGTAGCTGGAGCGTGACGCGCTCTATCTGTGCGCCGTGATGCCCGAGGAACGCAAACAGCGCGCGGCGGGCCTCCTCGTCGACAGCCGCGAAGTTCGAAACCGAGAGCGTGTTGTTAGCATCATCCGCGACGGTGTACACGACGTACCCCTGAAGTTCACCGTCGCGTTCGTAGCCGTAGCAGTACGGGACGCCGTCGTCGTCCCAGTCGGCGAGGGTCCGCTCGCGCCACCACGCTTCCGAGCGCCGGAGCGAGAGCGCTGTCCCGGCGGCTGCAGCCGTCTCGACCCGACGGAGCCGCTCCCAGTCGTCGGCGTCGAGGCGGACCAGCTGTCCGGCGGTGGAGGGGTCCGGGAGCGCCGACGGCGGCAGGTCGAAGCGGCGATAGGTGTTCGCCGTCCCCCAGCCCAGACGGTGATAGAACGGCGTCGAGAACGGCCAGAGGGTGACGAACCCGACATCGGCTTTGCGGTACGCAGACAGTGCGTGTCGGCAGAGGTCGGCGGCGAGCCCCTGTCCGCGGTGTTCGGGTGGTGTTGCAACCGCGCCGAGGCCGCCGACCGTCGTCGCCGCGCCGCGAACAGTTGTGTCGAAGAAATACAGCTTGCAGACGGCCCGGAGGGTGCCGCCGTCATAGAGGCCTCGCTGGTCGAACAGCGACGGCGGCCAGTCACCGTCCGGGTCCGGCGGCACCGGACCTGTTTCGGGCGCGAACGCGTACTGAAGTATCCGCTGGCAGGCTTCGCGGTCAGTCGTCGGGACGGGGCGGAATTCAGACATACTGTCCCGGGTGTCCGCCAGCTACAGAAAGCTAGTCATCTGCGGGTCGGCGTCGCGGTCCTTCCTGGGAGTGGGGCGTCACGGCACGTACCAGATACCCCGGTCCCGGTCGAGGAGTGACCCGACGACGATGTGTGGGAGCGCAACAATGCTAATAAACATACTCCAGAACGCTACCGCGCCGGGGAGCAGGTCACTCGTTCCAAGCGGGTTCGGGAACGCCCAGTAGACGGCGACGAGGACGCCGAAGGTGGCCAGCGCTCCAACGACGAGGACGACCCAGGCGCGGAGTGCAACGGTCGAGGGGTCCGCGCCGCCGAGCAGGTCCCAGCGCTCGTCGCCGACCGGCTCCGTCTCGACGGACGCCGTCCGCGCCACCTGTCGGGCGGAGTACCAGAATGGGAAGTACAGGCCGACGGCGACGAGGACCGGGACAGACGCGAAGAATACCGCAAGGAGCAACGATTCTCCGGCGTCGATAAGCCAGGAACGGCCGCCGCCGCGCACGTATCCCAGCACGATATGCGCCGTTAGGGCGAGCCCGTAGCCCGACCCGATGACGAGCCGAGTTGTGTCGAACGACCCCGCGTACGACGAGAGGGCTCCGGGTTCGACGAGGCCGACCATCAACGAACTAAACGCGTGGAACGTCTGCGGCCAGAACACGATTGGGACGAGCATCACCGCGCCGCCGCGGACGGCCGCCGCCAGCCCGCGCTGGAACCGGGTCTGCAGGTGGTCGGTACCGCTCGTGGCTTCTAGCACCTGCAGGCCACCGAGACCGCCCTTCGCCATAGCGACGGTCAGCGCCAGCGCGAGGCCGGCGACTGGCGCGGCGAGGAACAGGCCGACGAACCCGCCGATAGCCGCCAGATACACCCCGACGTAGCGCCAGCGGAATGAGGGGCGGCGGCGGCGGAGGTTCTCGAAGTGTTCGTACCCGCCGTGAGGGAGATTGAGCGCGACCATTCCGACGAGGTACACCACCATCTGGGCCCGGAGCGGAACTCGGACTTCGGCAGCGCCGAGGAGACCGAAAGCGACAGCGAGTACCAGCAGGCTCGCCCGCGAGAGCCAGAGCGACGGATGGCGGTCGGTGTCCCGATGCCGCTGCCAGACGGACCCCAGGCTGGTCGTGGGCATATCGCGAGCCTAGGGAAAAACTCACAATAAACGATGCAAGCGATTCCAGCGAACTGGGAACAGACCGCTGGTTTGAATCATGAGCTGTCTGTTGTGAGGTCTTGAGAATCCAGACAACCCTTTTTCAGGCGTAGTCGTTAGCAACGGCTATGCGTGATGGCCTCCCAAGAGACCTGACGGTGACCGTCGTCGGTGGCGGCTTCGGCGGCCTCTCGGCTGCGTGCTATCTCGCTAACGCCGGGGCCGACGTGCAATTGCTCGAACGCTACGACCGCCTCGGCGGCCACGCGGGCGTCCTCGAACGCGACGGCTTCCGCTTTGACACCGGCCCGTCGTGGTACCTGATGCCCGATGTGTTCGAGCGCTTCTTCAAGCACTTCGACCGCGAGCCCGCGGACTACTACGAACTGGAACGGTTGGACCCCCAGTACCGGGTGTTCTGGAAGGACGGCGACCGCGTGACGATGCGGCCGAACCGCGAGAACGCCCGCGAGGTGTTCGAGTCCTACGAGGAGGGAGCCGGCGATGCGCTGGCCGAGTACCTCGACCGGGCCGAACAGAACTACGACCTCGCAATGGACCGGGTCGTCTACGAGGGCCGCGAACGGCTCCGGGACTACGTCGACCCCGACCTGCTCCCGCTCGCACCGCGGGCCCGACTGTTCGGCTCGATGGACGACTACGTCAGCCGCTACATCGACCACCCGAAGCTCCGGCAGTTGCTCGAATACACGCTGGTGTTTCTCGGCGGCGCGCCACACAACACTCCCGCGCTGTACAGCATCATGAGCCACGTCGACCTGAACATGAACGTGTTCTACCCCGAAGGCGGCATCGCCGGCGTCGTCGACGGCCTCGGGTCGCTGGCTCGGGAACTCGGCGTCGACATTCAGACCGGGACTGAGGTCCAGCACATCGCCGGCGAGGCGGGGGCGTTCGAACTGACCACCGAGGACGGCGTCGTCGCCTCCGATGTCGTGGTCAGCAACGCCAACCCCGCCTACACCGAGCAGCATCTGCTTGACCCCGCTGCCCGCGACCACGACCCGGACCACTGGGACGAACAGACCTACGCGCCGTCGGCATTCATGTTGTATCTCGGTGTCGAGGGCGACGTGGACCCGCTGGCCCACCACTCGCTGGTCCTGCCGACGGACTGGGACGGCCATTTCGAGCAGATATTCGACCGCCCGGGGTGGCCCGACGACCCCGCATATTACCTCTCGGTGGCGTCGAAGACCGACGAGACGGTCGCCCCCGACGGCCACCACGCCATCGTCGTCCTTGTGCCCATCGCGCCGGGGCTGGACGACGGCCCCGCGATTCGCGAGGAATACAGAGCGTTCGTGCTGGACGACCTCGCCGAGCAAACCGGCGTGGACCTCCGTGACCGCATCGTCGTTGAAGAGACGGCGTGTGTCAGCGAGTTTGCCGAGCGCTATGGCGACCCGCAGGGGACGGCGCTCGGGCTGGCGCATACACTGTTCCAGACCGGGCCGCTCCGTCCCAGCCACCGCGCCGGGCTTGAGGGGCTCTACTACACCGGGGCCTACACGACGCCCGGCATCGGGATGCCGATGTGTCTTATCAGCGGCGAGCACACCGCCCGGGACATCGTTGAGGACAGCCCGTTCGAAACGAAGGGGGACCGCTCGGCTTCGACGGCGGACTGACGCTGCCGTGCTCGATTGGCAGTTCACGCAAACCGGCTAAATCACGACGCGATAGCGTGACGCGCACACCGCAGCCCAGCCTCGAACGGTTTATTGTCCCCCTTCAGGTAACGGAGGCATGGAGAAGCTCCGCGAGTCACTGCACGAGGCCCCGATAATCGATAAGGACGGATACTCCTATCTGGTCCACCCGCTCAGCAACGGCGTGCCGATGCTGGAGCCAGAACTCCTCCGCGAGGTCGTCGTCGGCGTGACGCGGGCGGCCGACCTCGACGTGGACAAGATCGTCGCGCCGGAGGCGATGGGCATCCACATCGCAACCGCGCTCTCACTGCAGACGGATATCCCGCTTGTGGTCATCCGTAAGCGCTCCTACGGTCTCGACGACGAGGTCCCGCTGCACAAGACCACCGGTTACTCCGAATCGGAGATGTTCATCAATGACATCGAGGCGGGCGACGACCTGCTCATCGTTGACGACCTGCTCTCGACCGGCGGAACGATGGCCGCCATCTGTGAGGCGCTTGACGACATCGGGGCGGACATCTCTGATATCGTCGTCGTCTTCCGGAAACAGGGCGAGTCGGCGCTTGACGACACTGATTACGATGTGACCAGCCTGCTCGACATCTCGGTCGACCAGGACGGCGTGACTATCCACGACTGAGAGTGACTGCGGCCCCTGTTTACCCCTGCTCGACAGCGGCAGCCATGTGCTTTCGGGCTTCTTCGGGGGTCATCCCACGAACGCCACACGCACAGGAGAGCAGGTCGGGGTCGGTCAGGTCGTCGACCTCCTCGGCGCTGGCCCGATCAAGTACGTCCTCGTCGGCGTCGTAGTCGAACGTCACCCGATATGTGACCTGTGCCACGCCCTCTATCTGGTGGGACTCGTCGGGGTCGGGGTTTGCGATGGCCTCGGCGTGCTCTTCCTGCATCGCGGACTTCCACTGTTCGAGGTTCGCCTCGGGGTCCGAATCGTCGGGCATACGCTGGCTGTCGGCGGCAGGCCTGAAAAAGCGAGCGCTGGCGCTCCGGTCAAGCGGGAGCCGAGAAAGAGGGCGACTCTCGGAACGCTTTTTCCGCCAGCAAACGCTGGCTTCCCTGTGGGCGATTCTCGATCCGATTCCGACCGAGCCCGGTTCCTGTTGGCCGCGGCGACTACCGTCGCCACCGTTGCGACGGCCGGCAGCCTCTATCTCTCGCTGGGCCTCGGGCTGACCCCCTGTCGGCTCTGCTGGTATCAGCGAATTCTGATGTATCCATTAGTGGTCGTTCTCGGCGTCGCTGCTGTCGAGCGCCGTCTCGGCGTCGTCCGGACAGCACTGCCGCTTGCGGTGCCGGGAGCGGCCATCGCGGCCTACCACTCCTGGCTGCAGGTGAGCCAGACGACCTGTGGCATCGGCGCGATCAGCTGTGCGCAGATTCAGTACCGGATACTCGGCCTGACCGTGCCGAATCTCTCGCTGGTGGCGTTCCTGCTGGTGACTGGGCTGGTCGTCGCGGCTGCCAGGCCTCGTGGCGGTCTGTCCTGACCGAACACGGCGGCGCGATACCTCCGCGACCGTGGCTTACCGACCGGTACCGGACAGCCTTCGCCGCGACCAAACCCCTTTTTCGGGTAGCCCCGCGTGGCTCCGGTATGGAATACACCAGACTCGGTTCGACCGGAACGACGGTTTCACAGCTTTGTTTCGGCACTTGGCGGTTCGGCCGGGAGACCGGCGGCGTCGTCGAGACCGACCGCGATGAGGCCCACGACCTGCTCGATGCGGCGTGGGAGCGCGGCATCAACTTCATCGATACTGCCAACGTCTACGGCAATCCTAACGGGACCAGCGAAGCGTACATCGGCGAGTGGCTCGACGATTACGACCGCGAGGACTTCGTCATCGCCTCGAAGGTGTACTTCCCCTTCGACGGTCGCGGCGAGCCCGGCCCCAACGACTCCGGTCTCGGCCGCAAGCACATCCGCGCACAGATCGAGGGGACGCTGGACCGCCTCGACACGGACTATCTCGACCTCTACTACATCCATCGCTGGGACGAGCACAGCGACATCGAGGAGACGCTGTCGACGCTCGACGACCTCGTCCGCGCGGGCAAGGTCCACCACCTCGGCGCGTCGACGATGGCCGCCTGGCAACTGACCAGGGCCCTCTGGAAGAGCGACGTCGAAGACTACGAGCGCTTCGAGGTGACACAGCCGCTGTTCCACGCCGGCTACCGCGACGACGTGAAAGACTATCTCGATGTGTGTGCCGACCAAGACATCGCGGTCTGTCCGTACTCGCCGCTGGCCGGCGGCTTCCTCACGGGCAAGTACGAGCGCACGGACAACGACGACCCGACGGCCTTCGAGGGGCCGGAAGGCTCCCGAGGCTCGCTGTCCGACCGCTTCGAGGATTTCTACCTCTCCGAGCGCGGCTGGCACGTCCTTGACGAACTCCGCGCTGTCGCGGACGAACTTGACGCCACGCCCGCACAGGTCGCGCTCCGCTGGCTCATCGAACAGCCGGACTTCACCTGCGTCCCCATCGTCGGCGCTCGCACTGTCGACCAGCTCGACGAGAACGTCGGCGCGACGGACATCTCGCTGTCCGACGACCAGTTCAACCGGATTGTGAGCGCCCGCTACGCCGAGGACGGCGAGCGCTGGGGCCACCGAGCGTAATCGGGAGACGAACTGACAGAACCGCACTGTCGTCGGGGCACGCCCTTGTCGCCCCGGAAGCGTTCGGTCTAATCGTGGCCGGGTCGGGTTTCCGGCCGACCGCTGATGGGTCTATGACGCTGATTTGCTGGCCCCGTCACCGGAAGCAGCCACTGTCTCAGGCGCAATCTCCCCGAACAGCCAGACTGCGCCGCCAGCGACGAGAAACAGGCCGCCAAGCGCCGCAACTGCTGTGGTCGCCGTGGTTGCATCCGCCACCATCCCAGCAGCAAGTGCCAGCGGCGTCCGAAGAATCATATGCAGCATCGATACCGCGGAGAGCAACGTCGCCCGTCCGACCGACTCGACATGGTCGTTAATGTACCCGTTGACGATAGGCTGGACCAGCGGCTTCGCGGTTCGCATCGTCGTGAACGTCGGGAGTACGACCAGCGCGAACCACAGCGGTCCCACGAGTGCGACAGCCGTCAGGGCTGGCACGACAACCACGGCTCTGCGGACGCCGAGACGGTCCTCAACTGCGCTGGCGTAGTAGCCGCCAGCGGATGCCACTGCTGTCAGGGCGGCGTACAGCACACCCAGTCCAAGTGCAAGTGCCGCGCCGGCCTCGCCTACTCGTGCCGCCGCGGTCGGAACACCAGCAGGAACCTGAACGCCGATAGTGGCGGCGTACGGCCCCAGCGTCTCGACCACCATCGGCTGGATGTAGGTGTGGGAAACGCCCAAAACGGCATAGAACAACCCAATGTACAGGACCAGTGCTCGGAGCGGCGGTCGAGCCAGATACGTTCGGATGACCGAGACGGTTTCCAGTGGGTCGAGACGGTCGGCGGAGCGACTGTCACTGCCCCGGTCGGCGTACTGCCGATTCTTCGGCAGTGAGAGCAGGGCAAAGAAGCCGAGACTGTTGAAACCGACCGCAGCAACGAACGGATAGGTTGGGTGCAGCCCATACAGCAGGCCACCGGCAACCATCGAGACCGCTGCAGTCCACTTCTGCACTGCATCGCCCCGGCCACGGATACGGCTGAACTGCTCGCTATCGAGTCGTTCAGTCAGCGTATCGTATAGCCACGCATCCATGCTCCCTGAGCGTAACGTCAGCGCCAGCGCCCACAGCGCATAGAGGAAGCCGTACCAGCGGAATCCCGAAGCGAGAACGAAGCCCGCGAGGGAGACAACGGTGAACAGCACGCTGAGAAGGAGGCTTGCGCGCCGCCCGAGCCTGTCACCGACGTAGCCTGTTGGAATCTCGCCGACGACAGATAGCGATGCGTAGATTGCTGAGAGGGCACCGACCTGCGTGAAGGTCAGCGTTCGCAAGAGAAACAGGGTGAAGATGGGAGTGATAAATCCGACAGCGATCGTGGCACGGTACAGATAGTACCGGCGCACTAACCCGCGGCCGGATGCCGGTCGGAACATACGGACGCTGTCACTTTTGGGGGACTAAGGTCCTTCCAGAAACACACTTCAGTTTAATTTCTGACGGGAAGAGTTCAATACCAGCACACATCGACAGTACCGACAGTATACCGTGGAGTGCGTCAGGCAGTTTCGGATGGGTCGACAACATCATCAGCGGCCGGGTACACGCCGATCTGGTCACAGTGACCCGCCAGCGGGCACGCATCGGGGTCGTCCAGACAGGCCGGCTTTCTGGCCGAGCAGTACTCCCGGCCAAACTGAATTATCGCCGTATGGCCGAAGCCGCATTTCGCCGCGGGCACGTCGCGCTCCAGATACGCACGGACGGTCTCGTGGTCGGCGTCGGCCGGGGCCAGTCCCATCCGGCGGGCGATGCGGTGGACGTGCGTATCGACGGGGAACACGCCGCCGCGACCGCCTGCGAACAGCAGGACGCAATCAGCGGTCTTTGGCCCGACACCGTTCATGTCGAGCAGCGTCGACCGCACCGCCTCGGGGTCGCTGTCCCGAACAAACGCATCAAAGCCAGCTTCGCCGCCGTACTCCTCGCAGATGCGCTGTGCCAGTGCGATGATGCGCTCGGATTTCTGGTTGTACAGCCCGGCCGAGGAGATGGTTTCAGCGAGTTCGGGCTGGTCGGCGTCGGCCAGCGCGCGGGCGAGGTCAGTGCTGTCAATGTCTCCCTCGCTGTTCGCGTCCTCCCCGCCGCCATACCGAGCCATCAGGTCGTCGTGGGCCGGCTGGCTCGCTTTGTCGGATGTGTTCTGGCTGAGAATCGTCCGGACGAGACACTCGTAGGCGTCCCGGCCGCCGTAGGTTTTCGTCCAGTACATCTCGCCGAGACGGTCCACGACGGTTTCTGCCCGCGTCCCCGCTGTTTCCGGGTCGAACGTTGCCGACTGGCCACCGCCAGCGGTTCCGCCGCTGATGTTCTCCGCTGGTTCCTTGTCAGTCATAGCCAGTCGCAGGGCTGGCGGACTCAAAACGCCTGCCCCGAAAAACAGCTACCAGTGCGGACTCAGCGCCTGCCGGCGGCTAATCAAAAGTGGTGATTCCAGAGTGGTCCACAGTAAAGGACCTGAAATGGGGCGTCCTTGGGGCAGACGCCCACGGGACAGACACGAAAAGCTCGTGGCGTGCGGCGACGGGCTATGCCCACGGTGGTCGTCGCCGCGAAAGATGGTCGAAGCTGACAGGTCAATGTACGGTCACGTCCAGGCTCTCACCTCCTGTAGGGCGGCGTTTGCGCGGACGACAGGGACGGCAGCACCCGACTCGCTACGGCGACAGATGTCCCGCCTCGATGTGGCCTGTTCGTCCGGCATACAATTGTTTAGGCTACCCTAAAACACAAAAAGCCATCGGTTTCTAGGCGGGCCAAAAAAGAGAGCGTGATTACTCCTCGACGATAACGGTGCCAGCCATCCCCGCAGCCTCGTGCGGAACGCAGAAGTATCCGTGCTCGCCGGCCGTCTCGAACGTGTGAACGTAACTCTGGCCGGACTGAACGGCCCCCTCACCGTTCTCCCAGCCCTCGCGTGCGGCCGACTCGCTTTCGAACCCGCCGGAAGCCCAGTAGGTCGCGTCGTCCGGGAGTTCCTCCTCGTACGCGACGACGTTGTGAGCCTCGCCACCGGCGTGTTTCCAGGCGACTGTGTCGCCGACGCTGACGGTGAGTTCCTCGGGCGCGAACGCCACAGCCTGCATGTCGACGACGTGGTCGGCGTCCTCGGGAACGCCTTCGACGACGTTCGGGCCGCCGGACAGTGACGACTCGGTCGCCTCGGACTCCTCGCCGCCGTGGCCGCCGGAACCGCTCGGGGCGCTGTCGACAGCGCCAACGACGGCGAAAGAAGCGGTCCGGGCGGCGTTTGCGAACGCGCTCGCGCCGTCGGTTGACCCGCTCTCCAAGTCGGCGACATAGTCGTTCAGTGCGGCCTCATAGGCTTCGTACGCCTCCGCGTCCGCGTTTTCGAGTTTGTCGTGCACCGCGGCGTTCTCGAAGGTAGCGAACACGTCGCTGACGACACTCGCGGCCCCGGCACCGGTCTCGCCACCGCCGCTCGACCCGACGATGGCCGTCACGGATTCGATGGCTGCGCCGTAGAACGTCTTCGCGGCCGCGTATACGTCACCGCCGTCGTTCGCGGCGGAGATGACGCTCCCGAGTGCTTCGTCCTCGAAGCGGTGATACAGGTCCTCGTTCGCCTCTTCGAGTGCCTCATGGTAGCCGGCGGCCCCGGACTCGAAGAACGCCAGCGCCCCCTGAGCAGTCGACGCTGCGCGGTCGGCGTTCCCGAGAGCGTTCGTCGCCGCGGCGTCGAAGGCGAGGCCGGCCATGTAGGTCGCGCCGGACCCGCTGGCGACGGCGGCACTGTGGGCCGATTCGAACTCCAGCAGCGCCGCGAGAACGCCGTCGTGGTGGGTCCCGACCGCGTCATCATCGCCATTCTCGTAGGCTGACTGGAGCCCCACGAGGTGTTCCTCCTCGAAGCGGTGATAGAGGTCCTCGCTGGTCTCCTCTAGCGTCTCGTGGAAGTCGAGCTGGTTCTCCTCGAACCGGGCGAACAGGTCCGAAACGAGCGTCGCTGCCTGCCCCGCCTGACCCTGGCGGTACAGCTCGCGCGCGTCGGCGAAGCGGGCTTTGAAGAAGCCCGACTGGAGAACCGGCGCGTTCCCGCCGGCCAGCGCCTCGATGCCGGCGACCAGATTGGTGTCGACCGTCTCGACGGCCGACGCGACCCCCTCGGTGTTCCCGTTCTCGATTGCTGAGGAGAGGTCCGACAAACCGGACTCGAACGCTTCGTAGGCCTCGCTGTCCGCCTCTTCGAGGGCATCGTGAGCGGCCGCGCCTTCGAAGTGGGCAAAAACGTCCTCGACCATCGTCGCCGCGGTGGCTGTCTCGCCGGCACGGGCCAGCCACCCAGCGTCGTGGACGCGGGCCCGGTACGTGTTCAGCGTCGTCGCGTGGGCGTAGTCTGCCCCGACGCCGCTGCCCGAGACGACTGCGGCCGCGTCCCAGCCACGGGCCTGCATCGTCGCAAGGTGGCCCGCACCGGCGACCGACGCCGGCTGGACCAGCGCATACGCGCCCGAAACGGTCGCATCCAGTGCGGCGCGGGCCTGTTCGGTGACGCCGCTCGCGTCTTCACTGCCTGCGGCGGAACCGATGCCGGCCAGTGCGTTCTCAAAGGCCTCGTAGGATTCTGCGTCCGCAGCCTCTATTTTGCTGTACACCAGCGCGTCCTCGAACGCGGTCATCGTCTCTTCCGCGATCGTGGCGGCCCCCTCGAAAGCGCCCAGCGTCCCGGCCATGGCGGCATTGCTCGCCCGACTGCCCAGCAAGAGCAGGTCCAGCACTCTGGTGGCCTGCTGTCCGGCAGCGGCCTGCTGCGCTGTCTGGAGGTGGCCCGACGCTTTGTCCGCGGCCGACGCGGCTTCCGATACGTTGCCCTCGGACAGCGACGACTGGACCGTCCCGAGGGCATCCTCAAAGCCCTCGTACGCTGACTCTGACGTGGACTCAAGCTGTTCGTGGGCCCCGTACTCGCCCGACGCCCCTTCGAACTGGGCAAAAATGTTCTGTGCGACGGTCGCTCCGGCACCGGGCGCACCGGCCCGACCCAGCGCGACGGCATCGTGCAGCCGCGCCCGGTAGACGTTCCACTCGGTCGCGACAGCGGTCATCGGCCCGACCGAAACACCGCTTTCGCCGCCCTCGTCTGTTCCCGCGGTCGCTTCCTGTTCTGTCGTGTCGGTGTCCGCCGACGCCGTGTTCGATTCTGTCGACCCCTGACTGGGACACCCAGCAAGTAGTCCCGTCGCAGCGATCCCCACCGTCTTCAGCAAGTCACGTCTCTGTGGCATACGCTCGATTAGGGTTGCCTAAAAGACTTAAGACCACCGATGTTTTGGCGAGCCTAAACCGCTGTGTGGCTACACGTCAACACAGTGAGATGGTAACTGTGTCGCCGGTGCTGACCCCGAACGCTTCGTCGCCACGGCCGCGGTTAACGGCGAGTTCGACGTTCCCGTGACTGCCGACGGTGACGAGTCGCTGACTCTTGTCGACGGCAGCGTAGGCTCGATGGACTGGGGCCTCAACACCGTCGACCGAGACCACCTCGCCGAACTGTCCCGCGAGGACCTCGCCGGGTATGTTCGTCACGGCGTTCCCGAAGTCATCGACGACGAGTACCTCGCCGGTCGCTCCGTCACCATCGACTGCGGCTGCCGGGAACCGGAGATCAGCGTAGTCCTCAGTTGGGTCGATTTCAGAAAGGGTTTCAATGGTATCGACGCCGGTGTCGTGGACGGCCGCCGCGGCGGGCGCAAACACGTCCCGCCCGTGGAACGTCGTACTCGCCGGGTCGTCGTAGGCCCAGGTGAACACCTCGAATGTGTCCGGGGCGTCGTTCTCGGTTTCAGCCAGTTCACGGGCGACTGGCAGGAGGACGCCGTTGTCAGGCCCCACGAGCGCGTGGTCGCCCGCGCGGACGACGATGGCGTCTCTGTCGGTTCCAACGCCCGGGTCGACGACGACACAGTGGACTGCCGGCGGAAAGTACGGGAGCGTTTGCGTGAGCCAGAACGCCGCTGCCCGCACGTCCTGCCGTGGGAAATCGTGAGCGATATCCTCGATACGCGCGTCGGTCGCCTGACAGATGACGCCTTTCATCGCCGCCGGATAGGGCGAGCCGAAGTCAGAACTGAGGGTTATCATCAGTCGTCAAGGTCGTCGAGTGATTCGGGGAGCGATTCGCCCGTGGCGGCGTACCGTTCGAGCGAGTCGCTGTCTGAGACGTGCTGGAGTCGCTTGATGCCGTGGATCTCCTCGATGACTTCCACAACAGATGCCGGGACCCGGTCACGCCAGGACTCGTCGTCGATCATCCGCTGGCGGATCTCGCTGCCCTCCAGTCGGTCGCGGTCGAACATCGGCGACTGGCGGACCTCGATACCGGCCTCCTCGAACAAGCGGACGACAAGCGGATTGTTCGAGTACGCCACGTCGAAGTCCGGGCACATACTCTCGACGTGGCTCACCCAGACGGCGTTGCGGTTGATGTCCTCAAGGGGAACGACATAAGTCGTCAGGTCGTACTCTGCGACGGCCTTCGTGATCATCATGATCCGTTCACCGGCCGTAAAGGGGTCGTGTGTGGTGTGTGAATCGTCGGCGCTCCCGATACCCAGTACAAGCTCGTCGACCTCCTCCGAGATCCGCTCGACCATCGAGTGATGGCCATTGTGGTAGGGCTGGAAGCGACCGATGTAGAACCCACGCATATTCCCCAGTGGGTGTGGTGGTTTGATAAACCCGACGACGCGGTACTGCCGGAATACAACCCCACCTAATTCGGGCGCTGTACTGCGGTTTTCGGGGTGTTGCAACAACCGACACGGGGAGAAAGTATATCAGTCGACAGGCCTTCCATGAGTATGTTAGCAACGTTTGTATGAGCGACAACACCGACACCGACGCGACTCCCGACCCTGACCGGGAGGCATCCGACGCTGGGGAGGAAGAGGCGTCGACCAACGGGGCCAAACAGGACCCCAACGAACCCGCCTCTGAGCCCTCGGCAGACGAGCCATCCGACCCGTCCGAGGACCGATGGGCCGGCGAGGGAGAAACGTCCGAAACGACACTCGGAAGCGATGTCCAAGTTGACGGCGAGTCTGAACTGGACGGAGATGAGGAGAATCTCCTTGGCGGTCTCGAAATCGAATCGACCGCCGACATCGAAGTGCCAGACCGACTCGTCGACCAGGTCATCGGGCAGGACCACGCCCGTGACGTGATCAAGAAGGCGGCCAAACAGCGCCGTCACGTGATGATGATTGGCTCCCCCGGAACGGGGAAGTCGATGCTGGCGAAGGCGATGTCTCAGCTGCTCCCACGAGAGGAACTGCAGGACGTTCTTGTCTATCACAATCCCGACGACGGCAATGAACCGAAAGTACGCACTGTCCCCGGCGGCAAAGGGGAACAGATTGTCGAGGCCCACAAGGAGGAGGCCCGCAAGCGAAACCAGATGCGGACCTTCCTCATGTGGATCATCATCGCCATCGTCATCGGCTACGCCCTGATCCTCGTCCAGCAGGTCCTGCTGGGGATTCTCGCGGCCGGTGTCATCTATCTCGCATTCCGCTACGGTTCGCGCGGCAGCGACGCGATGATTCCGAACCTGCTCGTCAACAACGCCAACCAGAAGACCGCGCCGTTCGAGGACGCCACGGGTGCCCACGCCGGTGCGCTGCTGGGCGACGTTCGTCACGACCCGTTCCAGTCCGGTGGGATGGAGACGCCGAGCCACGACCGCGTCGAGCCCGGCGCGATCCACCAGGCCAACAAGGGCGTGCTGTTCGTCGACGAGATCAACACGCTCGATATCCGCAGCCAGCAGAAGCTGATGACGGCCATTCAGGAGGGCGAGTTCTCCATTACGGGCCAGTCCGAGCGGTCTTCGGGTGCGATGGTCCAGACCGAGCCCGTCCCCTGTGACTTCATCATGATCGCCGCGGGGAACCTCGACGCGATGGAGAATATGCACCCCGCGCTGCGCTCCCGTATCAAGGGGTACGGGTACGAGGTGTACATGGACGACACCATCGAGGACGACCCCGAGATGCGACGGAAGTACGCTCGGTTCATCGCCCAGGAGGTCGAAAACGACGGGCGGCTCCCGCACTTCACCGAGGAGGCCGTTCAGGAGCTCATCCTGGAGGCCCGGCGTCGCGCCGGCCGAAAAGGCCACCTCAGCCTGAAGTTCCGTGACCTTGGCGGACTGGTCCGCGTCGCTGGCGACATCGCCCGCGCCGAGGACCGCGACCGCACCGAGCGCGCAGATGTCCTGCAGGCCAAACGGCGCTCCCGGTCCATCGAGCAACAGCTCGCGGACAACTACATCGAGCGCCGCAAGGACTACGAGCTCACCGTCAACCAGGGCGACGTGGTCGGCCGCGTCAACGGGCTCGCCGTCATGGGCGAGGACAGCGGTATCGTCCTCCCCGTGATGGCCGAGGTCAGCCCGTCACAGGGCCCCGGTCAGGTCATCGCCACGGGACAGCTCAAGGAGATGGCCGAAGAGGCTGTCCAGAACGTCTCGGCGATCATCAAGAAGTTCTCTGACGAGGACATCTCCGAGAAGGACGTTCACATCCAGTTCGTCCAGGCCGGTGAAGGTGGCGTCGACGGCGACTCCGCCTCTATCACAGTCGCTACCGCGGTTATCTCCGCGATAGAAGACGTTCCGATCAAGCAGAACCTCGCCATGACCGGCTCACTGTCGGTCCGGGGTGACGTACTCCCGGTCGGCGGTGTCACGCACAAGATCGAGGCGGCCGCCAAGTCCGGCCTCGATACGGTCATCATCCCCGAGGCGAACACGCAGGACGTGATGATCGAGGACGAGTACGAGGACATGATCGAGATCATTCCCGTCTCGCACATCTCAGAGGTCCTCGAGGTCGCACTCGCCGGCGAAGCCGAGAAAGACTCGCTGGTCGACCGCCTCAAGTCCATCACGGGCAAGGCACTCGACCACGAGGTCGGCCGGCAGGGCGGCAGTCCAAGTCCGCAATAAATGCCCGAGTGGGCCGCATTCGTCGGCCTGACGGGGTTTCTTTTAACCGCGCTTCTCGGTCTCGCACGGCTCTCGCAGGGAGCCGTACGGTCCGACGGCGGCGTCTCATCCACAGTCGACGGCGTCTCAATGGCCGACAGGGACCCGACCATCCCACGGTTCGAAACGCAACGGGCGGCGGCCCAGCGACAACAGATGCGCGACACGCTCGCCCCGAGCGATGTCTCGACAGGGGCGTTGCTTGCCAACGTCGCGTTCACACAGGGGCTGTTCGGCGTGCTGCTAGTCGCCGGCGCGTTTTATTTCGAAATCCCCGCCAGTGCGTTTGGAGTCACCAGTGACGCACTTTCGACAGGGTTGCCGGCAGTGGCAATCGGTATCGGCGCTGGAATCGGCTTCTGGGTCGGGAACGAGGGCGCCGCTGCGCTGGCAGACGGCTTCGGCGTCACCTTCGATGAGTCGCTACGGGAACTGCTCGCCCCGGACTCGCCCGGCGGCTGGGTCATCCTGCTGGGCGGTGTCTTGCCGGTCATCGCTATCGTCGAGGAACTGCTCTTCCGGGCAGCGGCTATCGGCGTCCCCGTGGCCGGCCTCAACGCGCCGGCGTGGGCGATGGCTATCGTCGCCTCTGTCGCCTTCGCGCTGGGCCACGGCGCACAGGGCCGGGTGGGTATCGTCGTCACCGGCACGCTGGGGTTGGCGCTCGCTGGCCTGTTCATCGCGACAAACAGCTTACTCGCCGTCGTCGTCGCCCACTACCTCGTCAACGCCCTCGAACTACTTGTCCACGAGGGGCTGGGCGTCGACCGGCTCTGGGCCTAGAGACCCTCGATAGCCCGGAGCTTTTGCTCGACAGGCGGCGGCGCGGCGCTTGGTCCGTCTCGAACCCGATGGTCCGGAATCAACAGCGGCACGGGGTTTGCGGCCAGTGCCTCCCGGACCTGTGCGAGGTCGTCCTCTTCGTCATCATTCAGGTCCGGCGTCATCCGCGCGACCTGCGCGACGGATGCATCTTCGCCGTACGGAATCTCCTGGACAGCTTCCAGCACTATTCGCTGGTCCGTCGGGGCCGTGAGGCCGACCGTCACATCAGCGAAGTCGTCTTCGACCCCCTGAAGGTACTCGTCGATGCGGTCAAGCAGCGCGTGGTCCTCGCCAGCGTCGGCCTCTGGCTGGGACGGAAACGACAACGAGATGATCCGGTCGCCGGCTTCTCCAAGCTGGACGTACCGGTCGAGATACGACGACTCACGGGCGTAGATTCCTGCGTCCCCGGTCGGTGCTTCCATACTATTGGTGTCGGCCGGTCGGCCCTTCAACATTCGGCATCGGCGTTCATCAGTCCTGAATCGAGAGCACAGTGGGATAGTCGGAAATGAGTCCGTCGACGCCAGCCTGGACCAGTTCCCAGGCCTGATACCACGTGCCGACGGTCCAGGTGTTCAGGGCTCGGTCCTCGTCGGCAGCGATGTCGACGAGGTCGATATCGCTCAGGTCGGAGTCGATGTACTCGCTGTCGTTGAAGAAGGGCGTTCCCTGAACCATATGCCGGGGGACGTTCATCGCGTCGCAGTCGTAGCGGCGGGTGACCTCCAGCCCCTCCTCGATGCTATCCCAGAAAAGGAAGGCGACGGGGACCGAGTCGTCGTAATCACGGACAGTCGCAAGCGCAGCTTCGTAGAACGACGAGACGAGAATATCGTTGTCGTACTCGCTGACGAGGTCGAGCGCGCGTTCGGTGTAGGGTCGCCACAGTTCTCGCTGCGTCGACAGTGTCTGGTCCGACAGCGACTCGGCGAACGCGAGGTCGTCGCTCCCGGGGTTCTTGAACTCTAGATTGACAGCGACGCTCGGTGGAATCGCGTCCATGACGGTCTCAAGCGTCGGGACCGTTTCTTCGGTCCCCAAGACAGTCGCGTTGGTCACAGTATCCGTGTCGGTCTCGAAAACGAGGCCCTCGGTGTCTGTCAGCCCGCGCTCGCCGCCGTCGCGTTCGGCCAGCCCGTTGTCGTGGAAGGTGACGAGCGTGCCATCGGCGGTCGGCACGACATCGACTTCGACCATGTCGGCGCGCCGGTGGGCCGTCTGCGTTCCCGGTCCGCCGAACGAAGCGGCCTCGACGGCCAGTTCCGTGTTCTCCGGGTAGACGCCGGCAAACCCGCGGTGAGCGATGAGCGTCGTGTCGTCGGTCATCCCCTCGTCCTCCGTGTCGGTGGCGTCATCGGTGCCTGACTCACCACCATTGGATTCCTGTGCTGCTGTGCTCCCCGCAATCCCGGAACTCGCCAGCGTCGCCGCCGTCCCTTCGACAAATGTCCGTCGACCGATGTACTCTGACATGCTAGATACGGCTGCCGAGCGGTCGTGAAAGACCGTTTATATGTGGAATATATGTCTCTCAGTAGATGTGTCCCACAACGGCCGGGTCTGTAGCCGCCTCCGTCGAAGTGATTACGCTTCCGTACTGTGGCGCTCGCGGGCCGCGGCCACGACCAGTGGGAGTGTAATCGTCGCGTCGGCATACACCGAGACATTCCGGGCGTCCTTTTCAAGTTTCCCCCACGAGCGGGCCTCATCAAGCGTCGCGCCGGAGAGACCGCCGGTGTTCGAGGGGTCCATCGTCAACTGGACGGCGTAGTCGTAGGCGTCGGGCGAGACGAGCATCGTCTGGAGGACGTAGTTCTTCGGGACGCCGCCGCCGACAACCATCGCACCGGCGCTGTCAGCCTCGTACGCGATGTCCGTGATCTGTGTCATATCCGCCAGCGCGTCGATCGTGAACTCGCTGGTCTGAGAGTACATCCACGCTTGCAGGCCCAGCACGGAGTCCTGGAAGGCCGGGCAGTACACCGGCACGTCGTTCTCGTAGGCCGCCGCCAGCACGCCAGCGTCCTCGGGCACGTCCTCACGCTCGTTGACTTCGCTGTTGGCCCGACCGAGTTCCTCCGTCATACGCTGGATCGAAACCGGGCCTTCGTCTTCCAGCGTGGAGAACACTTCGTCCCGGAGATGGTTCTCGAACAGGACGAAATGCTCCTGTGGGAGATAGACGTTGTAGATACGGTCGACGCCCTCATCCCGGAGCGTCTCGTCGTGTTCGCGCTCCGTTTGCCCTTCAGGTGTCACCTCGCCGTGGTGGTGCTTGCCGCCGATGGCCTCGATGCTGTCGTGGGTGCAGTTCGCCCCCGTCGTGACGAGCACATCGATGTGGCCGTCGCGGATGAGTTCGCTGACGATAGCCCGCATCCCGGTCGGGACCATCGCACCGGCGAGTCCGAAGAAGGTCGTCACGTCGTCATCGAGCATCTGGCTGTAGATATCGACGGCCTCGTGGATGTCGCTCGCGCCGATGCCGGCCTCGCCGTAGCTGTTAGCCAGTTCGCCGACCGTCATTCCGGCCCGAGCTTCCGCGTGCCCGATGGGGTCGTGATGGAACGTCTCTCGCTCGTCGGTGTGGTCGCTCATTGCTGTGCAGTCGAGCGCGGGCGGGTTTCAACGTCGTGGTTCGCCACGACGGGCACGGACCATGTGTCGACTTGCCGTCACATACCGCAACTGAAACGGAGGGCTTAGACGCCCCTGCGTTGGATGGAGAGCTATGGATACCGCTTCGTTTCGGCGCGGCGTTCGTGATGTTGCGCCGCTTCTGCTGGGGATTATCCCGTTTGGCCTCGTTGCCGGCATCGCGACGGTTAACGCCGGGCTGGGACTGCCAGCCGCGGTCGGATTGTCGGTGGTTGTCTTCGCCGGCGCATCACAGCTCGCGGCGCTAGAGTTGCTGGGACAGAACGCACCGCTGACGGTTGTCGTTGCAACGGCAGTCGTCATCAACCTCCGGCTTCTGATGTACTCGGCATCAATCGCGCCGTACTTCCGGAATTTCACCGGCCGGTGGAAAGCGATGCTCGCCTACGTGTTGACCGATCAAGCGTACGCGCTGTCGGTCGCCAGCTACCGGTCCGACAGCGAGACCGACCGGAAGTGGTACTACCTTGGCGTCGCCGTGACGCTCTGGGCGGTGTGGCAGGTCACGACTATCGCGGGGGCGCTACTCGGGACCGGCGTCCCGGACGCCTGGGGTCTCGAATTCGCTATCCCGCTGGTCTTCCTCGCGATTCTGGTCCCGGCAATCGAGGACGCAGCGACCGCTGTCGCCGCCGCCGTCGGTGGAGCCATCGCCGTGGTCGGCGCTGGGCTCCCGCTCAACCTCGGGCTGCTCGTCGCGGCCGGCGTTGGCATCACCGCTGGTGTTCTCACCGAGTCCGCCACAGGAGGCACCGATGGCGACTAACTACGGCCCAGTTGAGATCGCCGGTGTCATCGCTGTCATCGGCGTGCTGACGTACGCCTGTCGGCTCTCCTTTATCGCGCTGTTCGGTCGGCTCGACGAGATTCCGCCGGTCGTCAAGCGGGTGTTGCGGTTCGTCCCCGCCGCCGTCCTTGCTGCGCTTGTCCTCCCGTCGTTCGTGGCCCTCGACGCCAGTAGTTTCGCCCCAGACAAGTTCATCGCCGGCGCGCTCGCAGCAGGCGTCGCCTGGCGGACTGAAGACGTGTTCGCGACGATGGTGACCGGGATGGGCGTCCTCTGGGCCATCAGGTTCCTGCTGTAGTCAGGCCAGTTCCAGCGAGGCCCCACAGCAGTCCGACCGGTACTGCTCGCGTTGCTCGACGAGCGGACAGTCCTGATAACGACGGGCGACGAGGTCGCCACACGCCGCGCAGGTGAGGACGTGCTTCGGGTCGGTGAAGGCCGGACAGTGAATATCAGTGTCAAGCTGGTCGGCCCGCTCCCGGAAAGCCTCGCCGTGGTCGGTCGTCCCGTCGCGCTGGTACTGCTCAACGTGGATGAGTTCGTGGCGCAGCGTCGCTTCCCACGCATCCCGCTCGAAGGCCGAAAACGCGTCCCAGGTCAGCGACACCGTACACGGAAGCTGGCGGCCGTCGCTCCCCTCGACACTGTCCCAGTCGTACCGCTGGCCGACAGTGGCGGCGTCCAGTTTCGGCCGCTTGACCGCGGCGGCCCGTCGCTTGGCTCGGTGTGACACCTCCCAGTCGACGAGGTCGAACCGAACCGAGACGCCATGCTCGCGGCGGACTCGCTTGCAGTACTGTCGTGACCAGACGATAAGGTCCGCATCCGAGTTGATGCCCTCGAACGAAACGCCCTCGTCCATCGCCTCAGAGCCCGGTCGGACAGTCGATGTAGGTCGTCTCCAGTCCCAAGTCCTCGACGACGGTCTGGAGCGACTGGACGCCGAACGTTTCGGTCGCGTAGTGGCCAGCGAGAACGACGTGCATCCCCTGCTCGCGCGCCTCGTGGAAGGCCTGCTGTTTCCCCTCACCGGTGATGAGCACGTCAGCGTCCGCCTCGACCGCCTCTTGCAGCCAGTCGACGCCGCTCCCAGTCACGATGGCGACGTCCTCGACAGTCGACGGGCCGAAGTCCAGAACCTGAACTGGCTGTCCGCCAGTATCTAGGCCTTCAAGCGAACCTGCGAGTTCGGAGACCGTCTGTGGCTCCGAGAGCGTTCCACGCTGGCCGATGTACTCGCCGCCCATCGCCCCGAACGGGGCACGGTTGTTGAGGTCCAGCAGGTCAGCAACACCGGCAGCGTTACCAAGCGACTGGTGGCCGTCCAGCGGGAGGTGAGCGACGTACAGCGCGAGGTCGTTGTCGATTAGCGGCGCGACGCGGCGGTAGTTGGTTCCGGTCACGCGTTCCATCCCGCCCCAGACGATGCCGTGGTGCGTTACGAGCAGGTCAGCGCCCACCTCGTCGGCGCGGTCGATGGTCTCGACGGCCGCATCGACTGCGAAGGCGACGTGTTCGACCGGTTGGCTCGCCGGCCCGACCTGTAGACCGTTCGGACTGGCGTCGATGTCGGCGTAAGCCTCGATGTCGAGTCTATCGTCAAGACGTGCCGCAATGTCTCCGGCATTCATAACGCGGGCTTCGAGATGGCCGGTGGTATGCTTTTCTCTACTGGCGTCTGGCTACCCGTCCGATTCGACTAACTGGCCGTTCGCCTGCCCGATGAGGCCCCGGTCCACCGCGGCGTCGATGATGGCGTCGAACTGCTCGCCGTCGATATCGTAGGCGTTGACCGCAACCTCGCGGATTTCCGCGCGGTCAACGGGCATCTCACGGTTCTGGAGCAAGCGCATCACCTTGTTGTACTCCAGTTTCGTCAGCGACGGGCCGTCATCGCTGCTATCGTTGTCGTCGCTGTCCGAACCACGTTCGGTGTCTCCGCTCTCAGTTTTGGCCGCTGAGCCACTCGACGCAGTCGGCTCCGCCATTTGCCTGTCCGTGGTGTCCGCCGCTGCCACGTTCGTCGAATCGGACTCCGCAGCCGCGTCCGCTGTCTCCGCTGACTGCGCCGACTGTTCCTGTCCCGCTGCACTCGCGCTATCGTCGCCCAACAGCGAGCCGTCATCGGCCGGCTCGACTACGCTATCGGTGGTTGTCGGTTCATCGGTCGTCTGCTCGCTGGTCGTCGGCTCATCGGTCGTCCGCCCGCCGGTCGTCGGCGTCTCGGATTCGTCCAGCAGTCCCGGCGGCTCCGTGGTCCCGGCATCGCCAGCCGTTTCCGCTGTCTCGCGGGCGTCCGCCTTCGCCGCCTCGACGGCCGGTTCGACGATAGTTGCGAGCTTCTCCCGGCAGGTCGAGCAGAGAACGACAGTCCCCTGTTTCTCAGCTTCCGGGTCCAGCGATTTCGGGATAATCGGATATTCGGAGAGCGAAACATCGAGCGCGCCGCCACAGAAGTAACACGACGATAGCTGGTTCATACCCGCTACGTGGAGATGCTGGTTACTAAAATGCTTATGCCGGTATAGCTGCTACATACACCGTGGCCATCCCGCCGGGTGTACTGTTACTGTCTGCGATAAATTGGACGCGTCGAGACTCCCCAGTCAGGCCCTTTGCTGTCCGTGTGACCACAGAATACGCTCCGGGAGAGAATCAACCGTGACCCGGACAGTCGAGCTCTCGACGACTGTGTTCTGTCCGTCCGTTTCCGCGGCGCCGAGTCAGGCACAGTTCCGTCTCAACAACGCAGGTGTCGTTGTCGAAGGCGACCAGCTGGCGGAGGAAGCCGGACTAGACGAGATTTTCGACATCAGGCTGGGACAACCACCACGGGCCGCGGTGGAAGCGCTCTCGGGAACGGTACTCACAATCGGGTTCGAACGCGGTGGACAGCGCGTCGCCCTATTCATAGGCGGGTCAGAGTCGACATTAGACCGAGTCAGCGGGCTATTGTTCCGACAGTTGCTTGACGGCACAGAGGTAGCTGTGTGCCACCCCGCGACAATCGGCGGGCGCGTGACAGACCGGCGTTTTGAAATCGGGGAACTCCGAGTCACCCCCGGAAAAGTCGGGTGCACCGGTATCAGACAGCCGCTCAACGTCGACCTCGAAACCATCGTGGGCGTTAGTCGCAGTAAAAAGGAACTACTGGGCCGTCGGGAACTGGCTGTCGACCTTCGGTACGTCAGACAGGGAGTCGTCGTGGGTGTCGACCTGTCGCTGAACCCCCCGCGGAAGCTCAATCTGCTCGGGCGGTACCTTCGGCGCAGCTACGGCGGTCTGCGGCAGGAGCTTCGGGAACTCGCCCCGCCGCCCCCGGTCGTCAGAACCCTGACGAGACTTTACACACACGGGGGGCGCACAGATTCCAAAAGCGTACTGTCACAGGAATCAGCTGATCCGGCGGCCCTCCTCGAGGAACTAATCGAGAACGACTTGGTAACGCTCGAAGACGGCGAAGTTCGGCTAGAAATGCTTGGCTGGGTACTCGTCGCCGAGCAAGCCGTCAGTGGGTGGGATAGCTGAGGTCCACCCAGATGTCAACAGACACAAAACAGACCAGTGCTGTCCACTCACCTGTCGTATACTCTGTAAGTTCTTGTATACGAGTCAGGCGAGAAACTCACGGACCAGTGTCACGGCGTCGTCGTTGGGCTCCAGCCACGGCGTGTGGCCGTATCCCGGGAGTTCATGAAACTCGGCGTGTGACATCTTTTCAGTAACGGGACGGCCCACAGCTGGCGGATAGAAAGCATCCTCCGTCCCCCAGACGAACTGCGTTGGGCGGTCGATTCGCACGATTTCGTTCCGGATATCAAAGAGGGGGTGGGCGCGGCCGTACGACCCCTGTGCCGTCGCCAGCGACCGCTGGCTCTCCGGCCGGCCGGGCAAGGCCTGCCCGGCTGCGAGCAGTTCATACAGCGCTTCAGGGATGGCCGAGCCGTCGACGACATTGACCCGCTGCATCGACTGCCTCGCGTTCTCAACCGGGTCGCCGCGGTTGAGCAACCACAGCAACACGCGGTTGAGACCGCGAACCGTCAGCAGACGAAACAGGAGCGGGAGGTCCCGCGAGACGCCGCCCGGGGCACCGACCAGTTGCAGTCGGTCCACGCGGTCGTGGTCGATTGCGAGCAGGAACGACTGGAGGCCGCCGTGGGAGTTGCCGACCATGTGGGGCCGGTCAATCCCAAGGTCATCGAGCAGTTCCAGCAGGTACGTCACCAGAAACGACCGGAGGTCCCGGTCCCGGTAGCTCGGAGCGGCCGAAAGGCCGAGACCGGGTCGGTCGGGAGCGTACACGCGATACTCGTCGGTGAGCGCCGGGAACAGGGGGAGCCACGTCGCTGCTGGCGTCCCAACGCCGTGCAGGAGGAGGACAGGGTCGCCGTCCGGGTTCCCACCGGTGAGATAGTGAACGCGACCCGCGGCGTCTGTCTCGGTTACTCTGGACTCGACGGCGAGGTCGTAGTGGTCGGCGAGGCGGGCCTGAGCGTCCGCGTACCGTCGCTCGGCTGGATGGGGCCAGTCGTCTGGCGACAGCGCGCGGTCCTCGGGAACTGTGGTACCGCCACTCATACGTAGACTGTCCAGCGCCGGGCGTATCAGTGTACCGTGGCTCACGATGAACAGAACAGATTGTGTCTCCATGAGACACATATAGCTCCGCTCCCTCGCTATCGCATGGAGCGAATCGAGGGCACCATCCTTGCCGGGCGGTCGTTCGAACCGGTCGACGGCAACGTTGTCGTCGAAGACGGGTACATAACGGCCATCGAGGAGACGCCGGCCCGTGAGAGCGACCACGACCGCATTGTCCTGCCGGCGTTCGTGAACGCACACACCCACGTTGGCGACTCTGTTGCGAAGGAGGCAGCCGTCGGGCTTGGGTTGGAGGAAGCAGTGGTCCCGCCAGACAGCCTGAAACACCAGCAAATCGAAGCGGCCGACGACGAGACGCTAATTGCGGCGATGCACCGCACACTCCGGTTCATGCAGCGAACCGGTACCGCAGCGTTTCTCGACTTCCGGGAGTTCGGCATCGACGGCGCAACCGCGCTCCGCGAGGCCGCTTCGGGACTCGATATTGAGGACTTCATCTTCGGGAGCGACGACTCTGCGGTGCTGGATGTGGCTGACGGGTTCGGTGCCAGTGGCGCGAACGACGACGATTTCACCACCGAGCGGGCCGCTGCCGAGGAGCGCGCGGTTCCGTTCGCTATCCACGCCGGCGAACCGGACGCCACCGATATCCACCCGGCGCTGGATCTGGACCCGGACCTGCTGGTCCACATGGTCCATGCCGAGGCGGAGCACCTCGAACGGGTCGCCGACCAGAACGTCCCCATCGCGGTCTGTCCCCGTGCAAACCGCGTCCTCGGGGTCGGCCGGCCACCGATTGAGACGCTGCTTGAGTACACAGACGTAGCGCTTGGGACGGACAACGTGATGCTGAATGCCCCGTCTATGTTCCGTGAGATGGAGTACACCGCGAAAACGTTTGACCTCTCTTCGCGGACGGTACTTCGAATGGCGACGACCGCTGGAGCTGAAGCAGTCGGTCTCGATTGCGGTGTCATCGAACCCGGTCGCCGGGCCGCGCTACTGGTCCTCGATGGCGACTCGGATAACCTCTCGGCGGTCGCTGACCCAGTTGACGCAGTTGTCCGGCGGGCATCTCCGCTAGATATCGACCGGGTCATCTGCTAACGCGACGGCTGGAAGAGACTCGGATATCTTTTCGATTAGCGCTGGTCCGCGTGGGCGAACACGAACGCCCGAAGGAGTTTCGCGGCCAGCGTCGCCGCCTGCCCGTCGTCGCGGTCGTTGACCTCGACGACGTCGAAACCGACGGCCTGGGGTGCGACGGCCCGGACCACGTCGTGCATCTCGCGTGGGTCGAGGCCGAACGGCTCCGGCGTCCCGGTGCCCGGCGCGAACCCGGGGTCGGCGGCGTCGATGTCCACAGAGAGGTACACCCGCTCGTCGTCGAACGCGGGCGACCAGTCGGCAACGTCTTCGGGCGGAACCACGGTCACGTCGGCTTCGCTCGCGCGGTCCCATTCGGCTTCCGAGCCAGTGCGTGCGCCCAGTACGACCGCTTCGTCGGCCACCGAGAGCGCGTGGTTGGTCACCGTCGCATGAGAGTACTCGTCGCCGGCGTAGGATTCCCGCAAGTCGAGGTGTGCGTCCAGACAGACAAACACGTCCGGAGCGAGCGCGCGCACGCCAGCGACCGAGACAGTGTGTTCGCCGCCGACGACGAGCGGGACAGCCCTGTCGCTGCTGAAATCCGAGAGGGTACCCTGAAGATACGTGAGGTACTCGGCAACGTCGGCCGTGGGACCGATGTCGCCGTGGTCGTAGACGGAACAATCAGTGAAGTGCTGGTCGGTGCGGTGGTCGTAGTCGTCGAACTGCTGGCCGAATTTGCGGATGCGGTCGGGGCCAAAGCGTGCGCCGGGGCGAAACGATGTCGATGCGTCAAGCGGCGCGCCCACAATCGCGTAGTCGGCCGCCCCGCGGTCGGCCCCCGCACCGGGCAGCATCGTTACGAGCGTGTGATCTTGCGCTGCTCTTCGTACTGGAGGTACTCGATCTCGTCGTCAGGCTGGAGGTCGATGTCCTCGGGGACGCGCATCGTGAACGTGTCATACGTGTCGAGGTCCATTACCTGGGCGTCGTTGCCGTCAGTGGAGACGACCTGCCCCTGCTTCCGGTTGACAATCGGGACCCAGACCTTCGCGTCGACGGGCTGTGACAGCGAGCGCTTCTTTCCGTCGAAGACGCCCTTGGCGTCGATTCGGGCCTTGGCGCTGCCGTGTTTGCCCGGCTTGGCCGTGCTGTAGGAGTTGATCTTACACGGTGTGTCTTCGATCATGACGTAGCTTCCTTCGTCGAGCTCTCGAACTTCGGTCTGCTCTCTTGCCATACCGCCGGATTACCCCTGTTTGGGTATAAACGGTTTGGAATGCCGCAAGCCAGACCCGTCGTGACTCCCGCTCTGTAGCCGAGTTCGCCTGAAATGTAGGTCACACACGTCCAGAACGCCCGACAGCAGCACCGCGTACCCCGACCGTTCCCGCAGCTACCCCACAGTTCAAGTGAGCTTGCACTAACCACACAGGTGTGGCACTCTCGTTCGACCTGTTCGGGACGCTCGTTACGGCAGACCGGCCGTCGGAGCCGTGGGACGCCGTCGCGGAGTCGCTTGCGGCCCGGTCGGTTCGGGTCCCGGATGACTGGGAGGACGCCTATCGCTCGGCCCATCGCGACTACGACCGCGGCCGGGAAGCGCCGCTGGACGAGCACGTTCGACTGGCGCTTGCCAGCCGCGGCGTCGAGATCACTGCGGAGACGGCGACTGAGGCCGTCCTCGATGCGTTCGACAGCCCAGTAACAGTCCGTGAGGGAGCCGTCGAGGCGCTCGATGCCGCAGCACAGCGAGGGCCGGTCGCTGTCTGTTCGAACTGCAGCGTCCCGGGGCTGGTCGAGCAGACGCTCGCCCGAGCAGATATCGAGGCCCGAAGCGACCACTCGTTCGACGCCGTCGTCACCAGCGTCGACTGCGGCTGGCGGAAACCGCACCAGCGCATCTTCGAGGTAACTGCTGACGCGCTCGACACGGAGCTTTCTGACCTCGTCCACGTCGGCGACGACGCCCGAACGGACGGCGGCGCGGGCCGCGTGGGCGCGCAGTCGATGTTACTGGAAGACCACTCGCTACCGGCGATAGCCGAAAAACTCCGGGAGGGGGAGCTGTGCTGAGCGCGCTGGCGGTGGCCGTCGCCGGGGGGCTGGAACTCGCAATCGGTGAGCCGCCGACCCGCTTGCATCCGGTTGCGTGGTTCGGACGGCTCGTCGGGGCGGTCGACCGCGAGTGGGACCACCCGCTTGCGGTCGGAGGGTTCGCCGCGGCGCTGTTGCCCGTCGGAGTTGCTGTCGTCGTCGGTGGCAGCGTCGCACTCGCCGCCACTCGCGAACCGCTGGCCGCCGTCGCGCTCGCCGGCCTCGCGCTGTTCCTGACCACGAGCCTCCGCAGTCTCCTCTCGACCGCTCGGGGCGTCATCGCCGACACCGACGCCGCCCTTCCTGCTGCTCGGGACGGGCTGCTCGCACTCGCTGGCCGCGACGCCAGCGCGCTCTCAGCGGGCGAGGTTCGCAGCGCCGCCGTCGAGAGCGCATCTGAGAACCTCGCCGACGGCCTCGTCGCGTCGCTGGCCGCGTTCGTCCTGGGCGGGCTCGCTGCTACGGGCGTCGGCCTGCCAGCGCTTCCCGTCGCTGCCGGTGCAGCGGCGTGGGTCAAGGCTGTCAACACGATGGATTCGATGCTGGGCTACCGCTCGAAACGCGTCGGGACACCTGCGGCGCGGCTCGACGACGCCGTGATGTGGCTCCCGGCTCGGCTGAGCGCGCTCCTGCTTGCCCTCGCCTGTGGGTCGCCGCGGTCCGTAACCCGCGCCCGAGCTTGGCTGGACGGCGTCCCCTCGCCGAACTCCGGGTGGCCGATGGGGACGGCCGCCGCGGCGCTCGACGTTCGGCTGGAGAAGCCGGGCGTGTACGTCCTGAACCCTGCGAGAGGACTCCCCGACGTGGCGACGGCCCAGCGCAGCGTGACGCGGGTCGGCGTCGCCGGGGTGCTGGCGTACGTGCTGGCCGCTCTGGGGGTGGTCGCGTGGTTCTGACTGCGGTCCGGGGGGCGCTCGGGTTCCTCTCACGGCTCCCGGTTGGCCACAGCCAACAGGCGTGGGACGCCTTCGTCGGGACGCCGGCAGCGTTCCCGCTTGCCGGCTACGTCGTCGGCGGCCTCGTCGCACTCCCGTTTCTCGCTGCCGGCCTGCTCCCAGCCCCGGTCGTCGCCGCGGCGTACCTCGGGAGCGTCGTCCTCGTCACCGGTGTCAACCACGCCGACGGCCTCGCTGACCTCGGAGACGCCGCCGTTGTCCATGGCGACCCCGAGACGCGCCGCGACGTGATGCGGGACACGACCATCGGCGTCGGGGCCGTCCTTGCGCTGGGGACCGCCCTCCTCGCGCTCGCACTGGCCGCGCTGGCTGTCGCCCGGCTCCCGCCGCTGGTCGCCGTTTCGCTGGTCCTCGCCGCCGAGGTAGGGGCGAAGCTGGCGATGGCGACGCTGGCCTGCATCGGCCGCCCGAGCCACGAGGGGTTCGGCGCGACGGTCATCGACGCGAACGGCCCGCGCCACCTCGTCGGCGCACTCGCCGTCTCACTCCCGGCCGCCATTATCGCTGTTCCGGCAGCCACAGTCGTAGTTCTTACCGGCCCGCTGCTGGCGCTAGGTCTCTCAAACTGGGCCGACCAGCGACTGGGCGGCGTCAGCGGCGACGCCTTCGGCACGGCCAACGAACTCACGCGCGCCGTCGCGCTCCACGTCGGCGTCGCCGTGTGGTCGCTGTTCGGTGGCGTCTGGTCGATACCGCTCGTCGACTGGGGGGTGCTCGCGTGGACGCTCTCGTGATGTGTGGCGGTCGCGGGACGCGGCTCGACACCAAGGTCGAGAAACCGCTCTTTCGAATCGGCGGCGTCCCGATGGTCGGCCGTGTCGTCGGTGCACTCGAAGATAGTGCCGTCGAGAGAATTATCGCCGCAACGTCGCCAAACGCACCGGAAACGCAGTCCTGTCTGGACGTTCCCTGCATCGAGACGCCGGGAGAGGGGTACGTCGCAGACCTCAACGCGGCGCTGAATGACGACCGGCTCTCCCAGCCGGTGCTGACGGTCGCCGCCGACCTTCCGCTGCTTGACGGCGAGATAGTTGACCGTGTTCTCGACGAGCACAACGGGGGCTCGCTGACGGTCCTGGTCCCGGCTTCGCTGAAGCGTGCCCTCGGCGTGAGCGACGACACGACGTTCGACAACGGAGGTCGGGAGGTCGCGCCGACAGGCGTCAACGTCGTCAGCGACGGCCCCGACGACGCCTGGCTCACGCGGGACCGACGCGTCGCGGTCAACGTCAACACGCTCGCTGACGCGCGCGTGGCTGAGCAATGGCTGTAACGACGTGGGGCGGAGGCCGAACGCCGCGAAACCTTCTCCACACCGCCCGCCGTAGCCCCCGTCAATGGACCCTGATTCGGTCGAGGGCTTGCGGGCGAGTGGCGGCAACGGGGCCGAGGACGCCATCGGGCCGGACGGGCGCGTCCCACACGGCAGCAGCGACGACCCGGACCTGCTGGATTTCAGCGCGAACACGAACCCCCGCGTCCCGCCGGACGCCGCGAAGACGTACCGGGAAGCGTTCGAGGCCGCCCGCTCGTATCCGGCGGACGACTACCCCGAGTTCCGGGCGGCCGCGGCGTCCTTTGTCGACTGCGAACCGGAACAGGTGATACCCACGGCCGGTGGCCTCGAAGCGATTCGCCTGGCGATCCAGACGACGGTCCGGGCCGGCGACAGCGTGCTCGTCCCGTATCCCAGTTTCGGTGAGTACGCCCGCGAGGTCCGGCTCCAGGACGGGACGCCGGAGTTCGTCCCACACAACGACCTGCTGACCGCCGACCCGGACGGTCATGCGCTCGCCATCGTCTGCAACCCGAACAATCCGACCGGCGAAGCGGCCGACCCGTCGGCGCTCCGGGCCTTCGCCGACGACTGTCTCTCTGCTGGGACGACACTGCTGGTCGACGAAGCCTTTCTCGGCTTTACCGACGAGCAGTCGCTGGCGGGCCGTGAGGGCGTCATCGTCGCACGCTCGCTGACGAAGCTATTCGGTCTCCCCGGCATCCGGATGGGCTATGCCGTCGGGACCGGCGACGCCGGGGACCGACTCGCCACCGCGCGACGTGCCTGGTCGATGAGCGCCGCCGCGGCTGCGGTGGGCGCACACTGCTACGGACAACACGAGTTCGTCGCGGAGACGAAAGCCCGTGTCGCCGACGAGCGAGCACGGATGCGCGAGCGTCTCGGCGACCGCTTCGACGTGTCCCCCTCCGATGCGCCGTTCCTGTTGCTGTCAGTCAGCGAGGCCGACGAGTCCGTCGACGATATCCTCGCCTCGGCCCGCGAGGCTGGTATCGCACTCCGGGATGCCCGCACCTTCCGGGGGCTGGACTCGCACATCCGCGTCGCTGTCAGAGCCCCCGAAGAAAACGACCGGCTGCTGGATGCGCTGGATGTTTGAGACGACCGTTCGGGATAGCGTCTGCCAGATTCGCCGCGAGGGTGCCCGCTGGCTCTCGACAGCGTGGGACGGCGGCTACCGGACCGCGGACGCCGTCTACAACGTCACCGTCCCCGAGGGGTTCGAGCGGACCGACCTCGACGCCTACCGCGCCGAGCGGCTGTCTGGTGCCGGCTTCGCCGTCGGCCCGACGTTGCTCACTGGTGTTCACATGGAACACGCCCGCTGTGCCCGGAGCGGGTCGGTGTCGGTGCTGGCAACAGCGGGTCTCTCGAACCCCGCCGCGTTGCCGATGTCGGCAGCGGAGACAGCCGACGGCTCCGACGGGACTGCGTCGAATCCGGCGGACAGCCCCGACTGGCGGCCCGGGACGGTCAATCTCATCGTCGGTGTCGACCGGGCGCTGGACGAGGGCGCGCTGGCGACGCTGCTCGCCACCGCCGTCGAGGCGAAGGCTGCGACGCTGCTAGACGCGGCAAGCGTCCCCGGAACCACATCGGACGCGGCCATCGTCGGCTGTGTCCCGAGCGCCGAGCGCGCCTCTTTCGCTGGGAGTGCGACCGAAATTGGGGCCGCTACCCGCGTCTGTGTCCGCGATGCTATCAGAGCGAGTCTGGCCGCCCGCTATGGGGGCGACGCCCTGCCGACCGTCGACGGCGCGGAGTACGGCGTCGTCACCGACCAGGATACCGAGATTTTCAAGCCGTGAGAGGACAGTGTATCCCACGACGGTCCCGGAGTCCAAACGGCTAAACAGAATCCAACCGAACAAACGGATATGAGCGACAACACGGCCGGACCGACCGCCGAGCCCATCAGTCCGAGTGTGCCCGAGGAGTTCGGGCTGGTGCAGGTCTGGTGGGGCGACGGCAAGGGCAAGACGACGGCGGCGCTGGGGATGGCGACCCGTGCCGTCGGTCACGGCTACCGCGTCCACCTCCTGCAGTTCATGAAAGGCGGGACCAGCACCGTCGAAGACGTGCGCGGCGAGTACAACGCCATCGCCGCGCTCCCAGGGTTTTCCTACGAGAACGCCGGCCACTACGGCTGGCACGGCTTCCTCGACGGGAGCGAGGACGACGAGCACGAGGCCCGTGCGAAAGGCGCACTCGACCGGGCACAGGAACTCGTTCAGGCCAGCGCCGACGCCGACCTCTCGACGCCGCGGGATGCCGACGGGCCGCCAGAGGAGGGGGTCAATATGCTCGTCCTCGACGAAGTTCTCTACGCCGCGAACCGCGGCCTCGTCGATCCGGCGGACGTGATTGGGCTCATCGAAGCCAAGCCCGACGACCTCGAACTTGTTCTCACGGGCGGGCACGAGCGGCCGAAGTTCCTGACCGACCATGCGGACCTTATCACGGAAGTCAGCAAGGAGAAACACCCAATCGACGCCGGTCAGGGCGCGCGGAAGGGCACGGAGTTCTGAGCGTCCCGGCGTCCAAGAGAGGTACTTACCGCTCGGCCAGCAGGGCATCAACAATCTCGCGAGCCGCTTCGACGTGGTCGTCGGCAACGGCATCGTCGGTGCTGTCGACGTGTGATAGAATGTGGTCGACCGTCGCCAGCCGCTCGGTTAGCACGTCCTCAGAGGGGTCTCCCTCAGCAATGTCGGCGGCGACGGCCTCCGCCTCCCCGAGCCAGCGGCTGGCCGTGCGTTCGACCGGCCGCTCCCCGGTTTTCGTGAGGTGTTCGTGGAGGGCTTGGAGTCGTTCGTCGGTCACGGACAAACTTCGGCAGGCCGAGACAAAGAACTCTCGCCGAACCACTGATGTTCCAGGCGGCCCCAGACCGTCGTAATGGCCCACACGCTGCTGGTCGCCGGGACGGCCAGCCACGTCGGCAAGTCGACCGTCGCGGCCGGGCTCTGTCGCTATCTGGCCGACTGTGGTGTCTCGGTCGCGCCGTTCAAAGCCCAGAATATGAGCAACAACGCCCGGGCGACACCGGGCGGCGAAGTCGGTGTTTCGCAGTACGTTCAGGCCCGCGCAGCCGGCGTTGCGCCGTCGACCGACCACAATCCAGTGCTGCTGAAACCGCGGGGTGACGGCGAATCACAGCTCATTCTGGACGGCGATGCGGTCGGCCACTTCGAGGCGCGAGGCTACTACGACGAGCACTGGGAGGACGCGCTTGAGACCGCTCGCGCTGCCCACGACCGACTCGCGCAATCCCACGACGTGATTGTCGCCGAGGGCGCGGGTTCCATCGCCGAAATCAATCTCCACGACCGCGACCTAGCAAACATCGAGACGGCGCGCTTTGCCGATGCCGACATCCTGCTCGTCGCGGACATCGAGCGCGGCGGCGTGTTCGCGTCGCTCGTTGGGACGCTGGAACTGGTCCCCGACGACATCCGCAAGCAGGTGGCCGGCGCGGTCATCACGAAGTTCCGTGGCGACCAGTCGCTGCTTGACCCGGGCATCGACGCGTTCGAGGACCGAACCGGCGTTCCCGTCCTCGGCGTGCTTCCACACGACGACCCCGGGCTTCCCGAGGAAGACAGCGTCGCGCTGCCGCCAGTCGGCGAGCGGTCTGTCGTCGGCGACGATGACGCCGTTCCCGACGCTGAGAGCGTCACCGTCGCGGTCCCGCGGCTCCCGCGCATCTCGAACTTTACCGACCTCCAGCCGCTCGCCCACGAGCCTGGCGTCAGGGTCGCGTACATCCCGCCTGATGCCGCCCTCGACGACGCCGACGCAGTGGTCTTGCCAGGGAGTAAGAACACTGTCGACGACCTACGGGCGCTTACCGACGCTGGATTCGGCGACCGCCTCCGGTCGTTCGACGGCCCCGTCGTCGGCCTCTGTGGCGGCTACCAGATGCTCGGCGAAGCGATCACGAACGCCACAATAGAGGGGACCGGCGATGCGGACCGTGTCGAGGGACTGGGCTTGCTCCCGGTGACGACGGAATTCAGCGAATCGAAGACCGTGGAACACGTCCAGCGAAATATCGATGGCGTCGGCCCACTCTCCGGGGCAAGCGGAACCGTCGAGGGCTACGAGATTCACATGGGCGACTCGACGCTGACAGGTGCGGCGGCCCGTCCCTTCGACGGTGACGGCGCGGGCACCGATACCGTTCTTGGAACCTATCTCCATGACCTCTTCAGCAATGACACTGCCAGAGATGCCTTCGTGAGAAATACATTCGAGAGTGCTGGTACTGTCCTCCCGGCGGCAACCGGGCGAGCCGACGGCGACCCGTACGAACGAGCGGCTGGTCTCATCACCGACCACGTCGACCTCGGGCCGCTCGGACTGTCCGACCAATGAGTGTTTGATACTTTCTTAGATACCGGAAATTTATATGCAGCTAGCTCGCAATATTCTCCAATGGTCGAAGTGTTCGCGGTCGCCAGTGGGAAGGGCGGAACTGGCAAGACGACGAGCACCGTCGCTCTCGGGATGGCGCTTGCCGACCGCTACGACGTGACAGTCGTCGACGCCGACACGGGCATGGCGAACCTCCTCTTTCACGCCGGCCTCTCAGATGCGGAGACGACGCTGCACGATGTACTGGCTGCTGACGCGCCCGTCGAGGCAGCCACGTACGACCGGTTCGGGATGACTGTCGTCCCCTGCGGAACGAGTCTAGACGGCTTCAGGGACGCCGACCCGGGCCGGCTTCGAGACGTGGTTGCGGCGCTTGCAGAAGACACGGATATCATTCTGCTGGACTCGCCACCGGCGTTAGACAGCCGGACCGCAGTCCTGCCAATCGTGCTGGCCGACCGCATCGTCGTTGTCCTCCAGCCAACGATTCCAGCCATCTCGGACGGGCTGAAGGTTCAGGAGTACGCGACGACTTACGATACGGACGTTGCTGGCCTCCTGTTCAACAAGGTCCGCGAGTCCGAGTCTATCGAACAGGTCTCCGAGAAGACCGAGCGGTACTTCGACGGGCCGACGCTCGCGTCAGTTCCCGAGAGCGAGCGCGCCCGCGAAGCACGCCGTGCTGGCCGGCCACTCCTTGCTCACGCCCCCGAATGTGAGGCGGCAACAGCCTACCGAGCGGCCGCAGAGGCGCTCACAGTCCAGAACGGGACGGCCGCCGACGCCGCCGACCGGTTCCAGAGCGCTGTCATCCCCGAGTCACTATGAAGTTACCCCGCGGCCGACTCGACAAGTCACGCGTCGTCACGGACCCGCGGGACACACTCGCGGACGTGCTCGACCGAGAGCTGACCGGCTACGCCGTCTTCGAGTCCCAGAAGACGCTCCTGCTCGACGGCGAGGGCCGGGGCGTCATCACGTTTACCGACGGCGTCCCGGCGCTAGCCTACCACACTGGGACGGACCGCGGTGGCCCGCCGGCGCTTGCAGACCTCGCCATTCCCGGCCCGTATCACGTCTCACTGTACGCACTCGACGCCGCCGACCTCGAATCGGCACACGAAGCAGCCGACCTGCGAGTCCCGCCCGGGATGCCCGCCGAACGGCTTGGTGGCGACCCGGCGCTGGCCGACAGCACGCGGCGGGCGGCCCCCGACGAGCGGCTGTCGACAACGGACGACGAGGCGACAGCAACTGAGTCCAGACCCGGAGAACAGAGCGCTGTCGAAGCGTTCCTTGACGATGCGGAGAAAATCGAGGCGATCAAACAACAGGCGCGCTCGGAGGCCCGCGAACGCGCTCAGGAGTGGGATTTCTGAGGGGCTCGCCTAGCTGGAGTTCGATACACCCGCCGAGGTCGGCACTGTCCGGCCGTACTCTACACCAGTCGAGATCAGTCTGCTCGGACCGGGATCCACCACACTCGCGACCGTCCGCCGACTTTCTTGCTCGTGATATCTGTCTCTGATTCGAGGTCGTGGAGTTTGTTCAGTGCGGTTCGGCGCGAGCAGCCGAGTCTGTCCGCCACCTCCGACGCCGTGAGTGGCTCCGCGTAATCGTTTCGGTGTTTGAACACCTCGATAACGTCCGATTCAGTGTACTGGATCTCTCGTCCAGGCGGAGACATACTTCTGTCAACGATTGCCACATACTTATACTGTCGGCTATTATTTCATTCTGGGTGAAAGTATAGAAACACAGCCTATTGTTGTCGAAAAAGGTTCAGGAACGTCAGAGCACAGAGGCATGAAAATCAGGGCTGTTACAGGCCCTGTAACATATGTTGGCTCCCGAAACAGTTACAGCGAATAAGTATAGACACCCCCCAGCTATATTCTATTCCGGGGATACGCCATCCCGCCCTCCAGTAAGTGCTGGAGCGCGACCAGTGCTCCCTTCGGCCCTTCCATACCAGCGCGTTATCAGTTCTTTTCCTGTACAGACAGAACTGCCGCGAGCGGTTGTGAACGCTCCCGGTATCGGTCGAACACTGTCTCAGCCCAGTGATACACTGCTGTAGCGTCAGATTCCGCTATCGCTCGGAGGTTGTTCCGGTCGTCGTAGGCCGCCAGACAGACCCGCGAGCGGTCCAGTGCGAGACCGATATCGAGCGTGGTGTCGTGGACGTACGTGTCGATGTTCTCGTGTTCGAGGCCTCGATCCAGTGCATCTGAGAAGTCGGACGCGGACCGTTCGAGGACACTGTGGTCAATAATGAACTCGATATGTGTCCCCGTTTCGAGCAGCTCCACCGCGGCATCGTTGAACACCGACGTTACGATAGGCGAGATGGCTCGAACGTCGCCATTGACCTCGTGCAGCCAGTCCGTGAACCGATCAATCGCGGCCAGGGGGTTCTGTTCGGAACTCGTCGTGAGACACTCAGGGTCTAGCAGCTCCGGCGGGAGGTCTGCTGCGATAGCGCCGAGATGGGCAGCCAGCGGGCCGACTGTCCGTGCCTGGTCGATTTCGCTGAGAAGCGTGTTATACTGGTCGAATACTCGCTGCCCAGTCACCGTGAGTTGATACTCGCCGTCCCGCTTGACGACCCACTGCCGCTCGGTGCAGCCCGCGAGTATCCGCTGAATTGTGGTTCGCGTCGCATCCACTGTATCACACAGGTCGGTGGGCCGTGCCGGTCGCTCCCGGAGCTGGGCCAACACCGCGAACCGCTGTGGTGACCCAGTAAGGAACTGGCAGTCCTCGAAACCGGTGTCGTCTAGACCCTCCGCCATTGGATACGTCTGTGTGGGCAATCATCTTAGCCTCTTTGGCGTTTGGCAACACTGCCCGAATAGTAGGCCTACTCGTCGCCGAACGAGTCGAGACTGGCCTGTGTCCTGCTGTTTTCCGTGCCGTTCGAGGCATCCGTCCCGTGTTCCGCGGCGATGCGTGCAGCGGCTTCGCGACCACCGGAAAACGAGACGCGACGTGCAATCGTTGGGTCATGCAGGGCATCAGCCGCATCAGGACGTACTGCCTCGTACCGCCTGTGGAACGCCTGTCGGGCCGCGTCATAGTCGACGACTGGGTGCGGATAATCATCGCCAATGTCGACGCCACAGGACGCCTGTACGTGGACTGGCGTCTGCTCGGGCCGGTCGAGGTACTCGTCAGGGAGCGACTCGAGTTCGGGCACCCACTGGCGAATGAACTCGCCGTCCGGATCCTGGTCGCGGACCTGCTTGCGGGGGTTGTACAGCCGAAGGGCCGGTTTGCCGACCAGCCCACACTGGGACTGCCACTGCGTGTAGTTGATCGCCGCCGAGGCGTCGATGAGATGGTGGTAAAACCAGTCCGCGCCGATCCGCCACGGCTGCTGGAGGAGGTGGTAGTAGACTGAGGCGGACATCGATCGCATCCGAAAGTTGAGCCAACCCGTTTGTCTGAGACACCGCATCGAGGCGTCGACCATCGGAAACCCGGTCTGTCCGTGTTTCCAGGCAGCCACCAGATCGGGGTCGTACTGCTCCGCGTTGAACCCCTCGAGAACCGGGTTTACCGCCGTCTCAAGCCAGCCGGGCCAGTCTTCGAGCTTCTGCTCGTAGTGTTTGTTCCAGAACAACCGCGAGACGAACATCTCTTTCCCGCGGCCGTCGGGCGCGTGCTCGTCGATGTACTGGATGACCTGCCGCACAGAGAGACAGCCAAAGGCGAGATACGGCGAGAGCCCGCTGGTCCCGTCGCGTGCGTCCACCGGGGCCGAAATGTTTCCCGGGTAGTCGTCGATCCGCTCGGCGAACGCCGACAGACGCTCGCGGGCGGGGCCGGTCCCGCCACGGGGAACGTCGGATTTCGACGGCGCGATGTCGTAGTGGTCCTCAATCGTGCTGATGTCGATGCCGCTATCGAAGCTCCGAGAGGTGACCGTGCTTGGGTCCCAGTCGTGCTGGTCGGCAGCGAACCACGCCGACACGTCGTCCTGCCACCCGTCGCGGGTAGCAGCTCGGTCCCGCACCAGGCCGTCGCCGTCGACGAAGGTGACGTCACACTGTTCCCGCACGCGACGGTCCCGCTCTCGGCCGTACCGTCCTGTGGGAGCGGCCATCGTCACGATGTCCCAGCCGGCCTCACGGAACCGCCCCAGCACGTCTACCGGGTCCCCGTGGGCGTAGGTGAGCCCGCAACCAGTGGCGGTGTGATACTGGTCTGAGAGGTCGGCGAGACAGTCGTGCAGGAACCGGATGCGGCTGTCACAGGCGAGACCGTCCGCGCCGTAGAACGCCGGGTCGAACACGAACAGCGGGAGCACGTACTCGGATGCTGCAGCCCTCGCGACTGCTCCTTGGTCACGAATCCGAAGGTGTTCACGGTGCCAGACGACCGTGCCGGCTTCGTCGTCGGCAAGCGTCGGAATCGCCTCTTGCTGTGGTGCGTCCAGCATCTCTGCCGACTCCAGTCTCGCCATGCGCGCTATTGGTTCAGTATTGGACCACAGACACCACTGTCTTTCGTCTCTCAGAGCCTCATCGCTTGGGATAGTGATCGTGATCGCCAGAGCCGAAAAACCGTATCTGGCTACCAGAAGGATTACACCGCGAGACCCGCGCTAGTCGATAATGGAATTCGAGTCCACACGCCGCCGATTCATGCAACTCGCCGGAACAGGCGCGACAGTGTCACTTGCCGGCTGTAACGCTCTTCAGGGAGGCGACAGCGACGGGGCGAACACGGGTACAGGGCCACAAAGCCAGAGCGCGGGCGGGGAGCCCGCGACGGTGACGGTCGGAGTCGAACCGGACCAGACGCAGTTGCGGGAACGACAGCAGGAAATCCAGTCCGAGCTTCAGGCGGGGAATCTCACGCAAAGCGAGGCGCAGTCGGAGTACCGCACTGCACAGGAGAGCCTGATCGAAGACGCAATCAATTCTTTCGAGGAGCGCGCAACATCTGACCTCGGCCTCACTGTCGACGATTCAATTTCCCAGGCGGGTGCGCTGTTGGTTACTGGCCCACCAGCCGGCCTCATCGAAACGCTCTCAGTCGACAGTGTCACCGGGCTCTTCCCGCAAACAGCGTTCGAAGAGATCCGGTCGCAGGTTCGAACCGAAACGCCGGGCGCGACGGAGTAACGAACGCTACGGACCGGCTCCTGATTTGCGGCGAGGGGTGCAGCTTTTGCTCCGGACTCTCACCGCGAGGACCGACCACTGGTTTCCAGAACCACGGTGACGTCGGTTTCGCCGCGTTCGGTCGTCGTCGCCACGTCGAAGCCGACTGCAAGAACGTGTGTGCGGCCCACGCGGTCCTGTGCGACGACGCCGCGGTCGGCGGTGCAGTCCCCGAACTGGCGGTCCGGCCCCGACGGACAATTCGCGTCTTTCCACTGCTGTGTCGCAGTACCGTTGTAGGTTATGTTATAGTGGATGCCGTCCTCGATGCGGGACGTCTGGAGTCGGTCAAGCCGAGGTCCTAGTCCAGTGCGAAGGGCCGTCACTGCCGAATCGTTCACGGCCCAGGCGTACTGACTCGGGATAGATGCGCTCTCGGTTGCGACGGCTCGCTCAAGGACCCGAAGCGCGTCAACAGACGGGTCATCATCGTAGTCTGCTGTCGCGCGAACGTCGTCATGATACCCCAGTTGCAGGGACGCAAAGAGAATCGGGACAAGTGCGACAGCCACGACTGTGGCCGCAACGAGGACTAGCTGTCCGCGCCGGGTCATGCGTACCACACGATAATTTGGACACTCCCGTGGCCCGTCGGCACAGTTGCGGTCCCGGTGCTGACACCCTGTGGCGTCGGCGTACCGACCGCGCCGTGCGGTGTTTCGACCCGAAAGAGGACATTGTCAGGCAGGATGCGGGCGACCCGGTTCGAAAGCGCGTCCCGTTCGCGGTCGAACGCCGTCGGACTCGACACGATCTCCTGCAGCCGCGTCGCTCCGCTGTGTCGCGGCGGGTCGTTAGCGAGGAGTGCTGCCGTATCCGAGGCGTACGCATCAAGTTGCGGCCCCTGCCGGTCCGGCGCTGGTGTCCCCAGCGCAAACCCGAGCGCGACGCCGAGAATCAGCACTGTCCCGAGGGCAACTTCCACGAGCGACAGCGGCAGTTGGGCCCTACGCATCGACGGTCACCACAAGCGTTTCTTTCGTCGACCGCGGGGCATCGTAGCCGATGGTTACGTTCCCGGGTTCGAGTCGGCCGGCGCGCTGGAAGCGCAGTTCCGTCGTCTCGTAGGGCACCAGCGGGACCTCGTAGCTGCCATGCAGCCCGCTTCTGTTATGGAGGACGACCCGGTCATTAGCGCGGACCGTCCAGACTGTCGTGCCGGCCGGCGGGTCGATAGTTACGGTGGCCTGTGCGCTCCGGCGAGGGAGCGTTACCGCGTCGGTCGTCGTCAGGTCGGGGGTGAGTGTTCGTCGTTCCCGAGCCTCGACTACGACGAGACGGCTGATCCGCGTGCCGCCCTGCACTGTGCCGCTGCGTGCAATCTCCTCGTCAGCCAGTTCGACGCTGACCGCATACTCACTGGCTGGCGGTGCGCTCCGCTCCAGCGCCGCCCGGTCGAAGTTGTCCACCCGGGATTGATTGAGCACGTTGCTCCGGGCGGCTAGCGGTCCGTCCGCCGCAACGAGTTGGTCGGCAGTCGCGGCGGCGACCCGTCGTTCGTCAGGAGTTCTGTCCGCACCAGCAATCGCCGTGTCGGCAATCGCAATCCCCAGACTAGTGACAACGGTCAACAGCACGAGCGCGATGCCGAGCGCCGCGAGCGATGTCTGGGCACGCAGACTGTTGGCAGGGACGCAACACCGTTCGGTCATCGCTCTGCCTCCAGCGTCACTGTCACGCTCCCCCGTGTTCCAGAGACAGCGACCACGGTCGGACTACCGCTCTGCCATTCACCTTCGAGGGTATCGACTCTGTCGGGCAACAACGGCTGTGTTCGGCCGCCGATTTCGGGGTCAGGATGGTCGAGGACGAGAGCATCTCCGTCAGTCCGGACGCTGTATCCTGCACCGTCAATGGTGGCCGGCAGCGACACCCGAACAGTTGTAGAGACGGCCCGAGCATCCGGCGGGACAGCCTGCTCGACGCGAGCCGTCGCTTCGGCAAGTGTTCGGTCGCCGAGTTCTGTCCCGACGGCGGATTGGTACGCCGGGACAGTGCCACCGTACAGCGTGGTCGTCACTAATCCGAGGTACAGCAGCACTATCCCCATGCTCAGCAGTTTCTCGACGACCGTGCTGAGCGCGCGGTTATCCATGTCCCACCTCTGTCCGCATATCGTGGCGGACCAGATACAGCGTCCGCCGGCCGGGGAAGGTCGCCACGACGCTCTGGACGCCGTCGCCGTCAATATCCCTGACTCGCGTGGTTGCACCGACACGCTGGAAGTACTCAGTGAACGGCCGGGGTGTCTCCGTCTCGATAGCCACGCTGTAGTTGTCGGTCGGGAGCCGTTCGCGCTCGTGGCTGACGTTCTGTCGGATGCCTGCAGACACACCGCCGGTTCCGGACACTGTGCCGCCGCTGGCGTTGACCAGCGGTGCGCCGACGATGACCGCTGTGTCGTCCCGCGTCGCCGTCACCGGCGGGTCAGTTTCGAGCCACGCGTTCCCCGCTGTCCCGCGCACAACGCTGCCAGCGAGAAACCGAACGGGGGTATCCCCGGACTCGTACACCACCGCATCGACAGGGACCGTTCGCCGGACCCCGGAGTCGTTGAGAACGCGCAGTTCCCGCTCCGCTGTGGTCAGCCGCCCCTCCGTGAACCGGACGCGAGCGGTCTGATGGCCCGTCTGCTCGACCGGCCGGAACGCCGTCTCGAACGTGTCGGCAACGCGGGCCTCGTCGGCAGTCGTCGTGTGTCCGTCGACGACACTCCCGACGACAGCCGTTAGCCCACCGAGCGCGACGACGGTCAGCCCCAGCAACAGCACCACGCCGACGACGTGTGACTGGGCGCTGGTGTCGGGATTCAAATCAGACCAGCCCCCGCGAAGACGACGTAAGCGACGAGTACCAGCCCCGAGGAGTGCAACAGCGCTTCGTACACACCGCGACTCGCCGTACCGGCGAACCAGCCACAGGCCAGCATCGTCGCCTGCGTGACGACGTAGAACCGGTGTTGCTCCCGGGCCGGCTTGATCGCAGTCGGGTCGAAGGCGATGTTCGCGCCGCCCGAGACGGCGGATAGTTGCGCGAAGCTATCAAGGACGTATATGTTGACGGCGACAGTGATGCCGATGACGAGCAGCGCCGTCGTCCAACCGACGGCAACGTAGACGAGCAGGGCTGAGCGGATTGATTTGCGCAGATGGTAGAGTTGTCCTATCTCTGTCTGGAGCGTTTCGAACACGTCCTCCGCATCACTCCCCGTATCCAGCGCACCGACGACCAGCCCGATGGTCTGTTCAGCCATCGGCGTGCCGACGCGGTCGACGAACTGGTCCAGTGCCGCGGCACGGCGGTCGGCCGCGGCGTCACCGGGGCTATCACCGAGCGAGAGCGTGAACGCGAGTGACTGAACATCGCTAGCGAGCGCACCGAGTTCCACATCGTCTGCGACACGTCGGACCGCTTCGGGAAACGGGCGGCCCAGCGCAACGTGGCCGGCCACCGCGTGAACGAAGTCCTGAATCTCCCGGTCCTTCGCGTCGTCTGCTCTGGCCCGGCGGACCGTTACCACACCGACGGGGACGCCGACGGTGGCATACGAGAGGAGCGCGACGTTGACCGGCCGGTAGCCCAGTGACCAGAGGCCTGCCGCGACGACCGCACCCAGCGGCGCGCAGGCGAGAAGCGCGCTCGCAGGGTTCGATGGAATCGTCGCGAGTATCGCGACGGGGCTGTCCGGCAGGCTGTAGCTCGGGGCGGCCGTGTTCCGCGGGCGGAGCGTAGCAACGACGAAGGCTGCCAGCAGGCCGGCAGCCATCACGAACGCCGCACTCCCGTAGACGACGATGGCACGGACGGTCGTCTCGCCCAGCGGCGTCGCGACCGGGTCGGAGAGGCCGGGCGCAAGAATGCCCATCACGGTGACGATGAGTACCACGAGCGCGGGCAACACCAGCAACACGACGAACAGTTCCGCGAGCAATTCGAGATAGCCGGTCGCCCGTTCGTGCTGTCGGCTCTGCTCGTGTGACAGCAAGCGCCCCTCCATCTCCAGATATCCTTCCAGGGCCTCGGCGCTCTGGTTCGCGTGTTCCCGGAACTTCAGCAGAAACGGCGCAAGCAGGTCCCGCGAAGGCGTCTCGCTGGCGACCCGCTCGATACCGGTGTCGAGACTGCCAGTGAGAATACCTTGATTGAGCGCGCGCCGGAAGGCGACTGCCGTCTCGCCGTAGGCGTCCTGTTCGGCAACGGCGCGTAGCATCTCACGCCGGTCGTGCGTTCCGGAGGCGAGGACTCTGAGGTATCTGACTGCGCCGGGAAGCGTGGCTGCGATGTCCGCGCGCCGCGCGCTGGCGACCCACGAGAGATACCGATTTCCGGCGACGAACACGCCCCGTTTGAGCGTGAGTCCAGCGCCGGTTCCAAGCACAGTGGCCACGAGAAGGCGAGGGACCGCTGGGAGCGCCAGCCGATTGATAACCGGGAGGCTCTGCTGGAGCACCGCGATGAACGAGTCGAACGTCTCCGGCGGCACGAGCATCGCTGCCGTGGCAGTTCCGACAACGCCCACACCGAGTGCCAGCCACGAGAGCCCGTACACCCTGGCAACGTAGACGCCGAAGCCGGCACTTGGATAAGCGGCCCGGTAGCGGTCACGCGTGCTTGCATGGCTGTCATCCTCGGCGTGGTGGGCGAACAGGGCGTACAGACCCCGGTCGAGCAAGCCGAGCGTCCCGCCGCCCTCAGTCGTCACCCGTACCGACCTCCAGCTGTGGACTGTCGGGGGTGCCGGCCTGTCGCCGCAGCCGCTCGACGGTCGCTGCCTCGTTGGTCTCCAGGTCGGCCAGAACGCCGAACAGGTCGTCGAAGTCGGTCAGTCCTTCCTGAACGAGGTACTGTACGTAGCGGTGGCGACGGTGGAACGCGTCCTCGACAGCCGACACCGGCTCGTCACGGAGATCCGAGAGTCGGTCGAAAATACCGGTGTCGACCTGCCGCCGGTCGTCGCCGAACTGCGGGTGGTCGTAGGCGAGTTCGAAGTTCCCGTCGGGCCGTCGCCAGCAGACGGAGTTCCAGTGGATAGTCGTCCCGTCTTTGTGTATCGTCCCGCTTCGGTCGTTGCCGCTCTCGACGACGGACGGGTCGTTGACGAACTCGACCACTTCGCCGACATAGCGCTCCCCATCAACGTGCCGGGGGAACACGACGAGGTCGATCTCTTCGAGTAGGTAGGTCGGCAGGCCCTTTTCGATAACGCGGTTGACCAGCGACTCAATGTCGCCGGCGTGGGTCGTCCCGATAACGCCGTGGCCGGTGTTGAGCGTTTCAGCGAAGGTTTCGAACGACGCGGCGGTGTTGATCTCTGCGATGACCTCGATATCTGGGTTCAGATAATTGCACTGTGTCATCAGATCGGCCATCGTCACGCGGCGGTGATCCCGCTCGTGGTCCCGAGTAGTGAGCGAGACACCTGTCTCGTGCGGGATTCGGACCTCACGCGACCCTTCGTCGATACTGATGGGACGGTCCCGATATGGGATAAAGGGCATATGCGCGTTCATCAGGGTCGTTTTGCCGGCTCCGGTGGGTCCCGAAAAGAGGACGACGCCGTGAGATTCATACAGGAGCCACAGCAGCGCGACGAGTTCCGTCGGCAGCGAATCACGCTGGACTAGGTCGACCGGTGTCATCGCATCACCCGACTGTTTCCGGATAGAGATGTGGGGACCGCCTTCGCTGATAGTCGGGAGGGCAACGGCACAGCGGATGGTGTCGTCGGCGTCGTGGAGGCCATCGCCGTCGGGGTCGATGTTGACCTTCGCGCTCGGGTTCGAGGCGTTGAGTTCAACGCCATCGTCGGCGGCCAACTGCGTGACGACGTTGACGAACGCGGCCTCCGAATCGAAGGCGAGGTTGGTTGGGACGCGGCCGTCGTGGCCGAGGTCAGCGCGCGGGAGAACCTTCACGCGTTCGTCGACCCGGTTCGCCTCGATGTCCTCTAGCGTGTGGTCCCGGATTGGGACAGTGAGCTTCCCGTAGCCGACCAGGTCCCGAAGTACGTAGTACAACAGGTCATCGAGGCGGTCATCGGCGAACCGATGGTCGACCGGTGGCACAGCCAGATCGAGTTCGGCCAGCGCCGACCGTAGCCGGTAGCGGGCGGCGTCGACCCACTCGGTCGTGTTGCGGACAGTTAGCTGCCGAGCCAGTAGCGAGCGGGCGCGCTCCCGGACGAAATCGACGCGGTCCTGAACGACGCCGTCGACGCCGGTCTCCCAGACGCGCTCTTTGCACACTTCGATAAGTTGTTCGTCGCCGGGGAGCAGGTCAGGCTCTCGAACCGCGTACTTCGTCGTGAACGGGTCAGCACCAAGGAGATGCTCGCGGTAGACGACGACGGGAATCTCGAACCCCTGGAACCGGACGGTGTGGCGCTCGACACGCTCGCTCGCGAACCGGTTAAGATACGCCGGGTCCGGTCCGAGGTCAGTCTCCGCCGGAGCGTAATCGTCAGTGTGGACGACGACGCCATCGTCAGTCACGTCGGCGACGTCGATGCGGGAATCCAGCGCGTATGGGGTCAGGTCGTCGAAACACGCCAGCGACGAGAGCGCATGGTACTCGACTCGACGACGGCTCGCTGGCGACGCATCGACCAACCGATCGATGACCCGGCGGTGTTTCGCGTCGAACCCCCCGTTCATTCGCTCTACGGCCCCCTCACGCGTCCGTGGCCGCTCGATGTTCGCGCCTGCGAAGTGTGACTCGACGGTCGACAGTGCGTCGGTTTCTGACGCTGAAAGCACCGGATCACGGACGTCGTACCGGAACCCGCTCCGTCCACGTCGAACAGTCACGACGACGCCCGGATACACCTCGTCTTGCTCGCGAACGTCCGGCGCGTACCAAGCGTCGGCGGCATCCGGTGGCGTCGGTGTGGGGACCACCGGTGCAGTCTCCGTGTCAGCCTGTGCGGTCATACGCGCTTTTAAACTACCCATTATACTTAAAGTTGTAGACTTGATTTTGCGTAATTTAGTCAAAATATAAGAGCCAGAGGAATAGGATGTGGATTGTCGGTGTAGATCAAGGAGGGTTCTTTGCTAACATATTACAGTAGCAATATAGTCGACCGCCAAATAGTGTTGAAAAATCACAAAGATAGAGTGGTAAACGCGGATGCGTCCGCTTGTCGTCTACCTAAATTTGGACTTTCGATATATGTACCAGAATTATCATAATTGCGCCCGCAAATCAGTCATCTGGATGAAAGAAACGCAGCCAGCGACAAGCACTGCTAGTCCAGAATCGACACCCACCACGCGCCGACAGCTCCTCAAAGGAGCACTTGGTGCAGGAGTGACCGCGGCGGCGGTTCCGAGCCTGAGCGGCGTCGCAGCAGCCCATTTCCCGATTGAGATCGCGATCGACATCCAGCCCGAGAACGCGGAGAACTTCATCGACCTGTCGGAACACGAAACCGTCACCGTCGCAGTCAAGCAGTCGGAGTTCGTCACCAACGACGGAAACAGCGAGACGTTCGACCCCACTGAGCGGGCCGTTCGCTATCGGTTCGGCTCGCGTCTCGTACTGGAAGACGGCGAGGGCGCTCGACCCGTCGACGATGGTGAGATCAGGGAGCCGGACGACGATGCTGCGGACGGCCAGTCGTCACTCGTGCTCACGTTCCCAGTCGATGAGATGGGGTTCGACGGTGGCGAGGAGACAGCATGGCTGTACTGGGAGCGAGACGAATCCGGGGACCACGGCTATGCCGGCTTCGATTCCGTGCGGGTGTATCGTGGACATCCAAGGGGTAACGGCCTGATCGAACAGCTACAGCGATTGCTGGGAGGTGAGAGAGCGTCCAGCGCTGACTGAGCGTCTTCGAACTCGGAGCGGTGCTATCAGCGCGTGTCGTAATTGCTATGCTGGCGACTTTATACGTCGAATCCGATGGGACGCTATGGCCATCGTTGCTGAAATCCTCCTCGCGGACGAGACCCTTCCGCTGGTTGGCGTGGCGGATTCGATTCCGAGCGGTGAGCTTTCGATTTCGAACGCTGTCGGCCTCGAAGACGGAAAACTGCTGCTTACAGTTAGTGTCAACGCTGACTCCCGCGGCGCGTTCGAGCGCGAACTGGGCGCACAGCCACAGATCACTGATGCGGCGGAGATCGGGCAGACAGCCGATGGCTGGTTCTACAAGATTGTTGTCGACAACGCACCGGATCTCATCGCGTCACACGACCCGGAAGAGTTCGAGGGCGTTGCGATGGACGCGACGGTCACCAGCGACGGAATACGGGAGCAGAAGGTGTTCTCCGACTACGAGGCGTTCAGTGCGCTACGGGACCGGTGTGCGGTCAACGACATCCCGCTCGAACTGCTGAACATCGCTTCAGACCCCGAAAATCCTGGCGAGCGCGATCAGTTTGGACTCACGGACAGGCAGTATCGGGCGATGTCCGTCGCCCTCTCTGCGGGGTACTACGACTCCCCGCGTCGGTGTTCGACGGCGGAACTCGCCGACAAGCTCGATGTGTCGGCCGCCGCGGCGTCCGATCTCCTGCGCCGAGCTGAAAAACAGCTCATCAGTTCGACGGTCGGCCCCGACCAGTTCCGGAACGCACTCGCACAATGACATCCTTCTCGGCGTGAACGCCGGGGTAGCCATTCTCCTGTTCGACTTTGGCTCCTCGTCGGTATATAAATGGGCTTATCAGTAAGCAAAGCACGCTCGTGGCTGTCGCAGCTACTGAACGACGATGGCAGATAAATCTGAGACAGACGACGACCAGAGCACACAGCGACTAGCAGGCGACGTTGCGATTGTCACCGGCGCGTCATCGGGAATCGGTGAGGCAACTGCCGAGGCGCTCGCTGACGCGGGCGCAAGTGTCGCGCTCGCGGCCCGGCGCGCTGACGAACTGGAGGCCCTTGCGGACCGAATCGAGTCGGCCGGCGGGGATGCACTGGTTGTACCGACCGACGTTACCGACGAGGACGACATCGACTCGCTGGTCGATGCAACGACCGACGAGTACGGTCGCATCGACATTCTTGTCAACAACGCCGGCGTGATGCTTCTCGAACCGCTGGAACGGGCAGACCGCTCAAACCTCCGCCAGATGGTCGAGGTGAACCTGCTCGGGCTGATGAACCTCACCCACGCGGTACTCCCGGTCATGCAAGAGCAGGAGAGCGGCCACGTCGTCAACGTCTCTTCTGTCGCGGGACGCCGCGCATCGGCCGATTCGAGCGGTTACAACGCGACGAAATTCGGGGTGAACGCGTTCACTGAGGCCGTTCGGCAGGAAGTAACGTCAGAGGGCATCCGGACGACAGTTATCGAACCGGGCGCTGTCGATACGGAACTCGCAACACATGTGCCGGACGAGCAGGTGCTGGAGCGGTTCGCGGAGATGGACCTCCCGATGCTCCACCCCGACGACATCGCTCGCGGCATCGTGTACGCAACGAGCCAGCCCGCCCGTGTGGACGTGAACGAACTCCTGATCAGACCGACCGGCCAGGATATCTGAAACGGGCGCTGTTCTTGTCGGACACGACGTAGCGATTGTCGGGTCGAAACGCCGTCCCTGCTGTTTTTACTGGGCGCACGGCCGACGTACTGACCGCTGAGACCGGCTGTTAGTTGCTCGAAACAGTAGCACTGTTAGCCGTGTGCGTCGCCATCGTTTGAGAGGGGACTGTCACTGAAACGGGTCGCACAGTTGCCGAAACCCCCGGTATCGGAGGACCCTTACGTCAGCTACCCTAACCGTACACATGGCAATTGAGACGGATGTCCTCGTCGTCGGTGGTGGCGCGACCGGCGCTGGCGTCGCTCGTGACCTGGCACTCCGTGGTATCGACGTGACACTCGTCGAGCGTGACGGCCTGACAAGTGGCACCTCCGGGCGCTCGCACGGACTGCTGCACAGCGGTGCCCGCTACGCCGAGGCAGACCGGGTGGGTGCCGAGGAGTGCATCACCGAAAACCGGATACTCAAGGAAATCGCCGGGGCCTGCATCCGCGACACCGGGGGGTTGTTCGTCCAGCTCGCCGGGGACGACCCCGATTATTTCGAGACCAAGCGGGCGGCCTGTGAGGAGATCGGCATCCCGGTAGAGACACTTGACGCCGACGCGGCCCGCGAGCGAGTCCCTGACCTCGCATCGGATGTCGAGCGCGCGTTCGAGGTTCCCGACGCCGTCATCTATCCGTCGCGGCTCGTCGCCGCGAACGCCGCAGACGCCCGCGACCACGGCGCAACGATACACCCACACGCGCCCGTCGAAGACGTACTCGTTGAGGACGGGCACGTGGCCGGCGTGCAGGTCGGCGGGACGGTCGAGGACACCATCGAAGCCGACTACGTCGTCAACGCGACCGGTGCCTGGGCGGGCGAGTTCGCCGCGATGGCCGACCTCGACGTCGAGATGCAACCCACGCGGGGTGTGATGGTCTCGGTCGAGTACGACGACCTCGGGCCGGTGCTCAACCGCTGTCGGGACCCCGACGACGGCGATATCGTCGTGCCACACGAAAGCGAGGCCGTCCTCGGAACGACAAGCGTGCCCGTCCGTGACCCGGACGAGTACGAGACCGAACAGTGGGAAGTCGAAGAGAGCATCGAGGAATGTGCGGCGATGCTACCCTCAGTCGCGGACGCCCCCGAGGTCCGGACCTGGTGGGGCGTCCGGCCGCTGTACGCGCCCGACGAGGCCGAGCGCGGCCGCGGCATCTCGCGGGGCTTCTTCTTGCTCGACCACGCCGATGACGGCGTCGACAACATGGCGAGCATCGTCGGCGGCAAACTGACCACTTACCGGCAGATGGCCGAGGCGACGGCCGACCTCGTCTGTGACGACCTCGGCGTCGACGCCGCTTGCCGGACTGCAGACCAGACGCTCCCAAGCGTCGACGACCCGGCGCAGTTGGACGCGCTCGTGGCCGAGTTCGACGGGCAGGGCCCGACTGACGAAGACGTGGTCGGGTCAGCGTAACCACGCCCATCGTTGCCCTGATTCAAACCGGGAGAGAGGACTATCGGCTGACTGTACCGTTATAAGGGTGGCAGCCGCACATGCTCTCATGATAAACGAGACCGTTCGGCAGATCGAGGAAATGGAGACACAGAGTTCCTCGATTGCCGCCGTGAAAGCCGCCAAAGCGCTCCGCGAACTGACAGACCGCGAGTGCCACACGGTCGAGGATTTCTGCCGCGTTGTCGAGCGCAACAGCAGCGCACTCCAGCGGGCAAACCGCTCGCACGCGCCGCTATACACCACACAGCAACGTATCGTCACAGACCTGAAAGACGCTGACCTCGACTCTGTCTCGGCGGCCAAGGAGCGACTGCTTGAGACGATCGACGAGGTCGTTACGGAAATCGAGACCAGTAAGGACCGCGCAGCGGAGCGAGCAGCGACGCTCATCGACGACGGCGATGTGCTGGTAACACACGAGAACTCCTCGACAGTGATGGCGACGCTCATGGCGGCACTGGACGACGGCAAGGAGTTCCACCTGTACGCGAGCGAGTCCCGGCCGCATTTCCTTGGCCGTCGAACCGCCCGCCAGTTGGCCGACCGGGACGGGGCCGACGTGACGCTCATCGTCGACGGCGCAGTTGGCCACTATCTCTCGGAGGCCGACCGCGTCTTCGTCGGTATGAACTGCCTCATCGACGACGTGGTGTACAACCGTATCGGAACGCTCCCGCTGGCCGCGACGGCTAACGAGATGGATGTTCCCGTGACCGTCGTCGGAACCTCCTCAAAGTTCATCGGAAGCGGCTTCACCTTCAGGAACACGTTCCGGCAAGGTTCTGACGTGATGCTCGAACCGCCAGAGGGGTTCGATATCGGGAACCCGGGCTACGACGCGACGCCGACCAGCCTGCTCGACACGGTCGTCACGGAGGACGGTATCCTGCAGTTCTGAGGGTACTCAGCGGATTGTTCTGTCGGTGACGCGCCGAAGTCGCTCGGCAATATCGGCATCAAGCGCCGTATCGGTCACCCGCCACTGCCAGTTCCCGGTCGCCGTGCCGGGAACGTTGAACCGGGTGTCACTACCGAGGCCGAGCAGGTCCTGCATAGTGGTCATGGCAACGATTGCGTTCGAGTTCCACACCGCCTCGATGAGGTCCCAGTTGATTTCATCTCCGTCAGTGCCGAGATTGTAGTGGAGACAGTCCCGTTGCCGGTCCGCGAGGTCGCGGTAGTAGCCGACGATGGTGTCCGTGTCGTGGGTCGACGTGTAGCCGACGGCGGACTCCGGGTAGTGCATCGGTTGATACATGTGCCCCTCTTCGCACCAGTCGGCGTACTGCGGCACGCGCATCCCGGGGAAGCCGAACTCGTCTCGGAGCGCGACGATACTCTCGTCGAGAAAGCCCAGGTCCTCGACGAAAAACGGGAGTTCGCCGAGCCTGTCTCTGACCGTCTCGAAGAAATGCGCGCCGGGGCCGTCCCGCCACTGTCCGGCGGCCGGGTCGTCCGCTTCGGCCGGAATCGACCAGAACTCGTCGAAGCCTTTGAAGTGGTCGATGCGGGCGATGTCGACGAGATCAAACAGCCGCTCGAATCGGTCGACCCACCAGCCGTAGTCGTTCGCACGGAGAGCGTCCCAGTCGTAGACGGGATTCCCCCACCGCTGGCCGTCGTCGCCGGGGTTGGGCGGCACGCCGGCCACCTCTGCAGGGTGGTGGTCGTCGTCGAGTCGGAACACCTCGGGATACGCCCAGACATCCGCCGAGTCGAGACCGACGTAGATCGGCAGGTCGCCCACGAGGCCGATGTCCCGCTCGGCCGCGTAGTCGGCCAGCGCCTGCCACTGGCTGTCGAAACACCACTGGACGAACTTGTGATAGCGAATGTCGTCGGCCAAGTCGTCCTGATATCGCTCCATGGCCGCTGGCTCGCGCGTTCTGATATCGTCCGGCCAGTCCATCCAGCCGGCATCGTCGAACTCGGCTTTCAGTGCCGTGAACAGTGCGTAGTCGTCGAGCCAGCCGGCCTCGCGCTCACAGAACTTGGTAAACGACTGCTGGTCCGCGTCGCTTGCGCTCTCCTCGAAGGCGGCGTACGCGTCCCGGAGCCGGGCTTCCTTGAACTCGGTTACGCGGTCGTAGTTGACCTGCTGTCCTGAGAAGTCGTCGGGCGGTTCAGTGTCGGCCTCCGTGAGATAGCCGCGGTCGGTGAGGTCCCGCAGGTCGATGAGCAAGGGGTTCCCCGCGAAGGCGGACGAGGACTGATACGGGGAGTTCCCGTGGATGCTCGCCGTCGGACCGAGCGGACAGAACTGCCACAGCGACTGGTCTGCCCGGTCGAGGAAATCGACGAACGCCCGCGCGCCAGCACCGAGGTCACCGATGCCGTGTGGCCCCGGAAGCGACGTCAGGTGGAGAAACACGCCACTCTGCCGTTCGAATTGCATACGCACCTGTTGCCCTGACAGGCATTTCAATGGGCGGGGTTTTTCTGGGCGAGGGGCGCGGACGAAGTGAGCGGCCCTCGGCAAAGCGAGCGGGGAGGAACGACCCGTGAGCAGTGAGCGCCGTCGTATCCGTGTCAGGACGCGGCGGCGGGGGTACGCAAACATATATATTGTATCCATTTGATGCTATGACGAGAGAGTCAGTTACAGAGATGCCACCGAACGTTCTGATGCTTGGCTGGGGGTTCCCACCCAACATCACCGGCGGGCTTGATACCGCTATCGGGGAGCTGTTCGAACAGCTCGAACCGAGAGACGACATCGAGTTCGAACTGGTGTTGCCCGCGGAGTACGCGCCGCCGGACCGCGACGGCATCCACGGCGTCTCGACGGGCAGCGGTGACATCATCACCCGTATTGGCCGGCTAGCTGGGGAGTTCGCCGACAAAGCGGCCGACGCCGACATCATCCACACGAACGACTGGTTCGGCTACAACCCCGGCTCGCGGGCCAAATCGTCCCACGATGTGGAGTGGATTTCGACCTTCCACTCGCTATCGGCGGACCGCAACGTGACGCCACCACAGCGTGAGGTCGAAACAGAGCAGCGGGTCGCCAACCGCTCGGACCACGTCGTCGCGGTGAGCAAGTTCACACAGCGGCGGATTCGCGAGCAGTACGACGCCGACTCGACGGTCATCTACAACGGGTTCTCGTCGGTGGAGCCGACGGGTCGGGATATCAAAGCGGAGCTCGGTATCGACGGGAAAATGCTGTTTTTCGTCGGTCGACACACCGACCAGAAGGGGCTGTCGTACCTGCTGTACGCGCTCTCGAAGCTCGGTCAGGACGACGTGAGCCTTGTACTCGGCGGCTCAGGCCACCTCACCGAACAGCTCGAACGGTTCGCGGAGCTACTGGGCGTCGAGGACCGGGTCTACTTCCCGGGGTATCTCCCTCAGTCGGAACTTGGGGACTACTACAACAGCGCCGACCTGTTCGTCTCGCCGTCGCTTGCGGAACCGTTCGGCATCACCATCGTCGAAGCACTGTCGGTCGGGACGCGCGTCGTCGCCTGCGAGAGCGGGGCGGCGGAACTCCTCAACGAGGACTGTGTCATTGAGGTCGAGCCCGATTCGGACTCCATCGCCGAGGGAATCGAGCACGCGCTATCGCTGTCGACGCCGATCGAGTACGACGTTCGAACCTGGGGCGAAGTCGCTGACGAGCACGTCGCGTTCTACCACGAGGTTCTGAACGAAGCCTGACGACGACCGAACGCTTACCGGAGGAAGCGAACGTCAGTGACCGGCTCCGGGTGAACGATTAGGTAGCCGTCGGCAGTCGGCTCCAGCCCTGTCACGGACGTCGTATCCGTTTGCGTCCGATAGGGGCTGTCAGCGGTCCCGTCAGCCGACTGGTAGGGGCTGTCGTACGGTGTCTGTCTGTCTTCCGGCGGGCGGTCGAAATCCTCCGGTGGCAGGTATATTTTCTCGCCCGATTTCGAGCGGACCACGACGGCCGTGTCGCGGTCGCCCGAAACATCGATTCTGGTCCGGCCGTCGTCGATTGTCATCTCGAACGTGACTGGCTCCGTTTCTGGTTGTGCCATGTTGTCAAGTAGCTTGCGTACGGCGAGTAAACGGCGCTGTGTCACTTAGTCCTTCGCCAGCGGTGTGGTGGCTGGCGGCGAATCGTGTCGCGTCCTGCACTCGAACGGTGGCCCCATCGCCGCGAGCCATCAGCGGTTGATGATGAGCGACCCGGACATGTTGTACCCCTCGACGTGGACGTTCTCGCCGAGAATCGTTTCGTCGATATCACAGTCGTGGACCTCGGCGTCCGGGAAGACGATGGACCGGTCGAGGCTGCTGTCGGTCACTTCCGCCCCAGCCATCACATGGACGGTGTCACCGATCTCGGAGTTCTCGACGGTCGCGTCGGGGTGGATGAGCGACCCGCCGTCGAGTTTCCACTCGACCGTTTCGAAATACGAGTCGGGCGTTCCGATGTCGAACCAGACGTCGTCGAACGTGAACGCGGACACCGGCTCCTGCTGTTGCAGCCAGTCGATGTACCAGCCCGGTTCGTCGGGGTTGTTGTCGCCCGAGAGGTACTCCTCAAAGCGGAGCGAGTCGGCCGGGAAGGCGTAACAGGCAATCGAGACGAGCGTGCTCTTGGGGTTGTCGGGCTTCTCCTGGAAGTCGACGACGCGCTCGCCGTCGAGTTCGACGAGCCCGTAGGACTTGGCTTTCTCCCGTGAGCCCACGTCGTAGGCGGCGAGTGCCGGCCCGTCGCGCTCCTCGAAGAAATCCAGAAACTCCGAGGGGTCGAAGCCGATGAGGTTGTCGCCGCCGATGACAAACAGGTCGTCGTCGATGCCCTCGCGGTCGATCAGTTGCGCGAGCGCGCCGACGACGCCGAACTTCTCGTCTTCGTCAGCCGTACTCTCGACGGAGAGTTGGACTTTTTCATAGCCCATCTCGTCGATGTGGGCCTCAAACTCGTCGGCGAAGGCCTCGTTCGTGCTGAGGTACGTCGTCCCGATCCGGTCGTCGTCTTCCAGTGACTGGAGAACGCCGTCGATGACGGTCGTTTCGCCGACCGGGAGGAGCATCTTTGGCCGACGCCGAGTGATAGGCCACAGCCGTGTCGCGTAGCCGCCAGCTAGAACTATCGCGTCCATATCCCACAGTCAGACCCGAATTATAAAGTGGTAACTAATTGTCGGCGGCTCTAGAGGTTGAGCTGCCAGACAGTTGTCCCGGCAGTGACGAGATCTTCGTCGTCCGCGGCGGCAACGATTACCTGATTCTCACCGGGGTCGACGTCGACGGCGACTTCGAATTCACGGTCATCGACGGGGATGTACGTGATGTCGGCAGGCGTCTTGACAACGACACAGACACCGGTCGTCTCGCCGGAGACGACCAGTTCGTTCCCGCGGAACTGCGTGTCGACGCGGAGCGCGGGGCTGCGGTCGGGCGTGTGGGCCCGCCGCTCCCGGTAGCGGTCGTCGACGAACGCGGGCGTTTCGACTGGCTCGCCGGCGCTGATTCCGTGAGCCAGCCGCACGTACTGGGCCATCGACCACGCCAGCGGCGTCGCCGAGCCGGTTCCTTCGGCGAACTCCCAGTCGTACTCGGTCGCGTGGCCCCGGTCCCAGATCTGTTCGGCGATCATCCGTCCCGAGTTCGCCACGTCCTGCATCATCTGGAGGGCGTTCTCCGGCGGGATGTCCGGGTCGTCACGGTGGAGTTCGTACTCGGCGCGCTCGCCGGTGAGCAGCGGCCAGAGGCGGCCCTTCCCTTTGTGTTCGACCGTCCACGGCGCGCCCTGGTCGTCCCGGCCGCGTTCGCCGTAGCCGTCGCCGTTGTACCGGTAGAACCCGGGTGCGTACTCCGTGTCGACGCTGATCGTGTCGTCGACTTCGACGAGCGAGTTCCGGATAGTTTCGTCGTCGTCGGGCTTGATGCCCAGCCGGACAAGTTCGAGGAAGCCGCCGTCGATGATGTTGCGTTCGTCAAGCGTCGGGCCGTCGTTGGCGAGTGTCCGGAGGTGCCCCATCTCGGGGTTCCCATCGAGCGTGACCCGCGCGTAGTAGGGCGTGTTGGTGTGGCGCTCGGTCCCGGTCTCGGTCGCGGTCCAGGCCTCGACGTTGTTCGCCCACTGGTCGGCCAGCGACAGCCAGACAAGCGCGTCGGCCTCGTGGCCGGTGTCGAGTGCGAGCTTCGCCGCACACGCGAGCCCCGCGATTTCGGCCGCAATCGAGGACGGCGAGAAGCCGGCCTCCTCTTCCCAGCGCTCCTGTGCGGTCTCGGGACCGTGGCGGACGACGTACTCGGCCGACCGCCGGACGTTCTCGTAGCTGTACTCGACATCCTCGAAGTCGACGCCGCTCTCGGCGAGGCGATAGGCCATCACCTGCGGGAACGAGATGTTGTCCATCTGCTCGCCGCCCCAGCGGGTCGTCCCGTTGACGTAGGTGTTCTGCGGGATGAAGCCGGCGTCGTCCTGCTGGTACTCGTAGATGTACTCCAGTTGGTCCGTTGCGATGTCCAGCGACCCGATGGCGTCGAACACGCTAAACACCTGATACAGGTCACGCGACCAGACGAAGTTGTAGCCGTAGCCCTTTGGCTCCTCGGCGTGGACGGCTTCGCCCCACGGCACGGACGGCGAGGCAATAGACGCCCCGTGGTAGGTCTTGTCCTCCACAGCTAGAAGTGTCATCAGCGCTGTTCTGTACTGGTTCGCCAGCGCTTCGTCGTCAGCAACCGAGTCCGGGAGCTGCTTGTCCGAAAGGAAGTCGCCCCAGCTGTCAGCGTACTCGGCACTGACCGTCTCGTAGCCGCGGTCAAGCGCACCGTCGGCTTCGCCCAGCGCGGCGGCGGTGTCAGCCTGTCGCGCGAAGCCGAGCGCGACCGTGTCCCTGACTCTGGTTCCCGAATCCAGCCGACCGATGAGGACGAGGTTCGTCCCGTCGATGGATTCGACCGGGTCCGGGAGGTCGCCGTCGGAGTACAGCCCATCGAGGCGGTCGCTACCGGCCGCGCCAACGGTGGCCCAGTCGAAGCGCCCGGCCGCGGCCATCGCCACGGCGATAGAGTAGGCGTCGCCGTTCTCGTCGACGAGCAGGTCGTTGTCGGTCTGGTCGGTGTAGGCGCGGGGGTTCCGACCGACGAGGTGGTAGCTCCCGGGCTGGCCGTATCTGATAGCGCGGTCCTCGGTAATCGTGCTGGTGAGCGCGATGTCGGCGACGGAGAACACGTCGTAGGATTTGTCGTCCGCTGAGCTGAACGACACATCGGCGACGATGGCGTCGTGTTCGGGGTCAGTCGCGTAGTCGACGGTGAGCGTCCACTCGTGACCCTGGCCGTCGCCGGTCTCGGTGAAAACGTGGCGGTAGAGCAGCGCCTCGTCGTCGACCGGCTCGACACGTCGCCTGACACTGTCGTCGGTCCGTCGGTTCTCGCGGTGGGTCCGGACGGCATAATCCGTCTCGTCCGTACACCGGACCAGGAAATCCAGCGTCCGCAGATTCATCATGTCGACTTGCGGATAGCGGGCCTCCGTCAGCGCGCCCTCGGTGAGCGTGAACCAGACGCGCGAGGGGTCCTGCTCGTCGTGGTCGGCGACGGTGCCGATGCCGTACTTCTCTCCGGTCGTCCACGTCGGACGCTCGCTCGGCCCCTCGGTTCCGGCAGACGTCGTCGGGAGCGCGTTTAGCTCACCCAGCCGGGCCGTCGCGTGGAGCCGCAGCGCGTGGGACCAGCCAAGCGGCGTCGCGCTGTCGAGAGCGCCGTCGTCGAAGGCCTGTTCGGCGAGGTAGCCGGCGTCGGTCGTGAGCGGTCCGTCCTCCTCGAGCAGCTCGTACAGGTCGCTCGCACGGTCGAGGTAGGCGTCGCCGCGCTCGTCGCGGTCGTTCAGCATATCGCCGACGCGAGCGGCGGCGAGTGCTCCCATCGCCGTCGTGACGGTCCAGACCTTCTCGCTGTCCTGATGGCCGGTCCGCCAGCGGTCACCCTCGTAGCGGGCCAGTCCCGCGACCCGGCTCTCGGTGGGGTTCCGGAAGAGCGTGTCGAGCGTCGTGCTCACATGGTCGGCCAGACGTGTGAGGTGCTGGTCAGAGAGCGCCGTCCGCTCGACGCTGTCGTACTCCTGGAGCGCGTCCGCGAGGTGGAGCCCTGCAGCGTCGATGCGGTGGTCCGGCGTTCCGTTTGTCAGCCCCATCACATACACGCCCAGATCACTGTCCCAGAGCGTATCCAGCCCGTCTAGCAACCGGTCGGCTGCCGCCAGACTCTGCTCACAGACCGATTCGGGCATCGGGGCACGGCCCACCGCAGCGAAGGCCTCGATGAACGTCGCAGTAGTGTGCGTGAACTGTCCAATTGAGTCCTCCCAGACGTTCTGACACGGCTCGGGCAGGTCGTTGGCCGCGATGTCTTCGATGAGCGTATCGACGGCTGTCTGGATAGTTTCCCGAACCATCGCCGTCAGTTCGGCGTCCATCTTGCTGCGGTGTGTTCGCAACAGTGTCGCGAGGAAGGCGGTGACGGTCGCAGTCTGGTCGGCCTGATACTCCGGCGATTCGGCGTTGTGCTCGACTCTGGCGTTGGCCCAGCCCGGCGCGATAGCCCCGGTGTCGGCCCAGACGCGGTGGGGCCACCGCCCGTCGGAAAGCTGGCTGTCACAGAGGAACGCGGCGCTCTCGGTCAACATCTCTACGGTATCGATATCAAGTCGGTCGCCGGCTTCGAGCAGATGCCGGGAGACCGAGGCGTCATCGCGGAACCAGACGTACCCGTAGCCGCCGGAGTTCGAGTAGAACGGGTCGAACTCCGGGGCAGCGATGCGGCCGCCGGTCGGCGAGGACAGCAAGTCGAGCACCCGCAGGTCCATCCGTATCAAGTCCGAGCGTGGCATGGATTCGGCCACGTCGATGCGCGTTCGCTCCCGTCCAGCCTGCCGAAGGTCGTCAGACGTCGTATGCTCCGTCACGCAGTCAGCGAGATCGAGCAGTGCCGTCTCCCGGTCGACCTCGTCGTGGTTCGAGAGCTGACTGACGAGCGTCGTGTCCTTGCTGCGCCCGGACCGGTCAAGCGGCGCAGTCACGAGGAAGTCGCCGGTGAGTCGGGTCTGGTCGCGTCGCTCGACCGGCTCCGACCGCGGGAACTCGATCGGGCTGTCCTCGAGTATCTCGGCGAGGCGTTCCGGTCGCTGTCCGGCGACGGCGTCCAGCCCGGTCGACGAGGCGAGGTAATCGTGTTCTCGCCGGTGGTACACTTCAAGCACCCGCGAGTTGTCGGGTCCGGCGTCCTCGTGAATCAGCGAGCCGACGCCGCTGTCGCTACTGTCGGGGGCCAGTGTGACGAACGCTACGAGTTTGGCGTTCTGAGGCACAGCCCCGCGCATCGCGACGTGTGTGACGTGTGCCCGCCCCAGCGTCAGGTCGTACTGGTGGACCGTGAACGACCCTGCGTCGTATTCGGTCTCGACGAGCCGCGTCTCGCGGTAGTAGTGCTGTCTGATCGTCTCCAGGTCACTGAACCACCGTGTTTCGTCCCCAAGCATAACCCCGAGTCGGGAGCGGTCGATACCGGAAAGCCCGGAGAGCGAATCGGAGTAGTCCTTCAGCGTGCCGTCTTCGCCGACGTGTACGAGTCGGTCACCGTGCCCGGAGAAAGAGCCTGAAACAGTCCTGCGCTCCTCTGGAAAGCGCTCATGACGAGTCCGTTTGTATTCGTTGAGCGCTGTCGAAAGCCGCATACACATCAAAGCAGACCAATCTCTATAAACTCCTGTGGTTCGGACAAATTAGTGATACTTCGAAGGGCGTGGCTGCATATCGCCGAAGAGCGAAGCTGGTACTGCTGAACGGACCCACCAGCGCGGACTACTGGCTCAGGTCACTCTCGTCAGCCGGAAACACGCTCACACTATCGACGGTCACGGTCGCGCCTCCGTCACCAGCAGCCCCACGGTGCTCCCCGGAGACGAGGTCGGTATCGTCAGTCCCGGCCGGGAGCCTGACCGTCGTCGGCTCGCTGCCGAAGTTGAGTACTACGACGGCCGCGTCCTCGTCAGTCGCCCGTGCGTACGCGACGACACGGTCGGACGGGCCGTCCCGGACCTCGTACGGGATTCGGACGAGGTCCGCATCCGCCGACAACGCCGGCTGGTCGTGTCTGGTTGCCGAAAGGTCGCTGACGAACGACTGGAGCGCCTTGTCAGCGTGGTCCCACGCGAGGTCGTCGCGCCGGCCGCGCTGGCCGAACTCCTGCCCGGCGTACAGCAACGGCGCGCCCGGGAGCGTGAACAGCGCCCCCGCGGCGGCCTCGGCGGCGTCCCGCCCGTAGTCGACGATGTACCGCGTCTCGTCGTGGTTCTCCGCGTACAGCATGAACGACGCGTGCTCCGGGAAGCCGATCTCCGCCCGCCCCTCGATGGCACTGAGGACGGCTTCAGCATCGCCGCCGTCCCCGACCTGCCGGAGCGCGGCGTAGGTCGTCGAGTCGAAGTGCATGTCAAACAGCCCGGCCTGAAAGTCGGGGATGTACGGGATGGTCTCGTCCAGTAGCAAGAACTCGCTGTCGCGGTCCTTGCAGTAATCGTGGATCTCACGCCAGAAGCCGTTCGGGACGGCCCAGGCCATATCACAGCGGAACCCGTCGACCAGTTCGGCCCACTGGGCGACCGCATCGAGCAGGTGTCGGCGGACCGGCAGGTGGTCGAAATTGAAGTTCGCGATGTGTTCCCACTCGAAGTACGTCTCCGGTTCGGTGTCACTTCGCCACTCGTACCACTCCCGGTAGTCGGCGTCCGGTCCTTCCACGGCGGACTCGAAGTAGGGGTGGGTCCGCGCCGAGTGGTTACACACAAGGTCGAACAGGACCTTGAACCCGCGGTCGTGGGCCGCCTCAATGAACCGCTCGTAATCCGCGCGGGTGCCCAGATCCGACGCGATTTCGAAGAAGTCAGTGATGTTGTAACCGTGGGGCGCGTGGTCGTTCTGTAACACCGGCGTGAGCCAGATGGCGTCGACGCCGAGCGAGTCGAGGTAGTCCAGCCGGTCGATGATCGCGTCGAAAGGCGAGGCGTCGCTCTCGCCGGCGAACGTGCGGACGTAGATCTCGTAGATGACAGCGTCCTCAGCCCAGGCCGGCGCGTCGTACGGTCGACTGGCAGCGACCCCGTCGCCGCTCGTCACGGTCTCGATGCCGCCCCCGTCGCGGCTAAACTCGACGGCGTCGGGCACGCTGTAGCCGTGGTCTCCGATGGCAACGGCGTGGATGCGAGCGCGGTCCGGAAGCGCGTCCAGCGGAATCCGGAGGGCCGTTCCATCGCGGGTCACCGCGTCGGCGTCGATGTCGTCACGGTCATCCAGCAGGAACTCGACGGTGAGGTCGCCGGCCGTCTCGGTCCCCTCCGGGTGGGGGCTGCAGTCCGCTCGAACGACGGCTTCGTCGCCCTCGATCTCCGGTCGCAACGTCAGGCGGGGCTGCCCGCCGCCACCGTCTTCGTCGCCGCTGTCCCTTGCCGAGGTGTACTCGCCGCTCCCGCTGTGACCTGAGCCACTTCGACCGCTGGAGACGCCGCTATGACCGCCAGAGCGGCCGGACGTGTGTGTGCCACTCGGCTGGAGTCTCCCTGGAAACGCGCGCACGGTGAGGTCGTGTTCGCCGTCGGGTGCAGTGAGTCGGATGACGTATCTGCCCGGCGCGTCGGGGACGAGGTGCTCGACCGGGTCGTCGCCGAGCGATACCGTTGATTCCTTTGGTGCCTGCGTCAGTCGCCACGTGTAGGTCGCCGACGGGTCCGGGTCGCGGGGCGCGAGTTCGACCTCGTCACCCGTCGCCACGAACCGCGGCGGTCCAGGATGGTGCATAGGTTCACTGCGATTGACAGTGTCTTTGTACTTGGGGTAGCCGCGAGCGTCCCGCCGCCGGCAGCACCGCTTTCTGACTACGGCGTGTACCACCTTTGTGCCCGACTACCGACGCGATGCCGGGTTTGCGCTGCTCTGTGGACTGGTGCTCGTCGCGTATCTGCGCCGGGCCGGCGCACTCGACATGCTCTGGGCCGAATCCGCCGTCGCTGTCGGGGTAATCGGCGCACTAGGTGTCGAAGCGCTGTTTGTGCTCGACACACCTGTGGCGTCGCTGTGGGAGCGCCGCGGCGTGCGGACGGCTTCGGCTGTCGCGCTTCTGGGTGTTGCTGGCGGGTTCGCAGTCCTTCTGGGACCAATCGTCGTCGCTGCGGCGTGCTGGGGGCTCACAACGTACTTCGGTATCCTCGCCGTGAGTCTGTGGTACCCATAATCGTTCGCTCCTCACAAGGACAGTCCAGTCACAACACCAGCCGGTGGTCTTCCAGCAACTCTGTTTAGGACTCTGGGTAGCGACAAATGACACCGATGCGTGTTGATAGATAGATATATCTGGCAGATATGCATCTCATTTCAGCGCTCAAAATCTTTACTCGAGTTTTATAGCCAATTTACAGTCTGAGTCTATTTCTGTACCCATATTACACCTATAAAAGTCTATTTTTAGCTATCTGGTCTTATCTGGTAAATTTCTCTCCACAAAATAGGCTGTAAGACACTATTCAGGGCTACAATAGTCAGAATCTGAGGTTGTATGGATATATCTGGAGCGGAGTGTCCTTCTCTGATGCAGTCCGACCTGTCCACCACGGGACGGGGACTCGGCTGTTGAATAACAGCTGTACGAGTATTAGATTCGACCGGTATCGGCCAGGTGTCGGCAACGGAACTCGGTTGACCTGACGATAGACAGAGTGGTTACTCGTGGGCCAGATTGACCTCAATGACGTTAGCAGCCTGTTGTACCGTGTCGATGAGTTGTGCCTTGCGGCCCGGCGATTGCAACCGGTTGATGGGCGCGGTGATGCTGATGGCGGCCTCGCGGCGGTCACCGGTATCGATAGGAACCCCGACACACCCGGTGCCGTCAACCCGCTCCTCGGTGTCGTCGGCGACGCCGCGTTCTCGGATCGTCTCCAGTTCCGCGAACAGCGTCTCGCGGTCTGTGATAGTGTTGTCCGTCTCGGCCGGCAGCCCGCGAGTTTCGATGATTTCTGCGACCCGCTCGTCATCGAAACTCGACAGGAGCGCTTTGCCGATGGCGGTCTTATGGAGGTGGATGCGCTTCCCGAGGCGCGTATCGAGCGCGACTGCCTGGTCGCCGCTGGTCGTGTGGATGTAGATGCCGTAGCCCTGCTCTTCGATCATCAGGTTCGCCAGTTCGCCGGTCTCGACGGCCATCCGTCTGACCTCGGGCTTTGCGACTTCGTAGATTCCGTCATAGCGCTGTGCCATGCCGCCGAACTCCAGCCACCGGAGCCCGATTCGGTACTCGCCGTCCCGTTCGACGACAAGTCCTTCGTCTTCCAGCGTCACCAGGTGTTTATATATCGTGCTCTTGGCCGGCTCCAGCGAGTCAGCGAGTTCGACCAGCGTCGCACTCCCACCGAGGTCTTTGATACCCGAGAGTACCGCCAGCGAAGTCTGCGTCGCCCGGACCGAGTCCGTTTTTGCCCGTGTCATTAGTCATTAGTTCTGCCGCCGCTCGAATAAAATTGCCGTATCGACTGTGACAACCGCTCTGCGGTAGCTTCCGGGGCGACACGTACGGCAAAGTGTGCGTCATCGAGCTTTTCGACCGGCACAGGTATTCGAAAAGACGAAACGGAAAATCGGGTCACTGGCGCGAAACCACCGGTTGAAGTCGCCGGGGGCTCCCTAATGTGGCGACCGGACGGCCACGAGATACCGAGAGACCAGTGTACGCCGTTGACCGTTGTGTCGTCCGAACGGAGAAGTAATGAAAGGTAACATAGAATATGTATTTCGTATTTTCGAATCTACTGAGAGACGGTGGAGCGACCGCTCTCGTTGATGATTCGGTCGATGGTGGACGGTAGATTTAAGCGGCTCCGTTGGGTTTTTTGAGATGAGTTATGAGTGTGACGCGACACTACGACCGCGAGTTCGTCAGAACGTTCTTTACCTCGCCGACAGCGGTGGACGGTGAGGAGGATTCCGCGAAGATGCTGCGAAGCGCCGGCCAGCTCCGCGGCCTGCAGGCCCCGGATGTCTGGGTCCCGGATAACGAGGACGCGACGGCACCGAATATGCGCGCCGAGGGTGTCGAGAACATCATCGACGTCGTCGCCAACCAGGGCGCTGAGTTCCCCGGTGAGATCCACCCGCGCGTCGTCTGGCACCGCGAGTCCCCGGCGACCCGCTACAAAGGCTTCCAGCAGATGCTGGAGATCACGGACCCTGAGAACGGCGCGGTCGAACACATCGACGGCTTCGTCATTCCGGAAGTCGGCGACATCGACGACTGGAAGAAGGCCGACGAGTTCTTCACCATCATCGAGCACGAGCACGGGCTCGAAGAGGGTAGCCTCTCCATGTCGGTCATCGTCGAGAGCGGCGAGGCCGAACTGGCGATGGGCGACCTGCGCGAGGAGATGGGCAAGCCCTCGAACAACCTCGAACGTATGTTCCTGCTCGTCGACGGCGAGGTCGACTACACGAAGGATATGCGCGCGATGACGCCTACCGGCGAACTCCCGCCGTGGCCGGAACTGCGCCACAACACCTCCCGCGGTGCCAGCGCCGCCGGCCTTATCGCCGTCGACGGCCCCTACGACGATATCCGCGACGTCGAGGGGTACCGCGAGCGGATGAAGGACAACCGCGCGAAGGGGATGACTGGCATCTGGTCGCTGACGCCGGGGCAAGTCGTGGAGGCGAACACTGCTCCGCTCCCGCCGAAGACTGGGAGCTGGCTCCTCGAAGCCGGCGGTCAGGAGGTCGAACTCGAGGCACAGGACGGCAAGCAGGTGTACGACGGCGACGACCTCTCGCTTGAGGAGGTCAGCGACGGCGGCTATGTTCTGCAGGCGGGCGGTGACCGGCTGGAACTGGACGAGGACGAACTCACCGAGGAACTGCTCGACCGCACCGCGTACATCCCCAGCATGACCGACATCGTCGACTCGATGGAGGAATTCGAGGCCGCGAAGGAGGCCGGCAAGGGAGCCATCGCGATGACTCAGGCCGCCACGCTGGTCATCAACGGCGTCGAAGTCGACATCAGCAAGGACCGGATGTGGGACGAAGCGACCTATCAGGCCGCCCAGACGCCAATTACGCTGTTCCAGGACGTGTACGAGCACCGGCCGGACCAGCACGAGGAACTGGCGGAGATGTACGGCGCTGACATCGTCGAACGCGCCACGGCCGTCGGGAACTGACGGATACGTACCGTTTCGTCACTCGAAACGCCGTGGGCGCGATTCAGTCTTCCAGCGGTTCGATGAGTTCGACGTGGTGACCGTCGGGGTCCGCGACGAAGGCCGTGTACGCGCCGGCCTCCGGCTGTGGGCCGGGCTCTTTGACGACGCCGTGGTGGTCGATGCGGTCGACCGTTGCGTCGACGTCGTCCACGCCGAGAGCGAGATGGTCCCAGCCGGACCCCATCTCGAAGCTCGTCTCCCCGTCCGTTTCTGCCAGTTGCAGTTCGACGCCGCTGTCGTCGGCCACGTAGTAGTTCGTCGTCTCGCCGTCGGGCGTGGTGAACTGCCAGGACTCCTCGAAGCCGAACTGCTCGTAGAACGCGATCGATGCTGTGGCGTCGGCCACGTTCAGGCACATATGAAGGATGCTTGCATTGCCCATACATCGCTTCCAGTGCCCTGCGTCAAATAGCTGGCGGGCTACGTAAAGCGAATTGTGACCGCATGCCACAGACTTTAATGATTATTACTCCTGAATGCTCGTATGGCGATCGAAAATGTCGAGGACATCTGGTCAGCACAGGAACTGGACCTGAATCGACCGGATGTCGACGCGTATCGGGATCTAGCGGAAGCGCTCCGTGCACGCGTCACAGGTGGGGTTGAGTTCGACGAATACGCCCGGATTCTGTACGCAACGGACGGGAGCATCTACCGTGCCGAACCGGCAGGGGTCGTGTATCCGACGGATATCGACGACGTGCGGGCGGCTGTCGAGGTTGCGACGAGCCACGGCGTTCCGATACTGCCCCGCGGGACCGGGTCGTCGCTCGCCGGGCAGACCGTCGGCCCGGGCTGTGTCGTTCTGGACATGTCCCGGCACATGGACGATATCCTCGATATTCGGCCGGACGAGCAGACGGCGCACATCCAGCCCGGTGTGGTGCAGGACGACTTAGACGACACGCTGGCCAACTACGGTCTCAAGTTCGCGCCGGACCCGGCGTCGTCGAACCGCGCCTCGGTGGGCGGCGGCATCGGAAACAACTCTACCGGCGCACACTCCGTCAGGTACGGCATCACCGATGCCTACACCGATGCAGTGAAAGCTGTCCTCTCTGACGGCTCGCTCATCCACGCCCGGGAGGTCGTTATCGACTCACCGGAGTGGGACGATATCGTGAGCAAGGACGACCGCGAGGCCGACATCTATCAGACGGTCCGCGAAGTCGTCGAGGAGAACGCCAACGAAATCGAGGACCGCTACCCTGACCTCAAGCGCCGGGTGTCTGGCTACAACCTCGACCGCGTTATCTACGAAAACGACGACGGCGAGCGCGTGCTGAACCTCGCGAAGCTGTTTGTCGGGAGCGAGGGGACCCTCGGGGTCATTGTCGAAGCCGAACTTTCGCTGGTGACCGTCCCCGAGGAGACCGCGCTGGCGCTGTACTGCTTTGACACGCTTCCCGATGCGATGCGGGCTGTCCCGGTCGCGCTTGACTACGATGTCAGCGCGGTCGAGTTGATGGACGACGAGATGTTCAGGCTCGCAGCCGGCTCCGACGGCTACGCCGAGTACGTCGACCCGATTCCGGACCGAGCGGCCGCGGCGTTGATGCTCGAATACGACTCGGAATTGCACGATGACTTCGAGGCGGCCATCGCGCGGACCAACGAACGGTTCCTCGATAACGGAGCGGCCTTTGACGTGGTGGAAGCCTACACCGACGCCGACCAGGCTGACCTCTGGAAGCTCCGCAAAGCCGCGATTCCGCTCCTGATGTCCATGGACGGCGACCCCAAACCGTACCCGTTCATCGAGGACGCGACGGTCCCGCCCGCCGAACTGGCCGAGTACGTCGAGAAGTTCGAGGAGGTGCTGGCCGACCACGACACCTCGGCCGCGTACTTCGCCCACGCCGGCTCCGGAACACTCCACATCCGCCCGATTCTCAACCTGAAGGAGGAATCCGGTATCGAAGACATGCACTCCATCACCGACGACGTGACCGACCTCGTGCTCGAACACAATGGGTCGTTCTCCGGTGAGCACGGCGACGGGATGGCCCGAACGGAGTTCACGCCCAAGATGTACGGCGAGACGCTCTGGGATGCGTTCAAACAGGTCAAGACGGCCTTCGATCCGCAGTGGTGGATGCACCCGGGCAACGTCGTCTACCGCGACGGGCCGGCGGATATCGGCCCTGATGCCGACCGAGGGGTCGGTGCGGACATGCGCGAGAACCTCCGGTACGGGCCCGACTACCAGTCTCTGGAGCCACAGACGACGCTGGACTTCGAGGACGAAGGCGGCTTCTCGGAGCTCGTCGAACTGTGTAACGGCTGTGGGACCTGCCGCCAGACCGACGGAGACGTGATGTGTCCGACATACCGCGCCTCGGAGGAGGAGGTCCAGACGACGCGGGGCCGCGCGAACCTCCTCCGGTCGGCTATTAGTGGCGACCTAGACGAAGACGAGATTCACTCCGACCGCTTCCAGGAGGAAGTGCTCGACCTCTGTGTCGGCTGCAAGGGCTGCAAGAGCGACTGCCCGACCGGCGTCGATATGGCGAAACTCAAGACCGAGCTGAAACACCAGCACCACGAAGCGGAGGGGGCCAGCCTCCGGGAACGCCTGTTTGCTAACATCGACACTGCCTCGAAGCTCGGGTCGGCGCTGGCACCGATTTCGAACTGGGCGACAGACATTCCGGGCGCGCGGGCCGTTATGCAGAAACTGTTCGGCATCGCGCCGGAGCGCGAACTCCCCACCTTCAGCCGGGAGACACTCCAAGACTGGTTCGATGCACGCGGTGGCTCGACTGTCTCGCGGGCCGAAGCCGACCGCAAAGTCCTGCTGTTCCCCGATACGTACACGAACTACTCGTACCCGACGGCCGGCAAGGCCGCCGTCGAAACGCTGGAAGCCGCAGGCGTCCACGTCACCATTCCGGACAACACCGCGCCGTCCGGACGAGCGGCGTACTCCACCGGAATGCTGGACGTGGCCCGCGACCGAGCCGAGACGAACACGGACCGGCTGGCGGACCGCGTCACAGAGGGGTGGGACATCGTCTTCGTCGAGCCCTCCGACGCCGTGATGTTCCAGGACGAATATCTGGACTTACTCGACGGGTCGGCAGTGTCGCAGGTGGCCGACAGCGCCTACGGCGTACTGGAATACCTCGACACGTTCCGACTCGACGACGCGCTGCCGGTCGAGGACCGCTCACTGGGAGCTGCCGGCGCGGTCAGCTACCACGGCCACTGTAACCAGAAGGGGACCAACAAGGACCACCACGCCGTCGGCGTCATGCGCCGCGTCGGCTACGAGGTTGACCCGCTGGACTCGACGTGCTGTGGCATGGCCGGAAGCTTCGGCTACCACGACGAGCACTACGACCTCTCGAAAACGATCGGGCGGCTGCTGTTCGACAAGGTCGAAGAAAGCGATGGCGACCGTGTCGTTGCTCCGGGCGGCTCCTGCCGCTCGCAGCTGGGTGACCGCGACGGCGTCGACGAGATTCCGCCCCATCCTATCGAAGTCGTCGCCGAGCGCGTGCCGGAGACGACGACATCATAATCTCGCGGCAACGCGAGAACTCGCTGAGCGCTCTCGGCAACAGGGGTGGACATCGCGATGGCTGGACGCGGAATCTGGACGTTCGTTCCCTGCCGGAAGCCGGCTGGAGCACAACGGCAGCGATAAGCTAAACACCGGATGCACTGCTTGCGCTGTCGCGGGCGGACTCCGATGATATCGCCGGCTGCCGGCTGGAGACGACCGTGTTTTCAGACTGGGTATCTACTGCCAGGCTTACACCAATAGGATATACATCTCTTTTCTCGGGATTTGAAATCTTATTTTGAGCTTTAGCATCTTAACGCTCGCTAATGTATTCAGAAGACAGCTTTTACTGAGATATAGGTTCTATGTGCACACACATAGTATATACAAGTTTGTTATGACACAGTATCGGCGTGGAAATTCAGTATCCATCCCTGCTTTAGCTCTCACACTGGTACGGATTGCAGTCCGGTCTGAGCCACAGCGGAGCACAGCGACACAGCCGGTCAGAGAAACGGATGTACAGTTGTTAGAAATTGTTTCAGCGGCATGACGGGGCCGCCGATACCGATGGGTCACTCCCGGGTAAACGACGCTGTCCCGTCGCTAAACGCAAGCGACTCGAGATCGGTGACTTCGGCGGCGGCTGGCAGCTCATCGACAAGCGGCTCGGAGACGTGGAGCGTCGAGAGGTCCTGTGTGGTCTGTATCCAGACGATGCGGACAGTGTCAGGATCGTAGCCGCCGAGCGCGGACAGCGCCGTCCGGATAGCAAACTCGTCGTCCGGCGCAACGAGGGGGAGCTTCGCCTTCGCCGTCGACCCGCTGGTGAGTGCATTCGCGTACGTCTTCTGCAGGTCCAGCTGGTCGAGGGCAGCCTGTCGGGTGATGTCGGCCAGCCCGATGCCGTTGCCGTTGCCCTTCGTCGCCTCGGTGAGCCCGCGGGCGTACAGCAGCTTGATCGACGGCTCGTCGGGGTCCGGCGCGTTGAGGACGCGGTAGCGGCCGATGACGTTCGTGTCCATTCCCGCGCCGGAGACGTCCTTGCCGAGCTCGTCGACGACGAGCAGGTCGATGTCGTCGACCGGGAGCGTCGCCATCTCGTCGTAGGCCTGTTCCAGCAGCGCTGGCTCACGGTCGGTGAACGAGCCCGCTGGAATCGCCTCGACGTGGGCCGTCTCCTCGTGGAAGTTCTCGACCAGCGCCACGCCGCCGACCAGCGGCAGTGCCGACCCAACAACCGGGAGTGCAGCTTCCAGCGTCTCCACGTACCCCTCCTTGATGGCTGTCGAGTGGAACGCCTTCGCGCCGTGTTGCTTGCCCAGCCCGACGACGGTCATCTTCATCAGACCACTCTCGATGCGGCCGCTGTAGTTGGTATGGGGTTTCACCCGGTTCACGACGACCACGGCATCCGCTTCCTGTGCCGCCGTCGAGACGTGGACCGGAAACTCGGTGTCACCGACAGTAACGGTGTCGACCTGTGCAGTGTCCATCCGGGCGTCGATGGGGGCATCAAGGCGCGACTCCGTGATACCCAGGCTCTCCAGCACTTCGCGCTGGCCCTCGGGCGTTGCCCCGCCGTGGCTCCCCATCGCCGGGACGACGACCGGCTCGAAGCCCCGATCACGGATATCCGCAACGACAGTCTCGACGATGTCGTCGATACGGTGGATGCCGCGGCTGCCGACGGCGACGGCGACAGTCGCACCGGGTTCCAGCCCGTCGAAGTCGAGCCGGTCGAGTTCGGTCCGCGCCGCGGCAGACGGGTCGTCAACGGCGGCTGTCTCTGGCTCGTACTGGACACGAGCGAAGTCCGGAAGCGGTTGTGGGTCAATGAGGGCGTCCACGTCGCCTCGGTCGGGGAAGTTCATATCGGAGGATCAGTGCCGAGCCATACAAAAACCGGGGTCGCCCAGCTCTATGGTGACCGGGGATACGGACATCGACCCGAACGATCAGGAATGCCTACGACGGCAACCCCCAGACCGGCGCAGTCAGTCCTGCAACAACAGCCGGACGGCGTCGGAAAGCTGGCCGACGCGAGCGGCGTGTTCGAAGGACTCGTCGCGGATACCGTTCGTGACGAGCGCGAACCCGACGTTCAGTTCAGGGTCGCCCCATCCAAAGGAACTCCCGAGGCCGGCGTGGCCGAACATCCGCTCTTTGCTAGCGGCCCCGAACATGTCGGCGGCGAGCCCGCCGGTCCAGACGCCAAGGCCGTAGCGGGCCGGGCGCGACAGCGTGCCGTCGGACTCGGTTTCGGCGTGAGTCGTGGTCGCCTCATCAACGGTCGCTTCGGTCAGCAGTTGCGTCCCGTCCAGTGACCCGCCGTTGGCGAGACAGGCGTAGAACCGGGCCATGTCCCGTGCCGTACCGATGCCGTTAGCCGCGGGGATCACTGCCCGATGAGTCGCTTCCTGATTGAACGCTCCGGCGTATGCGGCAGGGTCCTCGAGCCCTTCTTCGACGTCGTGACACCGCTCGAACGCTTCGTAGCCGGCCAGAGTCGCCACGTCGTCGGACTCGTCATCCCGCAGACCGATACCGGTGTGGTCCATCCCCAGCGGCTCGAACACGTGCTCCGCGACGTACTCCTCGACCGGCTGGCCGCTACAGCGGCGGATGAGTTCGCCGACCAGCCAGCCGTAGTTGATGACGTGATACGCTGGCGTCGTTCCGGGCTCGAACACAGGTTCGATGTCCTCCATCGCCGCGACGACAGCGTCCCAGTCGCCCCAGCTTTCGTACTGTTCGTCGAACTCACCGAAGGGGAGGCCGGCGGTGTGGCTGAGTACCTGCCGGACTGTAATGGATGCTTTCTGCGTGCCGTCGTCGGCAAACTCCGGCCAGTGCTCGACGACCCGGTCGTCGTAGTCGAGTTCGCCCTGCTCGACGAGCTGGTGCAGGCCGACGCCGGCGAACGGCTTCGTACAGGAGAACAGTACGTGACGCGTCTCGGGCGTCGTTTCGTCGCCGTCGGGGCCCGTAGAACCGCCGGCGAAGTCGACGACGAGGTCGCCGTCGATGTACACCGCCAGCTGTGCGCCGTGGTGCAGTCCGACCTCGAGTTGTCGGTCGAACTGAGCCCGGAGCTGTTCGATGGCGTCTTCGCTGAGTTGTGGCATACCTTGTCTTGGCTCCGGCGAGATAATAGAAGTTAGGTTCTGTTCGGTCGCGGAATCGAGCAGCGGACGGCTACTGATTGCGTTCGAGCTGTCAGACCATCATGGTCGATTATGCGAAACGTTGATGTCACTAAGCGGTCACAACTCCGTATGCTCGAAAACAAGAACGGAACGTCCGAGGTATCGACGACCCGGACGTCGTTCGAGATTCTAGCGCTGATTCGGGACGCGGGAGGCGCGACAATCGCGGACATCCGGGCGGAGACAGGTCTAGCAAAGAGTACGGTGTATCGGCACCTCAAGACGCTGCACGACATGGACTATCTCGTCGAGGAGGACGGGGAGTACCGGCTCTCACTGCGGTTTCTGCAACTCAGCGAACCGCCGCGGATACGGCGGCCGGGCTATCTCGTCGCCAAGCAGAAAGTCATCGAGTTGGCGATAGAGACCGACGAGCGAGCCCTGTTTCTGGTCGAGGAGGGGTTCGAGGGCGTGTACCTGCACCGGGCCGGCGGCCGGAATCCGCTCCAGAGCGACACGATGATCGGCAAACGCCGGCCACTGCACGCGCTCGCCGCAGGGAAAGCCATTCTCGCGGAGTGGGCTGACGAACGCATCGAGGAGTTCGTCGAAACCACGCCCCTTGACGGACTGACGGCGAACACGATCACCGACCGGGACGCGCTGTTCGAGGAACTCGAACAGGTCCGCGAGCAGGGCTATGCGACCAATATGTCCGAACACATGGATGGCCTGCGTGCGGCAGGTGTCCCGGTGTACAACCACGAGGACGACCTCATCGGCGCGCTGAGCGTCTTCGGCCCGAGCGGCCGAGTGAGCCAGACGGATATCGAATCAACGTATCCCGACTTGCTGGCACGGAAGGCCAGCGAGCTGAAGATCGACCTCACGTACGATTGAGAAGTGCTGGTTCACGCCGGCCCGGTCGTTCCGCATACCGGAATATGTCGGACAGTCCCTACTCGAAGGCCGGGATGCCGGTCAGATCGTGCCCGATAATGAGCGAGTGAATGTCGTGCGTCCCCTCGTAGGTGTAGACGGTTTCGAGGTTCGTCAGGTGCCGCATCGGGGAGTAATCAGCCGTGATGCCGTTGCCGCCAAGCATCTCGCGGGCCACCCGTGACTGCTCGCGGGCCATCCGCGCGTTGTTGCGTTTTGCCATCGACACCTGTTCCGGGCGGAGGTCACCGCGTTCCTTCAGGTCGGCAAGCCGGTGGGCGAGCAACTGGCCCAGCGATATCTGGGTCGCCATCTCCGCGAGCTTCTCCTGCTGGAGCTGATAGCCGGCGATCGGTTTGCCGAACTGCTCGCGGTCGGTGGCGTACTCGTGGGCGGTCTCGAAACAGTCCATCGCGGCCCCGACCGTCCCCCAGGCGATGCCGTAGCGGGCCTGCGTGAGACAGGACAGCGGCCCCTTCATTCCCTCGACGCCCGGCAGAACGTTCTCCTCGGGGACGTGGGCGTTCTGCAGGCTGATTTCGCCGGTAATCGATGCTCGTAGCGAGAGCTTTTCGTCAATCTTGTTCGTCGTCACGCCGTCGCGGTCCGTTTCGACGAGGAAGCCTCGCACGGGGTCGCCGTCGGCGGACGTGACCTTGGCCCAGACCACTGCGAGGTCGCTGATAGGCGCGTTCGTGATCCATGTCTTCGAGCCGTTCAGGACGTAGCCGTCAGCGTCGCGCTCGGCCGTCGTCTCCATCGCCGACGGGTTCGATCCGTGTTCGGGCTCGGTCAAACCAAAACAGCCCACCCGCTCGCCGCTGCCGAGCGCCGGCAGCCATTCCTCCTTCTGGGCGTCGCTACCGTAGGCGTGAATCGGGTACATGACGAGCGCACCCTGTACGCTGGCCATCGAGCGCAGGCCGCTGTCGCCAGCCTCCAGTTCCTGCAGCAGAAGGCCGTACGCCGTCTCACTGAGCCCCGGGAGGCCGTACCCATCGAGGTTCGGGGCGTAGAACCCGAGTTCGCCCATCTCGGTGATGAGGTCCGTCGGGAACGTGCCGTCGATCCAGTGCTGCCCGACATCCGGCTTGACTTCGTTCTCGACGAAGTCCCGGGCTGTGTCACGGACCATCCGCTCTTCCTCGCCGAGGTCGCCTTCGAGACCGAGGTAATCGATCATATAGGACCTGTGGCCGGGGTTCAATTAAGCGTTTGCCTGCTGCCAAAGTGCTAAAAGTCCGTGGCGCTGTCGATACTATGGAATGTCACAACCAGATAGCCAGACGGCGTGGGACCGACTGTACATCGACGGTGAATGGAGAGACGCTGGCACATCTGAGACGATTCCGGTGACGAACCCCGCGACAGGCGATGAAATCGCGGCGGTACCCGCTGGAACGGAAGGCGATGTCAACGATGCCTATCAGGCCGCCGAGGCGGCCCAGTCCGACTGGGCGGCGCTGTCGCGCGAGGAACGCAACGAGTACGTTCAGGCGATGATCGGGGTGATGCAGGAACGACTCGACGAGATCGTCGAACTGCTCGCGACGGAGTCGGGCAGTGTTCAGGCCAAAGCGACTGCCGAGGCCAACTTCGCCATGGCGGACTTCCAGAGCGCTCTGGAGATGGTCCCGCCGGAAGAGGAGGTCCGCGATTCGATGTATCACGAGGACAAGGACCATCACATCGTCCGCGAGCCCGCTGGCGTCGTCGGGATTATTTCCCCGTGGAACTTCCCGCTGCACCTCACGACACGGGCGCTCGGCCCCGCGCTCGCGCTGGGGAACACTGTCGTCATCAAGCCCGCGACGGACACGCCGATTACCGGCGGGCTCCTGCTGGCCGACATTGCCGAGGAAGCCGGTCTCCCGGACGGCGTCGTCAACGTCGTCACGGGCCACGGCTCCGACATCGGCGACCGGATGGCCGGCCATCCGACCGCCCGCGTGATGTCATTCACTGGGTCGACGGCAGTCGGCAGGTCTGTGGCCAGTCAGGCCGGGGACGCGCTCGCGCTCCCGGCGCTTGAACTCGGTGGGAACGGACCGTTCGTCGTCACCGAGGACGCCGATATCGAGGCAGCCGCAAAGGCCGGCTCCGTCGGTGCCTTCGGCCATCAGGGACAGGTGTGTATCTCGATTAATCGCCACCTCGTCCACGAGGACGTCTACGACGAGTACGTCGAGAAGCTCGTCGAGCACGCGGAGTCGCTGACTATCGGAAATCCGCTTGACGAAGACGTGGAGTTCGGTCCGATAATCAACGAGAGTCAGGTCGAGCAGCTCACCTCGTTCATCGAGCAGACCGTCGACGCCGGCGCGACGCTGGAAACGGGCGGCGAGGTCGAGGACCTGTTCCTCGAACCGACCGTCCTCTCGGAGTGTACCAACGATATGTCCGCGGCCTGTAACGAGCACTTCGGTCCCGTCGCTCCGGTCATCCCGTTCGAGTCCGACGAGGAAGCTGTGGAACTCGCAAACGACACCGAGTACGGCCTCGCCGCGGGCGTGTACAGCAGTGATGTCGAACACGGTCGGTCCATCGCTGACCAGATCGACGCCGGGATGGTCCACGTCAACGACCACCCGATTCAGGACGAACCCAACGCCCCGTTCGGCGGGATGAAGAACTCCGGCCTCGGCCGGTACAACGGCGAGTGGATCATGGACGAACTGACCGAGACCAAGTGGATTTCCGTCCAGCACGAGGAGCGCGACTACCAGCTGCTCTAAGCCAGTCGATTCGGGGCCACGGCAGTAACCCACAACAGCGGCTCGGTGTCTCCGGGAACACGAAACTTATGCCCGCTTTCGGCTAGCATCGCCTATGGATACGCCGCGACCAAGCGACCGTTCAGCGGAACCGGTCACCGTGGATTCGATAGCACATGACCTCCGGACGCTGGGTCTCGAACGCGGGGAAACAGTACTGGTCCACGGGTCGCTGTCCGAGCTGGGATGGGTCTGTGGTGGCGCACCAGCGGTGGTAGACGCCCTGCAGCGTGTCGTCACCGAAAGCGGGACGGTAGTGATGCCAACGCACTCACCCGGCAACAGGGACCCCGATAATATGGGGAACCCACCAGTCCCAGACTCGTGGGCCGACACAATTCGCGAGCAGTTCCCACCGTACCGACCAGCAGTGACGCCAACGCAGGGAATGGGTGCAATCGCCGAGTGTTTTCGCACGTATCCAGCTGTCCACCGGAGCGACCACCCACAGCATTCATTCGCCGCATGGGGGACCGACGCCGAGGCCATCGCTGGCGGGCACGCCTACGACTACTCGCTCGGGGAAGCCTCACCGCTGTCAGCGGTCTACGACCGTGCCGGGAGAGTCCTGTTTCTTGGAACCTCACATGCGACAAACACCTCGCTGCACCTCGCTGAGTACCGCGCCGATATCGACGCCGACACGACAAAACACGCCAGTGCCGTACTTGCTGAGGGCGAGCGCGAATGGCGCCAGTGGACGGACATCGAACTCACCGATACGGATTTTCAGGCCTGCGGCGATGCATTCGAGCGTGCACACCCCAGCGCCGTCGAGACGGGGACTGTCGGCGTCGGCGAGTCGAAACTCCTCGCACAACAGCCGATGGTGGACTTCGCTGTCGAGTGGCTGACAGCAAATCGTTCGTAGGTATCAGCGACCACGGAGCAGTGCCGGCGTGTCTCAGAACTCGTCGATAACGGGGATGCCGACCGTCTCGTACTCACCCATCGACGAGAGAGTGGCCGGCACGTCTTCGAGTGCGAGCGTCTCCCCGACGATCTGAGAGGGGTCGAGCGTCCCGGCGTCGATGAGCCGGAACAGTTCGTCGTAGCGAACCGGCGGCATCCCGTAGGAGCCGTGGAAGTCGATTTCCTGCAGGGTCATCGTATCCACCGGAAGCGGGATTTCCCCGGCCTCATCGTCAGTCGTGAGCCCGACCTGCACGTGGGTGCCCTGCTTGCCCAGCGAGCCAACAGCGTTGCGACACGTCTCCGCGATACCCAGCGCGTCGATTGCCACATCGGCCCCGCCGTCCGTGACTGCGTGAACCTCACCGGGGACGTTGTCCGCCTCGGCAGCGTTGATTGTCGCCGCCGCGCCGAGGTCCCGCGCCCGGTCGAGTTTGCGGTCCTGGACGTCGACCGCAATCGGTTCGGCCCCGAGCGCATCGGCGATATGGACTGCCGAGAGCCCAACGCCGCCACAGCCGTGAATCGCGACGGCGTCGCCCGGCCTGAGGGTCGCCCGGTCGGTCAGCGCGTGGTACGCCGTCATGAACCGACAGCCGAGCCCGGCCATCTCGGTGAAGTCGACCGCGTCTGGCAGCGTAACGCAGTTGAAATCGGCTTCACGGACAGGGAACGCCTCGGCAAACGCCCCCGGCGCGGCCTCGAGGAAGCCAAGCGGCATCGACGTCTCGCAGATGTTCGCGTGCCCGCGCTGGCAGTACTGACACGACCCGTCCCCGAGGTGGAACGGAACTGTGACGCGGTCCCCTTCAGAGAACTGTTCGACGTCCGCGCCCACGTCGGCGACGACGCCGGCCGGCTCGTGGCCCAGAATCTGCCCCGGTCCGGTCTGGATGCCGAACCACTCCCAGTCCCCCTGCCAAGCGTGCCAGTCGCTCCGGCAGACTCCACAGGCTTCTGTCTCGATGACGACCTGGTCCGGCTGGGGCTCCGGATAGGGCACATCCTGAATCGTGAGCGGTTCGCCGTGCTCCTCAATGACAGCTGCTCGCATACCACAATAGTCACAGGACTATCATAAATACCTATCCACGGGCAGACCTGTTGTGGCTGGCTCAGTGGCGGTGGCTGCACGGTATCGAGAACGCCGCCGTCGAAACGATACCTGACAGCCAGAAGGCTCTGCCACGGTATGGCCGAGTTACGTCGCCGGAGCGTTCTCGGCGACGGTTTCGATGACCGACTCGTCGACGTACTCGTCACGGAGCGTCTGCTTGGAGAACTTCCCGGTCGCACCCTTGGGGATCCCGTCGACCAGACGAATGGCGTCGGGGACCCACCACGACGGATACGACTCGGCGACGAGGTCTTTGATTTCCTGCCGGAGCGCGGCTTCGTCGGACACAGCATCGCGTGTGACGACGAACGCGGCGGGGCGTTCGTCCCACCGTTCGTGGGGGACAGGGACAACGGCGGCTTCGACGACCTCGTCGTGACCCATAACCGCGTTTTCGACCTCGACGCTGGCGATCCACTCGCCGCCGCTCTTGACGAGGTCGTCCATCCGGTCGACTACGTCGACGTACCCCTCCGGACTCACCCGGACAATGTCACCGGTCTTGAACCAGCCGTCGTCGGTGACGGCCTGTTCGGTTGCGTCGGGGGCGTTGTAGTACTCCTGTGTGACCCACGGGCCACGCATCCAGAGTTCGCCCAGCGACTCGCCGTCCCAGGGTACTTCCTCGCCGTCGGTGTTGACGACTTTGAACTCCAGCCCGGCAATCGGAAGCCCCGCGGAGTGGCTCCGCAGGTCGAACAGCTCCTCCTCCGGCAGATCGGTCATTCCGGGCTTGGGTTCGTAGGCGTGCGTGACCGGTGACGTTTCGGTCATGCCGTAGCCGGAGATGAGGTCCACATCGAACTCCTGCTTGTAGTCTTCCATCAGCGACCGCGGCGTCGCGGACCCGCCGCTGGTGAAGTACCGAACCGAGGAGAAGTCCACGTCGGTGTCACGGGCGTACTCTAGCAGGTCCATGAACACGGTCGGGACCGCGGCGGAGACGGTCACGTCCTCTTCCTCGATGAGCTTCGCCAGGTCCTCGGCCGACGGGTTCGGCCCCGGGAGGACCGTCTTGGCTCCGGCAGCGATAGTCGTGAACGGGCGACACCAGCCGCTGACGTGGAACATCGGGACGTACGTCAGTTCCACGTCGTCGGTCTTGATACCGGCCTGACTGGTCATCAGCGCCATGACCTGTGTCCAGTACATCTTCTGGGTGTACTCGACGCCTTTCGGCTTGCCTGTTGTCCCGGACGTGTAGCACATCCCCGCCGGCTGGTCCTCGGGCAGTTGCGGGAAGGAGTAATCGGGGTCGCCGTCGGCGATGAACGATTCGTAGTCGACGACCGGCTCCAGCGACGTTTCGGGGACGGTGTCACCCATCACGATGTACTGCTCGACGGAATCAAAGGCCTCCTCGTCGTAGGCCCCTTCCAGCTTTTCCAGCATGACGGGGTCGACGATGAGGATTTCGTCCTCGGCGTCGGCTACAATGTGTTGAATATGCTCGTCGGGCAGGAGGAGGTTAATCATGTGGACCTGTGCGCCCATGCAGGCGACGCCGTAGTAGGCCTCCTGATGCCAGTGGTTGTTCCAGGCGAACGTCCCGACTCTGTCGCCACGTTCGATACCTGCCTGTTCGAGGGCCGAAGCCAGCTTCCGCACGCGCTCGGCGTACTCCGCTATTGTGTATCGGTGAATCCCCTGATGTGTCCGCGAGACGATCTCGCTGTCGGGGAACACGTTTTCGCCACGCCACAGGAATGACCGGAGGTTGAGTGGTGCACCACCTGGCATACTCCGTGTCAACACACACCGATATGTTAAAACTAGCCCTGCTCGCTGTGGTAACCCTCGACGTGCCACCCACAGTTCGTGGCCAGCGCTGTCTGAAACTGTGAACCAGCGGTAAATTTATACCGGAACCATGTGAAGCGACCCCATGCAGCGACAACGGAGTGATATCCAGTGAGCGAGTCCGTACTGCTCTCCATCACCGACGGCATCGCCACGCTGACGCTGAACGAACCGGAAACGCGGAACGCACTCACACAGCCCGTATACGACGCCTTGGAGCGCCACCTCGATACCATCGAGACTGCGTCCGGTGTTCGGTGTGTCGTCATCGAGGGCACCGGCGAGTCGTTCTCGGCCGGCGGCGACATCGAGGGAATGAGCGAGCGGCTCACGAACGACGACCCGACCGACGACGCCGTCAGCGAACTGGCTCGTCGGACCCGCGACACCATCGCCAGAGTCGTCGCACTGCCGGTCCCGACCGTCGCAAAGGTCGACGGGTCGGCCGTCGGGGCCGGCGCGAACCTCGCTATCGCCTGTGACATCCAGCTGGCGAGCGAGTCGGCCAGCATCGGTTTCGTGTTCCGGCAGGTCGGCCTCAGCGTCGACGCCGGCACGTCGTACCTGCTCCCGCGAGTCGTTGGGACGAACGTCGCAAAGGAGCTGGTGTTCACCGGCGAGATTCTGGATGCCAGGCGAGCCGCAGAACTGGGCCTGTTCAACCACGTCTACGACGCCGAGTCGTTCGAGTCCGAAGTCGAGGCGACCGTCAGCCGTATCGCCAATGGGCCGACCGTTGCCCTCCGACACTCGAAGCGACTGATTCAGGACGGGCTGGAGAAGTCCTTCGACCGCGCCCAGCGCGACGAGGCGACGGCACAGGGCATCGTCTTCGAGACGGCCGACCACGAGGAGGGTGTCGAGGCGTTCCTGACCGACCGCCGACCGGAGTTCGTCGGACGGTGACACGACCCGCAGTTTTTCATGACACGGAGCCAAATCAGACACTATGACTGAACACAGCAGCGACTACTACCAGCGGCTGGTCGACGAAAGTGCACTCGAAGAATTTCTCACAAGGGAAATAGGCCCGGCCGAGACATTCGACGTTGCGCGCCACGAGCAGGGCCACTCCAACGAGACGCTGTTTGTCACCTGGGGCGACCGAGAGCTGGTCGTCAGGCGGCCCCCGCCGGGCCAGACCGCCGAGACAGCCCACGACGTGTTGCGGGAGTATCGCGTCATCGACGCGCTGCAGGACACAGCCGTCCCGGTCCCGCCGACGGTGACGGCCTGTGACGACCAGACGATAATCGGCAGCGATTTCTACGTCATGGCCCGCGTCGAGGGGACCGTCATCCGAGACGACGAGCCGGCGCGCTTCGGGAGCGACGACGCCCGGGCGGCAGTCGGCACCGAGCTGGTCGACACCCTCGCGGCCATCCACGAGGTAGATCCCACAGCCGTCGGCCTATCCGACCTCGGCCGTGCGGACGGGTATGCGAAGCGGCAGGTCGCACGCTGGGGGAAACAGCTGGCCTGGGCGTTCGAGCGGACAGCCGAATCCCGCACCATCCCTGAACTGGAGCGGGTTGGCTCGTGGTTACAGGACGAGTGCCCTGACGACCACCCCAAGACACTGGTGCATGGCGATTACAAGCTCGATAACGTGATGTTCGGCCCCGGTGACGACCCGGAGCTCGCCGCCGTCTTCGACTGGGAGATGGCGACGCTGGGTGACCCGCGGGCCGACCTCGGCTGGCTGCTCTCGTACTGGCGCGACGCCAAGGACCCCGAGCCGGAGATCCCCGACCTCGCCATGGAGTTCATCGAAGCACCGGGCTACCTGACCCGGACGGACCTGGTTGACCGCTGGGAAGCCCAGACCGGCCTGACGTTTGAACACGAGCGGTTCTATCGGACGCTCGCCGTGTACAAGCTCGCCGCCCTTGGTGAGATGTTCTACCGCCGCTATCTGGAGGGCAACGCCGACGACCCGTTCTACCCGCTGATGGAGGACCGCGTCCCCGCGCTGGCCAACCGTGCGGTTCGGATTATTGAGGGCGACGAACCGCTCTAACAGAGACAAAATAAGCGCCGATTTTCGTGTCGAAGTCCCCGTAGATGGCATCGGAGTCTTCATACACAGCCCACCGGGCTTTCTGGCTGGGAATAATCCTCGTCGTCCCACGAGACACAGTCGATACTATGGGGATGATTGATATGTGTTGCAACAGACACTACACGTATGCGAGCTGACCAGCCAGAGATAGCGACAGTTGCAGTGCTCGGTGCGGGAACGATGGGCCACGGCATCGCCGAGGTCGCGGCAATCGCCGGCTACGATGTCGTGCTGCGTGACATCGATGCAGCCATCGTCGAAGACGGCTACGACGAAATCGAGTGGTCGCTCGAAAAGCTCGCCGAGAAGGGACGACTCGACGAGGACCCCGACGACGTGGCGGCGCGGGTCGCGACGACGACCGATCTTGAGGCGGCAGTGAGCGACGCGGATCTGGTCATCGAGGCCGGCCCGGAACAGCTCTCGGTGAAACAGGACATCTTCGAGTCCGTCGACGCCGCAGCGCCCGCGGATGCACTGTTGGCGACGAACAGCTCCTCGCTGTCCATTACAGAGATTGCCGCAGCGACGGAGCGGCCGGAATCGGTGCTGGGTCTGCACTTCTTCAATCCGCCGGTGAAGATGGACCTCGTCGAAGTCATCTACGGCAAGGCAACGACCGACGAGACAGCCCAGCGCGGCTACGAGTTCATCGAATCGCTCGGCAAGACGCCGATATACGTCCGCAAGGACGTGCGTGGGTTTGTCGTCAACTCCGTCCTCGGGCCGTTCATGAGCGAGCCGGCCTGGATGGTCTCGGCGGGCGAGGCGACCATCCGGCAGGCCGATGCCGCGATGGTCCACGAGCGGGGCTACCCGATGGGCCCGTTCGAACTCGGCGACCTGACCGGCATCGACATCGGCTACCACGTCCGGACGGAGGCCGGGAGGCCGGTCCCGCCCATCATGGCGGAGAAAGTCGAGAACGGGAACCTTGGCCGCAAGACCGGCGAGGGCTACTACGACTACGACGACGGGGACGGCTCGGACTACGTCCCTGAAGACAGCGAGGGGTTCGATCACCGCCGCGTCGAGGCAGTGATGGCGAACGAGGCCGCAAAGCTCGTCGGCGACGACGTGGCGACGGCGGAGGCCATCGACACGGGGATGCAACTCGGCGCGGGCTTCCCCGAGGGAACCTGCCGGCGGGCCGACGACATCGGTCTCGACACCATCCTCGAAAAACTCCGAGCGCTCTCCGACGAACACAGTGACGACCGCTACGAGCCGGCCGACTACCTCGTCGAACTCGTCGAGGCCGGCCACACCGGCACGGAAGCGGGCCGGGGCTTCCACGAGTACGACACCGGCGACGGCCTGGGCGACTACCACACCATCAACTGGGAACTCGACGACGATGGCCTGCTGGAAGTGGAACTCGACCGCCCGTCGCGGATGAACGCTATCAGCGAAACCCTCGCGGACGAGGTTGTTGACCTGCTCTCGTCGGTCGATGATGACGAAGTCCGGGCCGTCGTGTTCGAAGGGGCCGGCGACCGCGCCTTCTCTGCCGGGGCCGACATCTCCGGCTTTGCGGACCGCGACCCCGCACAGACATCGGAGCCGACGGACGTGTTCACGACGGTCGCCGAGTATCCCCGACCGACGCTGGCGCGCATCGACGGCTACTGTCTCGGGGCGGGCCTGGAGCTTGCCCTCGCCTGTGACCTCCGGCTGGCGACGACCGACTCGGAGTTCGGCTTCCCCGAAATCACGCTCGGCCTGCTACCCGGCGGCGGCGGGACCCAGCGCGCGATCCGAATGTTGACCGACGCCCGGGCGAAGGAACTCGTGTTCCGCGGCGAGCACATCTCCGCCGAGCGGGCGGCCGACTGGGGACTCATCAACCGGGCCGTCGACGCCGACGAGTTCGATGACGTGGTCGGGGAGTTCGTCGATGACCTCGTTTCAGGGCCGCCGATTGCCCTGCGGAAGGCCAAGCGCGTGATGAACGAGGGGGCCGACGAGAGTCTCGACGCCGGCCTCGAAATGGAGAGCCAGGCCTTTGCGCTCCTGTTGACCACTGACGACGTAGCGGAAGGGACGGCGGCCTTTGCAGCCGACCGCGAACCGGAGTTCGAGGGAGAGTAGCGGCCGTTGCCGCTGACGGCTCTGCCCTACTCGCGGTAGCGACGGACTGGCTCCAACTCGTCGCTGTCCACGTCCTCGAACGCCTCGCGGGCGATGGTCCGAAGATGGACCTCGTCGGCCCCGTCGACGATGCGGAACGTCCTGACCAGTTCGTAGAAATCCGCCAGCGGGAGGTCCCGGCCGATGCCGTTGCCGCCACAGAACTGGACCGCGGTGTCGATGGCGTCCTGTGTCGCCCGGGCGGCGAACACCTTGCTCATCGACACCTCGACGCGGGCCTCCTGCCCGGCGGCGATGGCGTCTGCGGCGGCCCGGACCAGCGCCCGCGCGGCCTGAATCTGTGTCTCCTGTTCGGCGATTTCAAAGCGGACGTGCTGTTTGTCGGCCACGGAGTCGCCGAAGGCCTGCCGTTCGGTGGTGTAGGCCTTGGCGATGGACAGCGCCCGTTCGGCCATCCCCGAGAAACGCATGCAGTGGGTGAGCCGCGCCGGGCCGAGCCGTTGCTGGACGTGCTGGAAGCCGTTGCCTTCCTCGCCCAGCAGGTGTTCTTCGGGGACGCGAACGCCGTTGAACTCGATTTCGGCGTGGCCCTTCGGGTCACCCTGGCTGCCCATATGCGGGACGTTCCGAACGATGTCCACGCCGTCGGCGTCGGCCGGGACGATGAACACTGAACACCCTTCATACGGATGCACGTCCTCGTCCGTCCGGGCAAAGACGAGCAGGATGTCGGCGTCGACGCCACCGGTCGTCCACCACTTGTGGCCGTCGATGACCCACTCGTCACCCTCCTTCTGTGCCGTGGTGCGTATCATCTTCGGGTCAGAGCCCGCGCCCTGCATCGGCTCGGTCATCGCAAAGCCCGACTGAATCTCACCCTCGACGAGCGGGTCGAGGTACTCCGATTTCTGGAGGTCAGTCCCTTGCATCTCCAGCAGGTGCATATTCCCCTCGTCGGGCGCGTCGACGCGCATCGCAAGTGGACCGAGCAGACTCCGACCGGCTTCTTCGAACGTCGGCAACACGTCCCGGAAGTCATAGCCCATCCCACCGTGCTCTTCAGGAATCTGTGGGGCGTACACGTCGTACTCCCGTGCGGCAGCGCGGAGGTCGCGGACTGTTGCATCGGAGATGGCCGTCCCGCCCGCGAGTTCTCGCTCCCGCGGAATGACGACCTCGTCCATCAACGCTCGGGCACGCTCGGCGAGCGCAGTCGCGGCCTCGGAATCGGTGAACGATATCATGGCACATTCTCGTTCTCGCACGTCGACATCATAAGTGTTGGAGCACAGCGAACGCGTGGTCGGTTGTTTATTTCCCGGCGCTGTGCTCCGACACGCCCACCGCGACGCATCCGGGAGACGCCGGGCGTCGGCGGTAGTTTCATACCCGGGCCAGTCCAAGCCGCTGCCGTGAGCGAGAGTCCAGACGTTGAGGCCGTCTTCTGGGACATCGGGGGCGTCATCCTTCGGATGGCGTCCGTCCGGGCGGCCCACCGCGAGTTTGTCGACCGCCTGTGTGCCGAGTACCCGGCGACTGGGGATTCCGACGCGGCCCTCGAACAATGGCGGGATGTCCTCGGAACGTACTTCGGTGAACGCGAAGGGACAGCGTTCCGGCCAGCCCGCGAGGGCTACCGGCGGGCAATCGATGAGATTCTGACAGTCAGTCCCGAGAAAACCGAGTGGGAAGCACTGTTTCAGGAAATCCGTACCGAACAGGTCGAGCCCAACCCCGACGCCGTCGCGGCCATCGAGGACTTGGCAGACGCGCCGCTCCATCAGGGCGTCATCAGCGATGTAGACGACGACGAGGGCAAGGAACTGTTGCGGACCTTCGGCGTCTGGGACGCGATGGATTCGTACACCGCTTCGGAGGCCGTCGGTCGAACCAAGCCTGACCCGGCGATGTTCGAAACGGCGCTCGGGAAGGCCGGGGTCGAACCGGCACAGGCCGTGATGGTCGGTGACCGCTACGAGCACGATATGGACGGCGGGACACGGGCCGGGTTGTGGACGGTCGCCTACGGAGCCGAGGACGGACCCGCCGTGGATATCGCCTTCGACGACCTCCGAGAGCTGCCGGACTGGCTTGGCGTCTTGGAGTGAAACTGCGGCTTCGACCGTCGGTACTGGAACTCCCAGCGCTCAGATGTCAGGCGTCTCTTCGAGCCGTGGGACGCCGGCGGCGGTGATGGTCTGACCGACGATGTACGACGACGCCGGGCTGGCAAGGAACAGCGCGATGTCGGCGATTTCCTCCGAGAGGCCGATACGCCGCTCGACGGCCTCACGGTCGATGTTGTCGGCGCTGACGCCCATCTGTGACTCCACGCCCGGCGTGGCGACGAACCCCGGCGCGATGCAGTTGATTCGGATGTCTCGGTCAGCCCACTCCGCCGACAGCGTGGACGTGAGATTGCTGACGCCGGCCTTGGCAGCCCCGTAGTGGCTCATATACGGCGCGCCCTGTTCCCCGGCGACGCTGGAGAGATTGATGACCGTCCCACCGCCGTCCGCGGCCAGCGCGTCCCCGGCCGCCTGTGTGCAGTGGTAGGTCCCGTGAAGGTTGATGTCGACGATGGTTTTCCAGCCGTTCTCGCTGATGTCGTCGAACCCAGACATGAAGCTCGCGCCGGCGTTGTTCACGAGCACGTCCAGTCCGCCGAACTCGTCGACGGTCGCTTCCACCAGCGCCTCGACGGCCTCGCGGTCTGTCACGTCGCATTCGATAGCGACCGCCTCACCGGGCCGGTCGCTATCGTTGATTTCGTCGGCCACCGGTCCGACGTTGTCCTGCTCGCGCGAGCAGACAACCACGTCGGCCCCGTCGGCCGCGAACTCCTCTGCGATTGCCCGGCCGATGCCGCTCGATGCACCCGTGATAATCGCCCGCTGATTCTCCAGGCGAAACCGCTCCGTGTGTGGCTTTGACATCGCATCAGACATCTCGGGCATCCGCAATAAAGCTACGTCCTGCGTGCTCTCTGCCGGGTTCCGTTGAATATAGTTGAACAGTCAGAGCAGCCTGTAACCGCTACGTCTCCCTGTGGCAGTGCCGAGAGTAACCGGCGAGCCCCGGTAGCATTAACACCGGTGCGGGACACGGTGACGATGTGTATGTCCAGCAACAGTAGCAGACTGCAGTCCCGGGGCCAGCGGGTGCGAACGCGGCAGTGGCGACTCGACCAGCAACCGAAGCGCTGTCCCACGAGCACCTGCGGGAGCCGGTAAGATGGCCGGCGAGTTCGACACGGTCGATGTTGGCGATAGCTTCACCACCTCGGGACGGACCATCACCGAGGCCGACGTGGTCAACTTCGCGGGTGTCAGCGGGGATTTCAATCACCTCCACACGAACGCCGAGCGGATGGCCGACTCGGGGTACGGCGAGCGTATCGCCCACGGCGCGCTGGTGTTTTCAGTCGTCACTGGCCTCCTGTGGCAGGCCCGTGACGAGGCCGAAAAGCGGCACATGGTCGCGTTCTACGGTATCGACCGGCTTCGGTTCATCAAGCCGGTGTTCCTGGGAGAGACCATTCACGTCGAGGCCGAGATTGTCGACACCGAACGGCGGGACCACCCGGTTGCGACGGGCGTCGTCCGAACCGAAGTCACCGCCGTGAATCAGGCCGACGACGCTGTCTTTTCGGCCGAGTTCCTGACGCTCCGGCGGTAGGCCGACTGTCGAATCAGTGGCAGCGTCGGCAGTCCGTCTATCGTGGCCTCACAGCACGCGGTCGGCGATGATGTTCTTCTGTATCTCGCTGGTCCCCTCGTATATCTTGGTGATTCGGGCATCCCGATAGTACCGCTCGACGTTGTGGTCGGTGACGTAGCCGGCCCCACCATGGACCTGAATCGCCTCGTCGGCCACGTCGACGGCGTGTTCGCTGGCGAACAGCTTTGCCATGCTGGTCAGCTTTGTCGCCACATCGAGGTTGCCCGAATCGATGGCGCTGGCGGCACGATAGGTAAGCGACCGCGCAGCCTCGACGTTGGTGGCCATCTCCGCAACCTTGTGTTCGATGGCCTGGAACTCGCTGATCGGCTGGCCGAACTGCTCGCGCTCGTTCGCGTACTCGATAGAGTCGTCGATGGCGGCCTGAGCGGTGCCGACGGCTTGCGCGGCTACGTTTGCCCGCCCGCTCGCGAAGAAGTCCATCAGTTGGTAGAAGCCAGCGCCCGCTTCTCCGATGAGGTTCTCCTCGGGCACGCGAACGTCGTCGATGATGATTTCGGCCAGATCTGACGCGCGGATGCCGAGCTTGTTGTCGATTTTCTCGGCCTGCAGGCCGTCGGTGTCCGTCGGCACGAGGAACGCGCTGATGCCCTCGTGGCCGGCGTCGGGGTCAGTCTTGGCCATCACGACCATCACGTCGGCGACAGTTCCGTTCGTAATCCACATCTTATTGCCGTTAAGGACCCAGCCGTCGCTGTCGCGTTCGGCGTAGGTCTCGATACCAGCCACGTTCGAGCCGTGGGCGGGTTCGCTGATGGCGCTGGCACACGCCGACTCGCCGCTGGTAATCTTCGGCAGCCACTTCTCTTTCATCCACTCGTCGCCGTACTTCTGAATCATGCTCGACCCGAAGCCACGGGAGCCGATGGCGCTCCCGATGCCCGGGTCGGCCCGCCAGAGTTCCTCGGTGACGACGACGCCAGTGAGGCTGTCCATCCCCGCGCCGCCGTACTTCTCGGGGACTTCCGGCGCGATGAGGTCGTACTGTGCCGCCTGCTCCATCAGTTCCGCCGGGTAGCGTTTCTCCCTATCGCATTCCTTTCCGAGCGGCTCGATTTCGTTCTCGCCGAATTCGCGCACCGCTTCTCGGACTGCCGTCTGCTCGGCCGTCAAGCTAAACGCCATATTCGATGTGTGACGGCCACCCAAATATAGATTTGGTCGAATTCTCCCGCATCTTTAATGTGTATGGTTTGGAACGTGGTACCACCCACCGAGGGTAGACCATGGCAGACCCAACGAGCACACCCAGCGACAGGAGCACAGCATATACCAACAGCATCGGTCGGCGGTCATTCATCAGAGCGGCCGGGGCGAGCGCGGCACTCGGACTGTTCGCCGGCTGCAGCGGTGACGGCGGCGGTGGTGGGGAGAACCCCGATGGAGGTGGTGGCATCGCCGAGACAGTCACCATCGGCCACCTCGCACCGCTGAACAACCCGCTCGGCGTTGGCTCGAAGCGGTCGGCGGAGATGGCGGTCGCCGAAATCAACGACGACGGTGGTATCGCCGACCAGACCGTCGAACTCGTTACGAAGGACACGCGGGCGTCGCCGTCCGAGGCGCGCACCGTCGCAGGCGAGTTGGTCCGACAGGAGGAAGTCGACGCCATCGTCGGCACGTTCTCCAGCGAGGTGACTCAGTCTATTATGGACCTCGTGTCGGAGTTCAACACGCCGTTTCTGGTCACCGGCTCCGCCGCGCCGAGTACCGTCACGGAGTTCGTCGCGTCCGACTACGAGCGCTACAAGAACACGTTCCGGGTCGGGCCGGTGAACTCCCACTTCCAGGCGGAGGTCATCAGCCAGTACGCCAGCCACCTCTCGGACCGCCACGGGTGGAACACGTTTGCCGTCGTCGCCGACGACGCGGAGTGGACGACGGTGTTCCGGAACCGGCTGGTCGACCTGCTGAAGGAGGCGGACTTGGACGTGCCGATGGTGAACGGGCTGGCAACGGATACTACCTCTTTCGGGTCGGTGCTTGACGATGTGGACGCGGCGGGCGCGGACGCGATGTTCCGCTTCTTCGCACACATCAACGGCGGGCCGATGGCGGCCCGCTGGGCACAGGGCGAGTACGAGTTCGGCATCGAGGGAGTGCACGTCGCGTCGATGCTGCCGGCGTACTACCAGCTCACCGAAGGCGCGGCGGCTTACGAGACGACGACACAGTCCGGCGCGGCGGGTGTCACCGACATCACGTCGAAGACGGTCCCGTTCACGGAGGCGTACATGGAGGCGTACGGCGACGCCGATGACCCGCCGAGCAAGCCGATGTACATGGGCTTTGTGACCTACGACGCGATACACGTCTTCAAGAACGCCGCCGAGCGCGCCGGTACCGTCGACCAGGAGAACAACCTCGATACAATTGTCGACGCGCTGCTCCAGACTGACTTCACCGGTGTGGCCGGGCAAATCCAGTTCTACGGGGCCGACGAGACGTACGCCCACGACCTCCGAGAAGAGCGGGACAGTGACGGCATCATCACGAACTACCCGCTTACCCAGTGGCGCGAGGGTGGGTCTCTGGAGTCCGTCTACCCGGAGGGCTTGCAGACAGCCGAACACGCCGCGCCGCCGTGGATGGGGTGAACGATGCTGGGCGACATTGCCAGCGTCATCGTCGACGGCGCGCTCATCAGCGCCGTCTACGCCCTGATTGCTATCGGCTTCACCATGGTGTTTGGCGTCGGCGGCGTGTTGAACCTCGCCCACGGTGCGCTGATAATGGCCGGCGCGTACACCTACCTGAGTCTCGTCTCGGACAGCATCCTCGCGAGCGTGACGCTGCATCCAATAGTCGCGTTCCCGCTCACTATCGTCGTCGTCGGCCTCATCTCCTACGGCCTCTACGTCGTGTTAGTTCGGACCATCGAGGAGAACGTCGTCATCACGTTCCTCGCGACCATCGTGGTCGCCATCGCCTTCACCGAACTCGTCACGCTCGTGTTCCACGCGCAACCCTACCAGTACAGCGTGGTGCCGGGCGTGCTGCAGGTCCAGGCGCTCGGGACCCGAATCCTGTACGTCGAACTCGCGGCCTTCGTCGTCTCGTGGGTCGCGATGGGGCTGCTCTGGTACTACGTCACCAAGACCGACAGCGGGCGGTCGATACGCGCCACCTCGATGAGCGAGCGCGGGGCCATGCTTACCGGCGTTGATGTGTCCGGCGTGCGTGCCCGCACGTGGCTCGTCGCGGGCGGTTTGGCCGGCATCGCCGGCGTGTTCTTAGGTGGCATCGGGGCGGCCGAACCGACGATGTGGCTGGAACCGCTCGCGCTCGCGTTCATCATCGTCGTCGTGGGCGGCATCGGCTCCATCAAGGGGTCGGTCGCCGCGGCCTACATCGTCGGCTACCTGCAGACGGCGACCGGACAGTTCCTCGGACAGAGCGTCCGCGGCATCATGTCGCTGGTGGTCCTCGTGGTCGTCCTGCTGGTGCTGCCACAGGGCCTGTACGGCACGGAGTTCGTCCATGAGTGACCGAGAGCAGACCGGCCGAGGTATCGGCCGACTCGTTGGCCGCGTCGAATCGGTCCTGAGAGACAGCCTCCTCGCCCAGGGGGCCGGCGTCATCGGAGCGGTCGGCCAGCCAGCGGAGCGGCTGCTCTGGCCGGTCGCCGAGCGGTACAACCGGACACTCGGCAAACGCTTCGGCGAAATTACCGGCCTGCAGTTGTTGCTGTTGCTGGTAGCTTTTGGCGGTCTCGTCACCGCGCCGCTGTGGGGCCAGGACTACCTCAGGCCGCTCACGCTCGGCGCGGTGTGGGCCGTCTTCGCGATGGGGTGGGACATCCAGAGCGGCTACACCGGCTACATCAGTTTCGGCCACTCGGCGCTGTCGGGGGCGGCCGGCTACACGACCGGCTTGCTGGTGCTCCATCTGAATCCGGAGCTATCGCTGTTTGTCACAGTCCCGCTGTCGATACTCGCGACGACGGTGCTGGGGCTGGCCATCGCCGTCCCCTCGCTCCGGCTCCGTGGCCCGTATTTCTCGCTCGTCACCTTCGTCACCGTCCTGCTGTTCTACCGGCTGACGAAGGCGCTAAGTCACTGGACGAACGGCCTGCGGGGCATCCGCGTCGACGTGTTCACCTACGACCTGACGCTGCAGTACTACATGGTCGTGGTGCCGATGCTCGCGGTTGCGGCCACGCTGACCTACGTCGGGCGCTCCGACGTGGGCACTGTGCTGGTCGCGATTCGCGAGAACGAGGACGCCGTCTCCGCGGCCGGCGTAGACCCGACGAAGTTCAAGCTCTGGTCGTTCGTGCTGAGCGCCGTCCCGATGGGTATCGGCGGCGTCTTGCTCGCCCACGTCAACGCGGGCGTGGACCCACAGACGTTCGTCATCGTGGACAACAGCATCCAGATGATAGCGATGGCAGTCATCGGCGGCATGAGCTCGATTCTGGGACCGCTCGGCGGCGCGTTCCTGTTCGTCGGACTCCGGGACGTGTTCCTCGTCGGCCTTGGCGAGGAACTGCGCTGGCTCGCCCTCTGGCTGCTGGTCCTCCTCGTGCTGGTGTTCGCCCGCGACGGACTGTTCCGTCTCCTCTGGCGTGCACTCGGCGCGCTGGGAGGTGACCGACGGTGACGCTGCTGTCGGTCGACGGGCTGGCCAAGCAGTTCGGCGGCCTCGTCGCCGTCGACGACCTCTCCTTTGGCGTCGAGAGCGGCGAGATACTCGGCCTCATCGGCCCCAACGGCTCCGGCAAGACGACCGTGTTCAACTGCATCATGAGTATCTACGCGGTGACCAGCGGAACGGTGCGCTTCGGCGGCACAGATATTACGGACGACAAGACACACCAGATTGTCAACCGTGGACTGTCGCGCGTCTCTCAGGAGTCCAATCCAATCGGGTCGATGACCGTCCGAGAGAACATCGAGCTGTTCACCTTCCCCAACAGCGTCCGCTCGTTCGACGGCGGCGCGAGCGACGAGGCAATCGCGAGCTACGCCGCACGGGTCGATATCGAGGACGCTCTCGACGACGACCCCGGCTCCCTGCCCCACGCCGACGTTCGCCGCCTCGAAATCGCGAAGGCACTGGCGACAGAGCCGGACCTCCTCTTGCTCGACGAGCCCTTCGCCGGCTTGAACCAGACGGAGGTCCGGCAGCTTTCAGAGCAGTTCGAGTCGTTCCGCGAGCAGGGCATCACCATGGTCGTCGTCGACCACAACATGCGCGGCCTGATGGACCTCGTCGACCGGGTAGTCGTGTTGCACAACGGCCAGAAGCTGGCAGCCGGTGACCCGGCCGACATCGTCGGTGACGAACGGGTCCAGGACGCCTACCTCGCCGGGGAGGTGAGCGCGGTCCAATGAGCGACCCGCTGCTCGAAGTCGAAGACCTCGACGTGTACTACGGCAAGTCACAGGCGCTTGACGGCGTCTCGCTGACCGTCGAGCGCGGGGAAATCGGTGGCATCATCGGCCCCAACGGCGCAGGAAAGACGACGCTGCTGGACGCCGTCGCCGGCTTCCTCGACTACGACGGGACGATTCGGTTCAACGGGCGAGACGTGGCCGACCTCGACCCACAGCAGTTGGTCACTGACGGCCTCGTCTACTGTACCGAGGACCGCGACCTGTTCCCGTTTTTTTCGGTCCACGAGAACCTGCGCATGGGCGCGCAGTTCCGCGAGGACCGCGATGCCGTCCGGGCCGACCTGGACATGGTGTATGACCTGTTCCCGCGGCTCGACGACCGCCGGGACCAAGAGGCCCAGACCATGAGCGGCGGCGAACAGCAGATGCTGGCCGTCGGACGGGCGCTGATGGGCGACCCAGAGTTACTCGTTCTCGATGAACCAACGCTCGGGCTGGCTCCCGTCATCATCGACGACATCAGCGACGCTATCGAGACGCTGAACGAGCAGGGCCAGACGCTCCTGCTCGTCGAGCAGAACGCCACGTTCGCGCTACGCCACGCCCACCGGCTCTCGCTGCTGGAGTCCGGTCGGGTCGAGCTCAGTGGCTCCGCCACAGCGTTCCGGGACAACGACTACATCACGGAGGCGTACGTCGGTATCCATTGAACGGGCGTGGCGAACTGAATTTGGTAGCCTGTGCTGCCACCACGTGTCCGTCGCCGGCTGGCACTCGCGCAGTCGCGGTTCACTGCCGATGGTTCACATTCTCGAACACGTGCTGAATACTGTGGAAGCGACAGATGGCCACCCACCGGACTACAGCACCCAGCGAAATGTACGGATGTGTGGCTATACACGCTTGCCACCGTCTCCCACAAGGTCGGTCCACTGTCGGGAAACGCAAAGCGCACCGGAGGCAAACCCAATCGAGACGCTGTTTGTTCCGTATGCTGGAACTGGCGGTGTTCCACGCCACCGTGGCTCGCCCCCAGTCCGGTCCAGCAGTAGACACAGTAAACGGTCCAGTGCGAAAATATAATAACCGTACTTTTGTTATTTCGTGGAAGGGGCAAAGGCAGTCTGCCCGGTCAGTCGTATGTCGCCGGCCGAGACGGATACACCACCCCAGCGCCACTTTTAATCGTTGACAGAGTCGAATCAGCCACCGATGAACGGGGCTTACGTTACGACAGCAACTGCTTATCGTTCGGCTTATCCGAACGGTTACGACAGGGGCAATGTTCCTGCGTCGAGGCGTGAGATTTTTGCGACCACAGTAATACGCTCGGCCAGAGATTCGACGTTAAACATCTATATTATGTTTAGCTAACCCGGCGCTAAGGTATTATATTCATATATAAAATACCAAATCGGCATTTTCATACTCGTACTTGACCAAATGGGTCTATAATATCCTTATATGTAGTCATATCTCTAAATCTTAGTAATATCCAGACAGAGCGTTTTTGCAGTGAAACAGCCGCAAGATGCATCTGTTGTAACAGATATGGAAACGTATTTCTATAAGTGTGCATATATTCACTCCTATGGGAGACGAAGAAGACATCGAAGACGAAGCCGTGTCCGTATCGATGGAGATATCGGGGAATTACGACGAAGTCATGTCGAAACTGGCGACAGAAGACGAGGGGTCGACGTCGCTTGTCTCGCTGCTCGATGACCTCGAACAGTTGCTTGACACAGTGGTCCGGATGGACGGTGGGACACGCAGCGCAATCGCCCAGCAACTGCCCGAGGATATGACCGTCTCCTTCGACGCCCAGGCGGTCGTCGACACGCTTCAGGTGCTCGAACGCTACGACCTTGTTGTCCTCGAAGGCAACACCTGGAAGCCAGGCCCGAAACTTACCACCGAGGAATAAGAGCCATCACGGCGGGTCCGACATGGGCCGGCTTGTCTCACACCGGGACGGCGTGTGACGTACCACAGTCCGGCCGGTAGCGGTTGGCTAGTCCGTCGCAAACGGACAGTAACGGCCGAAGTCGACGGCTATAACGCCCACCGGAGTACCGGTTGCGGTGTTCAACGGCGAGTAGGTCCGGTCGCCGTGGAGGAAGTTCAGTAGCGGCTTCCTGCTGCCCAGTTCACCGATGGTCGCCAGATAAAGAGCCGTATAACAAACATCGGATAGCGCAGACCACTGTATGCGAGCACATTGGGTGCTCGTACTCTCCCGACGCCCACCGTCTCATGCTCCCCTGTACGGGACGGTTTCACGCCGGGTTTGCCCACCCGGCGTTGGTCCGTGATACGTCTGTCCGACAGCTGCAGATCCCTTACAGGTCCGTGCTGAGACGGATCTGGTCTTCGGTGATAGTGTCGACGGCGTCGGTCTGCAGCGGGTAGCCGTCATCGGCGTCGGTGTCCTCCCAGCCGAGCTTCGTCAGGAGCGTCGTTTTTAGCCCGGGGTCCGGGTCAACGTAGGCGGTGCCGTATCTGTACCCGCTAACGATGCCGATTTCGTTGCCGGTACTCGTGACAACTGTCTTGCCGACGTCGTCGTCGGTCAGTTGGATCGTAGACATTGCAGTCGTCGCTACCGGCGGGACGCGCATCACCGACGTGCTTGCACACGCAACCGCTGGCCGGGCGATGAGACGATCATGTGGCTACCGACCCGTAATAGTCAACGAAAAGACATACCAGCGTGCCACTCCCAGTTCGGGTATCTATGCCCACCATCGTCTCCGGGACGGTTCCAGCCAGCGACCTGGCGCTCAATCACTCGCTGGAACAGTTACCGGAGCTGCAGTTCGAAATTGAGCGGATCGTCACGAGCGGTGACGATGCACTCATGCCGATGCTGTGGGTCCGCGGGAGTCAGCGCGAGGACATCGAGCAGACACTCGAAGCGGACCCCTCCGTTGACAACGTCGAACTGCTGGGCGACTTTGAGGACGAGTGGCTGTTCAGGATGGAATGGGTCGACCACGTCGACCTCATCGTCCAGATGCTCACGAACTCGGAGGCGACGATTCTCGATGCCGTGGGCCATGGGACCGCCTGGAAGCTGCGCGTGCTGTATCCGCGTCGGTCGCTGTTCTCCAAGACTCACGACTTCTGTGCAGAGCACAACCTCGCATTCGAGGTCTCCTCGATCCGGGAACTCGACGAAGACCCGGCCGGCCGCTACGGACTTACCTCAGCCCAGTACGAGATCCTCGCCGAGGCGTCCGACCGCGGCTACTTCGAGGTGCCCCGCGAGGTGGATTTAGCGGAACTCGCCGACGCGCTGGGTATAACACACCAGGCAGCCTCCGAGCGGCTCAGACGCGCGACCGACGCCCTCGTCGAGGACGTACTGTTTGTCGACTTTGACTGATGACCCGGACTGTGCGTCGTTACCGGTGCTACGTTTCCCCGCTTGCAGACCGACGGCGGCGGGAGAGGTAGGCACCGAGTGCAACGAGCCCGAAGGCCAGCGTCCGGCGAGACCGGAGTCGACTGCTGGAGCCTGAACGCGAGCCGACTGGTTTGTTGTCCCCGGCGGACGACATCGACTGGTCAGCGTCCGTGCTGTCCGACAGGTCCGTTTTGGCGCGTCTCGACGCAGTCGTGGCCGCTTTTCCAGGTTCGACGTTTCCGCCCCCGGTCTGAGCCGCGTTTGCGAGCGCCTCCTGGACGGCTTCTCTGACTGGGCGTTTGATGGCTTGTTCCGCCCTGGACTGCAGACGCCCGGCGATCCGAGGCCGCAGTGACGATGATTCGCTCATGTGGCGACTGAATAGACCGGGGGAAACAGGAGGAAGCTACTGCCTGCCAATGCAAGACCCGACGTGGCTGTCCACAGGTGCTACCAGTCCAGCGTCGCGTTAACGACGACACCGAGCAGCAACACGATAGCGGCCAGATACAGCGCCGTGACGAACAGGAGCAGCGCACCGAGGTAGCCGTATGCCGCGTACCGACCGGCAGTCCCGGCGTAATAGAAAAATCCGACTTGGATGGTGATCCAGCCCGCCGCGGCAAACAGCGCTCCCGGGGCGACGTGTGTAAGCGAGGTTTTGACGGGTGGCAGAACGTAGTATATCGGGACGAACGCGACACCGAGGGCGGCAAACGCAGCGACGTTGCCGACCAGCGTCGGATACGGGACCTGAAACTTGACGTACGTAAGTGCGACGCTAGTGGCCGACAGAAAGACGACAGCACCGAGGAGCACGCCCATCACGACTGCGCTACGGACAAGCTGGGCCGGCAGCGATATGTCCGTGACCTCGCCGTACACCTCGGTAAAGGCAACGGAGAGGCTGCGAAACACCTTGCTGCCGCTCCAGACGACCAACACCAGACTCAGGGTTCCGGTCGCCCCATGGCCGCGCGTGTTCTCAAGCAGTTCCGTCAGAATCACTTGGCCGTTCTCGGAGAGGACCGTTCGAAGCAGTTCCAGCAGCGTAACAGTGCCTCCAAACGTAGAGAGCGCAGCGAGCAAGAGCGCAAGCAGTGGAACGATCGATGCAATCGCATAGTAGGCAATGCTGGCCCCCATGAATGGGACGTTCTCATCACGGGCCGTCTGAACGATCTCGCGTCCGGTCACGAGACCACTCATCGGTGTCTGGGGCGCGTTCCGGTGATGGTGACTGTGATCGATAGCTGAGCGGTACTCACAGTACACGGGTCGCGAGCCACGGGAATAGAACGTCCGCCTGCGATGGCAGGCATTGTGTGACCCGGTGTCCGCCGACGACTGATGGGCAGTTCGGGGTGTGGACTACAGGGCAGATAATTGTCTGACGAACTCTCAGATTCTGACACGACGATAGCCGTGAAATGTCTGTATTCATATGTTTTCTGTGGCCAGAATGGTCAGATTTGGTATATGATTTCGGGGACGCAAGCGGTACTCCAGATAGAAATCTAAGACAGATTTCGTTGCGTCAGTCGTTGTTTACCGCCGTGAAAAGTGTGCGCAATCGCAAACGTTTACCGAGCGGCGACTACCAGCGATGGTGAACGTCCTCAAAGACGTACTCCTCGTAGATATCACGCACCGCGCCGTGGACCTGATTCGAGAGTGGGGCCATCTCACTGACCGCCGCGTTCGCCCGGACGTGGTCCGGTGAGGTGGAGCCGGGGATGACAGTCGACACTGCGTCGTGGTCCAGAATCCAGCGTAGCGCCATCTGGGCCATCGTCATTCGCTCGGGGACGTGCTCGCGGAGTTCGTCGACAGCGTCGAAGCCCGCGTCGACCGGGAGCCCGGCAAAGGTCTCACCGCGGTCGAACGCCTCGCCCTCAATGTTGAAGTTCCGATGGTCGCTCTCGGGGAACTCCATGTCCCGGGAGAGTTTGCCAGTCAGGAGCCCGGAAGCCAGTGGGACGCGGACGATGACGCCGATGTCGCGGCGCTTGGCTTCCTCGAAGAACCGCTCCGCAGGCCGCTGGCGGAACATATTGAAGATGATCTGGACCGTTTCGATTTCCGGGTACTCGATGGCTTTCAGCGCTTCCTCGACGCGTTCGACGCTGACACCGCAGTGGGCGACCTTCCCCTCGGCTTGCAGCCGCGATAGGGCGTCGAACGTCTCGGGCTGGTAGTAGGCGTCGGTCGGCGGACAGTGCAGTTGCAACAGTTCCAGCGTATCGGTTCCGAGATACTCCCGCGAGCGGTTGACGTGTGCAGAGAGAGTCTCGTAGTTATAACGGTCGGCCGTATGTGGGTCGAGCCGGCGGCCGGCCTTCGTCGCGACGGTCACCTCGTCGCGGACCCCGCGTTCGTCCAGCACTTCTGCGATGCGCTGCTCGCTGAAGCCGTCACCGTACACGTCGGCGGTGTCGATGAAATCGACGCCGGCATCGAGCGCGGTCCGGATCGTTTCCCGGCCTTCCTCTGCCGAGACATCGCCCCAATCTCCACCGATGTTCCAGGTTCCAAGTCCGACGGCTGTCACGTCGTACCCTGTTGTCCCTAACTGTCGTCGGTTCACGTACGGCTGTACCGGCGGCGGTCACTTGGTGGCTGTGGTACACGGAGACACGCTGAGCAAAAAAGGGCGGTGTAGCCCGATAGCAGGCAGTCCGGTGGACGTGCCAACGTGGACGCCGGGGGCTACGTGAGCCACTTCGTCCGGCGGATGTCGTACCCACCGCAGTCCGGACACGAGTGGTACTGAACGTCGAACGACGCCCGGCACACCAAACAGGTGTACCGGCGTCTCGGTTCCTCCCCAGGGGACGCAGCGTTATCGAACAATCCCATCGACGACCACACGCCACCTTAGCAGTACGAGAGTAAAAACAGGGTAGATTGTTCACACCTTTCACACCAGTGGCGTCTGGCGATTGTGATTATGGGGTAGGGTAGTGGCAGCCGGTGACTGGCAGCGTATAAGTGATAATTAGTCTATACTTTTGCAGGAGAGAGAGGGACGATCCCAGCAGAAATGTGAGGCCGCCCCCTGACTAAGGGGTCGTGACCACTGATTTTAATGCCCAGTCACCGGGTACCCCAGGGTATGGATGCGGCACCCACTGTCGGGGAGTTGACACCGCCGGATCGAACGCTAATGGGTCCCGGCCCGAGCGACGTCCACCCGCGCGTGCTCAAGGCGATGAGTACGCCGCTGGTCGGCCATCTTGACCCCTCGTTCATCGAGATCATGGACGAGGTCCAGAACCTCCTCCGGTATACGTTCCGGACGGACAACAAGTGGACGATTCCGGTCTCCGGGACCGGTTCCGCGGCGATGGAGGCGGCCATCGGCAACGTCGTCGAGCCGGGCGATACGATGCTCGTCCCGACGAACGGCTACTTCGGCGACCGGATGGCAAGCATGGCCGAGCGCGCGGGCGGCGAGGTCGTCACCGTCGACGCACCCTGGGGCCAGCCGCTCGACCCGGCAGCGGTCGAAGCGGCATTCGACGAACACAGCCCGGACGTGTTCGGGTTCGTCCACGCCGAGACCAGCACTGGCGTTCTCCAGCCGTCGGTGCCTGAACTCACTGACATCGCCCACGCAAACGACGCGCTGGTCATCGCTGACAGCGTGACCTCGCTGGGCGGCGTCGAACTCCGCGTCGACGAGTGGGGCATCGATGTGGCGTACTCCGGCCCGCAGAAATGCCTCTCCTGTCCACCGGGCGCGAGCCCGCTCACGCTCAACGACGACGCGATGGACAAGGTCCTCTCCCGCGAGTCCGAGGCCCGCTCGTGGTATCTGGACATCTCCCTGCTGGAAGGGTACTGGGGCGAGGAGCGCGCCTACCACCACACGGCCCCGATCACGAACGTGTATGCACTCCGTGAGGCGCTCCGACTCGTCGCCGAGGAAGGCATCGAAGAACGCTGGGACCGCCACCTGCGCGTCGCTGGCGCGCTGAAGGCCGGCGTCGAGGGCATGGGGCTGGAGATGAACGCCCCCGACGACTTCTGGCTCCCGAGTCTGAACACCGTCCGCGTGCCCGACGGCGTTGACGACGGCGCGGTCATCCAGTACCTGCTAGACGAGTACGACCTCGAAATCGCCAGCGGACTGGGTGCACTGGAAGGCGACATCTGGCGTATCGGCTGCATGGGCCATTCGGCCCGACGGCAGAACGTCAGCTATCTGCTTGCAGCGCTGGGTAACGCGCTCGGTGAGCAGGGCGCGGCCATAGACGTGGACGCTGGACTGGCGGCGATGAGCGAGCGCTTCTAACGCCACGCCAAGCCGACACCCGCAGTTCGATTCGAGATTCTGCAGGTCTATATTCAGCACCTTGTGGCCCCTCGGTTTTTGCTTTGTTTCGAGACCTGCGTCTACTGCTTCAAGCGCATCACAGCAGTACGGTTCATATCACCCGGTCGAGCTGGTCACGCAGACTGGCTTTCTTACCCTGCGAGAACATATGTCATGATTTAATTCAGTTGCACTAACACATCTACGTGTGATGTACAGTGTACTCATACCCGTCGACAGAGACGAAGCGCGCGCGTCGAATCAAGCGAGCTATGTTTCACAGCTCCCGGATGCCACTGACACCGTCGAGGCGACAGTGCTCTACGTGGTGCCCCCCGACGAATTCGCCGACGCTGCTGAGGTGGCGTTCGACGACATAGACGCTGCTGTCCAGGCGGCCAACCAACTGGAAGCGGCTGGCGTCTCGGTAACTCGAATGGTTGATGACGGCGGCGTTGCCCAACAGATCGTCCGTACCGCGACCGAACTGGACAGCGATGAGATCGTCGTCGGCGGACGCAAGCGATCGGGCGTCTCGAAAGTCTTGCTCGGTAGTACTGCACAGGACGTCCTGCTCTCAGCTGAGCGGCCGGTCACAATCACGGGCGAGAGCGTTGTCCTCGGCGACGGAATACGGCGAGTCCTCGTCCCAGTCGATACGAGCGAAGAGCGAGCACGGAACCAGGCTAAGTACCTGACTTCCCTTCCCAACATTCCCGATTCAGTCGAAGCAACGGTCCTCTTCGTATTCCCACATCAGGATTACAAGGGCGCTCCATCCCACGACTTTGAGGAGGTCGACGCCGCTGTCACTGCTGCGGAGCATCTGGAAGCGAAGGGCATCTCCGTCGAACGAGTCGCCGTCGGCGGCGAGGTCGGACGGAAGATACTCGACGCCGCAACGGACCGGGACGCCGACAGCATCGTCATAGGCGGACGCAAACGGTCGGGGATCGCGAACGTCCTCCTCGGGGGCACCACGCAGGACATCATGCTCGCTGCCGAACGCCCGGTTACGCTCACCGGCTGACCGCCTTCAGTGGCCGGGTGGTGCAAGGTTGAAACGCAAGCCCGTTCTTATTTGAACGCCTGACTCGTGCTCAAATCGCCCCGGTAGGCGTACTTGCCGCTCACAGTCTCACGTTCGATGATTCGCGGAAAACCAAGTCCGCCCTCCCCGATTTGAACGCCGGAAGACGTGCTCACTTCGCTGCGCGTCTTCCGAGCCCTCGCTCGCTTCGCTCACGAGGACGGGGGACAAGTCGATCTACAGCCGATTGCGAATCAACAGAAAACCAAGTCCGCCCTCCCCGATTTGAACGGGGGACAAGTCGATCTACAGTCGACTGCTCTACCAGTCTGAGCTAAGGGCGGTCGACACCCGAAAATACCCCGCCGTCTGGACTTAAGGGTTGTTATTCGCGGAGGGTTCGCCGGACGGTCACACGACGCGGAGTGACACACTGGCCAATGTCAGACACGTCTGACCCGCTTGCCGATGTTCTGACAGACGGGTCAAAGCAGTCTCCAAGGGAATCTGAGCAAGGCGGTGTATCGCGTCATGCCGGTAGCTGACGGGCGTCAGACAGCGCGGGAAGATTAAAATACCATCATGTATAATACTCTCACCGAGTCCGATGAGTAAAATAACGTTCCGTGCTGACGATGACCTCATCGACCAACTCGAGGCGTTCGATGCCTCGAAGAGCGAGGTCATGCGCGAGGCGCTCCGGGAGTACCTCGGAGACGCGTCTCCGTCAGCGTCGGACCCACCGTCGTCGGCGTCGGAGTCCGTGACCGACGCCGAGACGATCGACGAACTCATCGAAGAACGTGTTGACAGTATCATCGCCGACCGACTGCAAACGCGACACCACCACCCGCAGCCACAGGATGTCAACGTAAACATCTCGTTAGACGGCGTCAGCGCAGGGGCAGCGAACGCCGAAACCGAACAACGGCGCACCGCTGACCGGGGTGCAAGCGCCGAGGACGGGCGGTCTCACAGTGAAAGTCAGGCGTCCGACACGAGCGGGCGTAAGACAGAGCCGGAAACACGGGAGAGGTCCGACACAGAGGAACGTAAGACATGCGCGCAATGCGGTGAAAATCTGGGCTCTGACCACGTTTACTGCCCGAACTGCGGTGAGAAGGCATCCCGTCGGGTGTTCTGTGATTGCGGCGATGAGCTCCGGTCGGACTGGGGTTTCTGTCCGGGGTGCGGAAGACGCACGCCTGCGGCGGATGTGCTTGACCAGACCTAAACCAGCGTTTGCACGCATTACACGCCCTCTAAACGCCGTAAGCGGGAAAGTGTATGACACTGCCCGTAAGTTTTAATACATCAGGGTCAGTGGTTTATTCTGCGTAAGACGGTCGTCTTACACAGCGGCGAACGCGAGGGGATGCCGCCCTCGTACTGCGGTTTCGCTGTGTAAACACTCGTGCGGGTCGTAAACAGATCCCGTCCGGGCCGTCTTACCCAAGGGGAAACTACCAAACATGGAGCGTGTGACACTACGGATTCCGAAGCAGCAGATTGAAGAGGTCGAACAAATGGTCGAGACGGGCGAGTACCCCAATCGGAGCGAAGCGATTCGCTCGGCGGTTCGGGAGATGCTCGCCGAGGAAGGCTCCGAGAAAGCCTCCGAAAAGAAGCGGTCCTGGGCCAAGGTGTAACGATGCAGGATATCGTTAATGAGGCCCTCGAACGCGACGAGCAGGAGCAGAAACAGCTGTCCGACAGTGATGTCGACGGCTTCGGCGACCCGCGCATCGTCATCGTCGGCTGTGGTGGCGCCGGCAACAACACGGTCAACCGCCTGTACAACATCGGCGTCGAGGGCGCTGACACCGTGGCCATCAACACGGACAAACAGCACCTCAAGATGATCGAAGCCGACACGAAGATTCTGGTCGGCAAGTCTCTCACCAACGGCCTCGGTGCCGGTGGCGACCCGTCGATGGGCGAGCGCGCGACGGAGATGGCACAGGGGACTATCAAGGAAGTGCTGGGCGACGCTGACCTCGTGTTCGTTACCGCCGGCATGGGTGGCGGAACCGGGACCGGGGCCGCCCCCGTCGTCTCGAAGATCGCCAAGGAACAGGGCGCAATCGTCGTCGGCATGGTGTCGACGCCGTTCAACGTCGAGCGAGCACGGACGGTCAAGGCCGAGGAAGGCCTGGAGAAGCTCCGCAACGAAGCGGACTCCATCATCGTGCTGGACAACAACCGTCTGCTCGATTACGTCCCGAACCTGCCGATCGGCAAGGCGTTCTCCGTGATGGACCAGATCATCGCCGAGACTGTCAAGGGTATCTCGGAGACCATCACACAGCCGAGCCTCATCAACCTCGACTACGCCGACATGACATCCATCATGAATCAGGGCGGCGTCGCGGTGATGCTTGTCGGCGAGACTCAGGACAAGAATAAGACCGAAGAGGTCGTCAAGGACGCGATGAACCATCCGCTGCTTGACGTGGATTACCGCGGCGCGAGCGGTGGCCTAGTCCACATCACCGGCGGCCCGGACCTCACGCTGAAGGAGGCCGAGGGCATCGCACAGAACATCACCGAGCGGCTCGAGGCCGACGCCAACGTCATCTGGGGCGCACGGATTCAGGAAGAGTACAAGGGTAAGGTGCGGGTCATGGCCATCATGACCGGCGTCCAGTCCGCCCAGGTACTCGGCCCGACGACCCAGAAGCAGGCCAACAAGTCCCGCGAGGCGATTCAGGAAGTCGGCGACGACACGTCCTTCGACGCGTCAGACAACGTCGAAAGCTTCGACAGCCCCGCCCCGAACAGCGGGAGTCAGAGCAGCGGCGGTCGCACCACCGGCTACAGCGAGACCGACGGCGGGCAGGACCAGCGGGAGAAGAACAACGGACTCGACGTCATCCGGACGAACAAGTAGCGACGTCTACGACTTTTCTTTCGGTTTCTACGGCCGCGAGCGACGCGATCGGTACAATAGTATACAGAACCGATACGTGTACGTCGGGATGTCAGACACGCGCGTCAGACCGCTTCCAGCGCGTCCAGCAGATTGCACTTCCGGCAGAGGTCCCGCGCCGTCGGTGCGCCGCAGTTGTCGCACTCGCCGTAGTCGGTGTCGCTGTTCTCGCCGCCGTAGGTGTCGGCGGCTAACGCGGCGAGTTTTTCGTAGCCGGCCATAATCGAGTGGCGGGTTCCGGGGTGGTTCTCTTCGAGGCCAAGCATGAGCTCCTGTATCTCGCCGCGGTAAGCCTCCTCGGCGTGGGGACATTCGGTGATGTGCGCCGGGAGATCTTCGAACCGGGCGTACAGCGCGACTTCCTTCTCCGGGATGTCACGGAGCGGCTTGGCCCGTGGGATATGGTGGTCTTGCGCCTCACGCGTCTGCTCCGTCGGTGCGTCGGCGGACGAGTCGAACGGTCCCAGCGACGCTTCGAAATGCTTGGCGATCTGTGAGATATCGCCTTCGAGGAAGTTCATCAGTGCCGTCTCGGCCTCGTCGTCGAGGTTGTGGCCGGTCAGGAGTTTATCGGCGTCGAGTTCCTCGGCGTACTTCGAGAGGAGGTCACGGCGGAACACACCACAGTAGGCACAGGCGGCCATCCCTTCGGGGTCGTCCTCGACGACATCGTCCATCTGGACGCCGAACTCCTCGGCGTAGGAGACGGTGACGTGTTCGATGCCCAGATCATCGGTCAGTTCTTCACAGGCCTCTAAGCTCGCGTCGCGATAGCCCTCAATGCCCTCGTGGATAGAAAGCGCAACCAGTTCGATGCGGGGGTCTTCGGCGAACGTGTCGTGCAGAATCTGCGTGAGAACGACGCTGTCTTTGCCGCCCGAGAGGCCGATGACCCACGTCTCAGGGTCCTCAACCGTGGCGTCGTCGGACACGAGGCCGTCCTCGCGGATGCGACGGCGGACCCGTTTCGTGACCGCTCGGCAGAGATGAGACTCACAGAGGTGAAGCCCGGAATAGGCCGCGTGTAACACCGCATTCTCGCCGCATTTGTCGCACTCCATCGTAGCGAGTAGTCGTGGCCGCAATGGTGAGAGGGTTTCGTCTCGGCCTCGACGGACAGGGTCGCACCGAACCGGTCACAGCCACACCTCACAGCGCGTCGGGGCCGTGCTGTAACGTGTCGATGACTGTCTCGGCGGTGTCCTCGCGGCCGCTCGAGGAGAACAGTTCGTGGCCGCCGTCATACAGCCGGATACGGTCGGCCGGCAGGCGCTCCCCGACGGCACGCGGGTCGACAACTGTGTCCGTAAGTGAGCAAAACGCCGCGGCAGTGTCCCGGGCCGGCGGCAGCGACCGCTGGGCACGAAACACCGTCCGAAGGAAGGCGGGCGAAACCGACGACGGAGCCTCCGCGAGTTGCTGGGCCGTCGCCAGGTCGCCGATAGCATCGGCGTCCAAGGTATCGATAGGGATGAACGGTTTCGTAATCGGGAGCGATGCGATAGCGTCGAGTACCGGCCCCGGAACCGGAAAGTCACTGTCCCACCAGGGGCTCAGGTACACTCGATTCCCAATACCGTCGGCGTCGAGATGGGCTGCTGTCAGTCCGCCCGCGCTGTGTCCGAGCAGGTCGAACCTGCCGAGGTCGGCGGCGTACTCCTGAACCGGACCGACCCACTCCCGCCGGTAGTCGGTGATGTGTGTCGGCAGTTCGACGGCGTGAACGCGGTACGCCGTGGTAAGCTGGTCGATGAGCCACTGGACAGTCCGGTGTCGACACCGGTTCCCCCAGCCGAGGACGAACAGGCAATCCTGTACAGCCCCCTCGTCGTACACGCGAATCTGCATACCCGACGTTCCCGCGGCGAGGACATAAGCCCGGGTGAACGCCTGACAGCCGTCCGTCGCGTTGTCGATATGGATCGCCCGTGTGCGCTCACGGCCGCCACGACAGCCACGCCCCGTGTGGCTCGTAGTCGACGAGGTGGGTCGTCTTGACGCCGTCACCACTCCAGCGCTTCCAGTCCAGTTCCACCGACTCGCCGCCTGACAGGTCCCGCCGACCGGTGAGCCAGTGAAGCTGGCGCTCGGCCATTTGCGCTTCGAGCAACGCCGTCAGCGCCTCGCTCAGTTCCGCCGGGACCTGATACAGCACGAGCGTGTTGACGACACAGACCGGGACGTCGGACGGAATCTCGTCGAGGACCGGCGGCAGGTCATCGAGCATGTCGCCCTCGATAAGCTCGGGTGGGTCGTCGCGTGCAACCGTCAGCGCACCGTCTAAGACGGCGCGCCGTTCCTCGTGTTCGGGCCAGACAAGTGCGCGGAGCCAGTCCCTGTCGGCCTCGTCGGTCACGTCGAGCGGATTGCGGTCGAGACCGACCCGGGAGCGGATAGCGGGCGGCGTTTCCGGGAGCGGCGAGTCGCCACGTCGGACGCGACTCCCGATGGTGACTGGCGAGTCGCTGTTGCCGACCACACGACCGTCGTAGTCGTAGCGGTAGCGGTCAAACAGCAGGTTCAGGCCGGCGCTCGGACCGAGTTCCACCAGCGCGAGCGGCCCGTCGGCGGCGCTTGCCACCTGTGCGATGGCCGGGTAGAGGACCGCACTGCGCCGTACCGCGTTCGTCTGCGTGCGCCGGGTCCGCAGGAGCGGCCGGATGGCGTCGGCATGGTCGAGGCAGAACTCGCGGAAGGCTGGAAAGCACCCGTCATCAGGGGCCTGAGATTCCGGAGAGATGCTCGGGTAGTACTCGGCCAGCCGATGGTCAGGATGCCGGTCGAGCAGGTAATGCACTGCGGCCAGCAGGAGGTGCGGGGCCTGGCGACCCTCGGGAACGGTCGCTGCGATGTCGAGGATATCGCTGTCTTCCGCCGCCTCGCGGCAGAGGTGAGCGTACAGCGGGGAGGAATCGGTGGCCCACTCAGCCAGGTCCCGAAACTGTGCCTGAAGCGCTGACATATCCTCGTGGAGACAGCACAGTGGTATCAGTGTTCGCCTCCGGAGAGTCAGCGTTTAGGCCGCGCAACTGGTAGAGCAGGCAATGAGTCTGGACCGTCCGGAGGCCGTCGAGCGGGTCGAAGAAATCGTCGCCACAGTCGAGGACGAGACGATGCCGGTCCCGGTCCGGGAGGTGTGGGTGTACGGCGACGTAGCGCTCGGGCTGGACCCGGTCGAGCGGTTGGACGTGTACGTCACCAAAGACATTCTGTTCAAAGACGCGCCCGAGCGCGCCGAGGAGTTCCAGCGCAGTCACGGCGTCGACGGCGTCGGCAAGACCGTCCGGGCCGCGTGGGCCGACGAGCACCCCGAGTACATTCGCGCGAACGCCAACGGCCACGCCGCCCCCGAGAAGTGCCTCGCCGCCCACCTCCTGAACGACGACGAACCGGTCCATCTGGAAGTGTGTAACGCCTCGTTCGAGGACAACGTCACCCAGCGGCTCAAAGGGGCCAAGATGCGAAACGACTACGAGCAGATTCTGGACCCGCGTGGAGCCTGCCTGTGGCTCGACGGCGAACGGTCTCCCGACGCGTTCCAGAAGCTCCGGGACAACGAGTTCGTCTTCCCCACACTAACGCAGTCGCTGTCGATGCTCGGGATGGACGAGACGGAAGCCGGCGACGCTGCCGACGCGGTCAAAGAGTACCGGGCACAGCAGGAGGGAGCGACGGTTCGGGGCGACGTGGTGTAGGCAGTAGGCAGTCACGGCCGGCTTTGGCAGACCGATTACTGCAACCACGGGGTGTCGACTGTTGAAAACTGATGTCCGCAGGCGGGGCATTCGACGAGCCGCGAGCCGCTCCCGCCGTCGGCGACCGCAGTGAACCGGCGGCTCCAGGTCACGTGACGGCACTCCGGACAGCGGCGGACGAGCGGTGGTATCATGGGAAGGCGCGAATCGACACGTGTCGTTCGTAGCCGTTCGCCTTGCAAGGGTCTGTCGGCGGTCGACATCGCTCTGGGCGAGGTCACGGGCATGGACACAGTCCATGACAACTACAACGCGAGTTTGAGCGTACAGAAAGGATACATCCGCGCCGATCGGAGCGTCTCGTATGAACCGAACGAGACGCGAGACACTGGGGCTGGTCGGGGGCCTCGCGGCGACCGTCCTCGGCGGCTGTCTCGCTCCCGGGGCTGGCGGCGACGGCGGCGCGACGACGCCAACGCCGCGAAACGGCACCGACCAGGGCACACCGACCGACACCGAGAACGAAACCCCGACCCGGACGCCAAACAGACTCCCCGCTGGCGTCAAGCGGGTCGACGCGCCGCCGTACGACACTGAGGAGCCCACGTGCTCGGGAGACGGGCAGAACGAGGACTACGACCCGCTGTATCTCTGTGCCAACATGCCGGCCGAGCCGTCGCTGGCGTTCGACCAGCGGCCGGCGCGGGGAACGGTGTTTCGCGAGGAAGGGCTACAGTTCTCTCCCGGCGACGACAGCGGCGGAAACGGCAAACAGCTCTATGCGACACTGTTGACCGGGCCCGACGATGTCGATCGACTCGACGACGAGAGGGACGAAATTCACGCGTTCGTTTCGGAGACGGACTTCGAGCGCCGGGCCGTCCTTGTCGTCCAGACCGGCTGGGGATCGGGGTCGATACTGCCCCATCTGAAACGCATCGAGGCGACCGACACCGGAATCCACGCCTTCGGCTGTTACACCCGGCCCTGCGTCTACACCGCCGATTACACCGCCCGCACAACGGTGGCACGGTTCGAGCGCCCAGACGCACTTGACAGCGGCGTCGTCAGCCTGACCGTCGACCCGTCGACGCGGTACAACGTGGCGACGGGCGAGGACGTGGTAACAATCGACCAGTCGAACTGACCCCGTGTTCTTTGCGACCTGCCGGTGAAGCGACAGCTATGGCAGCCCTCCTGATTCGAACCCTCCACGTGCTCGCGATGGCGGCCCTCGTCGGCGGCACGACCGTTCTCTGGTACAGCTATCGGAGCGGCGCTATTGCCTCGCTCGCGCCCGCGCAACAGTTTGAGTGGCTGTTCTGGGGCGGTGTCGGCGTACTCGTGTTCACCGGCATCGGGAACCTCGGCGCGCTCGGGCCGCCGGGTCCCGGAACCGACTGGGGACGAACACTGCTGGCGAAACTCGCCATCGTCGTTGTCCTCATCGGCGGGTCGGTCGTCCGTACGCTTTTGCTCGTCCGAGCCAGTGACCGCGAGGGCACGTTCGACGACCTACCCCCGGCCATTCAGCAAACGCTCTCGCGGGCCTACGGCGCGACGGCGGCCGTCCTCTTGAGCATCGTCGTCCTCGCGGAGGTCCTCGCGCATGGGTGAGAACCAGCGTGAGCGGGAAGCTATGGCGGAACGAGCGAGTGAGACCAAGCCAGCGCGCGACGCCAGACAGCGTTCTACGCGACCGGTGCCACTCGTGACGTGGACGCTCGCCACGTTCGACACTGCCCTGTTCGTCCTGCTCGGCGTCCTCGCCGCCCACGCGAGCGGTGGCCTCGCCGACCTGCTCGCCGGGCTGAACACCCTCGTCGGCGTCGCCGTCTTCTGCTATCTCTGGGCGCTGTTCGTCCTGGCCGTTCGGTGGGTCCACAGCCGGGTGGCACTTGTGGATGTCCCGCTGCAAACCCTCGTCCTCCACGGAGTTGCGGCCGGGAGTGTCGCAGGCGTCGCGTTCTTGCTGGGACTGCTCGCGGTGGCACTCGTCCCAACAATACAGGGCGGCGGGGTCAGCCTCCAGACCGTGGTACTGGTCCTGCTCATCGGAGCCGGTGTCGCCGCTATCGTCGGCGGCGTCGTCGGCCTGCTCGCCAGCCTGCTGGATATCGCAGTCTACGGACTGGCAGGCTCTCTGCTGCCCGAAGCCGGGGGCGAGCGGGTCACGGAATCTCGCCGACGGTGACGAAGAACGGCACGGTCTCGTGGCGCTCGTAGGCCTCGTCCTGCATCTGCTCGACCACGTCGCGGCCCATCGACCGCCAGCGCTCCCGGAGCGCATCGTACTCGGCGGGCGTCGCCTCGCCGTTGAGAATCGTTTCGCGGTCGTGAGCCAGCCCGGTCCCGGTCGCCTTCCGCCGGGCGGCCTGCATCGCCGCGTCGTCGTAGGGTGGTTCGATTTGCTGCTCCTGGTCGTACTGTGTCGTCGAAACGACGGTCAGCTCCGCATCGCTGAACACGTCGGCGGCGTCACTACCGAGGGTCACGTCTGTCCGCACTCCATCGAGAAAAAGCCGGCGAGCGCGGCGGGCCAGCATGGGCTCCGCGTCGACGGTCGACTCAACGGTGACCGCAGCGTTGTTCGGCTCGATGGCAGCCACCCGGTCGGTGGCGACGCGGGCGAACTCCCGGACTGCGACCTCGGGGTCGGGGAGGTTGATGAGCAGCGCCTGGCACACGACCAGATCGAAGCTGTCGTCGTCGAAAGGGAGTTGCGTCGCGTCCCCACAGACGGTCGGGTCGCCGGCGGCGGCCAGCAGGTCCGTATCGGCGTCGAGGCCGACGACCGTGCCGTCGGTCTCCTCGCGGAGGACACGGGTCAGTTCGCCGGTCCCACAGCCCACGTCGAGGACGCGCTCGCACTCGCCCAACTGCAGGTCTGAGAGCGCCTCGCGGGAGTCGGTCCACATCCCCCGGCGGGTGGTTTCGAGGTAGTCGGCGGAGAACCTGCGCACAGTTCCTCAGAGTCGAGTCGCCCTCAAAAGTACCGCGGTCGAAGGGCCTTATTCGCCGCGTAGTTCCTTGACGCGCTCGATGTTCCAGGCGAAGCTCTTGCCGTTCTCGGTCGGCGTCTCAAGCACCAGCGGTACGTCGCGGATGGCGTCGTGGTTGACGAACGCGCGCATGCCGTCCTCGCCGATGTGGCCCTCACCGATGTGGGCGTGTTCGTCCTTGTTCGTCCCGCACTCGTGTTTCGAGTCGTTGAGGTGGACACAGGCGAGGTCCTCAACACCGACGACCTCGTCGAACTCCGCGAGCGTCTCGTCGACGGCCTCGGGTGTCGAGAGGTCGTAGCCCGCGGCGAACATATGGGCCGTGTCGAGACAGAACTCGATATCCTGGTCCGTGCGTTCACGGACCGTCGCCAGATGCTCGAACTGGCCGCCGAGTTTCGTCCCGCTACCCGCATCAGACTCGACCAGCACCGTGACGCCCTCGGGGATGTCGAGGTCGTCCAGCACGCTCGCGGCGTTGTCGAGGCCACCGTCGACACCCGCGCCGGTGTGGGCGCCGAGGTGGACGTTGACGTACTCGATGCCCAATTTCGCGGCGGCGTCGACCTCCTTCTGCATGGAGTCCAGTGACTTCTCCCGGAGGTCGTCTTTGGGCGTACAGAGATTGACCAGATACGACGAGTGGATGACCCACGGGCCGACGCCGTGGTCGGCTGCGAGGTCGCGGAACTGCTCGGCCTCGTCGTCGTCGATGTTCGGGTCCTGCCAGACCTGCGGCGAATGGGAGAATATCTGCCCGCAGTTGCCGCTGTACTCGACCTGTTCCTCGACGGCGTTGTAGACACCGCCGGCGATAGAGGTGTGTGCCCCGACTCGTACCATGCACACCGGTCAGTGATGCCCGACAAAAGAGGTTCCGGAGTCAGAGCCACTCGCGGGCGGGCGGAATCACGCCGAGACTCGACGTAACGAGGTAGACGCCAAAGCCGATGAAAACGGCGGAGACGAGCAACGAAATCGGTGTTACATCTGCAAGCAGTGCGGACACGCCGGTAGCAATCAGGACGATTCCGATGCCGACCAGCATGAGCGTCCCGAGCGCGCCAAGCACCGCGTCCTCGGCTGCGACACGGACAATCGCGTACAGTTCTTCCTCAGAAAGCGCTGCGACGGTGCCGTCAGTTGCTGGAGGGTCGGTGGAGGTGTCGACAGGGCCGTCATCAGCGGGGGACGAGACCATACCACCGCTTGGCCGGGATGTCACAAAACGGTGACGTAGGGCTGTTGTCACGACCGGTGGCCAGTCCATCCCTGTAGCCCCGTCATTGCAGACGTACGGTCCGCAGTGGCGTGACTGTATAGTCTTATCAATAGCCAACTAAACAGAGTGAAAGGAGTTCGGTGGACCAGTAACCGACTTATACCAACACACCTAATTTAGTAATAGCCAGATGACCGAATCACAGGCCGCAGTCGCGGACACACGCGAGTTCGAGTTCGTCTTGCAGTTCGACGCAGGAGCTGATAAGCTGATGGACGTGTTTCGGCAACACGAGAGCCTCTCTGTGTGGTCCTCGGCCATCTTCGTCGGTGACGACCATATGTGGCGACTCGACCACGCGAAAGGAACGCCGGAGGCCCTGAACGCGTTCGACGAGGTCTTTCTGGACGAGGACCGCTGTAACGAGTGTTTCGACGTCGTGAGCTGTGAGACGACGCGAACCTACCACATGCTGGACCGCGGGGAGTCGTCACGGACAGTGTACACGTTGCGTCGTGAACTCAGCGGCTGTCAGTCGCTGCCGAGTTTCCTGCACCGGCACGTCAGCGAAGGCACTATCTTCGAATCCCGACGGACGGGCAACGAGTACCGCTGGCGCGTTCTCTATCCGGGGTCCAACCCCATCGGCGAGGTGTACGACAAAATCGAATCGAGCCTCCGCGATGGCGTCACACTCTCAGTGTCCCATATCACCAGTGCCGGAAACTGGAAGGCCACCGAGCGAGTCGCAACGAACTTCTCGCCCCAGCAGTGGCGGGTGCTCAAGGCCGCCGTGACCCACGGCTACTACGAGCGACCGCGGGAAGTCTCTGTCAAGGACCTCGCATCGATACTTGACGAGCCCCGGTCGACCGTGCAGTACCAGCTCCGGACTGCCGAGGACCGCATCGTCTCGCAGTTTGTCGAGGAAACCCTCTGAGAGCGGATTGCGCGAGCAGAAACGCTACTCGCTGGGACCCTATTCGAGGTCGAAGCGGTCGAGGCGCATCACCTTGTGCCACGCGTCGACGAAGTCATCGACGAGTTCGGCCTCGGCGCCGTCAGCGCCGTAGACTTCCGCAATGGCGCGCAGGCGAGAGTGTGACCCGAAGATCAGGTCGACGCGGGACGCCGCCCACGTCTGTTCGCCCGTTTCTCGGTCGTACCCCTCGAAGACATCTTTCGACTCCGAGACGGGCTCCCACTCTGTATCCATACCGAGAACGACCTCGAAGAAGTCGTTTGTCAACGTTCCCGGTTCGTCGGTGAACACGCCAAGGTCGGAGTCCTGATACGTCGCACCCAGCGAGCGGAGCCCGCCAACCAGCACGGTCATCTCCTCTGGAGTCAGGTCCAGCAGGTCCGCTCTGTCCACGAGTAGCTCTTCGGCCGGCACGTCAACGTCGTCACGGGCGTAGTTCCGGAACCCATCGGCCCTCGGCTTGAGCGCCTCGAAGGAATCGACATCGGTCTGTTCCGGCGTCGCGTCTGTCCGGCCCGGTTCAAACGGCACCGTCACATCGTAGCCGGCGTCGGCCGCCGCCTGCTCGACGGCCGCGTTGCCGCCCAGCACAATCAGGTCTGCGAGCGAGACACGCGTGTCATCGGTCCGGGCGCTGTTGAATTCCGCCTGAATCTCTTCGAGCGTGGCGAGGACCGTTTCGAGTTGGGCCGGTTCGTTGACCTCCCAGTTTTTCTGGGGTTCGAGTCGGATGCGTGCCCCGTTCGCGCCGCCGCGCTTGTCGCTGTCGCGGTAGGTCGATGCCGACGCCCAGGCAGTCTTCACGAGCTGGGAAACAGTGAGGTCCGTTTCGAGGATGTCCGTCTTGAGCTCGGCGACTTCCTCGTCCCCGATCAGGTCGTGGTCGACATCGGGTACGGGGTCCTGCCAGATCATCTCTTCGTCGGGGGCGTCCGGACCGAGGAACCGCTCGGGCGGGCCCATGTCCCGATGGATCAGTTTGTACCACGCCCGCGCGAAGTTGATGCCGAACTCCATCGGGTTCTCCTGGAATCGCTCCATCACCTCGCGGTAGTCCGGGTCCCGCTTGAGCGCGATATCGGTCGTGAGCATCATCGGCGTCTGCTTTTCCGATGGGTCATGGGCATCTGGGACTGTATTCGCAAGTGCCTCGTCCGTCGGCGTCCACTGCCACGCCCCGCCGGGTCCTTTCTCGGGTTCCCACTCGTAGTCGAGGAGATTGTCGATGTAGCCGTTGTCCCACTCTATCGGTGCCTGCGTCCAGGGGCCTTCGATACCACTGGTGATTGTATCGCCGGCCTTCCCGGAGCCGTAGTCGTTCTCCCAGCCCAGCCCCATCTGTTCGATTGGCGCGTCCTCGGGAACGTCGCCGAGGTTCTCCTCGGGGTCGTCGGCACCGTGGACCTTCCCGAACGTGTGGCCGCCAGCGATGAGTGCCGCCGTTTCCTCGTCGTTCATCGCCATCCGACCGAACGACTCGCGGATATTTTCCGCGGACGCGAGCGGGTCCGGGTTGCCGTTTGGCCCCTCTGGGTCCACGTAAATCAGCCCCATCACCGCAGCACCCAGAGGCTCTTTGAGTTCGCCGTCGTCAGTACGCCGCTCGGACTGATGGGCTTCCATCTCGTCTTCGGGCCCCCAGTCGACTGCTTCGTCGGGTTCAAACGCATCTTCGCGCCCGCCGGCCCAGCCGAACGTCTTGAGCCCCATCGATTCGATGGCGTGGTTGCCAGCCAGCACGATCAGGTCGGCCCACGAGAGCTTGCGGCCGTACTTCTTTTTGATTGGCCAGAGCAACCGACGCGCCTTATCCAGGTTCGCGTTGTCCGGCCAGCTATTGAGCGGTGCAAAGCGCTGGCGGCCACCGGACGCACCACCGCGGCCGTCGGTGGTGCGGTATGTCCCGGCGCTGTGCCAGGCCATCCGAATGAACAGCGGCCCGTAGTGGCCGTAGTCAGCCGGCCACCAGTCCTGTGACGATGTCATCAGCTCTTCGAGGTCAGCTTTCACCGCGTCGAGGTCGAGTTCCTGAAATTCTTCAGCGTAGTCGAACCCTGTCCCCCGCGGGTCAGCGTCACGCGCGTTCTGGTCGAGAATATCTAGACGCAGCTGGTTTGGCGACCAATCTTGGTCTCGTTTAGCCATCAACGAACACTTGCTGGGTGAAGGCATTAGCACTGTTTTTAGCATTAGACAAGATCTTGCCAGCGTACGATTCGATTGGGGGTTCTTGCACTGAGAGAGTTAGTCCAGTATACCGCTCCCAAAGCGCTCAAAACGTAATTAAGCGAAACCTGCGAGCCGCCGTTCACTGCTGAAATCTCCAAATAGCTCTCCGTGGGCCGCCCAAAGTGTTAGCGTATGCTAGCTTCTGCTGCACGGTTCGACCGTCCAGTGAGAGTTATAAAGCGACTTTGATACGATGGCCAATTCGTTTCACGACGTGGCCTCACCTCGTGACTACGGCAACGGAGTCAGCGGACTCGTCGCTGTGGAACCACAACCCCCGACCGTTCCGGAGTGGTATCATGGGGACCGTCGAATCCACTCGTCTGCGTCAAACTTCTCTTTCGCGTGCTCGCGTGCGCGTGCCAGTTCGTCGTCCGTCCACGAGCCCTCGGTCGCGTCGACCCACTCGGCCAGCGTCGAGCGGAGCGTCTCGACAGCATCGGCGCGGTCGATGTCGGCGTATTCGTCTATCGCTCCGACGCGCTCGGTGAACCGCTCCGAGTCGGGGTCGGCAGTGAAACAGCCGCAGTGGCGGTCGGGGCGCAGCGAGACGGACAGGGAGCCGTGCTGGATGACGGCGTCCTTCTGGCGGTACTGCGCGTTCCCGCTGAGTTTTCGGCCATCGGGACCGACGATATCGTGGGCCGGATGGAGTTGCCGCAGGTAACACGCCGGCTGGTGGACCGCCGACCGCTCGTCGTCGGCAAACGACGCGTCGACGCCCATGCGCTCGAACGCGTCCAAAACGGGCTCACAGAACTGCTCGTAACACGCCATCAGATCGCCCGGCACGGCGTCGGCCGGCGCGATGATGCCATAGGAGATGTCCGCCACGCTGTCGTGGTAGATCGCGCCGCCACCGGTGAGCCGTCGCGTTACACCAACGTCCTCGCGCTTGCAGAACTCCCAGTCGATGGTGTCGGGGTCCTGCCCGTAGCCCAGCGACAGCGTATCGGGCCAGGTGTACACTCGCACCGTTGCCGGACCGCCCGCGGCGACGGTTTCGGCAGCGGCCGCTTCCAGCGCCATCGTCATCGGTCCGGGTCGTGTTTCCTCGCCGATGACGCGCCACTCCAGGTCGGCCAGTGACATACCCGGGCTTCGTGACGCGATGCGATATGAATTGTGGGCTCTAGCAGTGGGTAGAATTACTGGCGGGGGTGTGTTTATGCAAAGCGCCGGAAAGCCCCGGCCGGCTGAACTCGGGGGACTCGCTGCGCTCCTTGTCACTCCCTCCGGTCGTTCCTGTGGTGCTTACATCGCCCGCCTTCGTCCAACCGCCCACCGGGAGACCTGCGGTCTCCCGAGCAGTCGGCGCACAGCGCCGACAACGCCCCTTTCAGTCCCGCCCAGCATTCTTTGTCCAACCGGCTACGGGTGGGACTGAAAGGGGCCGCTCGCTCGACGTTCGAGGCGATGCAAGCACTGACGAGCAACGTTGAGGAGCGAGGAAGCGCGCAGCGAGTCGCAGGAGTCGAGCGGGGGCTTTCTGGCTGTACAAACACCCGTTACCAATCACGAGAGCGACAGAAGTGGGTCCTAGCCCTGAACGTTCCCGCACTCGGTACAGGTCAGTTCGAACCGACCGTCGGCGAGGGCGACGCTCTGGGTGGTTTCCGTGTCGCACTCTGGACAGTGCGCTCTCGATTCGATGGCGTCCCAGTCGTGGGTCGCGCCGGGCGCGCCAAAGGCCCAGCCGATGACGCGCTCGTCGCCGGAGTTGTACCCTTCCTGAAACTCGCCGGGCTCGAAGCGAATCAGTTCGCCGCCCGAAACATCGACTTCCTCGCGGTCGAGGCCGACCTCGAAGGTGGTCTGTCCCTGTTCGATGTAGAACACCTCTTCCTGGTCGTGGTGGCGATGGAGGCTCCCCGAGAAGGAGTCGCCGGGTTCGAGTTCGAAGTAGTTTGCCGCGAAATGCTCGGTCCCGAGTGTCCGGGAGACAGGCTTGCGGATGTCGTGTACCTGCATCGGATTCCGTTCAACCGGTACGTCGTCGATAGTTACTGTGTTCATGGTCGGTGTTGTCCTGAGTCGGGCTACCGCTGGCCCCTGTGATGCGTTCGCAATCCAGCATTAGAAGGCACTGTTCCGGAGTTTATAGTTTTTCGGGACAGCATACGGTGGGCAACCGCTCCGACAGTTCCCGGGCAGAACGGACTACGCCGTCGATGCGGGACGCTGTTCGAGTATGTCAGCCATCACGCGGGCCTCAGCTTTCCGGAGGTGTTCAGCGGCAGTTCCGGGTGCACAGCCGAGTTCATCGGCGACATCGTCGACGCCGCCTTCGCGAGTGTCGCCGTAGTACCCACAGTCGACGGCGGCGGCGACGGCCTCGAACTGCCGGTCGGTGAGCGCCGCGCCGGTGTCGAGCCGCCGGCTGTCGTACTCCCCCACCTCCCGAACGTCGACGGAGACGCCGTCTGGCACCGTCTCGACTGCCTGCTGGACCGTCCCGCCCGGACCGACCAGCGTGAGTCCGACAGTGCCATCGGTGCGGTATGCGACCGGCGAGACGATGACTAGACCGGCCCGCGTGAGGGCGTCGACGAGGTCGTGACCGGTCGCCGACGGCGAATCCTGTACGTAGAGGAAGAACGTCTCGTCGGGACACGTCGAGATAGCATATTCCCGGACGGTTTCGGCCTGTTCCAGCGCCGCTCGGTAGGGCTCCGGCGGGAAGCCGTCGACGTGAAACAGCAGCGTCTGGAGGTCGGAACCGATGTCGTTGCCCCGGAGGAGATAGCTCGCCTCGTAGCCGTCGTGCTCAACGACGAACTGGTGCATCGGGTGGCGGACCTCGGGGGCCATCCACAGCGAGAGCGTGACGTATTTCATACCTGGCTGTTCCGAGCAGTATTTAAAATAACCTCGGGCGTGAGGGGACAGGTCGAGGGACGCAAACGCCGAACGCACGGTCACGGAGATGGCCCAGACAGTCCACCGAACCGACGATGTCCATCCGCTTATCGAGCCGATCGCCGACCACGTCCTTTCCACCGAACGCCACGAGAACGCCCCGGCTGCTGTCATCCGTGCTGACGAGGTCCAGACCGTCCTCTCGACGCTTCGAACCGAGGCCGGTCTGGACCACTGCGCCTGCGTCACAGCCCAGGAGTACGCCGACCGGTTCGAGACGATCTATCACCTGCGACGCTACGCCGACCCGACACAGGAACTCTCGGTCGTCGTCCCGACGGCCAGAGAGTCGCCGACCAGCGAGTCAGCCGTGCCCGTGTATCCGACGGCAGCGTGGCACGAGCGGGAGGCGTACGATTTGGTCGGTATCGAGTACGAAGACCATCCCGACCTCCGGCGGATTCTCCTGCCCGAGACCTGGCAGGGCCACCCACTGAGCCGGGACTACAATCAAGACCAGCCACAAATCGTCTCCTTCCGCGAACACGAGCGCCTGCTCGAAGACCACCGTGCGGGACCGGAGACGATGCACATCAACATGGGACCACACCATCCCTCGACACACGGCGTCTTGCACTTGAACGTCCAGCTCGATGGCGAGCAGGTAGCGGCCGTCGACCCTGACATCGGCTACATCCATCGCTGTGAAGAGCAGATGTGTCAGCAGGGCACCTACCGCCACCAGATAATGCCGTACCCGGACCGCTGGGACTGGGGCGGGGCCGGCCTGCTGAACGAGTGGGCGTACGCCCGTGCGGCCGAGGCCCTCGCGGACATCGAGGTGCCGGCGTACGCCCAGGTGATCCGGACGATGGGCGGCGAACTCTCACGCATTCTCTCGCATATGCTCGCGGTCGCGACCTACGCGCTCGACGTGGTCGGGGAGTTCACCGCCACCTTCCAGTGGGGGGTCCGGGACCGTGAACTCGTTCAGGATATCCTCGAAGACCTCACCGGCCAGCGGCTGATGTTCAACTACTTGCGGCTGGGTGGTGTCGCCTGGGACTTGCCCGAACCTCGCGAGGCGTTCTTCGAGAAGATACGTGCGTTCCTCGACGATCTGCCCCATAAACTCACTGAGTACCACGACATGCTCACCAGCAACGAGATCCTCCAGCTACGGACGATTGACACGGGCCACCTCTCGGCCGAGACCGCGAAGGCCTACGGCTGTACCGGCCCGGTCGCCCGAGCGTCCGGCGTCGACTACGACCTTCGTCGGGACGACCCATACGGCTACTACGACGAACTTGACTGGTCGGTCGTCACCGAACAGGGCGGCGACAACTTCTCGCGCCTGCTCGTGCGCCTGCGCGAAGTAGAGGAATCGGCGAAGATTATCGGCCAGTGCGTCGACCTGCTGGAGGACTGGCCCGAGGACGACCGCGAGATACAGGCAAACGTCCCCCGCACGCTCCGGCCAGACCCTGACACCGAAATCTACCGCGCCGTCGAGGCCGCGAAAGGCGAACTTGGCATCTACATCCGTTCTGATGGGACGGAGACGCCGGCGCGGTTCAAGATTCGCGGCCCCTCCTTCTCACACGTGCAGGCACTGTCCGAGATGGCTCGCGGTGAATACGTGCCAGACCTCGTCGCGACAATCGGCAGTCTGGACACAATCATGGGCGAGGTCGACCGATAGGCCGGCACCCATCTGCGACGACCACAGCCAGTGAGTTTTGTACGCCGGGCACGTACGACCGATGATGACTGAACAAGCGACATTCGCGGGCGGTTGCTTCTGGTGTACGGAATCGGTGTTCAAGCAGATCAACGGGGTGACCGATGTGGTTTCGGGCTATGCCGGCGGCCACGTCGCTGACCCCAGCTACGAGGCGGTCTGCCGCGAGGAAACGGGCCATGCCGAGTGCGTACAGCTCACCTACGACCCCGAGGAGGTGAGCTACGAGGACCTGCTCGCGGTCCACTTCACAACGCATACCCCGACGACGAAAGACCGGGAAGGCAACGACGTTGGCACGCAGTACCGCTCGGCTGTGTTCTACCACGACGAGGCTCAGCGCGAAACTGTCGAAGCCCTCATCGAGGAGATAGAGCCGGGCTACGACAGCGATATCGTCACCGAAGTCGAGCCGCTGGAGACGTTCTATCCTGCCGAGGAGTATCATCAGGACTACTTCGAGAAGAACCCGGACCAGAGCTACTGTCAGTTGACCATCCCGCCGAAAATCGAGAAGCTCGAAGAGACGCACGAGGAGCTCCTGCGGGCTGACTAGCGCGAGTAAATCAGTTGGAATAAAACATATGTTTATCCAATCCATATCCTACATTGCTGTCGCGTACCTACGACAGCCCATCCACAGACATCTGGTGCTGGATGGTGGTCGCCGGCACACACACCGGCGACCGTTCCCAACCACTGACGATATTGTTGAGCCGAAAGCGCTGTCTGTCTCTGACAGAACAGGTCAGTCGCCGGGGTGTCCCGCGTGAATATCCAAGCGATAATACTCGGTGCTCACGGGTTCGTCGCTGTCGTACTTGTCGGGTTTGGTGTTCTCGCCGCCGCGAGCGGCGACCTCATTCAGTTCGCGTTGCTGACTGCTATCGGAGTCATGGTGGGTCTGCTCGGGCGGTCGGTCAGTCGGTTGGCTAACCAACTGTGACGGCATCAATGCTAAACGAGCGCGGCCACTATACACGAACCAACTGAAACATATGTCGGACACAGACAGGGGTATCTACTGATGGGGTTCAATAGACAGGACCGGCTGCCGATGGCCGCCGCAGTCGTCGTCATTGCAGTGTCGAACATCGTCGGTTTCGCTCTTACACTTCCCGTGTATGTGACGATTTTAGCCACCCCGCTTGCGCTACTGGTGTTCGGGGTCGTTCGGTACGTGCTGTACGGCAGTGCAGTGCCAGACGTGCTGGCATCGGGCTAATGGTCCAGAACCTCGAACTCACGATCAGCGTCGACGAAGCGAACGAGAGCATCGCAGTGCCGACAACGGTCGGGACACGTCTCGGGCTGGGTGGCAACGGCGCAGTACTCATCCGAAAGCAGCGCGGGCAGGTGCAGGCCGCGACCGTACGGCAAGCGGATTCAGTTCCGGCGGAGACGGCCCGTGTCGGTCCACAGACCGCCGAGACGCTCGGGCTTCGCGACGGGGATCGGGTCACCGTGGAGGCGGCTGACCCGGCGGTCGCGACACATATCAGCGTCGCGCCGGTCCCGCAACTGTCAATCCGGGGCGGTGAAGGGCTTGTCAGGGACGCGGTCGGTGATCGCCCTCTGCTGGACGGCGACACCATCACCGTCTCGTTGTTCGACGGGTCGCTAACGGTACCAGTGCGTGTGGTATCGACACAGCCGGCAGGGCCTGTCACCCTCGTGGATGACACCGTGATCGAGATTACTGATGGGCCAGCTCCGAGGCGGTCAAACAGTGGCCTCGACCCGCTTGCCGAGACGGCTGTCGGCGGGTATGCCGACACAGTTGCAACGCTAGAAACTGCCGTTTCAACGGCGTTGCTGGCGTCCGACGACGTTCCCGGAAGCGTTCGAAACCGCGCCGGCGTATTGCTCGTCGGTGCCCACGGGGTCGGGAAGACACACCTTCTGCAACACGTGGCTTGGCTCGTGAACGCGACGATACACTCTGTTGATGCTGGGCGCCTGCTCTCACTGGACCAAGACGGAGCAAGAGCGTATCTCGACGATGTCGCACGGGCTGCACAGGGAAGTGAACGCGGGATCGTCCACATCGATGGGCTCGATACGGTGTCGGCTGACGGCGGTGATAAAACGCGGCTGCTGTTGCGCCAGTGGCTCGACGATATCTCGACGCTCGACGGCGTCGCCGCTGTCGGCGAAGCGACCAGCGAGGACGACGTCCCCGTTGATATCGTGCAGGCGACACGGTTGTCTCGGACGGTTACCGTGCCGGAGCCGAGTCGCCGGGACCGGGCCGAGATTCTGAAGACAGTCGCCACTGGAGCGATGGTGAGCGCAGAGGCGGATCTCAAAGCGACCGGAGAACAGGCGTTTGGCTACGTTGCGGCGGACATCGTCGCGCTCTGGCTACACGCGGTGGAAGCGGCAGTTGCTCGAGACGGCGCTGGCGGCGATCCGGTGGTCGTCTCAGCAGCGGACCTCGAAGCGGCCCGCGACGCAGTCGAACCGAGTGGTATCCGTGGCACAGTACCGGAGATTCCGTCGACATCTTTCAGCGACATCGGCGGTCTCGACGGGCCAAAGCGCGAGCTCATCCGGGCCGTCAACTGGCCGCTGACGAAGCCAGACCTGTTTGACTCGCTGGACATCGACCCCCCAGCCGGGGTGTTGCTGTATGGGCCGCCGGGGACAGGGAAAACGATGCTCGCGCGAGCAGTCGCGTCGACAAGCGACGCGAACTTTATCCCGGTCAACGGGCCGGAACTGATGAACAAGTACGTCGGCGAGAGCGAGCGGGCAGTCAGGCGAGTGTTCGACCAGGCGCGGTCGAACGCCCCCTCGATCGTGTTTTTCGATGAGATCGACGCGCTGGGTACGACACGAAGCGACGACAACGACTCCGGCGCGAGCGCCCGAACGGTGTCACAGTTGCTCACAGAACTGGACGGGATCGAAGGTCGGGAAGGAGTGACGGTTATCGCGACGACGAACAGACGCGACCGGTTGGACGACGCGCTGCTCCGGACGGGGCGTTTCGACCGTATCGTTGAGGTCTCGCTTCCCGACGCGGCCGACCGAGCCGAGATATTCGACACGCATATCGGTGACAGGATAACCGGGCAGGTAGACCTCGAAGCGTTCGCCGCACGCACGGCCGGATACAGCGGCAGCGACATCGCTGCAGTCGTCAGAGAGGCGGGACTGCTTGCCATCGAAGAACACCTCAGGGCCCAGGGCGACAGCGACCGGTCGCGCAAGCCGGTCAGCCTTCGGGAGTCACACCTCGAAAAAGCCCTGCAATCCGTCGAATCGTCCGGGGCGGATCAGGCAGGCGAAACCGGCCACCGGAGCTAATCAAGCGTCCGCTGTCGGTGAAGCGTCAGAACGGAGATAACGACGCCAGCAAGTGCAACTGCCTCTATTGCGAGCACCAGCCAGAACGCCGGCCGGAACGCCAGTCCAAACGACCGGAACACTGGGAGGATGAACAATCCCACGACTGCGAGTCCGGCCGAGAGAATGAGTCCCGTTAGTGATCGAACACTTAGTTCCTTCGGCGTCGTTGGCTCCTCACTCATGTGCGTATCAAACGTACGTATCGTTGGTGCGGCGTATAAAAAAGTCGATGAGTGCTGGATGTCCGCTAGTCAGCGGCTTCAGCGGACGGCGTCGGGGCGGAGTCGCCACCGACGATTGCGCGACTGCGCAGCAGGATGAATCCGAACCCGATCTTCGCGGTCAGGTCCAGAATCATGAACAGCAGGGTTTCGCCGAACAGGCCGACGAGTCCGAGTCCCTCGGTCCCAACAAGCCACGCGACGGGGTAGATGGCCCACGCGACGAGGATGATGTTTCGAAGGACGTTGAACGTCGACTGTGCTTCTTCGCTGGCATCGCTCGCGGCCTCGCCGACAACGACGACGAGGTAGTACAGGACGAACAGCATCGCGATGGTGCTGATAGTCCAGAAGGCGTACCGGGCCACAGGCACCTTCATCAGCGTCGCGGCGAGGCCGGTAACGATCATGAAGGCGTCGATGGTGATGAGCGACGCCATGTCGCGGTTGCTTGCGCCGGCCAGGAGGCCGATATCAAGCAACAACAGCGGCGTCGTGAACAGCCAGTCAGCGTATCGCGCCCAGTATACGTCGATGACCCGTCCGTTGACGAGTTCGACCTCCGTCAGGCCGAACCCGAAGAACATCGACAGGTACGACGACGCGGCGATACCTGCGATAAGGATGGTGATGACGTAGAACTCCTCCTGCTCGGGGTCCTGAACGTCCCATCCTTTGGCCATGAAGTACACCATACCCAGTAACATCCCGACCGTGCCGAGTGCGAGCCAGATTCCTTCGCCCTCTACACCGAGACTTGACACCTGGAGTGGCAACATCACATCAACAATAAAGGCTGGACATAAAAAACAGCACCCCCAAATTGATACGTGTATGAACGATAATTATCACTTTTGCTGGGACAGTTGAGTACTGTGCTCAGGGTAAGCAGGGATAGTAATGTATATTCGGCGTCTGCGGGGAAGTGCTGACACACCATAGCAATAGTTTACATAGTGACTAGTCATCTCAGAGTGAGCGATAGCTGACGGAAAATACGTCGTGATTAGATAGGTTTTTAATCGCGCGCGCGAGCGCGCCGGATAACAAACGTACTGGGTTATGAGCGAGCGGAAATCCGCCGATATGCCGCTGAATTGGCAGTAACTTAAAACATATGTCCGGCCTATATTACCATATGTCGGATGAGGCCGAGGCTACAGAAAGCGAGGCAGAGTCAGAGGAGTCAGCTACTTCGCAAGCCGAAACCGAGACAGAGGCGGTCCTTGATGCAGATGCAGCGGCTGCGACACAGTCTACAGCGGAATTGCGGGAGGTTATCGATGAGCAGCAAGAGCAGATAGAAGAACTCGAAGACTTGCTCCTAGACCTCTCAACGCGGGTTGCAGACGGGAACTCTATGGGAGTCTGTCCTGACTGTCACGGGCCAGTCATCAAGGTCAGTCCATGGTTCCGCTCAGCGAAGATCAAGTGCACCGACTGCGGGCGCGTGTTCCACGAGTACTGAACTGGTGCAGGCCGGGACGACGGACCGGACCTCGTCCGTACCCTGCGTCAAGAGGGGACACTGAAATGCCGGTGGGTCGTAACAGTGCTGTGAGCTTCGAGTATACGACTACAGTCGAGGTCCGGTACACGGACATCGACACGTACGGCCACGTCAACAACGCGACGTATGCGACCTACTTCGAGGAGGCTCGCATCGACTACCTGCACGACGTGGTCAACTGTGGCGAAGCGCTACTCTCGGGCAGCGAGTCGGGCACCGGAATGGTCATCGCGAACCTCGAAGTCGATTACATCCAGCCGGTCCAGATCAGTGACTCAGTCGCCGTTGCCGTCCGGGTTCCACGTCTGGGTGAGAAGAGCTTCCCCTTCGAGTATGAGGTCCGGACCGAAGATGGGGTGGCTGCGACCGGGGAAACAACCGTCGTCACATACGATCGCGACACGGAATCCTCGCGCCCGATTCCCGAAGACTGGCGGGACGCGATCACGAAATTCGAGGGGCTGTAGCCACAGCCGATAGCGAGAACCATCCATTTTGCTCCGTCCAACGTAGAAACCGTCGGGCCGACCGGTGGTTTTACTTTTTATCCAGATGTTGTACTGAAAACATATGGAATACAGTACCGACCTCGGACGGCGCGTCCTCCTCACCCTCGCGGGCGTCGCACTCCTCCTCGTGGTCGGGCTCGTCCTGTCCCAGTTCCTTCCGACGCTCGTGTTTACCGTCTTTCTGTACTATGCCAGCCGACCGATTTATCGACGGCTCGGACGGCTTCCGCTGCCCAAGTCGTTCCTGAAGCGGGCCGTCCCCTACCAGAAGCAGGTCCATGCGGCCGCCACGATTTTCTTCTTTCTGTTGCCGTTTGTGGTTCTGGTCGGCTACACGCTCGTCCTCGTTATCCCTGAGCTACAGTCGTTCTTCGGCGAGGGTGGCCTGGGTGCGGCGTACCTCTCACAGTTTCAGGAGCTGCAGGGTGGCTCGCCGCCGGGACCGCTCGCTGACCTCGGCTTCTCAGAGGTGCTGGCAATGGGGCCGGCTGAGGTGATCGACCTGTTGCGAAACGCGACAGTCCAGTCGTGGCTGGGACGAGTCTCTGATACGCTCATTGGATCGTTGAGTCTGCTCACATCGCTACTGCTTCGCGTGTTCATCATGTTCGCTGGAACGTACTACCTGCTTACCGACGGACCGCGGCTTGTCGGCTGGTTTCTCGACACCTTCGACGGGTCGGGTGTCCTTCGCGAGTACGCGGCGGCAGTCGACGAGGAACTGTCTTCAATTCTCTTCGGAAACATCCTGAACGCACTGGTGACCGGCGTCATCGGGATTTTCGTGTTCTCGCTGTACAATCTGGTCGCTCCCGGCTCAGTACAGATTCCGTTTGCGCCACTTGTCGGCGCACTCACCGGCATCGGCAGCCTCATTCCCGTGGTCGGGATGAAAATCGTCTACCTGCCCGTCGCTGTGCTGCTTGCGGTCTCCGCGGTCGTCACGGGGCAGACGGCGGCCCTGGCCTGGGTTGCCCTCTTCCTCGTGGTCACACTGGTCGTCGTCGACACTATCCCGGATTTCCTGATTCGGCCGTACGTCAGTGGCGACCTGACCCACGTCGGCCTGTTGATGTTCGCGTACATCCTCGGTCCCATCGCCTTTGGCTTCTACGGCATCTTTTTGGGTCCGATGCTGCTGGTCCTTGCCGCCCAGTTCTTCCGGATTATTGTCCCCTACATCATTACGGGCACAGTCGAAACGACACAGACGTCGCTCTCCGAATACGACTCCGGGGAGTCGTAACTGCTACCCGTTCCTGAGTCGGGCGCTGGCAGTCCCGAAGTCGAGACAGCGACTGTCTACCGACGAATCGATTCGGTCGAGCCACCGTAGCTCCATCACCGAGAGGCGGTAGTGACACGTCGATGGCTCGGCCTGTTGCCAGTAGAGGTACCGGACGTCGGGTACTGGTTCGGCCTCGTCGTATGCCGCTGGGAGGTCGTGGGTTTCGAGATCTGACATCGGTTCCGGGCCCGGTGTCTCGACGGGTGTGAAGATAACGCCAACGCTACCGAGGAAGACGACATTCACAACGAGGACCAGCGCAAGGATGGCGCTGAGATACTGTGTCTGTTGCCGGTCCCGAAACACTGTCGCAACCATCCCGAGCCCGATTGCGACGAACGCAAGCCCCGGAATGAGGTCTGTGTAGCCACCGGTCTCGAAATCAACGAACAGTATCAGAAACACAAACCACGCTGCGCCGACCGGAATCCACCATTCGGTGCGTCCGACAACACCGTCAGCACCAGTGAAACAGTGTCGAGCGGTGTGAGCGAGGCCAAGTCCACCAAGCACGACGAACGGTGACGCCCATTTGAAGTGGACAACACCGGCCACAAACCGAGCGAGCAACGACGCGTGTTCCTCCGTCTGTAACGGGACGAGGAAAACCTGAACGACCATCTCCGAGGCCGAATGCCACAGGAGAAACACCGGCAGCAACATGACGATGGTAAAACCGAGGCCACCGGCGACGACACGCTCAAGCGCCCGCATGTCGCGCCGCTGGACCGCTAAACCGACCACAATCAGCGGGAAGATGGCTCCTGCCTGCCAGTATCCCACGCTGGCTGCCGCAGCCACACCGCTCAGTGCCGGGTAGCCACGCGTGTACAGATATATCGCTAGTAGCCCACAGAGAACGAGAAGATATTTCGCTTTGAACCCATACGCCGGACGGACAGCAAACCCCGGCAACAGGAACATCGACAGACCAGCCAGCGGCGCAACGATATCGTCGCCAGTGATGTCGTAGACGAGCATCACAACGAGTGCAACGATTGCACACACCGCGCCGCTCATCAGCACCACGCTGAGGAGGTGGAGGCGATACATATCGCCGCCAGATAGCAACGCCAGTACCCCAGTCGTCTCGTAGGACAGCGGCAACTTCGGTTCCCAGGCATCGACGTACAACCGGCCACCATGTGTCAGATACCAGCCGAGATGCTCGAAGATTCCAGCGTCGGGTGCCATGGGTGGTCGAGTAGAGTCGAGTGTGATTGTCACGAAAAAGTACAACTGTGTGCCAACGGCGAACAGCACTGGAAACGCGAGCCGTCTATCGTGGGGTCGAAGAGCAAGCGAACGAAGCAGATCCCTGAGCTGGTCTTTGTTTCGTCTGCTCACACGGTTTGTTTGTGTTCAGGTGAGCAAAAGTATAGACTAATTTAGAACATGTGCAGTAGCTGAAAGCAGTCACTGTTCGCATTACATATACAGTCACCGTGGTTAGGATTGTATTTGTAGATTGCTGTGTAGCTCGCAACCCATTTCAGACACAGTTCGTATGAATAGCTACAACCGTTCAGAGACCGCTTTCGTGCGTACTCAGTCCTAGTTTGAGTACGGAACGGTGGTACAGCAGTGATGCCCGGTCAATAGTACTGTTATATCGAACGTGTACTCATGTGGGTTAAACTTCCCCTACTCGGCGTGATGGCGTCGCAGGCACTGTTTCGGTCCCGAAACAGCGAAAGCAAGTATCATATCAGAGTAGTTAGATACCGAATATTGGAACCGGTCAAGCGAACTCCAGTCTATTACGAGCGCGCTGCCTTCTTGGATTTAATTAAACACGGCGACGGCGACGGCGACTGTGTTTGAAACGCCAATCGGTACAGAACTACCGTACGGAGCCGTACCAGTACTTCACCGAACTGGACCCGCTTGCACAACAGACGGTACTGATCGGCACATCGACAGTCAGGTAGCAAACCAAGAGCGGTGAGGACAAAGCCAATTTAGTATAGCAATTACCAGTTTATCGGCGCCATTCACCGAACGCGTCGGCCTTTTACGAGTACGCCGAGTAGGGGGACCTAATGGTCCAGAACGTGGCTTCAGTGATGGCGGAGCTGGAACCCGAGGACTTCCATCTGCTCTCTGGCGTCGAACAGGGGATGCGGTTCTCGGAGTACGTCGCCCGCGAGAAGTTGACCGAGTTCTCCCGGCTGACGACAGAAGATGTCGACTACCGGCTTGACCGGTGTGCGGACCGGGGACTGGTCGAGCGAAAAACCATCCAGTACGAAGGGTTCAAACTCACTTTTGAAGGGTACGATACGCTTGCGCTGCATACCTTTGCTGAGCGAGACACAATTGAAGGAGTGGGATCGCCGCTGGGCGTCGGCAAGGAGAGCGACGTGTACGAGGCCCAGTCGTACAAACCGGTGGCGCTGAAATACCACCGCGAGGGGTACACCAATTTCCGCGAAGTGATGAAAGAACGAGAGTACACCGCCGACCGAGACCATGTCTCCTGGCTCTACACCGCCCGGAAGGCAGCCGAGCGGGAGTACGATGCCCTCGAGACGCTGTATCCGAACGTGTCGGTCCCACAGCCAATCGACACGAACCGCCATGCGATTGTCATGGAGAAAATAGATGGCGTCGAGCTCTCCCGAACGAAACTCGAAACAGCACAGGTACTACCGATTCTAGATCTCGTGCTTGAGGAGATGCAGACGGCCTACCGCGAAGGGTACGTCCACGCGGACATGAGCGAGTACAACGTCTTCGTCACGAACGAGGGTGTCGTCGTCTTCGACTGGCCACAGGCAGTCCCGACCGACCACGAAAACGCCCGGGAACTGCTAACTCGCGATGTCGAGAACATCGTGAGCTACTTCGAACGAAAATATCCGCAGGAAATCAGTAACGTCGACAGGGACGCAGTCGCCGAACGGCTGGCGACCGACGCGTTCGATTCGATTACCGAATTTACTGAGTAGCGGCGTTTTGGCCGCTAATTGCTCTCTTCTGGCGGTTCACAGACGACTCGGAGCTGGGCCGATCGTCGCTCGGATAAATCCTATAATGCGATATCAAATTAGACAAAACCGTGCTGGCCGGGTCGATTCGAGACAGCGGTGATGGAGGCGAGTCTTTACCGGTAGCGGGGCTGAGTGCTGTGCGACGGACCCACTTCGTTGGATAGCAGGTTCGAATGTTCCAGATGTACCGACGCTCCGCAGATTGGATTAGGCCATCCTAAAAACCACAGACGTTTTATATTGTTAGGTAGCCCTAAATCATATGGCAGACGACGGTACTGAGTGCGGGGCACAAACGGGGGAAGACCCACGCAAGGAACGATGGCGGGACGCTTCGTATTGTCCAGACCCATCGACACCGTCTGCGTGGTGCCAACATATACCGCGAGCGATATCCCGAGGTCCCACCGACGAGCTGTTGCTCGCCCGCCCGTGCTCTGCCGGAACCATGGGGGGCGTCTGCCTAATGGGTGGCAATGGTGGTGGGGCTGGGGGGGAGCCAAACGATGAATGAACGCCCGCAACGGTCGCGCGCTCGACTGTGGGCATGGGCCTACGCGGTGGTCTTCGAGGCCGGTAAGCGGTCGACAGGGGAGCTGACGACCGATACGCCCACAGCAAACCACGGGGACGGAACGGATTCGTCGGAGCGATGAGCACGGCACCGGAGTACCTGTTGGCGATCTATATCGCACAGCACCGGAGCGAACCGCCTGTTTCGCCGGGGGAGTTGGGAGAGATGCTCGACCGGTCTCCGGCAGCGGTGACGGAGATGTGTCAGCGACTTTCGGAAGACGGTCTCGTGTCCTACAAGCCCTACGACGGGGTGACACTGACCGAACCGGGACGCGAGAAAGCCGCGGAGTTGCACGAGACGTACGTGACCGTCTCGTGGTTCTTTCGGGGTGTGCTGGACCTCGACGACCACGAGACAGAAGCGATGGAGCTGGCCGGTCTAGTCAGTCCGATAGTTGCCAAGCGGCTGGCGGCCACACTGCCCTGTGACGCCGGGGAAAGTACACGGGGGCTCGCCGATTCAAACACGACGGCCTCCGATAGAGACACTGTTTGAGGGGCTATATCGATCAAGACCTGTTTTAGGCGGTGCGAAAAAGTAACAGAAGAAGTATAGTAAAATTTCGCATAGCCAAAATTCGGGATTTTGAAGGCCTAAAATTCGGTATTTCAGGCCCTCCAAAAACACTAGATTTATGATATGATGGTGCGTAGGTAGAACTGTCATGAGCGTAGAAGGACTCGAACGACAGACGCGTAACTACTTGAGCAATAACGTCCCGCAGATCCAGCAACACGGCGGCAACTTCGAGGTCCGCGAGGTCGACGAGAGCAAAGGCACGGCTACCGTCGCTATCGGCGGCGCGTGTTCGGGATGTGGCATCGCTCCGATGACGATGAAGGCAATCGAGCAGCGACTCCCCGAGAGTGTCGACGGGCTCGAAGATGTCGAAGTCGTCCGCTCCGGCGGGCCGCGCGCCGCGGTCATGCCCTCGAAGACCGACGATATGGAGGAGATGGACGAGTACGAAGATTACAGCCCGCCGTTCTGAGCGCCCGTTCGTATTTGGAGCGCAACTGCCCGCGCTTTCCCCGATACCGACCGGGACACAGTTTTATGCACGGCAAATAGCGTTCACTGGCAAGGAGATATCGGAGAACCGGTCGGAGGCCAGACACCGACACAGTCCAACCGGCGGTGAAAGTCGCCCGTGGAGTCTGCGTCGGTTCTATTGAGTGTGTCCCCAGACCGTCGCTCTCCGGTGGTGTCACCCGACTTCGGTAGCTTGAGGGCCGGTATGCTATAAGTGTGTGGGACGGCAACACAATACATAACTCTCGAGGTCAACGTGAATGCCTTATGACGCAGATACCGATGCGAGTACAGTATCGCGACGGCGCGTCCTCAAGACGGCGGGCGCGTCGGCGGTGGTGGCGTTCGCCGGCTGCAACGCCGGAAGCGACGGAGCGGAGCAGGGTGAAAGCGGGGGCGAGCAGAGCCTCGACCCAGTTCGGGAACGGGCGGAGGTTGCCGTCGACGACATCCAAGAGGGCGGGACACTCAGGTTCGGCCTCGGAGCGGGTATCGACTCCTTCGACCCGTCTTACAGCACCAGTGCGCCGGCCGGGAACGTCCACGGACTCGTCTACGAGGGCCTCATCACACAGGACGCTGCGGGGACCGTGTACCCGTGGCTCGCGCGGACGTGGGAACGGGTAGAGGTCCAAGAGGTCGAAGACGGAGCCTACGAGCCGTACATGGTGTCGGCGGAGACGGACGACGAGGGGAACCTCGTCGCCGACGACCAGATCATCATCAGGAACCCTGACGCCGGCGAGGTGCTGACGGTCAACGAAGCGCCGGACGCGGTTGAAGACGGCACCTATGGAATTCAGTACCAAGCCGAACTCCACGAGGGCGTCACCTTCCACAACGGCGAGGAAATGACCGCAGAGCACGTCGCCCGCTCGTATGAGGTGCTTGAGAACTCCGCGATTTCGGCCCAGACCTTCGACTCGTTCCTCTACGCCGAGGCTGTCGATGACTACACCGTCAACATCTACGGGCAGGAGCCAGACGCCGAGGCCGACAGTCAACTCCCACCGACGGTGTACCCCATGGCGCACATCGAGGACTACCCCGATACCGCCGCGGACCCGCGCAACGACCTGACGCCTATCGGGACCGGTCCCTTCGAGTTCGAGTCCTACGAGGCCGAACAGCGCGCCCAGTTCAGCACGTTCGACGACTACTGGCTGGACGACCTCGGCCTCGACGCGCTGGAGTGGTGGGACGGCCCAGAGGGGTTCCCGACGAGCCCAGTCGTCGACGATGTCACGGTCTCCATCGTTACCGACGACGCGACCCGTGCGGCCGCGCTCAACAACAACGAGATAGACCTCACCTATGGCCTCACGAGCGACACCTACAGCGAGTACCGGAGTTCGGAGGAGTACCGGCTCAGCGTGACCAACGCCGGGGCGTACAATTTCCTGCAGTACCCTGTCACGGTCTCGCCGTGGGACGACCCCCGCATCCGCCGGGGGGTCAATCAGTTGATTCCACGCGCCCAGATCGCCGAGAATATCTATAACGGGTACCGGAATCCGGCCTACACGCCACTGCCAGAGTTGGCCGCTGCGGAAGGGTCGGCCGACTACGACGCGCTGGTGGAGGAACTGCGCCCGGAGACCGAACAGAACACCGAGGCCGCGACCGAACTGCTAGGGGAGGCCGTCGACGACCTCGGCGTCGAGACACCAATCGAGGCGACCATCGAGACCAACACCTCCGACGACCGGGTGCGCGAGGCCGAACTCATCGCCCAGGTGATGAGCAACACGGAGTTTTTCGACATCAGCGTCGAGACCTTCGAGTTCACGACGTTCGTCCAGCGCATCCTCGGCCCGGAGTACTACCAGCAGGGCAACATCGTCCTCATCGGCCTCTCGGGGACGTTCAACCCCGGGAGCTTCTACGACGCCGTCAACTCCATCGACAACTTCGGCCAGTGCTGTAACTTCCAGCGGGTCGATACGCCCGATCTCGACGAGATCGCAACGGAAGCGCGGTTCTCGGTCGAGGCCGTCGAGGACCCCGCGTTCCGCGGGGAACAGTACGACCAGGTGTGGCGCGGACTCATCGAGCAGGCCCCGAACAGCTACACCGTCTTCGGAACGAACGTCTCGTCGCTGTCAACCGACTACGTCGGGCACAACACGTACACGTTCTCGGGCGGGATTCTCCCCTACGGACTGCACGACCCGACGGACCAGCAGGTCGCGTATCTGGACCGGGAGTGAGTCAGTACGATGAGCCTCAGACGATTCATCGCGGTTCGCGTGGCCGCGACGGTGCCGATACTGTTTGGCGTCTCGGTGCTTACCTTCGCGCTGGTCCACCTGACGCCGGGGGACCCCATCGACCAGATGGTTGCACTGAACCCCCAGATTTCGGCGGCTGAGGAGGCAGCGATACGCGCCAGATACGGCCTCGACGGCCCTGTCTGGCAGCAGTATCTCACATGGATAGGTAACGTTCTGCAGGGCGACCTCGGCACGGTCATCAGCGTCGACCAGCCGGTCCTGCCCTACATCATGGCCCGGCTCCCCGAAACCATCGCGCTGGGGCTGTTCGGCTGGGCCATCGCATTGCTGATCTCCATCCCGACCGGTATCTACGCTGCGGTGAACAAGGATACGCTGGGCGACGACCTCTCGCGGGTGTTCGCCCTTTCGGGCATCTCGCTGCCGAACTTCTGGCTCGGCCTGATGCTCATCCTCGTGTTCGCGCTCTGGCTCGACCTGTGGCCGGTGCTGGCTCCGGACAGGCCGCTACTCTCGCCTGAGATGCTGTGGTATCTCGTCCTCCCGGGCGTCACCATCGGGACAGCGTCGTCGGCGACGCTGATGCGCGTGATGCGGTCGTCGATGGCCGAAGAAATGAACAAGCAGTACGTCACGGCGGCGCGGGCGAAGGGGCTTCCGGAGCGGACAGTCGTGTTGAAACACGTCCTGCGGAACTCGCTCATTTCCGTGACCACTATTGCCGCGTTCCTGACCGCGAGTATCTTCGCCGGTGCCGTCGTCGTCGAGCAGGTGTTCGCCTGGCCCGGCCTGGGCCGAGCCTTCGTCGGCGCTATCGTCGGCCGCGAAGTCGACCTCATTATGGCGATTACGCTGTTTACCGGTGTGACGATCATCCTGGCAAACTTGCTCGCAGACATTGCGTACGCGCTGTTAGACCCACGAATCCGCTATGACTGACCTATGAGTACTGACCGAGGACGCATCCGGATAACGGGGTTCGACGCCGACCGCGTCGAGTCCCGCGAACCACTATCCGACTGGACAGAGCAGCGAGGCACTGAAACCGAGAGCCGCTGGGGGCGCGCCTGGCGTGAGTTCCGTGACAACCGGAGCGCGATGCTCGGGCTCTATACTGTTGCCCTGATGGGAATCCTGGCTCTATTCGCCCGCCCAGTCACCATTGCTGGCGTGACAGTCCAGCCCTTCTCGCTGGCCCCCTACGACCCGAGCGCGATTCTGTACGTACAGGGCCTCGATGTGAGTGCGTACGAGGCTCCGTCGCTGGCCCATCCCTTCGGAACCGACGGCTCCGCCCGGGACGTGTTCTCCCGCGTGCTGTACGGCGGTCGGTTCAGCCTCTCGATTGGCTTTATTGTGGTGTTCATCACCGCCGCCATCGGGCTGGTGTATGGTGCCATCGCGGGCTACTACGGCGGCCGGGTTGACGAGGTGATGATGCGAACGCTGGACCTGATATTCGCGTTCCCCGGCCTCCTGCTGGCGTTGATTATCGTCGCTGTGCTCGGCAAAGGGTACTGGGAGCTAGTGCTCGCGTTCACCGCATTCGGCTGGGCCGGCTACGCCCGGCTGATACGCGGGGAGATACTGAAAGTCAAGGAAAACGAGTACGTCATGGCCGCGAAGGCGCTGGGCGCGCGTGACCGGCGCGTCATCTTCAGACACGTCGTCCCCAACGCTGTCGCACCGCTTGTCGTCCAGGCCTCTCTCTCTATCGGAACGGTCGTCATCGGTGTGGCGGCACTTGGCTTCCTCGGGCTGGGCCTTCCGCCCGGGTCAGCCGAGTGGGGGACGATGCTGGATCAGACCCGCGAGACTATCGTTCAGGGCCCTGGTGGGACGATCCCCTGGTGGGTCACTGTGTTCCCCGGCGGCGCGATCTTCCTGTTCGTGATGTCGATGAACCTCATCGGCGACGGCATCAACGATGCCCTCGACGCCCAGGAGGGCGAAGACGTGGCCCGCGGGGGCGAGGTCTGATGGCGCTGCTCGAAGTCGAGAACCTCACGGTGAACTTCTACACCGAGGAGGGCGTTGTCACCGCCGTCGACGACCTCTCGTTTCGTATCAACCGCGGCGAGAAGTTCGGCGTCGTCGGCGAGAGCGGCGCGGGCAAGAGCGTCACCGCGCTGTCGGTAATGCGACTCATCGAAGAGCCCGGCCGTATCGAGAGCGGGACGATTCGTTTTGACGGCCAGGACCTCACCGAACTGTCCGACTCCGAGGTTCGAGATGTCCGGGGCAACGACGTTGCGATGATATTTCAGGACGCACAGACCGCACTCAACCCCGTCTACACCGTCGGCGAACAGATTTCAGAGGCTATCCGGCACCACCTCGACTACGACGACACAGCCGCTCGCGAACGCACGATTCGGCTGCTCGATGATGTCGGTATCCCGGAACCCGAAGCCAGATACGACGACTACCCACACGAATTCTCCGGCGGGATGCAACAGCGGGCCATCATCGCGATGGCGCTGTCCTGTGACCCCGAACTCCTCATCGCCGACGAGCCGACGACGGCGCTTGACGTGACCATCGAGGCGAAGATTCTGGACCGCCTCAACCGGCTCGCCGACGAGTACGACACGGCGATTCAGCTCATCACCCACGACCTCGGCGTCATCGCGGAGATGTGCGACCGGGTGATGGTGATGTACGCCGGCCGCGCTGTCGAGAAAGCTTCTGTCGAAGAACTGTACTACGACCCAAAACACCCCTACACCGTCGGGCTGATGAGTGCTATCCCGCGTATCGGCGACCGGCAGGACCGCCTCAAGACGATTCCGGGGACCATGCCGGACCTCGTCGAAGTGCCATCGGGCTGTAGCTTCCACCCACGCTGTCCCTTCGCCGAGGAGGTCTGTACGCGCAAACAACCACCGCTCGTCGACCCGGAGACCGGCGACGGCGTCGGCCTGTCTGACCGCGGAGCGGCCTGTCTGGCCTACACCGGCGACCTTGACGACGAACTGGATTACGAGGTCGAGGTACAGGGTCGCGACACGCCGCCCGACAACACACAGCCCGGCTCCCGCTCCGGACGGACGGACGCAGATCCACTCCGGACAGACTCCGATCCGGTCGGCCTCGATACCGACCTGCTAGACCGGGACGGCAACGCGGACAACGATACGGGGGGCCAGCAGGATGGCTAAGACAGCCGACAGCCCCATTCTGGAGGTCGAAAACCTCACGAAGTACTACGAGTCCGGCGGGACCATCGTCGATACCCTGCTGGGTCGGAGTCAGGAAGTGAAAGCTCTAGATGGCGTCGATCTGGAGCTCTATCCCGGCGAGACACTGGGTATCGTCGGCGAGTCCGGCTGTGGCAAGACCACGCTCGCCCAGACGCTGCTTCGGCTCATCGAACCCACAGCCGGCTCAGTTCGCTACAAAGGCGAAGACCTGACAGGTGCCTCAAATGACCGTCTGCGGGCGCTTCGAAAGGATATCCAGTATATATTTCAGGACCCGTTCGCCAGCCTCAACCCGCGGCTGACGGTGGGCGACATCGTCGGCGAGCCGCTGGATATCCACGGGATCGCAGACGGCGAGGCGCGAACCGAGCGTGTCAACGACTTGCTGGAGACCGTCGGGCTAAACCAGCGTCACACCCACCGCTATCCCCACGAGTTCTCCGGTGGCCAGCGCCAGCGAATCGGCATCGCCCGCGCACTCGCCGTCGACCCCGAGGTCATCGTCTGTGACGAACCCGTCTCGGCGCTGGACGTGAGCGTGCAGGCCCAGATTCTGAACCTGCTTACGGACCTGCAGTCGGAGTTCGGCCTCTCCTATATTGTCATCGCCCACGACCTCAGCGTCGTTGAGCATATCGCCGACCGCGTGGGTGTCCTGTATCTCGGGGAGTTCGCCGAAGTCGGGCCGACCGAGAACGTGTTTCAGCCACCGTATCACCCCTACGCCGAGGCGCTTCTGTCCGCCATTCCGGAACCAGACCCCGGCTGGGAGGGCGACCGGATTTTCCTCTCCGGCGATGTTCCATCGCCACTGAACCCCCCGTCGGGCTGTCGGTTCCACACCCGCTGTCCGAGGGTCATCCAGCCCGAGGGGACTGACATGGCCCAGTCCGAGTGGCGGTCACTGATGGACCTGAAACAACGGCTCCGGAAGGCCGACTCACTGGAGGCCGTCACTGCCGTCAAGGACAGTGTCGAGGACGAGGACCTGCGTCAGCTCTCTCGGTCCGCTCTCGAAACACGGGTCCGAGCCGAATTCGGCCTCCCGGACACGGTCGGCGACCGGGAGGCCGAAGGAGTGCTGGCGACGGCGCTCGACCACCTGCACGACGAGGCTTTCGAAGCCGCCCAGACTGCGATGGACGACGCCTTCGAATCCCCCTGCGAGCGAACCGACCCCGCGCTGTTCGATGTCGGTGACGACCACCAAATCGCCTGCCTGCTGTACGATGACGACCATCCGGATACGTCTACACGGGCCAGTAGTCGCTGACAGGGTACCAGTACAGTGGCTCGCTGTGTGCCCACTCGACTACGCAAACTCAACGCCGGTAATCTCGAAGCGTGCGCCGCCGTCGGCGCTCTCTGCCACGTCGACCGCCCAGCCGTGGGCCTCTGCGATGCGGTCGACAATCGCCAGCCCGAACCCGGACCCGTTGTCGGCGGTCGAGTATCCAGCCTCGAACAATGTCTCGCGCTCGTCTTCCGGAACGCCGGGACCGTCGTCGGCCACGTAGAAGCCCCCTTTGATGGCACCGACAGTGATGTTCACGCTTCCATCCCCGTCGGCGGCGTCCACAGACTTCGTCTGGCTGCCCGCTGTGCCGTGGTCTACGTTTGTGTGTGCCTGTGAACGCGGCTCCCCCGACTCGTGTTTCACACCGTTGTCGGCCCCCGTCGGACTGCGCGTGGCACCATGTTCCACACTGTTCCGGAGCAGGTTCTCAAGCAGTTGCAACAGGCGCGGCCGGTCGGCGGTAATCGTTACGTCTCGTTTGTCAGTGTCGGTGAAGGCGAGCGTCCCGTCTTCTGCGTCCTGAGACACCATCTCCCAGGCATCCGCGACCGCGTCATGGAGCGAGACCGGTGCTGTCTCCTGGATGTCCTGTCCCTGGCGAGCCAGGAGCAACACGTCATCGATGATGCGTTCCATCCGGTCGAGTGCAGTTTCGATGCCCTCCAGATGGCTCTCATCACCGGTTGTCCGGGCGAGTTGCAGCCGCCCCTGTGCGACGCTCAGCGGACTGCGAAGGTCGTGGCTAACGACGCTGGCGAACTCCGCAAGCCGGTCGCGCTCACGCTGTAGCTCCTGTTCTTGCTTTCGGATGTCGGTAATGTTGCTTGCGACGCCGAACACGGCAACCGGGGTATCCGGGTCAGACCGCTCACCCGTGTCGTATATTGGAACCTTCGTCGAGAGGAACTGGAGCGTCTCGCCGTCGATGATGAGTTGCTCCTCGGTCTCTATCGGTTGCCCGGCTTGCAGGACAGCACGGTCGTTTGCCCACGTCGTTTCAGCTGTCTCTTCGGGGAACAGCTCGAAGTCCGTACGGCCGACGATTTCCTCGTCAGCGAGCCCGGTAAGCTCCCGATAGCCGTGGTTGACGAAGAGGTACTGCCCTTCGTCGTCTTTCATAAACATCGGAGTCGTGGTGTTTTCCAGAATTGCCTCGAGCCGGCGCTCTATTACCCGCAGGTCGCGCTCACGTTCCTTGTGCTCGGTGATGTCGTGGTGGACGCCGACCATCAGTGTACTGTCGTCGTCTTCGATGGGTTGGCCCCGAACAGAGCCCCACTGTACGTCGCCGTCCGCGTCGATCATCCGGAACTCCCCGTCGTAGACGCTGTCTGTCTCGACTGCCCGCTCTATTTGTTCGCGGACTTCAGTGCGGTCCTCGGGGTGAATCAGTTCGAACACGGCCGACAGCGTCCCGCCGAACTCGCCGGGCTCGAAGCCCAAGAGTCGTTCGAGCGTATCGCTTAATACGACCTCGTCCGTCTCGTAGTCCCACTCCAAGACACCCGTTTCGCTGGCTTCCAGCGCCAATTGGAGTCGGCGCTCGGTTTCCTGTAAGTCGCGTTTCCGGTCTCGCTTGTCGGTGATATCCGTCAGGGTACAGACCACGCTTTCAACAGCCCCGTCGTCGTCGAACAGCGGTGCGCCGTTCACCGAGAGTACCTTCTCGGTACCGTCCGGCCAATGGATCGTGTGCCGGGCATCGGATAGGGGCTGGCCGGTTTCGAGCACCTGCCGAAACGGAAGCTCCGCGTCCGGTATCGGGTGACCATCGAGGTCACGTATTTCCCATTCCGGGTCATTGTACAGCCGGTCTTTCAATTCCGATTGTGACAGGCCGAGGACATCGATAGCGCGCTGGTTGGCGAAGACAAACTGGCCGTCGCGGTCGAGTTGCACAACACACGACGGGACAGTCTTGAGGATCTGTTCGAGACGGTGCCGCCGCCGCTCGGCCTCAGTCGCTGACTGTCTCGCTTCCACCGCGTTCTGGACCCGATTCGCCAGCAATGTGTACTGGTCTGTCCCGGCCTCCTTCTGCAGATAGTCGGTGACACCGGCCGAGATGGCGTCACTCGCGACCTCCTCGCTTCCCTTTCCGGTGAACAGGATGAGCGGGAGTTCAGGGTACTCCTCGCGGACGGCTTCGAGGAACTCGATGCCGCTGCGCCCGGGCATATCGTAATCCGACACGATACAGTCAAACGTCGACGATTCGAGCCGTTCCAGCGCGTTTTCCGCGTTTGACGCTGTTTCAACGCGGAGTCGGTCGTTCTCTTTTTCAAGGAACGCGGCGGCCGTCTCCGCGAAGTCCGGCTCGTCGTCGACGTGCAACAGCCGAATCGCGTCGCGTGTTGATGTCATCGGGAGCGGTAGCTTGCTGACATATCAGAGGGCCGGCCACTTAGCGTGTTTGGCTGTGTGTTACATGCATGGTCGGCATCCACGGGCAGGTGTGAGCGTTTTCTGCAATTTCCAGCGATGTGCCTGCGTCGGGGTATCGCTTTGGCCGAACCCGACGGGCCAGCCGAACTGGCCCGACGAACACTTTTGCGCATGCCAACCGATATGCTGACAATGCGTCGCATCTACGACTCGGGGGCGCTCCACCGTGACGACGAGGAGCCACAGGCTCCCACTGAGCGCGGGGCGCAGCCACAGGCCGCACGCAGTATCGACGGCCAGGCCTGGAGCGATCTGCTGATACCGACGTGGCTCCGCTATCGTGCGGTATCGGTCGATATCGAGGTCCCGCAGACGTCGTATCCGGCGGGAACCGAGGTGCCGTTCGTCGTGACGATGCAGAACGCGCTTCCGGTGCCGATAACGCTACCGACGGAATCGCCGCGGCCGTGGACGTGGTACGTTGATGGAGTGCCAGAGGCATCCCACGTCGATAGCGTGCCCAGTGAGGACGGCAGCCTCCGATTTGACCGCGGCGAACGAAAGCAGTTCAGGCGACGGTGGGACCGGATGTTCCGAGTCAGCGACGACGAATGGGAGCCTGCATCAGCCGGGGAGTATACCATCAGCGCCGGACTGAGTGTGGCCAACGCCGGCGAGCGTGGCCTGTACAGCGAGACGACGGTCAGTATCAGCGAACGGTAGCTCCGCAAGCAAGGTTCGAGTGAGCGGGGTCAGGACCCGCTTGGGGTGGGGACTGGCGTCGGGGTCGGCTCCGGCGGTGTTTCGGCCGGAGTGGAAGCACTGTCACCAGTCCCGAATCCAGCACTTGGGGTCGCGCCACCGCCCGGGTCGGGTGCTTCGCCGTCGAGCAAGAACGAAAGCAGGTTCCCGATGAACACCTCGTTGTCGGCGTCGTATAGCTCGGAACTACTGATGAACGTCGAGTCAGTGACAAACACCATGTTGTCGTTGCGGACGACTGTCGCGTACGTTCCGGTACGCCGCGTCTCCAGCGTCCGGGTACCCTCGACAGCGGTGAACTTCGTCTCGGCGTCGCCGTTCACCACCGCGTAGCCGGCGGTGTCGAACGTAATCGTCTCGACACCGTCGGTCAGGTCACCATCGTCGCTCGGTGAGGCGTAGATGGCTTTGAAGTTGTTGTCGTTGGCCGCATCGTCGACATTGTACAGCTGTTCGGACCCCATCCGAACGCCGTAGCGCTCGGTGGCGTTGTTGGCCCCGAACGATACCGTCGTGGTCGACTGGGTGAAGCCGGTCGAAAGGCGGGTCTGTGTCGGTTCGGCGAGGACGACAACACGGCCGCCATCGTCGGTGTACTCCTGTAATGCTTCGCGTTCCGCTTCGGAGTAACTGCCGAGCGGCTGGACGATGAGTATGCCGTCGTACTGGCCCAGCGAATCGGCGAACGAGGCGGTGCCGGACGTGCCGTACTCGACAGTATGGCCCGCCTCGAACACTGCCTCAGTGATTGGTTCGAGTTCGGATTCGGACACCTGGTTGCCGTGGCTCGTATCGACGAGTATTCGCTTGTCACTTCCCTCAGAGTCGACCGAGATCGCCCCTTCTTCGGGGTCGACAGGGGCATTGACAGCGTCGGGCTGGTACTGTGACGGCGATTGACCGTCGATGGACTGGCCATCTGGCGGCCCCGATGAGCCCGGGTTAACGACTGCGAGAAGGAACGTGCCGCCCAGTATCACCACGAGGACGACGATAAACACGGCAAGTGGCTTAACGATACGACCCTCAGTCATTGCGGATCACCGTTGCATTGTTGTCTTCGGCGGGGATTCCCCAGACGGCGTAGTACTTCACCGGTTCCCGGAACGTCGTCTCACTGTTGTCGGGATGAACGAGATAGGTCACGTTATTCGCGCCCTGTACGGTTTCAGCGCCGGCAGGGACGATGATGACGTTGAATTCGGCACCGCCACTGCCCTGATACACAACGTCGTACTGGTCGCCCTCGATGTCGTCTGAGAGTGCAGCGGCCCGCTCGATGGCCAGTCCGGTATCGCCGATCCGGTCGGCAAAGCCGTTCTCGGTCGCCTGTGCGCCGAGATACGTGCCTCCGTTGGCGACTTCCTCACGGGAGACCGTCAGTTGCTCGCCCCGATGGCGCATGACTGTCCCGACGAAGGACCGCTGGAGCACCTCGATATCCTCGCGGAGGCTGTCTTTGCTTATTTGGGCCTTGTCCGGCCCCGAGCGGACGAACGTCTCGCCCTGCTGTTCGACCTGCTCGATGAGACTCAGCGGGGCCTGGACGATGACGCCGATGCTGCCGACGTTCGAACTCGGCTTGACGACGATCTCGTCGGCCGGTGTGATGCCATAGTACCCACCCGAAGCGGCCGTCCCCTCGACGTAGGCGACAACGGGCATCTCACTGGCGGTCCGGTTCACGGCGAGGTAGAACTCCTCGCTTGAGTCGACCGGGCCGCCGGGGCTGTCGACCCGGAGGACGACCGCCTCGATTGATTCGTTCGTTCGCGCTTCGCGGAGGTCCTGTTTGACGGCGTTGACGTTCGCGTCGGTTGTGCCGCCCCGAAGGGTGATGACGGCGACGCTCGGGTCGTCGTCACCACCGCTTGGCACGCCGTTCCAGATGACCGGCGCGAATATCGCGGCGATGACGATGGCGAGCGTGACCGCGATCACGTACGACGCCGTCATCGCCGAGAACAGTTGATCTCTCCTAGACATCTATACATCCCGTTCGGACTGAGAGAGTAATAAACCCCGGTCGGCGTGCCCTGTCGCAGTCCGGCAGCCAGATTGGCTGTGACAGCAGCGACGAACGGTTATTGGTATCCGGAGCGTGCAACCGGGTATGGAGACCCGAGCACTGGGCGACACTGGACAGGAGAGCACGATGCTGACGTTCGGTTCGATCGCACTCAACTGGCTCGAACAGGAGGGCGCGAACCAGTTGGTCGAACTCGTGTTGGACCACGGCGTCAACCACTTCGACGTAGCACCGACCTACGGTGACGCAGAGCTGAAACTGGGGCCGAAGCTCCGGCAGTACCGCGAGAACATCTTCCTGGGCTGTAAGACCCAAGAGCGAGAGTACGAGGGGGCCGCCCGGAAAATCGACCGGTCGCTGAACCGCCTCGGCATCGACACTATCGACCTCTACCAGATCCACGGCCTGGAATACGAAGACGAACTGGACACGATCACCGCTGACGGCGGCGCACTCGATGCGATACGCGAGGCAAAGGCGGCAGGGAAGGTAGACCACATCGGGCTGACGAGCCACGGCAACCCCGGGCTCATCCTCGACGCCATCGACCGCATCGACGACCTTGAGACGGTGATGTTCCCGCTGAACCCCGTCGTCGCCGGCAAGGACGGTGACGAGTACGACTACGAGGCCGTGCTGGACCGCTGTGAGGCGGAGGGCATCGGTACGCTGGGCATCAAGGCGTTCGCGAAGGGGTCGTGGCCACCGACCGACGAACTGGCCGAGGCCGACCGCCCGTACGCGAACTGGTACGAGCCGGTCGACACACCAGAGGACATCCGCGAGCGGTTCGACTTCGCCGCCGCCCGAGGTCTCGATACCATCGTCAGCCCCGGCGACCCGAAGCTCGTGAAGATGGTGCTCGATGCCGCCAGTCGCTCGGCGGGGATGGACGAGGCGCGCCAGCGCGCACTCATCGAGGAAGCGCGCCACGATGACAGTCCGGTGCCCGAGCAACTGCACCACTGATACTGTCGGCTGTAAGCCATTGAAAAATGGCACCACCAGAGGGTGGTGAATATCTACATAAAGTTACAGCAAACAGTATGAGCGTGAACGGGGACGTTCCGGAGACGGTGACAGCGGCACTCGCTGACCAGCGGGTCGAGGGACGGGTCTGTCTTGAGGCCGGAGCCGGCGTCGGGAACACGACGGCAGGACTGCTGGCCGCGGGCGCAAAACGCGTGTATGCGGTGACGAACGACGCAGACCACGCCGCGACGGTCCGGGACCGCATCGGCGACCGAAACGCCGACCGGCTGGCCGTGATCGAGGCTGACCTCCGGGCGACGCCGCTTGCGACCGACAGCGTCGACCTCGTCGCCGCCCACGGACTGTGTAACGTCCTGCCACCGGCCGAACTGGCCCCTATCGCGGCCGAACTGACGCGGGTCGCAAAACCCGACGGTTGCCTCGTCGTCGACGACTACGCGGTGCCGCCCGCCGACGCGGCTGTCAACCGACTGTTCGCGCTGGAAAACGCCGCCGCGCGGGTAGTCGACGGCCGGCCGGTGCTGACGTTCTACCCGCCCGCCGTGCTGGTTGCCGTCTTCGCCGCCAACGGCTGGAGTGTCGAACGACGGAAGACGCTGCTGAACCCGGTCCCCTGGACCGAGGCTCATCTAGATGCCCACGCAGAGGTGGTGCGGGAGTACGCCGCGGCGCTTCCGGATTCGCTCGGGGAGCCACTGACTGCGATGGCTGAAGATCTGGTCGCAGCTATCGGCTCCGAGCGAACCGGGACGATGTACAGTCTCGCGTTCCGGCGAGCAGATGCGTGAGCCGTGTTGGTGTCTCGTGAGGCGAGTCTGAACAGTGTATGCACCGATACAAACAGTCACGAATTTCTCAGCAGCCGAACGGCTAAGGACGCCCCGGCCCACGTGCCGGTATGTCACTCGATAGATTGGCAGCGTTCGACGCCGAACCGGAAGCAGGCGAAGTCATCGACGGAGAACTGGCAGTGACCGACGACGTGCTGGTGAAGGCGTTCGCGCTGGGGCCGGACGCGACAATCGACCCGCACGAGCACGACGGCGCGACGAACGTGTTCCACGTCGTCCGCGGCGAGGTGACGGTCCAGCAGGACGACACCGAGGAAGCCATCGCCGCGCCGGGCGTCGTCCTGAACGAGCGCGGGCAGGCCCATGGCGCGCACAACCACACCGACGAGGTAGCTGTTTTGACTGCGAGCCTCTGTCCGCTGCCGGGACAGTAGAGAGTAACAGAGCGGGAGATACGACGGTTCAGGCGCTCGCGCCGGATTCGGTGCCGCTGGCCGCGTCGACGGCGCTGTCGTCGAGTTCCGACTCGGCTTCAAGCAGTTCGCGGTAGCGCTCGCGGATGGTCACGGTGCTGATGTCAGTAGCCTCACTGACGGTCTCCTGGGTCATCTCCTCGCCGAGTAGGAGGCCGGCGGCGTAGATGGCCGCAGCGGCGAGGCCGACGGGGCTCTTGCCGCTGTGGACGTTCGCTTCCTTCCCCGCTTCGATGAGGGCGCGGGCCTGGCGTTCGAGGGCGTCGTCTGCGTCGAGTTTGGAGACGAACTTGCTGAGGTAGGTTGCAGGGTCCGGCGGGCCGACCTGCAGGGAGAGTTCGCGGTTGAGATAGCGATAGGCCCGAGTGAACTCCATCTCGTCGACGCGGCTGACGACAGCCATGTCGTCAAGCGTCTGCGGAAGGTTCGCCTGCCTGACGGCAGCGTACAGCGCGGCGGTCGCCATCCCTTCGATGGAGCGACCGGGTAGCATCCCTTCATCGAGCGCGCGGCGGTAGATGACGCTGGCCGTCTCACGGGCGCTCTCGGGGACACCGAGGGCGCTCCCCATCCGGTCAATCTCGCCAAGCGCCTGCTTGAGGTTGCGCTCGGCGTGGTCGCGGGTGCGGAACCGCTCGTCCCAGGTCCGCAGGCGCTGCATCTTCTCGCGCTGGCGCGTCGACAGGGAGTTGCCGTAGGCGTCCTTGTCCTGCCAGCCGATATTCGTCGAGAGGCCCTTGTCGTGTTTCATCTCGGTCGTCGGCGCGCCGACCCGGCGCTTGTTGTCGCGCTCCTGACTGTCGAAAGCGCGCCACTCCGGCCCGTGGTCGATCTCGTCCTCATCGACGACGAGACCACACGACTCGCAGACGGTCTCGCCACGACTGTCGTCGGTGACGAGGCTTCCGCCACAGTCCGGGCAGGCGTGGCCAGTGCTCGCCTCGGACTCGGCCTGTTCGTCCGCACTTTCATCGCGTTCGTCGGGGGAATAGATGCTGCGTGTCGTCATAGATGTCCTCTGCGAGCGCGTGGGACGCCCGCGGTCGTACCCAATTATAGGGGTGCATCCCCCATGACGCCTCGTTTGGCATATGCCGAAGTTCGGAGAAGTAATATCTATGTGTCACGTTCGGCGCACCACGACGTACAACTCTCACTCCCGCTGTTACCGCGTTCTGAACTGCGACGCGGCAGTATACAGGTAGTGCAGTGCAGTTCGGTTCTGGTGCCAGACGCGATACTGTCGACTACACGCCCGAGCGACCGATACGGAGGCGTCCACCCTCGGCGACATCTTCGTCGGCCTGAACTGGCCCCATCGACCGCGTGACGAACGACCGGACGATCCACGCCTCCGCACGCTGGAGGCGGTACTGGAGCGTCGACCGTGACACGTCGAGCGTCTCTGCGAGGTCAGTGAGCGAGGTGTCCCGGGGCGTCCGGTAGTAGCCGTGTTCGACGGCAGCCTCGACAGCGGCCTGTTGTTCCGGCGGCAGCTCCGCCAGCGTCACGGCCTCGTCGACCCAGTACGAGGGGGAACTGAGCTGCCGGAATTCGACGGTGAGTCCCTCCCGGAGCTCGGATTTCATCTCCTCGAACAGGCCGTCGACGCCGGCGTCGCTACAGAGGAGGAGCCGCCACTCACACCGGCTGCCACGGCGCTCAGTCTCGACGAGGACGCCGCGGCCGACGTGGTCGATGGCTAACCGCGGAATCGAGTGACAGTCGCCGGCTTCCGACCGGTAGCTGTACACCGTCCGAGCGCCGGGGTCCGAGCCGATGACCTCGTACGTCCAGTCCGTCTTGCAGTTACGGGTTCCGATGCACTCGGTACACTGGACCGGGTCGTCGTACACGTCATCCAGCTGTTCAAGCGCAGTCTCCGGGCCGGCGACGCGCTCGAGCCGCCACATCCCGTCTCGTGTGACGTTGCACGCTATCGTCCGGGAATGGGTCTCCGGATAGTCGATGAACACGTCCATAACGGGGTCGACGTTCCACTCGTAGTCGATAGTGAAGATGAACTCTCGCATGTACATCCCGTTGCGTGTCGAGTGGCTTATACGCACTGTCTCGTTCGGCGTATGCCAAACCAGCCGTCATTATCGAAGCACGCTTTCGAGGGAGTATGTCGTGTCCTGTCTCTCCATCTACTGGCGACTCGTCCAGCGGAGCGGTCACTGGCGACACACCGGACGACTCGCCGTCGCGCATTCGCGGATATGAACTACCGACGCACAACTGGCGACACACCGTCGTCTACGGGGCGGTGTTCTGGGCAATCGTGGCCGCTGCGTGGCTCGCCGTCCCGACCGGTCACCCGTTCCAGCTGGGGGTCACGCTGTCCGGACTGTTTGCGGCCCCGCTGTTGCCGGTCGCACTCTGGTGTGATTACCGCCAAGCGAGAGAGTTTGGCACCTGTGACCCCGGTCTTCAGGCGTACCTCTCGAACCTCATTCGGGATATCAAGACGGCAGGGACCGGCCAGAGCGCTCTCGGCGACCAGCGCCGGGAATTCCTCAGGTGCTGAGGTCGGCCACGCCGCTCACGTGGTTGCGGTCGATTGCTGAGACCGGGCCTCTGCAAGCCAGTCCGGGTCTGGAACGTCAGTCGACCCGACGTCGGTGATCTCGTAGCGCCACTCGATTGAGACCGTTTCGCCGTTGTCAGTCTCGCCGGTCAGCGTCCACGCTGTCTGGCGTGCAAGTCCGTCCGAATCGACCAGAATCACGACAGTGAAATCGGTCACAGTCACGTTCCCGCCGGACCCGAACGCGCCGGCACCGAACTGCCGCCAGGTCGAGAGGTCCGAGTACTCGTAGCGGTCCACCGTGACGCCGTCGAAGGTTTCTGTCCCGACAAAGCGGGCGTCATCGACTGATTCGTAGCTGAGCGTCCCGCGGTCGACGGCGGACTGGAACGAGGTGTCGTCCTGTGGCCTGACCTGATAGAACGCTTCGCCGTCAGTCTCGTACCGCGTGTAGGCCGAGCCGTCGGCGACAAACGTCTCGAAATCAGTTCTGGCGTCCGGCCCGGACATCGTGAACGTCTCCAGCGAACGGTTCGCCTGCAGGTCCACCTGATAGACGTTCGTTATCGTAGCCGTCTCGCCGGCCTCAGTCGTCGAGTACGACCACCTCGCGGTGAAACTGCCCGCGTCTCGCAGGAGGCGGTCCGTCGCCTCAACCGAAAGGTCGTCCCGGTCTGCCGGTGCGGCCCCGCCGTCGTCTGCATCAGTCCCGTCGCCCACCGCCGGACCGCCGCCGAGACACCCGGCAAGGACGAGCAGTGACACCACCAGCACAGTAAGTAACCGCGTTGTCATGTCTGAGAGGAGGCTGCCACAGGAGATAAGCTAGTATGGTTGATACGACCGGCGGGGCCGGCGACGCGGCACTTGCACCTGCAAAGGCGCTACAGCCAGTCCGTGTCCGGGTCGATTCGGTTCGGCGGCGTCTCGCCGGCCAGCGCGGCTTCGACGTTCGCCGCGACGGCGGCATTAAGGTCGTCGCGAGCTTCCTCAGAGTACCAGGCCGCATGCGGCGTGACGATACAGTTGTCAAGGCCGACCAGCGGGTGCTCAGCCGTCGGCGGTTCCTCGGCGAGTACATCGAGACCCGCCGCTCCAATCATTCCGTCCTCCAGCGCCGTCCGGAGCGCCGCTTCGTCGACGAGGCCGCCACGGCCGGTGTTGACCAGAATTGCCTGCTCACGCATCGCTGCGAGCGCGTCGGCGTCTATCATCTCTGCCGTCTCCCCGGTCAGCGGCGCGTGGAGGGAAACGTAGTCAGCTCGCTCGTACAGCGTCTCCAGCGCGACCTTTTCGACATCGGCGTCGGCCATCTCCTCGGCATCGACGTAGGGGTCGTAGGCAATCACGTCGAGGTCAAAGCCACGCAGTTGGTCGCGCACCCGCCGCGCGATGGGGCCGAAAGAGACGAGGCCCAGCGTCTGGTCGCGGACGCGATGCACCGGCCGGGTTCGCTCCCAGCCCCAGCCGCCGTCGCGAACGTCGCGGTCGTAGGCCGTAAGCGTCCGAACACAGTCAAGCAGTAGCGTCACCGTGTGGGTAGCGACCTCGTCGGTACAGTACTCGGGGACGTTCGTGACGGTCACGCCGTTGTCTGCCGCCGCAGACACGTCGATGTTGTCGATACCGACGCCCGCTCTCGCAACGATCTTGAGGTCGTCCAGCGCGTCAAGCACGCCGGCAGTGACCGGCGTGTTCACGTCCACGACGAGGCCCGCTGCCCCGGCAGCGGCGTCCCGGACCGCGTCCTCGTCGTCTGTCTCCGCGACGACGACATCAGCGTCGAGTTCCGCTCGCAGTCGGTCGACATCTATCATCGGGTCATCGCTTGCGACCACACGTTCCATGTTCGGAGTCAGGGCCTGAGACGGTAAAACGGGTCGAAGTCGTTCCCATCGGATAGGAATTCGAGGTCGATGATAGATTCAATACAACGAGTAAATCAGTTGATTGTTCGATCCACGTGGTTCGAGCGCTGTGATTTAAGCCACTCGACCGCCAATCCAGCGGTATGCAAATCGAGCTGCGGTTTTTTGCCAACTTCCGGGAAGCCGTCGGACAGAAAACGGTTCACCGCGAGTATGAAACGGACCTGCAGGCGGGCGATGTGCTCCGACAGCTCTCCGAGGAGTTCACAGAGATGGACCTATTTGAGGACGGCGAACTGCGAGAGTATCTGACAATCCTCCGGAACGGAAGAGACATTGCCCATCTCGATGGTCTAGAGACCCCACTGGAAGACGGAGACGAACTTAGCGTGTTCCCGCCAGTTGCCGGGGGGTAATTCCTGCGACAGTCAGTTGCCCGAGTCAGCAACAGAAGATGAACGGGTATAGCAACCCGATGCGGTCGCCGGTTTCCAGTTCCGTGTCCAGTCCGTCGAGATGTTCGTTGAACTCACCGTTGACCGCCACTCGCGCGTAGCATCTGGTCTGTTCGCCTTCGGGGTTTTTCGCCCAGTCGCCCGGCAGGTCCGCTATCTCCGGGGCCCAGCCCTCGGTGGTGGCGTCGGCTTCGGTTTCCGCGATGAGCATATCGCCCACGTCGTACTCCTGAAAGAACGCGTCGAGGAAGTCACGTAGCGTGTTCCCTTCGAACGTGTATGACAGCGCCGGTTCGCCGACGACCCGGCGAACGTGGCCGGTGCACCTGACCTCGACAGTAGTCAGGTCCATTGCCGACGACTGTCGCTCTACTGTCTCACTGCTCATGTGTACGCTACACCCCGCCGATAGAAGTCAGTAGAGACGAACATGTTCGCCCATCGCTGGGGTTTATTTGCGGCGAACTCTGTGTGGCGATATGGACAATATCGAACTGGGGATTCCGGCCGGAATTGTCGACTCGCTGCCGCCGGACAGCGAGGACACGAAACGCGACATGGAACAGGCCGTTGGTGGCTGGGAGCGGGAGCTCAACGCCGCGCTCAATACCGAAGAGCCGGCCAGCGCCGTCGTCGACCACATCGAGCAGTTCGAGAGCCGGTGGGAGGCCTACGACGAGTACGTCGTCGAACTTCGGGCCTGGGGTCAGTCACCCATCTACGCGATGGCCTGGCGCGACCTGCACGCCGCCGTCATTGCCCAGATTTACGACCACGCCGATCTGGATGAGCGCATCAACCGCGAGCGCAACGCCCGCATCGTCGACGACGGTATCCGGCCGGGGTAGACCCTCTCTGTCCGGCAGAGTGACACCTCGGGATAGCGCGGGTGTGGCAAACGAGCGCCGGACCGCCGATAAGTTTAGACGACCGCACCCGTAACGACCACACGATGGAGCGTGAACGGAGTTTTCGCGGCATCTCGGTTCGAGCCGCTATCGGGTATCTAGAGAACCTCGGCGGCGAGCAACGCGGCGAAGCGACCGTCGAAGGCGACGGCTGGGCGGCGACACTCTCAGAGGAGAAAGTCGCTATCGGCCCCAGCCTCCAACTCAACGAGGTAACAATCCAGTTCGACGGTGACCCGGAGACACTGGAGCCGCTTATCGAGAAGTTCGCACAGAAAGCAATGCGGGCGGGCGGCTGACCGGGGCGCGATGGCCGACCCGTCGTACCCAATCGAGGGGCAGATCGTCTTGCTGGCCGGCACGCAGGCCAGCGTCCCGCTCGACCGCCTCCCCGACCTGCTCGAACAGGTGCAAACGTATCTCCGGGCAAACCGGGAAACCTACGACAGAGAGTACGAACGCATCAGCGGCCCCAGAGAGGCCGATTACGTCTGCGCTGAGTCGGACCACTGGGACAGTATCGGCACAGAACTTGGACTGAGCAACCGCGAGCAGGACGCCGTTCAGCGGGCCCACGCCGCCCAGTTCGAGCGCGACGGGCGGCGGCTGGACAGAAGCGAGGAGTTCGAGACGACGCTGGAAATCAGGGCCGTACTGGCAGTCAGCTCTGAACCGTAATCGTCTCCAGCACGCGCTGGGAGAACGCCGTTTCGGAGAGGTCGCCGTTTTCGAGGTCGTCGATCCACTCGCTGTCGACTGACCATTCGCCAAGTTCGGTGTCCTCAAGATCCGTCACGGTCGCCTCGATGTCGACGCCGGACCAGTCATCAGCGTGGAGGTCCCGAAAGACGTTGATGACGCGGCCGATTTCCCGGTGGGGAATGACGGCCGCCTCGTCGGCCGAAATTGATTCATATGTGAGCCGGTACGTCTCGCCCTCGTCGGTGAAGTCGGTGACGTAAACGCCGTGGCTGGTCAGTCGGGACTCTACTTGAAATTCGAAGTCGTCGATATCTTCCTTGCGCATTAGAGAAGTGAAATGTGTTCGACGGCCGGCGCTATCTCAGTCGTCGCTCGGTGCCGCTGCGCCGCCGGAGCTGACGCCGGTTCCGGGGCCGATATCGATTCCCAGTTCGTCGAGTTTCTCGTCGGGAACGACGCCGTTCTCCCAGCCACGGACCTCGTAGTACTCGTCTTTCATCTTCGAGAGTTCCGCGAGTTCGCCCTCGGAACCGCCTTGGGCTGGCATCGCGTGCTCGTCGCCCTCCACGAACCGGTTTGGCAGGTCGTCGTCGGACCCGTCGAAGCCCGCGAGGTTGTTGTAGTACCGTTCGAGGTTGTAGACGCGCTCGCCGGCCTCCATCAGTTCCTCCTCGCTCACGTCCAGCCCAGTCATGCCGTTGTACTGCAGGACGTACTCCTCGATACCTTCCGCGAAGGCGTTGAACTTGCAGATGTCGAAGGAGTCACTGATAGCGTGCAGGTCCTGGAAGGTAGCACACAGCTCGCCTTTGCCCTCCCACTCTCGCGGGTCAACCTTCTCCGGGATACCGAGAATTTCGGCTGCTGGGGTGTAGCCGCGCAGGTGACACGCCCCACGGTTTGAGGTCGCGTACCCGATTGCCATCCCCTTCATACAGCGCGGGTCGTAGGCGGCCATCGTCTGGCCTTTGACCGCGAGAGAGTTGGTGTGAGCGTCGAACTCCTCGGCGAGATGGTCCGGCCCCTCGGCGAGGTGGTCCGCGAGTTCCGTCTCGCGGTGGGCGATCATCTCGATCATGTCGATCATCGTCTCGGCGTCGCCCCAGTCCAGACCGTCGTCGAGTTCGTCGAGTTTGCCCTCCTCGGTCATCTCCATCGTCATCGCCATGGTGTTACCAACATCGATGGTGTCGACGCCGAGGTCGTTACACCGGTCGAGCATCACTGCAATCTTGTCGCGTTCGACGTGGCCGGAGTTCGGGCCGAGCGCCCACGCGGACTCGTACTCGTAGGATTCGGTGCGGACGTTCATCTCCTCGCCCTTGTGCATCGCCTGCACCTCGACTTCCTTCTTGCAGGCGACCGGACAGGAGTGACAGGTCGGCTCGTCAACAAGGATGTTCTCCCGGACGTTTTCGCCCGAGACGTTCTCTGAGTCGATGATACGCTCGCCGTCGCCCTCGGCGTCCGAGTACGCTCGCGTCGACGAGTACTTCCCGTTTTTCGTCGGGAGACCGTCCATCTCCTCGGTGGGATTCATCAGGACGTTGGTCCCGTACATCGAGAGTCCGCCTTCATTGGGCGCGGTCACGTCGGATTCCTGGATGACCTGCATCGCCTGCTTGTGGCCCTCCTGGAACGTCTCTTGGTCTTTTGGCTTCGGCATCCGAGTGCTGGACTTGACGACGACGGCTTTGAGGTTCTTGTTGCCCATCACGCAGCCGGTGCCACCGCGACCCGACGCGCGGTCGTCCTCGTTGACGATACAGGCGTATTTGACCTCGTTCTCACCGCCCTGGCCGATGGCCATTACGGAAAGGTTCTTGCCCAGCGAGCCGCCCTCGATTTCGCCTTCGAGGTCGTCGATAGTGTCGTGGACGCCCTGCCCCCAGAGGTGTGAGGCGTCGCGCAGTTCCACTTCGCCGTCTTCGACGAGCGCATACACCGGCTCGTCAGCCTGCCCTTCGAACAGCAGTCCGTCGAAGCCCGACCACTTCAGTCGCGCCCCGGACCAGCCGCCGTGGTGGGAATCAGTGACGGTCCCCGTCAGCGGCGACTTCGTACAGATGGCGATACGACCGCTCATCGTCACCTGTGTCCCCGTCAGCGGCCCGTTCATGAACGCCAGCAGGTTCTCCGGCCCAAGCGGGTCAACGTCCGGCCCCTGGTCGAAGACATACTTCACGCCGAGTCCGCGTGCACCGATATACTTTTTCGCGTCTTCCTCGTCAATACCTTCGTAGGCTACGTCCCCGTCTCCGAGGTCGATCCGTGCCACGTGGTCCTGAAAGCCACCAAGGTCTGTCATGGTAATACGTGACTCTCTGGCCGCAAGCAAGTTAACGGTTTGTGTTGCTAAAATATAGATATCTGACGGTTTCAGCGGTCACTTGCCCTGCGTGACCGGGTCTCATCCACAAGTCTGGTCCGAACCGTTTAAGACTCCGAGCGGCAAACTCCGGGGTAACTCGCTGGACAACGGGCACCAGCGGGCACCTGCGTGTGCAGGTCGGGATGTGAGTCGCGCCGCGCGCGACTTGAACCACGCAACGCCCGTGGTGAATACATATGGCACGAAGCGCATATTCGTACATTCGAGATGCCTGGAAGAACCCAGGCGACGGACAACTCGCAGAACTACAGTGGCAGCGCCAGCAGGAATGGCGCAACGAAGGGGCCGTCGAGCGCATCGAGCGCCCGACCCGCCTCGACAAGGCCCGCTCGCAGGGTTACAAGGCCAAGCAGGGCGTTATTGTCGCCCGCGTCTCCGTCCGCAAGGGCAGCGCACGCAAGCGCCGCCACAAGGCCGGCCGCCGCTCCAAGCGCCAGGGCGTCACGCGCATCACCCGCCGGAAGGACATCCAGCGCGTCGCCGAGGAACGCGCCTCCCGCACCTTCCCGAACCTGCGCGTGCTCAACAGCTACTCCGTCGGTCAGGACGGCCGCCAGAAGTGGCATGAGGTCATCCTCATCGACCCGAACCACCCGGCCATCCAGAACGACGACGACCTGTCGTGGATCTGTGCTGACGACCAGGCCGACCGCGTCTTCCGCGGTCTGACCGGTGCCGGTCGCCGCAACCGCGGCCTCAGCGGCAAGGGCAAGGGTAGCGAAAAGACCCGCCCGTCGCTGCGCAGCAACGGCGGCAAGGGCAAGTAACCCACCTTTTTCCGCCTCGGGTGCGCGAAGCGCACCACTCGGCGCAAAAACGTGGTCCTCGTGAGCGAAGCGAGCGAGGTGGTTCGAGACGGCATTGCCGTCTCGTCATGCCGGAAATCTTCGATTTCCGAGCAGCTCGAAAGACGAGCGAGCAACGCGAGTCTTTCGGTGGCGAAAAAGGCCGAACGCTCGCTTCGCTCGCGTGGATGTCCACCGTGATTTTCGACTTCAGTTCTTCCAGACATCCGGTCATAGTGCCGTCTAGAGAGGGAGCCGACTACGCCCAGACGCCCTGTTCGCGGTCCATAATGCTGACCACAACGACGTGAGGCAGTGTGACGACAGCGATGAACACCAAGTACAGCGCGACCCACTCCGGGACGGACCCCGGCGGATTTGGGACAAGGAAATATAGCCCGCCGAGGAGAGCGAGCGAGGCAGCGGTCAGCGGGGCGGCGTCGCGGGCAAACCGCGCCAGTGCCGCCGATGGGTCGCGGTTCTGGAGTGCGGCAGTGGCGTCGTCGTCGACCAGCAGCAGGCGGGCGACGTGGCGCAGCGAGTGCCACAGACAGAAGTACACGCCGATGGCGAGCACCGGCGGGACGAGGGCGAAGTAGGCAAGCAGGCCCAGCGTCTCACCGGCGTCGAGCAGCCACGGCCGGCGGGCATCGGCGCGAGCGAACCCGACGGCCAGCGTCGCCACGACGAGCGCGCCGTAGGCGAGGGCGAGCGCGGTCCGCACGTCGGTCCGGAACGCCCAGCCGATAGCGGCCACGGCGTCGGGCGCGAACAGCGAGACGAGGTCCGTCGCGACGCGGCGGTACCACTCCGGGAACGCGAGCAGCGGGACTAGCATCGGCAGGCCGCCGCGGACGAGGACGGTTCCGATTCGCTGCGGGAGTGACCGGAGGTGGTCGGCGTCGGCCAGCGCGCGTAGCGCGTAGAGGTCGCCCTGCCCCCAGTGGAACCACGTCACCGCGATGAACAGGACGAAGGCCGCCGCGGGTGCGAGGAACCAGGTGACGGCGTAAGCCCCGCCAACGACGCCGTAGAGCGCGAACACGCGGGCGATAGCACGCCAGTCCGGGCGCTCGCCACGGGTCCGTGCGACCGCGAGGTGGTCGACTGCGCCGTGGGGCAAGCCGAGCAGGACAGCGCTGACAACCAGCGGGGCGTACTGGAGCGCAGGTGGTATCGAGACCCCCGCGAGAAACGGAGCGACGACGGCGAGGCTAGCGACCCAGCCGGGAGCCAGTGCGACCCGGTAGCGAACCGACGGTTCGACGGCGCTGCGGTAGCTCACTCCCATCTGTCCATGAGCCAAGTATAGAGCACGACCCCCTGCACGACGAACAGCGTCGTCAGGAGGAAAAACACCGCTTCCTCAATCGGCAGGTCAAGCAGGGGAACCGTGTAGCCGGTCGTGTACTGTTTTGAAATCGTCCAGACGCCGAGTCGGATGGCGATGCTGTCGATACCACAGAGATAGGCCATTGGGACCAGTGTCGCGACGCTCACGGTCCGCCACTCGCCGACGAGGAAATGCCACCCAAACAGCCACTGAATGGCGAGAATCGGACCGCTCCAGACCAGCAGGGACCCGAGGTACAGCCCCGAATCGGAGCGCAGGAGTGCAAGGCCGGACAGCACGACGACGAGCGCAACGGCAAGCCCGACGAGTCGCGTTCGTGTTGGCGTGGCCAGCGGGCGCTCCGTGTCTACCCGAAACCGGGCCACCCACAGCCCCACCATCGCCGTCTGCAGGATGAAAAAGAGGTACTCGCCGAGGGGTATCGACCAGAACCGAAGCAGTACAGCGCCGTCGCCGTACCACCAGACGCCGCGCCGGATGAGCGCGCCGTCCCACGGCGTCGTGTAGACGAGCGCCAGACCGGTGAGGATAGCTGTTCCTGTGAGTACGTCCCGGCGGCTCCCGAGGCGGTAGGTAGCCGTCAACGCTAGGCCGGCCACGACTGGGACCACGAAGAGGGCGTGAAACTGGAGATACGTGAGGGTAGACAGCATGAGTTCAGATACAGCAGGTGGTCGAAAACGATGCCCGGCGCGTGGCTGTCATCCACGCCACGTGGGCTGCCCGTGGCTGTGAGTGTCTGTTGGCGTCTCACCGGGGCCACGCTCGGAGACAGCGCTCACGGTGTAGAACGTCGCTTCGGGGTCGCCGTTACGCCGCCAGTGCCACCACGTGCGGGCGAGGAGCCACAGCCGGCGGCGACGGGTGAGGTCCGGTGTCTCCGTCAGCACGTCGTACCCGCGGTCACGGATAAGCCGGTGGTGGTCAGCGTACAGGACCGCAGCCAGCAACACGCCAAACTGGCAGTCTTCCGGCAGGTACCGGATGCCGGCGACGCCCTCGCGGTAGAGTTCGTCGGTCCGGGCCAGTTCCTCCTGCATCACGGCGCGGAAGGCGTCATCGACCTCGGCGTCGGCCAGTTGCTCCTCGGTGACGCCGTGGCGCTCGAGCGTCTCCTGTGGGAGATACACCCGGCCGTAGTCGTGAATGTCCTCACGAACATCCCGCAGGAAGTTCGAAAGCTGGAACGCTTCGGCCAGTGCCGTCGCGTGGGGCAGGGCCTCCTCCTTCTGTGGCGGGTCCATTACCTCCGTCATCATGTGGCCGACGGCGACGGCAGAACCGCCCATGTACTCACGGAGGTCCTCAAACGTCTCATAGCGGGCCTGTGCGATGTCCATCTCCATCGCGTCGATGAAGACGTTAATCGTCTCCTCGGAGATGTCGTGACGGTCAGCCAGGTCCTGAAACGCCGCCATGACTGCCTCGTGGTCGGTTTCTTCCGGGTCGATGTTCCCGAGTGCGGCCTCGCGAATCACCTCCAGTTGCTCGTGCTGAACGGTCGGCGGCGGCCCGTCCGTCTGGTCGACGACCTCGTCCGCGACCCGGAAAAACGCGTACATGACGTACGTCGGGTGGCGGATACGCTCCGGAAGCAGACGCGTCGCAAGGTGGAACGTCCGTCCGGTTTCCTGCTGTATCGATTTGCTGGTTTGGATGTTATCGGAATGCATTGAAAGCTATCGGGCGGTCATTCGGCGGGCGATGCGTCGCGCGCTTGTCGGCAGGCTGTCCGTAATAGTCCGGTCGGTCCGTGAGTGCGCCGCTATTACGGGGGTCTGTGTCCCGTCGGTTCGCCGGTGACAAACAGGACACTGGTTCGGTATCACTACATGTATATACGGTTGTTATCGGTATAAGCAGACTACCAAACTGCTTCGGGAATCGCGTCAAGCGTCCGACACCGGTAAGGGGGTTCGGAATCACGAGTTACCAGTTTTCAAACACTTCTTCCAGTAGCTTTCGCTCACCCGCACGGAGGTGCTGGTGGAACGTCGACGGGCAGATATCCATCGACTCGGCCAGTTGCTCACCGGAGACATCACGTGGCCAGTCGAAAAAGCCGCCGAGGAACCCTTTCCGGAGCGCCGTTAGCTGGCGGTTCGTGAGACGTTCCTCGACGTTTGCAATGAATGCCTGCCGGGAAACGGGCGGTTCGTCCCGCTCTCGCACCGAAAGCAGTTCCGTCTCCGGATACTGGTTTCGGACCTGCTCGACCACGCTTCGGGTCTCCATCGACGCCGGAAGCGTGACGGTGACCGTCGCTTGTCGCGGTTCGACGAGAATGTCGCCCGTCTGGGCTCCGCGGTCGGCGACGACCGAGACGACCGGTGGGTCCGAGACGGTGAACTCGAACAGCGCCGCCGAGTCCGACGTCGAGACGTGCGAGACGCCCGACACCTGCGGGTGGTCGGCGGCAACGGCACAGACCGCCGAGGGGTCGTCCGTCTCGACGAGGAAGAACATCACCGTTTCCTCACCGTTGGGGACGCTCCCACCGTACTCCATCGAACAACCGAGTTCGCTTGCCACGTGAATATAAAAAACGTCGGGGTCGGTGACCTGCAGTTCGAGTTCCGTGACGTTGTCGGCGGTCAGCAGCCGGCTGGTCTCGCGAGCATCGATAGCCGCCGCGGTGGCCCGGCCGATGGTTCCCAGCACGGCCTGTTCTCGGGGATCAAACACGTCGTCACTGTCGGCATAGACGGTGAGCACGCCGTATAACGATTCGCCGGAGACGAGCGGCACGGCCGCGACAGATGCCACGTCGGAGTCAGCAAGCCGGCTGTGTTGCTCGTCGATACCACCGGTCACGACCTGCATCTCCTCGGTACGAGCCGCCTCCGCGACCGGGTCGTCGGCGTCAAGTGGGATAGATAACGCGGTCGGTCGGTCGGCTGACAGGGCCGTCGACGACAGCGTCTCGTCGCGCAAGTCGAGTTCGGACACCCAGGCGAACTGGTAGGAGTCGACCGTGGCCAGCCGGTCACAGACGGTCTGCTCGATGGCCTCCCGCGAGTCGACGGTCAGTACGTCGCCCATCACCGCCTTCAGCAGCCCGTCGACCCGGTCGACGAGTTGCTTGAGGTTCTGGCGTTCGGCCTTCAGCTCTTCGCTCCGTCGTTCAGCCGCCAGTTCGGCGAGTTTCCGCTGGGTGATATCGATGTGTGCGACGACTGCGCTCCCGGCCTCATCCTCCGGAAGTGGTGCGACCCGCATCAGAAACCACTGTTTCTCCTCCGGAGAGTGACACGGGTACTCCATCGTGAACAGGTCTTGCTCACCGTCGATGACCGACTCGATGCCGCCGACTGCCTGTCCGGCGTATTCGTCGGCGTCGACATCGGTTGTCGTGAAGTAGTTCGTCCCCTCCATCTCCCCGTCCTCGTCGCCCGCGAACTCCCGCCAGGCGCGGTTCGTGAACAGGATCGTTCCCTCGTCGTCGAGGACAGCGATGTTGATGGGTAGCGTGTCCAACGTCGAGTGAGCGAGTGTCTCTGGTGGCTTCATTCAGTGTCCCTGGCTCCGAATAGCCGATACCCTGTGTAGTGGCGGCGGGTGAATAAACGTGTGGCCCGAAAACGGGGGACTGTTGCCTGTGCGAAAAGTTCTAAACGATGTCGCCCGCAACGCGTAGGTATGTTCGGGTCCCGGAGTTCCCGGGGGGAGTCAGTCACTTGCATCGCGTGTGGCGAGTCCATCCCACGGTCCGAGGCCCGCGAGTACGACAAACACGGCGACCGGTGGGACCGTCGAAACAAGACGTTCGAGCATCTCTGTAAAACCTGTTTTGCCGAGCTATGCCAGCAACCACGAGATGGGCTCGAGACGACACTTGACGCCGCCGGAGCCGGCGAGGCCGACCAGAAGACGTTCCTGAGACGGTTCCGGGAACTCTCCGAGGGCGACGCTCGCAGGGACTGAGACGCAGGGGTCACGGCCCAGTCCCACCCCGACAGCCCTAACTACGCCCTGTTCGTACCGGGTGACATGACTACAGAGGACGCACAGGCGGCCGCCGGGACCGCCGAGGGGCAAGGCCCCGTCGAGATCGACCCGGAGATGGCACGACATCTGGAGAACAAACGCGAGGAACTGTTCGAGAAGTTCGGCATTCCCGACGAGTTCCCGCCCGAAGTACTGGAAGAGGCCAAGGAGCGCACGAAGGGCGTTCAGGCGGAGATTGAAGACGAGGTCGACGAGCGGCAGGACCTCCGGGAGATGACCACCTGGACGACTGACCCCATCGACGCGCAGGACTTCGACGATGCCATCTCCATTGAGGAGCGCGAAGACGAGATCGTCCTCTGGGTCCACATCGCCGACGTGACCCACTACGTCAACCCCGACACGAAGATGTGGGAGCAGGCCGTCGAGCGCGGGAACACCGTCTACCTCCCGGCCTACACCGTCCACATGCTACCACCCGTCCTCGCCGAGACGGTGTGTTCGCTGGTCCCCAACGAGGACCGTCTGGCCCACACCGTCGAAATGCACCTCGACAAGGAGAACCTCGGCTACGAGGAGATCAATATCTACAAGTCCGTCATCCGCTCGGATGCCCGGCTGACCTACACCGAAGCCGAGCGCCTGCTGGATGAGCCAGAGACCGCAGAAGACGTGCTGGAAGACCAGAGCGTCGACCTCGCGGAGAAGACCGAGCGCGTCTGGGAACTGGCCGACCGGATGCACGAGCAGCGCAAAGAGGAGGGGTCACTCGTCCTCAATCCTGCCCGTGACCGCGCGCACACTATCATTGAGGAGTGTATGCTGAAGGCGAACAAGGCCGTCACGCACGAGCTGATGTGGAACCGCGGCGTCGAGGCGATGTACCGCGTCCACCCACAGCCGAGCCCCGACGAGTGGGACGAAGCGCTGGTCGAGATTCAGGAACTCGACGGCGTCTCTATCCCCGGCGACGCTTGGGACGACCCGCGAAAGGCCGTCAACGCCACGCTCGAACAGGCCCCCGGTCGCCAGCTCGATAAGATCCAGTGGGCCGTGATGAAGGTGATGCCGCGCGCGAAGTACATGAACGACCCCTTCGGCGGCCACCACGCCCTGAACTTCGAGATCTACGGCCACTTCACCTCGCCGATTCGCCGCCTCTCGGACCTCATCAACCACTGGATCGTCTACAGTAACGACGTGCCCGAGGACCTCATTGCGCTGTGTGACCGCGCCAGCGACCGCCAGAAGGACGCCGAGCAGTGCGAACGGGAGTACAAGAACTTCCTGCAGGAGGTCGGGCTGGACCCGTCAGCGGTCAACAACCGCGGTATCGAAGTCGTCGAAAATCCTGACGACGGCGACGAGGATGAAGACGCTGAAGCCGATGCCGCCGACGCAGCCGTTGAAGAGTAACGGCTAGCTAAAGTATCGGGTTCTGTTGTGCATGGTTCTGCAGCTACGGCCGTCGGGAGCCAGAAAGCCCCCACGCCATCGACTCCCGCGGCTCGCTGCGCGCGCTTCGCGTGCTTACGTCGCCGGGGTTCGTCGATGGCGCGGCCCCTTTCGGTCCCACCCAGCCTGGATTGGGCAACCGGCTACGGGTGGGACTGAAAGGGGCCTGTCGCTGGGCGTTCGAGACGACGCAAGCACCGCAACGAAGTGAGGAGCGCAGCGAGTCGCAGTAGCCCAGCGACAGGGGGCTTTCTGGCTGTTCAAACTCCAGCTCCAGGGCGAAACAGTACCAAACAACCATTCTAGAGAGTCGCGCATAGCAACAGCAAGACCTTTTCACAGTCGGTACGGCACTGCCCGTATGTGCCCTCCAGCACCCGCAATCGTCACCGAGGGGTTGACAAAGCGTTACAGCGGCGTCTCGGCAATAGAGTCCCTCGACCTGACGGTCCCTCGCGGAAGCGTCTTCGGCTTTCTCGGCCCGAACGGCGCGGGCAAGACCTCGACGATTCGCATCCTGACGACGTTGACGAACCCGACGAGCGGCACCGCACGGGTGGCGGGCGAGTCGGTCGCTGACCGCGCCGCGGTGGTCGAACACATCGGCTTCCTGCCCGAAGAACCCCCGCTGTACGACGAACTCACCGGCCGCGAGCAGCTGGAGTACGTCGCCGGCCTGCGCGGGCACGAGGACTGGGACCGCGTGGAGTCGCTGCTCGACCGGTTCGACCTCGACGGGGACGCCGACCGGCGCGTCGAGACGTATTCAAAGGGGATGAAACAGAAACTCGGCCTCGTTCAGGCGCTGTTGCACGACCCTGATGTCCTCTTCCTCGATGAACCCACCTCGGGACTTGACCCGCGGGCGGCGCGGACGGTGCGTGACACCATCAGCGAAGTCGCGGCCGCTGACACGACGGTCTTTCTCTCGACGCATATCCTGCCCGTCGTTGAGGAGTTAGCGGATACCGTCGGCGTCCTGTATGACGGCGACCTCGTCGCGGAGGGGTCTCCTGAGGAACTGACCGGCAGCGTCGAGTCCGGGAGCACACTCGAAGACGTGTTCCTCGACGTGACCAGCGAGCACCCGGGTGAGCGATGAGGCGACCGAACGGACGGCGGATGCGACTGATCGCACAGACGGAACTGCGGCGCACCTGGCGCAAGCTCATGGGCACGGCGCGCGGGACGCTCATGTTACTTGGCGGAGGACTGGGCATCGTCATATACAGTCTCGCTATCGGCGTGATGGCGTTCTTTTTCGGCGGCGCCCTCACCGGCAGCGACACCCAGACGGTTAGACTCGCGACGACGGCGGGCATCGTCGGGCTGCTCGGACTCGTCGGCTTCTTCACACTCCAGCATACGGTGAAATCGGCCGGCGAACCGGACGCTGCCGACGGTCTACTGACGACGGTGCCCTACGAGGACGCGGCGGCCGGGCTGCTCGCCGCCGAGGTCGGTCGAGTGTTGCTCGCGGTCACCATCCCGATTCTGGCGCTGGTGGGCGGACTTGCAGTCGGTGATGCTGGGGTACTCGTCGCTGTCGTGGCGCTGGTCGGGTCAGTCGCGGTCACCCTGCTCGGGACGGTCCTCGGCTTCAGTCTAGGGCTGGTGATAAAACTGGTCGCGAACCGCTCGGCCTTCATCGCGCGGCATCGAGCGAGCGTCGGGGCTGCCGTCTCGCTCGTCCTGCCGCTTGGCTGGGTTGCGATGACGACTGTCCCGACGGTACAGTTTCGCGTGCTCCAGCTGGCGACCCAGTCCCCGCTCTCGTGGCCTGCTGACGTGGTCCTGCTCGTTCTGGGGGCCGGTGGCGATCCGGTCGCTGCCACCGTCGCTACGGTGGGGGTTCTCAGCGCGCTCCCGGTCGGCGTGGTTGCGTGTCTGTGGCTGGCTGCGCGGGCTTGGTATGTCGATCCGGTCCAGCCTGACTACGAGTTCGACGCAGACAAGCAGACACTCTCGGACCGTCTGCTGAGAGGACGGGTCTCGACGGCGACCCGCGTGGTCGCCCAGAAGTCGTGGCTCCGTGCCAAGCGAGCGCCCATTTCCGTGCAGTTCGCGATCATGCCGTTTTTCTTCCTGGTGTATCATCTCCAGATCGTCATTCTGGAGCGAGTGGTCCCGCCAACGCTCCCCCTCAGCGCTGGCCTCGCCAGCGCGGCGGCGTTCGGGGCCGCGTTCTCGCTCAATCCGCTCGGCGGCGAGGAAGGAGTGCTGCCGCTGACACTGACCGCCAACGTCTCCGGCCGGGCGTTCGTCACCGGACTCGTCCTTGCGGGCGCACTCCCCGGTGTCGTGGTGACGACGCTACTGGTCGTCGGTCTCGGTGTCGCCGCCGGAACGCCACCAGTCACGCTCGCTGCCGGACTCACAGTCGCACTGGCCGCAACCCTCGCCGCACCGGCTATCGCCGTCGGAGCCGGCGTCGTGTTCCCGAAGTTCGAGTCGTCATCGGTGCAGGGCCACGAAGTAGTGGTTCCAAGCGGCTGGGCGTTCGGGCTGTACTTCCTCGTCCTCGGCGTGGCCGTCGCGCCGGGGAGCCTGACGTACCTGCTCGCCGTTCGTGACCTGTTCTCGCTACCGTTCGACAAAACCTGGCTCCTCGGCGGGGGGCTGGTGGTGAGCATTGGAATCGCCAGCGCTGGCGCTGTCGCGGGGTTCCTCTATGCCGCTAACCGCGTTGCAACATACCGGCTGGATTAGCAGACCGGCTTCGGGTCCAGCCCCATCGCCTCCAGCGTCTCCGCGTAGTCGTCGTACGCCGCTCCAACGGCCTCCGTCGCGGCCGCCGCTGCCGTCTCGCGCTCGGATTCCGAGAGGTGTCCGAGGGCAGTTTCCCCGTCGTCGAGTGCCGATGCCTCGCGTCGAATCTCACGGAACGTATCGGCCCGCTGTTCGTCAGCCTCGTTGATGAAGAAGCTCACCACCTGCAGATAGAACCGGTCGGCGACCAACGGGGCAGCGACGAGGCCGGCCCCGACGCGCCGTGCAGTCCCGCTAACGGTTTCGAGGTGGTCGATGAACCCATCGGGGTCACCGGCGTCTGCGTCGATGCGGTCTGCCCGCTCGGCCGCGGCCTCGGCGGCTCCCTCAAACTGCGTCGCCACGTCGCTGTCCGCCTCGGCGGCCCACTGGCCGAGGGCATCTGCAAGCCCTGACTCGCGTGTCGCCGCTGTTGTGAGCACCACCTCCGTCTCCAGTGTCGCATCTGTTGCTGCGATAAGCACCTTGTCCGAGCCCAGTCTGTCTCGCTCCGTCTCAGTCTGGTCACGGACGGCGTTGATAGTAGCTCCAGCGTCCATACCTCCGCTGGGCGCGGCAGGGGCTTGAAATCCCCGCCCGATTTATCCACCGGGGAGCGCTACAGTCGGTATGGCCGAGGACTACCCTGACCCGCCGACGGACCCGCCGTCACTATCGGCAGCGACGTTGCAAGCGAAGCTGGACGCCGGTGAATCGGTCCGGCTGCTCGACGTTCGCGACCGTGGCGAGTACGAGGAGTGGCGACTCCGCGGCGAGTCGGTAACAGCAACACAGCTCCCCTTTACCAAATTTCTCCAGGCGAAGGTGACCGGCGAAGTGGACAGCCTCGTCGCCGAGGTGGCCGGCACCGGCCCGATAACGGTCATCTGTGGCCGCGGCGAAGCCAGCGCCTTCGTCGCCGGCCTACTGACTGAACACGGTGTCGAGGCGCAGAACCTCAGCGACGGCATGGAGGGGTGGGCGCGGCTCTACGAAGCCCGCGAGATTTCCTGCGACGCCGCAACCGTCCTCCAGTATCGCCGTCCGTCATCTGGCTGTCTCGGCTACATGATCATCAGCGACGGGTCGGCCGCCGTTGTCGACCCGCTCCGGGCGTTCACCGACCGGTACAGCGCCGATGCCGCCGACCGCGACGCCTCGATCACCCACGCTATCGACACGCACGTCCACGCCGACCACATCAGCGGCGTCCGCCGCCTTGCCGTAGAGACCGGTGCCGAGCCGATCCTTTCCGAACGGGCGGTCGCCCGCGGTGTCGACGACGTGACCGCACTGGCCGCCGACGAAACGCTACGCGTCGGCTCGGCCACACTGGAGCCTCGTCCCCTACCCGGGCATACGACCGGCATGACCGGCTTCACCGTCGGCGACGTGCTCCTAGCCGGCGACAGCGTCTTCCTCGACAGCGTCGCCCGCCCAGACCTCGAAGCCGGAGCGGACGGCGCTCGTGACCTCGCCCGCGACCTCCATCGCACGCTGACTGACCGGCTCGCAGCACTCCCCGATGAGACACTCGTTGCCCCGGGCCACTACAGCGAGTCGACGGTGCCGTCTGACGACGGTACGTTCACCGCTCCTCTGGGAGGTCTCCGCGACCAACTCCCGGGATTCACGATGGACCGCGAGGCATTTGTCGAGTACGTCTGCGACGACATCCCGCCGCGCCCCGCCAACTTCGAGCGGGTTATCGCCATCAACCTCGGAACGGAGACTGCCGACGACGACACCGCGTTCGAACTCGAACTCGGCCCGAACAACTGCGCCGCTGCGCCGACGGACACAGTGTGACACCGCCACGAGAGAGTCGTAGCTACAGTGGGAGCCGCTTGCGAATCTGGTCGAGAATCGATTCGTCTTCGTCCGGCAGTGACTCCCCAACCACGCCCTCTCCTGGCAGAATAACGGTCCGTTCCCCGTTGTCCTCGACCTCGATGAGGTCGTCTGCCTTGAGAGCCGCGAGTGCATCCTCAATGCGGTCAATATTCTCTTCCGTCCGCGACCGAAGCTCGAAGACAGTCATCCCCTCATCGCGGCGGTCAGCGAGCGCATCGAGCACCGCAACCTCTGTGTCGTCCCGGTCGCGATACTCCGGCTTCGCTCTCATATCTCCCTCTAAAACCGGCTAGGTCTAATCTCTGTCCCTCGGGATTGTGACATACTGCCATGTGCAGTGAACCGTACATTGCCGGAGCAGCCGGCATGATTTGCTCGGCCACTATGAGTTCTGCACTCGCTTCTCTCGTCTTTGCCCGTATTCTCGCTCTCTATATCACAAAGGTCCAGAAAATCAGTTACGCCGCACCGCTACCGGCAAGTCGGAGGGCGAAATCTCCCCTCCTTGTGTAATTTTGGAAATTCCATGCCGCCTAACGAACGTCTTGTTGTGTCCGGGAGAGAATAGTTCGCACAACAGGAATAGGATGCAAACGAATATCGACACTATACCCATCGACATAATAAAATACGAATTAATGTCGGTCGATATGGAGATATTAAATGAACGATCTGACTAATGGTACTGTTCTATGCGGTTCGCTACTCCCACTTATCATGATAGGCCGGACCCTCGTCAAACGTTGTTGAATACTTCCCCATAAGGACACGGAGCGACCACTCATCATTGGCGTAATTGTATGCCCAGAGGTACTTGATGTAGCTAGTTTGGAACTTCTTTCCGTCCTCTCGGAGGAAGGTCACGTTGACCGTATCGGGAATATACGTGTGGTCCCGCTCTGGGTAAGTGTCGCCGTAGTTATAGTCTTTCACAATGGCGTAGTACTTCCAGAGAGGGTTAAGTCGGTCCTCGACGGTCTTTGTCCGGTTCGTGGTATCACGCATCTTCACCGTAAGATGGTATGAGTCGTTCTCTGGATGGGTTTCTGTCTCAACGAGGGTTCGGTTATCATCGTCCCCTCGATAGAGTCTGTGAACATTCTCGTCGAACTTCTCGAACTTCTCCGCTTTGGTGAGCTCTCCACTGTCGGACTCAGTCTCTGTTTCAGGTTCTTCAGTGGCTACTGGTGTGGTTGCGGTTGGCTCGGGCGTTGGGGAAGGGGTAGTGGTAGGCGTCGGTTCTGGCGTCTGCGTTGGTGTGGCTGTCTCTTCGACAGGCTCGCCACCTCCCACAAATCCGGAACAACCGCCGGAAATAATCAAGAGGGCTATAGCAACACTGCTAAAGATTGTTTTTCTCTTTGTCATGGCTTTTTATTCTCGTTGTTAGTGTCTGTATTATCGGTTTCTGATTTAACAGGCGAGAGGGTCGGAATCTCAGTCGGAGTTGGCGTTGGTTCGGGTATCCAACCAACCGTTGACTCATTTCCATCTCCTCCCGCAGGTGGTGAATCAGGCGCAGTTCCGTCACTAGAGGCGAAAAGTGCGATTCCATCAGTTAGAGCGGCCGAGACAACTACGTGGACGGATATACACAAGGTACTAACGGAGCCATCATCAGACTGGATACCGGGAGCCCATGAGTACGCAGACAAGTACTCACGGGCATCCGTCCGCGTGATGATCGGAGCAACAACTGAGTGCAGGAGAGTCCCTGCTTCGGTCGCTAATAGGTAGGCAACTACCTCTCCGGTCTTTCCCCTACAGCACATCCTATCTTGAATCTATTTTCTGTCTGTTATAAATCTAAGCATTAAAATAGAGAAGTAAACACGTTACCAGAAGCTCCAACCGCCCCCGCCGTCATCGTCGTCGCTACTATCATCGTCGTCATCATTGCCGCCACCTAACCAACCGCCGTCGTCGTCATCGTCATCATTGCCGCCACCTAACCAACCGCCGTCGTCGTCATCGTCATCACCACCGCCGCCGAACCAGCCGCCGTTGTCTTCGTCGCCATCACTGTTGTCATCATTTTCACCGCCATCGTCATCATCATCGTCGTCACTGCTGCTACTGTCGTCGCTGCTGTCACCGTCATCATTGCTACCGTTATTATCATCGTACGTCCAATCAAAGCCTCCATCGTCGTCATCATCTCTACCGTCGTCATCATCTCCTCCGCCAGGATTCATCAGGTTGTTCGGCACACTTGAGGCCGGACGAGTACTTCCACCGTCACCGCTGCCGTCGTCAACACTGCCACCGTCACCACCATCGTCACCGTTCTTGTTGGTTTGTTCTTCTAATTCCTCCTCTATCGCGTCCGTCCGAGTATCGATAGTCTCTTCAGTGAATGTGCCGCCATAGCCGTCCGCAGAGAGGTCGTTCAATTCGTCTTCGTTCGCGATTTTGGTTAGCTCGCCATCCACATGGACCCACAGGCCGTCTTTCCCGTCAGTATCAACCCACGTATCGCCGATCTTCATCGCGGCCGAAGTACAGCCCTTGTTCTGCCCGTCAACGTAGTAGTTCCCGCTACCGCCCGGACAGTTGTTGCCACCGGCGCTGCCACCGTTGCCAGACGAGTCGGCGACCTGAATCGTCCGATTGGCGACGCCACGCCGTCCGTCGGCATCGTAAGCGATCACACGGACGGATACAGAGCCGGAGTCGTTGAACGTGTGCGTAATGGTCGAGGTGGCGTTCTCACCGGCGAGTCGCGTCTGGTTTTGGGCGGTGCCGTTGACGACCCAGGCGAGCGTTCGGAGGTCGGCATCGCCGGCAGTTACGTTGGCAGTCAGATTCCGCCGGAGGCCAGCGGGTACCGCAGACGGGGCCGAAACTGAGACTGACGGTCCACTGGCGGCCACCACGTCGACATGGAGCGTGTCCGAGCGCGACACACCGTCGTCATCAGTGACGGTGACAGTAACGTTGTACTGGCCGGTGTCGGCCGGTGAAAACGTCGTCTGGACGCAGGTCGGGCAGTCGGGTGTGCGTGTTGTGCCGTCCGGCGTTTCGATGGACCACTCGGTATCTTCGATTGTGCCGTCGGGGTCGCGCGAGCCGTTAGCGTCCAGCTGGACCGTCGTTGCTCGCTCGACGGACTGGTCCAGTCCGGCGTCGGCAAGCGGTGGCTGGTTGCCGGTCGCCACCGCTGTCCCGCCGAGAAGTGCCGAGAGGGCGAGGGCCGACACCACGAGTGTCGCGGTCCGGTGCATTAGCGTAGCGTAACATCTGTATCAGTTATAAAATTTCACAAACTAGACTGAAATTAATATAACGCCGTCGCGAAACAGGTAGTATTCTGTCAGGAATGGTCGAGCCAACGGGCAGGGTTTAAGTACGCCACGGTGGGAAGTTCTGGCAATGGGTCTCAAATGTTCCGTCCTCGGGCACAAGTACGGTGAGACCACCGTCGAGCGCGAGCGCGAAGAGCAGGGTAGCGAAGTCGTCATCACCATCCAGGAACGGGAGACCTGTGAGCGGTGTGGAAATACGCGCATTGTCTCGGAGAACAAGGAGGTAACGGCTATCGAGACGCCGTCGGATATCGCTAGCGACCTCGTCGAAGACGAGTCCGAATCCGAAACGGCGGAAACCGAGTCACCGCCGGAAGACGAGCCGGCTGACAGCGCGGCCGAACCCACTGACGAGGGAACGGAGCGCTCGGACGGCTGGGATAGCGTCGACGATCCGGTCAAAGCGCCGGGGGATTCGGGAGTCGGCGACAATGGCGGAGACGACGAGCCGGTTGATCCGTCGGCCGACGACGCCGAGATTATCGATGACAGCGACAGCGAGGGAAGCGGCGACGTGGAACTGGACGAGCCGACGACGACGGTCGACGTCCCGGACGCCGAGAGCGAGGAGCCGGTAACCGAAGACGAGACTGATCCGGAGAAAGACGACGGGCTCATTCTCGGCGAGGAAGCGGAATCGGAGTCGACCGGCGACGACCGCCAGCCCGGTGAGTGGCCTGATGAGCCAGGAGACGACGGGGACGGCTGGTCGCCGGAGACGATGCCGGTCGATTCCGGAACGGACGACGATTCGGGTGTTGAGTCAACCAGCGACAGTGCCGTGACGGTTCCAGAGGGCGAGTTCGCCTGTCCGGAGTGTGGATTCACCACAGAGGTCGAATCGACATCGTTGCGCGCCGGGGACTTCTGTCCGGAGTGTCACAAGGGGTCACTTATCACCCGTGGCGAGGAGTGAACGCAAAGGGTAAGACAGCCCCTCGCAAAAACTCGCCCATGCGAGAGTACAAGATGCGACGGGGCGAGCATCTCGAAGACCGCGTCCCTGACATGGAAGCGTTCGTCGAGGAGTACTTCGGCGAAGTAACCGACACAGAAGACTACGAGGGCAACGACCTGCTAGTCGTCGATGACCCCGACAACCCCGTGTTCGACCGGGTCGTCGCGGGTCGCGTCGAGTACGGCTCGAAGAAGGACAAAATCGCGCTTCATATCGATGAGCGACCGGCGGAGGACGTCATCGCAGAGGGCAACGTCGATGCGGCCGAGGACGCTGTCGCCATCAAGAACGATTTCCTGGAGGAGGCGACCGACCGCGACGCAAAGGCACGACGTGACTCGCTGAAGCGCTCGGTCGAGGACGACGCCGACGCCCCGGACAACGTCTAACGACGGCTGTCGGGCGTACACAGTCCGTGAGTGTGGCAGGCCGATACTGCGCTATCGTGTCCAGCCCGGTCCGCGTAGCTGTTCGGAAATTCTTCGATACCGTACACTGCCAGTATCACTCAGCGTCAGACGGGCGTCACATCTAAATACGCTTGTGGCATACATTCACATACGCCCCACCCGGAGGCGCACACAAGTATCCGGGACACGAGACACCACTCGTGATGCCACGGCAGCGGATTCCGGGGCAACCTGTCATAGTTTGTCCGCCCGCCGGAGCGGACCCAATCCGGCATTCGCGGCCAGGTCAGTTACCGAGCCGGCACTTCTGTTTTATTGGTGCGAGACCGGCGGCAGGGTTAGCTGATGGATGGGAAGCGGTGACGGACAGAACGGCGCTATTCGGCGAGTCCGTAGCCGCGCCTGAACAGCATGTAGTCGATTGACAGCACGACCACGGTCGTCCCAGTCAGGACGGCCAGCGACGTGTTCGGATCGATTTCGGTGACGCCGATCATGCCGTAACGGACGCCGTTGACCATGTATACCATCGGATTGAGAAGCGAGACGTTCCGCCAGAACGCCGGGAGGACTTCGAGCGAGTAGAACACCGCGCCGAAGAACACCAGCGGCCGGAGAATGAACTGGTTCATCACTGTCAGGTAGTCGAAGTCGCTCGCCCAGAGGCCGCCGATGACGCCGAGACCGCCGAACAGCGTGGTAATCACCAGCAGGAACGAGACGAGATACACGGGGTTAGCGACCGGAACCGGAGTGAATATCAGTCCCACGCCGACGATCAGCAGCGACGTGACGACCCCCCGGAGCGCGCTGGCTGAGACATAGGCCGCCACCATACTTCGGTTCGACATCGGCGAGGTGAGGACGGCCTGAATGTAATCGTTCCAGCGTCCGTGGAAGATAGTGAAAGAGGCGTTCTCGAAGCTGTCAGAGATGGCTCCGAGCACGACCAGTCCGGGGAGGACAAACTGGAGGTAGCTCACGCCAGCGATTTCACCGATTCGGCTCCCCAGAATCACACCGAACACGGAGAAGTACAGCGCGTTCGTGATGATCGGCGGGAGGAAGGTGTTGTACGGGCGACGGACGAACCGGAGGATTTCCCGACGGACCAGCGTCAGGAACTGCGTCGTGTTCTGGTTCATGCGGACACCTCCGCGTACTCGCGGTCGTCGCGGGTCATGTCGACGAACACCTCTTCGAGCGACGCGCGGCGGATGTCCAGTGAGGTGACGGTGTGGCCCTGCGCTTCGAGTTCGCGCATGATGGCCGGCGCAGTCTGGCTCCCGCCCATCGCGGTGACGGCCAGCCCTTCGTCGGTTAGTTCGATATCGGTGATGCCCTCAACGTCGAGTTTCGGGGCCGTCCGCGGCATCTTGGCTAGTTCGAGGACGATAGTGTCTGTGCCGCGGGCCATCAGGTCGTCGGGGGTCGCCACCTCGACTTTCCGCCCGTCGTCCATGATTGCAACCCGGTCACAGAGGCGTTCGGCCTCCTCGATGTAGTGGGTCGTCAGCAAAATCGTCGTCCCAGCGTCGTTCATCCGGTTGATGATATCCCAGAGGTCGTGGCGAAGCTGGACGTCGACCCCGGCCGTCGGCTCGTCGAGGATGAGCAGGTCCGGGTCGGAGACCAGCGCACGAGCGAGGACGAAGCGGCGTTTCATGCCGCCGGAGAGCCAGTCGAAGCGCGTGTCCCGCTTGTCCCAGATACCGACCGTCTTCAGCGCGTCTTCGGCGCGCTCGCGGGCCTCAGCCCGACCGATGCCGTGGTAGCCCGCCTTGTGTTCGAGCACCTCGATGATGGGGAAAAAACGGTCGACGTTGAACTCCTGTGGCGCGACACCGATGCGGTCGCGGGCCTCCCGGTAGTCATCTTCCACATCGAAGCCGAACACCTCGGCGGTCCCGCGGTCCTTGTGGACGAGACCGACCAGCGTGTTGATAAACGTCGTCTTGCCGGCTCCGTTTGGCCCGAGCAACCCGAAGAATTCTCCTTGCTCAACTGTCAGTTCTAGGTCATCGAGCGCCTGCACATCGCCGTAGCGCTTCTGTAACCCACTGGCGCGTATCGCCGGTTCAGTCATTGCCGCCCTTAGCGTGGCGACACCGAAAAACGCATTGAAGCCCCCGAAAACCGGCAGTTAGAGTGATACAGGCTGACAAGATCGACCGAACAACAAGGTCGCGCCGACCGGACTGTCACACTCCTATCGGCCGAGTCGTTCCCGGGCGATGCCGACGCCGGCGGGGGTGATGATGAGCTGGTCGTCGTCCTTCTGGACGATATCGCCGCCGACTTCGTTGGCGACCTGCTTGAGTTCGTCGCTGATGTGTTCCATCGTGCGGTCCTGTGTGGAGTGGCGCGTGATGTCCGCGACGACCACATCGCCGTCGTAGACGGCGTCCTTGATGTCAATGACGTCCTGCTTGTCGCTGATGCGGGCGATACGGACCTGGCGTTCGAGTTCCGTCCCGGTCATCTCGAATTCGTTCGCGTTCAGTTCGACGTAATCCTCGGTGTTCCGAGAGGATCCAGACTCCCCGAGGATCTTGCTCATCAGTCCCATGTCACTCACGGCGTGCGCTACCCGTTTCAACTTTTCGTCCATCGAACGTATCACCACAGCACACCCTGATCTACCGTGGTGAGGACCGAGAGCGGTGTGGGCTGCACAAAACGTTATGCAGGTGATCGGACAACTATCGACACAGATGCGCCTACCCTCCATCGGAACGGCTCCCAGTACCGTCGCAGCCGCGGGCGGCATCCTCTATGCTGTCGGCGTGCTGTCGTGGCTGTTTGCAAACAGCGTCCACTTCTCGTCACATGACTCAACGAGCCTCGCGTTTGGGGCCAGCTACGCCGTCATCGGGATGTTTCTCATGGGTGCCGTCCCGCTGTATCTCTGTAGCCGGCTCTCGCTCGTTACGCCGGTGTTCGTGACGCTCTGGCTACTCGGCAATACGGTGTATGAATGGCTCTACGGGATACATCTCCACCCGCTGTCGTCGTATCTCACTGTCTGGCCCCTGTTGCTCGGTATTGCCGTCGGAGCCGGTGTCATTGAAGCGGGTGTCAGGATCGGTCTAAGCCGTGGTGTCGACCGGTTCGGGCTCCGACCGCTGGTGTGACTGGCGCGAGGCCAGCACTGTGCTACACTGAAAACTCGAACAGGTCGTCGCCGACGTGGTGGAGCGACTTGACGACTTTCCCGCTGTCGCCGACCATGTCGTCGCCGTCGGTCTGTGCGCGGCCGACAGCGAGAAACTTCCCGTGGGACTCCTCGTTGATGACGACCAGGTCGTCCGCACTGATGTCGTCGTCGGCCTCGGTGATACCCGGCCGCATGATGTCAGCGCCGTCCGAGACAAAGGAGACGGCCCCGGCGTCCACAGTGACGATGTGTTTCTCCGGCGGGTACTGATTAGCTCCCTGAACGGTCAGGAACGGTTCGCCGTTCAGATAGAGGACGAGCGGGTCGCCGTCGACGAGGACGACATCCCAGTCGCTGTCGTCGAACTCGACCTTTTCGAAGCTGTCCGCGTCGAGTTCGACACCGAGGTTCTCCGACAGCGCCGTCGTGATGGTGTCGACCTCGTCCGAACGGAGGTGGTGTCGCGACTTGACTTCCATGCTCGCGTCTCGTCGGCGACAGAGGGTAAGCGTAACGAAGCGTGTGGGCGATGTGACGGACGCAGGTTTTTGTCCGCGCGGGCCAAGGTCAGAGTATGCGAGTCGTCACGCTCCTGCCCTCGGCGACGGAAATCGTCTACGCGCTCGGCGTCGAGCCGGTCGGTGTCTCACACGAGTGCGACCATCCGCCGGCGGCCCGCGAGAAGCCGTCAGTCAATCGCTCGCGTGTCGACCCGACGGCATCGAGTGGCGAGATCAACGAACAGGTCGCTGCTGTCGAGGAGAGCGACGGCGTCTACGCCATCGACCGCGAGACACTCGCGGAACTGGAGCCAGACCTCATTGTCACGCAGGGCGTCTGTGACGTGTGTGCCGTCGACCATGTGGTGGTCGCTGAGGCTGTCGAGGAACTGGGGCTGGACACCGACGTGCTAACGCTCGATGTCCACAGTCTCGACGGCCTGTTCGAGTCCATCCACCGGGTCGGCGCGGCGGTCGGGCGCGACGAGCGCGCTGCCGAACTCGTTGCGGACCTCCGGGAGCGCGTCGCAGCAGTGGAAACAACAGCGACACGAGGCGAGACGACGCCCCGCGTGGCGGTGCTCGACTGGCTCGACCCGGTGATGGCTGCCGGGCACTGGGTCCCGGAGATGATCGAGATGGCGGGCGGCACCTACGGGATGGAGGAAGACGGCGCTCACTCCCGGCCGCGCGAGTGGGAAGAAGTCGTCGAATACGACCCCGAAGTGCTGGTGGCTGCACCGTGTGGTTTCGACGTGGCACAGACCCGCGAGAACCTCACAGACCTGACCAGACGACCCGGGTTCGACGACCTGACTGCGGTTCGGGACGGCCGGGCGTACGTGATTGACGGCCACCACTACGTGAATCGGTCGGGGCCGCGACTCGTGGACACGCTTGAGTTTCTGGCGGCGCTTGTCCACCCAGACCTGTTCGAGACGCCACCGCGGGACGCCGTCGTCGAACTCGGGACGGTCCGGGCCTAGGCGGCGGCCGCAGCCAGACCGACGTAAGTGTTGCCGAGGACGACAACCGCGCCGAGGGCGACGACAGTCAGGAGCCAGGCCCGCCACAGCGGGACCCGCTCGACCACGTTGCGGCACTCCAGCAGGACGACGCCGACGTAGAGAACGACAGCCATCTTCAGGGCAATCACGAGCAGCGGTTCGTGGATAAGGAGGGTCCGTATCCAGGGGTTCGCTTCCAGTCCCGGTCCGGCAAACTGCGCGGCGAACAGCGTCGACAGCGCATCGCCGAAGCCCCAGACGAGCACCAGCGAGAACACCAGTTCGACGTAGCTGGGCTTTTCAAGGCGAACGGAGAAGGGGTGAGAGGCGTGGTCGGGCTGGGACATGTGAGTCGATACCGTTACTCGGGGCTATCGGTGCATAAACCTCGGTTCCACAGTATCAGCCGTGAGAATTAGACGGGAGGACGGAGCGGTTCCAGTCAGTCCTCGGCGAGCGAACAGCGGCCCTCGTAGCTGGCGTCGGCGACGCTCGCGATGGCGGGGTCGTCGCCACACACCGGGCAGTCCGGCTTGGGCGCGATAGGGACCTCCTCGAAAGACATCTCGGCGGCGTCGTAGGCGACGAGCCGCCCCTCTAGCGTCTCGCCGTAGTCCATCGCAAGCTTGACGACTTCGGTTGCTTGCATACATCCGATAGTGCCCGGGAGCACACCGAGAACGCCCGCAGTCGCGCAGTCGGGGACGGTGCCCTCCGGCGGTGCTTCGGGGAACAGACAGCGGTAACACGGACTGTCGCCCGAAAACGTCGTCACCTGCCCCTCGAACTGGAAGATCGCCCCGTGGGAGAACGGCGTGCCCGAGAGCGTACAGGCGTCGTTGACGAGAAAGCGCGTGGCGAAGTTGTCGGAGGCGTCGACAACGATGTCGTAGTCGGCCACCAGGTCGGTCGCGTTCTCCCGCGCCAGCCGCAGTTCGTGGCGGTCGACGGTCACGTCGGGATTGAGTCCCGTGACGAACTCAGCGGCGCTGTCAACTTTTGACCGGCCAACGTCGTCGTCCTTGTGGATGACCTGCCGCTGGAGATTCGACCGTTCAACCACGTCGTCGTCGACGATTCCGAGCCGCCCGATGCCCGCAGCCGCGAGATACTGGAGGACTGGTGCGCCGAGGCCGCCGGCCCCGATGACCAGCACATCGGTGTCGAGCAGTGTGGCCTGCCCCTCCGGCCCAACGTCGTTCATGATGATGTGCCGGGAGTAGCGGTCAAGCTGTTCTGGGTCCAGATCCGGTCGCATAGTGGTCGTACGCCACCCGGAGGAATAAACGACTGGTTCGTCTCGGGCGTTTCGAGCTGTAGGGCTGATAAATCCAGACTGCTCAGTTGTTGCGCTGGAGGTCCGCGACAAGGTCGTCTATCGCCTGATTGATGTCGGTGAGAAGGTCTGTTTGCCCATCGGATTCGTCGGCGATGTCAGCCGTACTGTCGGCGATATCTTCGGCTGTATCCGTGGACTGGTCGATCATGCTCGCCACTTCCTCAGTCGAAGCAGCCTGCTGGTCCGTGGCCGTCGCGACCTCCTCGATACCGTTGTTGACCTCGCGGACGGTGTCGTCGATCTCTCCGAGAATCTGGGTCGATTCCTCGACGGTGTCGATACCCTCGTCGATCTCGTTGTTGCTCTCTTCGAGGCTCTCGACGGCGTTCTCGGTATCGTCCTGAATACCGTCGATCATCTGCTCAATGGTCGTCGCCTGCTCCTGTGACTCCTCGGCGAGGCTCTTGACCTCGTTTGCGACAACGGCGAATCCTTCGCCTGCCTCGCCAGCGCGAGCGGCCTCGATGGACGCGTTCAGCGCCAGCATGTTGGTCTGGTCAGCGATGTCGTTGATGACATCGACGATCTCGTCGATCTCCTGAACGCTCTGCTGTATCGTCTTGACGTCCTCGGCGACGCTGTCGGCTGCCTGCTGGATGTTCTCCATCGCCTCATGGACGTCGTCAGCGTTCCCCTGTCCGCGCTCGGCGAGTTCCTTCGCTTCGCGGGAGGCCGCAGAGACCTCTTCGGACGACGAGGCGATCTGCTCGACCGACGCAGAGAGGTTCGACACTTCGTTTGCGATGTCCGTCAGGCTCTCGTACTGCTCGGTGGCCTGTTCGCGGATGTCGGCGGTTTCCTCGGCGATACCGACCGACGACCCCTCCAGCTCGGCCAGCATCGTCTGAATCTCGCTTGCAGCGGTGTGGCTGTAGCCGGCCTCCGTGTCGATGTCCTCCGAGATATCGTCCTGAATATCCGCGTCGATATTGTCGTCGATTCCCGACCCTGTTTGGCTCGGTACATTTTCCGTCGGTCTCTCAGCCATAGTAGTCGTCACAATGAGCGGGGAATATAAAACGAGTTGCCCAATAATATCAGAGTCGATATCTGGAACGACGTTTGTCGACCGTCGTGTCAGCAGTCGTACAGCGCGCGGTACTTCTCGTCGGCGTAATCGAGGAAGTGCTCGGCGGTGAAGGATTCACCCGTCGCCTCCTCGACGAGGTCGTCGGTCCGGTAGCGAGCGCCGTGCTGGTGGACGTGTTCGGTGAGCCAGTCGTGGATCGGGCCGAACTCGCCGGCTCGGACGTGGTCGTCGAAGCCGTCGATGTCCTGCCGAGCGTGGTGGTCCAGTTGCGCGGCCAGCACCGACCCGAGCGTGTAGGTGGGGAAGTACCCGAAGGCCCCGTTGGTCCAGTGGATGTCCTGCAGGCAGCCCTCGGCGTCGGTGTCGGGGCGGATACCGAGATACTCTTCCATCTTGTCGTTCCAGACCTCTGGCACGTCTTCGACGTCGAGGTCCCCACGGATGAGGTCTCGCTCGATTTCGAAGCGAACGATGATGTGCATATGGTAGGTCAGTTCGTCCGCTTCGACCCGGATGAGGTTGTCGTCGTACACCTCGTTGGACGCTTCGTAGAACTGCTGGGCGGTGGCGTCGGTCCCGAGATGGTCGTTGGCCGTCTCGGTGAAGAAATCCCAGAATGGACGCGAGCGACCGACGTGGTTCTCCCAGAAGCGCGACTGGGACTCGTGAACGGAGAGGTCGCGGTTGTCGCCCAGCGGCGTGCCATAGTCCTCCTGTGGCAGGCCGAGCGTGTAGGTGGCGTGGCCGAACTCGTGGATGGTCGAGCCCAGCGCGTCCAGCGGGTCCTCGGGGGTAAAGCGGGTGGTGACGCGGGCGTCGAACTGCGTCCCCATCGAGAACGGATGAGGGGCAGTGTCGAGGCGGCCGCGGTCCCAGTCGTAGCCCAGCACGTCGAGCGCCGTCTCGACGAGGTCGTGCTGCGTGTCGTCGTCGTACGTCCCTTCGAACGGGTCGGCCAGCGTCACGTCGCTGTCGCCGATATCGTCTATGAGCGGGACGAGCGCGTCTCGAAGGTCCGTCAGTACGTCCTCGGCGGTGTCAATGCCGAGGTACGGTTCGTACTCCTCGAACAGCACCTCGTAGGGGTCGCGGTCGGGGTCAATGGCCGCGGCGTACTCCCGGCGGAGTTCGACCAGTTCTTCGAGCGTGTCGGCGAAGGCGTCGAAGTCGTCCTCGGCCTTGGCCTCTTTCCAGACCGGCAGGGCGTTCGAAGACGCCTCGGAGATGCGTTCGACCAGATCGGCTGGAACTCTGGTGGCTCGCTCGTGGTCCCGCCGGACTTCTCGAACGACCGCTTCCTGTTCGGGGTCGAGTTCGGCGTCGTCGAGTTCGTCCAGCCAGTCAGCCAGAGCATCGTCGGTCAGCAGTTCGTGATGGAGCGTCGAGATGGCGGAGGTCTGCTTCGCCCGGGCCGGCGTCCCGGCGTCGGGCATCATCACCTGCTGGTCCCAGTTGAGGACGCCGCCGGCGTCCCCGACGTAATGGAGGCGGCGGACGTGATCCAGAAACTGCTCGTACGTGGACTCGCTGTCCTCGCTCGCTGTTGCCATACGGCGGGGTTAGGCCGGCGACGGTAAAGACCCGATGCCGCCGGTAAGGGGTGCACCGGTCAGCCCCGCCAGGCTGGACCGTGCTCGCTCAGAAGCTCTCCCCGAGCGTCTGCGGGTCGATTTCAAAGCCGTCGGTGAAGATACCCTTCGGGATTTTGCCGTGAATGCCTTTGTTGATATCGACTATCTGCGAGACGTTGAAATTCCCGGCAAGGCTCAGTAGTCGGTACGCCTCCGTCGGTGTCATATCCTTCTGGTGGACGAGCAGCGATATCGCTTCCCTGAGAGCCTGCTCCATCGCGTTGTCGAGGTCGTCGTTAATTCCCATAACGTAGACATCCTCGTCGGTCTCGGCAACGGGCCAGTCCATCTGCTGGGCGTCCTTGTGCAGCGTGAACCGGAACGTTGGCGTCAGCGACGTCTCCAGGGCAGTGAGGTCGACCTCGCCGTTGCCCTGAAGCGCGTGCCCGTCGCCGGTGAAAAACAGCGCGCCCGGGGCGAACACCGGGAAGTAGAGCGTCGTCCCGACGCCGGTGCCCTGAATGTCGATGTTGCCGCCGAACGGACCCGGCGGGACCGAGTTCACCCGCCCCGTAGTCGCCGTCGGACCGACGGCCATGATTCCCTGGAACGGGTCCAGCGGGATTTCGGTCGTGTCGCTGAGTTCGGCCACCCCTCGGTCGAGGTCGAACTCGATTACCTCACTGTCGTTCCACGTGAACTCCGAGGGGAGGCCGCCCTTTCGCTGTCGCATCGTGTTCGCGCCGTAGGGAACGCGGAAGTCGATATCAAGCACTTCGACCTCCAGCACGTCGCCCGGTTCGGCGTCCTCAATGTACACCGGCCCGGTGACGACGTGCGGCCCGGCTCCATCGTGTGGGACCTCCTCGTAGACGCTGACCTGATCCTCTAGGATGTCCGACTCCGGAATCCCCGCATTCGTGAAGAACTCCTCCGGCCCCGGCTGGTCCTCTAAGATGCCCTCGTGGGATATCGTCTCGATTTGGACGACCGAGCCAGATTCGACACGTTCTATGGGCTCTTTCGTCGGGTCGATCGCGCCCCAGACCACGTTCTCGGTCGTCGATTCGACGACGGTATCGACTTCGTAGGAGTCGCCTCCCTCCTGTGTGTCTGTCCCGTCGTCGGCCTGTGCGGCCGCGATGTCGACGTTGTCCCCGAGAACCTGTGAGCCGGTCCCTGCTCCGAGGAGACCCAGCGCGCCTGCCGCTTTCATGAGTCGTCTTCGTTTCATCGCTCCACGTCGCGGGAAGTGTCTGTCATGTAAAAGGACAGACGAAATAACAATTATTTCGTCAACCAAACATCAATACACCAGATTACGAACGATAGTCGACCGTTCGTCGTATTTTCTTCCGAATTACAAAACAGACATAGACAGTCGCGCTCGCTCCGGAGCGGAGTCCACTCGGTGATGGCTTAGCGGGACGGCCACGACGCAGCGACGCGCTCATATACGTCCTGACATCGCTCAACGACGGCCAGCGACACGCTCTCGTCGGCGGTGTGAGCCTCGCCGGGCTCAGCCGCGCCGACGATGACGCAGTCCGTTCCGGCCTGTGCGAGCCAGCCGGCGTCGGTCGCGTGCGGTTTGACGACGTGTTCGGGCGTCCCGTCCTGAGCGGTGGTAGCGGCGTCCAGCACTGCGTCCGCAAAGTCGGCGTCGCCACAGGCCATCGGCGGGAGGTCCTGGTCGACGCGCCAGGTCACGCCATCGATGGCTTCGACCCTGTCAAGCGGCGCGCGTTCGCCGGGGACCGTCCGCTCGTCTACTGTGGCCGCACACCGCTCGGGGATGACGTTCCAGGCCGAGCCCCCGTCAATCTCGGTGACCGCGACGCTCCCGCGCATTTCGTGCCCGAGGACGGTTGTCGACGGAAAGTCGAGATCCCGGACCACGTCGACGGCGTCGGTCACGCGGTAGATAGCGTTCGCGCCGGCCTCTGGTTCGCTGGCGTGGGCCGCTGCGCCGTTGGCGACGATGGTCGACCCCCGCCGGCCCTTGTGCGCGACGGCCACGTCCGTCGTTCCGGGTGCAGAGTAGCCGGTCGACCCCTCGCCGACGACGGCGTAGTCGGGCGCGAAACCGTCCTCGATAGCGGCCTGACAGCCGACGCCACCCTGTTCCTCGCCGACGAAAGAAGCGAAGACCAGTTCGCCGGCGGGGTCGGCGTCCCGGAAGGCAAGCATCGCCGCGGCGACACACCCTTTCATGTCCGCCGTGCCGCGGCCGTAGAGGCGGCCGTCGCGCTCCTCGACGACGTACTCGCCGTCGGCACCGACCTGCGACCCGTCCGGTGGGACCACATCGTGGTGGCCGACGAAGGCGAGCGAGTCGTCGCCCTGGCCCTTGCGGGCGATGACGTTCCCGTGGTCGTCACGGGTGACTCGTGCGTCGGTGTGGTCCCGGAGCCACGCTGTGATGTACTCCCCAGCAGCCGCTTCGTCGTCGTGACTGGGGATCGAAACGAGGTCACGAGTCAGCGATGTGAGCGTGTCCATATCCGTGGGTCGGGAGCCCGCGGAACAAAAATCCGCGGCAGGCGATGCTTGCGTTGGCTGGCCCACGCCGACCCGGTCCGAAAGATGGGCGTCAGTCCACCGGTGACTCTGTATCAGGCCTGAAACGGGTTGGAGGGGCGCAGTTTTCGCTGAGACTTCTGGTGTCCGTTTCGAACCGAACACCTGTGTGTCCCGAGCGGTAATACTCGGTAATGCTGGGCTACGCGGCGATGAACCGGACGCTTCGAGAGCGTGACCCGCCTCGCCGGTGCAATCGCGACATGCAGAAGAAGACCTGGGAATCCGAGGGTATCGAGTACGCGGCCACGCTCGCTGCGCAGAACTTCGAGGACCTGCGCGAGATTCTGCTGTGGAATCGCGACCACGGCATCGACTTCTATCGCTGTAGCTCCAAACTCGTCCCGTGGAACTCACAGTTCGACATTACTGCCCTGCCGAACTACGAGCGGGTCCAGTCACTGGCAGCGGAGTGTGGTGCGCTCGTACAGGACAACGATATGCGTCTGACCTTTCACCCGAGCCACTGGTGCAAGCTGGCGAGTGAGTCCGACGACACCGTCGCTCGTTCCGTCGAGTCGGTCGAACACCACGGCCGCTGGCTCGACCTGATGGGGGTCCCGCGGTCGCCGCGGTACGCGATTAACGTCCATATCGGCGCTCATTACGGTGACAAGGCGGCGACAGCCGACCGGTTCTGCGATGTCGTCAGCGACCTTGCACCACGGGCTCGCGACCGGCTGACTGTCGAAAACGACGACACCGAGTCGCTGTGGAGCGTTCAGGAACTCGTCACGGATGTCGCCAGTCAAGTCGATATTCCTGTGACGTTCGATTATCACCATCACAGCTTCACCGACCGCGGGCTCACCTATCGTGAAGGGTTCGAGTTGGCCCGGGAAACGTGGGATGGCGCCCGGCCGATCACACATTACTCGGAGCCGGCGCGCCTCCGGCCCGACAGCGATGCGAGCCCACAGGCACACGCTGACCACGTCGCTGCTGTCCCGACGTGGCTCACCGAACAATCGGACGTGATGGTTGAATCCCACGGCAAGGAACGGTCGTTGTTTCGCCTGCGGGCGGCTGACGCCGACCGTGTGCCAGGCACGGAGTGAGCAGGCACGCTATTCGGTGTCGAACGTCGGTCCGGAGCGGGAGACTCCACACCCTTATGAACGGCAGTCTCCAACGTTCGCATATGGAAATTGTACCGGACACGAGCGTGGTCATCGACGGCCGCGTGTCCGACCAAGTGAAGGCTGATGCCGACCCTGACACGGATGTCGACGGCATGGGCTTTGCCGGCGCGACGGTCGTCGTTCCCGAGGCCGTCGTCGGCGAACTCGAAGCACAGGCGAACGATGGCCGCGAGACGGGCTGGGAAGGACTCGAAGAGCTCCAAACACTCGTCGACCTGGCTGAGGAAGGCACCATCGACGTGGAGTACGTCGGCCGGCGGCCCGATGCCATCGAAAAGCGCGAGGCCGGCGAAGGCCAGATTGACGCGCTCATCCGGGATATCGCCGGTGACCGCGACGCGACGCTCGTGACCAGCGACGACGTCCAAGCCGAAGTCGCCCGCGCGAAGGGTCTCGCAGTGGAGTTTGTCGACCCGGTGAAGCGAACAGTCGACCGCCTGCAGATAGAGAACTTCTTCGACGAGGGGACGATGAGCGTCCACCTCAAGGTCGGTGTCGAGCCCTACGCCAAGAAGGGCTCTATCGGCGATATGCAGTACACGCCGATCCGCGACAGTCCCGCGACGGAGAGCGAACTCCGGGAGTACGCTGCCGACATCGAGGAGAGCGCACGCGCATCGCCGGACGGCTTCCTCGAACTCGACGAGCCCGGCATGACAATCACGCAGTTCCGGGACTACCGAATCGCCATCGCGCGGCCACCCTTCTCGGACGCACTCGAAATCACGGCCGTTCGGCCTATCGTCAAGACCGAACTGGACGACTACGAGTACGCTGACGAACTGCGGGACCGCTTCACCGAACACCAGCGCGGCGTCCTCATCTCCGGTTCGCCCGGGGCCGGGAAGTCCACCTTCGCGCAGGCGGTCGGCGAGTTCCTCGTCGACGCCGACTACGCGGTCAAGACGATGGAGAAACCGCGGGACCTGCAGGTCGGCCCGAACATCACGCAGTACACCGAACTCGGCGGCTCGATGGAGAAGACCGCCGACTCGCTGTTGATGGTCCGGCCGGACTACACCATCTACGACGAGGTGCGCAAGACCGACGACTTCGAAGTGTTCGCGGATATGCGACTGGCCGGCGTCGGCATGGTCGGCGTCGTCCACGCAACCCGCGCCATCGACGCGCTCCAGCGGCTTATCGGCCGCGTTGAACTTGGGCTCATCCCCCAGATCGTCGACACCGTCGTCTACATTGAAGCCGGGGAGGTCGACACGGTCTACGACGTGACGACCGAAGTCAAGGTCCCGCAGGGGCTCATGGAGGAAGACCTCGCGCGACCGGTCATCATGGTCAAAGACTTCGAGACCAACCGGCCGGAGTTCGAGATCTACACGTTCAACAACCAGGTCGTCACCGTCCCGCTGGGCGACGACGAGGACGAGCAGGACTCCGGCGTCGACCGCCTTGCAAAGCAGGAGGTCGAGCGCGAGATCCGCTCCATCGCGCGGGGCCACGTCGAGGTCGAGCTCCGCGGGCCCAACACCGCTGTCGTCTGGGTCGAGGACGACGACATCTCACAGGTCATCGGGAAGGGCGGCGGCCGCATCTCCGACGTGGAGAACCGCCTCGGTATCGACATCGACGTGCGGACCTTCGAGGAACGACCGTCCGGGCCGTCGGGCGGCCCCCAGACCGACTCCGGCGGCAAGCAGGGCGAAATCGTCCAGCCGGAAGTCACCTCGCGGCACGTCATCGTCCCGCTCGACGGTCACGCCGGTGACACGGTCGAACTGCAGGCCGACGGCGAGTACCTCTTTACCGCGACAGTCTCCCGTGGCGGCGAGATTCAGGTCTCGCGCGGGTCGGGCATCGCCGAGGAACTGGAGCGAGCTATCGACCGCGGAAGCACGATTACCGTCGTGCCGTCGTAGGGTTCGGCGAGCAAGCCGGTCGTGCGGTTATCGCCGAGAAATGGGTCCGAGCCGGCGAAAACGACAGCTAAATTCCGCTGGAACACGACAATATAGCTATGACCGATGCAGTCGTCGGTAAGTTACAAGACCAGGAGACGCTGGCCGCCCGAGTGGAGCGGGGCGACGCGCCAGAGTGGGTCGGGGCTCACTGGCGGACCTTCCGCGAGGGGTTGACCGGTGAGCGAAACGGCTCCCCGTTCCCCTGTTTCTTCGGCGCGGAGTCAGTTCGGGACGGCGAGCCGCTGTACACGGCCGTCCCGTCGATGAGTGACCCGGACGCGCTGTTCGACCTCGGCCAGACGCTCCTGAAGTACCTTGACACCTACCAAGACCACAGCGAGCGGGCCTCGCTAGTGACCTTCTTCCGGCCACCCGAACGGCCACTGACAGAGGCCGAGTACCACGACCGACTCTGGCACATTCTTCAGTTCCTCCACGTCCACGACCCGGAGCCGTGGCCCGAGGATATTCCGACTGACCCGGACGACCCTCACTGGGAGTTCTGTTTCGGCGGCAAGCCGATGTTTCCGACCTGCCGCGCACCGTTCTACGACACGCGAAAGAGCCGCTACTGTCCGGTCGGGCTGGAAATTACGTTCCAGCCCCGGGCGCTGTTCGAGGACCTGAACGTCACGGCCGACACCGAGGCCGGCCAGCACGCCCGCGATGTCATTCAGGGACGGCTGGAGGAGTACGACGGCGTCTGTCCCCACGCCGACATCGGCGACTGGGGCGTTGAGGGCGACCGGGAATGGCCCCAGTACATGCTGTCATCGGACGAGAACGCGTCGCCGGACGAGTGTCCGATAACCGTGACGCGCGAGCACCCGAAATCGAAGTGGCTCGTCGAGACGCCCGCGCCGGAGCCGGCCGACTAAGATGGTCGTACTGCCCGAGACACCAGTCCTCGTGCTGGTCGACTTCCAGCAGGGATTCGACGAGTCGCAGTGGGGAACGCGGAACAATCCCGACGCCGAGGCGAACGCGGCGCGCCTGCTTACGGCGTGGCGAGAGCGCAGTCTGCCAGTTGCGCACGTCCGCCACAACTCGACGGAACCGGACTCACCGCTTCGGCGCGGCGAACCGGGGTTCGCGTTCAAACGAGAACTATCGCCCGAAGCGGGAGAAGCAACGTTCGAAAAGCGCGTCAACGGCGCGTTCATCGACACCGGATTAGCGGACTGGCTCCGCGACACTGCCTCCGAGACGCTCGTCATCTGTGGCCTGACGACCGACCACTGTGTCTCAACAACGACACGGATGGCCGAGAACCGGGGATTCGACGTTGTCGTTCCGGGCGACGCGACCGCGACGTTCGACCGGACACTCGACGGCGAACACTTCGACCCGGACCTCGTTCACCGAACGGCGCTGGCGCAACTGCGCGGTGAGTTCGCGACGATTGCGACGACGGACGACGTGGTCGCGTCGCTGTAGCGGCAAGCTCCCGACTGCGCTGGGAAACAACGAGCGAGAAAGCGAGTTAATCCGAAACCGCGGCGTCCGCTTCTGCCGGTTGTTCGATAATCTCGTAGAGGTTCTGCCGCGCGTCGGCGAAGTACACGTCTTCTTCGATGACACCGACTTCGTCGAGTCGTTCCAGAGCGTAGCGGACAGTCCGTGCCGAAAGCATCGACTCCTCGACGATGCCTTTCTGTGTCAGCGGGCCGTCGTACTCCAGAACCTTGTACACGAGCTTTGCGCTCGGCGGAAGGTCTGCGATGGCTTCCCCATCAGAGTCCGTCATTACCCGTAATCACAAGCGCCGGGCGCATAAAGATTGAGGAGTCAGTCTCGCCGGCGCACGCATTCGCGGCCGCGTCACAGTGCTGAACCGCGCACCTTTTGGTTGCGGGTAGTGGAACGTGTGGTATGGCTACGGAAACGGCGGACGGAATGAGCTCCCATATGCGGGGGCTCACTGTCACGACGCTGACAGCCGTCGCTGGCATCGCCGCCGCGTTTGGTTCCAACGCGCTAGCGGCCACGCCAAACGACCCACAGGGCGTGCTCGTCCTCGCGGTCGCTATCGCAGCACAGTTCCCGATTCTGCGGGTGATCGGCATCGACACGGACGACCTCTCGACGAAGGACGTGCTCTACATCGGCTTCATGACCTTCTCGCTGTGGTTCGTCTCCTGGGGTATCCTCCTCACAACGGGGGCATAACGATGGCCGAAGACAGTATCGCCGTCGTCGACTTGGAGCGGTGTCAGCCCGACCGCTGTAACTACGAGTGCATGAACTACTGCCCGCCCAACCGCAGCGGGAAAGAATGCATCGTCAAACGGGAAGACGAGTACGAGGAAGACGAGCCCTTCGAGGGCCAGCCCGATCAGGTCCGCATCTCCGAAGAGATCTGTCTGGGCGAGTCCTGTGGTATCTGCGTGAACAAGTGTCCGTTCGACGCGATCGAAATCATCAATCTCCCACAGGAACTGACCGACGAACCGGTCCACCGCTACGGGGAGAACGCCTTCGCACTGTACGGGCTCCCGAGCCCCGCCGAAGGGCAGGTGACGGGGATTCTCGGCCCGAACGGCATCGGGAAGACCACCGCCGTCCGCATCCTCGCAGACGAGATGCAGCCCAATCTGGGCCGCTACGGCGAGGAACCGAGCTGGGACGAAATCCTCGATGAGTACCGCGGCACCGCCCTGCAGGAGTACCTTGAACAGATGCGCGGCGGTGACGTGGATGTCGCCCGCAAGCCCCAGTACGTCGACCGGATCCCGAACCAGTTCGACGGCAAGGCCATCGAACTGCTGGACCAGACCGACGAACGCGGTGCCCTCGACTACCTCGTCGAGCAGACGGGTATCGAGCCGGTCGTCGACAACCACATCGACGACCTCTCCGGCGGGGAACTCCAGCGGGTCGCGCTCGTCGCCACGCTGGCACGGGACGCGGACTTCTACTTCCTCGACGAGATCACGCCGTATCTGGACATCGGCCAGCGGATGACCGCCGCACGGCTCATCCGCGAACTCGCCGAGGAGGAGGACCGCTCGATGCTCGTCGTCGAGCACGACCTCGCCATTCTGGACCTGCTCGCGGACAACATCAACGTCGCCTACGGGACCCCCGGCGCGTTCGGTGTCATCACACCGCCAAAATCGACGAAGAAGGGCATCAACGAGTACCTCTCGGGCTACCTCGAGAACGAGAATATGCGCATCCGCCAGACGGACATCGAGTTCGAGGAGCACGCGCCACGGAGTGCGTCCCAGGGCGACGTGGTCATCGAGTACCCCGAACTCCAGAAGAGCTACGGCGACGGCGAGTTCTCACTGGATGTCGAGGCCGGCACCATCCGCGAGAGCGAAGTGCTGGGCGTCGTCGGGCCGAACGGTATCGGGAAGTCGACGTTCGCGAAGATGCTCGCCGGCCGGCTCGAACCGACCGCGGGCGAGATCGACACCAGCCTCGACATCGCCTACAAGCCCCAGTATATCGAAATCGACCAGCCGATGCGGGTCGACGCCTTCCTCGCGTCGATTACGGACGACTTCGGCAGTTCCTACTGGAACACCGAAATCGCCCAGCCGCTCCAGTTGGAGTCGGTGATGGAACAGCAACTCACCGACCTCTCTGGCGGGGAGCGCCAGCGGGTCGCCATCGCGGCCTGCCTCTCGAAAGATGCCGACCTCTACCTGCTCGACGAGCCCTCGGCCCATCTGGACGTGGAACAGCGCGTCATGGCGACCTCCGCCATCCGCCGCTACGCCGAGAACCACGACGCGACGGCGATGGTCATCGACCACGACATCTACATGATCGACCTGCTGGCCGACCGCCTGCTCGTCTTCGACGGCGAGCCGGCCAAGAACGGCCACGCTGCGCCGCCACAGGGCATGCGCGAGGGCATGAACGAGTTCCTCCAGAACCTCGATATCACGTTCCGCCGCGACGAGCGAACCTCACGGCCCCGTATCAACAAGCCTGACTCGCAACTGGACCGCGAGCAGAAAAACGCCGGCGAGTACTACTACGCGCCGTAGCGTCGGAACTCGAAGACACAGTACGGTGTCAAGCCGCGGGGTCACTGCCACTGCTCGTCTCGGACCCCGCAACCGCGTCATCGAGGCCGTCAGCGACTTCTTCTGGGTCGAACTCCTCGTCCGGGTCGAGTTCGCGGTCAGTCTGCTCGTCTGTCTGGCGTTCAGTGACCGCTTCATCGCCGGTAACCGTCACGAAGATGTCTCGCAGTTCCGCAACGCGCTCGGGTGACTGACTCTTGCTCATCGCGTGTGTGTACAAGTACCACAGAAAGGTAGGCGCTATACCGAATCAGTTTGGTATCTGTTCGCAAATCACAGCACGTTCCGCTGGCAGGACCCGCACAGCGAAACCTCTTTTACGTCGACTTGTCGGACGGTGGGGGAGAAATTCATCACGCAGCGCTTGTTGTCGCAGTGTTCCAGCCCGAGGGTGTGGCCGACCTCGTGGACGACCTCTTTTCGAACCCGCTGTGAGAAGATTTCGCCGGCAGAGCGGTTTGAGAAGCCGCCATCGGAGGACGTCTGGAGCCGGTACGTGGAGATAACGCTACCGGAGCCACCGAGATACGCGAGTCCGAAAACGTAGTTTCGGCGGCGGTAGAAGAGGTCTTTCGGCGTGATAGCGATGTTTTTGCCGCCGGAGCCGACCCGGCGGGCCAGATCGATAAACTCCTCTGCGCGGTACTGGTCGCGGTCCCCATCGTACGCGCCGGCAGGAATGGACTGTGGCTCGTGCATCGAGACCTCACAGTCGTAGACGGAGCGGAGTCCGTCCGAGGCCTCGCGTTTGACCTGGGCTGAGACCTCGCCCACCGGCACGATGTCGACGTGCATGGGAACGCATATGCGCCCGCATCTCATAAATTGTACGACGTGACCGACACCACCGGCCCGCTTGTCGACCGACTGGCGTCTGTCGATTCCGTCGTCGAGGTCGGCATCGGAAACCACCCTGACGTAGCCGATGCTCTGGCCGAGCAGGGCGTAGATGTGACCGCAACGGATATCGTCGAACGGGAGGCCCCCGACGGGGTGCGGTTCGTCGTGGATGACATCCTCAAACCCGACCGCTCGGTGTATGTGGATGCAGACATCGTGTTCGCCCGGAACCTCCCGCCTGAACTGCACCGGCCGACGTTGACCGTTGCCGAGGCCGTTGGGGCCGCGTTCTGGTTCACGACGCTGGGCGGCGACCAGCCAACGGTCGCCGTCGAGCGGGAGCAGCTCCCGGGCGGGGAGACGCTGTACCGGGCGAAAGATAGCAAGGCGCTTGAGTGAGGACTGCCTTCGCTCGCCCATGCAAGTCGACGCGGTCGTCCTCGACATCGACGGCGTGCTGGTGGACGTGGCCGACTCCTATCGCCGAGCGATTATCGAATCCATCGAGCGGGTGTACGGCGACACGATCGAGAAGGCGGCAGTCCAGCAGTTCAAGGACGCCGGCGGGTTCAACAACGACTGGGAACTGACCTATGCGGCCGCGCTGTTCGTTCTCGCCGGCCGCGAGTCCACTGTCGCAGATATAGCGGCGTTCACCGACGCTATCGCCGAACGCGGCGGTGGCCTCGACGCGGCCGAAGCGGTGGTTCGTGACCTGCTGGATGACCCCGCGGAAGACCGAGTCTTCGACGCTTGGAACCGCGAACAGCTCCGGGATGTGTTCCAGACGCTGTATCTCGGAACCGACCGCTACCGGGATATCGAGGGCGGCGAGCCACCGTTTACCGCGCCGGGCTACATCCATGACGAGCCGTTGCTGGTCGACGGCGAGACGCTATCGGCTCTGCAGGACCGTTTCGCCGTCGGCGTCGTCACCGGCCGACCGGCGGCCGAAGCCGACATCGCGCTGGAGCGGGTCGGCCTCGACCTGCCCGCAGAGCACCGCTTCACGATGGATGACTGGGAGGAGGGCAAACCCCACCCCGCCGCCCTGCAGACGCTCGCCGAGCGCTTCGACGCCGAGCGGGTCGCCTTTGCCGGCGACACCCTTGACGACGTGGCGACGGCAGTCAACGCCGATGCAGCCGACGACGACCGCGTCTACTACGGCATCGGCGTCTTGACCGGCGGGCTGACCGGCGATGCCGGCCGCCAGACGTTCGCCAACAACGGCGCGAGTGCCGTCATCGAGTCGGTCACCGACCTGCCCGAGCTTCTCGACGCGGTATAAGCGAGGTGGCGGGGACAGCGCGACCGACCGGCAGTAAACGGCAACGGTTTCACCGACGGGACAGAGACCACGGATATGCGACGACTACCGACGTTCGGCTGGGCGCTGCTGGTGAGCATCTGGGCCGGACTCGTCGGAGGCGCGGTCATCCGCGAGCCGTCGGTCGACCTGGTGCCGCTGTACGCCGTTATCTGCCAGCTACTCGGCCTTATCGCGGCCTACGGGACGATGCGTGAACGCAGTCACATCCTCGAATCCGTCCACCGGCCGGGCCGCGTCGGGATGTTCATCATCATCCTCTTTTTCGTGATGGTGCCGCTTACGACTGTCTTTGCCCTCGTGCTCGGGGACGCATCAGTCGCTGGCGTCGCAACGCAGTGGGTCAGCTATCTGGTGGGCCTCGGGATCGCGCTGTACGTCGCCTTCGCCGGCGGGTTCGACCGGGCTTGGGAGAAGTACACCTGAGTGAACCTGTCACACAACGTTTATTCAGTGGTCGGCCTACGCCGTAAGTATGGACATCGCGTTGCTTGGCGGTACTGGAGACATCGGCCAAGGCCTTGCCCTCCGCTGGGCTGACGACACCAACCACACGATCATCATCGGCTCCCGGAAAGCCCAGAAAGCGGCGAACAAAGCCGAGGAGTACGAGACAGAACTGGCCAGCCGCGGCCACGACGACGTATCAATCGCCGGGCTGGTGAACGAGGACGCCGCCGCCCGCGCCGACGTGGTTGTCGCCGCCGTCCCGGCCTACCACCTTACCGACACCATCGACGCCGTTGCCGACGAACTCGACGACACAACCCTTGTGGCCCCCGCCGTCGGGATGCAACGCGACGAGGACGGCTTCCACTACAACCGCCCCGGTGCCGGCAGCGTCACGCAACTGGCCGCCAACGCCGCCCCCGATGACACGCCTGTTGTCGGCGCGTTCCACAACCTCGCGGCCGGTCGTCTTGCCAACCTCGACGCCGACCTGAACTGGGACACCATTGTCGTCGGCGACGACACCGACGCCAAAGACACCGTCTGTGAACTCGCCGAGGGCATCGAGGGGCTTCGTGCCCTCGACGGCGGCCCGCTCGCTAACGCCGCCGAAATTGAGGGACTGACGCCGCTGCTCATCAACGTCGCCCGCCACAACGACGGCCTGCATGACCTGGGCGTGCGGTTCCAATAGTACCTTTTTACTTCGTCGCCCTTCCTCGCGGCGCTTCGCGCCGCTGTGGGAGGGCTCCTCGTAAAAATCTACGCTAAAAACGACCTCCGAGTCGCGCTCACAGAGCGCGCTCGGAGTGAAACCGCTCGCCGTCGGCGAGCGGTATGCTTTACTGCACTCACTCGGCTACCGCAACGGCGGCACTTCTACTAATCCTGCTTCAGCGGCAGCCCTGCCCTTCCCCGACGCCAGCGACGAGACGCTGGCGCGGCCCGAAGTGAGGGTCGGGGTTCCATATACGTATCAGATAGGCAAAAACAAGCAGCAACTACTTGCGCACTGCAGCCGTGACCATAGAGGATGGAGACAGAAGGGTCACTCTCAATACTCCATGTTGACGATGACGCGGAATTGGGAGCGCTCGTGGAATTGTATCTTGAGCGAGAGGACAGCGGCCTCGATTGTACTGTCACGACAGAGACGAACCCCGAAACCGCGCTATCGCTGATTCGGTCGTCGGAGACGAACTTCGATTGTATCGTCAGCGATTACGATATGCCGGAGATGAACGGTATCGACTTCCTCGAAGCCATCCGGGAGACCCATCCGGAGCTGCCGGTGTTGCTGTTCTCCGGGGAGGAAACCGGCGATGTCGCCGCCGAAATCATTCAGGCCGGTGTCACAGACTATCTCAAGAAATCCGTTGGAACCGACCAGTACACGTCGCTCATCCGCCGAGTCGAACACGCCGTCGATTCGGACGGGAGCTTCGAGACGGGCAACGAAGTCAAACTCAGCGGCGTCGGCGTCATCGGCACGGACGAGCGGTTCGAGCGAGTCGGCGAGACCTACGCCTCGTACTACGGCTACGAGTCGGAGGAACTCGTCGGCAAGCACTGGTCGGAACTCCACCCAAGCAACGAAGTCCAGCACATCAGGACGCACGTCATTCCTGCCGTCAGAAGCGGCGGGAAGTGGACCGGCCAGAGCAAAGGGTTGCGGGCCGACGAAACTACCTTCACCGAGTCGAAGATGGTGACGGCGCTTGAAGACGGACGGATGCTGATCGCCGTCGACGAAATCGACGATTCGGGACTGGCCGAATAGGAGTGAGCCAGCGGTTGCTACTGGCCGGTGTGATAAACCGCAAAAGCGACTGCGTTACGCCGAGGCCTGCTGCAGCGCGTCGTCGATGTCGTCGGCCTGCGTGACGCCGACGAAGCGCTCGACGATGCCGTCGTCGTTCTCGATGATGAGCGTCGGCAGGGAACGTACCTGATACTCGTTGGCAACGTCCTGTTCCTCGTCGACGTTGATCTTCTCGAACTCAACGTCCGCCCACTCCTCTTCGAGGTCTTCGAGGATCGGGTCCTGCGTTTTGCAAGGGCCGCACCAGTCCGCGTAGAAGTCCTTCAGTGTAACCGTCATAGTACTCTGTTCGTGTTAGCCCGCGGTATCTGATAAGGGTTATCCATGTGTACCGGGGGCACGCAATCGCGGGCGACCCGAAAGGCTTAGTGTTGGTGATACACCACCCTGAAGTATGAGTGGTAGCGACGGCGGCGGACTGATGTCCAGTGCGGGACTGGTCCGGTATTTCGACGCTGAAGACCAGAACACGATCCGTATCGACCCTCGAACAATCGTCGCGACCGGCGTCATGTTCGGGCTGTTGATGCTCGTGCTGAACGCGATGATCGTGTAGGCGATTCCGCACTGTTTTCCTCTCCCCGCCACTGACTCGCGGGTATGCACTTCACGCAACGCGAACAGCAGGCGCTCCGCGATGCTGGCGTTGAGCAAGCGACCATCGAAGCGGCCTCCGACGCGGTGGTCGAAGCCACCGACGACGCGGCCGGAGAACTGGAAGCCTTCTTCGACGGCCGCGAGACCGTGTACTCCGATATGGATATCGCTCACAGTTCCAGCGAGATTCAGGAACACACCGTCGAATACTGCGACCTGTTCACCCACGCCGACGACATCCGGGGCTATCTGCGCTTCGACACCTGGGGCGTTCCGGTCGAGGGCGGACGCATTCTGAGCGAGGAGAAGGTCGAGCTCTCGCTCGGGCCGACAGTCCACGGACGGGTCCGCTTTGCCGCCGACGAGGACGCGCTATGACCGTCCGGGTCAGGGGCATCTACGCAACGGCGCTGACCCGGCTACTGCGCGAGGCGGGCCACGAGGTCGTGCAGGCGTCGGGGCCCATCGAGGACCGCTTCGACGGCGAGTTCGCCGACGAGCGGGCGGCGGTCACCGTGACGACGACGGACGACCAGCAGGGCGTCGGTGTCATCGGTGACCACGACGCTGCCGCGGCCGTTACCGACCGCCTGACCGAACTCGGGCGAGATACGCTCCACTGGAGCGACCCGACGCCCGAGGGCGCTATCTACGCCGGCACGGTGACGGATACGCTGGGGAGCGGCGCCGTCGTCGACCTTGGCGACGGCGAGGGGTTTCTCCCGTACTCGTCTTCGGACGAGCGCGTCGAGACGGGCGATACGCTCCGGGTGCAGGTCGTCGAAGCGAGCGCGCCGTGGACCGACGGCCGCCCCGTGCTGGACACGACCGTCGCGGTCCGCGGGTCGCTGCTCTCGCTCGTGCGCGGCGAGACCGCCAGCACACCGGGGACTGGCGGCCCGGCGATGCTGGACCTCATCGCCGCGGAGCCCCGGGACGGCTGGGGCGTCTCGTGGGAGTCGGCGAGCGAGGACGCGAGTTTCGACGCGCTGGCTGCGGCACTCGACGCCGCCAACGACCGTGCGGCGGCCATCGATGCATCGCTCGACGGGGCCGACGCGCCCGAGGACTGCGCGCCGACCCGTTACGACGAGGGACGTTCGACGGTGTGGCTGTGGTTCGGCCGCGAGAGCCGGTTCGCCCTCGACGAGGTCCGCCGCGAGGTGACGTCGACGATGCCGGGCCACCACCGCGTGAAGGCCGGGGACCGCGCGGCCAGCGCCGCTGTGGACTACGTCGAAGCGCTGTGTGATGACCCCGAAACCGGCGAGACGGACTTCCCCTTCGCCGTAACGACCCGGCAGTTCGGCCCGCAGGTCGGCGGGTCGCTGTCGCTGGGTCACGGCAAGCCCGACGGCCGACTCATCACGCTAGGCAATGGCGAGGTCCAGTCCGTCGATGACGACGGAACGGTGACCATCGAGCGCGAGATGAGTCCCGGCGGCACCTACGACGCGCTGGGCGTCCCGAAGGAGGCCGGCGACATCGCTGAAACGAAGGTTAAGGAGGGGCGGTGGTGGTACCCGACGGTGTACCGCGACAGCGACGGCGAGAAGAAGGGCACGTACGTCAACGTCTGCACGCCCGTCGAGATATTCCCCGACACCGCTCGGTACGTCGACCTCCACGTCGACGTGGTGAAACACGCTGACGGGGCCGTCGAGCGGGTCGACGACGACGAACTCGACGCGGCCGTCGAGCGCGGCCACATCTCCGAGCCGCTGGCCGAGCGCGCCCGGAGTGTCGCCGCCGCTGTCAAGAGCGCACTGGAGTGACGCAACGGGGCTCAATCAGGCGGGCGAGGTCAGTCGCGCCGGCGTCGGGCGCGCCACGCTGCGAGTCCGACCGCCGCGACTGCCGACCCGACGCCGAAGCCGGGGCCGCCGACGCCAAGGGAGGTGCCGTCAGCGTCGGTAGCGTTGCCCGCCTCGTCGTCCGTGGGCGTTGGCGTCCGTATCTGGGGGTCCGGGAACGTGTACAGTCCGGGCTGGACCTCCGTCCCCTGGCTCGCGTTCGTGCTCCCGGCGACGAAACAGCCGGCGGCGCGCTGGGCGGTCCAGAACGAGGTCGTTTCAGTGTCGCGCCACTCGAACGCGAGTTCAGGCGCGGTCGGGTCCGTCAGGTCGTGGACCCGGACCCCGCCGTTGTACCACGCCGAGTAACAGCGGTTGTCGGTCAGTTCGAAGTTGTGTGCCGTCGTGAGGATGCCACCCGGCGATGGGTCCGAGGTCGGCGGCGGGTCGAGCGTGGACAGCAGTTCAGCGTCGGTCGGGTCGCTGATGTCGTACAGCTCGATGCCGCTGGGGCCGCCGCTGTCGTCGTCGCCAAGGTCCCATGATTCGCCGCCGACGCCCAGCAGCGACGCGTCCTCATTGACCGTCACGAAGTGGTCGTTGCCCGGCGGCTCGCTCCGTTCGGTCCCGGGGTCCTCGATGGCGGCGAGGTCTTCGGGAGGCCGACCGCGGACCTTCGAGACGAGCGAGATGTCGCTCGGGTCCGACACGTCCACGACCCACGTCCCGCCGTCCCAGTACGCCAAGTACGCCCGGTCGTGTTGCACCCACACGTCGTGTAGCGGCCAGAGGCTCGTCGGCACGTCGGTCCAGGCGTCGCCGGCGTCTAACAGCGACCAGTCGCCGACTTCCTGTTCGGCGTCGACATCGACGACGAGCAGGGGGTTGCCGTCGCGGTCGTTCGCGGTCAGATAGGCGTAGCGGCCGTCGAAGTGGCAGTTGTGGATGCGCGTGTCCAGTTCGAGGCCCGCGATTCGGGACGGGTCCTGCCGGTCGCTCACGTCGAAGACGACGAAGCCGTGGGCGCCGTCAGCGGGGTGAGCGGGACCAGCAGCCAATAGCCGCGAACCGCTGACGGCGAGGTCCTGGACGCGCTGTATCGGTCCATTCTCGCTGTCGGCCAGCAGATCGGTTCGGCGGCTGAGCAGTCGAGGACTGGTCGGCGTGACGAGGTCAACGAGCGCGACGCCGTCACCCGTTGCGACGTAGGCCGTGTGGCCGTCGGGACTGGTGACGACCTCGTACACCGTCTCCATCTCCAGCACGCCCAGTGGGTCCTCGCCGGTCGGGGTGTCGGAGGCCGCTGGCTCGGCCGTCCCGTCACCGGTCGGCGTCGGATGGCCGCGAGTCGTTCCCGCCGCGAGACCGACACCTGTTCCTGCGAGGGCGAGTCGTCGGAGGACCGTCCGGCGGCGCATAGCCGTCCCTGCGGGAGCCAGGGCAAGAAGGATTCCGGTGCCCGCGGGTCGCGGTCAGTTCCCCTGAATCGCGTCGATAACCATCGCCGCGGCGATGATCGGCTCCTTCGGGACCGTGCTGGCGTCGTCGATGGTGATCTCGTAGCGGTCTTTCAGTGAGAACTGCCCGTCGATGTTGCCGACGTGGGTGCCGTCCTGGTCGGTGATCTCGTACTTGTGGGGAATCCACCCCCCAAAGGGGACGACGTTGCGGGCGATGGTCACGAGCGCGCCCTGAGAGTTGATCTCGGCGATCTTCGCCTCCGTGCTGGCGTCCCGAATCTTCCACGTGTCCTGAAAAATCGAGTAGTCGTTATCGAGGATGACGATGTCCTCGCCGGTCTTGGAGTCGGTGAGGACGTAGTTGCCGGCCACGTCGATGATGCCGCCGGCGTTGACTTCGAACACTTCGTCACCATTTCCGTCGACGAACGGGAACTGCTCTTTCATCTTCAGCATCTTCTGTTTCCCGCGGAGGACGACGTTCCCGGCGGCGTCCATGGCTTTGTACTTGTTGCGGACCAGACTCTGTTCGACAGTGTAGCTGTCATCAGAGAGGTCGATTCCCTTGATGTCGTACGTGGAGGGCGTACTCATATTATTTACCATAGAACACGCCGTAATCAAGCTTTCGACGGAACCAGTACCAATCAAGTACGGTTTCGGACGCAACCGACAGGGTTTCCCTCCTGCCGGCCAACGAAGATGCAAAGATGAGCAAGGATATAATCGAGGTCCGAGGGGCCGAGGAACACAACCTCAAGGACGTCGACGTGGAGATTCCCCGCGAGGAACTGACGGTCGTCACCGGGCTGTCGGGGTCGGGCAAATCCTCGCTCGCGTTCGAGACGGTGTACGCCGAAGGCCAGCGGCGCTACATCGAGTCGCTCTCCGCCTACGCCCGGAACTTTCTGGGGCAGATGGACAAGCCACAGGTCGAGAACGTCGAGGGGCTCTCCCCGGCGATCTCTATCGACCAGAAAAACGCCGCCAACAACCCCCGCTCGACGGTCGGCACTGTCACCGAACTCCACGACTACCTTCGCCTGTTGTACGCCCGCGTCGGCACGCCACACTGCCCGGAGTGTGGCCGCGAGGTCGGCGAGCAGTCCGCCCAGAACATGGTCTCGCGGCTGCTGGAACTCCCGGAGGGAACCCGCGCCAAACTGTGTGCGCCGGTCGTCCGCGACCAGAAGGGTGCCTTCGAAGACCTGTTCGACGACCTCGTCGGCGAGGGGTACAGTCGCGTCGAGGTCGACGGCGAGGAGTTCGACCTCACGCTGGACCGACCCGAACTGGACGAAAACTACGACCACACCATCGACGTGGTCGTGGACCGCGTGAAGATTTCGCCGGACGCCCGCTCGCGCATCACGGACTCCGTCGAAACCGCGCTCGAAGAGGCCGACGGGACGCTGAAGGTCATTCTGCCGGACCCGGCAGAAGGCGCGGCAGAGACGCTCGGCGGGTCAGACGCCCGGGCAACCGGCGACCTCGCCGACGGTGAGGAGGACGACGGAGCTACTTCGGACCGAATCGTCGTCGAACTCTCCGAGGACCTTGCCTGCACCCACTGCGGTATCGACATCTCCGAAATCGAGACGCGGTCGTTCTCGTTCAACTCACCGCACGGGGCCTGTCCGGAGTGTGAAGGGCTTGGCGAAACGAAGGAGGTCAGCGAAGACCTCGTCGTCACCGACCCGACGAAGCCGCTCAAGCACGTCTTCGAGCCCTGGAGCTACGACCGGACGTACTACTCGCGGCAACTGGACAACGTCGCCGAGCACTTTGGCGTCGACCTCTCGACGCCGTTCGAGGAGCTAGACGAGTCCGTCCAGCGGCAGTTCCTCTACGGGACCGACAGCAGGGTCCACTTCGAGTGGCGGACCAAGAACGGGACCCGCGAGAAGACTGAGCGCTTCGAGGGCGTCATCCCGAATCTGGAGCGGCGACACGTCGAGACGGATTCAGACCGCGCCCGCGAGCATATCGAGGAGTTCATGGCGACGACGACGTGCCCGGCCTGTGAAGGGACGCGACTCAAAGCGGAGTCGCGGGCAGTGCTCGTTGACGGCACCTCGATAACGGAAGTCAACGAGATGTCCATCAGTGACGCGCTGGCCCACTTCGAGGGGATGGAGGAGAACCTCTCGGCCCGGGACCGGAAGATCGCCGAGGAGATTCTCAAGGAGATCCGCGCCCGTCTGGGCTTCATGACCGAGGTCGGACTGGACTACCTGACGCTGGACCGCGAGGCGTCGACGCTGTCGGGCGGTGAGAGCCAGCGGATCCGGCTGGCGACCCAGATCGGGAGCGGCCTCGTCGGTGTTCTCTACGTCCTCGACGAGCCCTCTATCGGCCTCCACCAGCGGGACAACGACCGCCTGCTGAACACCCTCGAAGAGCTTCGAGACCTCGGGAACACGCTGCTCGTGGTCGAACACGACACCGAGACGATGCGCCGGGCCGACCAGATAATCGACATGGGACCCGGACCGGGCAAGCGCGGCGGCGAGGTCGTCGTCAACGCCTCGATGGACGAGGTCATCGACACCGAGGAATCGGTGACTGGGGAGTACCTCTCGGGCGAGCGGACGATTCCAGTGCCCGACAGCCGCCGCGAGGCCGACGGCGAACTCACCGTTCGGGGTGCTCGCCAGCACAACCTCGCTGACCTCGACGTATCCATCCCGCTGGGGACGTTCACCGCCATCACAGGCGTCTCGGGCTCCGGGAAATCCACGCTGATGCACGACGTGCTGTACAAGGGGCTGGTGCGTCGGATGAACGACACCGACGTGAACCCCGGCGAACATGACGCTATCGACGGCCTCGACGACATCGAAACGGTTCGGCTCATCGACCAGTCGCCTATCGGCCGAACGCCCCGCTCGAACCCGGCGACGTACACCAACGTCTTCGACCACATCCGCGAGCTGTTTGCCGAGACGAGCCTCTCGAAACAGCGCGGCTACGAAGTCGGCCGGTTCTCGTTCAACGTCAAGGGCGGCCGCTGTGAGGGCTGTGGCGGCCAGGGGACGGTCACCATCGACATGAACTTCCTCTCGGACGTGACGGTCCCCTGTGAGGAGTGTGGCGGCGCGCGCTACAACGATGAGACGCTGGACGTGACCTACAAGGGCGCGACCATCGCTGACGTGCTCGATATGACTGTCGAGGAGGCCTATGACTTCTTCGAGAGCCACAGCGGCATCCGTCGCCGGCTAGAACTCCTGAAGGACGTGGGGCTGGGTTATATGCGGCTGGGCCAGCCTTCGACGACGCTCTCCGGCGGTGAGGCCCAGCGCGTCAAACTCGCCGAGGAACTCGGCAAGAAGGATTCGGGCGAGACGCTGTACCTGCTCGACGAGCCGACCACCGGGCTCCACCCGGAGGACGAACGCAAACTCATCGACGTGCTCCACCGGCTCACCGACGACGGCAACACAGTCGTCGTTATCGAGCACGAACTCGACCTGATAAAGAACGCCGACCAGATCATCGACCTCGGTCCCGAGGGTGGCGAGAACGGCGGCGTACTCGTCGCACAGGGCACTCCGGAGGACGTGGCCCGGACCGAGGCATCCTACACTGGGCAGTACCTCCGCGACCTGCTGCCGAACGTCGACCTAGAGGGGCCGCGAGCGGACCGCGACACAGCGGCCGAACAGCCGGCCGCGGACGACGACTAAGGAAGTCGGTATGCTGAAAGCAGGCAATAGCTGAAACGGCCACCAACGTTTTTGACAGTAGGGAAACCTGATATAGCCAGTTATGGCGCAGTCGACAGCAGACCGCGTCGAGCGGAAACGGGGTATCGGTGGGCTGGCGAAGCAGGCGAACCCGGCGTTTGCTGTGGGGGCAGTCGCCGTCCCGCTCATCGCGTTTGCGGGGGCACTCGCCAGCGGAAACATCCGGGCGCTGACCTACGTCCATGTGATGGCCGGGGTGCTGTGGACCGGTATCGACCTGTTCATGGGCCTCGTGCTGGGGCCAGTGCTCGGCGGTCAAGAACCAGAGGCACGGGCAGACTTCTTCGCATCGTTCACGCCCAAGATGACGTTCCTGATGCCAACGCTGGCGACGGTGACTATTTCGGGCGGCATCCTGCTGGCACTTCGCCTCGGGAAGTTCCCCAACGCCGACCCGTGGCTGGCAATCCTGACCGCTGCGACGCTGATTCCGGTCATTCTCCTCATCGGCTATCAGTTCGACGCGCTGACCGACCCGAAGACGCTGGGCATCCTCGGCGTCGCCGTCGTGGGTTCGGGCGCGTATCTCGTCACGACGCTGCCGGCCTTCGCAATGACCTCGTGGTGGATGGTCGCCACGCTCGGTATCGTGACGCTGCTGTCCGTGCAGGGCTTTGGCGTCATCCTGCCCGGCGAGGTCCGTATCTACCGGCAGGTCGTCTCCGAGAACCCGGACGTCGACCTCGTCTCCGAAATCGGGATGCGAAACGCCAGACTGGGGGGCTTGCAGGGGCTGATGCAGTTGGCTATCGTGTTCGTGATGGTCGGCCTGCGCTGGTGGACACCATAGCGGGGTGGGAGTATCCCGTGGTACAAACGAGATAGAGCCGGACAGTCCAACCCGGCTCGGGTTTCTCGGCTGACTTCGGGCGGGGTTGTCTGCTGTTCGAGTGTGTGCACTCACGGCGTTCTCTGATGTCGGCAGAACACCTACAGGTTAGCCGTCCGATACGTCGGTTCGTATGTCCGACCCTGACAGCGGTCCGACGGACCCCGAGGCGGTGCTAGAGGAACTCGCTGGGCTGCCGACGCTGGCGCATCCGACGGCATCCCCTGACGGCAGCGAAGTGGCCTGCTACTACGACGTGAGCGGGCGCAACGAACTCCACGTCCTCGACGTCGAGGCCGGCACGCACGAGCAGTGGAGCGACGGCGATGTCCCCAGGAACGCCCGCTGGCACGTGGAGTGGGACGCCGACGGCGAGCGCGTGTTCTTCCACCTCGACGACGACGGCAACGAACAGAACGACGTGTACGCCATCGACCGCGACGGGTCGGTTGAGGCGGTCGTCGAGATGGACGGGCAGGTAGTGCTGCAGGACGTTGGCGAGGACGGCGAGACGCTACTGGTCGGGTCGACCCGCGACGGGCAGATGAACCTCTACAGCCACCACCTCGGGAGCGGCGAGACGTCCAAGATTACTGACTACGACCGAGCGGTTCACACGGGACTGCTCTCGCCCGACGGGTCGCAGTTAGCGTACGCGACCAACGAGACTGACGACTTCGACAACATGGACGTGTACGTCAGTGACGCCGACGAGTCGGACCCAGAGACACTCGAAATCGGTGTCACCGGCGCGGAGGCCGCCCCGGCCGACTGGGGACCCGACGGCGACCGCCTGCTGGTCGTGGACAACAGCGAGGACCTGTCCCGGAGCGGCGTCTACGATCTGGAAACGGACGAGGTAACGTGGTTCGGCGGCGAGTACGAGGAGGAGCCACAGGCGCTCCTGCCCGACGGCAAGCGGTTCCTCGCGGTCCGGACGCGTGAGGCGACGAAGCTGCCGGTCGTGTACGGCATCGAGACCGGCGACGCACGCGAACTCGACCTTCCTGCAGGCGTCGCGTCATTCGGCCGGATGGGCGGTGACCCGATACTGGATGGCGACCGCCTCCTGGCGCTGCATACGACGCCCACACGCCGCCCCGAACTGCTCACATACGACCTCGCGACAGACGAAACGGAGCCGCTGGTCGAGGCCGAGTACGGGCCGTTCTCGCCCAACGTCTTCGCCGACGCCGAGTACTTCACCATCGAGTCCGACGGCGTGCCCGAAACGCGGCAGGCGGCTGTCGAGTACGACCCGTACGACACGCTGGATATCGGCTGTCTCCTCTATGATTCAGGCGAGCGACCGTCGCCGCTCATCGTGAACCCCCACGGCGGCCCCCGCGGAATGGACAGCAAATCATTCGACCTCTACACACAGTTCCTCGTTCAGCGGGGCTTCTCCGTCCTGCAGGTGAACTACCGGGGTTCGACTGGCCACGGCCGCGAGTTCATCCGCGAACTGTACGACGACTGGGGCGGGGCCGAACAGGGCGACGTGGCCTCGGCCGCTGAACATGTTCTCTCGACCCGCGAGTGGCTTGACGACGAGCGCGTCGTCGTCTTCGGCGGCTCCTACGGGGGCTACTCGGCGTACTGGCAACTGGTCCAGTACCCGGACCTGTACGACGCCGGCGTCGCCTGGATCGGTCTCACAGACCTCGAAGACCAGTACGAGAACACGATGGCGCACTACCGAACAGAGTTGATGGAGAAGAACATGGGTACTCCGGAGAAGAACCCGGACCTGTACGAGGAACGGTCGCCCATCACCCACGTCGACAACCTCGACGCCCCGCTGTTCATCGTCCACGGCGTCAACGACCGCCGGGTCCCCGTCTCGCAGGCCCGGCTGTTCCGCGATGCCCTCGAAGACGCGGGCTACACCGAAGGACCGGACGGCGCGTTCGAGTACCGGGAGCTCGGTGAGGAGGGCCACGCATCCTCGGACATCGAGCAGAAGAAACGGCTGTTCCGCCTCCTCGACGACTTCCTCGGTCGGCGAGTCGGGACCGAAGCGGTCGCTGCCGACGACTGAGACGGATTGTTGTCGAGTATTTCCAACTAGTGCCGACCCATAGAGTCGACACATACCGGTAAGGCGCTCTAACAATCCGTATGAGTCCTCGGTGTAGAAGCGCTTATGCCCCTGCCTCCCGACCGTTTCGGCCAACGATGGCTTGGTCGGGACGCGCCGAGAGCCGGTGTGGCTTCACAGATAACATCGTGGACGTACACGGCGAGGCCGAAGCGGCGTGGGAATGTCCACACGGCGCACTCGACGGCAAAGAACGGTGTCCGTTCCATTGCCAGCCTGAAGACGTCCCCGATGGCATGGACGTGTCCGAGGCATTTCTCGACGCGATAACCGGGGATGCCGGCGAGAGTCGGCAGGACCGCGAGCGGGCGAAGCAGTTCATCGGAGCGACGTTCGATGTTCTCGACGTATCGAACGCGGTCGTCGACGCCGCCGACAACCATCCGGTCGACCTCCGCGGGGCGACAATCGGTCGGCTGGACTGCACTGACAGCGAGTTCGGCCAGCGCCTCGACCTCCGGGGAGCGACGGTCACGGAAACGGCCACGTTCGACGGGACGTACCACGAAATCGATGCGAAAGACGCGACGATTTCCGAGGCAGTATTCAACGGGGTGACAGCGGACCGGGTCGACCTCAGGGGCGCGCAACTGGACACCGCTGCGTTCGAGAGCGCGGAACTGTCCGAAGTTGATGCCCGCGACGCAACAATTGAAAGCGCGACCTTCGACCGGGCATCGGTGACCGACGCCGCCTTCGACCGGGTGACTATCGAGGAGGGGTCGTTCCAGCACGCCACACTGGAGATGGCCGACTTCGACGAGGCGACGTTCGGGACGGGCGACTTCTACCACGCGACCTTCGACGAGGCGGACTTCCGATGGGCGGAGTTCGGCACGGCGCGGTTCTACGGCGCGACGTTCAGCGGCGGCTACTTCAACGAGACCAGTTATGACGAGGCCGTTTTCGAGCGGGTGGAGGCCGAGCGACTCTATCTCCCTGACGTGACGCTCACCAACGCGACGTTCGCCGACGCGGCCGTCTCGATGAAACTAGTCGTCCACGACTCGGTGTTCGTGGGCACCGACTTCGAGGGCGCAAACATCGAGCGGCTCGACGCCACGGACACGACGCTGGTCGCCGCGAGATTCGTCGACGCCGCTGTCACCGACCTCGACCTGAGCGGGGCAACGCTGGCGAGCCCACAATTCGCTGACAGCGACATCGACCAGTTCCGTGCTGCGGAGGTGACCTGCATAGGCACCGTCCGACTCCACGGCTGCACCATCGGATCGGTCGACCTCCGGCCAGCGGCCGTCGAACCGGACGGCGTCGGACTCGTCTCGCTCTCCGAGACCACAGTCGAAGACGGCACGTTCGGCCAGCCGGCTGCAGGCGCAGCGGTTTACGACCCCGAGCGAGCGACGCTTGGCACTGTCCGATTTGAGGGCGACGGGACGGAGAGCGTCCTCAGCCGTGTCGCGTTCTACCGGACGCGGTTCGCGGGCTTCGATTTCCGCGACGACGATGCCCTCGACTTGGAGGCTGCAAACTACCGGCTTCACGAACTCGACAGCAGGCTGTGGGACGGCCTGCGGACCGCGCTGTCGTACCCGGCAGCCCTCGACGAGGCCGTCGAAGCCCTGGCGGACGGCAACGAAAACGCAAAGACCGCCGAGCCAGGCACTGTCCCGAGAGTCGCGTCGGCCGGCGAGGACAGGGCGGGCTCGACCGCCGGCGACGGTAACACGGCCGCGGTGGGCGATGAACCGCCGACTCTCACCAACCTGGCGGCCAAGCAGGCCCAGGACCATGCGGTCCCGACAGCCGCCCGCGCCACTGCCGAGCGACTCGGGACGGCGACAGAGGGGCGAATCGCGGCTGCCGCCGGCGAGGTGACATATCTCCGGGCCAAAAACGGCGCAAACGACATCGCCGACAACACCGCGGCCTCCGAGTTCTTCATGTCGCAGATGGGATACCGGCGGCGCTGTCAGTCCCGGCGCGTCCGGGACAGTGCGGCGTCGCTGCGGGAGCGGGGGCGGGCGCTCGCCCGCTGGGGGATGAACGCCTTCCTGTTCGTGACGACCGGCTACGGTGAGCGGGCATCGTACACGCTCGCGGCCTCGGCGGTACTCATCGTCACATACGCGGGGCTGTACCTCGCTATCGCGCCGGACCTGTTCGACAGTGTCGGCCAGTACGCCCAGCTCAGCCTCGGGTCGTTTATTGCCTTCTTCCTCGGCGGCGTTGGCGAGGTCAGTAATCCGACTGTGAGCCTCCTCGCCCAGTCCGAGGCGTTCCTCGGCGGCTTCTTCGTCGCGCTGTATGTTTTCGCCCTGACGCGGTCGGTCAGTCGCTGACCACCGCCAGCTTTCTTCGCTCGGGCAACGTAGGTCGGCCATGGACACCGTCTACGCCGCACTTGGTGACCGCGTCCTTGTTGGGGACGGTAACAGCGGCTGGGACGATTGCCTCCGTGGCCACGATATCGAGTGTGTCGCCGCAGAGGCTGCCGAGCCGGAGCGAGCCTTCGTGGGTCCCTCGGATGCTGGCCTCCAGCGGACCACCGACGGCGGCGCGACGTGGGAAACAGTCCTCGATGCCGGCGACCGCGTGACGAGCGTCACGGTCAGCCCGCACGACGCTGACGTGGTGTGGGCCGGGACGGAGCCGAGCGCGGTCTACCGTTCGGCTGACGGTGGTGAAACGTGGACCGAGAAGCCCAGACTGACGGAACTGGACTCGGCAGCACGGTGGTCGTTCCCGCCGCGGCCCGACACCCACCACGTGCGCTGGCTCGCCCTCGCTCCAGACGACCCGGAGCAGGTGTACGCCGCCATCGAGGCCGGCGCGTTCGTCCGCAGTCCCGACGGCGGCGAGACGTGGGTCGACCACCCCGACGGCGCTCGGCGAGACAACCACACGCTGGCGACCCATCCTGACGCTCCTGACCGGGTGTACACCGCCGCCGGCGACGGTTTCGCGCTGTCGACCGACCGTGGAGCGGCGTGGACCCACCCGCAGGAGGGGCTAGCCCATCGGTACGTGTGGGGGCTGGCCGTCCACCCCGACGACCCGGACTGTGCTATCGTCTCGGCGGCCAGCGGACCCCGTTCGGCTCACAGTACACACGGCGAGAGCTACGTGTATCGATGGAACGGTGACCGGTGGACGCAATCGATGGACGGCCTGCCGGGACCGGAAGGTCTGGCCCGGCCGATTCTCAGCGCTGCCCCGACTGATGGCTTTCTCGCGTTGACGAACCACGGCCTGTTCCAGTCGAAACACGGGGAGACGTGGGTCAAGCAGAACCTCGTCAGCGGGGACTGGACAGCCGAGTACGACCAGGTCCCGAGCGGACTGGCCATCGTCTAATACCGCCACCTCGTGATTCGGTCGGAAGACGCGCAGAACACACAGCAGACAGCAGTCCTTACAGGGCGGTGACGACCACGTATCCGATGCCGCTCGTCACGACCGTCGCGGCGGCCGCAAACAGGAGAATCTTCGCCGCTTTTCGCCGGTCAGCGCGAACGGCCTCACTTGTATCGACACTGCCGCGTTCCCCGCCCGACCCCGAGAGGTCGTAGCGGGCCAGCGCACCGAAGGCGACACAGAACCGGAAGTAGTCCTGAAACGCGCCGACGTACCCGCCGAAAATGAAGGGGATAGTCGCCCACAGCGACAGGTTGGGGACCGCGCCCACTGCGACGGCGAGCGCGAGACCGACAGCGACCGCAAACGAAGCAATGGCCGACAGTCGGCGGGCGCGGCGCTGGTTCGCTCCGATGTTACACACCCCGGGCTGATACTCTGCCATAGGCCATGACAGGGGCTACACCGACAAATACGCCCTGATTCGGGTAGTGACGCGACGGTCGGTTTCAAATGGTTGTGTCGTCAGGGGTGTGGTTTTTCATTTCGGCGGTCAACCATCCAGCTATGTCCCTCCAGTTCGAGCTATCGAAAACGTGGAAATGCGCCCTTATTGGCGGCGTCATCCCCGCAGCGTTCACGGTCGTGGACGTGTTGCGGTCAGCATCGAATATCACCTTTCAGGGGCTTTTCCTCGGCGGCGTCGTCGCAGGCTATCTGGTCAAACGTCACGGTGGGGTCGGGACTGCCGCCGGAATTAGAGCCGGACTCATTGGCGGCGTTCCAGCGCTCTGGTCGCTGAAAGAGCTGTTAGTGGCTATCCCAACGATTCCGAATCCGCTTTGGTTCCGGGTCGTCGGCGTCGGACTCGCCCTCGTTGTTGGTGTGCTACTGCTGGGCCTCCCGATGGCAGTCGGCGGCCTGGCCGGCCGTTTCGGCGGCTGGCTGGCTGAGCAACAGGGCCATCCGCGGGTCCCCACGGCGGGGAGTTGACCCGGCGGTCGTCCCGGGAACAGGGACAGCAGTCTGTATGAATCAAGAAGCTATTTGATTCGTGACACCGAGAGAACGTGTATGTACGATGTTGTGGTGGTCGGCGCGGGTCCGGCTGGGTCCCGGTACGCGCGTCAGGCGGCGAGTCGGGGGCTCGACGTGGTGGTGTTCGAACAGGGAGAGATCGGCAAACCACTGGCCTGCTCGGGCCACGTGAGCACGGATATCTGGGAATTCACCGAGGACGCCCGCGACGAACTGTTCCAGAACGAGATTTCGGGCGCACGCTTTCACACGGGCGGTCCCGGGAGCCAAGACCACCCATTCTACAAGGACGAGGTCATCTCGAACGTCATCGACCGCGTCGGCCTGGACAAGCACCTCGCGGGGCTGGCCCGCGACGCCGGTGCGGACGTTCGAGAAGCACACTCCGTCGTCGGGGTCACCGAAGACAGGGACGGCGTCACCGTGGAGGTCCGCGGCGACGACGGCGTCGAGACACACCGGGCGAAGATGGTCGCGGGCTGTGACGGCCCGAAGAGCCGCGTCCGGCGGGAACTGGACCTGCCGGAGCCCGACGAACTGCTGCATGGTGTTCTCGGGTTCAGCGATGAAGTGGACCACGGCGATTTCGTCGACGTGCACCTCACCGTTCCGCGGTTTTTCGCCTGGCGCATCCCACGGGGCGAGGCCGGTGTTGAGTACGGACTGGCGGTGCCGCCGGGCGATGACGCCCGCGGCCGTTTCGAGGAATTCGTCGACGGCTACGGCGTCGAAACTGACCACCGCTGTTCGGGACTCATCCCGATTGGCCCGCCGAAGCGAGTCACCGGCCGACGGTCGTTCCTCATCGGTGACGCCGCGGCCCAGACCAAGCCCTTCACCGGCGGCGGCATCCGCTACGGCATGACCGCCGCCGACCACGCAGCCCGAGAGATAGACCCCGAGGACCCGGCGACACTGGGCGAGTACGAGCGGGCGTGGCGCGACGACCTCCGGCAGGAAATCCGCCTCGGCCACGCGGTTCGGGCCGGCTACTCTGCGCCGGAGCCGATACAGAAAGCCGGGATGAAAGCCTTCGAAGGCGAGATCGGCGTCCACATGGACCGGCCGACGACGCTGTTCTCCCGGGAGCAGTTAGCAGCGCTGTTCTCCCGGTCCTGACGGACGTGTTACCGAACTATCGTGTGCAGGTAACGTTTTTACCGACCGCTGGAAAAGGGCGGGCGTGGTAACACGCCGACGAACCTACGTCCTCGCGGGCCTGCTCGTTCTTACCGGCTGCCTGACGACGGTCCTGCTCGCGCGAGTGCTCTCGACAATATTCTTCGCAATCACGGTCGCATACGTGCTCTTCCCCGTTTCGGAGTGGCTCGGACGCCACGGGCTCAACAAGCGACTGTCAGCGGCTGTGACGACGGGTATCGCCTTTGTCAGCGGCACGCTCATCGTCGTCCCGCTCGGGGCCGTGCTGTATCTCCGGCGTCGTGACCTGTTTACCTTCTTCCAGCAACTCCCGCCGATGGTGACCCTCGAAGTCGGTGAGTTTAGCTACCCGGTCGAGATTGCGCCGACGCTGATAGCCGCCCGAGAGACGCTCACGGCCGTCGCGGTCGACCTCGCTGCCGAATCGCCTGTGCTGGCGCTGAAAGCCGTGCTGTTTTCGATTCTTGTTTACGCGATGCTCTGGCGGCCACAGGCACCAAAAAAGGCCGTCTATCGGACAGTGCCGGCGTCGTATCACGAGGTCGTCAACCGACTCCATCAGCGACTCCGGGGGACGCTGTACGCGATTTACGTTCTTCAGGCGGCGACGGCGTTCGGGACCTTCGTCGTGGCGTGGGTCGTGTTCTGGCTGCTGGGCTATCAGGGCGCGTTCGCGCTGGCGGTCGTCGCCGGCATCCTGCAGTTCGTTCCCGTCATCGGCCCCAGCGTGGTCGTCCTTACCATCGCTGTCGCGGATATCATCAACGGCAACATCACCGGGGCGGTACTGGTGACCGTATTCGGCCTCGTCTTCGTCGGCTTCCTCCCCGACGCGGTCATCAGGCCGAAACTGGCCCGCTACACGACCGGGCTCCCGGCCAGTCTCTACTTCGTCGGGTTCACCGGCGGCGTGTTAACACTTGGCGTCATCGGCTTTATCGCCGGGCCGGTCGTTATCGCGCTGCTGGTCGAACTGTCGTCGCTGCTGACCAGCGAGCGACAGGGGGACCAGCAGCGGCTGACGTAATGTTGACCGCACCAGCAGTTGCGACGACGCCTCAGTTCGTCTCCAGCGGCCGCCCCTGTGCCTCCCATTCGGTGAGGCTCCCTTCGTAGAAATCCACCTGCTCGAAGCCGAGATGCCGCAAGACGACGTAGGTGTGGCTAATGCGACGGGCAGTGTTACAGTAGAGGACGACGCGTTTGCCGGGGACGATGCCGGCGGCTTCGAGAACGGACAGCGCCTCGTCTTGCGGAAGCAGTCCACGAGTCTCGTTGTCAACGAGGTTTCGCCAGTCCAGCAGCACCGCACCGGGGATGTGGCCCGCATCATACTCCTCGTCCTCGCGAGTATCGACCAGCACCGCGTCGGGGTCGTCCGCGGCGTCAGCGACTGCGTCCGGGCCGACCAGTGGCGTCGAGTCGGGTCGCGTCACCTCGTAGTCAGTTGGCTCGACGGTCGGCGTCTCGCTCGTCGTCTCCCGTTCGAGTTGCCAACTGGAGAAGTCGCCGTCGAGGAGATGTAGCCGGTCCGGGTCGTGGCCGAACAGTTCCGCAGTGACCAGAAACCGCGCGGCGAAGACGCCGTGGTGGTCGTCGTACGCGACGATGTCGCTCTCCGGCGTAATGCCGGCCTCTGAGAGTAGCTCCGCCCAGTCGCCTTCGTCGGGGAGCATTCCGTCGCCAGCGTCCGACTCCGCGCCGTGTTCGTCCGCCCGGAATGAATCGAAAGGCACGTTCACCGCGCCCGGGAGGTGCCCGAGGCCATCGTACTCCCACGCGTCCCGCACGTCGACCACCCGGAGGTCGTCGCCCCGACTCGACACCCACTCCGCAGAGACGAAATCAGTCATCATCCACGCGTTACCGCTCCGTCCGCTTGAAAACTCCCATCACAGCCGGTCGAAGGTGGATGCAAATGCTGCCGCCTCTCGCGAGAGAGTGGCCTGACTCACATCCGGACATGGCACGCCATGGCCCCTCCCTGCTGGGCGGCCGAAGTATCGGGTAACAACACGTGACAGTAGGGGCAACATCTGCCTACACGGTGGATGAGTGGCCGAACATGCCGAAAGTCGTAGTAATATATGTCTGGTAGACTTACGCTTCGATGCATTATGACTGACTACGCTAACGACGTGCTCGTCTCGGCCGACTGGGTCAGCGAGCATCTGGACGAGTTCCAGAGCGACGACCCCGCCCACCGACTGGTAGAGGTGGACGTCGACACGGAACTGTACGACGAGAGCCACGCGCCCGGCGCGATCGGCTTCAACTGGGAGACGGACCTGCAGGACCAGACCACGCGGGACATCCTCGACAAGGACGACTTCGAGGACCTGCTCGGTGCCCACGGCATCAGCGAGGACTCGACAGTCGTTCTCTACGGTGACAACTCCAACTGGTTCGCCGCCTACACATATTGGCAGTTCAAGTACTACGGCCACGACGACGTGAAGCTCCTCGACGGCGGCCGCGAGTACTGGGTCGAGAACGACTACGAACTCACCGACGAAGTGCCCGAGTTCTCCGAAGTCGACTACGAAGCCGCCGGCCCGCGCGAGTCCATCCGTGCCTACCGAGAGGACGTCGAGAACGCTATCGAGCGCGAACTGCCGCTCGTCGACGTTCGCTCGCCCGAAGAGTTCTCCGGCGAAATCCTCGCACCGCCTGGACTGCAGGAGACCGCACAGCGTGGCGGCCACGTGCCCGGTGCACAGAACATCTCCTGGGCGGCCGTCACCAACGACGACGGGACGTTCAAAGACTACGACGAACTCGAAGAGCTCTACGCCGAGTACGGCATCGACGGCGACTCCACGACAGTTGCCTACTGCCGCATCGGTGAGCGCTCCTCCGTCGCCTGGTTCGCCCTGCACGAACTGCTGGGCTACGACGACACCATCAACTATGACGGCTCCTGGACCGAATGGGGCAATCTGGTTGGTGCGCCGATAGAGAAGGGCGAAGCGGACGACTGACGCGAGATTCGACTTTAGGAGAATCTCGGTTGGGTGAGCGGGCCGTGCCCGCGAGCAGGCGAAGCGCAGGAGTGCGCTTCGTAGTGGAACGGGGAGCCCGAAAGGCGACCCGTGGAACAGGCGAGGCTGAGTAAGCGACAGCGCACGAAGCTTCGAATCGAAGCGGTGACGGCTTACTTTCTGATTTTTGTAGCGTTGTTCGAGAGCAAGAGCGTCGCTGAGACAGGGCTCCGCACCGAACAGTCAGTCGCCGACCTCGACAGACAGCGGTGTGCCCAACCGTACATTCAAGTCAGATGCGGGTCCTACACCCGGGTGTGGACCGAACGGAACTCGAACAGGAACTTCGCGATGCTTTCGACGCCAACTCGGATATCGTCACGGTCGTCGCCAGACAGGCACGGGACCTTTCGGAGTCGGACCAGTTCGTGACCGACTTCGGGGCGGAACTGACCGTTGAGGATGTCGTCGACAACCTCGCGGACGCGCCCGACGATTATCAACTCGCCGAGCGGTGGAACTGGTGGCTGGGTGCGCTTGACCTCTCACACGGCGGCTACGCGCGGTTCAGTGTGCGACAGGACATCGACAAGACATCCTGACCTGTCGCTGTCGGTATTTCTGCGTATGAAAAACGACGCGACGCCAGTCAGTGTACGCTAAGCCCGTGTGCCTCTCGTGCGTGTTCGAGGAGTTCCTCCGTTGTGTCAAACTCCTCACCGCAACTGCACGTGTGGTACGTCGTCGGGGATTGCTGGCGTGTCGCCATGACAAATAGATAATGAGCCCCGAGTATAATAATTGTTTATGCTAGCGTGATAACACTGCCCAGTAGATGTGTTATCCGTACACAACACCATATCCGAAAACATCTCCTTGATAGTTTATAGCCACTGAGCGTCCAGATATCGTCGTGTTCTGGTTCAAACGTATTCTGTCTGTTCAGCGGTCGGCGACATGATTCGGTGAGAACCGACGAACGGAAACGGACGGGCCGCTTTCGTCTCGATAATGGATGTGCAGTTTCTCGGCGGGGCGGATGAGATCGGTCGAAGCGCCGTCCTCATCGACGAGTCGCTGCTACTGGATTTCGGGATGCTGACCGACTCGCCGCCACAGTTCCCGGTGCGGACCCCGTCGCCGGACGCCGTCGTCGTCTCGCACGGCCACCTCGACCACGTCGGGACCATCCCGGCGCTGGTGTCGGGCGACGCGCGGCCACCGATTCACTGGACACCGCCGACGTACGAACTGGCGATGACGCTCGCGCGGGACACGCTCAAACTCCACGGGGGAACGGTCAACTGTCCGTTTACCGAAACCAACGTCAGACGGGTCACACAGGTGTCGGAGACCCACGGCTACCGCGAGTCGTTCGAGGCTGCCGGCTACGAGGTCACCTTCTACAACGCCGGCCACATTCCGGGCAGCGCGCACGTGCTCGTCGACGATGGCGACACCAGACTGCTGTACACGGGCGATTTCCACACCGACGACCAGCGCCTCGTGGCCGGGACGACGGCCCGTCCGGACGCGGACGCGGTCATCTGTGAGAGCACCTATTCCGATGTCGACCACGACCCCAGAGAAACGGTCGAGGGGCGGTTCGTCGAGAGCGTCGAGACGACGCTCTGGGAGGGCGGGACCGTCGTCGTGCCCGCCTTCGCAATCGGTCGAACACAGGAGATGCTGCTCGTCTGCGAGGCACACGACATCCCGTGTTACGTCGACGGGATGGGGAAGCAGGTGACCGAGATGCTCGGGCAGTACCCCGAGTTCGTCCGCGACGCGGACGCGCTCCAGCGGGCGAAATCCCACGCCCGGTTCGTCACTGGGAAGGACGGCCAGCGAAAGCGCATTACCGACCAGAAGGCGGCAATCGTCACCACCAGCGGGATGCTCTCTGGTGGCCCGGCGATGACGTACATTCCGGAAATCCGCGGGAATCCGATGAACAAGATCACGATGACCGGGTATCAGGTCGAGGGGACGCCGGGACGGGACCTGCTAGAGACGGGGAGTGCCGAGATAGACGGCCGGATTATGCCGGTCAGCGCACGGGTCGAGCAGTACGACTTTTCGGCACACGCCGACCGAGACGGGCTGTTTGCGTATCTCGACAGCTACCGTGACACGCCGGTACTCGTGAACCACGGCGACCGCTGTGAGGCCTTTGCAACCACGCTCCGCGAGGACGGCTACGACGCGACAGCGCCCGAGTTAGGCGCAACCGTCGCCATTCAGTAGGCGGTTGTATATGCGACCGCAGTCCCGCTCAGATACTCTCGTCCGCATCCTCGGCAGCACGCTGTTTCAGCCATTCGTCAAGCAGGTCGCGGACCGCAGCGTCCCGGTTGTCGCGATGGTCGGCGAACGCCTTGTCATCAATCGCGTCGAGCAACTCCTCATCCAGTTCGACCGCAACCGATTCGAGGTCCAGAAACGCTTCGTCCATTGATTACGGGGAGTTTGACCGCCAGCGAAATATATCCTCGTCAGACAGCCGTCGGTCAGTCGTGTGACAGAGGCCGCGACGACGAAAAATTCCAGAAGGGTTGCAGGAACCGCCGTGCTTTGATTACGACTCGTGTTGTATCCACGGCAGTGATGGGTTCGCTACAGTCTCTTATCGGTCCCCACCGGCTCGACGCGCTCGGCGCGTGGGCGGTAACGGGAATTCTCATCGGGGGCGTCGGACGGTTCGCGGCCGGTGGCCACTTCGATTGGGCAGTGCTCACGGCACTCCTCGTCGCTATCGCGGTCACGGTTCCGTTTGCCACGCGGGACCTCGAAACGACGGTGCCCGCGGAGTTACTCGGACTGGTCGCGGTTCCAGTACTCGTCCGGGCGGTTGGCGGTTTCCCGCAGGTCACCCCGTTTCTCGTGATCGCCGGGGTCGCACTGTTGCTGGCCGTCGTCCTTGATGCGTGCACCTCACTGACGATGACGCCGCGGTTCGCAACGGTGTTCGTCGTCATTGTGACGATGGCCGTCGCGGGCGTCTGGGCGGTCGGTATCTATGCGGCCGACACGCTACTGGGGACCGCGTTTCTCGATGGACAGACAGAGCTGATGTGGGACCTCGTCACTGCGGCAGCCGCCGGTCTCGTCGCTGGGGTCGTGTTCGAACTGTATTTCGAGCGGTCAACACGCATCGCCCGACTGCGCGTCTCAGGAGCTGACGCCTCGGAGTTTGACCAGCCGGACGCGTCCCTTCCTGGAAACGGCACGCACCATCGCATCGCTGCCCGTGCGCTACAGGCTGTCCTCGGTGTACTATCTGCATTCGCACTTGCGCAGGGCAATGTGACGCTGTTCGTCAACAGCGGCGGCCCGCTGGCGATAACGTTCCTGCCAGCGCTGTTCCGCCGGGAGTACGGCTACGGGATGAACACTGGTCTTGTGCTGTGGATCACGGTGGCGTCGACGCTGCACGCGGCCGGCGCGTTCGAACTGTACGAAGCGTTTGGCTGGTACGACAGTCTGGCCCACGCCGTCTCGGCGTCGCTCGTGGCCGGCGTGGGATACGCGATCGCACGAGCAGTCGAACGCCACTCCAGGGCGGTTGATTTCAACAGGGAGTTTCGTGCGACCTTCGTCGTCCTGTTCGTTCTCGCTGTGGGTGTCGGCTGGGAGATCCTTGAGTTCGCCAGCGGTGGCATTGCGTCGATGGTCGGCGGCGAAGCGGTCCTCGCCCAGTACGGAACGAGCGACATCGTGAACGACCTCGTGTTCAATACGATTGGCGCACTCATCGTCGCAGGCTGGAGCACCGCCCATTTCGAGGGGCTCGCAGCCCGGCTCAGCGGGCGGGTCGGGCGGCTCACCAGCAGTGAGTGAGTCCCTGCTGTGCGCTCTCCCGAAAGCGATTCTACCGTACAGACGGACCGAAACGTATGGAGCAGGCGCATCTCGGGTTCGACCGCTACTTCGAAGTCGCCATGGAGACTGCGGAGGCACAGGCTGCGGAGATGACTATCGAGCCAGGCCGGTCCGTGGGTGGGCCGGAGAACTACCACGCTGACAGCGACCAGTGGCTGTTCGTAGTCAGCGGTACCGGCACCGTCACTGTCGACGGTGATACCCACCACGTTGACGCCGGCGACCTCATTCGCATCGAGGCCGGCGAACGCCACGGCATCGAAAACGACGGGCCCGAGCCCCTAGAGACGGTCAACTTCTACACGCCGCCGCGATAGCCGCCTCAGGTTTCGGTGTCGTCGACCCGAAAATGTGTTCAGCGTCAGTCAACGCCAGCTTCGGCGTCCATCGGGTCCTGAATGTCGCCGACGACCTCTTCGAGCAGGTCTGTGACCGTCACCAGCCCGACAACGTCGCCGTCCTCAAGGACGAATGCGAGTTCCTGACGCTCGGCCTGGAACTGGTCGATAGCGTCGCTGACGGTTGTGTCCGGCGACATCGTCATCCGCGGTGAGGCGACGGCTTCGAGGTCGATACGGTCAAGCAGGCCGCCGTCGCCGGCCTGCTCCTCGCGCTCGTCGACGAGCGCAGGGATGTAGACGATGCCGAGGAACTCTTCGAGCGCCTCACCGACGAGTGGGTAGCGGGTGTGTGGCGTTTCGGCGATCCGCTCGGCGTTGGTCGCATCGTCGTCGGTAGGCGACAGCGCAACGATGTCTTCCCGCGGGACCATCACCTCGTTGACTTCGCGGTCGCCGACGCGGAACGCGGAGAGGACCTCCTCGCGGCGCTCGTCGGATACGTCGCCGCGGTCCAGAACGGAGCCGAGTTCGTTTCGCAGCTCGCCCCGGGACTCGATGCTATCGACTTCTGCTTCGAGCCACGCGCCGGACATTTCGACACCGAACAGCCCGAGCGTCCACTTGGCGACGCCGTCGCCGACTTTGATAATCGGCGAGATGACCCACGCGAAGTAGTACAGCGGCGTCGCGCCGTACCGACAGACGAACTTTGCGCGCTCGACACCGAGATAGGTTGGCGTCTGCTCGCCGTGGGTGAGGTGAACGAGGTTGATGAGGAGGAACGCAATAGCACCGCCGACACCGACGCCGGCCAGAACCGACGACTCGAAATAGGGCTCGAAGATGGCCGCAAGCGCCGGCTCGGCGATGATACCGACGGCGATGCTGGAGGCGGTGATGCCGACCTGACAACTGGTGAGATAGATCTCCAGATCGTCAGTCATCTCCCAGGCACGCCGGAGACCGGGTTCGTCGAACTCCGATTCGGAGTACTGTCTGGCTCGCGTCAGTGCGAACTCGATGGCGACGAAGAAGCCGTTGGCGAGGATCAGGGCGAGTCCTGCAAGCAGCCTGACTGTGACTTCGACTGGTTGCATGTGCCGGCGGGGTTCACGGTCTGGCGGGGAAAAAGTGGGGATTGCCGGTCCCGCTCGCGTCGCGGCAGCACCGTCGACCGTCCTCAAGTACGCTCGAAATCGTATTCCACGCCGGTGAGGTCGGTTGAGACCGCCCAGAGCTGCTCGGCGGTTTCCTCGTCCTGTGACGCATCGTTGGACTGCTGGAACTCGGGCGAGCCGCGCATGTCGAACAGTCCGCCGGGACCGACGTACTCGCCGCCGATGACATCCTCGGCGGTGGCGGCGTACAGCATCGGCAGCGCGCCCTGTTCGGCTGATTGGGCGAAGACGGCGTTGGCAACGCCCATGGCCGCGGTTCGCAGCGTCGACCCCATCTCCCGCGGCCCGCGGAACTGGAGGTCGGTGTCGGCGTACCCAGGATGGCAGGCGACACTTAGCACGTCGTCCCAGCCGTGGTTGCCCAGCCGCCGCTGGAGTTCGTAGGCAAAGAGGAGGTTTGCGAGCTTGCTCTGACCGTAGGCTGACCACTTCCCGTAGGAGCGCTCACGCTGGAGGTCATCAAAGTCGATTTCGCCCATCTCGTGCGCGCCGCTGGACTGCGTGACGATTCGGGATTCGCCGTCAGCGGCCCCAAGCAAGTCGAGCAGGTGCCCGGTCAGGGCGAAGTGGCCCAGATGGTTGACACCGAACTGCGTCTCGAAGCCGTCGGCTGTCTCGCTCCGCGGAATCGCCATGACACCGGCGTTGTTACAGAGGATGTCGACAGCGTCGTAGTCGGCCCGGAGGCCGTCGGCGAACGACGCGACGTTCGACAGGTCGGCCAGATCACACTCTCGAACATCGAGTGTCGCGTTCGGAACGGCCTCGCGGATCTCTGCGGCGGCCGACTCACCGCGTTCGACGCTCCGGCAGGCCATCACTACCGTCGCACCTCTGCGAGCGAACGCCTTCGAGCCTTCGAGTCCCAGCCCGCTGTTCGCACCAGTCACGACCACAGTTCGGTCCCTCAGCGGGGGCATATCTTCGATAGTCCAGCCTGTCATTGACGCAGATACGGGCGCGAGACACTGAAACCCATCGCCGGCAAGAGAGTGAGAGTCTTATGCCGTCGCCCCCGTGTTCCAGTGATGAGCGACGTGTCGATCACCGTCTACACGCGGGAGGACTGCCATCTCTGTGAGGAGGCCATCGGGACAATCGAGCGGGTCGCCGACGACGAGGGGGCCGCCATCGAACTGGACCTCGTTGACGTCGACGAGGACCCTGACCTCCGCGAGGAATACGGCGAACGCGTGCCCTACGTCTTCGTCGACGGGTCGCCGGCGTTCAAGTATCACGTCACCGAGCGACAGTTGCGCGAAAAACTGCAGCAGTCGGCGTAGCGGCCTCGGGCTCCCGACAGGCCGTCCGTCGCGGCTCCCACCGCAATTTATTAATTCTGGGATACGTTTCGTCGCTGATGCCCTCCAGTATCAGCAACACCGTGTTCAGCGAACCGTCCGGGCCACGGATTGCACTCATCCACTTCGCTGGTTCGCTTGTCTTCGCCGGTCTCTACGTGTCCGCGTGGAGTACCGACGGTTCTGCCGCGGCCACCTGGTTACTCGCTATGGTCGTCGGAACCGGATTAGCGGGCATTGCTGAGGCGTTGCCAAAGCACAGGCGGCAGTTGGCCGGCGTCTTGCGCTCGATCGCGATTCTCGTGTTTTTCTGTATCGTCGTTGCAGCCCTCGTCGTGCCCGGCTTCCTCGGTATCTGAGCACCACTCGCAGAACCGGCCCGTCTCGACGGTGACCACGGATAGACCGGTGCTATCGCCCCTGCCCGACGGCTACCACGGGCTGGCCGGTGCTATCGTCCTTGCTCGACGGCACTGTGTAACGCTTCAGCCGCCGCCGCCGGGTCGTCGGCCTTCGTAATCTCGGTGATAACAGCTACACCGTCGGCCCCGGCGTCAACGACCGCAGTGGCGTTCCCGGCCGTGATGCCACCGATGCCGACAAAGGGGATGTCCACTGCCTCGGCAATTGCGGCGACGCGGTCGGTGCCAACAGCGTACTCCTCATCGTCGATGTCGTCTTTCGAGCCAGTGGCAAACACCGCGCCGACACCAAGGTAGTCTGCACCAGCCGTCGCCGCTTCCCGGGCGTCTTCGACGGTCGAGACCGAGCGCCCGATGACCGCATCGTCACCGAGGATATCCCGGGCAACAGAAACAGGGAGGTCGTCGTCGCCGAGGTGAACTCCGTCGGCGTCGATGGCCTGTGCGAGGTCGATACGGTCGTTAACGACGAACGTGACGTCGGCCTCGCGGGTCAGTTCTCGCAGTTTCTGCCCGAGTTCGTAGCGTTCGCGTGCGGTCCGGTTCTTCTCGCGGAGCTGGACGACGCCGACGCCGCTCTCGATCGCCTCCGCGACGATTTCGTCGGTTGTCCGGCCCGCCGAGAGCGACGCCTGCGTGACGAGATACACGTCCCAGTCGACCATAGCAAGTGTCGGAACCGATGGCCCTTGTGTGCTGTGCGTTAGGTCAGGACTCTGTTTCGGCTGTTGAACTCGTCGTGTCCGCGTCGTCGGTACCGCCCTCGGAAGCGGTGAGCGCGCCGTCGCGGACGGCCATCCGAAGACCAAACTCGGCGATGTTGCCACCGTGCTCGGCTGTTCTGGCGAGGCTATCGAGGGCGCGGGTGAGCCGGTAGTCGGCGTCGCCCGATTCGAACAGCTGGCGGTCAAGGCTCGTTATCTGCTGGCGCACGGCCCGGCGCGTGGCCAGCGTCTGTCGGGCGGTGTCGACACAGGCGTCGCCAATGATCACACGGACAGCGTCCTCAACAACGGTGCGAACGTCCTGAGCGATATCTTCGAGGGCTGTGACGATGGAACCGGTTGGCTGGCCGTCGAGCTGGTCGGCGATGGTGCCGATGCGTTCGGCGTGGTCAGCCACGCGTTCGAGTTCGTTCGCGGTCCCCCAAAGGGTGAACAGTTCCGGACGCGTCAGCCCGAGCGCATCGATCTCATCAAGCCGTGCCAGGCCCCGCTCGAAATAGCGGTCGATCATGGCGTGCAGTCGGTCGGCCTGCTCGTCACGGTCACCCCACCGGTCGCTGGTCGTCCCGGTTGTGAGGGCAGCCATCGCATCCCGGTGCATCGACAGAGCGACGAACTGGAGCTGGCGAACCGACTGCCGGACCGACACCTCGCTGGCGTCGAGCAACGTCTGGACCGTCACGTGTGTTTCAGTCTCCTCGGCGATGGTTACGCCAGTCAGGTTTCGGGTGACGCGTTCGATGGCCCGGTGTTGCGCGTCGCTGTAGCCGTCGGGGAGTTCAAGAACGACGGACTCGACCCCGGCAGCGTAGGCCGCTCGCAACAACTGCTCGATTTCCGCCGGGTCGTCGTTTCCGACCTCCAGGGTGACGCGGTTCCGCGGCGTGGTCCGGGACTCGGGTGTCTGAATCACGAGTAGCCCGTCGATGTGCGTGTGGAGGTTCACCGTCGTTCCGGCCGTACAGTTCTCCGATTCGGCCCACTCTTTCGGTAGTGAAACCGTGTACGTCCCGCCGCCGACGGTCTGTATCTTTCGGGTTTCCATGCTTAGTAGATGAGTTCGGAGTCGGTTTCGACCATGTACAGCGTGCGTGCCGCGATGTTGACCGCGTGGTCGCCAACGCGTTCGAGGTCTCGAACCGTCAGCAGGAGTCGGGACACATCATCAAGCAACTGCTCAACCGCCCAGCCGTCGTCGCCGTCGGCCTCTCGTTCGATGAGGTCCCGAGCGACGGTCTCGCTGGCCCGCTGGCAGAGCGCGTCGAGCGCGTCGTCGTCAGCCGCGATAGCGCGGCATTCCTCGACGTCTTCACGCCGATAGGCATCGATACTGCGCTCGACCATCTCAGTGGCTTCGCGGCCGATCGTGTCGACGTCGACCTCGGGAGCGAGTCGACGGTCGGCAGATTGTGCGTACGCTGCGAGGTTCGTGGCGAGGTCCGCGATGCGTTCGAGGTCGGTGATAATCTTGAACGAGGCGGCGACAAAGCGGAGGTCGGTCGCGACCGGCTGCTGGAGGGCAAAGAGGTCGATACAGTCGGCTTCGAGGGCCAGATACAACTCGTTTATTTCGTCGTCGCTGTCGATGACAGACTGCGCCATCTCCCGGTCGACGGTCCGGAGCGCAGTGAGCGCCGCTTCGAGCCGCTCGACGACGAGGTCGCCCATCTCGACCACGTGCTCCCGGAGTTCGTCCAGCAGTTGCTGGTACGACTCGCGTGACATAGTTACCCGAACTTGCCGGTGATGTAGTCCTCGACACGCTGGCTCTCGGGGTTCTCGAAGATCTTGTCCGTGTCGTCGTACTCGACGAGTTCGCCACCGGTGAGGAACACGGCAGTCTGGTCTGAGATGCGGGCCGCCTGCTGCATATTGTGGGTGACGATGACGACGGTGTAGTCCTTCGACAGTTCCTCGACGAGGTCCTCGATTTTCGACGTTGCAATGGGGTCAAGCGCCGACGCCGGCTCGTCCATCAAGATGACCTCAGGGTCGACAGCCAGACAACGGGCAATACAGAGCCGCTGTTGCTGGCCGCCCGAGAGACCGAGCGCGTTGTCGTCGAGGCGGTCGCTGACCTCCTCCCACAGGGCAGCCTGTTTCAGCGACCGCTCAACGAGTTCGCCCTCCTGTTCCGTGTCGTCGCGGCCGAACAGACGTGCGAGCAGGCCCTTGTTGATGTCGCCGTGCTTGCGGGGACCGTAGGAAATGTTCTCCCGGATGGATTTCGGGAACGGGTTCGGCGACTGGAACACCATTCCGATACGTTTGCGCAGTTCGACGAGGTTGGCGTTAGGGTCGTAAATTTCGGTGCCCTCCAGCTCGACCGAGCCGTCGATGCGGGCGGCCTTGATGCGGTCGTTCATGCGGTTCAGGCACCGCAGATACGTCGACTTGCCACAGCCCGACGGGCCGATGAGTGCCGTGACGCTGTTTTCCGGGATCTCCATCGAGACGTCCTTGAGGGCGTGGTCGTCGCCGTACCACACGTCGAGGTTCTCGACCGAGAGCTTCGTGTCGCCGTCGAACTCGTAGTGCCGCCACTCGTCGCGGACTTGCTCCTCGCTCTCACCGGCCGTCGTCTCAGCGCTCGGCGATGTGGTTTCGACCGTCCGTTCGCCGTTCGTTTGCGTGTCCGTGCTCGGCTCCGTGTTGATGCTATCACTCATAGTTGAGTTTCCTCCGGAAGTACGTCCGCGCCGTGATACCGACCGCGTAGAACGTCAGAACAACCATCAGCAGGATAAACGCCGTCGCCCACCCCATCTGTGGCGACCCAGACACCCCGGCCGCGATAACGGCCCACACCTGCGTCGGTAGCGACGCTGAGGCCGTCAGCAAGGCGTCGTTGGCGATGAACGGCGGCCCCGATACGAAGCGGAAGCCGCCGATGACATCGACGGCAGCCGTCGCGTTCAGCGTCGACCCGAGGACGAGAATGAGCGGAGCAGTCTCGCCGGCGATGCGGCCGACGCCGAGGATGACACCGGTGATGACGCCCGGCATCGCCGCCGGCAGGACGACACTCTTGATGGTCTCCCACTGGGTCACACCCAGCGCTGCGCTGGCGTCACGATACTCGTCGGGGACGGCCTTGATCGACTCCCGCGAGGTGATAAGCACCAGCGGCAAGAGCATGAACCCGAGCACCAGCATCCCGGCCAGCAGGGACTCGTCGCCGCCCAGCCGCGGAATCAGGAACGCGGCCCCGAACAGGCCGAAGACGATGCTCGGCGTGGACCAGAGCGCGTTCGTCGCGATCTCGACGAGTGCGGTGAACTGGCCCTGCTCGGCGTACTCGGTGAGGAACACCGCCGCACCGACGCCCAGCGGGACGGCGAACAGCGTCGCGCCGATGACCAGCCACACCGTGCCGATGATGGCAGGCATGATACCGCCGGGCTCGGCCCCCAGCGGGATGTAGGCCTGCATCACCATCGGCCACGAGAGGCTCCCCTCGTTGGCAATGGAGACGCCGAGAACATTGAATGACGTGCCGGTAACGGCCACGTGCAGGCCCACCAGCGCGGTGAAGCCGGCCGTGCCGACAAGTCCAAGTCGCGTCTCCTCGGTCAGGAGCCGGCGGGTGATCGTCTCTTCGCTGGACCGCTTTGCGACGGTCGTGAGCGTCGCCAGTGCGAGCGAGGCCACCGCGGCCCCGAGTGCGATTGCCGGCACAAGGTTCACCGGGCCGACCAGTGGATTGATGCCGGCGACTGGCTGGAGCAACAGCGCGGCCAGCAACAGCCCGAGTCCGCCGAACACACCCAGCGTGAACAGCGGCGCCTCGGACTGTGCGCTGTCCGCGAGCGTCGGCCCGTCGCTTGTGAGCACGCCGACAAGCGGGTAGACTGCGAGACCGCCCGCGGCGACCGACCCGGCGGCGACGGCGGCGAAGCCGAGCGTCTCGCCGAGCGGCAGGCCGAACGGAGCGGGGCCGAAAACGAGGAAGAAGCCGGTGAGGACGACGAGCGCGAGAACCGCGGTCGGGACGGCCTGTCGAATCGAGCCGGCCCGCTCGGACTGTGTCCCGACCTTTCGGAGCGAACCGAACGAACGGAAGAAGGTGACTGCGAGCAGCGCCGCCGGCGCGAACAGCAGTAGCGTTCCGATTGTCGTGTCAGGGGTCACCGCGAATGCCGTATCGAGTGCCTGTCCCTGTCGGTTGACCTGAACAGTGTAGGCATAGGAGTAGCGTAGCGGGGACCCAGTGACGAGGACGCTCGCAACCGTCGCGGCAAGCGCGCCGACTGCCGCCAGTGGGAGGACGCGGAATAGCTGTCGAGCGCCGCTGTTCCAGTCATTCGTGCCCGCAGGTGTGCGAGCGAACTGGACCGCGGCGAGAAGGGCTGGCGTCAGGAGGACCAGCGCGGTCAGCGCACCGACCGAGAGCCCGTGGAAGGCGTAGCCGACGCCTTTGACGGTCACGAACACGACGATTGTCGCCATCACGGCCACCATCAGGAAGGCGTTGAGGTTGATGACGAGGAAGGCCCCGTACTCCCGGCCCCGAGCGCCGAATCCGGCCCGGCACTTGGCGGCCGACCAGGCCGACAGGAGCGTCCCGACCAGAAGGAACACGGGGATGACCGCGCCGCCGGTGAAGCCACCGGAGAGGGTCTGCGGGTTCCACTGCCAGCCGACGCCGATGGTGCCGGTTACGATTGTCAGCCCGAGCGCGCCGACCACGATGGCTGTCGGGAGCGTCGAACCGAGGTCCTCGCGAGGGAGAATTGCCAGCAGGAACAGCCCGACGCCGGCGACGACAGCCCCGACGAGCCACAGAAGTGAGCCGGCACTGGTGAGTGCACCGCCGATGGCAGCCCCCATAGCAAGGCCGACCGCGCCGAGCGCGCCGCCGGAGAGCAGCCCGGCGCTCATGTTCGGTTCCGTGTCCACGAGTTCGAGTCGGGAGGAGACACCGGCGGCAGTGATCGCCAGCGCTTCGGCCAGCAACACGGTTCCAAGCAGCGTCGCCATCGTCACGGGAAGGACCGCGGCAAGCGCGGTCAGCGCAAGCGTCGAAACGACGAGGCCCAGCCCGATGCCGCGCACTCGCTGTGAGGTGACCGGGACGACGTTGGTGTAGGAGGCGAGGCCGGTGATCCCGACCGCGCCGACGACGACAGCAAGTAGCGTCCCGAGCGCCGTGGTGAGGGCACTGCCACTGGCACCGGGCGGGACCAGATTCACCAGCGTGATGAGTCCGAGCGTGAAGCCGACGACGCTCAGTGCGATCGCCGTATCCAGTCCCCGGTCGTAGCTGTTCGAGTCCGCACTGACGAGTCGGTCCGTAGTCGCGTAGGCGTCACTCATTGTTGCCCCTTCAGTTTCCGCTGCATACGCCGCTCGATGTACTGCGAGACGATGCTCATCCCGGCGACGATGACGAACAGCATGACGCCGGCGACGAACAGCACGTCGACGGTGCTCTCGGATGCGCTCCCGTACTGGGTCGCGATCAGGCTGGTCAGCGTCGCGTTCGCGTCGAAGATGTCGAACAGTGGGTCGGCGAACTGTGTCCCCGAGGCCATGATCGCGGCGACGGCCATCGTCTCGCCGATGGCTCGACCCAGGCCGAGAATGACGGCCGCGGAGATGCCCGAGAACGCCGCCGGGATGGAGATGCTCTTCATTGTCTGCCACTCGGTCGCGCCCATGGCGACGGAGCCGTCACCCATCGACTGGGGGACACTGGAGAGAGCGTCCTCGCCGACGGAGACGACTGTCGGGAGCGCCATCACGCCCACGACGATCCCCGCGATGAGGAAGCTCGCCCCGTCATCGAGGAAGTTCGTCTGAATGAAGCCGTTCAGCACCTGAAAGCCGATGAACCCGTAGACGATGGAGGGGATGCCGGCCAGAATCTCCACGCCGGGCTTGATCAGTTCCCGCAGGCGGTCGCTGGCGACCTCGGCGATGAACAGCGCGCCGAACAGGCCAAGCGGCCCCGCAACCGCACCCGCGATGATGGTTACGACCACTGTCGCCCATATCATCGGTATCAGCGAGTACGCCCCGCTAAGGGGGTTCCAGTAGGTCGAGTCCGACGGCAGCACGGATTCGAGCCAGAAGAACCAGCGAGCGTTCCCGCCCTGTTCCGGGATCAACAGCAGTCCAAGTCCACGTTCGAGAAACGCTGGCAGTGCGCTTGCGAACAGGAAGAACGTGATGAACGCGACGGTCAACACCGTTAGCACCGTCGCAACCAGCGTGAGTAGGCGTGCAACCTCAGCCTGATAGGTGACCCAGCCGACCGCCGTGACAAACACGAATGCCAGCAGCATGGGCAACGCCAGCGCCGGCCGAAACAGGAAGACAAGAATCGTCGCCACCAGCGTCGTCGCTATCGTGACGACGGCGAGCGTCGACCCGTCGACTCTGTCCCCGCCCGACACCGCCTCGCCCTCCGTTGTAGGTATATCCTCTGTCATAGTATGGAAAATCGACCGACACGGCCGATAACTGTCAGATGTGGTCCGAGCCGTGGGCGATTACACCTGGTCGGGGAGCTTGGCGCGCTCTTCCTCGCGGCGGCGTGCGCCGAGCTTGAAGTAGTTGTTCGGCGCGACGAAGGTGTCCTGACCGAAGTCAGACAGGATCATGTTGATGACCGCGGCCTCTTTTTTCGAGGTGCCTTCCCACGTGTACATGTGAAGGTCACGCGAGAGGGGGTATGCCGTTGAGTCGAGGCCGTTCTCGTCGTCCTGATAGCTGTAGGTCGTCCCTTCCCACTCCAGCCCGACGGGGGCCAGGCCGTCCGTGTCGATAAACGCCAGCGCGAGGTAGCTGATAGCGTTGTCGGCCTGTGCGATAGCCTGTGCGAGGCGCTGGTTCTGGCCATAACGGTTGGCGACGCTGGTGTCTTCCTCGGGGTTGCCAAAGACGTTGGAGACGAAGGAGGTTCGCGTCCCGGAGCCCTTGACGCGGCCCAGCACCTGAATTTCGCGGTCCGGACCACCGAGTTCGCTCCAGTTGGTGAGTTCACCTTTGTAGAGGCTTTTGAGCTGGTCGCCGGTGATCTGCTCGACGCCGGCGTCGGCGATCTCCTGGGAGACGACCAGTGGCTGGCCGTCCACGCCGACGACGTGGTCGATGAACTGGTCGTAAGAGTCCCGGTCCGGGAGTTCGTCCTCGACGTTCCCGGAGGAGTTGCCCATGTCGTTCTGGCCGTTCATGACCTTCTCGACACCGGTGCCGGAGTGGGAAAGACCGACCGTGAACTGGAACGGCGGGCCGTCCTCGCCGCCGGCTTCGAACCCGTAGAGACCCGCCCAGTAGTCAGCGAGATTCTGGTCGGTGTCGATGTCGTACTCGCCGTGGGGCCAGTACTCGCTGTCACTTGCCGGTCGGTTGGCGTTCCAGTACGAGGCCGCAGTGTTGGCGATGGGGTACACCGTCGAGGAGCCGCCGGACTCGAGTGCACTGGTGTCGCTGGAGCCACCCTCTTCGGTCGCGTCCATTTCGGTTGCGTCCATCTCTGTCGCCGGCGCTTCGGTGTCCTCACTGCCGCCGGAACTTCCGTCTGACCCGGAGTCACTGCTCCCACTGGAGCAGCCAGCGATCGCAGCGATACTGGTCGCACCTGTCGTTGCGATGAATTTCCGCCGCGATACAAACTCTGACAGCCCGTTTGAGTCGTGCGCCATCAACAGAAGCCAACAGGACAGCTAATAAGTAATCTGCTAAGATAGCTATATCTATTGGGTTACTACTATATAGAATTAGTATGACAAACACTCGCAAACAGGTGTGAATATAATAGCTTATTCGTCTTATTTAGGCCTCCAAGTACCCAAATACGTCGAATATGAAGGATAATTATGTATCTCGGCGTATTAGCCGTCTTCGCCGCCACTGCCAGCAAAAATTGCCGGAGAGTCGGCGGCCAGCCGGCGAATATGTCCCCAAATATTAGAACTCCAATACAGTATATAGATATGAGTGGATTTATATCATCGCATGAACGAGTGTCAGTCACATGGAGACACGCAAGGTCCAGGTGACGGGCGGGTCGACATACACCGTCTCACTACCCAAAGAGTGGGCGACAGAAAACGACGTGAGCGCGGGCAGCGTCGTCGAATTCCACGCTGAGCGGGACCTGCTGCTGCTCGCTCCACAGCGGGACAACGGCCGCGTAGAAGGGAGTCTCGACGTGGAGGGACTCGAAAACAGGCACGAACTCACGCGAGCGGTGATGACGATGTACGTCAGTGGCTTCGACATCATCCAGCTCGAAGCGACTCGGATAACGGCCGAACAGCGACGCATCATCCGTGATGCGACACAGGGGCTGGTCGGTCTGGAGATGATTGAGGAAACGACCGACCGGGTCGTCCTGCAGGACCTGCTGGATTCCTCGGAGCTGTCTGTCCACAACGCGATCACGCGTATGCGGCTGGTCTCGTTGACAATGCTCTCCGACGCTGTCGAAGCGCTCATCGAGGACGACGACGACCTCGCGGCGGACGTGATGCAACGCGACGACGACGTGGACCGCCTCTGGTACATGGTTTCGCGCGTGTTCCGCACCGTCCTCCGAAACCCAACGGCAGCTAACGAGATCGGCTTCCCGCGCGAGACCGTCTTCGACTTCCAGTCCAGCGCCCGCCAGCTAGAGCGTATTGCCGACCACGCGACGAAGATCGCCAGCCTCTCCCAGGAAATCGGGGAGATCACCGGCGAAACAGCCGAGCTTCTCGATCAGCTGGAAGCCGAGGCCATTGCAGTCCCCGAGACTGCGATGGACGCCCTGTTGACCGAAGACTCCGACGAGGCCGTCGAACTGGCAAACGGAGCCCGTAGCCAGATCCCCGATGTCGACGAGACTGCCCGCGAAGTCGATGGCCAGATCCGCGAGTTCGACCCACAGAGCGCTCAGGTTCTGGGCCTAATCGTCGACTCCCTGTCCCGGACCGCCGACTACGGCGGCAACATTGCCGAAAGCGCCCTCCAGAAGGCCGCGCCTCGACCGCAGTCCTGACCACCCGGCACGGCAAAAACTAGAGAGCCGTCCTGCGACCTTAGCTTGTCGAAACGATACAGTGACGACGATGCCGCCTGATCGTATCGAGGCACGTGACGGTGTCAACAAGCGCCGGGCACGTCACCGGACAGCCGTCGTAGAGATACCGAACGAGACTGGTCCCGTCAACACCGGAGAGAGCGGCGGCCGACCGGCTGTGGAGTTGCTGTTGGCGGGTCGCTGCCGCCGCCTCACAGTTAGCTTCAATTTCAGCAAGCTGGTCGTCGATGGTGTCGAGCCGCGCCGGGTCGGTTGTGCGGCGTGCGTTCGCACCGAGTGCAGCTGCACGGCGTTCGCAGTCATCAAGCGTCGCTTGCACCGACTGTAATGACTCCCGTTCGCGTTCGAGCGCCGGGAGCAACATTTCACGTTCGTCGCGCGCCCCCTCGCTTGCAGTCAACAGTGCCTCGTACAACTGCGCCGTCAAGCGCGTTCCCGTGGCGATCTGCGTGCCGAGTTCCGGGCCGAACTCCATCGACATATTCGCTTCTAGCGAGTCGTCGTACTCGGCTTCGAAATGTGGTACAGCCATGACCGTCTCGCGGTAGGCTTCCCGGACAGCACGCAGGCTAGTATCGGGTTTCGGCTGCCGGGCACTGAATGCCGACATCCCACCCCCGGAGGTGTCAACGGTACCCGCGGATTGGGCCGTCGGCTCAATAGATACCATCTGGGTCCGAAAACGCCTGAGCGCCGCCAGTTCAGCCTCGATACAGTCGATCTCTCGCTGAACGACAGCGAGCGCCTGCTCGATCCGCGGCTGGCTTGTCTCGGTGGTAGACACGGACACTCAGCCGGAGTGTTTGCTGTCGTCGTATAGGTATTTTATATGTTCGCTATATAGACCGTCGTACCGCTACCGTCGGAATCCACAGTGGTGCGATTCGCTCCGAGCAGCAATGTCCCTGCCAGCGACAGGTACTGTCAGCCCGGTCCGTCCATGTCGTCCGCAACGGATGCACTTTTCCCGAGTGGGGAACTACGACCTGCTGGTGGCGATGACGAGATGTTACCCCCGCTGAGCCCCTTGTGACGATGGACTTTTCCTGAGCCACCATTTCAACTCCGAACAGCGACTAAAACGGTGCAGCAGGGCCTTCGTCGGAATCTCTGTCAGCAGCTGCAGTGTCTGCCGGCGTCTCCTCATCTTCGGCACGCTCCAGCGGGCCGTCCCAGCCGTTCAGCCCCGGTGCAAAGCTTACAACGTCACCATCAAACCCTTCGTACGACGCGATGAGCCGGGCGGCCTGCACACTGGATTTGCCTTTCGGACACACTGTCACGACCTCGTCGTCGCCTTCGAACCGTTCGACTTCATCGACGAGCGACGGGAACGGGACGTTCTCGCTCTCGGGGATGTGGCCTCGCTCGAACGCGCCGGGTGAGCGGATATCGACTACCCGGACCGTCTCCTCGTCGAGTTTCGACCGTAGCTCGTCGGCGTCGATTTCGCCGTCCATATCCAGCCGCTAGCGGGCGATACCTAAACCTTCACCGGCTACAGCAATCCATCAGCCTGTGCCAGCAGGATGCCTTCGATGGTCGCATCGTTAGCTGGCTCGCGACGGGCGACCGCCAGTGCCTCGTCGATGGGAACTGTCGTCACCGAGAGGAACTCGTTGTCGTCAAGTTCCCGGTCGACCGGTTCGAGGCCCTCAGCGAAGACGATGCCACGGCGGTGCCGGAGCACGCCGGTCGAACACGAGAACTCTTCGATAAGTGAAACGCCGGCGGCCTCGAAGCCGGTCTCCTCGCGGAGTTCGCGCGCACCGGCGGCCGTGTAGGATTCGTCGTCTTCGACGATGCCGGCCGGGAGTTCGAGGCACTGCTCACGAATGGTCGGGCGATACTGGTCGACCATGACGAGTTCGTCGCCGGTCGTGGCGACCACGACGGCCGCATCAGGGAGTTCGGCCCAGTAGTAGTCCTTCTCGGAGCCGTCGGGCTGGCGAACTCGGTCGTAACCGCCGGTGTACCAGCCGGTCTCGTACTCGCGTTGGCTCTCGACGATTGGCCACTTGTGGTCCGGTTCGCGGGTCATACGTCCTGTCGGACCGCGACGTGGTAAAACGTGCCGTTGTGCCTGACGATGACGCCGTCGTCGGTTACAGCCCCGTCATACTGCTGGCTAAGCGCGTCTCGCTCGTCGAACGGCGAATGAGTGAACGCACCCTTGAACCCGAGCGGCCCGCGCCAGTACGGCTCGGATTGCCCGGTCGCCGACGGAGATGCGTCGGCCAGCGCCTCGCTCGTGTACGGGAAGCGTCGCTCAGACTGGCTGCTCCAGTTGATTGCCGTGCCGTTGTCGACGCTGTACTCGCCGTCGGTCGGCGTAGCAACGGCGTAGTAAGGGTCCCCGCTCTTGAGGAGGCCCGGCAGCGCACCCAGCGCCAGCAACAGCACGACGACGGCGATGATACCGAGCAGGGTGTTCCGTGTGACCGGGCGCATCAGATGACCTCGCGGTAGATGCGGCCGAAGGCCTGGCGACGGAGCGTCCCGACAGCAGCGCGACGTTCGTCCTGAAACGTCGCCGCGACGGCCTGCTCCGCGAAGGGCGCGGCGTGCCAGACAACGTTGTCGACGTTCTCCGCGCCGACTAGCGTCACCTCACAGTCGGTGTCTTCGCGCCACTCTTCGAACTCCGCCATCGAGCCGACCTGAACCGCGAGCGATTCTGCGAACAGCACGTCGCGAGCGGTTTCGACGACCTCGCTGGTGACTCGCTCCTCGTAGGTCTCCGGGTCGAGACCCATCGCCTTCGCGACTTCCTTGACGACGACCTGTGCCGTCGGCCCGAACGCGTCGTAGCGCTCGCGGGCCTCGGCTGCCGATACCGGCGCGAACTGCCCCTCAGTGTCCATACGTCCTGTTGCTGCCGGCGGGACTATTCGGTTTCGTCTCCGGTCGCGCCAGCCTCGTCGCCAGCGTCGGATGCCGACGTGTCACTATCAGTGGCGTCCGCATCGTTCTCGTCGTCGCTATCGCGTAGCATCTCCCGCGTCAGGTCCCGGGCCTCGGCCAGCACCTCGCTGTCGTGGTCGCTGAGCGCGTTCGATCCCCGGTGGCGGTCCGCGCCCTGCGGGAGGTCGCCGTGGCCGTGTCCGTGCGCGTGGTCGTGGCTATGCCCATCGCTGCGGTCGACGGTATCCTCGAACACCTGTGGGAACTCCGTCTCCTCAGCGTATTCGACGACTTCGGTGGACAGTTCGTCCTCGCCGAGTTGGCCCCAGTCGGGGACGCGGTCGTCAAGCCACGCTTCATGATCATCGCCGCCGGTCATCGCGGTAAACGCGAGGTGGTTCGCCAGATGCACGTCATCGGCTTGCGGGTCGTCACACACTGGACAGGCGTATCCCATTGGTGTGCAAAGCGTGGATGCGGAGCCGTATATGTAGTCGGGGTCTCGAAGCGGTCGTCGTTTCAGACCGGCGCTCCCGCTCTTCGCCGGGACTGCATCTGAGTATACGGACCGCGGAGTGAGGCAAGCGCCTACAGCAGACAGACCATTACCAAGGCGTCCTCGCCGTTGCTGTAGTAGTTCGGAATCGTCTTGCGGTGTTCGAACCCGAAGCGCCGGTAGAGCTTTCGCGCGCCGCCATTGTCGGCCCGGACCTCCAGCTTGACCGAGCCGGCACCGGTCTCGTCGATGACCTCCATCGCACGCCGCAACAGCGCGCTCGCAACCCCCTGCCGTCGGTACGCCGGCCGAACCGCGAGGTCCTTGATGTGACCGAGCGGGGTACCGTGGTTCGGCACCGTATCCGCGATGACGTAGCCTGCGACAGCGGGCGGGTCGTCGTCGTCGTTACCGGTTTCGGCGACGAGAAACCCCGTTTCGCCGAGATAGCTCTCCAGTGCAGAAAACGGCCATGGCTGTGGAAATGACGCCTGCTCGATGCGGTGGACCTCGATGAGATCCGCACGGACGGCGCGTCGAACCGCTGGCGTATCCGGCGTCTCCGGTCCGTCAGGAGCGACCGTTGTCACGTGTGTACTTCGGTATGGACCTACATATGTGTTACCGCCGACCGAAGATATCCCGGGTTCTGACTGTTTGTCGATAAGTGCTGATAATTCATGCATCGATAGGGGCAGGACAAAGTTAGAACTCCGGAAGGTTCTTTAGTCTGACGAGTCTATCTATAAGCGCACCCATTTTGGGTGCCACCACCCCCACCCCCACCCCTCTTTCCAAACTTTTCCATCGCTGCCGAGTTGTACTAGACGTAGGTTCTGCCAGAGCCGACTGCAGGCGTCGGAATGAAGGCGTCCCCCGGCTACGGAATGGGTATCATATCTCTGGCGCTGGTGCGGTTTTAGTATCCTGTTATCTGAAGGAAACGTGGTACTAGGCTTCGTTTCTCGATAAAAAACCGCGGTCAGAAGGCGACCGCGCTGTCTCACGGCGCAAAGCGCCGTTCGACCTGAAATCGATTCCTCGCTACGCTCGGAATCGCTCCGTCGCGGGTCGTTCCTCCCCGTCGTCGGGCGGCGATGCTGCCCGACTGCCTGCGGGACCTACGGTCCCGCTCCGCTCCGGAATCTGAGGTCGCTTCGCGACCTCACGTTAGTCGTCAGCAGGTGCAGCGCCGCCGTCGTCGTGCTGCTGCTTCGTGTGCGAGAGTTTGCCACCGGCGGCGAGGATCTCGCGTTCGCGCTCGGAGGCGTCAAGCTGGCCAGTCGCTTCCCAGTCGTCGTTCACGCGGATGGTGAACTCCGTCTGGCCGGACTTGACGGCCTCGGCCGCGTCGTCGACGACTTCGATGTCGTCGCCTTCCTCGATCTTCTCGTAGGTCTCCTCGTCGATGGTGAGCGGGACGATACCGAAGTTGAACAGGTTCGCCTTGTGGATGCGGGCGAAGCTCTGTGCAAGAACGGTCTCGATACCCAGGTACATCGGGCACAGGGCCGCGTGTTCACGCGAGGACCCCTGACCGTAGTTCTCGCCAGCGACGAGTACGCCGCCGTCTGCTTCGAGTGCGCGCTCCGCGAACGTGTCGTCGACGCGCGAGAGCGTGAACTCGGAGAGCTTCGGGACGTTCGACCGGTACATCAGGATGTCCTGTGTGGCCGGGATGATGTGGTCCGTCGTGATGTTGTCCTCCATCTTCAGGAGGGCTTCACCACCGACTTCGGTCTCAAGCGGGTCCTTCAGCGGCACGTCGCCGATGTTCGGGCCCTTGATGAGTTCGTCGTCGACGGCGTTGTCCGGCGCGATGAGGTCCGATTCGGAGTTGCCGATGTACTGGTCGGGCATCTCCAGACCGGGTGCCTCGAGGTCGCCGAGTTCGTCGGCGAGGTCTCGCGGGTCAACGATTTCGCCTTTGATGGCCGCCGCGGTGGCGACTTCCGGCGAGCAGAGGTAGACGTTGTCGTCCTCGATACCGGAGCGACCCTCGAAGTTGCGGTTGAACGTCCGCAGGGAGACGGAATCGGAGGCCGGGACGTGACCGATGCCGATACAGGCACCACACGTCGCCTCGGAGAAGTTGACGCCAGCGGCCATCATCTCCGCGGTCCAGCCCTCGCGGGCCAGCATTTCGGAGGCCTGCTTGGAGCCGGGGGCGACGATCATCTCGGTCTTCTTGTCGATGTTGCGCCCTTCCAGCATCTTCGCGGCCGGGAGGATGTCCTCGTAGGCGCCGTTCGTACAGGAACCGATCATGACCTGCTCGACGTCGACGCCCTCGACCTCGGAGACCGGCACGACGTTGTCAGGCATGGACGGCTCGGCGATGAGCGGTTCGAGGTCCGAGAGGTCGACGACGATTTCGTCGGCGTACTCGGCATCCTCGTCGGGGCCGATGTCCTCGAAGACATCCTCGCGGCCGAGGCGTTCGAGGTAGTCCTTGGTCTGGTCGTCCGTCGGGAAAATCGACGAGGTGGCACCGAGCTCGGTCCCCATGTTGGTGATGGTGGTCCGCTCGGGGACGGTCAGCGTCTCGACGCCGGGACCGGTGTATTCCAGCACCTTGCCGACGCCGCCCTTGACCGACAGCCGGCGGAGCAGCTCCAAGATGACGTCCTTGGCAGTCGCCCATTCGGGCAGTTCGCCTTCGAGGCGGACGTTGACGACTTCCGGCATCTCAATGTAGTAGGCGCCGCCACCCATCGCGACGGCGACGTCGAGGCCACCGGACCCGATAGCGAGCTCGCCGAGGCCGCCGGGGGTCGGTGTGTGGGAGTCGGACCCGAGCATCGTCTTGCCGGGTGCAGCGAAGTTCTCCTTGTGGACGTTGTGACAGATACCGTTGCCGGGGCGCGAGAAATGGGCCCCGAACGTGCCTGCCGCAGAGCGGAGGAAGCGGTGGTCGTCGGTATTCTTAAAGTCGAACTGATAGGTCTGGTGGTCACAGTACTGGGCGGCCAGTTCCGTCTGAACCTCTTCGAGGCCCAGCGCTTCGAACTGCAGCCAGACGAGTGTCCCGGTCGTGTCCTGTGTCAGCACCTGATCGATCTCGATCCCGATCTCTTCTCCGGGTGTTAGCTCCCCTTCGACGAGATGGTCGTCGAGAATTTTTTCCGTAAGCGTCTGTCCCATAACGTGCGTCAATGGATGGCGCGGCGGTATAAATCCCGCGTATTCCGTCGTATTTTTCATATAAAAATCCGTGCCGTCGGTCACTCAGAAGCGAGTCAACAGGCCGGGACAGCGGTCGACCAGACCGGCAGGTCTTTCCACGACACTCGCACAGAACCGCGTATGTTCAAGAGTGGGCGGTTCGTCGCTGATGCTCTCGGCGACCTGAGAGACTCGCAGGTGCAACCGAACGGCGTCGACCTTACGCTCGGTGCACTCTACGAACAGGTCGAGCCGGGGCGCATCGAACGCGGCGACAAAACTGTCGGCGAGCGACAGGAAGTTGAGCCCGACGACGGTGTCTATCACCTCGACCGGGGCGGCTACATCGTCGAGTACGCCGACCGGGTCGTCATTCCGGATGGCCACATCGGCTTTCTCCTCCCGCGGTCGTCGTTGCTCCGCAACTCCTGCATGCTTGATACGGCTGTCTGGGACGCCGGTTACGAGGGGCGAGGCGAGGGGCTACTGGAGGTCCACCACCCAATCGAACTCGAACAGGGCGCGCGGATCGCACAACTCGTGCTCGCTGACGCCGCTCACGAAGGGACGTACGAAGGGTCGTATCAGGGTGAAAATCTCTGAGATGTAATCGCAGTCCCAGACGTGTCTCATCGTCCGAGACATGGTAGGCCATGCTGTGAATTTAAGTGGATTTCCTGAGTGCTATCGATTGGTGCTTGAAGCAACTATACCCCGGTCCACACTGCCGTTAGCCTTCAGTACCCGGAAATTACACAAGCACCGTTTTCAGGTACGACAACTGTCTGACCGGGGTTTATCATCGTTGCTGCGTGACAGTGAGACATGATAGTAGAATTTCACATCGATGCCCCCCTCTTGCAGCGAACAGCTGAAACGCTGAGTAAAGCAGCGATACGGATACAGCGACTTCACTGCGAGAGCGGCGACTGCCGTGCCGTCGCCTGGATTGGCCCCGTCGAACGGCCCGCCATCGAAGCGAATCTGGCCCAGGACGAGAGTATCACCGACTATGCCCATGTAGCGGCAGAAGGAGATGGTCACTGGTATACCCTGCATACAACTGATACGACAATCGACACGATCGGAGAATCGTTATTAAACGCGGACGGGTTCCTGCTCGGTGCCGCACAGACCGGCGATGACTGGGTGTTTCGAGCCCGGTTCCCCGAGAAGAGTTCCGTACTGTCGTTCCGTGACACACTCGTGGCCAGTGATATCAACATCGACATTCAGACTATCACTGACGACACGGAAGCCTCCCCACAGTTCGGCGTGACGGACCCACAGCGAGAAGTGCTGTTGCTCGCGCTCAATCGTGGGTACTTCACCGTCCCGCGGGAGTCGTCCCTCTCGGACCTCGCCGCGGAGCTCGGTATCTCCAGTCAGGCCGCTTCAGAGCGGCTCCGGCGGGGGACGCGAACGCTGGTACAGAACACGCTGGCGGCCCCTGAACGGCCGCTTGTCGGCTCACCGCCGGAGTAATCGGACCAGGAACGGCTTCCGGCTGGTGAAAAGCGAGGGTGGTGGGACGCTGACCCGCTGTGAGAACCGGGTCTGGGGGCGACAGATTGCCGAATAGCTGTGTTTTGCGTCGTTTGAGCTGACGGTGCGTGACGTAGCGTCTGGTCTGTCATCGGCACGCCGGTTACTTCAGACAGTGAAACTGCTCATCCGCTGTTATAAGAGAAGGGAGCGTATGGTAGGATATGAGCTCGAACGAGGGGACTGTGTATATGCTGCGAAACCGGGCCACGGAGGGGTCCAACGACTGGGTGAGCCCCGAACCCGCAGAAGATGTTATTGCCGATGCGGTACTCGAAGCGACAGATCTGGATGCAGATGATATTGACGAGCTGGATACATACGTCAACAGCGAGTCACTCCGTGCGGTCGTCGGGGAGAGGACGACGGAGTCGCTGACGTTCACTGTCGAAGGACACGAGGTGACGATAACGGCTGACGGTGAGGTTTCTGTCGACGGGTAACGGGCGCTGACACGTCCCCGTCCAAATGACATAAGACGGTGGCCCGAGAGCCCAAGGTATGACCCGCATCGCGCTCATCGCACACGACGACGAGAAGCCCGAGATGATCGACCTGGCACAGAGTTACGAAGCAACGCTTTCGGAGTTTGACCTCGTCGGGACCGGCACGACGAGCAAGCGCATCATGGCAGAAACTGACCTCACAGTCGAGCGCAAAGAGAGCGGGCCGATGGGCGGCGACACGCAGATCGGCGCGGAAGTCGCTGAGGGCCGGATGGACGGCATCGTCTTCCTCCGGGACCCGCTGACGGCACAGCCCCACGAGCCGGACATCTCGGCGCTCCTGCGCATCTGTGACGTTCACGACGTGCCGCTGGCGACGACGCGGGCCTCTGCAGAATACATCCTCGAAGGGCTGGCACAGGACAGAGCCGACGACTAGTTCCGCAGTCGACACCGCCTACAATCTACTTACTCAGCGTACGTCGGTCGCTCCGCGTACTCGATGGGGTCCCGTTCCCCGATTCGCTGGAAGGCTTCGAGCCGGAACGCACAGGCGTCACAGGTCCCACAGGCCGGTTCGTCGTCCCGGTAGCAACTCCAGGTGTCCGCGTAGGGGACGCCGAGTTCGACGCCGCGCTCGGCGATGTCGGTCTTGGACCACTCGACGAAGGGCGCGACGAGGGCGATGTCAGTGTCGGGCTTCGTTCCGGCGTCGATGACGCCCTGAAAGGCGTCGAAGAAGGCGGGCCGACAGTCCGGATATCCCGAGAAATCCTCACTGTGTGCGCCGATGAAGACGGCTCCGCAGTCGTTGGCCTCGGCGTAGGAGACCGCCATCGAGAGGAGGTTCGCGTTCCGGAACGGGACGTACGAGGTCGGAATCTCGTCGCTGTCGGTGTCAGCGTCCGCTACCTCCATCGAGTCGTCGGTCAGCGACGACGCGCCGATCTGGGTGAGGTGGCCGGTTTCGACGTGGAGGAAGTCAGCCGCGTCGACGTGGTCGGCCAGCGCGCTGGCACACTCGTACTCCCGGTCCTCGGTGTTTTGCCCGTAGCTCGTATGCAGCAGGTACAGGTGGTCGTAACCGCGGGTCTGTGCTTCGTAGGCCGCCGTGGCGCTGTCCATGCCGCCCGAGGCGAGCACGACAGCGCGGGTGTCATCAGTCATCTGTTGTCGGTCAGGTCAGTCAGGTGCCCGGTGCGTCGTTCCAGAGGTCGACGTGGAGTCGCGGCGTGTATCGGTAGCCGTGCTCCAGCGCAAGGTCAGCGACCGTCTCCCGGGTCGCTTCGAGCTGGTCTCGCGTCTGGCCTTCCGGCATCAGCAGCACGTCGTCGTCACGAACGCAGGTAGACGCGGCGTCGCGGAGTCGCTTGAGGAGGCGCTCGATTTCGGCCATATCCTCGCGCCCTGTGACGACGAACTTCAGTTGCGTGTCGTAGGTTTCGACGAGTTCGGCCAGCGTCGGCACGTCGAGCCGGCGCTCCTCGTGGCGGTCCGCCCACTCGCCGTTACCGTCGGGGTCGCGGTCGGCCGTCGGCGTGCTGGAGGCCAGTTTCGGGCTGACACTGGCGAGGTCGATAGGGGCGTCCGGGACGACGGTCCCGTTGGTCTCGACCGTCGTGTGATACCCCCGGTCGGTCAGCCGTGCCAGCAAGTCCTCGCTCGAATCGTGAATGAGCGGTTCGCCGCCGGTCAGGACGACGTGGTTGGCGTCGTACTCCTCGATAGCCGCGAGCACGTCATCGACGGTAAACCAGTCATGGGTCGGCTCCCACGAGGTGTGATAGGAGTCACAGAACCAGCACCGCAGGTTACAGCCGCTGGTCCGGACGAACACGCTCGGGACGCCCGCCAGTCGGCCCTCGCCCTGAAGGGACTGGAACAGTTCGTTGATGGGGAGGTCACCCGACTCTGCGTCGGCGTCGGTCCCCTCGATATCGACCCCGGGCGCGTCGTTTGCGACCGGCATCAGCGGATACAGAGTTCGCTTGTCTCCCGAACAGAGACGGCGACATCCGACACGGTCTCGGGGAGGCGGTCGGCGAGGCGCTGTTCCAGTATCGCCGCCATGACCTCGGCTGTCGGCGGGTGGTCGAGGACGACCACGGCGTCGCCGTCGCCGCTGGAGTCAAAGGCCTCGACCAGTGGGTCGCCGGCCTCAAGCAGGAAACGGTGGTCCCACTCGTCGATTACGTCCGTAATCTCGCCCTTGTCGACGACCCACCCCTCATCGGTGAGTTCGCCGGTGACGCGGACGGTTACTTCGTAGTTGTGTCCGTGCGGGCGCGAGCATTTCCCGTCGTGATGGAGCAATCGATGGCCCGCAGAGATCCGGAGCGGCCGGTCACCGCCGACGACGAGTTCGCGTTCGCCAGCGTCGGCGAGTGTGTTATCGGCCTTCGATAGTCGCTGAGACATATCACGGTATTATCGGTCGGTGGCTTAACTCTCACGGGAACTGGCCCGCAAGTGTCTCGGTAACACGGAACTGAGATAGAAGGGACTTCAGTAGTCATTCTCCGACAGTATGCGTGCAGTGGCGGACGCGCATCGAGAGCAAATAGACAGTAGCTAATCGGACAGCGTTCACCGCAGGATGGTGCTCAGCAATCTCCAAAGCCGGTTCCGCGTCTTAGTATGGGTGCCAGATTACTCAGAGATTGTTCCGTCGTCAACGGCCGCAAGTCGTCGGTTCATCGCTCGGAGATACTCGGCGGCAGCGTCGGGATCGTCGGTATCGAGCGCGGTGTACACTTGCTCACAGCCGTGGAGCAACTGCGAGCGCAACTCACACTCCGGGAGTTTGTTCCGGCTGACCGTCTCGACCGTCGCAACCGTCTGCCGAGCCGTATCGAACTCCGCGCCGCTGATCGCCGTCTCTCCCTCTTCAGCGAGTTGTGTCAGCACCGCGTGTACGTCGCTGGGCAGATCTCTGGACACAGACGCTGTTAGGTATGCACAGTGATAACGGTCGTGTTGAATGCACAGCGGAAAACGCGGCACAAGCCCCAGACGACAGTTATGATTGCTTCCGAGATGCACTGACGGTGGTTTTAATCTGTCCTGTCCCTAGCGTGTACTATGACGACCGATCGGCTGTTATTGGTCGAAGACAGCGATTTTCTCGGGACACAACTACAGGACGCACTTCGGGGCTACAATTTCGCCGTCGCCGTCGTTTCGACTGCCCGTGAAGCAGCACGACACGTTGCCCAGAACGAGGTCGACTGTGTCGTAACGAACTACGACCTGCCGGATGAAACTGGTATTGCGCTGGCCAGGGATCTACCCGACTCACTGCCGGTCCTCCTGCTGACAACGACCGAACTGAAATCGATTGCGGCCGAGGCGCTGGAGGCCGGTGTAACCGATTTCGTGCACAAAGACAACATTGTCGGAGAGATGAATATCGTGGCCAATCGGGTCTCCGTGGTAGTCCGTGCAGGCCGGGAGTGACCTCGAAACACGGCAGTCGGCAGCGGTGGCCCATGTTGCGAGGGACTATCGGTGGCGAACATCGGCGTAAGGGATAGGTCACTGCAGCCCACAGAGTCGGGTGTGACACGACGTGCCGTCGAACGAGAGTTCGAACGTTACCTCTCGCAGTTCGTCGACGAGACGTACGCGGCGTTTGACGTGGCAGCCGTGCTACGCGGGTCAAACGGGAGCGGAGGCCGCGTTGCGGGCAAACTGCTGAACAACAGCCGCCCACTAGAGCGCCACGTCATCCGGCCGAAACTCCAGTCCTACCAGCAACAGATACTCGACCAGCTGGAGCCGGTGCTCGATTACGCCGCCACTGACGCGGCGTTCGACACCTATGCTGACGAAGTGCTGGCCCGGGACATCTACTGGGACGCGCTCCGGGACACCGTCCGTGGCGACCGACGAGACCAGATTCGGGAGCGACTGCTGGCCCGCCAGCAGTCGTTTGGCGATGACCTCGAACCGCTGGTGGCCGCCGACAGCGACGACTTCTGGACTGCTGTCACCGACGCATACGACCAGGAGATGGCGACGGATATTGTCCAGACACACTTCGAGTTCTCCGTCCCACTACAGGAGGACCAGAACGCCTTCGCCTTCGAACTAAGCATCGACCCCGGCGAGGTACTGGGCGGTCTCGCACGGGCCCTCCCCACGCTCGATGTCGAGTTCACCGACGAGGCATTGCGATCGATGCGACGGGCTGAACAACAGGTCATTCCGTCGGCGAAGGCTGACGTAGAACAGGCGTACGAGTCATAGAACCCTCGTCGCCGGATGTCGGTTTCTACAGTACGCGCTCCCGGCTGGTGTTCCTCAGAAGTTCAGTCCGAAAGTGGACACGACGGCCGCCTTGGCACGTGGACGGCCGTCGCGTCAGGTATTGGTGTTGGTGTTGACTGACGACGGCAGGGATGGTTTACTCACGTCGGCTCGGTCTCGGACTCCGCGAGACCGAATAGCATGGGAGCTTGGCAGCGAACGCCGGTGACAGCGTTCACATGCGGGCTTCAGTACGTAGACCAATCGACCTGCCATCGATTTCCATGTACCCATATGGTAAATAACCTACGGAATATGTTACTTCTATACTGAGTAAATCATTATAGTCCGCCGTCAGCGACTAGAACACCGGAACGCAGGTGGGGTCGAAAATACTAGAAATCTGGTAATTCTTTGGCACAGGTCACGGGAGTCGAACGTGGCGGTGAAGCGGGCGGCGTCGCGTCAATCGCCGAAAGGCCAATCTCCTGTAATCCGCATCCCTTCGGCGAGGTTCTGTGCTTCGAGCGCATTGGCGATCTCCGCGGGGTCTTTGTGAGCAGGCCGTGCAGAGTCGTCCGCAAGCGCCACAGCAAGTTCGGTTAGAAGGACGGCCTGTTCGCGGAACGTCCGGGGTTCCAGTTTGTCCAGCGTATCGGCGTGGGTGTGGCCCCAGCCACGTCCCTCGCCGCCGGTTTCGCTGGTCACGTGATAGCCGGGGACGCCCCGCTGCACGAACGGCCAGTGGTCGCTATGGGGGCCTTGCTCCGGCGTGAGCGAAATGGGGTGGTCAAGGCGGTCAGCCACGTCCTCGGCAGCGGCGGTAAGTGCGTCGAAGCCGTGGGTGTAACACTTCAACGTGCGACCCTGAACGACGCCGTCGAAGTTGAGCACGGCCGTTACGTCGTCGAGGGTAGTTTCGCCGGCCAGCCGATTCGAGCCGACAAGTCCGACCTCCTCGGCACCGAAGGCGACGAACTCCACGCGCGTCGCCAGTTCGTCCTCGCGGCCGGCCAGCGCGCGGGCCACCTCAACGACCATCGCCGTCCCGGCCCCGTTGTCCATCGCCCCTTCCGCGATGTCGTGGGCGTCGGCGTGGCTGGTCACCAGCAGTCGCTCGTCCGTGTCCGGTCCCAGTTCGGCGTGGACGTTCTGGCTCGTCGCCTTGGGGGTCTCGCAGTCGACGCTGAGGGTGACGTTTTCCCCGGCGTATCGGCGAGCCAGCCGTGCGCCCGTCTCGCTTGCGACGCCGATAGCCGGAATCTCGCCGATTGGTGCGTCCGCGGTGCCGACGCTCCCGGTCGGTGGCAGCACGCCGTCGACGTGGTTACGGTAGATGAACCCCGCGGCTCCCGCCTCGACAGCGTGGTAGTACTTTTCCCGCCGGTGGATATACCGGTCGTACCAGTCTGGCACGTCCGAGCGGGCCAGCACTATCTGGCCCTCGCAGTCAGCGTCTTCGAAATCCTCTGGGAGACCGTGACCGACATCGACCAGTTCGCCGGTCACCTCGCCGGCCGGCGACCGCGGGAGGGCGATGCACTCGTGGGCCTGTGTCGCCACCGGTGACCCGCCGGCGTGGACGGCGCTGTCGCCCCGCTCCCAGCCCTGTATCCCGAACTCAGAGAGCCGAGCGTCGCGGGTGTATTCCGCCAGCGCGTCTCGGGTCGCTTCTGCGGCCGCCCGTTCGCCGCCGCTGCCCGCCATCCGGTTCCCGATGTCGACCAGCGTCTCCAAGTGGTCCCACCCGACCGTGCTGGTGAACGTTTCTCCGATCCAGTCAGTGTCGTCCATACGTCTCGGTGGGGCCGTGCCGGCTTTGAAATTGGGGGTCGCCGAGCCGAAATCGGCGGCGGTTACGACGACGCGAGCGGGCCGTATCGACTGGTGAGTCCATATCCAAGAACAGCCAGTGCAGTGACAGCGAGGCCGAAGCAGAGTAAGGAAAGAAGCAAATCAAGCGGCGTGACGGCTATGACCGGCTGGTTCAAGAGGCGGTAGAACGCCGAAAAGAGCCCGCTACCGAGGACACTCGCGGCGAGAAACCCGCCGAAACTGGCGAGCCCGACGGCAAAGGCGGCGACGGTGCAGTACCGCTGGGACAGGTCGCGCCGTCTGGCGTCGGCGTACACCAGCGCGGTGACCGCTGGCGACACGAACAGGGCGACGACAACCGGGAGGAGGGTCATACCCGGACAGTTGGCTGCAGGGCTACATAAGACCGGCTCCCGGTAACTGGCCGCTCAGCAGTCCGGGGTTGCCGTCCTCGGTATTTTATCCGGGCCGCGCGAAGCAACCTCATGCGCGCGGCAGTGCTTGAGGCGTACGGCGAACCGCTGGCCGTCCGGGACCGCGACCCGCCGACGCCGAACCCGGACGGGGCCGTCGTCGCGGTCGAGGCGTGTGGGATCTGTCGGAGCGACTGGCACGCCTGGCAGGGCCACGGCGACTGGGCCGACGACGACGTGCCGATAGGGCAGGTGCTGGGTCACGAACCGGCGGGTCGCGTCACCGCAACGGGCAACCAGGTGACGACAGTGTCGGTCGGCGACCGCGTCGTCGTGCCGTTCAACCTCGGCGACGGGACCTGTGGCTACTGCCGGAACGGTCACGGCAACGTCTGTACAGACGGGTGGGCGCTGGGCTTCGAATCCGATGCGCCGGGCGCGTTTGCCGAGCAGGTCGCCGTCCCGCAGGCCGACTACAACCTCGTGGGGCTGCCCGACGGCGTCAGCTCCGACGCCGCGGCGGCGCTTGGCTGTCGATACGTCACAGCGTTCCACGCACTGGCCCATCGGGCCGATATCGCCGCCGGGGACCGCGTCGCGGTGCATGGCTGTGGCGGCCTCGGGCTGGCAGCCGTCCAGATCGCGTCGGCACTGGGTGCGAGCGTCATCGCCGTCGACATCCGGGACGAGCCGCTGGCGATGGCCCGTGACGCGGGCGCAAGCACCGTTGTCGACGCCAGCGCTGTCGAGGACGTGCCGGCGGCCATCGAGGGCGAAACGGACGGCGGCGCGGAGGTGTCCGTCGATGCGCTGGGCCGAGCCGAGACCTGTCAAAACAGCGTTCGGAGCCTCCGCCCACGGGGGACACACGTTCAGGTCGGGCTGACGACCAACGCCGAGCGCGGCGAGGTGGCGCTGCCGACCGACTGGATTACCCGCTGGGACATCGACGTGCTCGGCTCTCGCGGGATGCCGCCGTCGCGGTACGACGAACTCCTCCGACTGGTCGCTGACGGGCCACTCGACCCCGGTGCGCTCGTCACTCGCCGAGTCGCGCTAGAGGCGGTTTCGGAGCGGCTGGCGGCGATGACCGACTACGGAACCGACGGCATCGAACTGGTGACAGAGTTCGGTCGGTAGCGGGTACGCTTTTCCCGCTTCAGCCTGACCACCCAAGCATGTCCGACATACTGCGTGACGCTGTCGTCAACCCAGTCTAGGACGCCGTCCCGTTTCTGGTCATCACCGTCCTGTGGGTTCTCGTGATGCTCGTCCTCTACGGCCTCTTTCTCGTGACCAAGCCGGGCAATATCACCTACGACGCCTGGGTGCACGCGACGGTGTTCGTCGTCCCGGCTATCGGGTTTCTGGGGCAGGTACTCCAGCAGGCGCTGTCAGGCCAGCACCGGGCCTAAGCGGCCCCGTCACTTCCAGGGGTTCGGGACCAGTTCTGCTTGCACCGTTGCACCGACAGCGAGATGCGTGTCGGTCGTCGGCTCGGCGATACAGAGCAGGACGTAGCCGTCCGCCAGATGCCGGTCCTTGAGCGCCCGCGGCGGGCGGTGATGGACCACATCGCCGGACAGCAACCGAGCAGTACAGGTCCCACAGGCGCCAGTCCGACAGCCAAAGGGCAGCCCGATATCCGCGGCCGCCGCGGCATCGAGTATCGTCTCACCGTCCGGCACCGCAATCGTCTCGGTGCGCTCACTGTCCCGCCAGTCCAGCAGGACCTCGGTCATCGGCTGTCCAGCCACACCATCGTCATTGCCACACGTCGCTGGTGCAGTCCCCGTCGGGCCACCGAATCTCGTGGGCACGAGCAGGGCCTTCGGGGAGGTCGCCGAAATCCACGAGGAAATCCCGATCCAGCGACATCGTTCCCGTTCGCGGGTCCACGTCGGCTTTGAGCATCACTGACCCCTTCTCGGCTTCCTCGGGGAAGAACTGGTTGTCCCACGAGGAAAACAGTGAGGTCGTCCAGTACAGCCGCTCGCCGTCGAGCGAAAGCTGGAGCATCTGCGGACCCGCGACGATATCACGACCCTGAACCTGTTCGATGTCGCCGAAGTAGCCGCCAATAGAGATGGAATCCGCCTTTCGGGGGTTGGAGGGGTCCGAGATGTCGTACATCCACACCTCCCCGTGGAGCCAGCTCGACCCGAAGAGGTAGCGGTCGTCCATCGAAATGAGGATATCCGTCACCAGTGCCGGCACCGGCATGTCCCAGCCTTCGTGCTCGCGGTCGTCGAACTCGATGACCGGCTCGGCGTGGTACCTGCCGTCCGACTCGTGGAAGTGAATGATATTCGAGGACAGCGCCGCGCCAACGTAGCCGTGGGTGCTCTCGGGCGTGTGCAAAAAGCGGGCTTCCAGCGGAATCAGGCCGTCCTCGCCAAGGTCGATGGTCTGCTCGATGACACCGTCTTCCCAGTCCCAGAAGTTGAGCCGCTGGCCGTACTTCCCGTCCTCGACATCGTCCAGATCGAAACCGGGGTAGTAGGTTTTCGGGGCGGCCCACTCCGTCGACAGCATCACGTTCTGGCGGGGCTGGTACCAGTAGTCGTAGTTCATCTCGATCTCGCCGGGCGGGTCCCACCGCCCCTGCACCTCGAAGTCGTCGTTCAGTTCGAGGAAGCCGCCGGGCAGGTCGCCGTCGGCGTCGCCCAACATGGAAATCAGAATCTCACCGTCGGGGATGCAGTGGACGGTGTGGGGCGCGGAGAGGTCGTGCTCGTACACCTCTTCCGGTTCGATGACTTTCGTCAGTTCGGGGTCGCGGCGCTCCTTTGTGTCGACGATGTGGATGCGCGAGGACCGCTGACCAGGAATGACGAGATGCCGGCGCTCCAGCCCGTCCATATGACACGAGGAGGAACAGGCGTTCCACCCGAAGTGGTGGAGTTCATCGCCCTTGTTCGGCATCTGGACCCGATTGATTATTTCGCTGTAGGTGTCGGAGTCGGGATCAAGGTCAACGACAGCCAGAAAGTCCGGCGCGTCGACATCCTGACCGACGTGAAGCCCCATCACGTACGCGGTCTGTTCGGGTTCGGCCGCCTCGATGGCGGCCTGCGGAGTGGCATAGCCCGGCCCTTCGTGATCGTGGTCATGGTGGTCGTGTGTCTCGCTCTCGGCTGGCTGCTCTGCATCACTCATGCGTGTTAGTTACAGACACATTACATTTTATCAACGTGTTCCGGCCGAAACAGCCGCTATATGCGTCGCGGTAATGGTGGTGTCCAGAGCGATGGACGGACCACCGCTGGCTTCACGCCAGTTGTCGCCAGTTCCAGGTCGGTTCCCAGCCAAGCAGCCGCTCAGCTTTCGTCGTGTCAATGAGCGCCGTGTAGGGGCTTCCGTCGTCGCCCGTTTGGCCCCGGTAGTCAGCGTCGGAGTACAGCTCCGCCGCGAGTTCAGCGCTCGGTGTCTCAGCGCTGGTGTCTGGAGCCGATACCCAGAGCCGCTCGTGGCCAGCGAACGACGCCTCGATGGCTGCCTCAACGAGCGCAACGGCGTCTGTGACGTGGACATAGCCACAGAGCGTGTTGCGCTGGGTGTGGAAATGGTCAGAGTTCCGGAGTCCGGCGAGGGTACGGTCGGCCTCGACAAACGTCTCCTGAGCCAGGTCATCGTCAACGACCCACGGGAACCGAAGCGATGTGATGGTCTCCGGCGCGTCCGTACTCCGGCGAGCGAACCCGTCGGCGGCGATCTCCAGTGTCTGCTTCCCCATTGCATACGGGTTCGATGGCGTGAGTCGGTGGTCCTCGTCAATCGGAAGGTAGTCGACTGTTATCAGGTCCGGTTCGAACCCGCCGCCAATAGCGCTGAAACTCGACGCCAGCGCAACCGTGTCGATTCCCAGTTCGCCAGCGGCCTCCAACACATGATAGCTGGACATGACGTTGCTCTCGTAGGTCCGGTATCCCGGCGTCTGGTCGGGCGTGGGAATCATTCCGAGGTGGACGACAGTGTCGGCATCGCTCTTTGCGAGTGCACCGTACAGCTCGCCCGCATCGAGCAGGTCCGTCTTGATGTACGCGTCCGAGTGTGCCTCGTCGCACTTGCCACGGGAGAGGTTGACCGTTCGATACCCGGCTGTGGTCAGATGGTCGAGGACGTGCTTGCCAATGCGGCCGTTGCCACCGGTGACGGCGACCGATTCAGGCATGCGAGGGTATGCAGCAGACAGGCCCAAAGGGGTTCCGCCGGAACACGTCGCCGCCAGTCGTCACGCCCCAGCAAGCGCCTTCCGAACGGCGTCCTTGATCGGCGTCTGGTCGATTGGCACGGCATCCTGCAGGTCCATTTCCGGGTCGACCGTGACCGGGTTCCGCATACTCTCGGCCAGCGGCCGAGCGATGGCGTACTGTACGTCTGTCGTGAATCGAAGCCAGTGCGAGGACAGGCCCGGCGTCATCACTGGCACGGGAACAATAAACACCCGCTTGCCCTTCTCGGCGGCGGTAAGTTTCAGCAGCGACTCGTAGGACCACACCGATGGCCCGCCGATGTCGTAGGTCTCGCCACGGGTCTCGTCGGCATCGAGTAACTCCACGAGGTAGCTGATAGCGTCGTCGACGCCGATGGGCTGACACGGCGTTCGGACCCACTTGGGAACGAGCATCAGCGGCAGGCGGTCGGTCAGGTCGTCGACGATCCGGAAGCTCGCGCTCTCCGGGCCGATGATGACCGCCGCCCGGAGCACTGTCAGGTCGAACGACCCCTCCGCCAGCACCGATTCGACTTCGCGCCGCGACGCCAGATGTGGCGAGAGATTCTCCTCGTCGCCGCTGATGCCGCTGAGATAGACAACTCTGTCGACGCCCGCAGCCGACGCGGAGTCCGCGAACCGACGGGCGTAGCGACGGTCTAACTCAGCGAAGTTCTCGGAGGTGAGCGAATGGATAAGATAATACGCGACATCGATATCATCACAGAGGCCATCAAGAGAGTCCGGTTCGCCGAGGTCGCCCTCAAACGGTTCAACCCCCTCGGGAAAGGACTCTTCGCTCGCGCTCCGGGAGAACGCCACCACATCGTGGCCTGCGTCGTCCAGGGCACGAACCAGTCGCCGTCCAATGAATCCGGTCGCACCCATAACGAGCACACGCATGTGTTCGTACCTTGGGTCGGAACCCCAAGGACGTTGCGGCGATTCCCGTGCAGTCCTGTCGATGTCCGGGACCACAGAACGAGACACGTGGTCTATACAGTGGGTCGCAAAAAGCGGGCGGCGAGGGATTTGAACCGAGTGGAGACGGTCGCCCCCGCTTCGCTCGGTCGCTGCGACTCCCCGGGTTCAAACCGCTCTTGTACTGCTATTCGCTCGTCACGTCCGTTCCGCGCAGAATAGCGCACGGCGAGGGATTTGAACCACGGTCGTTCCGCTTCGCTCCACTCCCTGATTCGAATCTTCGCTGCCGGTTCACCCACAGTCTCGCTGTTGCTCGGCAGGTTCGTTACACGGGCGGCGAGGGATTTGAACCCCCGACCATCTGGTCCGGAACCAGGCGTTCTGTCCGCTGAACTAGCCGCCCACAGAAAACGGTATCAGACTGTCCGTCTTAACGGTTGTGAACCGTCAGGGTGACTCGCCGGTCTCGATAGTGAACTCGCTGGTCGGGTACGCGACACAGGTCAGGCAGTACCCCTCTTCCATGTCGTCATCCATCAGCGAGTCGTTGTTGCTGTGGCGAATGTGGTCCGTCGCCGGGCCGTCCTCAATGTGGCCGGCACAGGAGATACACTGGCCTTCGCGGCAAGCGTAGGGAAGGTCCCAGCCTTCCTCTTCGCCGGCGTCGAGAATCGTCTCGTTGTTGGCGACCTCGATTGTCTCGCCTTCCTTGGCGAATTCGATTTCGTAGTACTCGACCTCGTCGTCGGCGATGTCGTCGGGGTCGAAGCCTTCGTCTTCTTCTTCGACCGCTTCACCTTCGCCAAGTTCGCCTTCGGCCTCACCAGCCGGAATCGCTACGGCACCGCCACCACCGATAGAGCGGTTGTACGGCTCCGCAAAGTCAGTCTCGGGGACTGTCGCGGCCCGCTGCTCAAGGACCTCCTGGGAGATGTCTTCCGGTGCCTCCCAACCGGTCCCTTTGGCGTAGTGGAGCGCGACCACTATCAGGGTGAGCGTGGCCCCGGCGGCGAGTCCAACGAGTTCTACCATGTGCACGGCTATGGAATACTGGTTTAATTAGCTGTTGTTTCAGCGCGCGAGCACCGTCGACACCGCTTGACGAAGCAGCCCTCGGCACAGAACGGGGGCACAGAAAGCAACCGCAATCGGCGGCAGGGCTACTCCCGTCGTGGGACCTCGTGACGACCGAAGCCGTATCGGAGTCGGCTGGCGAGGCGGCGCGCGAAGCGACCGTCGTCAGCCCGCGAGCCGAACCGCTCGGCCAGCGACTGGTAGATGAGCGGCACTGGAACTTCCTGTTCGAGCGCTTCCTGTACGGTCCAGGTACCAGTCGACCCACCCTCCACTCGGTCGGCCACGTCGCCGAGGTCATTGCCCTCCTCGCGGAACGCCTCCTCACAGAGCTCCAGCAGCCACGAACGGATGACAGCGCCGTTGTTCCACGTGTTGGCGACTGATTCGAGGTCGAGGTCGTACCGGCCGTTAGCCAGTAGTTCGAAGCCTTCGCCGTAGGTCTGCATCAGCGCGTACTCGACGCCGTTGTGAATCATTTTGACGTAATGCCCGGAGCCCGCCGGCCCCATCCGGTCGTGGCCGTCCGGTCCGGTCGCAACGGCATCGAAGACGGGGACCAGTTCGTCGTAGGCCCACTCCGGGCCGCCGACCATCAGCGAGAAGCCCAGATCTGCACCGGCGGGACCGCCAGAGGTCCCACAGTCGAGGTATGCCGCGTCGGTCGACTCGGCGCGCCGGACCGAGTCCTCGAAGTATGAATTGCCGCCGTCGACCACGACGTCATCGCTGTCGAGTGTCGGAGCCAATTCGTCCAGCGCGGCGTCGACCGGGTCCCCGGCCGGGACCATCAGCCAGATCCGTTTCTCCGAGCCGAGTTTCCCCGCGAGATCCGCGATGGACGATGCCGGTCGAGCGCCGGCGTCTGCCGCGTCAGCGACGCTCTCCTCGTCGATATCGAAGACGACGACTTCGTGGCCGGCTTCGAGTACGCGGTCGACGACGATGCGGCCCATGCGTCCGAGTCCAATGACGCCAAGTTCCATACCGAGGAGTCGCCGACCGAACAGGTAGGGGTTGCGGTTCGACAGAAAAGCGTGGCACGAACACCATCCGTGCCGTCGTCAGTCCTGACGCCGTCGTCAATCGGCTGTCCCGGAAACGGCCCTGAGAGAATCGCCATGAGTCCTGTCCCGTACTGCACCAAGTATTCCAGCGCTGGAACGCAAAAAATTCACGGAATACACTCACATCAGCCGTGCCAACCCGGGGACCACCGCCGTTTTGTTCCGGCCACACTTGGTGGGGATATGGACGACCGAATACGCGAACACGCCCGGATTCTTGTTGACTGGAGCGCTCGCATCGACGCGGGCGACGACGTGGTCGTGGCCGTCGAGGATGGTGCGCACGACCTCGCAGTCGCCGTGGCCGAGCAGCTCGGCGACCGCGGCGCGAACCTCCTGTCGACGTACCAGTCAGACGAACTCACGCGGGCCTATCTGCAGGCGCACGACGGGTCGTTTACCGAGAACCCAGACTACGAACTGGCACTGTACGAGCGGGCCGACAGCGTGCTGTTCCTGAAAGGGTCACGGAATACCACCGAGACGGCCGACGTGGACAGCGACCAGCGGCAGGCGTACTCGACGGCTCGACAGGAAATCAGAGAGGCTCGGCTGGATACCGACTGGGTATCGACACAGCATCCGACACGGGCGATGGCCCAGCAGGCCGGAATGGCGTACGCCGAATACAAGGATTTTGTCTACGACGCGACGCTACGGGACTGGGAGGCGCTGGCGGATGAACAGGCTCGTCTGAAGGAGATTCTGGACGACGGTTCGGAGGTCCGTATCGTCGCGGACGGCACTGACATCACGCTGTTCATCGATGGCCGTATCGCCGTCAACTCCGCCGCCAGCGTGGCCTACGACTCCCACAACCTACCCTCCGGCGAGGTGTTCACCGCGCCCCACGATACCGCCGGCGTCGTCACCTTCGACGTGCCGATGACGATACAGGGTCGTCGCGTCAAAAACGTCGAGCTGACATTCAAAGACGGTGTCGTCGTCGACTGGTCGGCCGAGCAGGGCGAGGCAGTCATCGACGAAATCATCGGGACCGACAGCGGCTCCCGCCAACTGGGTGAACTCGGTATCGGGATGAACCGCGGCGTCGACCGCGTCACCGACAATATCCTCTTCGACGAGAAGATGGGCGGGACCGTCCACCTCGCGCTCGGGCGCGCGTACGACGCCTGCCTCCCAGAGGGCGAGTCCGGCAACGACAGCGCCGTCCACGAGGACCTCATCACGACGATGGGCGAGGGGTCGCGGCTCGAAGTCGACGGCGAGACAATTCAGAGAGACGGCGTCTTCCGCTGGGAAGACGGCTTCGAGGGGTAGCTTCGCGGGACTGCGGTGCCACTCACTGAGCGTCACTGTCGCGGTGCTGTAGGCTGGGATTAGCTGTTGCGGTGCCGTGGCTGGAGAGTAACCGTTGCGATGCCGTGGCTGGAGAGCAGCCGTTGCGATGCTTTGGGCCGGGAGCGCCCTCCGTGGCGCGACCCGGGGGAAAGGCAGGCTTGCCTGCAGTTGTGCTGAGACTGTGCTGATGATGTACCGCGAGCGGAGCGAGCGGTTTCACTCCGAGCGCGGCCGCAGGCCGCGACTCGGAGGTCGTTTTTGTACTAAATTTTTGCGAGTGGGGGTGCCCACAGGCCGCGAAGCGGCCGAGGACACCCCCCGAAGTAAAAATTTAGATGGAGAGGAACTGCGACACCAGCCACTTCGTGAACGTCCCAGTAATAGCGCCGATCCACGAGAGCACCACGAAATGCATGTACGTGTTGGCGTTGTGGCCGCCGTCGACGGTCCGGATCATCAGGGACGACAGCATCGCGCCGAACATGATGATGATGATAAGCAGGAACTCGATGAGCGGGATGTTGTAGACGCTGGTGTTGATAAGCGAGGCAGCGTCGAGCCGGCTCCCGGTGCTCAGGTTGAGCGACATATCAGCGAGGATGTTGACGACCTGCAGGCCGATGAAGAAGGCGAAGGTCGACGCGGCGGTCATCCCGTAGAGGAGGCCCACAAGCGTCGTTGCCGCCTGCTTGCGCTTCTGGCGGAGTTGCAGCACCTGATTCATGTTCTCGGAGATAAGCTCGCCCAGTTGCTTTGGCGACCCACCCATCTCGCGGCCGATGAGGTACATCTCGGAGAAGGTCTGGATGAGATAGGAGCGGCAGTCCGCGGTGAAAAAGCGCCAAGCAGAGGTCGGCTCGATCCGCATATTCAGTCGTTTGTAGAGATTATCGATGTTGGGCGAGAGTGCGCCGAAGTCCTTCTTGCGGAGGGTGCGAAGCACCGCACCGGTGGTAGACTGCTTTGCGCCTTCGGTCGCACCGAGCGCACGGATGAAGTTCGGGAACTCCGAATCCCGGTCCTTGATGCGTTGTTCTTCCTGCCGGAAGGCGATGCCGGGGATGAGCATTGGCGTGATTGGCGCGGCGGCGTACAGCGGCAGCGGCACTCCGTCAAGCATGAAAAAGAGGTCGTTCAGCGTGACTGGCGAGATGCCGAGCATCCCGCCCAGCGTGATGAACACGAGCAGCATCGACAGCCCCACGCCGGCGACCATCGATTTGTTGAGCTTAGACTCAATCGGCGACGGGTACTCGACTGGGTGGAACCACACCGGGTCGTACGGGGCCATCGAGCGGATGGCGAGGTAGAAGCCAGTCTGGACAAAGACGAACATCACGATAACGGCGCTGACGGTCATCGTCGGGTTCGTCCCGGTCAGCACCGGAAGGACGACGGCGAACACAAGCGCGAACGTCATCGACAGAATCATCGACAGGTAGAGGTCTTTCATCACTTCGAGGCTGTCGAGCGAACTCTTGTACACCGTCGAGTAGTGCTGGATGATCTGCTCCTGTTCGGTCAGGAGGTAGTCGTCGAGTCCCTGTCCGGCCCCGAGCGTGTACGCGAGGCGGTCAAAGAAGTCCGAAACTGCGCGGCTCGGGACCTGTTTGGCGCGGCGACGACAGGCGTCGTCGAGGCTCAGGTTCCAGGTGTCGACGAGCTGGACGATGCGGTGCATCTCCATCGCGAGTTCGCCGTACTCGTCTTCCTCGGCTAGCGTTCGGAACACCTCCATCCGGTCGATTTTCGTCGTCGCCAGCACGGTCATGTGCGTAATAAGCAGGTGAAACCGGTTGTTGAGTTCGCGCTTGCGCTGGCTCAACAGGATTTTGGGGTAGAAAATCGCCGATGCCATCACTAGGAACCCAAGCAGGGGGATCGGTGCTCGGACTGCAATGGGCTGCTCCAGCAGCAGGGCGACGACCGTAGAGATAATGAAGAAGCCGACGGCTGGCAGCAAAATGAGAAAGAGATACCGCTCCAGCGGGATCGTCATCTGGCGGTAGGACTCAACGAGCGACTGGATCGTCTCGGAAATCGTCAGGTCAAGGTCGCTTTCGGCTTCGCCCTGAGCCATCGTTAGTCGGGCCTAGCCATGTTGAATGGAATCCCTTCGACACCGTCGCGCTGGAAGTCCGAAATGAAGTCGTTGACTTCGTGATACCCAAGAATCCCCTCCTGAATGGCGCGTTCGATGAGGTTCGCGCGGAACTCGAGGTCGTCGTAGATGTCACGCGTGTCCTCGTAACCGAGCAGGGTCGCGATCTGCTCTTCGAGGACGAAGGAGTTGTTCATTCCCTGGAAGATGATTTCGTCCTCGACGGGGTCCCAGTTGAACACCTGCCGGGTGACGACACCGTCCATCTCCTTGGAGTAGCCCTCGATCTCCTGCACGCTCGTCACGCGGCGAAGGACCTGGTCGCCCTGCTTGACGCGGTTCTGGAACAGCGCCACGTCGGCCACGTCCATGAACGTCTCGGGGACGTTAATCGGTTCGCCGGTGAAGCGCTGAATCATTGACACGATGTCGCTCGCGTGGAAGGTCAGCATCACCGGGTGGCCGGTCTGGGCGGCCTGGAACGCCATCCGTCCCTCCTCACCACGAACCTCACCCACGATGATGTAGTCGGGACGAGAACGCAGCGCGGCGGCGACCAGGTCGAACATGTCGATGCTGGTGCCCTCGTCTTCACCCTCACGAGTGAGGAGTTGCTGCCAGGTGTTGTGCGGCGGCAGCACCTCGGCGGTGTCCTCCGCGGTGTAGATTTTCGCGTCGTCGGGGATGAACGAAGTGATGGCGTTCAGCGTCGTCGTCTTCCCGGACGCCGTCTCCCCGACCACGAACACGGTCTGTTCGTTCTCCAGACAGAGCCAGAGATACGCGGCCAGTTGCGGCGACAGTGTCATCCACTTGGTAATCTGAAAAATGGACAGCGGGACGTCGTCGCCCTGCCGAATCGTGAGCGAGGGGCCTTTGAGGCTCACGTCGTCGGAGTAGATGAGGTTCAGACGCGACCCGTCCGGCAGCGTCGAGTCGACGATAGGGTCCGAATCGGAGACGGGGTCACCCATCCGCTCGCCCATGTTCCGGAGCCACTGGTCGAACGATTCCTCGGTCTCCCACTCGACGGTGGTTTCGAGCATGCCGTAGACCCCGTGGTCGACGTGGCATTCGCTGCGGCCGATAACGTGAATGTCCTCGTTGGCCGGGTCGCGCATGACCGGTTCGAGTGGGCCGAGGCCGACGATGTCGCGGTTCAGTCGATAGAGGATGTTCTCGTAGGTCTCCTGTGTGACTTCGACGCTGCTCACGTCGGTCAGGTTCGACAGGCGCGTGAGGACGCCACTGTCGCTGTCCTCGTCCCGGACTTTGGTGGTCTCCTGCAGGAGTTCCTCGATACGGTCGTCGAACTGGGCCTCGTTTTCGGGCGCGGGCTTGTTGACGCTGCGCTGGAGCAGGCGGTTCCGGACCTTCCCGAAGACGGCCCGCTCGTCCTCATCAAGTTCCGGCTCAATGGCGTAGTACTTCATGTCCTGACCCACGTCGCCGTAGATATGACAGAAGATAGGGCCACCGACCGGGTACAGCACGTTCGGCCGATTCGTCTCGTAGTCGTCGTCGGCCTCGTCGATGAGCATCGGGAACTCACCGGTGATCTGTTTGAACTTCTTCAGGTGGTCCCGCAGGTGGGGCCGCCGCGCTGCCATCTGTCGAAGTTCGTCCGACGGCTTCGCACGTCCGTGATCTGTCATATCTTAGTCACCTCTAGGCGACACTGCGCGATTCGATGACGATGCCGGTTCCCGAGCGGACCGAGAACCCGATGGTGTCACCGACCTGTTCGCCCATGCCGGCAAATCGGAGAACGTTGATCTGCCGGCGCACGTCGTTCCCGACCTCGATCATCTCCAGTTCGATGAACACGTCAGCGATGGCCCGGAACGGGCCGATAGCCTCCTCGTCCAGCGTCGACGGGTCGACAGTGAGCATGATGCATTTGCCCTGTGAGATGACGTCCCGGAAGTATGAGATAACTTCTAGGGCGGCCTGTCGCTCCTCGTTTTGCCGGACGAGAGCTTCGAACTTGGGGTCGTTCCTGAGGATAGCGTCGAAGGTATCGATGACGACGACATCGGCGTCCCACATCACCTCGGCCTCCATCAGCCGCTTGAGGAGTTCCTTCCGGTCGGTCTGGTCGTCTCCGCCGGTGAGGGCGTTCGATTCGCCGATGTCGGCGTGCAGGAACAACACGTCCTCATCGAGGATGTGGTCGACCATGTCATACGACAGCGAGTGCATCTGGTCGAGGAAGCTCCCAACAGTGAGTTCCGTCGAGAGGTAGGTCACTTCGTGGCCCTCTTCACAGAGGCCGTAGGTGAACCGCTGGCTCATGGCGGATTTGCCGGCGCCGTAGTCACCCTCGACGAGGATGATGCTGCCGGGTGGGATACCGCCGCCCAGTTCCTTGTTCAGCCGGTCGTGATCGTCCAGTCCGAGCGAGAATAGGTCAGTACTTGCGATACTCATGTGTTGAACTCGAACACCTCCTCGTCGCCGTTGACGATGAGCTTGAGCCGGTGGTCGCCGCCGCTGAGGTTGTCGTTGATGTCGATGCGGACGACCTCACCGGGCCGCCAGCTGTTGCCACCGTTTGGCTCCAGCGTTACCGTGTAATCACTGGCGAAGGTCCCGTCAACGAACACATCTACTTGCCCGGGGACCGGAGCCAACGTCTCTGAACCGGTGTTTTTGACGTGAACCGTGATTGTGTTCGCGCCGCTGTCGTAGATGGTGTCGCTACCGCTGTCGGAAATGATTTCCACGTCGGTTCGGACGTCGCTGCTCACGTCCAACCCCTGTTCCGAAACAGCGTTGCTCAGTTCGCCGATACTGCTCGTAAAGACGCCAGCCACGCTCGCGGCGATAGCCATCGACGCGATGAACAGAATCAGGTGTGAGACGGAGACGCTTGCCATATTAGCTCACCACCATCGTTTCGGCGATGCCGTTCTCGGCGACGACTTTCACCCGGCCGGGCTGACTACTGAGCGAGGTGACGGTAATCTCTAATCGCTCCTGTGACGCCCAGATGTCCGTCGAACCGTCACCGTCGACCGTCGTGCCGTAGCCTGTGCGGTAATCGTTGTCGACCAGCAGGTCGGTCGCTTCGACCGACAGCGTCTCGGAACCGGTGTTGTCGACGGTCACGACAAGGTTGTCGTTCCCGCTGCTGTTCCACGTCGCCGACACAAGCGAGATATCGGTGTTTTGCTGGTCGAGGAGCCGGTCGCGCTGGTCCTCGCGGGCGTCGTTGACGCGTTCGAAGCCGTTCGCGGCTGCGGAGTAGAACATCCCGAAGCCGATGAACGCGGCCACGAAAATGACGGCTGCCGAGCCGCTAACGCTGAATCCCATCGGAACCACCCCCCACCAGTTTCGAGAGCGCAACGGCGTCAGCGCCGCTGTCACTGTCAAGCTGTGAGATGTAGTGCAGGCTCTCCGTGTGGTGGTCGATAGACAGCCCATCCCCGGTGTCGTTCACGCCGTCGAAGCCGCGGAGGTACTCCTTGAGCTGGTCCGCGACCGACTCGTCGATCCAGTCGATAGTCTCATAATAGTCGATAGCGCGAGCCGTCTCACGGTAGCCCGAGTGCTGGACCAGGAACTCGAGCCACTCGACGATGATGAGGTCCGCCGCGAACCCTTCCGGCATCGTCGCCAGGTAGGGTTTCCCGTCATCGTCCGCGTCCGAGCCGTCGTCTGCCGTTGCCGCATCACCGCTGCCGGTAGCCGCGGTGTCAGTCGGTTCCGGCTCTGGTTCAGGCTCTGGCTCTGCGGCCGGTTCCGGCTCTGGCTCGGGTTCAGGCTCCGCGACCGGCTCAGGCTCCGGTTCCGGCTCTGGGTCCGGTTCCGGCTCTGGTTCGGCTTCCATAGCTTCCGTCTCGGCCTCATCAATCCCATCGTCCTCGATGACCTCGTCGAAGAGGTCGTCGTCTTCCAGCCCGCCCGCGTCGCCGTCCGAATCGTCCTCGCCCAGCAGATCATCGCCCTCGTCGGCCAGCAGGTCGTCATCGTCGTCAGCAAGGAGGTCATCGTCGTCCGATTCGCCCTCAGGTTCCTCGCCCTCTGCCCACTCGGCGTCGCCGGACTCGTACTCGTCTTTGAGCTCTGCGAACGATTTGCCGCCGTCACCATCGTCGCTGTCCTCGTCCATACTCTCCCCGTCGTCCATGCTCATCCCATCGTCCATGCTCATGTCGTCCTCCGTGTCGTCGAAGTCGTCGAACTCCTCGTCGAACGACCCGCCGTCGTCCTCGAAGCCGCCCATGTCGTCGCCGCCGTCATCGGGAAACATATCGTCGACACCGCCATCGTCCATCGACATATCACCGCCAGTGTCATCCGTCAGGTCTTCGTCGAAGAACCCTTCTGCGTCGGCGTTGGCGACATCGTCGTCGATGTCCTCCTCGGTATCGTCACTCCCGTCGTCGTCGAACAAGCCGAAAGAGCCGCCGCCTTCGCCCATGCCGCCCATGCCGCCGTCGACATCATCGGCGAAGGGGTTGACGCCACGGGTGACCATCTCGTAGATGTCGAGCAGCTTCCGGACGTTCTCCTCGGTTTCTTCGACAGATTCGGAGATGCTCTCGTTTTCCGTCCGCACCGTGTTGACCGTCGAGGAGAGGCTACCGACCTCGTTTTCCAGTTCGTCGAGTCGGTGTTCCAGCTCGTCAGTGTCAGGCCCGCTCGCGTCCTCCATATCGCCGAACTCGTCATCACCGAACCCACCCATGTCGTCGCCGTCGTCGTCGAGGCCGCCGAGGCCACCGAGATCGTCGCCACCACCGCCGAGATCGTCGCCACCGCCACCGTCGTCACCCATCAGGCCGCCGCCGTCGGCCATCCCGCCGCCACCGTCGTCGCTTGCGTTCTCGCTCTCGTCGTCCGATAGAATCGAATCGAACATATTCTTGATGCTCATACCAACCAGCCCGCCGGTCAGCAGAACAAAGAGGGCGGGTGCCAGTCCAGCCAGTTCCGGTGAGACGGCTGGAGCCAGTGGCACGAGAGCGAGACTACTCATCTCTTGTATCTCACGCTTTTTCTACTCTTGAATATTCCCCTTAGCGTATCATATTTGATAATAATATCCCATTTTCCCGGCTCAGATGGGGTAAATTAACGATCCAAGTACTAGCCTGTTACATTTCAGATTAATTTCGAGCTGAAAGCCGGGGAACAGAGTGTGGCAGTGCGCCCCCGGCAGACGAACGGCTGTCACCCGTCTGACGCCAGACGTTAGACACGATTACTGCTCGCAGACATTACAGTGTTATCGAGTCCGTGTTCGCGCTTTTGACAATGAAATTGCCAGTGTCCGCTTCGAGTTTGACGGACCGGCCGTGGTCGCCACCCAGGTCTTCGCCGACAACGGGAACGCCGTGTTCGTCCAGCGTCTCACGCACCTTCTTGGCGTTGCGCGAACCGATAGAGGATCCGTTCTCGGAGAAGTCGAGCATATCGCTCCCGCCAGCGATTTTGGCCTCCATGGCCTCCGTCGACGCCCCGGCATCCGCCATGGCCTCGATGAGTGCTTGGATGCCCGTGTCCGCGAACTTCGCATGGTTGCCGCCGTCGATATCAGCCGCCGACGGAAGCATGACGTGGACGAGTCCGGCCACCGTGTTACGGGTATCATATATTGCGATCCCGATACAGGAGCCCAGTCCGCTTGTGGTTAGCATGGCCGGCTCTGTGGTCACCTTGTACTCCGCGATGCCGACTTTGATGCGCTCGGGCGTACTTTGTTCGGGACTCTCTGTTTGGCTACCATCGTATACTTTCATTATTTGAATATCTGTTCGACGTCCGCGCCCGTCTCGGTCGCCCGCTCGACATCGAGGTCGTTGAGGGCGGCGCGCAACTCTTTCTCGTTGGGGAGAGCGTGAATCTCAGCCTGAAACTCGATGTCGTCGGTCTGCATCTGGGAGTCGATGATAAACGCATGCTCCTGATACTGTCCGACCTGCGCCGCAAGCGGGTCCATAATCGCCCGGCCCATATCGTGGACGACCCGCGGCGGCGTATGTTCGACTGACGTCTGGAGGACGTTCGCCCAGCCGTCGACGAACCCGCTCGTCATGATATTCCCCAGCTCCTCGATGGCAGCCTTGTGCTGGTCAGTTAGCTCATCACTGTCCATTTCGATGGGCATCATCGCCTCCGCAACGTTGATTGCTGAGACCTCGTCGAACAGCACCATGAGGTAGCCACTGGGCGTCCCAGTGAACTCGACGACCGTCCCGACGAACGTGTCCGTGCCGATCTGCTTTGGCACGTCCTCAATGGGAGCGAAACTGATCTGTGTCACCTCCGATTCAGTCGGGATACCGGTCATCATTTCGACGTTGTCAGCGGCTTTTTGAGTGCCTCTGGTCGTCATCTCGTTGAACGTCTGGAGCTTGTCGATGGGGATCGCATCGCCGTCCGTGTCGACGTGCTCTACCATCATCTCCGTGAGTGATTCGTACTCAGGGAGCATGTAGATGTAGAAATTCACCGATTCGTCGATCCATTCGATCTCCGATTTGAACACGAACACCTGCTGGTGGTCGCCGCTCTCGGGCGCATCAGGGAGCACGTCGCTACCGGACTCCTCAATATACTCCGGCGGCGAGTGGTCGATGGTCGCACCGACGTAGTCGGCCCAGCCGTCGATGAACCCGCTCATCATGATGTTGCCGATCTCCTCGATACCGCTTCTGGCCATCGCCTCGTCGTCGCTGCTACCGGGCATCATTTCCTCGGTGATCGTCCCGGCGCTGTCAACGTCGAAGGCAAGCACAGTATCGCCCTCTAGAACGCCATCGAAAGAGAACTCGACTCCGACGAAGTCCCGGCCAGCCAGTTCTTCGCCGACATCAGCCCTGTCGAGCAGCGTGATCTTGGTGACGTCGACGACAGCATCGATGCCAGTCATCTGGCCCATCGACTGCGTGGCCTGTTCAGCCCCCTCGTGAGCGAGTTGGTTGAACGTGCCGAGCGACTGAATATCGACGTTCATCTATGAGGGAACGACGTCCTCGATAGCCTCCATCACGCTGGGTTTCTGGAACGGCTTGGTGATGTACCCGTCGGCCCCCGCTTTCACGGCCTCCTTCATCTTCTCTTCCTGACCAACGCTTGTACACATGATGACGTTCGCATCGGGATTGGAAGATTTGATTTCGTCCGTGGCCTCGATACCATCCCGGATGGGCATCACAATGTCCATCATCACCAGGTCTGGCCCTTCTTCTTTGAACACTTCGACAGCTTCGACTCCGTTCTCGACCTCCCCAACAATCTCGTGGTCTTCTTCGAGAATCTCGCGGAGGAGGTTACGCATAAACTCTGAATCGTCGGCGATCAGTACGTCTGGCATGCCTATCAAGCCTACATATCGTGATGAGTTAGATAAAGGTGTCCCGTAAATTATCGCGTGTGATATCGGTGGGACCCGAAACCGGGCAACTGCGTTCCGATTCTGACCGCGATGACAGGTACAACGCCTTCGTGTGCTGGTGCCTGCTTTAGAACTTCGCACCGTCTCGTGCTTCGATAGCCTCAACGAGGTCTGCGATACTGTCGTCCGGCGAGAGACCGGTCGACTGGACCATCCGCTTGAAGCTCTCTGGCGGGTGTTTGACTGGGACGTTGGACTCCGAGAGCAGAATGCCGAGCACGTTCTCGACCGATGTCGACCCGTCCATCTGCCGGCCGTACCAGAGCATGAAACTCTCGAACGCGGTGATGATGTCGTTGGACACAACCTGTTGCTGGTCAACGTTCCCGTCAAACTTCGCGGTCACATCGAACCCATACCGGCTGTTTGATTTCGCCATTTGCTCGGCGAGCCACTCGTGAACGTTCGCGTCGGTAAACTCAGGAGCGTCGGGCTCGGGAGCTGGGTCCGGGTCAGGGGTGGAGTCAGACGAAACCTGATTGCCGTAGGAATCGTTGGTTCGAACATCAGAGGAGACGACATACCGTCCTTCGTCGATCTCTGTGACGTGCTCGTCATCCGCGATGTCTAATTCTTCCGGAGAGAGGATCTTACCGTCCTCTGGATTCGGTTCGTCTGACCCCGAGGCCATGCAGATACATGAGAGATGGGATGATATAATTCCGTCGCTGCTCAGGGGTAGCCGACACGGTTTTGACTGGTCGTGGATACGTTCACAGTGTGAGCGAACCGAACCGGCGAGAGGAGCGAGCGACCGTTAAACGGCGGGCACAGAGCTCTCTCGGGTCGATTATCCTCCTGATTGCGGCGCTCCTGATCGCCGCAGCCACGGCTGGCGTACTGTTCGAAGTAGTCGGTGGGTTTCAGTCCGACGCGGCCACGGCCAGCGACAAAAGCGCCGACCGGGTCATTGCGCGGACCGAAGTCGTCGGGAGCACTGGCCACGTTAACACGACTGGACAGAGCATCGAAGCGGTGACGCTCGTGGTGAAGCGAGCGGAAGGGGGCGGGAACATGGACCTTAGCGATGTTGTCGTTGGGACGACAATCGGGAGCGGGGCCGACGCGCCGGTGGGTTCCGCTGCTGAGGTTACGGTTACCCCACTCAGAGATGACGACGACTCACTCTCGCGGGACATCCTGAACGACGACGGCGACCGGGCAGCCTTGCGTATCGACCTCGCGGCACTGACAGGGGTCGAGCTCCAGCCGAGCGAAAGCGGCACGATACGGTTGCTGTCACCTGACGGCGCGACGACAACGGTCAGAGTCTCGGTCCCATCGTCGCTCAACGGGAAGACAACGGTCCCGCTCTGACGGCCGGCAGTAGCAGCCGACCGCCCGAACAGTGTGAGCCGGCTCACGGATACCGATGCGGAGAGGCGTGCTGACCCGAGTTCTTGACGCCCGACTTCGACCAGTAGACAGCCATACCGCGTGGCGTTTGGCCGTCTGTGCATCCGGCGGCTGCTACAATCGTCTCTCCCGAGTCTGGTCGGGAGGAAATATGGTGTGTCACACGATAACTGCGAGCCGACGCAGTTCGCTATGTCGCCGTTGACGAACGTACCGACGCACAGAAACAGACCGCACAGCGACAGAAACAGTGTGAAACACTGACCTGTGTATGAGTTCGATCCGTCCAACCGAAGCACGTCGCAAATGTATCGGGCTCTCGGCGTGGGCTTCTTGTCACTGTCTGGATGTTTGGACGGGAATGTGAAACTGACACGACGTAACAGAATCGAGGTCGTACCTGCAAAAAGGTGCATGCAGTAGAGCTTCGCTTACATGATAGAACCGAACACAGAGCATAGTCGACGCCCCCACGAGATAGCTGTCGCTGGTCGCGGGTGGAAAACAGAGAGAAAAGTTCTGCAAGCGAAAGAACGGCTCGCGTTAGACCTGCACTGCGGTTTCGCCCGATAGCGTGTTGGGCACGCTAACGCGGATTTCGGTGGTCGCGCCGGACTCTGTCGTCACTTCCAGCGTCATCGTTTCGCCGGTTTCGAGCGTCCCGGGGTTGACGATAATGCGGAAGCGGTCAGCGTCGGTCATCACCGGGAGCGAGTCATCCTCGTCTTGGACGGCCTGTACACCGAACGTCTCACCTTCGGTGGCACTATTGCCGCCGTAGGTCAGGGTGTTCGTGCCACTGGGGCCGATTGTGGTGATAGTCGTCTGCTCGAGATTGATCTGGTCCGCGCCGGAGCCCTTAATTGCGATGACGCTAATCTCAGAGACACCACCACCGCCAGTGCTGTAGTCCTCGTTTACGAGTAGCACCTGAGAGGTCGTGAGTGAAACTTCAGAGCTAGCTAGACCCGTAATTTGGCCAGAACTTGTGGTTATAATTTGGTCTCCGTCGTCATTCTCTAGCGTGAGTGCGCTAGCAGTATCAATTTGATTATCGAATGGGTTGAATGACACACTGTCGCCAGTATTTTCATTCGTAATCCGAACTTCATCATTTGCAATAACGTCGAACGTCACGTCATCGCCCTGATTGATCGTGATCGTACTTGAAGCTACAGTGATGTCAGAACTTCCTGACGTGGCACTGAGCGTTTCACCGTCACTAACAATCACGTCATCACTGTTACTATCGTCACCGGTCAGGGGGAGGTACTGTTCAGTGTTTTGACTGTTCTCTAGGTCAGCACTGACCGCGCTAGTGGACTCGCCATCGTTAAGTGTAACTGAGGTGATATCAACCTCGCCGTTGACCGGGTCTTCATAAGTCCGTTGGAACGTTACAGTGTCATCGTTAGTATCAGAGTCGCCCGCAAGTGAGAGAGTATCGGTACCCTCAGACACGGTAGTTGATGCTCCGGTCTCAGTGTTTGTAACAGAGATTGTGCTGGTACTTTCCCGGGTGAATCGAATTTCGTCACCCTGCTCAACGGCAACTTCACCATCCTGCCCGTCAAGGTTTGCGAGGTTACTATCACCTGCACTGGTTGAACTGACAGTTAGCGTTGATCCTGAGTCAATCGCGAACTGAATGGTTTCTCCTTCAACAATGATCGTATCCGTCGGGCCCGAACCCGCCACAGACCCAATCTTCGACGCTACTTGAATCTGGTTGGTCACTTGGTCGCTACTTTCTTGGCCGGTCTGTTCAGCTGAACTCTGCAGGAAGCCAGCAGTGTTGATCAGGACGCCTGCCGCAATCGCGGCGACAAGCACCATCGCGATGAACACGATGAGGGTCCCGATCCCCACTTGGCCTCGGTCTTCTGGATTTGTAATGCGTTCGAACATGTGTAGTCCGGGTCGCTCTGACCCTATCGGAACGAGTACGTACCACCTAATAACATCATCCCTCAAAATTTTATTCTTGATAACGGTGGTTTCAGCCGGTTTAGACGGTACTTCTCAATAGTATTCAGAGTCGATTTGAACCGATTTCACGGTCGTATAGCGATCGTCGGAAAACCCGGAATCAGTATTGAAAATTAATTTTGCAAGCTGAAAGCGGCCGGTCGGCCGGTCGGGTCACACGCAGGGACAGTCATTCGTACGTGATGAGACTGTACATCACAAACAGATAACCGAAGGTCGTCAGCCCACTGTTGACCAGCAGCAACGAGCGGACGCCTTCGAAGTCATTGATGAACGCGCTAATCATGGTCGCGGCCGCGCCCGCGATTGCAAGCGAAAATCCCACCGAGAGGTGAAGCATCGCCTGCCGGGATGTCTGGACGTACGCCCGCATGGCCATCCCAACCATTGTCAGTCCGGCCACGACGAATACCAGCGTCGATATGGCATAGAGAAGTTCTATCATCAGCACTGTGCAGTGCTACAGCGAACCCGTTATTAAATCCATGCTCGAAAATATCTTTCGTGATAACGGCGAAAAGAGGGGCTCTATCGCTCGGATAGGGTCCGCCACGCCTCGTCAAGTTTGTTGGTCACTTCCGACCGCTCTTCGATGTGGACAGTCAGTTCATCGTCGAAGTCGACCCGGACTTCATCCACGTTCCGCCGGTACACTTTGATACGTCGGCGGTCGTCAGAGAGAATATTGTCGTGGAGTTCCAGCAGGTCATGTTCGGTCAGTTCGTCGATCCGTCGGTAACACGTCGCGATGGGGATTCCGAGTTCGTCGCTGAGCTCCTGTGCGGAGACCGGTTCATCCGTCGCGTCAAGGATTTCGGCACTGTATTTATTGCCAAGCGTCTGAAGAATCTCCCCTGAATCCATCGTTATCAAATCATAAATTCAGTCAATAATAAAGGTATCGCCTGTGATATCGAGTGAAAGGAAGACAAACACGCACTGCGGGGCGTCCGTGCGAAAACGGCGGTCTGTGTCGCTGTATCCGTCGTTCTACGGAGTAATAATGGCTCTATCGTATCGTTAAATTGGTGATTCTTCCTCGCTCATCATCGAGAAGGCGCTGGCGTTCTGGTGGACATCGATGCCGCCGTGGTCAATCTCCATCGGATAGATGTCCGTCTCGATGTTCTGTTTTCGCATCTTGGCGACCCAGACGTATCTGTTCACACCGGTGTCAGTCGGCGTCTGGATAAGGTAGATGTTGCCGTCAGTTAGATAGTTCTCCAGTCCGACCTCGGTGTCCGGGAAGACGGCCCCCTGTTCGTTGGTCATCAGCGTCGTGAGCCCGCTGTCGCTGAGGATGTCAGTGAACTTCAGGAGATACGTCCGCTTCTCCCTCTCGTTTTCGAAGAACAGTTCGAACATGGCAAGCGAGTCAAGCACCAGTCGGTCGTAGTCACCGTCTTCGAGTTCCTCCAGTAGAATATCCAGCGAGGAGGTGAAGTCGTTCTCGCGCAGGAGCACCTGCTTGTCGTACACCTTGATGTTCCCGTTGTCGACGTGGTCCTGCCAGTTGTCGAAGCCGAGAGATTCGGCGGCTTCCCGGAGGTCCGACTCGTCTTCCTCGAAGGAGAGGTAGATGCCCTTCTCGTCGTACTTTTCGACGCCGTTGTAGATGTACTGGAGGCAGAGGATCGATTTCCCGGCACCAGGGTTGCCGCTCACCAGTGTCGTCGAGTTCTTCACAATGCCGCCGTTCAGAATGTCGTCGAGGCCCTCGATCCCCGTTTTGGTTTGCTCAATCATAGTTTCGGAAGGAACTGGAAGTTGATTAGATACTCCTCTGTCGGGAATGTTAAAAAGTCTTGCTGGTGTGTCGCTAAACAAACTGGAATCAGTCACCAGCGTGGACGATGGCGGGGTCCACCCAGATAACAAAACTGTCATCTCGCTTGATGACGCCCCGGATTGAGCCGGCGTCGTTCGCGGGGGACCGGTCGACCTGTTCAGGAGTGATCTGGACTACCTGATACACTTCGTCGACGAGCCAGCCAGCTGCACCCTGTTCCTCGACGATATCCGGGTCGAAGACGATAATTCGCTTCTCCGCACCCTCGTCTCCAATGCCGAAGACGACTTTAGGGTCAACAATCGATGTCGTGCGCCCGCGAAGGTCCATGACGCCACGGACGTGCGGCGGGGCGTTCGGAACGGACGTGAGTTCGCCGATATCGACGATCTCAGTCACGTAGTCGATACTCACGCAGTACGTTTCCGAGCCGAGCTGGAACTCGAGTACTTGGCCGGTGGTGGCTGACTGTGCTGCCATTGCAGTTCTTATCCAAACTGTCGCGGATAGTGGCGCATAAAGGTGCCTGCTGGGCTATCAACTTTGATTACGTGGGCGGAGTATTTATTTCGGGGCCGGACGGGATTTGGAAGTAGGTATGAGGATGTCTCGTTCGCCGATGTCTCCTGTCCGACGGGAGCGTTGGTGATATGGCAGATGGTGTCCGCGCTGTGGTCGCAGACGACTCTCACTTCATGCGGAGTGTCATCTCTGATATCCTCAGTGATGGCGGTATTGATGTCGTTGCGCAGGCGCGTGACGGCGAGGAGGCAGTATCGGCCGTTATCGAACATCGACCTGATGTCGTGACGATGGATGTCGAGATGCCGGTAATGAACGGCATTGAGGCAACCGAGCGCATCATGGCTGAGTCTCCGACGCCGGTGTTGATGCTGTCAGCCCACACCGACGAGAACGCCGATGTGACGTTCGAGGCGCTCGATAAGGGTGCGGTCGACTTCTTCACCAAGCCCGGTGGTGAGGTGTCGATGGAGATGTCACGCCTGAAAGACCAGCTGGTCGAGATGGTCAGTTCTGTCGCGGCAGTCGATGTCGGCGCGACGGGCAGCCGCAGCGGGACAGGCAGCGACAGCGGTACGGCACCGACAACCGCCGGCGGTTCGGCCACTGACCGGAGAGGGACCGGAGGCTCGTCGGGCCAGACGACCTACGTCGCGAACCCGACGCTCGTCATCGGCTCTTCGACCGGCGGCCCGAAGATGGTGGAACAGGTTATGGAGAACCTCCCCATCGAGGCCGACTTGCGGGTGCTCATCATCCAGCACATGCCGGAAGGGTTCACCGGCCGGTTCGCCGAGCGGATCAACACGCGAAGCGATTACGAGGTTCAGGAGGCCACCGACGGGGCACGCATCGGCGGCGGCGAGGGACTTGTCGCCGCCGGTGACCGGCATATGGAGGTCAAAAACTACCGGAACGGCCGACTGCGGACGAAGTTGACACAGGACGAACCGGTCAACAGCGTCCGTCCGGCCGTCGACGTGACGATGCAGACGGCCGCAGAGACCATCGACGACCCACTCGTCGGGCTCATCCTCACCGGGATGGGCGAAGACGGCGCGGACGGGATTCGGCGCATCAAGCAGGCCGGTGGCAAGACCATCGCACAGGACGAGGCCACGTCCGCGGTGTACGGCATGCCAAAACGCGCCGCCGAGACGGGCTGTGTGGACACTGTCTTGCCTATCGACGACATTGCGGACGGCGTTATCGACACGATTACCACTGAGGTGACCTGACAATGGACGACCAGTATTTAGACGCATTCATCCGTGAAAGTGAAGAAGCGATTACCGAACTCAATAACTCACTGCTCGAACTCGAGTCTGACCCCTCCAACACGGAGGCGATGGACTCGATCTTCCGGACAGCCCACACGCTGAAGGGTAACTTCGGAGCGATGGGCTTTGACAACGCAGCAGACCTCGCGCACGCGATGGAGGACCTGCTCGACGAGATGCGCCAGGGCGAAATGGAGGTCACACCGGACCTGATGGACCTCGTCTTCGCCGGCGTCGACCAGATAGAAGTTATCGTCGGGGAGATCGAGGAGCACGGCGAATCGGGGACGGAGACCGACGAGATGGTCGAAGAGCTCCGGGCCGTCCTCGAAGAGGGGGCCGCCGCCGCGGGTGACACCGAAACGACAGACGACGGCTCGTCGGACAGCGACGAGTCGCTCACCACGGATGCGGGCGTCAGCGATGCCGACATCGACGGCGATGCCGTCGACGAGCGGGTCCTGCAGGCCGAAATCAGTGTCGGAGAGTCGGATATGCTCGGCGTTGACTCGATGCTGGCCGTCGAGTCCATCGAGGGGCGGTTCGACATTCTCGATTCGAGTCCGAGCCGTGCCGATATCGAGGACGGCGAGTTCGAGGACACGTTCGTCCTGTACCTCGACGGCCCCGACGCGGCGACTGTCGACGCCGAACTGGGAACGACTGGGAAGGTCGACAGCTTCGACGTAACGGACGTGACCGACGAACTGGTCAGCGGCACAGGCACCGACTCCGATGCTGCCGACGATAGCGGGGCGGGCTCGGATTCGGGTTCGGACCCCGACCCAGGGGCCGAAGAAGAACACAGCGTCGACGAAATCAAATCCGTCCGCGTCGACGTGGACCAGCTCGACGACCTTCACGGGCTCGTCGAGCAACTGGTCACGAGCCGAATCAAGCTCCGGCGTGGCGTCGAGAAAGACGACCTCGACTCCACCGGCGAGACGCTGAACGAACTGGACAAGATCACGGCGAATCTTCAGAACACAGTGATGGATATGCGGCTCATCCCGTTGAAGAAAGTCGTCGGGAAGTTCCCGCGGCTCGTCCGGGACCTCGCACGCGAACTCGACAAGGACATCGAGTTTGAAATCGAGGGCGAGGACATCGAACTCGACCGAACCATCCTCACCGAGATTTCGGACCCGCTGATGCACATCCTGCGGAATTCAGTCGACCACGGCATCGAGTCGCCCGAAGAGCGCGAACAGGCGGGCAAGTCACGCACCGGCCACATCACGCTCCGGGCCTCCCGCGAGCGCGACCACGTTATCATCGAAGTCGAAGACGACGGGGCCGGGCTTGACGTGGATGGCATCAGAGAGAAGGCCATCGAGAAAGGCGTCCGCTCGCCAGAGGAACTGGACGCGATGGACGACTCCGCGGTGTATGACCTCGTGTTCCATCCCGGCTTCTCGACGGCCGACGAAGTGACCGACACCAGCGGGCGCGGCGTCGGAATGGACGTCGTCCACGACACGGTCTCCCAGCTCGACGGGTCGGTCAGCGTCGACTCCGAACCGGGTGAGGGAACGACTGTCTCACTGCGCCTCCCGGTGACGATGGCTATCGTCAAGGTGCTGTTCGTCAAGGTCGGCGGCGAGGAGTACGGCGTCCCAATCAAGAACGTCGACGAGATTACCGGGACGGAAGAGGCAAAGCAGGTCAACGGTCAGGAAGTCATCAAGCACAACGACGAGATCTACCCGGTCATCCACCTGGATGACACCTTCGACATCGAGGGCGAGACAGCCAACGGCGACGGGATGCTCGTCCGCATCCGCGAGTCTGAGCGCCAGGTCGCACTCCACTGTGACTCGGTCAACAGCCAGGAAGAGGTCGTCGTCAAGCCCCTGGAGGGTATCCTCTCGGGAACACCCGGCCTCTCGGGCACGGCCGTCCTCGGCGACGGGAACATCGTCCACATCCTCGACGTGGTGACGCTATGAACAAAGGCAGCGAGCGGACTTTCAACGACCTTGTAGAGTTCATCGGCGAAGAGATGGACTTCGAGTCGGGCTTTTACAACGACTCGTATCTCGACCGCCGCATCACCGCGCGGATGCGTCGGACCGACACCGAGGACTACCAGACATACCAGCGACTGCTGGAACGCGACAACGGCGAGCGTGAGGAACTGCTCGATTCGCTGTCGATCAACGTCACCAGCTTCTTCCGGAATCCGGAGGCGTGGGAGCGACTCCGGCCGGTCCTCCGAGAACTCACGGAGAACAACCGTCGCGTCAGGCTCTGGTCGGCCCCGAGTGCCGACGGCCGCGAGCCGTATTCGGCGGCGATGCTGGCACTCGACGACCCCGAGATCGATGCCCGTCGGGTCGAGATCACGGCGACAGACATCAACGCCGACATCCTCGAAGAGGCCCGCAAGGGGACCTACGCGACCTCCCAGACGACCGACATCGCCGATGAACTGGAACCGCTGGACGATTACACGAAATACATCGAGCAGGACGGCGACACGTTTCAGGTTCGGGACCAAGTCAAAGAGATGGTCACGTTCGAGCAACACGACCTCATCCGAGGCGACCCCAAGCGCGATTTCGATCTGGTGTTCTGCCGGAACCTCCTCATCTACATCGACTCGGAGTTCAAGGTCCCCATCTTCGAGACGATCCGCGGGTCACTCCGTGAGGGCGGCTATCTCATGATCGGCATGACTGAGACGCTGCCCGCGGAGTGCCGGGATTCCTTCGAAGCGGTCGACAAACGACACCGCATCTACCGGCGTGTGTAGCGACCAATGAGCCTCTACGAACTGGAACGGGACGGCAATGCACAGGAACTCATCCGCCTCCTCAGGGAGAGCGACAACGAGCGGGTCAAGACTCGTGCCGCGGAGCTACTGGGGAACTTCGAGGACCACGACGACCGGCGCGACGTGGTCAACGCGCTCGTGAACGCGGCACAGAGCGATAGCGACGCGATCACCGGGGCGGCTATCGACTCGCTTGACGAACTCGGTGACGACGCGATCACACAGCTCATCGGGAGTATGGCCGGCGTCGACCTCGAAGACGACGCCGCCGACTGGGTGAAGGCGAAGGCGTATATGCAGGTGCTCGACGCCGACGTGCCGGAACTTCGGATGGCAGCAGCAAACGGCCTCGGGAATCTGGACCAGGCCGACGCGGTCCCGAAGCTCGCAGAGCGCTTCGAGGACGCCGACCCGCGAGTGCGGGCGCGAGCGGCCCGGTCGGCCGGGAAGATCGGCGACTCGCGGGCAACGACGCCGCTGGAGTCCGTCCTGTCGGACCCAAAAGCTGGCGTCAGGCGCGAGGCGGCGGATGCGCTGGGGAATATCGGGAACCGACAGGCGCTTCAGGCGCTGTTGCCGCTGTACGAGGACGACGACGAGCGAGTCCGGCGCATCGCCGTCGGGGCGTTCGGGAACTTCGGCAACGACCGGCCGGTCGATTATCTCATCGAAGCCCTCTCGGACGACTCCGCCGCCGTCCGCCGGACGGCCGTCTACTCGCTCATCGAACTTCTATCGAACGTCCCGACTGACCAGAGCCACGAGATACGGGACACCGTCGTCGAGAAGCTCTCGAACACGGACGACCGGAGCGTCGTCGTGCCGCTGGTCGAAATTCTCGAAGAGAGCACGCAGGCCGCCCAGCGGCGCAACACCGCCTGGATGCTCGGCCGGGTCACCAGCCAAGAAGAGCGTGACCGCGTCATCGAATCGCTGGTCGACGCGCTCGGCGACGACGACCAGATGCTCCGGCAGTTCGCCGCCACCAGTCTCGCTGAACTCGGTGACGACGACAACATGGTGGAGCGACGACTGCTCAAAATCGTGCAAGACGACGGCGTCGACCCCGATATCCGCGGACAGGCTATCTTCACCCTCGGGAAGGTCGGCAGCGAGCGGTCCCGAAAGACGCTGGATAAACTCATCGACGAGACCGAACACGACGTGGTCAGGAAGAAGGCCTTCTCGGCCATCTCGAAGCTCGGTGGCCGCGGATGAGTCAGCCGAGTGGATTAAGACGTGGCGGGGCGTACACGAGAGCGATAGCTGGCTAACCGATGAGCGACGGAGAACACGCACTGGTCGATACGAAGGGGAAGTTCGTTCAGGTCGTCTCGGACGGGCGGAAGCGAAACGACATCGAGTGGCTACCCGGTCGGATTTTGCTCTCGAACAAGCGGCTCGTCCTTGCGACCAACGACGGCAAGCGGACCATCCCGCTGTCGAAGGTCAGCAGCGTCACGGCCAGCCAGATGAACCAGCCACTCGCACAGGTGGACAGCTACATCAAGGTGCAGGCCGGCCGGAACGTGACGCTCATCTCGGCGAAGAAAGCCGATGAGTTTCAGGAGAAACTGTACAGCACGCTACTCGACCAGACTGTCGTCCTCGTCAACCACCCCGCAGTCAAGGGTGGCGTTGTTCAGGACGGCGGCTGGGAGAAGGGGCGGCTCAAGCTCGACGGCGACTGCATCAATCTGGCCATCGCCAGCGGCACGTTCGTCGAACTGGACATCGACGACGTGGGGACCGTCGAGGCCAAGGAGAAGACGATCCGCGGCGACGAGCGACCGCTGCTGGAGGTCGAACACACCATCGAGGGCACCAGCGTCGAAACCCACATCACGGGGACGCCCCGACACGTCTCGCTCATCGAGGGGCTCGTCCGGCAGGGCGAGCAGCGCAATATCGCCGACGACGTGGACCTCTCGGATAAGGAGACACAGGTGCTGATGGCGCTGTACTCCGGCATCTCACCGTTCAAGATCCCGGAGTTCGTCGATATGGAGATCGAGGAAGTCGAGGACGTGTACGACCGGTTGATGGAGTCCGATATCCTCGAACCGGTCCGGACACGCCGGGAGGTCCAACTGGAGGCCCGCGGCCGCTCGATCGCAAGCGACGCAATGGCTGACCAGTAGCGGCGATGACACCCTGAATGAGCGTGGTTTTGGAAACAGTGTACCACAAGACGGACATACGTTCGGTTTGTCATAGATTGTCATGGGCGGGCCCGACAGCCACCGGATATCGGTACTGCATGTCGACGACGAACCGGGGCTCGGGGAGACAACAGCCGAATTTCTCCGACAGCAGAGCGACGGTTTCAGCGTCGAGACGGCGACCAGTACCAGCGAGGGGCTCAAGCGTCTTACCGAAGCGCCGTTTGACTGTATCGTCTCGGACTACGACATGGCAGACATGGACGGAATCGAATTTCTCAGGGCCGTCCGGGCGGAGTATCCGGACCTGCCGTTCGTTCTGTTCACTGGGAAGGGAAGCGAGGAAGTCGCCAGTGAAGCGGTTTCGGCGGGTGTAAGCGACTACCTCCAGAAGCGGGGCGGGACCGAGCGGTACACGCTGCTCGCGAACCGTATCACGAACCTCGTCACACAACACCGTGCGGAAGAGCGCCTCAGGACACGGGTCCAGCAGCAAGAAGCCGTCGCTGACCTCGGCCAGTACGCGCTGACAGGATGTGGCCTCGATGCGTTGTTCGAACGGGCTGTCGAGTCCGTAGCAGCAGGCCTCAATACGGAGTACAGCAAGGTGCTTGAGTACCGGCCGGCCGACAACAAGTTCCTGTTGCGTGCTGGTGTCGGCTGGCAGTCGGGGCTGGTCGGCGAGGCAGCAGTCGGGGCCGGCGAGGAATCACAGGCCGGATACACGCTCCAGACCGAAGAGCCGGTCGTCGTTGAAGACCTCCGGACGGAATCGCGGTTCAGTGGTCCGTCGCTGTTACTGGACCACGGTGTCGTGAGTGGTATCAGCGTCATCATCGGAACAACCACCGAGCCGTGGGGCGTGCTCGGGGCGCATACGAGTGAGCGGCGCCCCTTTACCAAGGACGACATCACGTTTGTCAGAGGCGTCGCAAACACCCTCACAAATGCCATCGAGCGGGAACAGCTCGAAGGAACCCTCCGGCAGGCAGAGCAACGGTACAAGACCCTGCTGGAGAACTTCCCTGGCGGCGGCGTATTCCTGTTTGATGACGACCTTCGATACCTTATCGCTCGCGGTGAGGGGCTCAGCGCGTTCGGTCTCACGCCGGCCGACGTGGAAGGGAAGACCCTCGCAGAAGTGTTTCCGCCTGCGGTTGTCGAGAGACAGAAGCCGAAGTACCGCGCCGCACTTGACGGTGAAACACAGGTCTGGACACAGGAGTACGAGGGCAAGCAGTACCGGCTGTCAACGCTGCCAGTGACGGGTAGCAGCGACAAACAGCTCGGCATGGTTGTCTCAATGGATATCACCGGCCTGTCCGCGAGCGTGTGACGGTCGGTCCGACTCCAGTGAGCGGGACGGTTCGACGCGTTTTTGAATCGCGGTTGATTGAGAACAGGTATGGCAGAATTCACGGTCGCTGTCTCCGACCCGGAGGACGGCCACACCTACCAGATTGACGTTGACGGACAGGACGCAAACCGCTTCATCGGCCGCGAGCTCGGCGACGAGGTCGACGGCGGCGCTGTTGGCCTCGATGGCTACTCGCTTGAACTGACCGGCGGCTCGGACACTTCGGGTCGACCGATGCGACCTGACGTTCGCGGCGTCACGACGAAAGAAATCATGTCCGACGGCGGCGTCGGCTTCGAGCCGACCACCGACGGCGAGCGCAAGCGGATCACCGTCCGCGGCCGCGAGGTCAGCGACGACACGCGCCAGATCAACGCAAAAATTACGGCCCGCGGCAGCGACGATGTGGCCGACCTCCTCGGCGACGACGACGAGTAAGTCACGTGTCGGACCGCGTTCCCAGTGACCACGAAACCGTCGAGACGCATCGCGTTCCCGTCGAGTCGGTCGGTCGAACTGACCGACCACGGGTCGTGCTCCCGGAAGAACTGGCTTTCGACGACGGTGACACCATCCGCCTCGCACTTGACGGCGACCGGTACCACGCCGTCGTCGAGACGAATCTTGACGGCGAGCCGGTACTCTCACACGTTGCCGACAACCGCCGACTGGCCCGCGAACGGGACGGGACAAATCGCCTCGCAGAGTGGGTCGCCGATAGCGATGTCTCACTTGGCGGCTCAGCGCATCTCGACGTGGTCACTGACGGAACGGAGTACGGCCTCCGAACGCCGGGCAAGCGCGTCGTCTATACCGCGACCGACGGACCGGACTCCTCGCTGTCAGATATCGCTCGAAATCTCGACAACTGACGCCGTTGGCCGCTGTTCTCCTGAATAGACCCGATTTTTGCTGTTGATACTCGCGCGAAACGCTCAATATCAGTGCTGCTGTACTTCGGGTAACGGACGAATGTCGGAATCAGTGATCGCGGATTTCGTCGGCAAATTCAACTCCGAAGTGGCCGGTCGGGGCGACCCTATCAGAGGTCGGGTCGTCCTCTCCCAGAAGCGGCTGGTACTGGCCGCAAGCGAGGACGACAAGCTGACGATTCCACTGGATTCGATTTTCGACATCGCCGTCGGGCAGGTCCCGCCCGATCTGGGCGATTTCTTCGACTCGACAGTGACGATTGCCTTCGAGCACAGGGGAAAGCGACTCGTCGCAGCCATCGAAGCCGGCGACGAGAAAATAGAGAAGTTCGGGACGGTACTGTTCAAGGCCATCATCAATGGGACCGAGACAACGGTCAAAGAGCGCGCCCGTGTCGGTGGTCGCGTCACGGAGGAGTCGTTCAAGACCGCGAAGCTGTTTCTCACGCCCGGTAACGTCGAGTTCCGACGCAGCGACGGGTCGTTCAACGTCGACCTGAAGACAGTGTCAGACTTCGACCGGAACACGCGGGAGATTAACGGGAAGGGCCGGCCAGTGCTGACAGTCCGGCACATGAAAGACGGGACGGCCATGACGACGCTGGCTGCGATGGCATCGAACCGCAAGATGTCCATCCTCGGGCGCTATCTCCGCCGTGAGTACGCCGAGCTCATGGAGGAGATCGAAGACGTCGACCTCACGAAGGACAAAAAGGAGGTGCTGGTCGCAATGTACTCGACCGGCGACATGGACGGAATGCCGCTTGCGAGCATTCTCGGGAAGGACTCCTCGCAGGTGTCGATGATTCTCCAGGATCTCGCCGCTGACGGGCTCGTACAGGACGGCTCCGACGGGCCGACGCTCACGCCGACTGGGAAGGTCGTCGCCAGCCGTCACCTGGAAGATGTGAACGCCTGACAGGCGACTGCCTCCGTCGTCTTACTCCTCGGCTCCGACAATCGTACTGACTCTGGCGTTTTCTTTGAGCTTCAGCCCTGCGCTGCCGACCGATACTGGCACGCGCGGGAGCGCGTCGACGTGCAGAGTCGGGTGAGTCGCCCCACGTTCGAGCAGTGCCGTCCGCGGCTGGAGCGTCACCGTCGCCTCGCCGGTCAGCGACTCGTTGTACTCGACGAGGTACTGGCCGCCTCGCAGCGTCCACCACTCGTAATCGTCGTCCGGGTTCCGCTTTTCGCTTGCGTGAGGCACCACTTCAGCCGCATCAAGCTCACCGCCGCCGAAGTCGATTCGTCCCGGTTCGACGACTTCATACACCGCAGCGACGGTGAGGTCGAACCCCGGGCTGTCGGTCTGGGTCGGTTCGTGGACGATATCCGTGACGTACTCGCCGAAGTCTGTCATATGCGACTGTATTCGGCGAGTGTGCCTAAAAGTGAGGCTGAGACGGGATAGTGACTTGCAGGAGGAACGCGGCACTTTTGCCCGGCGAGTGACTCCCTCTCTGCATGACCAAACACACGGAGTTTCTGGCGGGCGAGCGGCCTGAAGACGTGCTCTTCTTCCTGCACGAGGACGCCGTCTCGAACCCGGGCGCACTGGCTGAGTACGCTGACGAAGTCGAGGACGGGCACATCCTCGTCCTGCCGGGCGACGACGGCCGGAGTGCGTTCCAGTCGGCGACGGGCATCGACCCGATGGGGCTGGCTCAAGAGGCGATGGGCACGGAGGGCGACATTCACGACGACCTGACCGACGCGGTCTGTCCGGTCGCCGAGGAAGAACCGGAGAGCAACCACACGACCCGGTTTGTCTTCGCCTTCGCCGAAGAACAGAACGAGGACGTAGGCGGCCTCTACGCTGAGGGCGACGTGGTCCACGCCTACGCGGTGTGTGCCTGCGGGGAACGGTACAGCGACAAGTGGGTCGTCGGGGAGTAGCTTACAGCAGGAACGGTTCAGCCAGTCGGACGAGCAGTGCCTTCAGCAGGCCCGTGACGGGCCCGCCGTCGTGCGCATATGAAATCCCGACCTCGTCGCGGGTGATGCCGTGACGGAGGTGCTGGACGCCGTCAATCACGAACCAGCAGCCGAGGAGCGCTCCCGTGGCGACGACCCACGTCGGGCCGGCGGCCGCGACCGTGTACGCCACGAACCCGAACACGAGGAGGCCAAACACTACGTGGTCGGCGTAGTCGCCGACAGCGACCTGAGCGGCGTCGGCAGCGAGCCAGACACAGAAGGCCATCGCCGCCACGGCCGCGGCGTACCGTATTGAGCCGTCGAGGACCAGCAGCGTCGCGCCGACAGCGACGGCGCTACTGAGACGCTGTCGGACAGCTGTCTCGCGCCAGATTCGCGTCTGGAGGGACTCGGGCATCACCCAGAAGTGACGACTGAGGGGCAAATCAACGTTGCGTCGGGCGACGATACACCGCCCACTTCACTCGCGAGTCCACCTATCGGTCGGTATCGACACCTTCCTCTTCTTCCTCAGGCAACCGCCGGAACGCGTCCACGATAGCCTGTTTCGCAACGGCCCCTTGCGTCGTCCAGTGGTGGGCGTAATCCATCATGTCGTCGTAGATGTCGGGCTTGCAGCCCGCGGCTTTCGGGTGGCCGCCGCCGTTGACCTGCTGGGCGACCTCGTGGGCGCGCTCGAAGCTGTCCGTCCCGCGAATGGAGGCAGAGCCGGCGGGTTTGACGATGACGGCGGCGTCCGCGCCCTGCTCGCGGAGGGCTTCGGCGACCTCGTTCTGCGAACAGCGGCCGTAGGTGACGCCAACTGTCCACTCGCCTACGTCGCGGAGTTCGGCCCGGTCGACGGCCTTCTCGATGAGTGCCTCCTTCTCGACGCGCTTCTCGTCAAGGAACTCATGGAACTCCGGGGAGAGGTCGGGGCCGTGGTCCCGAACTGCCTCGATGTACTCCTCTGGCTCGCTCCAGTACGAGAGGTCTGCGAGGTCGTCGCTTCGGGGGTCGTCACGGATCCAGAGGTCGTGGTCGCGGGTGACGGCGGCGAGGTCGGCCCACTGCTCGTCGAAGTCGTAGTCGAGTTCCGACAGCGCCACGTCGGCGGTACATACCTCCTCAGAGTCGCCAACGGTGCGTTCGACGCCGGCCGCGTCCACGTCGGCGGCGAGGTCGTCGGGCCACTGGTGGTGGTCGAACCAGACGACCCGCTCGGCGGTGTCGACCAGTGAATCGAGCGGGGCGATGTCGGACTCGCGGTCGGGACAGAGGTCACAGATGAAGACGGTCGCGTCGGGGTCGGCGTACTCGGCGGTCCATTCGAGCGCCTCCGTGAGTTCATGCGGGCCGGCGGGCAGCAGCGCGCCTTCGCCGTAGGCCTCGCGAATCAGCGCGGTACAGGCCAGTCCGTCAGCGTCGGGGTCGGCGATAACAATGACGCCGGCGTCCTGCAGCGTCTCGGCGGCTTCGGCTTCGGCTTGCTCTTCTTCGTAGGAATCCGGAATAAAGAACCCCTCACCGGGGAGTACAGATTTGCGGCCGATAGAGAGGCGGTCGTCGTCGATGAGCCAATCGTCCATGCCACAGCAAGCGGGTGGGGCGTCAAGAAGCCGTCGGGTTCGACTGTGACAGGGTGCTGCCACGGCGGTGTGTCAGCGCATCGGTCACGTCGTCTCGATGCCGCGAACTTCGAACCGCGCGCCGCCGTGCTCGCCGTCAGCGACGGTAACTGTCCATCCGTGGGCCTCGGCGATTTGCCTGACGATACGAAGCCCGAATCCGGTCCCGTCCGCGGCAGTCGAGTAGCCACCCTTGAAAACGTCGTCACGCTCCTCTGGCGGGATTCCGGGGCCAGTGTCCTCGACGTAGAACCCGTCCTCAAGCGCACCGACGGTCACGGTCAGGTCGCTCGCGTCCCCTTCGGCGGCGTCCAGCGACACCTCAGACTGTGGGAAGGCGTGTTCGACGGCGTTCCGAACGAGGTTTTCGAGTAGCTGTTCGAGCCGCCCCCGGTCCGCCACGACCGTCTGTTCCGACCGAACCACAAGTGTCGCGCCGTCCGTCGGAACGTTCTGCCAGCATCCGTCGACGACTGCTCCAAGGTCCAGCGACGCCGTCTCGGTGACCTCGTCCCCGCTGCTGGCGAGCGTCAGCAGGTCGTCGATGAGCCTGTTGCTCCGTTCGATGGCCGCGGCGACGTTGTCGAGGTGCTCGCTGTCGCATTCCGCCCGAGCTAGCTTTAGTCGTCCCTGCGCGACGTTGAGCGGATTCCGGAGGTCGTGGCTGACCACGCCAGCGAACTCCCGGAGACGTTCGTTCTGGCGTTCCAGCGTCCGCTGGCGCTCTCTGCGGGCTGTGACATCTTCCGACACCGCCAGCCCGGAGATGACCTCCCCATTGTCGTCCCGAACCGGGACCGTCTGGACCCGGTAGTGCTTGCCCCGATACTGCTGTTCGAAGCTGTGGGAATGACCGTCGAGCGCCTCGCGGTAGTAGTGCTCGAGTTCGTCGGCAATTGCCTCCGAAAACAGGTCGTGGGGTTTCGAGCCCTCGAAATCAGCCGGCGTGAGCCCGGCAGACGAAATTTCGCCGCCGCCGGCGACGGTGTACCGACAGTCGCGGTCGAAGAGGAACACGCCCATCTCGGGCAGGTTCTCGATAAGGGTCTCGTACTGTGCCTTGAGCCGTTCGAGCCGTCGCTCGCGTTTCGTCCGGTTAGTTACGTCCCGCACGAGTCCCTGCACGAACCGAACTGACCCGTCGTGTGTGACCGGGCTGGCGCTGACCTCAACATAGACTGGCTCCCCGTCTGCGTCGGTGAGGCGCAGTTCAAATTCGCGGACGGTCTCGCCAGCCGCGACCCTGGAGAATCCGTCAAACGCCGCTTCTAAGCGCTCTTCCGGAACGTAGCTCCGGAAGGGAGTGTCGACCAGTTCCTCGGGAGAGTAACCGAGAAGCGATTCGATGGCCGGGGAGACGAAGGTGAACACGCCGTCGATGTCCAGCCGAAATATCGTGTCGGGACTCACCTCCGCGATCTCACGGAATCGACGCTCGCTCTCGCGCCGGCGCTGCTCAGACCGGTGGCGCTGGATAGCGTTGCCAAGCAGATTATCGACGTTCTGGACGAACGTCACGTCGTCGTCGGTGAACGTGAGTTGGTCGGTCGAGTGGGTGCCGATGACGCCCCACGGGTCGTCGGTCTCGCCGATGACGACGCTGATACCACTCACGACGCCGTGGTCCAGTAACAGCGGCGGGCCGCTAAAGCGGTCCTCAGTGCGCAGATCCTCGACGACGATCGGTCCCCCGGTCTGGAGCGTGTACCCGGCCGATCGGACGGTGTGGCCTATCCCGTGGCGCTTCGAGCAGCGCGTCAGACCTCGGTTCGCTCTGGGTTGGGCTCGCCTTCGAGCTGGCGGACCGTCAGCACCGGCATGGGAGCCTCCCGGACGAGTTCCTCGGCGACACTGCCCAGCAGATAGCCGTGTTCGCCGTGGCGGCCACGGGTCCCGCTGACGATGACATCGGCGTCGTGTTCCATTGCGTACGTGCAGATTTCGTCGGCCGGGTCGCCCTCCCGAACAGCAGTAACGAGTTCCTCGTCTGCCTCGGCGTCGGCGGCCTCCAGAATGAACGAGAGGGCGCGGCCGCCAGTGGTCGCCAGCGCGCGCTCCAGCGCCTCGCGAACCTCTTCGGGAGTCGTCTCAACCTCGCCGGTGTCGACGACGTACAGCCCGTGGACAGTTGCGTCGAAGCGTGCTGCCAGGTCCAGCGCCGCCTCGACGGCCCGCTCTGCGCTGCCGGAGCCGTCCGTGGCGATGACCACCGTATCGAACATACACCACGCATCGAAGCCGCGACTAAATACACTGTTGGTCACGGCGAGGGACTCGCCGTATGACACGACGTTACCGGCTCGAACCCCGGTGGATTTTTGCCGACCGGGGTCACAGTGGCGAGTGATGGATATCGACCTCGTACTCGCGCCGGTCGACGGCAGCGACCAGTCGGAACGAGCGGCCGAGTACGCGATCGCCGTTGCGGAGCGGTATGACGCCGACCTCCACCTGCTGTTCGTCATCGACGAACGACTTCACCAGGATATCGATAGCGGCGACGTGAGCGCGACCGCGATCGCCGAGGAGCACCAGGCGTTCACCGAGAGCATCCGAGACCGGTTCCGCGACGCACACGACGGCGTGTTCGAAACGTCGTCCGCGACCGCGTTCTCAGAGACACGACTCATGCAGACGCCGGGCAGCGTCGTCCTCGACGTGGCGGAGGACCTCGATTCGGATTTCATCGTCGTCCCACGCGAGGAAGGAAGCGAAGAGGCCGTCGGGCGCGCGGCGATCTACGTCATCGAATACGCTAGCCAGCCGGTCCTCACCGTTTAGATTCGGATCGCCATCTCTATTTCGAAGCTCTCGGCGCTACTGATCTCGAACCCGACCTTCTCGTACAGCGAGATCGCCGGGTCGTTCCACCGCTCGACGGTGAGCCAGACGTGGTCGATGCCTTTACTCTGTCCCTGACCCAGCAGCGTCTCGACCAGCGCTGTCCCGATACCAGCACCCTGGTAGGCCTGTAACACGAAGATAGCGAGTTCGTGCTCGTCCTCGTTGTCCGGGACCAGCGTCGCGTGGCCGGCGACAGTGTCGTCGTGTTTGGCAACGACGTTGACACAGTCGCCGTTGAGGATCGTGTCGAGCCACTCGCGGATAGCTTCCTCTTTGACCGGTGGGATGCCTTGCGCCCGGTCGGCGGGGTCGAAGTCGAGGTACATCTCGACGAGGCTCTCCGTATCGGCGTCGTCCGCAGGGATGACGTCGATGGAGCGGTCCTCGCGGTCGGTGATCGTCCGCGGTGGCTGTGGGAACTCTTCGGCGGGTTCGTCTGGGTAGGTGCGAGTCATCGGATGAGAGTCACCGGCGTCTGTGCGTTCAGCAGGACGAACTCGACAATGGGGCCGAGCTGTATCTTTCCGAGCGGCGAGCGGCCGCCACCGCCGAGGACGATTCTATCGAACCCTTCGCTCTCAGCGATGTTCACCAGCTCACTTCCCGGTGAGGTGCCTTCGACACGGCGAATCGGGGGTTCGAGCCCGCTTTCGTCGATACGCTCCTGTATCCGTTGCTGGACCGCTTCGAGGTCGGCGTCGTTGTCTTCGTTGTCGAAGACAGCGACGGTCAGTTCGTCGCCTGTTTCCGCGACGCGGTCGAGTGTTTCGGTCAGTGCCTGGTAGGACAGTTCGCTGCCTCCGACACCGAGCAGTATTTTCATAGTCGGGCCATGCATGGGAGCGGTAAAAAAGCCACCCGGCTGAACTGTCGGGGAAAGACCATGACAGCGGGGCGGCGGCGATACCCTTTTTCACCGCGGGCACGCATTCCCGGCTATGACTGAGGGCGCACCGCCGGACGAGACGGATGTCGAGGCGGCAGACGACGGTTCGGCCGGCCACCAGCCGGACGACCCGGCGGCCGCGGATGACGGGGCCGACGACGGCGAGACCACGGAAAGCGGCCCCGCCGACTCGGCCACCGAGGGGACAGCACCGGCCGAGCCAACCAGCGGGACAGCGGTTTCTGAAGCCAGTGACGTCCCGTCCGACGTACAGAAGTACGACCGCTTCAAGAAAATCGAGGGCGGGACCTACGACCGCGCGAACGATTTCCTCCGGGACCGGACGTACATCACCGCCCGCGAGTGGGCCATCGCCCGCCTCTGTGCTGACTTCCGGACCGAAACTGGCGTCGAGATGACGAAAATCGGGGAGAACCTCCCAGAACTCGTCCCGTTCATGACGGACACGTACACGCCACAGGCGGTTAATCAGGCCCGCGCTGCCTTCGAGGACAAAGTCCGGAAGGCCGGCGCGACGTTCCTCTACGGCGCGATGTGTGACTTCTTCACCGCTGAGGACCTCGATGACGTGATGTACGAGGCTACCGAAGTCGCAAAATTCCTCCTCGAAGTCGAGGGCGTCGACCTCGCCGTCGAAGACGAGATGGAGGCCGAAGACCGGATCTCCTCGGTGATGCGGGAGGTCCGCGAGCAGTCGGCGGCGCTGCGACACGACGAGGTGTGTTGTCCGGAGTGTGGCAATGAATTCCAGGTTGACGAGTAGCCACGGCTGAGATGGACGACATCGACCCCGACGCCCAGCCGTCGATGTCGGTCCACGAAGCGACACAGAAAGTGCTACGGACCGACCTGGCCATCGGCATCGGCGGCGCGGTGCTTGGCTATGCTGAGGCAGGGACAGCCCTGTTCGACGTACTGCCGGTGGTTGTCGGGTTCGGTCTCCTGACGGGTATCGCAGTGGCTGTCGTCGAACACGACGCAGTCCCGGGCGTCTATCCGGAGGTCGCCGCACTGGCGTCGTTCGTCGTGCTTGCCGGGGCTGTTGCCGGCCTCGTAACGCTCTCCGATGCGCCGATAACACTCGTACTCGCGGCCGTCCTCTCGGGCTTCGGTGTCGGTGTCATCGGTAACCGGGTGCTCTATGGCATCGCCTTCGACGTGCCGGCGTACCGATTGACCCAGGTGCGTGAGCAGTCATAGTCACGCAGCTGGGGACCGGTCTTAGACTGGCGTTCAGTCAGGGAAGAACGGCTCAGGGTCCTCGTGAGTGACGGTAACTACCTCGTCGTCGCTAAGCGGTCGGATATGCGAGTACAGTCCGTGGTCGGCGGCGACCTGCGAGAGGTCCGCGCGCTCGGTCCGGTCGTAGTATAGCGGCACGAGCACGGCGAGGTCGTCGCCACATTCCAGCGCGACAAGCAGGAACACCATCCCGTCGTCGGTCGCCCGGAACACCTCGCTGCGCTCGACGGTGCGGTCTTCGAGCGCGTCGGCGACGCGCCGGAACTCATCGCCGGGAACCACGACATCAAAGCCGAGTCGCCGGGTTTCGGGCTCGTACTCGCCGGTCTGTTCGGCCATCGTCCGCGGCTCACCGGTCAGCACCGTCACGTCGCCGGGGTGGAGTTCGATAGCCTCGCGCCCGTCGTCTCGGTACTGTGTGGCCGTCGCAGCCATATCCTCGATGACCTGCTCCCAGTGACCGACGACACGGTCGAAGGGGTTAGATTCGGGGTCGGCAGGGTCGTTCATACGTCGAGTGTGGCGGCGGCCGGGATAAATTGTTGGTGGGACAGTGGCACAACAGTTTTACTGGTATTTTGAGAAGAAGGGGACAGATGCGCGACCTCTTAACATTATCTGACCTCCGTACCCAGTTCGAGACGGACCGCGGCACCGTCAAAGCCGTCGACGGCATCGACCTCACTGTCAGGGAGGGGGAAACCGTCGGTCTGGTCGGCGAATCCGGATCGGGGAAATCTGTCACAGCGTTATCGGCAATGGATATCGTCGACGAGCCCGGGCACATCGCCGGCGGGCAGATCCGGTTTGGCGCACTTGGGACAGTCACACGGCTGTCCCGGCAGTATCCGAAGGCAGTACGGACAGCCGACGAAGGCAGCGGCTTCATCACCATCGACGCGGCGACGGTCGACCGGAGTCGGCTCCCCGCGTCGCTTGAGACGACGGCCGATGACCGGACGCTGGCAAAGCAGTTCATTCAGGAAGCCCCAAAGAAGGCCCTCCCGGAGACCGGTGACGCGCCCGTCACGATTACCGACGGCTACGTTGACCTGACGGCAGCCCCGGAGCGGGTGATGCGGGACATCCGCGGCGGCGATATGGGGATGATCTTCCAGGACCCGATGACCTCGCTGAATCCCGCGATAACGGTCGGGGAACAGGTCGCGGAGAGCCTGCGCCTTCACCGCTACGGGAGCAAGCGAAACGACTCGTGGTTCAACGCCGTCCGTGAGATCACGCCCTCGATCAGCCGGGGCAGCGAGATGGACGAGGAGATCCGGTCTGACGTTATCTCGCTGCTGGAGGAGGTCGGTATCCCGGAACCGGCCGACCGTGTCAACGAGTACCCCCACGAGTTCTCCGGCGGGATGCGCCAGCGCGTGCTCATCGCCATCGCGCTGGCGTGCCGCCCGAAGCTGCTGGTCGCCGACGAGCCGACGACGGCGCTCGACGTGACCATTCAGGCGCAGATTCTGGACCTCATCGACGACCTGCAGGCGGACCTCGGGATGTCGGTGCTGTTCATCACGCACGACCTCGGCGTCGTCGCGGAGACCTGCGACCGCGTCGCCGTGATGTACGCCGGCGAAATCGTCGAGGAAGGGCCGGTCGAGGAGATATTCCAGAACCCATCACACCCGTACACGTACACGCTCCTCGAATCGATACCGGGCGAGGGGACAGAGCGACTGACGCCAATCGAAGGGAACGTCCCCAGCCTCATCGACATGCCCAGTGGCTGCCACTTCGCCGACCGCTGTCCATGGGCCGAACCCGAGTGTCGTGAGGGCGAGATTCCGTCTCTCCAGCACGGTCCGGACGATGTCACCCACCGCTCGAAGTGCATCCACGAATCGTTCGACACGAGCGAGTACGGCACCGGCGACACCGGCGTTGCCGCGACGGAGACGACGCGAACGGACAGACAGCTCATGGAAGTCGACGGGCTGAAAAAGCACTTCTCGCGGGCCGACGACCTGCTGGACAAGTACATTGGCCGCGAGCCGGAGTCAGTCAAGGCCGTCGACGGCGTCTCGATGGACATCTACGAGGGCGAGACGCTGGGGCTCGTCGGCGAGTCCGGCTGTGGGAAATCGACGACCGGGCGAACCATCCTCCGGCTACTCGAACCGACAGATGGGAAAGTAGTTTTCGCCGGGCAAGACCTTTCGGAGCTTGATAAAAGTGGCCTGCGAGAGGTGCGTCGGGACCTGCAGATGATTTTCCAAGACCCGATGTCCAGCCTCGACCCACGGATGACCGTCGGCCAGACGATTATGGAGCCGCTGAAAATTCATGACCTCCCGGAAGACACCGGTGACGGCTCACGCCGCGAGCAGCGGGTCGAGCGCGTGGCGGACCTCATGGAGGCGGTGGGACTCGACCCAGACCAGTACGACCGCTACCCGCACGAACTGTCCGGCGGACAGCGCCAGCGCGTCGGCATCGCCCGCGCGCTCGCCGTCGACCCCGATTTCATCGTCTGTGACGAGCCCGTTTCGGCGCTGGACGTGAGCGTGCAGGCCCAGATAATCAATCTCCTGGAGGACCTCCAGCATGAGTTCGGCCTGACGTACCTGTTCATCGCTCACGATCTGAGCGTGGTTCGCCACATCTGTGACCGCGTCGCGGTGATGTATCTCGGCGAAGTGGTCGAAGTCGCCGACACGCCGGACCTGTTTGCGGACCCGAAACACCCCTATACGCGAGCGCTCATGTCGGCGATTCCGGAACCAGACCCGACCGTGGAAGCCGACCGGATACTGCTGAAGGGCGACGTTCCATCACCGATTGACCCACCGTCGGGCTGTCACTTCCGGACTCGCTGTCCCGAGGTCATCCCACCAGATATCGACATCGAGCAGGAGACGTACCGCGAGGTAATGGACTACCGGCAACGGGTCGAGGACGAGGCCATCTCCATCGATGCAGTTCGGGAGCAGGCCGGAGACGCCGACAGCGCCACAGCGGCGACGGACGGCGGCGCGAACCTCACCGAGCAGCCGAGCGGCAGGGGACAGGTGCCGATGTCCGCGTTCAAACAGACGATGTTCGACCGGTTCTTCGAAACGGACCTGGCCGGAGAGAACCGCCGCGTCGTCGAAACGTCGATTGAGCATCTCGCGGACGAGGACTGGGACGCCGCCGCATCGGTGCTACAGGATCGATTCGAGAGCGTCTGTGAGACACAGCACCCCGAACTCCAGCCGGACTCCCACCCAGCAGCGTGTCACCTTTACGACCAGAATGACAGCGACAGTACCTGAATAATATTACTTAGCTGCACATAACTCTCAGGAGATATATAGCAGAATCATTGTTCTATCCGGTACAATTATAATAGATCTGTTTGAACAAAGTCCCATGTCATCCGGTGATTCTATCGACAGACGAAGCTTCCTTACCGCGGCCGGCAGTGCCGCGGCAGCCGCAACGCTCGCAGGTTGTTCCGGCGACGGCGGTGATGGTGGCGGAACCGAAGGTGGAGACGGTGGCGACGGCACTGGTAGCGACGGCGGGGACGGCAGAAGCGACCAGACGCTCGTGTACGCCCGCGGTGACCACCCGGAAAACTACGACCCACAGCAGTCGACCAGCGGCGAGGTGGCGAAGGTCACCAATCAGGTGTTTGACACCCTCATCCAGTTCGCAGCCGGGAGCGGCGGCCAGCTCGAAGACGCGCTCGCAACCGACTACACTCTCGAGGGAACCACCGCAACGCTGACCCTCCGAGAGGGTGTGATGTTCCACAACGGCGAGGAGTTCACCGCGTCAGACTTCAAGGCGACCTGGCAGCGGTTCACCCAGAGCGACTACGAGTACTACCTCGGCGATGATACCCGGTCGGGGTACGGTCCGTTCACGCTTGGCGACTGGATCGAAAGCGTTGACGCGAGTCAGGACTACGAGCTGACAATCGAGCTTACACAGCAGTTCGCGCCGTTCCTGCGGAACCTCGCGATGTTCGCCTCGGCAGTCCTCTCGAAAGCCCAGATCGAATCGCTGGGCGACAGTCAGGCCGACCTCGGAAGTGAACCCGCAGGCACTGGGGCCTTCCAGTTCGATACCCTTGACAACCCGAACGAGCGTATTCGGTTGACGGCCAACAACGATTACTGGGGTGACGGCCCGAACGTCGGGACGGTCATCTTCAAGACCATCACCGAAAACAGCACGCGAGTGCAGGACGTCATCAACGGGGCCTCACACATCACGGACAACCTCGACTCCTCCGGATTCCAGCGCGCCGAGGAAAGCGGAACGGCGACCCTGTTGCGGAAGGACGGCATCAACCACGGCTACATGGCGATGAACATGGCGCGGTTCGAGCCGTTCCGGGACCGGCAGGTCCGCCAGGCCATCGCCCACGCTGTCAACACCGAGGCCATCGTCAACCAGATCTATCAGGGCTTTGCAACGCAGGCCTCCCAGCCGCTCCCGCCGGACGTGCTCGGACACAACGACGACCTCGACCCGTATCCGACGGACAAGGAGCAGGCGCAATCGATGCTCGAAGAGGCGGGCTACGGCGACGGCTTCGAGTTCGAACTCGCGACGTTCTCGAACCCTCGGGGATACAACCCCAGCCCGGTCAACACGGCGAATCAGGTGAAGTCGGACCTGGAGGAAATCGGTCTGACGGTCAACATCAACCAGTTCTCCAACTTCGGGCCGTATCTGGACTACACGTCGGCCGGGAAACACGACGCGTGTTTCCTCGGCTGGTACACCGACAATGCCGATCCGGACAACTTCCTGTACGTCCTGCTGGACCCACAGGTGGAGATGGACGCCGTCCCCGACGGGCAGGACTGGGTCAGTTTCGATTCTGACGGGTACAACACCCTCAACGTGTCCGGCTGGGCCAACACCGACTACATGGAACTCGTCCGGGAAGCCCAGCGGACCTACGCGGAGGGCGACCGCGAGACGATGTACGAAGAGGCCAGCCAGCTAGCCTACGACGAGTCTCCGTGGGTGTTCCTCGACTACGCCGAGACGCTCCGAGCAGTCAACGAGACTGTCGTTGAAGACTCCTACACCGTCAGCTCTGTCGGTGGCCCGTATCTTAACACGGTCGAGCTGCAGTAGCGCTCTAAGAGAACTTTCGAATGAACTGGACACAGTTTCTTTTCAGGCTGGTCGAGCCGGTGGTACCGCCACGGTTCGTCATCAAGCGGCTGCTGTTGCTCATCCCAGTCCTGTTCGGCGTCGCATCGGTCGTCTTCGCGATCCTCCACCTGGCTCCGGGGGACCCGGCTATCATTATTGCCGGCCAGCGAGCGTCGGCCGAACAGCTAGAACAGATACGTGTTGAGCTGGGACTTCGGCGGCCGCTCTGGGAACAGTATCTGGGCTTCTTGTGGGACGCGGCACGGTTCGACTTCGGCCAGTCCTACAGCATCAGCCGCGGGAACAGCGTCCGCTCGGTCATCTCGGACCGGCTCCCCATCACGCTCGAACTCGCGATTTACGGCCAGGCGGCGGGCATCCTGCTCGGACTGCCACTGGGCATCATCTCCGCGGTCAAGCAGGACTCACTGACTGACCACGTCACTCGGATCGGGGCGCTGACTGGTATCTCGGTCCCGATATTCTGGTCCGGACCGTTGCTCATCCTGCTGTTCTCGACGTACCTCGACGTGTTCCCGACCAGCGGGCGTATCGCTTCGACGTTGTTCCTGCCCGACACCTGGACGCTGTTCGGCCGTGAGCTGCCCCTGACCGGGATGATAACGCTCGATACGATCCTGCTTGGAAACACCGAGGCGTTCCTCTCGGCGGCCCATCACCTGTTCCTGCCGGCGGTGGTCATCGGCGTCTACTCGACGGCGCTCATCTCACGAATGATGCGTTCCTCGATGCTCGAAGTCATCCGTCAGGACTACATCCGGACCGCGCGGGCGAAAGGGCAGGGCGCGAAGATCACGCTGATGAAACACGGCTTCCGAAACGCGCTGATTCCGGTCGTCACCGTCATCGGCATCCAGTTCGGCACGCTGCTGGGCGGGGCAGTCCTGACCGAAACCGTGTTCGGTATCAACGGGATGGGGCTGACTATCGTCACCGCCATCGGCGTCTCTGACTACCCGGTGGTTCAGGGAACGGTGCTCACCTTCGCCCTGCTGTTCACGCTCGTGAACCTCTTCGTCGATGTCACCTATAGCTATCTCGACCCACGGATTCAACAATGAGTACGGACACCGAGACACGGGGCACGTTGGGACGCCTGCGGGCGTCCCCGTTCCTCGCCGACCTGCTGACGAACCGCCTCGCCGTCGTCGGGCTGACGATTATCCTCAGCATGGCCGCTGTCGCCATCTACGCCCGCGTGACCTACGACTTCGGCGCGCTTACGAGCTCGCAGCTCGGCACCGAAATCGCCGACCGCGCGCCGCCCGGTTGGCTCGGTCCCGCTCCGGCGAACCAGCAACTGTTCGGCACGGACGCGGCGGCCCGTGACATCTACAAGCGGAGCCTGTACGGTGCGTGGTTGGCCCTGAAGTTCGGGACGATTACCGTCGGCACCTCGACTACCGTCGGTGTCGGCCTGGGTATCATTGCGGCGTACTACGGCGACGTGACCGACAACGTCATCATGCGAACGATGGACGTGCTGTTGGCGTTCCCGCCACTGTTGCTCGCGCTCGCGCTGGTCGCCATCTTCCCGCGGGACCTCGGGCTCTGGCGGGCCGTGGTGGCGCTCGTGCTGGTGTACACGCCGCGGTTCGCCCGGGTCGTCCGCGGGGCCGCGCTCAAAGTGCTCGAAGACGAGTACGTCGACGCCACAGTTGCGCTTGGCGCGACCGACCCGCGAGTTCTCGTCCGGCACATCCTGCCGAACACGCTCGCGCCGATTACCGTCCAGTCCACGCTGAACTTCGGGCTCGCCATCATCGACCTCGCGGCGCTGTCGTTCCTCGGGTTCGGTGCGCAGGCAGGGACGCCATCGTGGGGCCTGATGCTATCCCGCGGTGTCGAGAACGGCCTCCTGACCGGCGAGTGGTGGCTCTCCTTCTTCCCAGGGCTGTTCCTCGCAATCACCGTGCTCGGGTTCAATCTGCTCGGTGACGGGATGCGGGACGCACTCGATCCGCGGATGCGCGACGCGATTGACTGATGGCCCAGCGTGGTGACCCACCGCCACTCCGGCAGTACGTCGCGGTCCGTGCGCGACTGGTGGGGAGCGGACTGGTCGTCGGCCTCCTGCTTGGCGGCCTCGGAATGGCAGGCTGGACGCTCTACACCGGTGATGCGCGGTCGAGTGAAGCGACGGTGTTCGCCCTCGGCGCGATGGTGTTCGGCTTTGGCCTGCTGGGCTGGTCCGGGTCGATACTCGCCGGCCGCGGCATCGAAGCTATGCAGGAACACATGGACACGCGAAGCAACTGGACCGAACGCGATTCGCGGCGGGCAATGGCCCGGCTCTGTGGCGGTGGCGGCGGGATAATGGTCGGGACGTCAGTCGTCGCGGCGTTACTCTAGCCGCTCGCTGTCCGCACCGCGGACGTTTTCGCCCTGATGATCGTAGAACACGTCCTCTTGAGCAGTGCTGTCGTCGGCTTCCAGCGCGTCGCCGCGCTCGTAGACGACCGTCCCACGGACCATCGTCCATTCAGGGAACACCGCATCGTGGCCCTCGAACGGCGTCCAGTCGCATTTCGAGTGGAGCGCCGCACCGCTGATCTCACTCGTCTCGGTCGTGTCCACGAGCACGAGGTCGGCGTCCTTGCCGGCTTCGATGGCACCCTTCTGTGGGATGTCGAACACGTCGGCCGGGTTGCGTGCAGTGAGGTCCCGAACACGCTCGTAGGTGAGCCCGCTGTCCGGGTCACGAGCTTCAGCCAGTAGGAGCGGGAGGACCGTCTCGACACCGGGGACGCCCGACGGCGCGTCCCAAATGCCGGCGTCTTTCTCCTCGCGGGTGTGTGGCGCGTGGTCCGTCGCGATCATATCGACGGTGCCGTCCACGACGCGCTCGTAGAGCTTTTGACGGCGTTTTTCGCGGCGCAGAGGCGGGTTCATCCGCCCGAACGTGCCCAGCTCCGAGAGGTCGCGCCGAGAGAGCAACAGGTGATGTGGCGTCACCTCGGTCGTCATCCCGGCCTCGCTGGCAATGTCAACACCCTCCGGGGTGGACGTGTGCGCGATGTGTATCGTCGCATCGTGTTTCTGCGCGACTTCGCAGGCCCGCTCGACGGCTTTCTCTTCGGCCTTTGCAGTCCGGAACGCGCTCCAGGCATCCGCGTCGTCGCGGGCCTTGGCGTCGTCGTTGAAGTAATCGGCGTCCTCAGCGTGGACGGTGACCGGCACGTCGTTGTCGGTGGCAGCTTCCAGTGCGTCTGCGAACAGGTCGGCCTCGATACCCATGTCACCGGTCGAGTCCGCGAGGAACACTTCGCCGAGTGCGAACAGCCGACGGCGCAGGAGGACGTTCGGAATCCAGTCGGCCGTGACGCCGCCGTTGATACCCCAGTCGACGACAGAGTCGGCAGCGAACTCGGCTTTTTGATCGAACGACTCGCCGTCGATGGTTGGCGGGTCGGTGTTTGGCTGGTCGACGACAGCCGTAACGCCACCGGCCGCCGCGGACCGGGACCCGCTCTCCCACGTCTCCTTGTGGGGGTAGCCGGGCTGGCGGAAGTGGACATGAACGTCAATCATTCCCGGGAACAACCGCTTGCCGGTCGCTTCGATAACGTGCTGGTCGGACGCGTCGAGGTCGCGGCCGACCTCGGCGATGGACTCGCCACGAACCCGGACATCCCGCTGGCGGCCGTCCGGCAGCGTCGCGTTACGGATGAGCATACGCCCAGTCGGCCGGGCGCGCCCCTAAGTCTCTCGGATAGCGCTCACCGACACGTCGCGGCCGTCAGCCAGCGACCGCTCCAGCGCCGCGATGACCTGTTCAGGGTCGTCGGTCCCCCCAGCGTTGGCGACGCTCCCGACGCTCTGTGGGTCGAACGGGACATCGAGTGACTCGTATATGGGAGCCAGCACCTCAGCGATAGCCTCGTGGTCTCGAACGACGACGATGCCGCCGATAACAGCGACGGACTGGCGGACACGCTGGGCGAGCCCCGAGATTTTCCCGTCGGCCTGAATCGAGTGGCTCCCCGGACAGAACGCGGCGTCCGGTTCCCCGGTCCGGGCGGTGATGCCGCAGTCCTCAAGTGCGCGCTGCACAGCGGTTTTAGCCCACTCGTAGCGGTCATCAATAGTTCCTCGCGGGTCCTCGGTCGGGACGGCGAGGGAGAACGAGACAGTCGACCCGGTGTAGGCGACGGCGCGACCTCCCACGGCGCGCTCGATGACAGTGTACCCCCGGTCGCGAGCGGCCCGGCACGCCCGGTCATAGCTGTCGCTGTTCGCGTCACGGCGGCCAAACGCGACCTGTCTGTGCGGTCGCCAGACTCGCAGGGCTGGCTCGCGGTCTTCGGCGACCGTTTCGGCTATCTCGCGGGTCCGCTCGAAGTCGGTTTCGGGGTCGGTGGCGCGGCCCCGTAGCAGACGCATAACCGAGCGGTACGGTCCCGTCGGATTAAAACAGTCCGCCGGTCCAACAGGTGACCCCGCAGCGGTGGATAGCGAACAGGCGACACATGGCCGTCGCGGCGGGACGTGTCGCACACCCGCTGCCCCCGCCGCGGTCGTCGTCAGCGCACACGAAGCGGTGGCCCCGGGATAGCTCTTGAACCTTCGGACGACAGAGCCATACCGATACACCCCTAATCGCCGTCGATGCCCGTCACGATATCGCGGGATGTGCTTTTCCAGTACTACCGGTTCTCCCTGTACAATTCGCCGTTCGACGCCCACGACGAGGGATGTGCTATCGACCTCTACCCCGACGGCGAACGTGCGCCGTCGCCGGTCGCCGGCGAGGTCGTCGATACGAAGACGGTTCAGGCCCCACCAAAGGCCTACGCGGCCGAGCACGACCACCTCATTTTGATCGACACCGGCGACACTGTGGCTCGGCTGCTGCATGTCGACCCCGCCGTCGAACCCGGCGAAACGGTCGCTGTCGGCGATGACCTCGGAGCGCTGGTGCGAGCGGGCTTTTTCGCGCCGTGGGTTCCGAACCACATCCACCTCGGCTTCCGCGACCCTGATGCGAACCCCTACCGGGCGTCGGGGTCGCTGCCGGTCGACGTGGCCGCCGACGTGACGCCGGTGTTCTGGGACGGGACCGGCACCGTCGTTGACGGCGGCGAAACGTGGGCCCGGCTCGACGAACCTGCCCATCCGGCCCCCGGTGACTCCTTCGTCGGCATCGCCAACGATGTTGGCGGCGACGGTTCGGGCGTTCTCGACGGCGGCTTGCCCCACTACTCGGGCGGTGGCCTGCTGGGCGATGATAATGCTGGCGCCGCGGCTCTTGCAGGCCAGCACGTCGGGACAGCCGACGGCCGTACGGTCGCGTGGGACGACGTGGCCGTGCTGGCAAACGGCGAGCCCATAACCGGTATCGCGCTGTTCTGTGGCCGCGAGCGCTTCGGTGCGAAGCTCGTTGGCGAGGACATCGACCTCGCCCGTGGCGACGAAGTCCGAGTAACTATCGAACGGGGCGCGGCCGGTGACGACTCTACGTAGCTATGACTTCCCGTAGCGCTCGGTGTGGGCCTGCTCCGCCTGTTCGTAGGCCAAGTCTTCAGCCATCCGTCAGGCAAACGTGAGGCCGCCTCGGTCAGTCAGTTCGCCGAACAGCCACTCAGCGTGCTCCAGTGCATACTCGCGGTGCTCGTCCTCGATGTAGCCGACGGCGTCCTCGACGAGAACTGGTCGGTAGTCACGGAGGCCAGCGCTAGAGGCAGTGTGGAGCACGCAAACGTTCGCGAGCGTGCCACAGATAGCCAGGTCCTTGACGCCGTGAGCGTCGAGCCATCCCTCCAGTTCCGTCTGGTAGAAGGCGTCGTAGGTGTGCTTGACGACGACCAGATCTTCGTCCTGTGGGTCGAGGTCATCGACGAGTTCGGTCTCCCAGGACCCTTCGACGACGTGTTCGCCCCATCGGTCGAACTCGTCGTAGTAGTGGGTGTCCTCGAACTGGTCGGGCGGATGCACGTCGCGGGTGAATACGACCTTCGCGCCGGCTTCGCGGGCACGGTCGACGAGTTCGGCACAGGGCTCAATGGCTGCTTCGCTGTCCGGTGCATAGAGGCTCCCATCGGGGTGGCAGAAGCCGTTCTGCATATCAACGACAATCAGGGCGGTCTGTGCTGGGTCGAGTTCCATACGGGAACCTTGGCAGGGCGCGACTACGAAAGTTACTCCCACGGTGGGGTCGGCCCAAACAGACGCAGAAATTGTTTCTGGCCGGCGAATGGACTCACGATTAGCGTGTGACTTTTCACTGTGGTAACCTACCGTGAAGGTAGATGCGTCGCCCTTTCGCCCTCGTCATTCTCTGTGCCGTTGCGCTGTTACTTGCGGGCTGTCAGGCACCCAGTGTGTCGCCCGACACAGAGTCGAGCAACGCTGAGCTGACGCCAAGCGAACCCGCGACCGACTACGGGAACAACGACTCCGCCCCGCCAGCGCCTGCGACGGACCAGTTGGGCTACGAGAACGGCTACTGGTACAACGAGTCACTGTCGGTAACAACCGAGGACGGGCTGAACGAGACCGAGCGAGAAGCCGTCGTTGCCCGAACGATGGCCCGCGTCGAGCGAATTCGCGGTCTGGAATTTGAGGAGACAGTGCCGGTTTCTGTCATCTCGCGATCCGAGTACCGTAATAACACGGGCGGCGGCGAGACCGGCGATTCGCTGCGTCGGTTTGACAACGTGAAGTTCGAGGCGCTGTTTTTCATCGGCGAGGACCGCGACTCCATCGCCGTCCAGAACAGCAACCGCGGCGAGAGCGTGCTGGGTTACTACAGCAGCCAGCGCGGTGAAATCGTCATCGTCAGCGACTCCGAGACGCCGACGATAAGCCGGGGGACGCTGGCCCACGAACTTGTCCACGCCCTACAGGACCAGCAGTTCGGCCTCGAAAGTGATGCGCGGACGCGGGATCAGGTGCAGGGTCGGAACGGCGTGGTCGAAGGTGATGCCGTCGCCGTCACCCAGACCTACACTGACCGCTGTGGTGCGGCATGGCGCTGTATCGACAGGCCCGCCCAGAGCGGCGGTGGCGGCGGTGACCGCCACTTTGGCATCAACTTCATGAAGTATTTCCCCTACAGCGACGGCCCTGGCCTGATCGGGAATCTCCGGGACCGCGGCGGCTGGAGCACGGTCAATGACGCCTACGACGACCATCCCGATGGGGCCACTGAGGTAACGTACCCCGAGCGCTACCCCGAGTGGGAACCCGAGTCAGTCTCGCTTGCGGACCGGTCCAGCGACGACTGGGAACGGGTTAGACCCTCGACCGACCGCGACCGACCCGACTACGCCGTTGTCGGGCCCTCCGCCATCGCCGGGTCTATGGCGTACACCATCGCCGATGACTACAACGCGTCGAGCGTCGTCCAGACGGGGGACGTCATCAACTACGAGGACGGGTCACTGGACAGCGACGACCCGTACAACTACGACCTGCCCGCGACCGACGGCTGGCAGGGCGGCCGGATGCACGTCTACGCCAGCGGTGACGAGACAGCCTACGTCTGGAAAACGACCTGGGCCAGCGAGGCCGATGCCCGCGAGTTCGCCGACGCTTGGGCGGCGGTCATCGCCCACTGGGGCGGCACTCGAACCGCTGAAGGCCACTGGGTCATCGAAGAAGGCAGTCCCTACACCGACGCTGTTTCGGTCAGAGTCAACGGGGACACGGTCACTGTCGTGAACGCACCGACAGCCGACGAACTGAGAGAGGTCCACGATGCGTAAGGAACTACTCATCGCCCTGACGGTCGTTCTGGCGGGCTGTACGGTCCCGTCTTTCGGCGGCAGCGACCACCCTGCAACACCGACCGGTGACGATGCCATCGGCTACGAGAGCGGCTACTGGTACGACGACTCGGTGTCGGTGACGACCGGCGACGGCCTGAACGAGACGGAGCGAGAGGCTGTCGTCGCCCGGACGATGGCCCGCGTCGAGCAGGTCCGTGACTTGGAATTCAAAGAGCCAGTCCCGGTTTCGGTCATCTCCCGGGCAGAGTACCAGAACCGCTCGGGGGGCAACAACAGCGGCGGCAGCAGTCGGCCACAGGACCCCTGGAACGACCAGGTGTGGGAAGCGCTCCTGCTCATCGGCGAGGACTCCGGCAGCAGCGACGAAATCGACGACACGCTTTCGACGACAGTGCAGGGCTACTACTCGCCGAGTGAGGACGAAATCGTCATCGTCAGCCCGACGGAGACACCACAGATCGACCGGCGAACGCTCTCACACGAACTCGTTCACGCCCTGCAGGACCAGCACTTCGGGCTGAACGGCTCCGCGGAAACGCAGGACACGCAACTGTCACGGCAGGGCGTCACCGAGGGCGAGGCCAACTATGTTCGCATCCTCTACGAGCGACAGTGTGGTGACGGCTGGGGCTGTATCGCATTCCCGGACCAGACCAGCGACGGGGGAGGCAACGACGGCGGAGACGGCGACAGTCAGGAACCAAGCTACAACGAGGGGCTGTTCACCGTTCTCTACCAGCCGTACGTCACCGGGCCGCGGTTCGTCGACCAGGTGCGCTCTGACGGCGGCTGGGACGCCGTCGACGCCCTCCACGACGACTTCCCCGACAGCACCGAGCAGGTGCTCCACCCTGAGAAGTATCCCGACGAAGAGCCCGTGAACGTCAGCGTCGCGGACCGCTCATCCGACGAGTGGAGCCGCTTCGACCACGATCCGGTCGGCGACACGGTCGGGGAAACGTCGATCTACGCGATGATGTACCACAACGGCCAGACGGAGGGCGACCGCTACAGCTACGAGAGCGAAATCTCGGCGGGCTGGGGTGGTGACCTCGTCGTGCCCTACCGCAACGGCTCCGGCGGCTACGGGTACGTCTGGGAGACCCGCTGGGATACTGAGGAAGACGCCAGCGAGTTCGCACAGGCGTATCGGGCGGCGCTGACCGAGGAACACGACGCCGGCCAGCCCCGGAGTAACGTCTACGTCGTCCCCGAGGAATCACAGTTCAACGACGCCTTCCGCGTCGTCCGGTCCGGCAAGACCGTCCGCATCGTCAACGGCCCGACAGTGAACAATCTCGACGAGATTCACCAGCCAGCAGGCTGAATGCGGCGCGTCAGCGGGCGAGCACCGGATAGCCGAGCGTGCGACAGTACGCGAAGCGGCCGAATCCGATGACAGTGACAGTAATGCGGGCCGCGACCAAAGCATAGCCGACCGCGGACGTCCGGCAGTAGTTCCGAGGACCGACTTTCTCGAAAGTAAGCCAGTCACTAAGGAAAATGTTATTTAAATATTATTATTGTCACGGCTGAGAATAGATTGATGAATAGAAAATCAACGAGGACACGGAGTGGCGAACGAAGCGTCAGTGCTACTGTCGTGTCGGCTGTCGCGGATTACAAGGGAGTGAACGAGTTTGCGCTGGACCGGGCACTGTACAACGTCATTGATCCAGACGCTCTCGACAATCTATTCAAGCAGAGCAGGGGAGTTGTTCGGTTCGACTACTTGGATTGCATAGTCGCTGTCAATCAGGACGGGGTCGTGACCGTTTCCAGCGAAGGCGACTGCGGATAGACACACTCGGCGGCTATCTGTGGAACCGTAGAAAGCGGCTTCCATCCTCCGGAGACGGCGGCACCCTGAGAGCGGCGCCTCACGCCTACCAATCGGACCGCTTTTTCAGTCCCCCGGTCGTACGGACAACTAATGACCGAGGAGTTCGACGTCGTCTCGCCAGAGGCGATTCGTGAGGGGCGAGCGACCGACGCCTACTTTGACCGGACGATGGAGGCGCTGGAACACGCAGGCAAGAACCCGGACGTGGTCGCCGAAGTGACGGCAAATCAGTTCGCGACGGGCCAGTGGAAGCTGCTGGCGGGGCTGAAAGACGCCGCCAAGTTGCTCGAAGGACGGAGCGTCGACGTTGACGCGCTCCCCGAAGGACAACTGTTCGACGGCGGCCCAGTGATGCGCATCGAGGGGGCGTACCGGGAGTTCTGCCGGCTGGAGACCGCGCTCCTTGGCTTTCTCTCACACTCGACCGGTATCGCAACGCGGGCACTGGAGGCCCGTCACGCCGCGCCCGAGTCGACGGTGCTCTCCTTTGGTTCGCGCCACGTCCACCCATCGATCAGTGCGATGGTCGAGCGGTCAGCGCTGTTGGGCGGTCTCGACGGCATCTCGAACGTCGCTGCGGGCGAGGTCATCGACCGGGACGCTGGTGGGACGATGCCCCACGCGCTCATGATCTGTTTCGGCCGCGGTAATCAGGAACAGGCGTGGCAGGCGTTCGACGCCGCCGTCCCCGAAGAGACGCCCCGCGTCGCGCTGACGGACACCTACAGCGACGAGACCGACGAAGCGCTCCGCGCAGCGGAAGCCGTCGATGACCTCACAGGCGTTCGACTGGACACGACCGGCTCCCGCCGTGGGGACTTCCGCCACATCGTTCGAGAGGTACGCTGGACGCTGGACGCCTACGGCCACGAGGACGTGGACCTGTTCCTCTCGGGCGGTATCACCCCGACAACCCTGCGAGAGCTTCGGGATGTGGCCGACGGCTTCGGCGTCGGGGGGTACGTCGCCAACGCCGACCCGCTGGATTTCGCGCTGGATATTGTCCAACTGGACGGCGAACCGGCCGCCAAGCGGGGGAAACTCACTGGGACGAAGTCGGTGTACCGAACCGCCGACGGCGGCCATCACATCGGTCTGGCCGACCGCGACGGGCCGGCGGACGCCGAGTCGCTACTGGAACCACTGATTCGTGATGGGGAAATCGTCAGGGAGTTCGACCTCAACGGAGCCATCGACCGCGCGGCGGCGGACGCCGAACGAGTCGGCTACGAAGGCGTGACCGTGGCCGAGTAACGGGCGTTAAGTCTCCGGGCCGCGAACACGCGGTATGGTCGACCGCATCATGAAGGTCAACGCGTACACGACCCTCGACCTGCTCGACGGTGAGGTAGAAGGCCACGGCTTCGAGGAGGAGGCTCTGGCTGTCCTGAACGTGACCGCGCCGCGAAAGAACCCGGACCACGTCGAACTCCAACTGGAGATGGACAACACCGACCTCGACGCGGTGAAGCCACACGCGGACTCGGTGACGCTCTCGGCGGCACAGGCCCGCGAACTGGCTGCCGAGCTGGAGGAGTACGCGGAGAAGGTCGAGACCGCACAGTCTGAGTAATCTGTCCCGCTCAGCGTCATGTATCGCGACGGTTCGATAATTCTATGGTGTGAAGACACATACCACGAAATATGTCAACCGAGACGCCCGGTAATCCAGCCGCACGGGAACTGGGCTATTGCCCGTGCTGTGGCTACCAGACGCTCCCGGAGGGCCGACCCGGGTCATACGAGGTGTGTTCGGTGTGTCACTGGCTCGATGACCCGATCCAGTTCGGCGACGCGGAGTTCGTCAGCGATACGAACCACGTGTCACTGACGGAAGCACGCGAGAACTTCCGCGAGCACGGAGCGTGCTCCCCTGATGAGGCCGGGGATTGCGAGGAGCCGACAGGCCTTGACCGCGACCCGAACTGGCCCTACGAAGAGTGACGGCAGTTCAGGCTGCAAGCGCGATATCTAGATACAGCATAACGATGACGCCGGCCATCAGCCCGAGCGTCGCAACGCGCTCGTAGCCGCGCTGGTGCGTCTCGGGGATTATTTCGTCAGAAATCACGAACAGCATCGCGCCCGCCGCAAAGCCCATCGCATAGGGCAGGAGCGGTTCGATGGTCACGACGGCAACGGCGCCGAGCACCGCCAGCGGGATTTCCACGACGCCCGAGCGAATCCCAGAAAAGACGGCGTAGAGCCGACGGTCCAGACCCGCGTTGATTGCCGCAACGGAGACGGCCAGCCCCTCGGGAATGTTCTGAATGCCGATAGCAAGCATCAACGAGAGCGCGCTGCCGATCTGGAGCGGGTCGCCGGCGGCCGCGCCGAAGCCGACCCCAACGGCCAGCCCCTCAGGGATGTTGTGGAGCGTGATCGCGAGGATGAACAAGACGACGCCCGCCAGTTTCGACTCGTCAACCGAGAGGTCCTGACTGGGGTTGGCCGCATCCGACCGGCGGCTTCCGGTCAGGAGGTAGTGGGCGTGCGGGACGAGGCCGTCCGCGCGGTCGAGGAACAGCGCCCCCAGAGCGACACCGACGAGCGTCGGAATCGGATTTCCGCCCGAGTACTCCTCGATGCCGGGGATGATGAGGCTCGTGAACGCGGCGGCCAGCATCACGCCGGCAGCGAACCCGAGCGCCGTGTCCAGCGCCCGCTCCGAGGGGTCACGCCAGACCAGCACGAGCGACGCACCAAAGAGGTTCATCGTCGCGATGATGACCCCGCCAACGAGGCCGTTTATGAGCGGGTCGGTGCCGACGAGGTCGACAAACAGTTCGACGAACCCGGTTTGCATTGTCGAGTAGTGTACGTCGGCCCCTCTTGGGTGTACCGGCAGTCAGGAACGGTCGTCTCTGTTTCAGTGGCAATCCCCGCAACGAATACCGACAGCCGACCGACAAGCGTGCGACGCCGGAAAGTCCTGGTTCGCTTAGGTCGTCCAGCCGGCTTCAGGTAGGGCCTTCTGGCTGGTAGGGACCGTATTCGAGCGATTAAACGCTGTATTAGAACGGTTCCGGCGAGTCGACGAGCCGTCGCATCTCCATCGCGCTGGAGAAGTCGTCCCGAGAGACCACACGGGTTCCCTCAGGCCCGTCGACGAAGGCGGCGGAAGCCCGGGCAGTGTCGAGTTCGACGAGCGCATCGAAAGCAGCCATCGCTGCAGGGAATCGCGGCAGATCCGCCTCCATCAGGTCGGCAACGGTGTCCGCTTCGCGTTCGGCCTTGGAGAGTTCCCTGAAATCGTCGACGGTGACGACGCCGACTACGTCACCACCGCGTGTGACTGCGAACTCCGTCCGGCGGTCGGCGAACATCCGGTCGACAAGGTCCTCAACGCTGGCGTTGGCCTCGATAGTCGCATCGAGTGGGCTGGCCACGTCATCGACACTTAGCCCGTCAAGCAGCGCTGCCAGCGCGACGGTACGGGATTCACTCGACGCAGCCCCGTAGACAAACAGCGCGAGTAGCAGCAACAACGGGCTGAACGAGAGGACGCCGACGACAGCGAACAGCACAGCGAACCCGGTCCCGATCCGAGCGGCGATGCGGGTCGCCGTCGCGTAGGGCCGCGTTCGCGCGAGCAGCGCCCGGAGCACGCGGCCCCCGTCCATCGGGAACGCCGGCAGCATATTGAACACGGCGAGAAAGATATTCGTGACGGCCAGCCAGCCGATAACGAACAGCGTCACCTGCGCGCTCGCTGGCAGGGCAAACAGTGCGGCGTAGCAGGCGAGCCCGGTTAGGATACTCACAGCAGGGCCGGCCAGCGCGATGACGAGCTCCCGGTTCCACTCTTTTGGTATGGCTTCGAGGCTGGCGAGGCCGCCGAGAATCCAGAGCGTGATTGCCTCCACTCGGAGTCCATAGCGCATCGCCGCCCAGGCGTGGCCCAGTTCGTGGAGGGCGACGCTTGCGAACAGGCCAACGGCCGCGGCGGTCCCGATAAGCCACGGCGTCTGGCCCGCGGTCAGCACTGTAAGGTCAAGCGTCACGCCGGAGAGGACGCTCACGATACCAGCGTACACCGATATCTGAGCCCCGCTGCCGATAATCCAGGCCAGCACCGGCAGGAAAATCAACAGCGAGACGTTGACCCGTATCGGAATCCCCCAGATCGTCGTGATGTGGAAGTTTCGCACGTGACGCCCAACGAACAGTGGCCGGGTATAGCTTCTGCCGGGGCGACGCCGACGAGTAGCGGCCTTATTCAGGGTGTAGCGTGAACGGATATCTAATGACAGTTCGACATGACGGGCTGACCGTCGACTGGCTGGGGTACGCGACGCTCCGGTTCGCCGGCGACGACACGGTGGTGTACGTCGACCCGGGCCGGTACGGCGTGCTCACCGGCGAGTGGGAGCCCCACACGGACGGTATCGGCCATCCGCCAAGCAGCGACTATCGGCCGGAAGACGGCGACATTGTCTGTGTGACCCACGTCCACCACTACGACCCGGACGGTATCGAGCGCGTCGCGAGCGAGGACGCGACCATCGTTGCCTACGAGGGTATCGACGAACGCGTCGGCGACCGGGACCTTCCACCGCTGTCCTCGCTGCCCTACGACGTTGTCGAGGTCGGGATGAAATCACAGACCACGGTCGAGGACGTGCCGATCTGGTCGACACCGGCGTACAACGAGCCAGACGGCCGGCATACGCTACCCGATGGTACACCGTACCACCCCGAAGGTTTCGGCTGTGGCTTCATGATTGCCGTCGAGGGCACCAGAGCGTTCTATCCCGGCGATTCGGACGTCCTTCCGGGCCATCGGACCCTTGAGGTATCGCTACTGTGTCCGCCAATCGGCCCGCGGGCGACGATGGACCGTCACGAGGCCGCCTCGCTGGCCGCGACCATCGACCCGGACCTCGTGATGCCGGTCCACTACAACACCTTCTCTAATCTTGAAGCCGACTCCCGTGAGTTCGCCGCTGACGTGGCCGAAGCCGGCGTCCCGGTTGTGCTAGACGAGCAGTGACCGAGCGCCCACCAGTCTCGGATATCACCGGCGCTCGGTCCATTCGCTCCGGTCCCGGTGGGCGTCAGCTATCCCACCGATTTCGTCAGTCTCCAGCACGCCGCGCTCGGTGACGACCGTCACTGCCGACGCCGGCGTTATGTCGAAGGTGGGATTCGACACAGCGATGTCGGCGGCGCCGGCGTACACCTCCTGAGCGTCACGTTCCTCCCTGTCCCACGCAGCGCGTGGTGCAATCTTGTCCGTCGCACACACCGCGTAGCAGTCCACGTCCGCGGCGGCCGCCGACAGTGCTGCCGAACGGGTCCCGACTTTGTTGACCACGCAACCGTCCGGCAGGATGCGGTCGGCCCCGACGACGAGCGTGTCGGCGCTCCACGCGTCCAGTTCGTGGCCAAAGGCCGCGTCGGTGGTCAGCGTCACCGCGGTGCTCTCAGCAAGCGTTTCGGCGACGCCGACGCCTTCACCGCCGGGCCGTGACTCGGCGACGAGCACAGCCTCTGGCGCAGCGGCGGCGGCCACTGCACGGACTGTCCCGGACCGAGACAGCGTTGCGATACGGTCGCCGACATGTTCGGCGGCGACGGCCGCGGCAACCCGGTCTGCGGTCACCGCGTGGTTCAGCGCCTCGGTCGCGGCCCGCTCAACAGCCGCCGGCGATTCGTCAGTGACGGCAGCCATCGCCCGGTCGAGGCGGTTCGCGATGACGACCATCGATGGGCGGGCCTCCCGGATTTCAGCGGCGAGGGCGGCAAGCGCCTCCCAGTCGTCGCCGTCCCGCTCGGCCGTCTCCAGGTCGTCGCTCCGTCCGGCGTCAGCCAAGGCAGCCTCGTCGCGCAGCACCTCCAACGCCCGGAGCGACAGCCACGCCGAGCCGTGGGTCCGGTCCTCGCGAACGGTCGCCACTCGCGGGCGAATGCGGTCCCAGGAGGTCCACAGTCGCGGGACCGTCTCACGAGTCAATATTTCCGGCGGGTGGACCCACGCGGTCTCGGTCGACTCCTCGTTCGTCTCGGCCGTGCGGGCCTCGCAGTCGAACAAAAACGGGTGGACCTGCCAGCGAACCCCATGGTCGGTGTCCGCGACCTGAAACGAGTCGCCCTGCCGGACGAGCGTCACCGCGTCGGCCAGCCCGGTTTCCTCGTCAACTTCGGCCCGCGCGGCCGTTTCCGGGTCCCGGTCCCGGCCGGCGTCGTCGGCGACGTGTCCCGCGACCCCGCTCCACTGGCCCCGATACGAGCCGACCGCATCGCTCCGGCGCAACAGCAACACTTCGCCCTCGCTACGCAGGAAGCACGTCACGACGGGGCGTGTCTCCATACGAGACGGAACGACCGGCCGGGGCAAGAAAGTCCGGGCCAGTGGGGCCGCAGTCGAGGCGGGGACGTTGAAGGAACTACAGCGCGTCGAGTAAGCGGTCGACGTCGTCGGCCGTATTGAACGCGTGGACGGACGCCCGGAGCGCATCAGGGTTAGGGAGTGACCTGATGATGATACCTTCAGCCGCGAGTCGCTCAACGGTCGCCTCGGGGTCGTCGGCGGTGAACGTCACAAGTCCCGACTCGTAGTCGCGGGGGCTCAGCAGTCGGTCGCCGAGGCCGTCCTTGAGCCGGTCGGTCAGCCGCTCGACACGGGGCTGAATTGTATCGAATCCGATGGCTTCGACCGTCTCAATGGCGTTTGCGAGCGCGACGTAGGGGACCGGTGAGGTGGTTCCGACCTCGAAGCGGCGCGCGCCCTCGTGGTACTTGTATCCGTCCGCACCGGGGTTTTCGACGCTCCGGTAACCAATACGAGTCTGGCGCAGTCGGTCGTACGCGTCCGGATCGACATAGAGGAACCCGCCACCCCAGACGCCCAGTAGCCACTTGTGGCCCGCCGCGGCCACGAAGTCCGCGCCCCATTCGGTCACGTCGACGGGGTGTTGCCCAACAGACTGGACAGCATCGACGAGCACCTGTGCGCCGGCGTCGTGGGCTACCGCAACGACATCCGCAACCGGGAGTCTGGTCCCGTGGGTCCAGGAGAGCGAACTCAGCGCCACCAGTCTGGCGTCGGCCACAGCGTCTTTTACCTCCGCCATGTCGAGCCGACCGCCGTCTGTTTCCAGCACCCGGACCTCGATATCGTGGGTGTCGGCCAGCCGGTCCCAGGGGAGTGTGCCAGCCGGGTGTTCGAGGTCAGTCCGGACCACCACATCACCGGGCTGCCAGTCGATGGCCCCGGCGACCATGTTGACCCCGTCTGCGGTACTTCGAGTCAAGGCGACGTTGGCGGCGTCAGTCCCGATATGGCTGGCGACGACCTCGCGAGCCGCCGCGATAGCGTCCCACGCAACCGTATAGGGCCCTTCATCGGCGGGTGCGTCGAAGGCGTGGCGTTCGAGAAACGCCGTCGCAGCGTCGACCACGGGGCGCGGCGTCGGCCCGCTTGCCCCCGTGTTGAAGTACGTACACCGTTCGAGTGCCGGAATCGACGCTCGGAGCTCGACTGGGTCCATGTCCGTTCCGATGGTCCCCGACGCCTTCAGCCCTGTGTGACCCAGCAGGCGGATTCCCGAGACGACAGCACGGTTCTATTTCTATGGCCGATTATTGGACTGAATTGCCTATCTTGTTGTGTTTCACAATCTTTCTCGGTTGTTTGAATATCTACGAGCCATTGCAGATGCTCGATGTAGTCAGATAGAGCCCAGAGTGGCGACTCAGTCCTGCTGACACTCGCAGCCGCCCTGCTCGAAGAACTCCGCAACGGCGTACTGGCTACCGCACGACTGGCACAGCACCTGCGCGTCCAGAAATACCTCGAAGTCCGCAATGTCGATGCGACCCGTGTCGCGCAGTTTCTCGATGCGCTGGTCGGTGACCGATAGCGTTCGGGTCAGGAGTCGCTGAATGCTTTCCAGATCCTTTTCGATCTTCTCGTCGTCGGACAACCCCTGATACTCCGCGCCGCGCCATTCTTTCAGATACGACCGAATGGCCTGATAGGTGATGAAATCGGTTTCGAGACTGTCGACGTCGACACCGTTGCGTTCGAGTCGGTTGACGGTGTCAGTCCGAACGCCTGTGCTGATGTCGTCACCGGTGAGATTCTCGTAAGTCGATTCCACATCGCTTTCAAGCGCGCTCAGGCCCGCATCGACCAGTTCACGTTCGAGGAGGCGCTTGTTGAAAAACTCGGCAAGGTCACGAAGACTCATACGCTCTTCACCGTCACCCGTCCAGCGCGCCTCCATCTCCGCACCGAGTCCATCAAGTTCGTACTCGTCGATGAGTCGAGCGACTTTGCTCGACGGCCGGCCGTCTGTCGTATTCGCCATCTGTTGTTCCCACGTACGGTAACCGGAACTAAAAGACTACGGGGTTAGATCGAGGTGATGCGGTTGAAGTCGTCGTCAAGCGCCTGCGCGTCCTCCGGCAGGAGGGCGACGACAAGATGCTCGGCGTAGTCGGCGAAGTACTCGACGAGTTCGGCGATCCGCGCCGAATCGATGGCCTCCAGCGAGTCGAGCAACATGAACGGAACGCTCTCGTGGAGGTCGTGCACCAGATAGCCCGCGAGGGCGAAAATGAGGCCGGTCACCTCGCGCTCGCTCTCGCTGAGATGCTCGATGGTGTCCTCGTAAGCCGCACCGTTCTCGGTGGTCCGGACGATGTGGAGTTCAAACACCGTTCGGTCGACCTTCTGGCGCCCCTCACGGACGGTCTGCTCAACGCGTTCGATCCAGATGCGCTCGAGGTTCTCGTACTCAAGGATCCCGAGGATAGCGTCCATGTGCTCGTTGAACTCGTCGACAGCGTTGGCCTCGATCTGGTCTATTTTCGTCCGCTTGTCGGTGAGTTCCTCGACAAGAGCGTCGCGTTCGTCGCGGAGGTCGTCGGCCCGGTTGACCAGTTCCTCAATCTCCTCGATTTCGGCCGACACGTCGTCAAGGTCGGACTCCAGGCTGTCGATCTCAAACTCGAGCTGGTTTGCCTCCCGGTGCAGCGAGAGAATTTCGTCGAAGTCCTCGGATTCGAGATTGTCGACCTCGTCTTCCAGCGACTCGACATCCTCCGTCAGTTCCTCGCGTCGGTCCTTCAGCGAAGTGATCTGCTCGTCACGGCGTTCGATCTCCGTTTCCGTCTCCTGGATCTTCCGCTCGACGTCCTCGCGACGGCGCTGCTTCTTTTCGGCCTCGCGCTGGTCGGTCTTGAGGTCGTCGAGTTCCGACTTGATGTCGTTGAGGTCCTCGACCTTCTGCCGGCGGAGGTCCTGCAGGCGGTCGACGGTGTCTTCGATCTGCTCGCGGTCAACCGTCGAGCCACACGTCCAGCACACGACGGATTCCTCGTCTTCGCCTTCGAGAAGTTGTTCTGTCACCGCGCCGTCGGAGCCCTCGGGCGCGTCTTCGAGCGACTGGATGACATCGTAGTCTTCCTCTTCGAGCCGTTCCTCGTTGTACTGGATGAGGCTCTGGAGGTCGGATATCTCGCTGTTCAGCCGCTGGCGCTGGTCGCGCAGGCTTGCGATCTCGTCTTCGAGGTGCTGCTGGTCGCCCATTGGCGTCTCCGGCAGGTCATCCAGTTCGTCTTCAAGGTCGGACCGTTCGCGTTTCAGCGAGGAGATGCTCTCTTCCTGTGCCTCGATATCACGCCGGACAGATTCGAGATCCGACCGCGTCGAGCGGAGTTCGTCAAGCTTCTCTTCGAGGACATCCTGTTCCTGACGGCTCTCCTCGATATCTCGACTGCTGTTGTCGATCTCTTCTTCCCGCTCGGCCAGTTCCTCGCGTTTCTCTTCGATCTGCTCGCGGAGTTCGGTCCGGCGCTGTTCGAGATCCGGAAGGTCGCGCTGACGGGATTCAACCGTGGCGAGTTCGTCGTTGATATCGCCTTTCTCCGCTTCCAGTTGTTCGACTTCCGAACGGATCGCGTCGATATCGACCGGCCGCATGATGATCTCGCGGAGGTCGTCGCCGCGCGCCACGGACCGGCGTGCCTCGTTGGTTTCGAGGAGGAACGCGAACAGGTCGGCGACCGCAGGGTCGTCAAGATATCCGTCGCCGTCGAACTGAACAGCGTCCCCCGCTCGCGTGAGCGTCCGTTCGTACACCTCATCCCCGTAAGTAAGGGCAACGCTTCCCTCGTCTGCGTCGCCTTTCAGCGTGGCCTGTGTACTCCCCATCGCCGCCATAATAGACTGCAGAAACGACGTCCGGTTTGTGGCGTTTTTCCCCGTCAGCACCGTCACACTCGGTGGAATATCGACGGAGGTTTCGTCGATCCCACCGATGTTGGTTACATCGAAATGGGCGATACTAGAGCCTTGCTTTGATTCTGGCATTGTTCTGCCGTAGTCGGAGAGGATATAAAAATAGTTTCATTGCTGGAAACCAAGTTACAGATTGATGTCCCTACTGCGGGCCAATACGTCAGAAGTGGTATTACACAGCAGACAGCGACCGGACCGACAATCGGTTCTGGAATAACACCTGTACCAATATTATTCCGAGCTAGAGCTATTGGCGAAGACAGATAGGCTGTTTCTCCAGTCTTGCTGTTTTGTTGTGTATACTAATATTTCCCGCTTGTAACCGCTATCAATATGCCAATCTATAAGTCGGCGTGATTGGAAGCTGGTCGTATGACCCGTTACGAAACGCTGCTTGAGGTCGAACTTGACGAGTGGGACAGTGGGTATGGTGTCTTGCAGATCGTCGACCCGGATGACAGCGACACCGCCGAGTTACGGTTCTGCTACTTCAACGAAAACGGCAAGTTCACCAACCGACCGTTGACACTACGCCCCGACGAAGAGACGCTTGACCGGACCACGCGGATGGTAGAGAACCTCGGCTACGTCGCCCGGACGTTCGACCCGGCAGAGATCCGTGAACTCGTTGAAACACTCGGCGAAGATCGGGTTATCGAACTCGCACAACTCGTCGACACCCTTGGCGAAGCGCGGCTGGCGGAGATACTCGGGGAGTAACGATGGCAGACACCCACCCGCTGGTAACGGTCGAAACTATCGTCCTCGTGGGTCTGGGGGGCTTTGCTGGCTCGAACCTCCGGTACTTCGTCGGCCTCTTTTTCCCGGGCTTACAGGGGACGCTGCTGGTCAACGTCTGCGGCAGTTTCGCGCTCGGCGTCCTGGTGTACGAGGGGCTTCAGGTCGGTGCGCTGGCCAGCGAAACGAAGCTAGCCGCGTCAACTGGGTTCATTTCGTCGTTTACCACCTACAGCACGTTCGCGGTAGAGACAGTTCTGACACCCGAGTGGGCGGTCGCGAACGTCGTCGGAAGCTACGCTCTGGGTTTTGCCGGCGTCCTTGTCGGCCGTGAAGTCGTCCGGCTGTTCGCCGGAGGTGGTCAGTAATGGTCGCTCTCGAATCGGCACATCTGGTCGGGGCCGGTGGGGCGCTCGGCGCACTCTGTCGTCACTATCTGGCGGGTGCAATCCAGCGAGAGACGTTTCCGCTCGGGACGCTCACGGTGAATGCCTTCGGGAGCTTCGCTCTGGGACTGTTGACCTTCGCTGGTGTGACCGGTGACGCAGCATTGCTTGTCGGTGTCGGTGCGTGCGGTTCGTTCACGACGTTTTCCTCGTTTTCGGTCGAGACGGTCCGACTGTGGGAGAACGGCTACGTGGCCCTCGCCGCGCTCAACGCTGTCGGGAACCTCGCCTGTGCGCTGGTCGGAATCGGGCTTGCCTGGGGCATCGTGCGGATCGTCTAATTCCCGCCGCGCCATCGGGTTTCACAATTTCTTGAAGGGGCTTCGTGCGCGCTGTCTGCTGCGAAGTCGCTTGCCCGCGGTGTCTTACCGCCATGGGGTGTCCGCCGTTCGCGGACGGTCACGTGATGGACGGATTCGGTGCCATCGTCGACGACGAGCGCGTCACCGGTTGTTTCTGGTAATCGAGCCGCGAAATCGCCGTCGAGATACGTTGGCTGGGCCGCCTGTAGGGCGTTGATGTCCGCCATGCTCGTCAGTCGGTGGGCGACGAGCAGGTCAGTCTGGGAGACGGTCGTCGCTGGCACCGCGCTGGGTCGCTGTGTCGCCAGCACACAACTTACCCCGGGCTGGCGGCCCCGAGTGACAAGTCGCCGGAGCGGACGCCGGGCGACGCCGTCAGTGAACACGTGGGCCTCGTCGACCAACAGCCACGGCAGTCGGCTTGTCTGTTCAGCTATCCGAGCATCGTACAGCGCAGTCGCGACAGCGGCGAGGACCGCGCCGGCTGGTCGGGAAGCGAGTCCCGACATATCGAGCACAGTCAGGCTATCGCTGCACAGCGTTTGCATCTCGATACCCGTAGCATCGAAGATGTCCCATGACGCGGCGAGCGCGAGATAGTTCGCCGCCGCGCGGACGGTGCTCGCCGCTGCATCCGCATCAGCTACCCACGAGCGCATCCCGTCGAGGGTCGCACACTCGCTCGCCGCCCGCCACACAAGCGCTCCCGCGCCCTGTTCCGGGTCGAGGCCGAGCACCGTACACCACTGGCGCGGGTCGAGTGCGTCCGCACGAACGCTTGGATGTACGACCATCGCAGACACGTCTGCAGTTTCAAGCGGCGTGAACGCCCCCATCGGGTCGACGGCGACTGGGGCGACCCCTGCAGCAGTAATCAGTCCCTCGGCGAGGACGCCAAGCGTGTACGTCTTCCCAGACCCGCGTTTGCCGACGACGAGGCCGACGTGTGGCCGGTCAACATCGATATCGACCGCAGCGCCGCGGCTCCCGTCGCGGGCCCGATAGTGACCCAGCCGCGTCGTTGGCCCCGTTGCTGCCTCACGTCCGATAACGACCATGCCGGCGGTTGGCCCGTTCCAGCACTTGAACGTTCGTCCGAGGGTTCAAATACGAGTTCGGAGCCACACCTGTCCATGTCAGATTCGCTGTGGCGCGACGAACGTGCCATCGAGGGGCTACCGATTCGTCTCGTTATCGCGCTGGTGGTCGGTGTCGCCTGCCTCTCCGTGATGATGAGCACCATCTCCGGAATCGAGACGCTGCAAGTAACCGAGGTCGATGTGGAACCCCACCCAGAGGTGACGAATCCGGGGACGCAGGACGTAGTTGTCACCGTCGTCGACTCAAAAGGGTCGCCCGTGTCCGGTGCAACAGTGGTCGCCAAAAGTGGGACAGCAACGCTCTCGTCGGTCACGACCGGTGAGACCGGTAGTGCGGGGAACGTGACCCTCTCACTGTCGCCGTCGCTTGGGCCGAACCAACAGGACGGCACCGTCACTTTCGAAGTGAAACCACCGGCAGGGAGTAACTACGAAGACGCTCGCTCGAACACCGACCTGCTCGTCGTCGAGTCGCCCTAGCCGTCCCAGTCAATCCATTCCTGCTCCCAGCCGGCGCGGGACTGGGCGGCCCGGCGGGCACGCTCGCGGTCTTCACGGTGAGTCCGGTTGCGCTCGACGGTATCAGCCTGTTCGCCCTCGACGAGCATCGGCTGGAACGCGACAGTGCCGTGTCGCTTGACCGAGCCATCGGCCTCCACGACGGCCAGTGACTGCTCGCCGGTGCCAAGCGGCATCACGAGGCGGCCGTCGTCGGTTAGTTGCTGGAGGAGCGCTCGGGGTGGGTCGATTGCGGCGGCTTCCAAGAGAATGCGGTCGTACGGTGCGTACTCCGGGAGTCCGTCAGCGCCGTCACGACGGTCCACGAGGACGGCGTCATAGCCTGCTTCTGCCAGATTCTGGCGCGCTTCGATGACGAGGCGGCGCGTGATATCTATCGCATGAACGTTCGCTGCGCCGACCTGTTCTGCCAGCACGGCGGCCGTGTAGCCGACGCCGGCACCGACCACGAGCACATCGTCGTCTTCCTCGGGTGACAGGGTTTCGAGCACCCGGCCGGCGGTACTGGGCGAAAGAACGCGCGTGCCGAGGCGTTCAAACGGGCGGTCGGAGTAAGCCTGTTGCTCGCCGACGAACGCCTCTCTGGGGACGGCACGCATCGCTGTCGACAGCCACGCGCTCCGGACGACACCCTTACTCTCGTGTTGGAGGCTGTCGACCATGTCGTCCCGCAATACCGCCGGATCCATATTAGTGTATTCGGCCGGAGCTATATCAATGGCGCGACAACGGCCGTGTCTGTCGAAAACCCTACTGCAACGGGACGAACCGGACGCTGCCGTGATCCTCTTTTTCGAGCGTGCCGCCAGCCTGTTTCTCCGCTCGGATGAGTCGCTGTTGGCCGTCGCCGATCGGAGCCAGCAGGACGCCACCATCGTGGGTCTGCTCGACGAGCGGGGCGGGGAAATCCGGCGCGGCACAGGTCAGATACGTCCGGTCGTAGGGCGCGTGTTCTGGCCACCCCTGCTTGCCGTCACCGGCTCGAACAGAAACGCTGCCGTAGCCGGTCGCTGCTAGTGTCTCGCGTGCCTCGTCTGCCAGCGTCGCGTGGTACTCCACGCTGAAGACGTTCTCTGGGCCGACCAGCTCAGCAGTCACCGCGGCGTGGTAGCCACAGCCCGTGCCGATCTCCAGTACCTGATCTCCGGGGGACAGGTCGAGTAACTCGGACATAATTGCGACCATGTGCGGCGCAGAAATCGTCTGGCCCGACCCGATCGGGAGCGGACGGTCGGCGTAGGCATCGTGTCGCTTGTCGTCCGGAACGAACTGATGGCGTGGAACCGACGCTATCGCCGCGAGAACATCCTCGTCGGCGACCCGTTCTCGCAGACGGTCGGACAGCCGCGACCGCTGCCGGTCCCAGTCGGCCATCCTACCAGGCCGACCACGCCGTGGTCGACTCGTCCCTGACGTACAGTCGGTTGATATCCTTCGCAATACCCATGTCGCCGTCGTGGTCCATGTTCTCGTGGTCGTAGCCGTGGGCGTCGTCGCGGACGTGAATCCCTTCGACGGTGAACTCTTCCTCGCCGAACTCCTCGGTTTCGCCGACGACGAACTCGTAGTCGCCGGGGACGTGGAGTTTGAAGCTCTCAGTCTCGTCGTGAGTCCCGTCTTTCGGGTGCATCGTGACGTTGACCGAAACGTTGCCGACGGCCCGCGACCAGATGGTCTCGACGTCCTCGGCAGCCGCCTCGTCCTCGCGGCCGTCCGCGGTCTCAAGGCTGGTAATGCGCGCAGTCACAACCGCTTCTTCGGTCTCTAGGAGGAACTCCTCGCCGACGGACAGTTCTTCTTCGGCCGGCACGTCAACCTCGGCGGTGAAGGAGTCCCCGTCCTGTGAGACGACGACACTACGCTGCAGTGTCTCTTCTTCCGGGAGCTGTTCCTTGTGAACGTGGTCACAGTCCGTGCAACGAACCGTCACGTGGCCGCCCGGCTTCAGCACCTCGTGAACCGTTTCCAGGTCCGGCGAACAGGCCGGACACGGGAGGGCGATGCGGTCGCCCGGTGTAGCGTCTGTCATATACAGCCGTTGACTGTGCTCCCCTAAATGGTCGTCGCCACGGCGCTGCTCGTGGTTCTCACTCGCACAGTCACGCTGTCCTTCTTGTGCCGCCGGACCAAACGCCGAGTATGGCACGCCAACAGAGCCGTGCCGACATCGCAAGCGGTGTCATCATCGGCCTGACAACCATAGCTGGTCTCACAGTCTGGTCGCGCCTCCCCGCTGAAATCGCAATTCACTTCTCCGCGTCGGGCACGCCCGATACCTACGTTTCGAAGCCGGTCGGTGTCGTTCTCATGCCAGTTCTGATGCTTGCAACCCTCCTCGTCCTAAAGGGTGCGTTCCGCTATGACCCGCCAGACGTGCCGCAGGTGGCGGCCACTATCACCGTCGCAACGATGGCGTTCATGGGTGCGGTACACGGGCTTGTGCTTGCGTGGAACCTCAGCTACCCGGTGCCGTTCGACCTCGTCCTCATCGGGTCGCTCGTCTGGGCGGTTGTCATGGTCGCGTACGCGTTGAAGGCGGAATACGCAGACTGATAGCGGCGGTCGGCTGTCAGTCAGCGTCCGCTACTCACGGGTCTTTGCGTTACTTTGGAGTCCGTTCTCGTCGCGTAGCACGATACAACGCGAGGAAGTTCCACTTCCTCGCCTGCCTCGCGGTTCATTTCATTCACCGCTCGGCTCCGGGAGGTCTACGACCTCTCCACGTTCGCGGCGTCGCCGCTCACTCGACGCGAGGAAGTTCCACTTCCTCGCCGTCCGCATACACGGTCGGTTCCGTCAAAATCCCGTCGAGATGAATCGGCGCGTGCACGTCGCCGCCCATCGCGTGGTCGTCGCCGATAGCGATGTGGACCGTGCCACCGGCCTTTTCATCTAGAAGGACGGAACCGACGAGTTCGGTCACGGCGACGTTTGTGCCGATACCGAGCTCGGCGAGATTGTAGGCGTCTCGGCCAACCTCGTCAGCGGCGTCCTCGACCTGTGCGCGAATATCGGGGTCGTCGATGTCCGTGACGTACCCGTCCTCAACCTCGAAGGTGAGTTGCTTCCCGTCGAGTTTGCCGTGGGGGCGCATCGTCCCATCGACGACGAACGTTCCGTCGGCCGTTTCAGGGGCGAGGAACACCTCGCCGGCAGGGAGATTCGACATCTCGCCGGCCTCGTGGACAATGCCGGTGTCCATATGCCACTCACGGGAACCGATACCAAACGTGATGTCGGTCCCCTGGGGGGACGTGACCCGGATCTCCTCGGCGTCGTCGACCTGTGCCAGCACGTCCTCGCAGTGCTGTTCAATGAGGTGGTAGTCGGCGTCTAACCCCATGAGGAACACGCCCTCGCTGATGCCGGGCAGGGTCGCAACGCGAGCGCCGGCCTCGTTGGCGTCGGTCCGGGCCTCGGTGTGGCTCAGGCTCTTGGTCGTCGGCGCGAGCACGACATCGGCGGTTTCCATCGCGCCGGCGACCGGCGCAGGCGGTTCCGAACCGTGTTGCTCGCCCGGCGGGTAGCGCACAAAAACAGAGTCGTCGGTAATCTCTGCGGCGACGCGATACAGCGCCTCGCCGATCGCCTTCCGCTGGTCATCAGTGATGACGGCACATGACTCGTCGGACTGGAGGTTCAGGCACTGTTTGACGGCGGTTTCTGCGGGCGCGCGTAGCGACGAGTTGTCCATACAACTGATTGCGTACTCCGGCTGAATAACTCTTGATAGACTGCCGGCGTATGCCGGCGAAACACGCACCATCTCAGTGTTTTCTGGTAATTCGTGCTAAAAGATCACAATATCCAGAGGTACAACTATCTGAGTTAATTTCTCCATAAATTAATCACAAAGAATATACTCTCCCCGAAGAGATGGACGTGTATGCTCCACGTGGGCATCAACGGCTTCGGCACCATCGGGAAACGCGTCGCTGACGCGGTGCGTGTCCAGCCAGATATGACAGTTGCGGGCGTCGCAAAGCGCTCGCCGAACTTCGAGGCAACTATCGCGGACGACCGCGGCTATGATCTCTACGCCGCGGACGGCCGCGAACCGTTCGATGAAGCCGATCTCGGTACGGCCGGTACGGTCCATGACCTTATCGAGACGAGCGACGTGGTCGTCGACACCACGCCAAGTGGCGTCGGCGCGGCCAACGCGTCGCTATACGCCGAACATGACACGCCGGCCATCTTCCAGGGTGGAGAGGACGCCGATGTGGCAGACGTGAGCTTCAACGCTCGCGCCAACTACGAGAAGGCAGTCGGGGCTGATACGGCCCGCGTCGTGTCATGCAATACAACGGGCCTTTCACGCCTGCTCGCACCGCTTAGGGAATCATACGGCGTTGAAAAATCGCGTGTGACACTGGTACGGCGCGGTGCCGACCCGGGCCAGACCGGTCGTGGCCCGATCAACGACACACTCCCCGACCCCGTCGAAATCCCCTCCCACCACGGTCCCGACGTCCAGACGATTTTTCCCGACCTTGACATCGATACGATGGGCATGAAGGTCCCGACGACGCAGATGCACACCCACAGCGTCAACGTCACGCTGGAAAGCGAACCCGCCACAGAGGAGGTCACGGCGCTGCTCGCCGACGAATCGCGGCTGTTCCTCATCCCGGAGACGCTCGGTATCGACGGCGCAGGGAAACTCAAAGAGTACACCCGTGACGCCGGTCGCCCGCGTGGTGACGTGTGGGAGAACTGTATCTGGGCCGAATCCATCACAGTTGAGGGGCGGGACCTCTATCTGTTCCAGGCGATTCACCAGGAAGCCGATGTCGTGCCGGAGAACATCGACGCCGTTCGCGCGCTCTCAGAGCGGACCGCAAGCGCTGAAAAGAGCATCCGCCGGACCGACGAAGCCCTCGGTGTCGGGCGCGGCCTCGTCGAACACGACGGGAGCCCGCAACGCGTCGACAGTCACGCCGACGACTGATTCTCACCCCAGTTCGTGGAATTTGACCTCGCCAGTCTCCGTCGAGAGCGTCGCGACCGAAAACGGCTCGGGCGCCGGCGGAATCGAAATGCCACCGGGGTTGATTCGGACCGTACCCCCACGCTCCTTGGAACCGCGTTCGTGCGTGTGCCCGTGGAAAACGTAGTCGTAGCTTCCGCACTCGACCAGCGCGTCGACGATTTCCCCGCTAGTTCCGTGATAGACTGCGATTGTGTGCCCGTCGATTGTCAGCTCACCCATCTCGCCGAAGTACGTGCCAAACTCCTTGACGGTGGACTGGACCGCCCACTCGCCGTCGTTGTTGCCGCGCACAGCGTAAAACGACCAGTCGCCGTCGAACGGTGTCACGGAGAACGGCGCAACGAAGTCGCCGCAGTGGACGACGGTCTCACAGCCCGTGTCAGCGAACGTCTCAACTGCGGCTTCGACCTCCGACGCGTTGTCGTGCGTATCCGAGACGATGCCGATTTGCATACCAGCGAGGTTCAGCCGGCAGCGACTTGAACGTATGTCCCTCGGCGCTGGTGCGGACGCAAGTCGTCACGCAGGCGCGATGTTTTTGTTTAGTCACCGCCTACGGCAGCCGATGGCACGGGGACTCATCGGGACAATCGAGCTGATGGTTGCGGTCGTACTCGCTGCGCGGGTCACCCTCCTCGGCGTCGACAACCTCGCTCGCGGCCAAACAGCGATCGGTGCGGTCTTTCTCGGGTTAGCCGCCGCCTTACTGGTTATCGAGTGGGTCGCTCCCTCCCCGACAGATATCCCCGGCGCAATCGCTGGGCGGGCGCGCAGTGCGCTCCCCGGCGGAAACCCACCGGACAGTGGCGACGACGACTAACTCTCGTCGCGCCAGCGGTCCGGATCGTCGGCGGCGAGATACTCCCTGAGCAGCGGCGGGAAGTTCCGGCCCTTGAGATACCGCAGTCCGAAGTCCTCTGCCCAGTTGATGATGCCCTGGTCCTCCGTGACGACGCCGGCGTCCAGTTCCTGTGCGAGAATCAGGAGGTCGAAGTCCTCGCGGGAGTCGAGCACGCCCTGTCGGAGCGTGTCCCGGTACTCGTCGCGCAGGTCCGAGATGACTTTGTCCACTTCGGTCATGTGGTCGTGTTCCTCGACCGTTTCGGCCCGCGACTCCTCGGCCTTCCGGACGGCCTTCTCCGAGACGCGCAGCCCACGGTCGACCCGCTCAGACATCTCGTCGATGAACTCGTAGACGAGATCCGCCGGAATCCGCACCTCGTGGTGAGCCGGTGACTTCGTGATGACCCATGTGTCGAGTTTCGTCAGCACCTCGTCGCTGATGGCCCGGTCTTCGAGCATTGTCGTCAGTTCCGCCTGTATCGACGGTGGCATGTAACAGGAGATGTTGTGGACCAGTTTCGCCTCCGAGATGAGATCGAGCAGGTCCAGACAGGCCGCCTCCAGGTCCTCGTCGCCGCTCCTGATTTCGGGGGTGAGAAACAGCGACGTGTCGAGGACGAACCGTTGTTTGAGCGGGCGGTCGACCATACTAGCGCTACGATAGCCGGCCACTAATGCTCTCTGACAGGTACGGTAGTAACGCTCGCCAGCAGTATTTTAGTGTCATGTCAACAAGAAACACGTATGTCGAGAGACTGGGGGTCGCTGTTCGATATCGACACCGGCCCCGAGGACCTGCTGGAACACTTCGATACCGAGTGGTTTCGTGGACAGCGGTATCGACATCTCAGCGACGAGCGTCACGGTGTCGAGCGCGGGACGGCGCTCGTCGGCGACGTGATCGTTCGCGGCTATCCGTCGATGCCGCGTGCGCTCGTCCTCGAACCGGCGATCCGAGAGACGTTCGACGGCCCCGTCGCCATCGAGGAGAAACTCAACGGCTACAACGTCAGAGTTGCACGGATCGACGGCGACCTCCTGGCGTTCACCCGGAGCGGGTTCGTCTGCCCCTACACCACGCGGAAGGTCGAAGCGTTGCTGGACGCCGAGGCGTTTTTCGATGACCACCCGGAGCAGATGTTGTGTGGCGAACTCGTCGGGCCGGAGAATCCCTACACAGACCACGATTACAGCGAGGTCGATGAGGTCGGGTTCTACGTGTTCGGCATCCGCCATCGCGAGACCGGGACACCGATGGGTGTGGAACGGCGACTCGACCAGTGTACGACCTACGGCCTCGACAGCGTCGGCCACTACGGGACGTTCACGCCGACGGCGGCCGTCGACGCTGCCCGCGAACGGATCGACGACCTGAACGCCCGTGGCCGGGAAGGCGTGGTCCTGAAATCGGCCGACGGGGAGACGGCGCTGAAGTACACAACGAGCGCTATCCACCGGGCCGACCTCGAACACGCGTTCGAACTACCCTTCGACTACGGGCGGGACTTCGTTTTCACGCGCGTCATACGGGAAGCTTTTCAGGCGGTCGAACGCGGCGAGTCGCCGGCAGCAGTCCGCGAGCGGGCACGAGAACTCGGCGAGGCCATCCTCGAGCCTGCAGTCGAGACGGTACGGGCGGTTGACGCGGGCGACCCGGTCGGCGAAACGCACACCGTTCGCGGCGACCCGAGAACCATCGACGACCTGTTGTCGTACTTCCACGACCAGGGGCTGGAACTCCACGTCGAGCACGACGAAACCGACGGTGACCAGCGGGTGGTCACATTTACAAAGATCGCACAGTCAACGCGTGACAAGACGAGGTACTACCTGGAGGGTGGAACAATCGACGAGTAAGGAAATCGGCCGCGTCAGTCAGCCGCGAGGGTCTCGCTGGCGTCGTCAAGCAGTTGCTCGATAGAGCGGTCACTTGGCTCGTTCTCCAGCAACACGTCGATGGGTAGCGTCGGCGCGCCGTCGACGAGATTCTCAAGCAGGACAAGCCGTTCGCGGGCGCGGGACATCCCAACGTAAAACACGCGCCGTTCGTTGTCGGTCAGCGTCGGGATGGGGCTGGTGTGTTTCGTGAATTCTTCCATGCCGGGCACCTCGATACCCTGCTGGTCGACAGTCGCGGCCATCTGTTCGACGACCTTCTCCGTGAGGTCGGTCGCGACAAACACGTGGTCGGCCTCACGACCTTTCGCGGAGTGGATAGTCCCCACACGAACACGGTCGGCGTCCATTCCGGTGTAGTCGCCGGTGAAGTACGCGTCGACGGTCCGCTCCTGGAAGTTGGTCACTTTCCGGAGCATGTCGCCTGCCGAGGCCGAATCGGGGAGGAACGGGACGTGCTCCTGAACCACGTCGGGTTCGATTTCGATATCGGCGATGTCTTCGTCCTCGTGGGACTCGTCGATCTCTTCGAGCGCGTCAAAGAGGTCGTCGCGCTCGCCCGTCCCGAAGGCGGAGTCAACGAGCATGTCAGCGAGCCGGCGCGCTTCGAGCACCGTGAGCGGTTCGTCAGCTTCGACGGCTTCGAGCCCGTTGACGTACTGGGTGAGGCGGTCAGTCCACATCCGCTGGTCAGTGAGACAGGAGAAGGGGATCCCGTTGTCGATGAACTCGTCGATGAACTGGAACATCTGGTAGCGAGCGCGGAACAGCACCATCACCGTCTCGTCGGACTGCTCAATGGTCCGCGTGACATTCCGTGAGAGGTCAAACATCGAGGGGTTCTGGACCGCCTCGACGCGGCCGCCCTCCTTGCGCGGATTGAGGTCTTTCTCCTGACGCTTCTCGATGTGGCGGACTTCGCGGTTGACGACGTTCAGAATGCGCGAGGGGAGCCGATAGGAGTTCGGAAGGACCTCGTCCTGGGTAACGACTTCCTCAAGCAGGAGGTCGGGGTCAGCGCCCTGCCAGGCGTAGACGACCTGGTCGTCGTCGCCGGCAATGAGCACCCGCTCCATGTGGGGTTTCCACTCGTCGTACACGTCGTACTGCAACGTCGTGATGTCCTGAAACTCGTCGATGATGAGATAGTCGACGTTGGGGAGCAGCGAGCGCTGGGCGACCCGTTCGAGCATATCTGCGAAGCCGGTCAGGTCGTTCTCGCCTTTGTAGGTGCGCCAGCCGCGGATGACGCTTGGCACGTCAACACGGTCGTCGTCGGTTGGCCAGGTCGGCGTGTACTTGTTCCCGGTCTGGGCGTTGTCGTCGATCTCGGGTGGGAGTCGGACCTCCTCGTCGTCCCACTTGAACGGGACATCGTACCAGTCGGCGACGTCACGGCGGGTCCGCTGGAGCCACTGACTCGTTGCGATGATCTTGTTCCCGAGGGTCGTCGAGCGGGCCGACCGACGCCGGGACCCTTCGTATTCGTCCTCGTACTCGATGCCGAACTCCTCGCAGAAGGCTTCCTTGTCGTCTTCGCCAACGACATCGCCACGAGAGAGGTTCAGCAGTTCGTACGCCTTCGCGTGCATCGTACAGACGTTCCCGCGAAGGGCACGAGGGGACAGCCCGAGTCGGTCCGCGAGCCGTTCACGGATCTCGGCGGCCGCCGCACGCGTGTACGAGACAACAAGTACGTCACGGAAATCGACGTCGTCGTCTTCCAGCAGTTCGTCGACGCGGTCGAGCAGCGCCGTCGTCTTCCCGCTACCGGGCCCACCGAACAGGCGGACAACCTCGGTGGTCGAATCAGTCATTGAACATGTAGTGGGACCGCGGCCAAATAAACAACGTGCTTTACGAGGACGGCAAGTGACAGGCGATCCCAAGCAGATTTCTCACCGGTACAGCGACACGTACAACATCGCGAACCCGATGATAAACGGGATCGTCTCCGACATCTGGAAGAACACGCGAACGATGGCACCGGTCTCACCGGCGCTCAGTTGCGTGATAACGCTGGAGATAGCGACGCCCATACTGATGAACGCAAAACCGACAAACGCGTACTGGAGGCGTTCTGACGGGCGTTTCCGGTAGGCCTGAAAGCTAATCAGGGTGATACCGAGTGTCAGCCCGAACACCACCATCCGCATCAGGATGAGCACACTACGTGCGATAGCCACGCCAGTCGTCATGCGGTCACCCGTTCACTGGTCGGCACACTCATTCCGGGTTCAGCTCGTCCCAGAGCTGACTGAACCGGTCCGGGAGGTTCTCCTCCCGATAGATGCGTACTTTGTACTCCTCGTCTTCGAGCGAGATGACTGTCGACTCGAAGTTGGACTCGTACACCTTGTAGTGGTTTCCGTCCTCGGCGACGAGCGTCCGGTCGGTGATGAGGTCGTACTCGTCGAGCAGTTCGATACGTCGATACACCGTCGGCAATGAGAGGTCACACTCCTCTGCGAGTTCCTTCGCCGACTGCGGTTCTCGACTGATTGCGGCGAGTACACGGCGCGCGTGCTGGTCGCCGATCGTATCGAGAATCTCCTCGATGCTCTGTTCCTCAGCCACTACACCAAGATTCGCGTCATATTATATAAGCGTTTTCGAGCACTGTGGTGGTTTCACGTTCAGAAAACACTGCCCCGTTTATATGACGATAGCCCCTGTAGCTTCCACTGCGGATTGCGTTCAGGTGAGACGATGTCCGGAGACAACCTCCGTCGCGTGACGACGGGCAAGATGCAGGGCCGAAACGCCGATGAGCGAGTGACCCCTCTCGGCGATACAGAGCGCCCGGAATCGCATGACCCACCCAGTCGTGACGCCATCACGGAGTCGCTGTTGGACCCGGTCATTGACGACGTCGTCGACGGCGAGACCGCGGTCGATGACGGCCTGGTCACACAGAGTCTGGAAGAGATCCTACTGGCGATGATCGCAGTCGCCGATGGTGGCACCCACGGGACCGGACTGATGGAGGAACTGGAAGCCCAGTTCGGTGCCGAACTGAGCCCGGGGACAGTGTACCCCCGGCTGCACGAGTTAGAAGCGGATGGCACGCTCCAGATGCACGAACTCGTCCAGACGAAACAGTACGGAATCGCGGACGATGCGGCTGCAAAAGAGCAGATTGCGACGTCCGCATACCAACATCTCGCGCTCGGGCTGTTCCTCCATGCGTCGCTCGATGCGCTGTAACCACCACAAACCGGTTATCTCGCCGACACACGACCCCCCAATCGTCGGCTACGAACCGGTCGGCCCGCTGGCACACGACCCCCCAACCGCCGGCTGGCCACGCAAAGACTCCCCACTTCCTTTCTGCGCACTGTAACGCAGTTCCGACTGTCTATACCGTTGCTGTCCCGACAAGCGACGGCGTGAGGCACAGCTCGGCAGAGAGCGAACTGCCGGTTCTGCAGGTCGGTACTGTCGCTCTCGGATGAAAGGTGGAAGACCGAAAAGCGGAGTATCCTTACCGTACCGGTGTCCAGCCACACACCGAGCACTGTGCCGCTGTCGACTCGTGAAGACCGCCGCAATCAGGGCACTGCTTCTTGTTATAGCTCTCTTCCCAACCACTCTGGTCCACGTCGTGGCCACGCTGGGAGAGGAACTCGTCGAACATATCGTCACTACTCGGTGCGGACGCCATACATGATATGGTATAGCACATCAGTATATAGGTTTAATGGTATTGTGAAACATTGCCATAATTAGCGGCGCGCCACGTGCGACGAGATGGTCAGTTACAGCGGGCTGTGCCACTCAGGAGCCGTACACCCAGCAGACAGCAACAAATGAGAGTCGTTCAGACGGCGTGCTGGATCCGCTCGCGTCCGGGTGCCGCTCGTTAGCTTTCGGTCGCAGCTGGGTGAGTGTAGTCCACAGTGAGACGGGCGCTAGCGATGAGTGCGTTTGCGATGGCCTCCGTCGCCGGTTCCTGTTCGGTTCCACCCTCGATAGACAGCTCCTCGCCGAGTGCATACACCTGAAACCGGTGTTCGTAGGGCTGTCCGGCCGGTGGACACGGCGGTTCGTACCCCGGATCATTGGGGGGGTGTGTTCCCTGTCGAGCGCCGCCGAGTGTATCAAGGGTCGGCTCGCGCGGGAGCGCGGCCGGAATCCGCGCTGTCCCCGGTGGAACGTTCCACAGCGTCCAGAACACCGGCTGGCTGAACACACCACCGTCGTACTCGGCTGTGATGGCAAGCGCTGCCGTCGGCTCCGGGACGCGCTCGATGACAAAAGGCGGCGAAACGCCGTCGCCATCGCAGGTGAATCGGGCCGGAAGCTCGTCTCCGGAACTAAACGCGGGGCTTGACACTTCGAAGGCCGATGTTGTGTCGTCCGACTGCTCGGCACAGCCCGCGCTCCCGACCAGTGCTGACACCCCGAGTGTCTGGACGAAGTGGCGACGGCGCATATCAGAGTGGGAGGGACAGGTAGTAATTTGCCTTGTGATACCCCGCCACGTCCCACATCGAATCCGGGGACGGGACACCACTAGTCCCTATCAGGGCGAACATGTTCCCTCCCGTCGCCAGCGACTGAGAACGTCTTCTTCCCTTCTTATTTTGGGGTCTTGGAGGTCCAACCACATGAAGCTCAAACGCAAAACAATCGCGAAGGTGATCGCCGCCGCGTTCGTCTTCAACCTCATCGTCATGGGGGCCGGCGCGTGGATCGCGTATCAGGAAGCGCCACCCATCCCGGAGCAGGTTGTCGGACCCGACGGCGAGACACTCGTCACGGGTGAGGACATCCGCGACGGGAAGAAGGCGTTCCAGAAAAACGGGCTGATGAACCACGGGTCGATTCTCGGGAACGGCGCGTACTACGGTGCGGACTACACCGCCGACTCGCTGGAGTTGAAAACCCAGCATATGCGGACGTACTACGCCGAGGAGCGCTACGGGACCGAGTACGAATCGCTGTCGACGGCTGAACAGGCCGCCGTCGATGACGACGTGAAACAGGACCTCAGTGGAGAGTATGAGGGCGGAAACATCGAGTACTCCGCCGCGGAGCTGTACGCCCACCAGCAGGTCCGGCAGGAGTACGTCGAGCGGTACCACGAGGGGAGCCACGAACGGGGCGTTCCCGAGGGGATGATCGACTCCGAAGCCGACGCCCGGCAATTCGCCGACTTCGCCATGTGGACGGCGTGGTTCTCCCACACCGACCGCCCAGGCGGCGAACACTCCTACACGAACGACTGGCCCTACGAGCCAGCCGCCGGGAACGACGCGACCGGCGCGGCGATGACCTGGAGCGTCGTCGCTATGGTCCTCCTCGTCGCCGCCGCCGGTGGCGGCATCTGGCTCTACAACGCCGTCAGTCTCCCGGAACCATCCGCCGGCGACCTCTCGGTTCCCGAACCGGGCGACGTGAGCATTTTTCCCAGCCAGCGGGCCGCCCTGCGGTTCATCCCAGTCGCCGCCGGGCTGTTCCTCGCGCAAGTGTTACTCGGTGGGTTGCTCGCCCACTTCTACATCGAACGGGCCGGCTTCTTCGGTATCGAGGAGATCTTCGGCGTCCACATCCTCCAGCTCCTCCCGTTCGCGATGGCGAAGACCTGGCACATCGACCTGGGTATTCTCTGGATCGCCGCGACGTGGCTCGGCGCGGGACTGTTCCTCCCGCCGCTGCTGACCGGCCACGAGCCAAAACGCCAGTCGACGTACATCGACATCCTGCTCGGGGCCATCGTCGTCGTCACCGTCGGCGGCCTCGGCGGCATCTGGCTTGGCTCGCACGGCTACTTCGGTGACCTCTGGTGGGTCGTCGGCAACGAGGGCCTCGAGTACCTCGAAGTCGGGAAGCTCTGGCAGGTCGGACTGCTCGTTGGCTTCGGCCTGTGGGCCGTCCTCTCGATTCGGGGCCTGAAGCCGCTGCTGGACCGCGAGCCGGTGTTCGGCCTCGCGCACATGATCCTGTACGCCGGCGGCTCGATTGCCCTGCTGTTTACCGCCGGGTTCTTTTTCACCCCCGAGACCAACATCGCCGTCACGGAGTTCTGGCGCTGGTGGGTCGTCCACATGTGGGTCGAAGGGGCCTTCGAGTTCTTCATCGTCGCCATCATCGGGCTGACGCTGGTGTCGATGAACCTACTGAGCCGCCGCAGCGCAGAGAAGGCGGTCATGCTGCAAGCATTGCTGGTGATGAGTACGGGCGTCATCGGCGTCTCCCACCACTACTGGTGGGTCGGCATGCCCGACATGTGGGTCCCCATCGGGAGCGTGTTCTCGACGCTGGAACTGCTGCCGCTGGTGTTCATCCTCTATGAGGCGCTGGGTCAGTACCGGGCCATGTCTGAGACCGGCGGGTTCCCCTACAAGCTCCCGTTCATGTTCATCATCGCCAGCGGGGTCTGGAACTTCGTCGGGGCCGGCGTGCTCGGGTTCTTCATCAACCTCCCGCTGATCAACTACTACGAGCACGGCACCTACCTCACGGTCGGCCACGCCCACGCCGCGATGTTTGGAGCCTTTGGCTTCCTCGCGCTGGGGATGGTCACCTACATGCTCCAGCTCGCAATCAAACCCGGTCGCTGGGACGGGTCCTGGCTCCGGGCGGCGTTCTGGTGCTGGAACGTCGGCCTCGCACTGATGGTGTTCGTCTCCGTCCTGCCCGTGGGCTTCCTCCAGCTGGAGGCGGCGTTCACCGGCAGCTACGCCGCGGCCCGGAGCGTGGCGTTCTACAACCAGCCGCTCGTCCAGACGCTGTTCTGGGCGCGACTCCCCGGTGACACGCTCATCATTCTCGGGACGGCCATCTACGCGGCCGACCTGATCCGCAAGCGGTTCGTCCTCCGGGCGTCCGAGGATGACCCCACGGTCGAGGACATGGCCGTCGCGGAGGGTGTGATGGGCGACGACTGAGTTACCGCCCGGTTTCGGCTGTGTGTCGTCACGGCCGGAACGCCACCGTCACCGAGAGCGAATAGAGAAGGAAACGCCGGGTCTAGACGGGGAACTGCGTCGCCGTCCCGGCAACGATAACCCACGTCACGAGAACGGCGTTGATCGTCGCGCCGACCCAGACCCGACCCGTCTTTCTGAAGAAGTACGTGCTAACGAAGGCCACAATGCTGAGCAAGGCGACGAACTGTAGCGCCAAGATTGTCAGCAGTGGGTGGCCAAGCGGCAGGGGCTGGCCGGTCAGCAGCGGGATGTACTGAATCGCCAACAGGACGACGAACCCACCGACGACGATGAGCCAATTCGTCGCCATCGCCCGGCGGAGCGAGCGGGATTCGCCCTCGGGACGGAGCTGGCCGTGCAGGAGCGCACCGAGGACGACAAAGAAAGCAAACAACGGCAGGAGATACGAGACGCTGATCCGGAACTGCGCCGGGGACAGGAGTTTGATGGCGAACACCCAGATACGGAAGTCCGTCTGGAACAGGAACGCCACGACGGCTTCCAGCAGATACAACACACCGACGGTAGCGACACCGGCCAGAACCGAGATGCCGAGCGTTCGTGCGCCATCGCCCGTGTCAAGGCCGTAGTTCGCCAGCGACACCGACGGGTCGTCAGCGTTGCTCGTGTAATGCCACACCGCGAACAGCACCGCCGTGATGACCGTGTTCCCCAGCGCCCAGACGATCACGCCGTTGTTGATCTGCTGTGGGAACAGCCAACTGAGCCCGATGACCGCCGGTGCGATGTCCTGCAGCGGGAAGTAGGTCACAATCGGGATGGCCGCTGCGAGGAGCGCCGCCGCGTACCGCTTGCCGCCGGTCATCCCCTTCCCGTCGGGGTACTCCCGTCGAAGCCTGTCAGTCGATGCCCGCTCGATGAGCAGTCCACCGGCCGGGAACAGTGACAGCACACCGCCGATGAGGGCGATAAAGGTCCCCAGCGATTTCCAGTACCAGACTTGGTTGCTAGGATTTATTTCGTCCTCACCTTCGAGCGTGAACTGGAGCCATTCGATGGACGCGCCGATGGCTGCGGTCGAGAAGTGGTCGCCGGGATGGGTCGTTGCCGGCGTGTACAGTTGCCGTGCGGTCCCGTCCTCGACGCTGCCGTAAGTGCGCCCCTCTTCAACGGCGCTGTCCGTACCGAACACCGTCTGGAGTTTTTCGCTCTGCTCAACGTCTGAAGCACTCGCCGTCCCCCACATCAACGGGGCGAACTCGTCGTACTCGCTGAACACGACGGCGAGGTTCCGTGGGAACGAGTCAGTACCTTCGGGGGCACGGTTCGACCCAGTCGAGGAACCCTCGATGACCATCGACTCGTACCCGTCCGGATGGGCCGCCGCCGCCGTGATGACAGTCCAGCCACCCATCGAGTGGCCTTCGAGCCCGATGTTTTCGTTATCGACGTAGTCCAGCGACCGGAGATATTCGAGGCTGTCGGGGCCACCGTAGCCGTTGTTGAACGCTGGCGGGTCCGAGTAGCCGTGGCCGGTCTGGTCGATAGCGAGCACGACGAAGCCCCGTCTCGCGTACTCGATAGCGAACGGCGATTGCGTCTCTTTCGAGTTGATGTACCCGTGGACGGCCAGCACCCCCGGTTGTGGGGACGCACTGCTCGCCTCCTCGGGGATGTACAGCGTCCCGCTCATCATCGTCCCGTTGGCCCCGGAGAACGTCACGTCGCGAACCTCCACGGAACCGGCGTCTGTTTGCACTGTCCATGCGAGCCCGCTCCCGCCGAATATCAGGAGCAACGACACTGCAGCTACGATCCAAAGTCGTCTATTATCGTTCATTATAATTCTACGGACACAGGTGAGATACTCAGGGAATTAAAGTTACTGTAAACTCCAAGCCAACGGTAAAGAATTGAGAGAAAACCTGAAAAGGGCACTCTGACCAGTGCTACGGGGACGGAATTCGACCTCGCGTATTGTACCGCGCCCTATCTCCCGATTCATTACCAACTAGTCCAGGGTATGAGTAAACCACTTTCTAAGCCGCTATGGGGACACATAGCCGCTCTCGTCCGCTGTCCACTTCACCGACGGGATTATGCGCTGCCGAGTTCGTTGGTCCAGAGATGTTCGATGTCGGCTTCGAGGTCGTCGGTATCGAGCGTCTCGACGCCGGACAGGTACTCACGGGCGTCAGTGAGGTGCTGCTGGACGGCGGCCACGTCGTCAACCGACTTCGCGGCATACAGCGACATCCGCGCCCGGTTGATTTCCAGTCGCTCCCCGAGCGCCTGCGTCACTGGGATGTCGTGTTTGTCGCTGAGCTGTGCCATGCGGTCTAGCACACTTGTCGGGATTTCCAGTTGGGCTGCAAGCTCTCGGGACGGCAAGTCGACCGTGACATCGGTCGTCTCACACTCGCTCTCACCCCACGGCGCGATAACGTACTCCTGCCCCTCTGTGGACATATAACGTGGGACAGTCCGGACACTCATATTTACTCACAGGCTAACAGGAAGAATGAGGCGTATACCGGTCGGTTCGTCGGTGTTAGTCGTCGGCTTCGGCGGCCGCTGGCCGGGGAATCGTCACGTCCGTGAGCCCCGTTTCGATTTCCTCGCGTCGGCCCTCGAACTTCCCGGGCAGCACCAGCCGGCCACCGAGGTCGTCAAGCGGTTCATCGCTGTCGTAGCCGGGGCCGCTTGTGGCGAGTTCGAACAAGATGCCGCCGGATTCCCGGAAGTAGACCGACCGGAACCAGTGACGGTCGATCTGTGACGTGGGGCGTAGCCCCGCACCGCGGACGGCCTCGCGCATCGACTGCTGGTCCTCGTCAGTCGGCGTCTGGAAGGCGACGTGGTGAACCGTGCCGTGGCCCTGTCGGCCACCCTGAATTGTCGGTAACACGTCGACGTACTTCCCGACGGAGCCTGTCGCGGCAAAGCGGGTCCGCTCGTCGCCAGGCGTATCCCCCTGTGCCTGCTCCGTCCCGACTTCCTCTAGGCCCATCGTCTGGAGCAGGTCCGCTGTGGGTTCGGGGTCAGCGAGCCACAGCGTTACGGAATGGAAGCCGCGGATAGCGGCGTCTTCGGGAACGAACTCCGTCCACGGCTCGGTCGGGTCGTCGTCAGGAATCTCGACTTCGACCAGTTCGACCGGCAGCCCGTCCGGGTCGCGGAACGGGAGGACAGTCTCGCCGAACCGCTTGACGCGGTCGTCGTAGTCGACGCCGTACTCGTCAAAGCGGCCCTCCCAGTAATCGAGACTCCCTTCGGGAACGCGGAACGCGGTGCGTGAGACCTGTCCGGAGCCGACCTTCCCCTGTGCGTGGTCCTCCCACGGAAAAAACGTCATGCTCGTTCCCGGGTTCCCCTCAGCGTCGGCAAAGAAGAAGTGATACGTACTGGGGTCGTCCTGATTGATCGAGCGCTTGACGAGCCTGAGTCCAAGCGTTTCGACCCAGAAGTCCATGTTCTGTTGCGGGTCGCTCGCGATGCATGTGACGTGGTGGATACCCGGTGTGGGGGTGACTTCGGTCATTGGTATCAATACGTGCCGGAACTACTTGAGTGACTGCTGACGCGAGTGTTACCGGGTTACAGTCGATGGAAGCAGTTGGCGCTGACGAGTCATACGACGGACAGCAGCTATATATGATGCTGGTGGGACATTCGCGTATGGCAGACGCGGACCGGACAGCGATTCTCGGCGGGACCTTCACACCGATTCACAACGGCCACCGGGCGCTCCTACACAAAGCGTTTCAGACCGCAAGCCACGACGGGAGTGGCGACGGCCACGTCATCGTCGGTCTGACGAGCCCCGAACTGGCCACAGAGACGCGTAGCGACCCAACACACGTCAAGCAGCTGGGTGCGTACGATGACCGTCGGAGCGCGCTCGCTTCTGAGCTAGACCAGCTAGGTGAGCCATACACCGCCACGTATGAGATTGTCCGGTTAGACGACACGCAGGGACCGGCCGCGACACGGGCGGACGTGGATGCGCTCGTCGCTTCGCCGGAGGCAAAGGCACAGCGCCGCGCCTACGAACTCAATCAGCAGCGGCGGGAGTCGGGGCTCCACCCGCTGGAAATCCACACGCCGCCGTTCGTCGTCGCCGAAGACGGCACACGAATCAGCAGTACTCGGATTCGGAACGGCGAAATCGACGTGCACGGCCGCTTGCTTGACGCGTCGGAATGAGATCCAGCTGATAGGCTCCAGTGTCTCCATGCGCTATGCCGTCACTCTCTGGTATCTAACCCAGCCGCATCCAGCCGTTCGGCGGCACCATCGACAGTCAGCGGCACGTCCACTGTTCGACCCTCGAACAGTCTGACGACCTGCGGCGGGCGCAGGTCACAGTCCCGCAGCAGGTCAGTGTCGGTCAGGATACGTCGGGTCGTCCCCCTCGCAGCAATCGTGCCAGTATCGTCGAGCAACAGCACCCGGTCTGCGACGTGTGGGACGAGTTCGGTGTCCGGCGTTGAGACGACAAGCGTGACGCCATCGGCCGCGAGTTCGTCGAGCAGGTCGAGAATCGTTTCCCGGTTCGCGGCATCGACGTTGCTCACCGGCTCATCGAGCAGCAGTACGTCGGGCTCGACGGTGAGCGCGCTGGCGAGGGCGGCTCGACGCTGTTCGCCGCCGCTGAGTCGGAACGGCGGCTTCGACAGGAGGCCATCGAGGTCAAGCCGGTCCGCGACTCGCTCGACGCGGCGGTCAACCTCCGCGCGCTCGCAGTCGAGTTGCGCCGGCCCGTAGGCGAGGTCTTCGCGAACGGTCGGGTTGAACAGGTAGTCCGCAGGGTTCTGCGTGAGGACGCTCAGACGGCTGCGGACGGTATCGGCGTCGGTCGTCGCCCCGAAGTACCGTACCTGCCCGCCGTCGGGGTCGACTAACCCACCCAGCAGTTCCAGCAGGGTCGACTTGCCAGCCCCATTTGGGCCGAGCAATGCCACACGCTCGCCGTGCTCGATAGACACGTCAACGCCGTCGACGGCCAGCGTTTCGTCGGGGTAGGCGTACCGGAGGGCAGTCGCCTCGATGGCAGTCACGCGACCACCACCACGACGGCGAGTGCGACGACCAATCCGAAGGCGAAGTCGGCCCGCCCGAGCGGTTCCCGGGGCTGTGCCGGTGTCGAGCCAGTCCCGCCACGGGCACGAGCGGCCCGCTGGACCCGCTCGCCGCGTTCCAAGCTCCGGACGAGAAACGAGCCAACGAAGTGTCCCGAATCGCGCCAGTTCCGGCGAAGACTCGGCTCAGCAATGGTTCGGCTCCGGCGGGCCCGGACCATACGTTCGAGTTCCGCGAAAAAGAGGAGCAAATAGCGGTACGTGATTCCGAGCAGTGAGACGGCAATGGGCGGCGCTCGGAGCCGGCGAAACGCCGCCAGCAGGTCGGCGAAACGGGTCGTCAACAGCAGCACGGACAGGAAACCGACACACGCAGTTACGCGGACGGCGAACGTGAGGACGTAGTCGACGCCAGCGGCCGAGAGTGGGAGCGACCCCAGCGAGGGGCCACCCATCAAGAACGCTTGCGGCGCGACGACCACGAGCGCGAAGGCCGGCGGGCCAGTCAGGCGACCCAGAAAGGTCCGAACGGGGACCCGCGACAGCGCCGCGAGCACTGTGGCAACAAGCGCGAGCGCGCTGACGACTGCCAGTGTCCGCTGTGTCACGGTAAGGGCGACGAGCGTCGCGACGCCGACGAGTTTGACCGTCGGCGTAACGGCCTGAAGAAACCCGTCCCGGTCCGGGAGGTCCTCCGCGAGCAGGAACCACTGAGCGCTGGCCGCGATAGCCGCGACGGTCCGGTCAAGCAGGTCTCTACCGGACATCAGCTACTGCCGCTGGTCGGTATCCGCCCCGAGCAGACGACCGATGCCAGCACCGAGGAGGAGCGTCAGTGCCGTTCCGACGACAGCCGACACGAACGTCCCGGTCGCGCCGCCGAGTCCGGGGACACCGTAGTCGGGGAACAGGGCGGTACCGACGGCGGTGGCGTGTTCTGTCGCACCTGTCGTCTCGGCGGCGTTCTCAAGGGGCTCGGCGTAGCCGACCTGCCCGGCTGCCCACCCGAACACCGGCGCAAGCAATGTCAGGACCAAGAGCGCGGCGAGCGCACGAGGCAGCCAGTCGGGGCGGTTCCGAGCCATCATGCGCTCACCTCTGAAGCGGCGTTCGGCCGGAGGTCGGGGCGAGCGCGAGCGAGGTAGCGGTAGACCGAGGCGGTGATGGCCCCCTCAATCAGCCCGAGCACGAGATGCCCGACGCCCATTATCGACAGCGTTGTCAGCAACTGGTACTGGAACGCCGAGGAGAGGCCAAGCTGGAACGCGGCGGTCAGTGCACCGGCCGTGATTCCCAGCCACCCCGCAGCGAAGGCGGCCCGGAACTCACCGTAGGGGACAAGCAGGCGATAGATGGCGTAGCCGACGTACACCTCGACGACAGCCATGTTGAACACGTTCGCGCCAAGCACCACGAGCCCGCCGTCACCGAAGACGAGCGCCTGAATCGTGACGACGGTCGCGACACAGAGTGCGCCCAGATGCGGGCCGAGGAGAATCGCCGCGAACGCGCCGCCGACGAAGTGAGCGCTGGTCCCGCCCGGAATCGGCCAGTCGAGCATCTGTGCAGCAAAGATGCTCGCCGCAACGACGCCGAGCAACGGTGCGCGCGCGTCGGATATCTCACCGCTGACGCGTTTTGCAGCGACGCTCAAAACGACGACCGCAAGCGCACCGAACAGCAGTGCAAGCGGGAGATCGATATATCCGTCGGGAATATGCATGCTACCCAAGTCTGGTCCCGGCGCAGTAATAATACTTTTTCATCGGGCAGTATTACTGCCGGCGGGTGAGTATTACCGAAGCCCGGATATCCATATGCGGGCCCCGCCCTATCGACACACATGAGTGACGATCTCGACCGGATAAGTCTGACACTTCCATCGTCGATGGTCGACCGGCTCGACGGCATCGTCGACGAGTGGGAATACGCGAGTCGGTCGGAGGCGATACGCGACTCGCTGCGTGACTTCTTTGCGACCTACGAGTGGGAATCCGGTGACGAGCAACACCACCATGGGACCATTGTCATTGTCCACGACCACCACGTCTCAGGCATCGCTGACGAACTCCAGACAGTCCAACACGACATGGCCGACATCATCACCTCTGTCCAGCACATTCATCTCTCCCACGATACCTGTATGGAGACGCTGGTCGTTGAGGGCGCGGGTGGCACAATCACCGAGTTGGCCAACCGACTCCGGGCAATTGGTGGCGTCCAACAGGTCAAGGTCGTCGTTGTCGACGAGTGAGCAGCGGACGGTGAGCGGAGGCGGGCCCGAAGCAATAACGCTATTCAGTCCAGCAGATAGCCATATTACAAGTTTTGAGACAGCAGAAATGGGCCCTGCCGGTTTCGCGGTTCCGTCATGCGGTTACTAAAAGTAAGTCGGTGAATCATTGTTACACTTCAGGGAGGTAATCACGGCGCTGTTCGGACTTCTCACGCTCGCCACGGCGGTCGTAATGCTTGTCGAGAATCTGGTCGCTCGCGTTCAGTCGATCCGACACCACACGGCGCGGGACATCCTCGCGCCGATACGCGGTAACCCTGCCACTCCGAACGTCGTGTGGTGACCGAGCGGATGGGCACGTCGAAGCCTTGCGATTCGACGTAGCTTCGCACTCTTCCGGATCGCGGTCATGCGGGCATTCCGCTCCCCGCCAGCACGGCCGAGTGACTCTGTACATCGTCGTCCGGAACGTCGACGTGGAAGCACGACCCTGCGGAGTCGTAACGAGCGGTCGACGCCCATGCTCGTCGAAAACCGGTTCACGTGGCCCGTCGATGTAGTCCTGCAAAACGTTGGCAACGTGATCACTGATCGCGTTCCATCGCTGTCCCTTCTCCCCGTTCTTTAGCGGCGTATCGGTCTGTGGGCGATGGACAAACTGGATGCCCGGATTGTCCTGTTCGAGTTCGCAGTCATCGATATCCAGCCCACGAATCGCACCCATGCGGGCTCCGGTGTGCCACAACAACAGGGCGATGACGTGGACCCTCGATGCGTACTTGTACATCTGGAGGTAGTCGAGAATTACATCGGCGCGCTCTGGGTCGAGCGTCGATGCACTCACCTCGCCAGCGTTGCTGATCGTCGGCAGTGGGACCTTCGTCCGAAGATCCTCGGGAACTGCATCTACCTCAGCAGCGAATCGGAGGAACGAACGGACCGTGGCCAGCTGCCCGCGGAGGGTTATGGGCTCGATCTCGTCGCGGCCCTTCCCGTTTCCTTCACGCCGCCAAACACGATAGGCGTACAGATCCCGGCCCGAAAGGTCGTTCAGGTTCTCAATACCCTCCTCGCGGCAGAACTGTTCGAAGGCTTCTAACCGGTACTCCTGTGACTGGATCGTTGATTCCGTTAGTTCGTCCTGTCGGGCCTTGAGGTACATATCGACGGCGCGGCCCGGTTTCAGTGGTTGGAGATCGTTACTCACACCTGCTCACCTCCGCGCACTGACCGCCCGTGATCAAAGCGACGAGTCGCACAGCCTGAACAGATCGGCTTGAGGGTCCGTGCATCAATCCCGTCAGCGTCAGCTCGACAGGTGGCGCAACTGCCGTCGTCAGAACTATTCGATTGCGATGCTTCGGTGTTCGTGCGGGGCTGTAGCCCCGTAATGGTGGATTCGCTCATGGTCTACAGAGCGCGAAGCCACCTTTTCGGGCGGTGTACCAGACCGCCCGTTCGTCACGAACCAAGGAGAGTCATCTTCGACCGAGTAGGGTGCTTCGCATACTTACCAAGTACCTACTGTTGCATAAATGCAACGCTGTTTCAATAGCAGTATTATATGGGATAGGTAGAACATTACCAGTACAAACAAGATGCTATCCCATACGGGCAACCAATGAGACAGTCTGGCTCGTGGATGACAATTTGGGACGACAGAATCCTTGAGATCATCCACGAGGAAGGAAACGGCTCGCCGAAAGAACTGGAAGATCGTGATGAGATACGGATCTCGAAATCCTCAGTCTCTCGAAGACTGAAAAAACTCGCTGATCACGATCTCCTCCAACCCTTGGCAAATGGGGTGTATGTAATCACTGAGGAAGGGGAGGCATATCTAAACGGAGAGTACGACGCAGGAAAGGAGCGGTATATCAACCGTGGAAATTCCACTGACGAGGAGAATGGAGCTGACGCACCTGACGGTCCCGGAATCAACAGCTGACGACGTTGCCCTGAATCATGTCACGTAAGCCCGCCAAATGGATGGTCCCGTTGGATGAACGAATCCTCGAAATACTGAAAGCCGAAGGCTGGTCATCACCGCGGTATATCGCACAGAAAGTATCCCTTCGTGCCTCTGTAGGCCGCGTGCGTGAACGCTGTCGGATGCTTACGTACGCACAGATGATCGAACCACTGACCCGTCAGTTCCAGAACTACGATATCACAGGGTATGGGCTGCGGTATTTGGAAGGAAGACTGGATGCGAATAATCAGCCACGGCCATCGGCAAAAAAAAGTATTGCGAGGTTAAATTCCATCAACGAATAGATACAATAATTAAAACAGTTTCAATAGATCTGAATTGTTATTCTAATACTGTCATATATTGATTGTATTCTTGAGTTCACCTTCTAATATGGTAGAGAACGTCCAGACGGAGGTTATAGTCAACAGTCCAACAATAACTAAAGCGGATTTTAGACTATATTGGAAACTGAAACTAATGTCAACTATTGGAATGAGAATTTGAATGCTATTGCCAGCCCCATATATTATTATACATGTTAAAGAAACGAACAGAATATGTGTCGGGAGTGAAAATACGACTGTATCATCAGAGAGTAGCAGATCGTACTCGTCAATCTCGAAGACAGGTAGTGCACTCCATACTAAAACCGTAAGTGAGCCTGAAATTAAGAGAACAATATCAGTTAAGAGTGTTGTGGAGAATACTAGTCCAAGTACCAAGAGGACATTGTTTATACCGTGGATGAATACAAATCTCCCTAAGTTTGGGGTTAAGCGTGCCTCAGCCGCATAAATTAGATCTATAGTACGTATCCTCATTTCTTCGACTGTCCTTATTTGCTCCTGCGGGATCTCTGGGTCAGGCTTCTGGTGAAAGAGCATCATCGGCAGAGACGGTAAAATTCTGGGACGGAGTCTTCTGAAGTGCAATAGGAATTGTATCCTCTCAGATTCATCCTTAATGTCGCTGCCGGTGATCCTCTCCAAAGCCTCTCTTTGTATACTGTGTATCGGTTCTAGAAGTGGTCTCAGCCTCTCATAAAATATCGACTGAAGTCTTGCTTCAATTGAATCTGAAACGAGTTTCACTACAAGACTTGTGAATAAGCCCCAGGTAATCCCTCGGATGATAGCGAACAATATACTAGTAATTGGTGAAATCAGAAGTGGTGGATGTTCTTCTTTGACTATCGTAGTTAAGTCAGCTTCACGTGCGACTTTCGCGAACTGAACAATAACTAGTATTAAGACTGGCAGAAAAAATGTAGAAGCCGTTGATCCTGTCTCCGGCATAGATGCTAATTTGTGACCTGTCCACTGGTATAAAATATGGCTTATTGAACTATATCCTCCTGTCGGCCTGGCTATTTTCTGATTGATATCGATTGGGCCGTCTCAACTTCGTACGTTCCCGGTATACAAAGCGTGTTGGCGATTTCTTTCCTCTGCTGGAGAGTCAGATCATCCCGGCTAAGAACAGCCTGTATTCGTTCGTCAATCCGCCACGAAAACTCAGCAGACCGCATGAGTGCCTTCGTCTTGTTGCAGTCCCAGAACTCAGCAGCTTGCTCGATGGTATCCGTGCGATGCGCGTGCTTACCGTCTTCGCGGATTCGCATATCTTTGAATTGGTGTTGGAGATAATAACTCAGGCAAACAGCTTAAAAAGAGAGATCATCCCAAAGGAAATCCAAACGACTATTCCGCCAACGAGCATAATTTTCCCAATTAGCCGAGCAGACTTCACACGATCTATCCAACGATCAGCCTCTTCCAGTTCGCCTGTTTCAAGATTGAATTTCGAACTCTGTCCTAACACCCTCTTCTGAATTCTGAGGGTGTTAATCTCTTCACGGTGAAATCTTGTTTCTATATCAGTTCGAAGCGACCAAGCTGAATGTCGTTTCGATTCGTGCGCCAGAATAACACCACCGAGAAATAGCGCTACTGCTCCTCCAATCGACATTAGAACAGATAACCGAAGATACTCTGAACCGCTCCACAATCGGAATATTTGAGAGAGAAAAGCCGCCCCGACGATAACCGTCAAGTAGTATGTGTTATGTATCATCCTATCTCGATATCGGCCCTCCTCACCGGCTTGCTCATATTCTGTCACCCATATATCAAAATTATCCTGTTCAACCCCCGAATCTTCCTCAGATTTATCCGACATATACATTCACTCGTACACACGAACCTCATATCTTGTGTTGAGTGAGTTGTGAAAACCCCCCTATATCAGGAAAACCGAGAGTTCAATGTGGTTCTGTGGTGCTATGATCTCAAAACGACTGGTTTATTCTGTAGATATGCACACGTGTAGATTCGTCTCGTGTGCATATCGTATCGAAGATGATCTCCGAGCTGCGACCCCGTGGGGAGAATTGAAATCTGAGACGAGTTTCAAATAATAATTTTAGGATGGGTACTGTTTACGAAATATGGCGATTACAGGAGATATTGAATATGAATCTGAAAATAGTCAGTTTGAGGATGATAAAGAGGGCGGAGATGACAAGGAACACTCATCTTTTGAGATTGTAGAATTCCTCACTGAAAACAGGGACTTGTTCGCTGTACTCGGTGTATTCGCTGCCCTCTCAGTATACATTCCAAGGTTAGCTTCAGAATCCGGTCAATCTACTGTTCTGAATATCGGATTTGCCTCGTCTGTTGCCATTTTTATGGTAGTTATATACGCAATTTGCAAAGAAGCAGATAAGCAATATGGGGTAGTCTCGGACCTACCGTCATACATGTTTGAGGTAGACAGTGGTTCATTTGAGTTTATAATGTTCGCAGTCCCTTTTGTAATCTTAATCGTCTCACTACTAGGAATCGGCACAAACTACCTTGCCTCAATAATATTCATAGTCAAAATAACAGTCTTCATATGTGGTTTCAGTACGGTTGTATTCGGATTCAACATTATAGAAAAAGTATCAGGAATTGGCGATATAAATATGATGGAGATGGGTATTTTGGGTTTCATCAAATATTTTCTCCTTACAGTCTCGGTTCCGGCGTTTGTGGGTCTAATATCTTCGTACGGAATAGGCTACAACATTCAGAGATATGGGCTGGGTCTGTCTACAGTTTTTAATATCACTACCAATAATCCCGGAGTGGCTATCGCAACATCATTTATGCTTGGATCGCTTATTGTTGCAGTTTTATTCTTTGCTGTATCAATGTTGCTTCCGCTAATATATTCTTACGAAAGAACGATGCCCTTTATTAAATCACAGTTGCGTTGATACCTCACTTTTACCGAACCATCCCAGACCAGCGGACATGGTCGCATTCGCGGCCAGTCCTACCATGTTCGGAAAGATAGACATCGAAGACGCCCTGGCTGGTGTGATTTTCACCGCCAGTGCGTTCGTCACCAACGGTATCGCTTCAATCAGCCTGCTTGGCTACGACCTCGCCGCGTCCGTGTTCACCGTCCAGGGCACGAGCATCGACCTCGCGTTTCTGCTATCGCTCGCCGCCCTGGCGATGGCATACGCCACCAACCGCGTCAACGAGAGTCGTAACAAGAACTACCAGCTCGACACCGATCTCGTCGAGATCGCCAAGGGCTCGGCCACTGTCGAAACCTACCTCGCGCTCGGGACGCTTGTCATCGTCCTGTTCACCGGGCTGAACATCCTCGGCGCGCAGGATATCGTGGTTGGGTCGGCCGCTATCGGTCTTGTCGTCGTTGGCGTTGAGGCCGCCGGCTACTACGTCATCAGCTACCTGGGGTGAATCCGATGGACCGCATACTTAGCTATGGGCTCGTGGGCGTTATCGGCGTCTCTGCGTCCACAATTGCCGCGGCTGTCATCGGCTCCCCGCTCCCCGTCGTCAGTCCCGCCGTCGTCGCCGGCGGCGTGATCGCCGCGCACCACGCACAGCAGAAGGACACCGCCGCCGGCGCTGACGACCAAGAGGGTCGCACCAGCGTCGAGCAGGTCGAAACCGACGGGGGGCAAGAACAGTGACCCGTGCTCGCTCGGTCCTGCTGGCCGCGCTCATCATCTGTTCCGCCGTCGTGGGGGCCGTCGGTCCCGCACTGGCACAGACAGCCACCGACAGCGGGCCAGTGACCTACGAGTACACCGGCTCCCCAACGACGCTGATTGTTGATACCAGCAATCTCGATGGCGGCACGGAGTTCACCGTCGAGTACACCACGCAGGGCGGCCCGTCCACCGGGACGACCGTCTTAGCCCGCGAAACGTACAATACTGCGAACCTCAAAGAAGACCAACTCCTGTTCTTCAACGACGGCGCGTATGAATCCGTGAACGTCACCGTGTCGGACTACTCCGGCGGCGAACCGACGTTCGACTCCAAGAGCGGGCTTCTCGGCGGTGTGAACCTCGTTCGTACCGTCGTCGGAACGACTGGCGGCGACTCTGATTTGACCTGCGACACGTCCGACAAAATCGGTAATGCACTCTCCGGCGTCGAGAATCTGGACTGTACGCCTCAACCGGGCACGACGACCGTCAACACGACGAATACGGACACTGCACAGGTCAAAACGGACATCTATCAGTCTGCCCTCAACAGCAATGCTAGCACTGACAACACGCTAACCGTCCTGAACAACGACCTGAAGGATGCTAAGACGCAAGCTCGCATTGAGGGCAAAAACGCCTATATCCGCGCACTAAACAACGGAAGCAGTAAGTCAGCCGCTAAGAATGCGGCTAAAGAGGCTGTAAGTGATTTCTACGCCACGCATCAAAAGAACCTGCTGGCTGAGTACACACTGACCGTCTCCCACTTCAAGTACCTGCGTAGTACTGCCCTCAACGAGAGCATAGACAGTAGCTACGTGGATACTGACGACCAGTCGCTATCAAGCACCGGAGACTACACTTACGACTGGAATCAACCGACAGACTCCGTAACTCTCACTGATGGCACGACTGAGGACTACACATACGTCCAAATATCCAAGACCTACGGTCCGGGTGGCGACACCGAAACGTACGACCACTACATCACAAACACTGCGAAATCTGGTGCAACCCTCGGTATATCGGCTAAGTCGCTCGGAGTCCATGGATACAATTCCGATACGTCATATGTTGCTGTCGTACCCTTCGAGCGGTTCCAGTCTACGTGGACGACTATCGAGAATCAAGACCAGACTGTTCGGAATGAAATGTATACGCTGGCAGAGAACACGTATAGCGCCTATCAGGCTGGCGAAATCAACAATAGCGACCTCGTGGACCCGTACGTGCTGGCGTCCCAGCAGTCGCCGGGCGACGACTTCCAAGGCTGGGCCGCCGCACAGCTCACCCTGCTCGGCACGAACTCCCCAGAGAACTTCGACCAGATCGGGAGCTTCAACGTCACCACTGAATCCGGTACGCAGTACGAGGGCGTACTGTTCTCTCAAGAAAATCCAGCCAGCGGTCAGTTCGAGAACGGAACGACCTACAACACGTCCAATATCGGTGGCACGCAGTACGTCGTTACCTCGGATCGCATTGTCGAACTGGATGGAGAGTTCACTATTGACAGCATATCCACGCAGGACGGTCAGACCGTCCAGAACGTTACTATCCAGAAAACCACGTACGAGACAACCAACGTCACCGAACTCAAACAGCAGTACGAGGATCTCGCCTACAAGCGCGCACAGATCGAAGCTCGCGAGAAGGCCTTGAAACAGTCTGCGGGCGGTGGCTTCCTCGGCGGCGGCAGTGTTCCGCCCGTCGTTGCATTGGCCGTCATCGGCACGCTACTGGCTATCGTCGTTCTCCAGAACTAACCCACCCATGCGTTCCATTTTCTTCGTCGCGCTGCTCGTGGTCAGCCTCGGCTGCGTCAGCGCCCCGACCGCCGCACAGTCTGCGGGCAACCTCCCCGCCGAAACACCCGGCCCACAGCCCACAGCCAACGCTACTGATACCACGCGCATCGACGGGCAGACCGAGATCGTCGGCTCGGAGTACCTGCCAGACGAAGGAATCGCCCGAATCACCCTCCGGTCGAGCGCGGTACAAACGGTGACGATCTCCGACGCCGGCCGCTTCCAGGAAGGCGGGAAGATTCCCGTCCGTACGGTCGCTATGCGCTCGGACGACACCGCCACTGTCGAGATTCCCGTCACTGAGAAGGACGGCTACGTCGGCGTCGCCATTTCCACGGCGAACACGCCACTATACGCCGAAATCGTACAACGGCCCTCCGGTGGCGGACTCGAAATCCTCCGCGCACTCTCATCGTTGCAGGCGTGGCTCGCCGGGGCAACTGTCGCGTTTATCTGGATGATCGTCGCCGGCTACAACGTAATTCGCGGCGAGAATGGCCGTCCGGAGGTAGCATGAAGCCCGCACCGACTTTCCAGAACAACCGCGACCGGCTTGTCTACCTGCTTGCCGAGTACAAGCTACTTATCGGTGGGATGCTCGTCGGTGCGGCCGTGCTGTTCGCCTACTACCAGCCGCAGCTGCCGACCCTGCCGACGTGGATTCCCGCCATCGCCGTCGGCTGGCTCGTGCTGGCGATCCCCTGCTATCTTGTCGGTGCGAAGATCGCCCGCTGGCTCCGTCGACGTAACTGGGTCGAAGTTCACCACGTCAACGCCGTCGAGGACACGACCGAGAAGTACTATGTCCCCCCGGAACTCTGGCGCGAGAAAGAGATCGACGGCCCGGACCCATATCCTGTCAACGGTGGCAGCGCGTGGGCCGTCCGCGAATACGAATACCTCGAAGACATCGGCCAGCTCCGCGTCGAGGGCGTCTGGCTCGAAGGTTGCCAAGACACCCAGCTGATGACCAGCAAGAAGCAGATGCAGGATATCCACGGCTGGCTCATCGACCGCGCCGAAGAACTCGCCGCAATCCGTGGTCGGTGGTCCCGTGGGTCCGTCGAGCTGCAAAAGAAGCTCGTCACTGCTGACGCCGAAGCCAACGAGCGCGGCCAGATGATTCAGAAAACAGCGGCCAAGGAGACCTTCGGTGACCTCATCGAAGACGGCGAGAATCCCGAAGACGCACCCACCATCCACGACCTCACCGACGCACCCGACCCAACAGCAGACGCCGCTGTGGGCTATGGGCAAGACGAACCGACCGGCGAGCAACCGCAGGACCCACGACTAAACGATGACTGACGACGGCAACGACCTCTACACGCCTGCACAGTTCCGCGAGTATCAGGACGGCTACGGCCAACGCAATCCCGACGAGGTACACCAGCACGCCGGAATCGTTCGCGATGAGAAGCTATCCCGTTACCTCTCGATACTCGAAACGCACTACGATCCACGACACTGCGACCGTCCAGAGAAGATGCCAGGACAAGCCAAGGACCTCTCTCACGTTCGGGAGATCGTCCGCATCGAAGGCACTGAAACAGCCCGACAGGCCATGGCGAACGGCGATATGCAGTCGTTGAAGCACTTCACTGGAGACGCCGGCCAGCGGGCCGATATCTCCGGTATCAAAGCCATCGACCAGCTCCGGGCACAGATGACTGGTCCCGCGCCGATGTTCTACGAATGGGCCGAACCGGGTACAGGGAAGTCGAACTTCGCCTGTTTGCTCGGCCAACTCTGGAAAGAACAGCAGCCTTCGGATGCACTCGTGGCCTCAAACATCCGCACACTCGAAGAGACCGACGAGTGGACCGACTCGGACGGAGATCGTCGTGATGGCTGGCTCGCCAACTACGGTGAGCTGAACGAGTGGCTGAAACAGGACGGTGATCCCATGCACAACGAGCAGGTCCCGAAGCTGTTCATCTTCGACGAGGCCAGCAGCAATGCCGGCGGCAGCGGGAAAGACGGCTACGACACGAAGACGAAACTCGGGCCACTCACCTACAAGATCCGGAAATACGGCGGGTCGCTCATCATCATCGGCCACGACGGCCGGGACGTCCACCCGCTCGTTCGGGAACTCGGCGTCTGTGTCCACAAGGAAGGGCTGAAGGAAGCGACCTTTTACGAAGACGTGCGGAACCGGAAGGGCGTCAACCCGATCTTCTCCGTGTCCGGAATCCCCGAAACAGACTGGCGCTACGACGACAAAGAACCGACTACGTGGTCGTGGTCGAGCGGGGAAGATGATGACGACGAAGTGGACCCGGAAGACCTCTCTCGGAAGCTCGCGATCTACACGGTCATCACGGCCAAGGAATCTGAACCGGATAGACCAAACCACGAAATTGCCGATTTCGTCCCGTACAGCGCCGAATGGGTCCGACAGCGCTGGAACGAGTATCAGGACGATGGCAAGCACCGCAATGTGGTTGGTGAGGTGACGGATCTAACCGCATGACAGCGATGGGATTCGACCAACCCAACAACAACCAACCCCCCGGCGTAGCCCTGTTGTTGGCCCATGGCGTGCGCTCGCGGTGCGAGCACGCGCGAGCCATGGGCAACGGCTGCGAACAGCCCGGAGGAGTATCTATATATGACGCACGCGAGGTGCGCGAATGAGTCGAAGTCATAAGGCCAATCACTACGGCACGCTCGTCGAGCGGAAAGCTGCCGAGCGGTACGATCTTGAACTAGATCGATGCAGCTGGCACGACGCGAAGCGACCTGACGGGACGCCGGTCGAAATCAAGGCCGCGATGCATCGGCATGCCGATGGCCAGCCCGGTACGTTCAAGCTATACGACCAGTACCACGAACGATTACGGGCAGCGAACGGATGGTACGTGTTCGGTGTGTATCGGGTGTGTGGACGTGGTGTTAAAGTGTTAGAGTGGGAGATGAGACATTCCTCTCGACTACCTCAGATACATTGGCACGGTGGTGGTGAACATCGGAAGTCGCTACAAGGGAAAATTAAACTTATAGAAATATATGAATAGATTTGATTAATTTTGCCCTAGTGGTGAATTTGCAATTCTGACTAATTCAATGTTTCTGAAAGCCCTACGAGTAGGTCCTTGATCGTCAGCGATCAGGGAATCAACGATATCATCTAAAAGGTTTATAATACTCTCATTCCCGGACAACAGGTCGTCAACAGAATAGTCAGTATCTTGGAATCTTATAGATTCACCAACATACTCTCGAACTCTTGTTTCAAGAGGTTCTTCGCAGAGTTCTAGATATCTCTCGGCGTTTGAATAACTTGAATCCGCTAATTCAGTATCACAAATGTCAGAAATATGCTCAGATTTCCCTAAAATCAGTAAATTTCGCTCTAGGTTTGCAATATTTCGTCCATTAAGAATACTATGCATATTTGTCAATAGGTTATCAATATCTCCTTCGTATCGTATGAGCCATTCTGAACCCTGTACATTATTAATTATACTACTTCGATATAGAAAATCTATTTTTTCATTTGTCAATTCTAGTTCTCTTCTCTGCTTATAGAAGGTATAGATAGCTTCTCGATGTTCCATCAAGACATCATATTGGTTCCAACTTTCAACTGCGACTGTTAATATATCATCTAAATTATCTACATCTTCATCACTAATAATTTGTCCAACAGGAACTCCCGCTTCAGCGATACTCGATGGGTTTGTACTATTACCAACACTACCATCTTCACCATCCAAAGGTGAAATTCCAAAGATATTCAACAGATTGTCTTTGTTATCTGCGACTGATTCTAACTCACTAAATGCAATTTCTCTCCGTGGAGCTTCCTCACGAACGATATCGTACGTATTGTTCAGAAGTTTCCTGAGTAGTTTAGAGTTTACTCCTTTTATTTCACCGCCTCCAGAAAAGGCATCGAAAACCCAGTCAAAATCATCAGCAATAATATAATTGACCGTCATTTGATCACCATCTCCCAAGTCAATCAGTCTCTCTTGATTAAAATTACCACTTTCAGGAATATCACTCTCCCAATCTACCAGGAAAATATTTGGCTGTCGATCAGACGTTTCTATTGCAGATTTGACATCTGACAAGATCTTTTTTACATTCGGGTCGTTAGGACGGTATCCTACAATTAGGACGGGATGTTCTGTGAAGAATGTTAATAGTTTTGCACTCAGATAATTCTTCGTTTCATCAAAGTCAGTAAAATCAGACTCAGTGAGGACAATCTCTGATGGTCGGGTAACACAACCATGGATTTTGAATATTTCTCCAATATTAGCAAAAGGTTCCTCAATCAGCCGTTGTCCAATAACTCTTTCATAATCTTGAAAGATGAAATCTTCCAGAAATGTGTCGTAATTTGTGGTTATAACGGCATGAGGTTGGATATCCTTTAATAATTCTATCTCTTCTTTGTTACGATTGGACAAATCCGAGATGGAAGATGGGGTTAAATTTCGAATTAAGTTTGCAACTTCATATTTCAGATAGATATCTTCGGGAGCATCCCCATCAAATAACCAAGGTGGAAATTGGTCTTTTCCTCCATCCTCGCTGCTGTTCCATGCCCATTCATTATACATTTGAGCAAATTCTTCTGCAATTTCCCTCTCATTGTTTTTTGTTTGCTCATAGAATTCATAATCTCGTTCAATCGCGCTGATTTCAGAGATTTTTCTCAGTAACTCGGTCCAATTAGGTGCACCAAAGTATCTGATTGATAGTCCTGTCCCAACAAACAAAATAGGCTGAGATTTTAATTCACTAATACAGGCCTCTATTCGATTCTCCATTTCCGACTTATAATCCAGATAGGCACGTTGCATTATCCCAGAGATTCCACCGAGCGTTAAAAAAATATCCCCCGACAGTTGTGCTGTGTATTTTGGAGAAGTGGCCTTAGCCACACGACTAAGGGGAACCCGGAAACTCGCTTTCCGGGTTCCCCCTGGTCGCGCGGCTGGGTGACGTGACCAACGGGAACGAACCCAGCCGCGCGACACGCGATTTTCGGGGAAAGACCACAGTATTGCCGCAAAATCAGTGTGTTGGACAGTGATGCCTCTATGCAGGTGGCGCGCTACCCGCCGCGCCACTCGTCAGCTGGCGGGCAGCCGGCCGCCCGCCACGCCTCAAAGTCGAAGCCTTCGCGGCCCTTCTCGGCCGCCCGCGCTTCACGCAGATAGTCGCCGGATCGGTATGCTGTCTCGAAGGCTTTCGAGAGATCGCGGAACCGCTCACGGCCGGTCTCCGCGGTCTCAACGACGACGTGAACGCCGTAGGTGTTCTCCTCGACGCACTCGGTGTAGGCCGTCTGGATTTCCCGCATGATGGTCTGTGCTTCCTCGAAGTCGGCCGGCGTATAGCCCACCTTCAACAGTTTCCGGCAGTCGTCAGCGTCGGTTTCCGTGATCGCATACTCACGGCGGATTCGCGCCCACCGTGATCGGGAACGCTCTTCGGCCGCGTCGGCCAGCTCCATCGTCGCGCTCCCGATCTCCTGCTCGAAGCGGTCGCCCGCTGCGCGGACTCGCTTCAGTAGCTCCTGCTGGATCTTCTTCGAGGACAGCTCCATCTCGCCGTAGGTGTGCTCGATCAGCCCCTCCATCCGCTGGATGACAGTCCGGATCGTCCGGTACGTGTAGCCGGTCTTTTCGGCTGCCTTCTGTGGTGAGACCTTCCCACCGTCGGTGAGTAGTAGTTCCGTCACGTCGCGGTCGGCAGTGGTCATGTCTCCCCACAGCTGCATCACGCGGTGTTCCTGGTCGTCTTCGATCTTCGGCAAGGGACACTGGACGAACTTCCGGGCTTCCGTCGTATCCCGAATGTTCCAGAACGGATCGAAATCCACGAACACACTGCTCTCGGCGCTTGTCGCCAGCCCACACCAATCCAGACAGTTCAAGATCGTCTCTTCCAACTCGCGCCGGGCGTCGTCGAGGTCGTCCCACCGAACAGTCTGCTCGGTTCGGCTGGTCTGGTAGGACACTTCGAATTTCGGATGGTAGGGGGCCTGATCCGGTTCGTAGTTGTCCGGGTGGTTCGGATAGTAGTGCTTGAGTTCCTTCCCCAGCCCATGCCCACGGACCAGCTGGTCGGCTTTCTCGTCTTCGACCGTGGCCGTGACGTAGTAGCCGGGCAGTTTCGTGTTGTCTTCGACGTGCTTGCGATACCCCGAGCGGTCACCCTGAATGAGTGTGTGACAGCGCGCTATCGGTCCATCCGGCGCGTACAGCGGCCCGCTGTCTTCACGGTGTAACCGGACGTAGTAGGCCAGATCGTTTATGTGGCTGTCCGGGTGTGGCTGGTCGAAGTACCGCGCGGCAATCCCGTAGGCGTCCATCACGCGCTTCACGAGCGACAGATACCGCTCGTGGGGGATGTTGGACGCCTGTACCTGCACGTCGATGTAGGGCTCGCCGTACTGGGGCACAGAGACGGGTTCGCCATCAGCTGTGAGATTCGGCCACCGTGGGCGGACGGTTATCGTCCCGCCTTTCACGCGCTTGTCCCGATCTGCCCGCTTCCCCTCGTACGTGGGCGAATCCTTCGCGACGAAGTAGAACTGGAACTCGCGGACGTTCTGGATCTGGAACTCCGGATTGTCCCAAGCGTCCAGCCCGCTCTCGGAGTAGTCGAAGCAGGTTGCCCATGTCTCACCCGCGAGTTCGATATCCCGCGTGGGTTTGCCTTCGGTCTCCCACCGGTCTCCCCACTCCTTGATGAGCGAATCCATCGCGTAGTAGGGTTTCAGCCCGTAGTCCGGGACGCCGGGATCGGGATGCACACCAATCGTAAAGCGCACGTCGCCCTCATGAGGGGCGCATTTGAGATGCCGCGACATCCCTACCTCCGGGCCTCAATCTCCGCGACGGCCTGCTCGACTTCGGCCTGACTCTGTTCGAGAGGTTGGTGATTTGTCCAGTCGAACTGAAGGGGTTCACCCGCTTCTACATCGTACAGCCGGGATGCTCGGACGAACCCCGTCATGCCGAAGTCACCTCCACTTTCTCGCGGGCTCGACGGAGCAGATTCCCGACAGTACCGGGCGAGCGGCCAGTCTGGCGGGCGTACTCGCGGGGCCCATACTGGCCCATGCCCACAGCCTCGTACACCTCTCGCTCGGCGTCAGTCAGCGGCGACAGGTCCGGTTCGTAGTCGAAAAGAGAAGACTGGGGGCTCACCGCCAGTCACCTCCGAAACACTCCGGGTTCCCACAGAGTTTGTAGTGCGGCCGATACGCGGCAATGGGAACCTCCGTGAAGTCCGCGTCACTTCGGTAATCGGCTTCGGGACAGGCGGGTGTTGGCTCAGCAGCGTCCGGATCGAGGCGGTGTAGCGTGTCCGCGTACTGCGAACGGTTCCGCACGCCCTTCTCGGGCAGCGTAGTGGGCGCTGACGCCTTACTCATCGCCCGCACCTCCGGATCGCAAAATCGCCAGACAGCGGCTACCCCCAACAAGATGCTTGTTGAACTCAGAATTTAGCGGGGGTGTCTTCGTACCCCGATTCCGCTGTTCTCCGCCCGCTCGCACACCTATCGCTGCCGGTTCGTAACAGATACGCTTCGGGCAGAAACTGGATGGGCCCTGCCGGATTTGAACCAGCGCTCAATCGGTTATGAGCCGATCGCTTTAACCAGACTAAGCTAAGGGCCCTTCAGAATGGTGTTGATGAGTCCGCATCTTTAGCCTGTCGGGTTGGAGTGGTGGGGTTCGGAGAGACAGGTGGGTCGATACAGAGAGTTTCGTGCATCGGCTGCATATCTCACCGTCCAGCGGCCCTGAAAGCCGCAGTGACGGAGTCGCAGCGCTCGTCGATTTGTGAGTGAAAGAACGACGCCACCGCCAGGGCTCGAACCTGGGACAACCTGGGTAACAACCAGGTGCTCTACCAACTGAGCTACGGCGGCGCGAACGCATTCAATCATTGCCAGAGTTGGTAATTAGGGCTTTCGTTTCCAGTCGGCATCGACACGCTTTCACGCACTTGTGCGCAAGCGGCGGTATGAGCGATGAGTTCGACGCCGTCGTCGGGAAGGTGCGAGCACGGGCCTCGCCGACCGACGACGAACGAGCGCAGTTACAGCGGGTCGCCGACGCGGTGATGGCTGACGCCGAAGCAGCTATCGCTGACCTTCCAGTCGAGGCGGAAGTGGTGCAGGTCGGCTCGACGGCGCGAGGGACGTGGACCGCCGGTGACCGAGACGTGGACGTGTTCGTCTGTTTTCCGCCGTCTATCGACCGCGAAGCGCTGGAGGAGTACGGACTGGCTGTCGGGCACGATGTCCTGCCCGATGGGCGTGAGGAGTACGCCGAACACCCCTACGTCGTCGGCGAGCGCGAGGGGTACGCCGTGGATCTGGTGCCCTGTTATGCGGTCGAGAACGCCACAGAAATCCAGTCCGCGGTGGACCGGACGCCGTTTCACACCAGATACTTGCAGGAGCGACTGGACGACAACAGCGCGGCAGAGGTGCGGGTGGCAAAGCAGTTCCTGAAGGGGATCGGCGTCTACGGGAGCGACCTCCGGACACGCGGGTTCTCAGGCTATCTAACGGAATTACTGGTGCTTGAGTTCGGTGGCTTCCGAGCGTTCCTCGAAGCGGTCGCGGACTGGCACCCGCCAGTTCGACTGGACCCGGACGACCACGGGAGCGAGACGTTCGACGACCCGCTGGTCGTCATCGACCCGACGGACCCGGAGCGCAACGTCGCGGCAGTGTTGTCCGAAACGAACGTCGCCACACTCCAGCACTACGCCCGGGACCTCCTCGCCGAGCCGCGGGTGTCGCTGTTCACCGAAGACGACCCGTGCCCGTTCGAAGCAGCGGACGTTGAAGCCGCGGTATCACAGCGGGGCACCACGCCGGTCGCGCTTCGCTTCGCGGCCCCGGATGTCGTCGATGACCAGCTCTGGCCACAGCTCCGGAAGTCCCTCGACGGGCTCTGCAGCGAACTCGACCGACGCGGGTTTGAAGTCCTGCGGTCGGCCGCATTCGTTGAGGACGACAGCGGTAAGCCGGAAACGCTGGACACCGAAAGCCGGGGACGAGACGTCGTCCTGCTGCTTGAGTTCGCTGTCGCCGAGCAGCCGGCTGTTGAGCGTCACGAGGGGCCACCAGTGCACGTCCGCGAGCACGCGAGCGGGTTCTTCCAGAAGTACGACGACAACTCCGAGGTGGCCGGCCCCTTCATCGACGGCGACCGATACGTTGTCGAACGGCAGCGAGCGTTTACCACAGCGACTGGGTTCCTGTCGAGTGCTGCCGTCTACGACGTTGGGCTGGGACAGCGGATCGAGTCGGCGCTGGAGAACGGGTACGAGGTACTGGTCGGTACAGATATCGCAGCGCTTGCCGACGGCTTCGGTGTCGATCTGGCGAGCTACTTCGATCCGAAGCCCTGATCGGCGAGGTCATCGAGAACATCGCGGGCGTCGTCGCTGACATCGTCGTCGGGCTCCATCGGCTGGTAGCCGTCGAAGACCTCGTGAACGGTTGTAACCGAATCCGAGAGCGTGTCAAGTCCGTATCCGCCTTCGAGGATGATTCCCAGTGCAGCGTCACAGGCGTCTGTGAGCGAGCGCATCCGGTCAGTCATTGCGCCGTACCCCTCCGTAGAGACGCGCATCCGTGAAATCGGGTCGTGTTCGTGCGCGTCGAAGCCGGCGCTGATGAGCAGCAGGTCGGGATCGTAGTCCCTGATCGCCGGCGCGATGCACTCGTCGATTGCGGCGAGGTAGTCGGCGGTATCAGCACCGGGCTTGTACTTCACGTTGAGATTCGTACCGTCGGCGTCGCCCGTGCCAGTCTCCGAGATATCACCGGTACCGGGGTAGAGCCCGTCTTCGTGTATCGAGGCGTAGAACACGTCCGAGCGGTCGTAGAAAATGTCCTGCGTGCCGTTCCCGTGATGAACGTCCCAGTCGAAGATGGCGACGCGGTCGGCGTCGGCTTCGAGGGCCGCCTGTGCCGCGACGGCCGCATTGTTGATGAAACAGAACCCCATCGCGTCGTCGCCAACTGCGTGATGACCGGGTGGTCGGCCCAAGGAGAACGGCGTGTCACGGCCGGTATTGCCGTCAAGCGCGGCTTCTGCTGCCCAGACAGCGAGGCCGGCTGACGCGAGTGCGGCGTCCCACGTCTCCTCAACCGCGACGGTGTCGGCATCCCAGTTTCCGCCGCCGTCGTCGCAGAACTCGCGGAACTCCGCGATGTAGTCGGTGTCATGGACCGCACGGACGAGGTCGAGGTCTGCGTTGTCAGCGGCGACGTACTCGACACCGTGATTTTCCTTGAGCGCGCGCCGTATCGCTCGAAGTCTGTCGGGACTCTCCGGATGTCGCGGCCCGGTGTCGTGGTCCAGACAGACCTCGCGGTAGCCGAAGTTCATTCAGTAGTACTGTTCGAGTTCGAAGTACGTTTCAACGTCAGCTGCCTTGATCGTCCGGCGGTCAGCGTGACGAGCCAACGCGGCGGCCGCGGCGGCCGTTTCGTCGGCGTACGTTTCGAGGAGAGACGCGAGCGCGACGCGAGCATCCATGGCGACGCGGTAGTCGTCGTCGATGTCGAGCCGTGCGATGCGGTCGACCGGCGCGACGGGGAGTTCGAGGCCGTCCTTTTCGGGGACCTGCTCGATGCCGAAGTCGGCCGGCATCAGCGTCTTTCGCCCGTCCGTGGTGGCCTCCGTGGCTGCCGTGACGGCAAGCGACGCGCCGTGGTCCTGTATTCGACGAGCCAGTTCCTCCGCAGCGTCGGCACTCACCCGGAGCCCGCCCGCGTTCCGCCGAATGACCGCATCCACCGGTGCGAACGGTAGCTCGACACTCATACCCAAACCCGGGAGTGTTGCGGTCTTAAGAGTTTCCGTAGCGTCGCTCGGCGACTCAGAACACGTCCTCAGCGTGAAGCCGGTCGTCACGGAGTTCCCCACGGACAGTTATTTCCTGCCCTAACTGCACGCGCTCGCCGGTTTCGACGCTCATCGTCTGCTCACCGTCGTCGAGTACGACGGGGTCGCCAGTCTGGACGACGGTGCCGGTGAACTCAACCTGCTGGCCGGCACTCTGTGCGCCACCGTCCGGTGACGTGTCGCCGGTGCCGGCGCTGACAGCGGCCGCCTCGTTGCCGCTGCTATCAGCGTCAGTGTCGTCCCCTTCGTCGCCGAAGGAGGACAGGCCAGCGTGTTCGGCGTCGGTCGTCTCGGCGCTGGCTCCCCCGCCTGCGCCACCAGTCGCCAGATCCGCACCGTCATCAAGCACGACAATCGTGGAGTTCCAGCTCGCCGAGGCCTCCTTGTCGTCCTGCCAGCCGTCCTGAATTTCGACATCGGCCGCGAGCACCTCGTCCCCCGGTGCAATGTCCTTGTCCGCCTTGTCGCCCCACAGCGCCACGCGGATGTCGCCGGTGGCGTCCTGAATGCGGACGTTCCGGACTTGCCCCTCGCTGCCGTCGTCGCGGTCGAACGTCCGCTTGGGGTCGGCCGAGCGCACGACGCCAGCAATATCGGCCGTCTCTTCGAGTTCGACCTCTGCGATTGGGTCGGCGTCGGGCTCAAAGGCCACGTCGTCTTCCACTTCGTCGACGGCCCCCTGGTCGCCAACGTGGAGTTCAAGCGAGCCGTCCCGCTCCCGAACGTAGCCGTCAATTATTTCGACGGCCGCGCCCGCATCGAGTTCGTCGGCGCGGTCGGCTCGGTCGTCCCACAGCGTCACCCGGATGCGCCCCGTCTCGTCGCCAAGTGTGAGGTTCGAGACGCGGCCCTCGCTACCGTCGTCGCGGTCGAACGTCCGAATCGAATCGGTATCAAGCACGAGCCCGCGCAGCGTCACATCGGACTGTCCCATCGTCAGCGCGTCGATGGACGAGCCAGCGCCCGGCTCCACGTCGATTGTGGCGTCCTCGTCCGGCTCTGCCTTGTCGACGGACACCTCCAGCCCGTTGTAGCCGTCCTTCGGCCGACCCTTGACCCGGAGCACGTCGCCGACCTCCAGTTTCCCCTCGTCGATGTCGACGGCCTGACCGTCCCAGAAGGCGAGCCTGAGGCTGCCGCTCTCGTCGGCGGCCTCGACGTTGATGACCCGGCCGTCCTCGTCCTCGTCGTCGCGTTCAAAGGTCTTCAGGTCGCCGATGGCCATCACCTTGGCGAGGAACTTCACCTCGTCCATCCCAGGTTCGATATCGGCGATGGCGTTGACCTCATTCTCGTTGAGTTCGTGGGCCAACAGCATCGCGGCCGTCTCCTCGTCGGCGAGCCCTCCCATCTGCTCGACCTTCTCCTCGACGGCCTCGCGGAACTCCTCCTCGGGGACGTCCGTCTCTAGGTCCTCGTAAATGTCCTCTATCGCACCCATCTATCTATGGGACGCTGGGCTGGGGCGCGCTTAAGCGTTGTCGTTGGGCGAGCGAGCGGCCGTTGTCGGTCGATTTCGGTCGTGTCTCGTCCATGACTCGAAAGTGGTTACGGGATGGGATATAAACTCTCGTCCGCTGGCTCGACAGCAGACACTCACATTCCACCACGGTGAGAGCGGCGCAGGTAGCCGTTAGGGTGTCGCTGTTGTCACAGGGTTCAGGCCGTCGCCACTGTCGTGGGAGACAGACACCGTATCAGGGAGCCCGTTCTCGAACGTCACCGTAGCCCGGTAGTTGATTTCCAGAATGGCTTGCGTACACATATCGCCGGCATCTGGCATCTCTCTCGTCCCAACGCTGAGGCTCAGTTCATCGGCACTCGTATCATACGAGATGTCTGTCAGGTCGGCCGTTTTGCACCCGTTAGACCCCCAGATAGTCCCGTCAACGACGACCTGATCCCCGTCGAAAGCCACCGTCGCCGAACTTGTCTGTGCGCCGGACTGTCGCCTGATAATACTGAATGTCGTCTCGTTCACACTTGGGATTCACACGCACCCTCCGTGGATGTTTCCCCGCTACCGGACGCACCGCCGAAGCAGCCAGCAAGCGCTATCGAACAACCGAGACCACCGTATTGCAGGAGTTGGTGGCGCTTCATATTCACCCTAAGATATGGTCGTTGAATGGGACTCCCGGTTGTTCAAGCCAGCGTTATAGCGAAGTGTGCCTACCAGTCGCGTGACGGTACGCGAATCGTCACCCTTTTTAGGTGCACCACCCTCTCTCGATATGAGTCCGGATAGGGTAGTGGACTATCCTCTTGGCTTGCGGAGCCAGGGACCGGAGTTCAAATCTCCGTCCGGACGTTTCTCTACAGCACAACACCGCGAGCGTAGCGAGCGGTCAGTGCTGTGGATCACTCCGACCGATACAAGAGAAGAATCCACAGCAACAACTCTGTTCGAAACGCCGATGCGGTTTTCCGACCGCGAATCCAACTCGCTGTGTGCGCGACCATCTCCGTGCCGGCATCGCAGTGTACAACGAAGGTCGCTACCACGCCGCACATGACGCGTGGGAAGAGTACTGGCTGGACCTCGATCCGGGCGACGATGAACGATTCCTGCACGGCCTCATCCAGTTCACTGCGGTCGTCTACCACGCCAGCGAGGAGAACTGGTCGGGCGCGCAGGGACTGGCCGAGAGCGCGGCGGAGTACCTCGACGGCCTGCCCGACCCGTATCACGGCGTGGCGCTAGACGAGGTCCGGTCGTTCCTCGCGGCAACAGCGGCTGACCCCCACCACGCAGCGGCGGACCCGCCGACGCTGACACATGACGGCGAAGCCGTCGGCTACGGCGCGCTGGATTTCGACGCCACGGTCATCACCGCCGAGGTGCTGGCGGAGGCTGGCCGGTACGACAGGGCGGTCATCGCCGACGCTGTTGCCCGCGCCCGGAGTGAACTTGGAGGCAACGGCAACTCGCAGTTCGTCGGGATGCTGTTCTCGTTCGTGCGCGAGCGCGACCAGCGGCCCGTTGTTTACCAGCGGCTTCGAGACCACGTCGAACTAGAGCAGCAGAAAGACGACGACGTCCGTGGGCTGTTCGACGGCTCGGGATAGCGGGCGACGGTAAGTAGGAGACGGCTACGGTTCCGGTTCGGCGACGCGTTCTTCGCCGTCAAAGTGCGCGGAGTTGTCCTGTGGGTCGTACCCAAGCACGTCCTTGGCGCGCTCGATGGAGTAGTACTTGCGGTCGTTGTCGGAGATGCCGTAGACGATTTCATACTCGTAGTCGGCCTGCAGCGCGCAGTCGTGGATGTGGGCGCAGTCCCGGTAAGAGAGCCACATCGCCTGCCCGCGCTCGTAGTCTATCGGCGGGTGGCCCCGCGTGAGGTTGCCGATACGGATGTTACAGACGGAGAGGCCGTGCTCGTCGTGGTAGTAGCGGCCCAGCACCTCGCCGGTGGCTTTCGAGACGCCGTAGAGGTTGCCGGGGCGGGGGAGCTCGGTCCCGTCAAGGCGGTACTGGTCGTCCGGGCGATACATCTCGGGCGTGCGCTCGTCCGTTTCGAAGGAGCCGACGGCGTGGTTCGAGGACGCGAAGACGAACTTCTCGACGCCCTCGTCGACAGCGGCCTCGTACATCTTCTGGGTGCCGTCGATGTTGTTTTCGAGGACGGAGTCCCAGGGGGCTTCCGGCCGGGGGTCGCCGGCCAGATGGATGACAGCGCCGACGCCGTCCATCGCCGCGGCCACGTCGCCCTCGCTGGACACGTCCCCGACGAGGTACTCGTGGTCGGGCTCCTCGGCGGGTGGGCTGTGGAACATGAGTTTCCACTCGTAGGCGTCCTCGAGTCCTTCGAGGATGGCCGCCCCGACAGCGCCGCCAGCGCCGGTGAGCAGAACCGGGTCGTCCATTCGTATGAGACGATACGTCGCACGCAATAGGTAGCTTGCGGTTCGCTTTTGTGTCGCCCAGCCGGACCGATTGTATGGAACCCACAGCTCCGCAGGAGGCGTGTTTCGAAGCGGGCGTCAAGTTCGGCTCGCTGTATCACCAGTTCGCAGGGACACCAATCAGCCCGGACAGTGCTGACTCGCTCGCAGCGGCGATGGAGGAGGCCATCGAGAACCAGCCGTTCTGTGAGGCGGTCACCGTCAGCGTCCGCATGGAGGCGCTGGAAAGCGCTATCGCTGAGGGCGGGGCGGACTACACGGAACTTACCGGGCGATTCATCGACGTCGAGATGCAAATCGAATACGAGGGGGTCACGGTCGAGACGAGCATGGCGATGGAGGACGGGTACCCGCTGATGCAGGTCGACGCAGTGCAGGAATGAAATAGCCAGAGAGCGGCCTGAATCCCTGGCACAGCCCCGAAAATTTTACCAGAGCGGGCTGTGAGACTTCCGACATGGCCCTCCACGCAGTCGACGATATCGACGACGCAATTGACGCGACGAAGTCGTTTCTGTTCCCGTTCGAGAAATGGACGTGGCTGCGGATGGCGTTCGTCGTGTTCTTCATCGGTGGCGGCGGTGTCGGACTGAACAACGTCCAGTCGTTCAGCAACTTCGGTGATTTCGGCGGGAACGGCGGCCCGGGCGGCCCCAGCGGTCCGGGAAGCGACTTTCAGCTGACCGCGCCACTCGAAACTGTGCTGTCCCTGCCGGGGGACTTCGCTCTGCAAGTCTCCGAACCCGGTGTCCCGTCCGGTGTGCCGGACGAACTACTCGCCGGGGCTGGGCTCCTCGTGTTCGCCGTTATCGGCCTGTTCATTCTGCTAGCACTCGCGTATGGTGTCCTGAGTAACTTCATGGAGTTCGTGTTGACCCAGGCGCTCATCGACCGCGAGATACACGTCCGCCGATATTTCAGCGAGCACGTCGGGAACGGCATACGGCTGTTCCTGTTTCGACTTGTCCTCGGGATTATCTGGCTCGGCATCGCACTCGTAATCGGCGCAGCCGGGTTCTTCCTCGTGCTCGGTGGCGAGGCCGCAAACGTCGGGGCATCGAGCGTCCTCGCGCTATCGGGACTGTTCATCGCTGTGTTCGCGGTGCTCGCGATAAGCTACGGCATCGTCTTTGGCTTCACCACGGTGTTTGTCGTCCCGCTGATGACGGCAGACAACGGCGGCGTTCTCTCGGGTTGGTCGCGACTCTGGGGTTCAATCAAACGCCACCCCAAGCAGTACCTCGCTTACCTGTTTTTCTCTATCGTCCTTCAGATTGGTGTCGGTATCGTCAGCGCGATTCTCGGCATCATCGCACTCATCGTCGTTGGGATTCCGGTCGGACTCGGCGCGTTCGCACTCTATCTTGTCGTTCAGGGGACTGTCGGAATCGCTGTAGCCGGCGTTATTGGCCTGCTAGGCGGACTGGTTTTCATCGTCCTCAGTGCACTCATTCAGGTCCCGCTGACGACGTTCCTGCGATACTACGCGATGCTCGTGCTGGGTGACATCGACGCCGACATGGACCCGATTCCAGAGGTGCGCTCGGACATCCGGGCCGAGTAACTAGAATGGCTTTTCGGTTTCAGGGCTGACCAGTCGGTCACGTCTTGCGGTTTCACTTTCACTTTCAGGCGGGCTTTTAATCCCTTACCACACAAATCGTCCCATATGAGTCAGTCAAGTCTGGACGACGACGAACTGTTCGGCGAGGCCGCAAACGAGATGCGAACCGACGTCGAGGAGTCGCTCGCAGAAGCCCGAAACGCACTCCCGGCGGCCGATTCGGTCTGGGACGTGGAAGCCGACAACACGCTCGGTGTGCTGAACTCGCTCAAGACAGCACTCGATGTGGGCGACGCCGAGGACCACCTCCGCGACGCAAAGAAGTGGTACACGATGGGCGAACGCGCGGACGCCTTTGAGGACGCTGATGACCTCGCTGAAGAAATCGAGACCATCGCGGACCTCATCGACGATGTGGACGATGCCCGCGAGCAGGTCGGCGACCTCACAGCGACGATTCCACAGCTTCGCAGCACGCTCGAAGAATTCGAGGGTGAAGACGGGGCGGACGCGGAGGCGGACGGCGACGCCGACGCGGAAGCGGAAGCCTGAGTTCGGGACAGCCACGTTCCGGCGAATGCTCGCCGCGTGCTCCGCCGGTAGCTAGCGCGTCGCTCGCGTCGTCCAGCGTTTTTTCGGACCGATATACCACCGTGCTCGGCTCTATAGCCAAGCCTGACTGCTGTTCAGGTGGTCGGTGCGACACCCTTTAATCGCTCAAGTATGCCGGCGGTCCGGCTCAGACGATAGAGTCCGGGCGCGTCGAGAAGTAGTTGAACACTGCGCCGAGGCCAATGCCGTAGACGATGTGAGCAACGAGTGTCAGCACTGCGTACAGCACCAACATGAGTCCGGACTGACCGGTATAGAAGGCGAGTACGAATCCAGTCCACATGGCCGCGCCGAAAAACACGCCGCTGACGGGGTCGGACTGGCCCGGGAGGTACGCTTTCAACGAGGCGAACAGCAGCGGCCACGGGAACATCCCGCCGCCGAGGAAGATGAAGAAGCCGAACAGGACCTCCGGTACGTAGCCAGTCAGACCCACGAGTTCGGTGAGGATGGCGAAGTCCTCGAGGTTGAACGCGCCCAGTGACTGGGCGATGAGGAAGACGACCGTCATCATCGCTGTCCCGACCAGTCCACCGGCGGCGCCGACGACGCCGTCAGCGAGAATCCCGGCGAGACTATCGAACTCCTCGGCCTCGGTGAGACCGTCGTCGTTGACGGGCGGGTCCTCGACGCCGGATGACGTATCTTCCATGGTGTGTTGTAACATGGCAGTGGACAAAAAGGTTCCCGCACACGTTAGGCCACCAAAGGATATGTGTCAGATTTCTGTCCGCAATACCTATTACAGGGTGGGAAGAATCATGAAGAAATGGCGACATCCTTGATAACATACGCCACGGTTGTGTTCCCCTTGCACGGTGGCGACGTCAGGGCACCCAGTGCGGTGTTCGAGCAAATATTCGAGGTGTTCCTGCTGCTGGGGACAGCTGTCGGGGTGGTCGTCGTGGCCTACACCATGTACCACGCGCTCAAGTACCGCGACGACGGGAGCGGAACGGACCCGTACGCCGACAAGGTCGAGCGGCCCGAGATGGGCGAGTTGCCAACCGGCGGCACGGGGGGGCGGAAGGTGTTCTATTCGTTCAGTATCAGCGCCATCATCGTCGTCTCGCTCATCGCCTGGACGTACTCGCAACTGCTGTACATCGAACAGGGCCCCGACCCGGCCCAGGAGGAGGCCCTTGAAATCGATGTGGAAGGGTACCGCTTCGGCTGGGACTTCATCTACCCGAACGGACACACGGCCAACACGCTCCGGGTGCCACAGGACCGCGTGGTCAGATTACAGGTGACTTCGACGGACGTGTTCCACAACTTCGGGATCCCGGAGTTGCGAGTCAAGACCGACGCCGTCCCGGGCCAGTACACGTCGGCCTGGTTCACGGCCAACGAGACGGGAACCTACGCCGCCAAGTGCTACGAACTGTGTGGCAGCGGCCACTCGCTGATGACGACAGACGTGGTTGTGATGCCACAGGACGAGTACGAGGCGTGGTACAACGGGACTGAAGGTTCGGCCGGAAGCGGAGACCAACCGGCCGCGAACGGGACCGCAACCGAATCGACCAGCCTCGGGACACCGACCGCAGGCGACGTAGCGACCACCGGAGGTGCCCCAGCATGAGCCACGACCACGGCCTCCCGCCGAAGTCGTCGGTCAGCCGATGGTTCCTCACAACCAACCACAAGGACATCGGCGTGCTGTATCTCATCACCGCGCTGTTCTTTCTGGTCTTTGGGGGCGTTCTCGCCCTGCTATTCCGCCTCGAACTGATTTCCTCAGGCGCTGACTTGCTGGGGTCGATGGGGTACAATCAGGCAGTGTCGACCCACGGCCTCCTGATGGTGTTCTGGTTCATTTCGCCGTTTGCCTTCGGCTTTGCGAACTACCTCGTCCCGCTACAGATCGGCGCGGACGACCTCGCCTTCCCGCGGCTGAACGCGCTGTCGTACTGGCTGTACCTGTTCTCTGGCATCCTGATGGGCGTCTCCTTCTTCCAGGGGACCACCTTCGCGGGCGGGTGGACGATGTACGCCCCGCTGAACACGCCGGCGTACATCCCCGGCGAGGGACTGGGGGCGACCTCGGTCGTGCTGGCACTCATCATGTTCACCGCCGCGGTGACGCTGGGGTCGGTGAACTTCCTGACGACGATGTACCGGATGCGCGCCGAGGGGCTCCGGATGCGGGACATCCCCATCTTCTCGCTATCGATCAACCTCACCGTCTGGATGATGCTCTTTGCCTTCGCGGCGTTGCTTGCGGCGCTGATGATACTCGCTTCGGACCACATCCTCGGGACGACCTACTTCCAGTACTCCATCGACGGGACGACGATGGCGACCGACGCGGACAATCCGGGTGCGTCGCTGCTGTGGGCGCACCTGTTCTGGTTCTTCGGCCATCCGGAGGTGTACATCGTCTTCTTCCCCGCGCTCGGTGTGATGGCCGAGTGCTTCCAGACCTTCACCGGCCGGCGGCTGGTCGGCCGCAAGTGGTTCATCATCTCGATGGTGCTGGTGGCGCTCCAGAGCTTCGTCGTCTGGATGCATCACATGTTCCTGACCGGCATCAACCTCCCAATCAAGACCATCTTCATGGCGACGACCATCGGCATCTCCCTGCCATTCGACCTGATGGTGTTCTCGCTCATCTACACGATGGCGAAGGGGCGGGTCCGGTTCACAACGCCGTTCCTATTCTCGCTGGGCGCGCTCATCCTGTTCATCATCGGCGGCATCACCGGCGTCTTCCTCGGCGCAATCGTGCTGGACTACCAGTTCCGCGGGACGTACTGGGTCGTCGCGCATTTCCACTACGTGATGGTCGCGGGCGCGACGGCGCTGTTCGGCGGCCTCTACTACTGGTATCCGAAGATAACGGGGAAGATGTACAACGAGACGCTAGGGAAGATACAGTTCGGCGTCTACTTCCTCGGGTTCAATCTGCTGTACTTCCCGATGTTCATCGCCTGGGAGACGCCGCGGCGGGTGTTCGTCTACCCCGAGGGCCTGCAGATATGGCACTCGATGGCGACCGTCGGCGGGTTCATCCTCGGCGCGAGCTTCCTCCTCATGTTCTACAACCTTTTCGTGAGCCTCTGGCGCGGGGAGGACGTCGGGCCGAACCCCTGGGAGTACGCCACCTCCGCTGAGTGGGCCGCCGCCTCACCGCCGCCGCTCGAAAACTTCCCCGGTGTACCGAGCTACGGCACCGGGAAACTGGAGTTCCTCGACGAGGAGACGGTCGCCGAGCGGACCGAAAGCATACCCGGAGCCGCGGCGCATGGCCACGCGGCGACCGACGGCGGGACCGCGACGGACGGCGGCGCGGTGACGGCGAGGGCCGCAGCGACGGCCACGGCGATGGAGTCGACCCACGAGGTCAGCGGCGAGGAACACGCCAGCCACGCCAGCTTCTGGCCGTTCCTCGTCAGCCTCGGCGGGTTCATCGCCTTCCTCGGGCTCTCGGGCGTGCGAACAGGGAGCGTGTTCTACCTGTCGATGGCGGCCGTCGGCGGGGTGACGACGTTCGGCTCGCTCGTCGGGATGACCCGCGAACCGTTCCACGCGCCGGAAATGGCTATCGCCGAACGGTGGCCCTTCGACAAGGTCGAGAAGATGAAACTCGGGATGTGGACATTCCTCGCCAGCGACATCGTCCTCTTTGGCGCGTTCATCGGCTCCTACGCATTCGTCCGGGTCGCGTACGGCTGGACGGCCTGGCACCACGACCTCATCCCCGCCGAGCACGTGACGATGCCCGGCCTCATCAACACGTACCTGCTGCTCACGTCGAGTTTCCTCGTCGTGCTGGCGATGGTCGCCGCCGAGCGCGAGAGCAAGCGCGGGACCGTCGCCGCGCTCGTCGGGACGTTCGCGCTCGGCGTCGGCTTCCTCATCAACAAGGGGATCGAGTGGAACCACCTGTTCCACATCAGCACGGAGGCGTTCCCGAACGGCTGGAACCTCTCGACGAACATCGCGTCGTCGACGTTCTACCTGACGACTGGGCTCCACGGGGCCCACGTCATCATCGGGCTCATCATCTGTGCGTACATGACCGTCAGGGCCTGGAACGGGGCCTACCAGGGCGACGACAGGGCCATCGAGTACTTCGGCCTGTACTGGCACTTCGTCGACATCGTCTGGCTGTTCCTGTTCCCGCTGTTTTACATCCTATAGAACAATGGACTGGAAAGGCTACACCGTCATATACGTCGTACTGTTCGCCTTCGCGACCGCGCAGGCCGTCGTCGAGTTCACCGGCCTCGTCGACAGCGCCTACTGGCCCGCCTTCGCGCTCATCATGGTGCTGTCGGTCGTCAAGGCCGTCGGCGTCGCCGCGTACTACCAGCACCTCCGCTGGGAACCACGGGCCGTCACGTACCTCGTGCTAGGCGGGACTGTTGCTGCGCTCGCGCTGACCGGCGCGGCGGCGTACTCGATACTGTGAGGGTATCAGGCCCCGACAAGCTGGAAACCGACCGCGATGAGAAAGAGAACGCCCGCGACAGTCGCGGACTCGGCGACCGCTAGCGAGCGGGGATGTCCCCGTCGCGTCGCCGAGAGATACACCCCAAACAGCAGGTAGCCACAGAGGCCCGCCCCACCGACCACGGCGACCGCAAGCCCCGCTATCGACTGGGTCTCGACGGGGCCGGAGATAGACGCGACGACGCCGACGAGGAGGCCGACGACCAGCACCGCGAACGCGCCGACCCAGACCATCGGCTGGTCGGCATACGTCTCGAAGCGACTCTCGCGGTCACTCGTTGGAGACCGGCCGCTCGTTGACGACCCCGGGCTGTAGTGATACCACCCTCGCCCGCGGACCATCCATGTGACCACCGCCACCACTAACGCACCCATCAGTGCCATGCTAGCGAGGTACGTGTTTGACATGTGATAGCATTACAACACAATGCGTAATAATCGTTTGTGCTCGGCCAACCAGAAACCGGTGTTTTCGCTGGTTCAGGCATTAGCCAATACCGACCACTGACGGCTCGGACATGCCGTCCTCGCCGCTTCAGTCATCAGCATCCGTCCGCGCCCGTCGCTGAATCGCCCGCTCGACAAACTCTTCCGGAAGCTCGTCGATTTCGCCGGCCTGAACTGCCCAGAGGTTGGCATAGAGGCCGTCAGCGGCGAGCAGCTCGGCGTGACTCCCGCGTTCGACGATACGGCCGTCCTCGACGACGAGAATCGTGTCGGCGTCTTTCACCGTCGAGAGACGGTGCGCGATGGCGAACGTAGTCCGGTCGGCGGTCAGGTCGTCAAGCGAGCGCTGGATGAGCATTTCCGTCTCCGTGTCCACGTCGCTTGTCGCCTCGTCGAGAATGAGGATTTCGGGGTCTTTCAGAATCGCCCGGGCGATGGCGATGCGCTGGCGCTGGCCGCCCGAGAGCTTGACGCCGCGTTCGCCAACCATCGTGTCGTAGCCGTCCGGAAGGTTACGGACGAACTGGTCGGCTTCGGCGGCTTCCGCGGCGGCGACGATTTCCTCATCGGTCGCGTCGAAGGTTCCGTAAGCGATGTTCTCGCGGACGGTGCCGTAGAACAGGAACGTCTCCTGACTGACGTAGCCGATGGCGCGACGGATGCTCTGTATCTGTACGTCCTGCACGTTCTGGCCGTCGATGCGAACCGTGCCGGAGTCAACGTCGTACATCCGGAGCAGGAGCTTCAGCACGGTTGATTTCCCCGCGCCGGTCGGGCCAACGAGGGCGACTGTCTCGCCGCCGTCGGCCTCGAATGAGATGTCCGAAAGCACCGGCTCGTCGTCGCCATCGTAGCTAAAGACCACGTCCTCGTACGCGACGCGACCGTCGGTCACGGCAAGCGGCGGCGCGTCCTCGGCCTCTTCGAGGCGACCGGGCGTGTCCATCAACCCGAACACGCGCTCAGCGGAGGCGTAGGCCCGCTGGTACATATTGATGATCTGCCCGAACTGCGCCATCGGCCAGACGAACCGCTGGGTGTAGATGATGAAGGCGACAAACTGCCCGCGGGAGAGGCTCGCCGTCAGCGGTCCGGGTGCCTGCCCGGTGACCATCAGTCCGCCGACGATGAACGTGACGACGAAGCCGATGCCCGAGACGAGCCGGAGGCCAGGGAAGAAGGTGATACGCGTCTCGATGGCGTCCCAGTTGGCGTCGAGGTAGTCCTCAGAGGTGTCCTCGACTCGGTCGGCCTCGTACGGCTCGGTGTTGGCGGTCTTGATTATCTGGATGCCGCTGAGGTTGTTTTCCAGTCTGGAGTTGAGCTTGCCGACCGTCGACCGGACCTCGGCGTATTTCGGCTGGATAACGTCGATGAACCGCTTTGTAAACACGGCGATAATCGGGACGGGCAACAGCGCGACCAGCGCCAGTTGCCAGTTCATGTAGAACAGGTACGTGGCGATGCCGACGACCATGATTATCATCCGCGAAGCGGAGTTGAGGCCGTCGTTGAGGAACTTCTCCAGCCGGTTGACGTCGTTCGACAGCACCGACATCATCTCGCCGGTCTGCTTATCGGCGAAGAAGTCCATGTTCAGCCGCTGCATCGTCTCGTAGGTGTCGGTGCGGACGGCGTGTTGAACGTGCTGGGCGAACTTGTTCCAGCCCCAGTTCCGACTCCAGTGGAAGACGGCCCCGAGGCCGAACGAGGCGGCGATGATGCCGGCAGTGAGCCACAGCTGTGGCCCCTGCCCGTTGGGAATCCAGGCGTCGGGTATCAGGAAGAGGCCGTATTCGGCCTCCTGTAGAAAGATAGCGTCGATAGCCAGCGCCAAGAGGATCGGTGGCAGTAGGTCCAGCATCCGAGCGACAATAGAACTGCAGAGGCCGACGACGAACGCTCCCCAGTGGCCCTGTCCGTAACCGGTGAACAGTCGAAGCATCGGCCGGTCGACGCGTTCCCTGGCGTCTTCGAACACGTCGTCGTCCGAACCCGCGTCGAAATCCATTATCGGATTCAGGGGCCGAACCCGCAAAAGGCCGTCGGGCTACGTGGCTTCGGGCGGCAGTTCGACCCGGTCGCCGACCGCAACGCCGGTCCGGTTTGTCCACCCGCGGTTCACTTCGAGGACGTACTTGCCCCGCCCCGCGTAGCCTGTCAGGCCGCTCTCGGAGGTCCCCTCCGGCGGGAGCGGCGCGTGGTGGATGGTCGTGATAGTGCCGTTGGCGTCGATGAAGATGATGTCAAGCGGGAACGACATGTTCCGCATGACGTAGGTGTACTGGCCCGCCTCGTCGTGGACGAACAGCATTCCTTCGTTTGGCCCAAGCGACTCGGTGTTGCTCAGGCCGACGTACCGCTGATCGAACGTCTGTGCGATGCGAACCTCGACCGTCCCCAGCGGTTCCCCAGCATTTTTTTCACGCACCGCGACGGTCGTCCCTGGCGTCGAAGCATCCGTGGAGGGCTGTGTTGCGGTTGTTGTCACCGCGTCTGACCCCTCACGGACCGTTACTGTGCCCTCCTCGTACTCGCCGGTGCCAAGCACCTCGACCCAGAGGCCGGTCTGGAGGACCACGGCGGCGGCAACGAGCAGGCCAACCAGTCCGAGGACAACCACGGCAGGGCGCTGCATACTCCGTGTGAGGGGTAGGTCGTGGGTAATACTGTCGGTGCCCACTGTCGACCGAGAGAGAAAGCGTTATTCCTGCCGATGGAAAACGGTGGAGTACGGGTCCGTGGTCTAGTTGGTTATGACGTGGCCTTTACAAGGCCGAGGCCGGTGGTTCGAATCCGCCCGGACCCATCCTGCGACGAACGGACGTGAGGAGCGGATGGTTCCTGTGGATTCGATTCCTGCCAGTCGCGCGCAACGCAGTGAGCACGTCTGGCTTCGGTTCGAATCCGTTCAGACCCACTTCTGACACCGACTGCGACGAGTGTAACGCGGAGCCAGCGGTGTCTGTGTGGGAAATGGTGGTTCGAGCCCCGGAAGACGAACATAGTGAGTCTTCCTTCGGTTCGAATCCGCTCAGACCCAGCCTGTGACGCCCGGACCAACCGGGCTTCTCGGGGCATTCAATTACACCTCGGTCTGTGGGAGAGCCAACTACAGCGGGGCAAACACCCACAGCCAGCAGAAACGGGGCCCTCTATCTCGATTGATAGTCGCCCGTAATCCATATATCCGGAGTGGTGGTAGTGCATGACATGATAGATGGCTCGACGTGTCCGGCCTGCAGCGGGGACGTCTCGACGACTAATGGCACTGAGTACGAATGCGACGACTGTGGCGAGACGTTCGACAGCGCGGACCTATTTCTCCCGTAATCAGCGGTCGACCCTCCCGGCGGATGCCACAAAACCTCCGCCCGCTTTCGAAATGCTTTTTTCTACCCTCGTCATCGATTGGAGTGCGCGCCGCCTTAGCTCAGACTGGGAGAGCACTCGACTGAAGATCGAGCTGTCCCCGGTTCAAATCCGGGAGGCGGCATACCCTTCTCGGTTTACATGCCCGAAAGACAACCCCACTTAGCCGGGGGTCTGTCAGGGGGTGGTCGGCGTGACCGATTCGGACCCCGACAGCGAGGGCACTTCTCCCGACGAAAACTGTAGGGAAGAGAGCCTCGAAACCACCGTTCAAGCGCTGGGAGCACGTCTTGACGCCCTCTCGAAGCAAGTCTCGGGACTTCGGGAGGAACTTCACGACGAGCGCGACGAACGTGAAGAGCTAGAGGACGAACTGGCTGCGCGTGATGAACGCATCGACGAACTGGAGGCTGAAGTTGCGCGCCTCGATGCGCGCACCGACATTCTGGAAGTCGTCGAGAACGCTGACAAGATGTCTGGTAAGCAGCGCGCGGTCACGCTGGTCCAGCACCTACACCGAGCGGCGAAAGCGCGTGAACGGCGTGACGAGCCGCCTGCAGCGACCGTCGACCGGGACGAGGCCGAGGAAGCGCTTCACTACCCGAACATTGACCGGACGACGATCTACCGGGACATGGAGCGCGCGGCCCGGTTGATCGATGGCGATGCGCTCCAGTACACGAACGGAGAGCTACGGCTCGATCTTGACGCCGGGAGTCTCCCCCGCAAGTACACGGCTGACCAAGAGGGCGAGAATCTGTGAAGTCCTCACAACAGATGCGATGGGGGAAGCCCCCTCCGGATTGGTCCACTCTGAGCGAAACCGTCTGAAACCTTAGATTTTGCAGGGTAGGACGGTTGTGTAAACAACTATCGATTAGCTGTTAGTACGCTCGCAAACCGCTCGCACCGCTCGCAGTCAAGACGAATCAACAGCCGTCGCGGCTGTTGTGAAGACTTCACAGAAATCAACGATGCCCCAAAATCACGAACTCGTCGAAGAACTGATACAATTTTTCCGGGACTACTACTCGGAAGAGATCGCACAGCTCGCACAACGCTACCCACGAGAGCAGAAATCACTCCACGTCGACTACGACGACCTGTACCGGTTCGACCCGGGTATTGCCGACGACGTGCGGAACCATCCGAAGGAACTGCAGGAACACTTGGAAGAAGCACTCCGCCTGTACGACTTGCCGGTAGCAGTCGAACTCAACGACGCCCACGTACGCATCTACAATCTTCCGGAGATACACGTCTTCGACCCCTCTGGTGTGTCTCGCCACGAGAACATCGGGCAGTTGCTCGATATCCGCGGACAGGTCCAGAAGGTGTCCGACGTGAAGCCGCGCCTCACAGAGGCTGTCTGGGAGTGCCAACGCTGCGGAACTCAGACTGAGATTCCACAGCACGGCGATAGTCTGCAAGAACCGCACGAGTGCCAAGGGTGCGAACGACAGGGACCGTTCTCGCTCGATGCAAGTGCCAGTAGCTGGATCGACCACCAGTACGCCCGTATCCAGCAGCCGCCCGAGAAAACGAACGGTGGGGAAGCGCAGAGCGTCGACGCACATCTCGAAGATGACCTTATCGAAGGCTTCGACGCTGGTGACAGGGTGGTTCTGACTGGGGTTCTCGACATCGAAGAGCCCGGAGCCGACCAGGGGCTCGACTTCGACACGAACCTCGATGCGCGTTCAGTCGTGAAAGAGGAGAGCGACTACGACGATGTCGATGTAGAGGAACACCTCGATGAGATCGAAGCTATCGCCAACGGGGAACGCGGTGACCCGTACCAGCTGCTCATCGACTCGATCAACCCGAAGCACCGGGGCGACGAGCACGTCAAGCTGGCCGTCGCACTGCAGCTCTTCGGCGGCTGGGCTCACGAATACCCGGACGGAAGCCGCGACCGCGGTGACTGCCATATGCTCCTTCTCGGTGACCCCGGCTGTGGGAAGTCCACCTTCCTCCGCTACGTCGATCAGATAGCACCACGGTCGACGTATGCCTCGGGAAAGGGGGCAACGGCGGCAGGGATGACGGCAGCAGCTGTATCCGACGACTTTGGTGATACAGAGTGGGGGCTGGAAGCCGGCGCACTGGTGCTGGCGGACGGTGGTATCGCCTGCGTCGACGAGATCGACAAGATGCAGTCCGACGCAGTGTCCTCAATGCACGACGCCTTAGAGAGCCAGCAGGTCCACGTCAACAAGGCGGGTATCAACGCTACGCTGAACGCTCGGACTTCGCTGCTGGCGGCAGGGAATCCGAAGGACGGCCGCTTCGACCGCTACCGTCCGAAAGGGGAGCAGATCGACATGGGCCCGACTCTTCTCTCTCGGTTCGACCTGATGTTCATGGTGTCCGACGAGCCAGACCGGGAGGACGATGCGGATGTCGTCGAACATATGCTCCAGAGCCGGCAGGCTGCAGGTCGTCACACCCGAGGAGAGAATCTGAGTGAAGAGGAACAGAAGCGGGTCGAGCCCGCGATAGACCGGTCGGTGATGCGGGCCTACATCGCTCACGCCAAGCAGATATGTCATCCGATCATTGAGGACGAAGAAGTGGCGGAGCGACTGAAACAGTTCTTCGTCGAGTTCCGAGCTGGGGCTGGTGAGCAAGACGACGACTCACCGATTCCGGTGACGTTTCGGAAGGTAGAGGCGATACAGCGGCTTGCGGAGTCGAGTGCAAGGGTTCGTCTTTCGGATACTGTGGAGATTGAAGACATTGAACGGGCGATTAAACTGGTGACGAAGTCCATGAGACAGGTCGGATATGATCCTGAGAGTGGTGAGTTTGATGCTGATATCATCGAGACAGGATTGTCGGAGAATCAGCGCGAGCGTCGGGAAAGGATTGTTACTGTTATAGAACGGTTAGATGGTGCGACAGTAGGTGAAATAGATGACAAGGTTAAATTTGAGGAAGAGATACTGCAGTATGATGTGGAACAGCTGAAAGAGGCTGGAAGGATCTATGCTGTCAACGACGAGTTCAGAAGAACATAGTCACAGTCAACAATAGGTGAGAGTGTGGTTCCGTGATTTGTCTTAGAGAAATACATTAGACAATGAAATGCTTGCTAAGCATTCGATGCATATTGTTTTATTACATCGTACTACAATGATTGGTATCAGTCGTGTCAACAGCTGAGCGAAGTTTGTACGCTGGCCTTGTTATAGTGCCTGTCATTCTTTTTTCTCCAGGGGTCGATATTGGCATTATAATCGCTGTTTTGACCATCATAGGCGCATCAGGGATCTCACTCAGTCTAAGAGAATTATCCCGTTGGAAGGAGGATAGAGTTGAAGACAGTTATCCAACGTTCTTGATATCACTGGTCGCTTTTTCTATCATTACTCTTCATGGTCCGGAAGCGCAGATAATGCCCAGATTAGTCCCAGAAATGAGTGGGAGACCAGAAATAGTGGGGGTTGTTGGCCTGATTTCTCTGGTTGCAGGACTGGTAGCGTGGTGTTGGAATGGGGATGACTCGACGGAATCCTCGAGACAAGGCGACCCCTCCCCAGGTCAAGACCATAGTGCCGAAGATTACATGGCGGGCGAAACTGATGTCGACGACGAAAGTGACGATGGTGACACGGACGTGAATGAAGGAGAAAGCGAGGCTGCAACAGATGGTTCAAAATAAATTAGTTGGTCTATTTTCCTCGTACGACATCCTCGGAAAATCTCTCCCAGGAGCCGTCTTTTTCTTTGGGATTATTTCAGTGCTCCCGGTTCAGTCCGAGCTATTTGCACAGTTAACGAACTGGTCAGAACTACCAGCAGGTAACTTTGTCGTCATTTTGCTCTTAGCGATTGGCATGGGGTTAGTTTTTGGGGAAGCAATTCACACACTCGCTAACAATTCAGAGCAGTTTGTTGCTTGGTTGGGGAGAAGAGCAATCAGTGCGGCCGGGTTTGTTCGTGATAATTTGCCAGAACTACATAGATTTCTGAATTCAGAGTACACCGACTACGCTGCCGCGACCCCGTCTGAGGCACGCGTTTATAGGGTTATCGCTAATACCAAGCAATGGTATAAAAAGCGATATTTTGGATTGAATGCTTCCGTTAAAAGTCATCGAAGGCTGTTTGCAGAAACCTGTGAGACAAATTATGGAACAAAATGGGGGCCAAGAAAAGACGAAGAACCCAAGAAAATATTCGAAGAATTTGCCGATAGTTTCGAGAAGAAGTTTGATACAGACCTCCCAAAGACCAATAAGTCAGAGCTTATGGAAATTTATCCATTGATAACAGGGGAGGTAACTAGGTCTGGAGGCGCGGAATTTCGCCGCTTTCAGTCGATCTATTCATTTTGTCGATCAATGTGGGTTACCTTAATGATATTCTCAATCATTCATTTCGTGATATACATAGCGAATAGAGGATATATTATCAGCCAATTTGATTATATCTCAGTGGCTGCCACTGTATTCCCTCTCAATCAGACAAGCTTGATACCAGGAATGCTAGCAATTAGTTGTATTCTGTTCTTGGATGCTGCTGGGACGTATAAAGAGCACTATGTGGAATACCTTGTAGCAGAATTTTCGTTATACGCTGGTGAAGAATGAACAGAGATATACACTACGTCTATTCTGGATTAGACATCAACTCAGCACTGAAGAACTGTAACACGGCAAGAGCATTTATTGGTTTGAAGCCTATTATTTATATACCAACAGGGAGGAAACATCATTATGTCTGTTGAAGAGAGCGGTTCAGATGTGGGCTCCGATAAGGATCCTCCAGTCTCTCTTCAAGAGGTAATTAAAGCATTTCTGCAGACACACCAATTCTTACACCAATACCGATTACAGAAGCTAATATATCTTGCAGAGTTGATGTACCGTGAAAAACACGAAGGACGTCCGCTGACTGAGGCTGAATATAAGCCGTATATGTACGGTGCATACTCCGAAGATGTCGATGATACGCTCTCTGAATTAAGAGGTGATCCAGAGGTGAAAGCAGAGAATCAGCATAGGTATCGGAATAGCAAAACAACCTACAAAGGCGAAATAGAGGATCTGGACATCCCTAGTGATGTCGAAGACCTCGTTGAGGTAGTTACAAATATGACCAGACGTATGAGTAGCGACGATCTTGCTCAGTGGAGTAAATCTACCTATCTCTTTGACGAGACAGACTACAATGATGAGATGGAGTTTGAGAAATATCTAAGCGCGATACGCGAAGGAGAGGTTGAGCCGGATTGGAAAAAAATCAGCTAATATCGAAATCCGCCAAGAGAGCTACGGTACAAAGAGATACCATCTTAAAATATTCTAAAGCATCACAAATGGTTGGCGAACTACCTTTTGCGAAGACATTCTGAGAGATATCAGTCTTGTAGAGGAACAGAATCTAATATTTGTCGCCATCTATACACATCTGGAATGTTTAATCACCGTATCTGATACACACTCACCAAGGTTTGTGATTTACTGAGAGCACATTTTACTGTCACAGTTGTTGAAGAATTCAGACCAACACCATCTTGTCTAATACTGATCGCGAGGAGCCTTCCTACAAGCAAGCCAGTGTGCCCCGAGGAGTTCTGATTCAGCTTGGCTTAGCTGGAATTTTTCTTCAAACTCCGGACGAGTGACGTAAGAAAAGTACAGGCCCTTATCACGGTTGCGCCGATGACGATTGAGCCGATCACTGAGGGTAACAGATTCTCCAATATATTCAAGCGGTGGAACGTTATCAGGGTTCCAGATCCGATACAGTCCACCATCTACAGGAACGTTGCCAGCGGACTCGCTCAGGGGCCTGGGTGATGACCAAGAGAGACCCATCCAATCCTGATCAGTGATCCCGGTAGGGTTGCTCCAGGGGAGTGGGTCAATACCTCGCAGAAAACTTCGAAGCGTATCGTCGTCACTGTGTCCCCCACGGACTCCTGAGCTACGCTTCTTCGATTTACTGTATCCCGGTGGCATCCGTCCGAAATTTCCGATGAGATTCGTTTCGGTTTCTCTCCGATGCAGCGCAATAAGAGCATCCTCAATTGCCTTTCGTTGCTGCTTGTCTTCAGCTTCTGGTGGCGTTGTTCCTGATACCTCGAACCCAGATCCATGGCGATCTGCAATAGCCCAGAGACTCGGTGATGCAGTGTGTGGATCGCTGAATGGCATCTCGTCATCAAACACACCGCGAATTAATGACCGGATGCGACCGCGCAGGCTTCTCCCTGTTTCTCCGATATAAATCAGTCCGCCATATGTCTCATGACGGACTCGATAGAGCCCGGCATCGGTCGAGAGAGCTGCCAGTTCTTCACTGTCTGGATCAAGAGACAACCACGGAGACCAGTCGAAGCCCAACCAATCCAAGTTATAGATACCAGACTCGTTTACCATCTTATATTCAATACACAACGGTTCACCATATGTAGGTGATGTCTGAGTTGTCCAAGAACTACGACACGTAACCCGATATATCGGGTTATAGCTGACTGCTTCGATCCAAACGGTGGTTTATGATGTCAGACTTGTCATTGAGAACTATCCATGCGAATCAAGCGTAACGAGAATCATCACTCGTATCGCTGCTGGCTTACCCCAGATGAGTACAAGCAACTCAAACAGACAGCTGGGAGCTATCGAGATTCGCTCATTGTTCAGCTTGGCGGTGAAGTCGGGCTCCGTTCTTTCGAGATCCCACAGGTCTGTCCAAAGCACATCACGCAGGTCGATGGGCACGCTCGGCTTCGTGTTCCCGAGGGAAAGGACACCGAAGGTAGCGGTGGGAAGCCCAGAGATGCATATCTCCCGGAGCAGGTTGAAAGCGAAGTCCTTCGCTACGCTAACGTCGAAGAGATTGATCGCGACGAGCCGATCATTGATCTAACCGAGCGGTCTGTGCAACGACGTGTGAAGGAAACAGCGGAGCGCGTGGGGGAGGAGACAGGAAACGCCGACTGGCAAAAAGTATCGAGTCATGATCTCCGGCGCTACTATGCTCAGACACTGCTCGTCAGAGAGCGGATGAATCCCCGTGTAGTGATGGAAGTCGGTGGCTGGTCGTCGTTCTCTGCCATCGAACCGTATCTGAATGCGCCGACCGCTGGCGTAGTCAACGAGGAGTTCGAGGGAACAACCCTCTCATAAGCTAAGATCAGTCCGGAGAGCCTCTCCATTTCTCCTTCGCACTGTGGGCACCACCTTTACTGGAATAGCCTGCTCGCTCAGCCAGCTCACTGATCGGGATCTCACCATTTGTTTGCTCCAAGAGCAGGAACGCTTTGGCCTGCTTCTCTGTGAGGTTTTGAACGTTCGAAAGCCCGTTCGATTCGTGACCTGCTGTCTCGCTATCTGCTGGTAGGGAACTTTCTCTATCGCCAGCCTGTGAGTCTGGTAGATACGAGGGTGCTATCTCTAGATTTTCTGTTTTTCTCTCCGTCTCCCTATCGCTGGGAGGTGGGGACTCTGTCGCTGGGTTCACTCGTTCGCTTGACTGACCAGATTCTGCCACCTGAATCATCTCATCGGCGTACCAGACGCGAACCGATTCCGCTCCACTGAGATGGGTCACAACTACCTCTCCAATCTGCTGCTTGAACGCATCAGATTCGTTCTCGTGTGGAGTCTTCTGAGTATTGGAATCTTCCGTCGAGGAGGATGTATGGAACTGGACCATATGTGTCTGTGATATGTGCCGGTTCGGTTGTAATCCACAGGTTAGGAGAGTCGACTAATCATCAAGAGCTGCAGTGTTCATCGCTTTCCGGTGGGTTATAGAGGAATACATCGGCAGGGCGACTCGAAAACGGAGAGTTCAAATCGTAAGGAGCAACGAATCACATAGCTCAGAGAATTTAGTCATCTAAGAGCAGCCAAGTGATGACTGCGCCGTGCTGGTGGTGTGGGTGCTGGAGTCCATCGAAAGGCTCGATGGCCGTGGTCTCGATGTTGATGTCGTACCAGTACGAAACGTCACGCTGGAACTTCTCGGCTATTGCCTCCGCTCGTAGTTGGTCGTACTCCTCGCTGTTCTTCTCGTAGTAGAGCCCGAGCAGCCCGGTCGGTTGGTCGAAGTCTGACTCGACAAGCTTCGGAGCATCGGTGAGCATCGACGATGAGCTGTGCTCGGGGAAGGGGCTGAAGACGCTCTTGTACATATTGGGATCGATATTCCCGTTATCCAGCCGGAACCGGAGCAGCTTAGCCTCAATTGGGAGGCGGATACCGCCGGCCTCGACCACCATGTCACACCGCTGCTGGTTGCCCGGATACGGAACTTCGGTCTTGATCTCGCCAGCCCGTTCCGCTGGCAGTTCGTCCAAGATCATCTCAATCTGGTTTTCCTCCTCGAAGGGACCGATGCCAGACTTCCACCGGCTGTGCTGTGCGTCGGCATCGGCCTTCGGAATCACATCGGCAAAATCGCGAGCGATTCGCTGGAGGACAACCGAGGGTTTCAACATGAATTTCGATGGTTTCGGATAATAAATAGCGCTTTCCCCATTCACTCGAAGCAGGGGGTAAACCGGTGCTCAAGGGGCGCTTCAACCATGTCGAGCAAAAACGAACAGTAGAGCGGTGCCAATCAGCGCTCAAGCGGCGGTATCAGGGGTAACATAATCCCCTCAACCTGCCTGCTCTTCTCCCTCGTCTCGACAACGATGGAAAAACAGGGCAACGAGCGCCCTCAAGCAGCGCTTAAGCGGCAGAACTAGCAGTAGCAAGAGTAGTCTTTGAGTGGTGGTCGGTTCCGCTCCATCTGGGATGATGGGGCGAAAGGAGCCAGAGCAGGGGTGCTAAAGGGGTGGTTTACCCCCCTGAAAACATGGTCTCGATGATCGGCATCGGGGAGCAGCCAAGACAGGGAGAAGAAGTAACTCAAGCAACGTACAAGCGGTAGAACTACCAGCGCTAAGAGTAGCGCCTGAGTGGTTGATATTCCTTCGATCTGTAACGAAGAGGGAAGAGAGGACCCAGACAGGGGTATTCAGAGAGGTGATTCACCCCGTTTCAAGTTGGTCGCAGTGGTTGGAATCGAAGAGCAGCAAAACAGGGGAATGAGCGCCCTCAAGCAGCGCTCAAACGGCAAGGCGACCAGTGGCTAAAATACCGCCTGTACTGTGGTATTTTCCGCTAGATCTGAAGCGAAGGGGAAAGGGCAGCCAGAAAGGATGAGCCGTCTGTAGTGATGTAGCCGAAACATTGAGATAAACGTATAGCTACTTAATTAGGCTGAACTAATAGATGAACAGATCCACACCGGCTTTTGTGCCTGTGTGGGTGACGCAATCACGGAGAAAGCAAAGTCAAACACATAGCAAGCGTCCACCCATCACTGTATTTGTACTCTCCAGAGGGAAAGCCTCCCCCAGAAAGCCAGTTTTCTATTGTTAAAATCAGGTACGTCACACCGTAAATAGTCAACCGACCCAGTATGGTTCGCTCACAGCATTGCAGTTATGTATTTTATACGCCCAGTCGGGGATATGGAGTTCGACGATCTAAACAAAGAGATCCGAGAGTTTTGTGAGAAGCGCAACTGGAGTCAGTACCACAGTCCGAAAGACCTCGCTATTGGGCTCTCCACCGAATCCAACGAACTGCTCGATATCTTCCGTTTCAAGAGCCAGAGCGAACAATTAGAGATGATATCCAACCCAGATAGGCAATCCGAGGTTGAAGACGAACTCGCCGATGTACTGTTCTTTCTCCTGCGATTTGCAGATTTACATGACATTGATCTTGAGGACGCGCTGGAGAAGAAGATTGAAAAGAACCGAGAGCGGTACCCGAAAGAAGAATACGAGTCCAGCAACAGAAAATATAACGAGTAACCTAAATGCTGATTTACGAGAACACCAAATCGGGACTCCTGAAGGATATTCTGTCGGATGACCTTGTTTCACGAATAGAGGCCAAGTACGCAGCGAAGGGGCTCGGTGGGGTGAGCCCCAATGAGAAACGGGCTTGGCGGAACTCGTTCCAGTATATCCACAAGGTCCTCGCTGGAAGCGAAATTCCAGACGACGCTGGTGTTGCCATTGAGTTCAAAATTCCGCTAACATCACGGCGTGTGGATCTCATGATCTCTGGGAGGGACAAAGACGGTAACGCGAATGTCGTCGTGGTGGAGCTGAAACAGTGGGAAGGGGAAGACACCGAGCGAGTCAGTGGAAAAGACGGTATCGTAGAAACGTACGTCGGTGGTGGTATCCGGGAGACAACGCACCCGAGCTACCAAGCGTGGGCCTACGCGAATTTCCTTCGAGACTTCAATATCCAGATCCAGGAGACACCGATCAACCTTCATCCGGTCGCATACCTCCATAACTACGAGCCCGAATATCGCTCGGCTATCGATAACGAAATCTACGCACCGTATACAGAGGAAGCACCGTTGTACCTCAAGGGCGATGCCGTTGAGTTCCGGGACTACTTGGAGGAGCGAATTCAGGTCGGTGACAGAGGTGAGCTGCTCCGCGAGATTGCAGACAGCGGTCTCAGGCCCAGTAAATCGCTACAAGATTCGGTTCAGGAGATGCTCAACGGCAATCATGAGTTTACCCTACTCGATTCACAGAAGGTAGTCTTCGAAAGAGCAGTTGAGCTGGCGGAGCAGTGCCAAGAAGACGGACAGAAACGTGTTCTTCTCGTGGAGGGAGAGCCAGGAACGGGCAAGACCGTTGTGGCGATTAATATTTTAGCAGAGCTACTGCAAAACGATCTGACCGCACAGTACGTCTCGAAGAACGCCGCACCCCGAGATGTGTACGAACAGAAGCTCAGAGGCGACATGATGGTCAAGACCATCAATCATCTATTCAAGGGTGCCGGCAGCTATGTCGATGAAGAGGCAAATGCGGTCCCAGCGCTCATCGCCGATGAAGCACACCGTCTCAACGAGGAGTCGAACTTCTTTGGTCGTGGCGAGAACCAGATTATGGAAATTATCAACGCCGCGCAATTCAGTGTATTCTTTATCGACGAGAGTCAGCGCGTGCATATCGACGATATCGGGTCTAAGGACGAAATCAGAAAGTTCGCAGATGAGCTGGGCGCGGAAATAAAAGAGACTGCGCTGGAGTCTCAGTTACGATGTGGCGGGTCCGGAGACTACATTGAATGGGTTGATGATGTGCTGGAGATAGGCGATACAGAAACACCTGAAGACATTGGTCTTGATTATGATGTTCGGTTATTCGATTCACCAGAAACACTCCATGAAGCTGTTGAGCGAAAGAATGAGCAAACCGATTTGTCTCGAGTCGTGGCCGGCTATTGCTGGGAGTGGGATACGGATGGCCAGAGTGACCCAGATTACGTCGATATCGAGATAGGTGACTACAGACGTAGCTGGAATCTCAAAAGTAGCGATCCATGGGCTATCGACGAAGGTTCAATCGACGAGGTGGGTTGCATCCACACGTGCCAGGGGCTCGAGTTCGACTATGTAGGAGTGATCATTGGTCCCGATCTCCGGTATCGGAATGGCGAGATAATTACCGACTACGAGGAACGCGCTAGCAGCGATCGCTCTGTCTTCGGTATGAAGAAGATGTTTGACGAAGAGCCTGAGGAAGCACAGGAGCTGGCTGGTGAACTAATCAAGAATACTTACCGGACGCTCATGACACGAGGGATGAAAGGGTGCTATATCTACTGTTGTGATGATGAGCTGCAGGCTTATCTGCAAGAACGACTTGACGCGGTTGCTGAATAAGACATCAAGAGATCCTATTTTCAGCGTGTTATAGTACCTGAGAAGGCCCAGTCGAGGCTTCTAGAAGTTCTAACTTTGTTCCTCAACAGCTTCACATAGTTCTTCGAACAACTCTGGATGATGCTTTTCTAGAATATCAAGATCCTCAGACAGTTCTTCATCGATCTTCCGGCGTATTCGAGAAACAGCCTGGTAGTACCGGTCAGATTTCTCTTCGGCTTCTAGAAGTTCACGCTCTGTGTCTGTGAGTAGCGCGCGGCGGCGTCCCATTTGTGAGCCCTGTTTGTGAGGCATCACATTATACAGTACCCTTCTATCCGCTCATAAGATTCCCAATTGCGGCAACTTCCCATATATGGCAAAATACTAAGTAGCACGTTCCCACAAATGGGAATGGGAATACCGTGGCTACGCCATTTTGAAGATGGCCGGTGCAAGGACACCGACCACGGGTTCTCAAGCGAGTCAAGAACCCATGTCAACTGACGATACACGCGGGAATGAAAGCATCGCCTCAACGAACGATCCAAGCCGACGGCAGTTTCTCGGTGCTGCGGCCACGGTCGCCACACTCTCGGTCGACCTACCAGCGGACCCACAGCCCGCTATCCCAGATGATTTCGCCGCACACGTCGCCACTGAACACGTCCAACCCGCCCTCCGGGCGCTGACACGCCAAGACTACAACAGGTCTGAAGCGATTCCAAAACTCGAAGACGCCCTTTCTCAACTCCGAAAGGAAGCCGAAACACACCCCAACGGGAGGCGTAACTAACCTAATCACTCATTCACTCATTGACATATACTAAGTAGAGCCAGTCACTATGGGATACACATGGCGCACAAAACTGCCCGAAACTGTGGATGGGTGATTAGTAATTAACTAAGTAATTAACTTATTAACTAATCAACAGAAACTAAGTGAAACCACCGAATAGGGACTCAGTACGCAGAACACAGCCAACTCACAATTTACAGGATTCAGACAGATGACTCTCAAAAGTGGTAAAGTGCAAACGTATGGCCCTGACAAGCTCACCAGGCTTGGGCCATACGTTTTGAATCGAGTGGACCGGGAAGATGTCTTCCCACTCTTAGTTACTAGAGCTAGATACTTAGCACTTGGGGATGACGTGCTCCCGGTCCGGTGTCGCCGGCCTAACCGGCCTTCATCGGACGATGGAATTCAGACACGATGAGCTAACGTCGACCCAGCGAAGTATCGCACGCCACCTGAACAGTCGCCAGTCTGGGGGTGAGCGGGATGATTGAGCGGTTCGGCCACGACAAGATTCGACTCGTCGAATGTCCGGTCTGTGGCATCGACCTTCGGGACAAGCGAGTCTCCCACCACGTCGCATCGCATCGACCGAGTGAGTTCGGACTGTCGCCGCAGGGGGTGATTCAATGACGGCGAAGAGCGCAGACGGTGACCAGTTTGTCCAAGAGAACAAGGACACGCTCGTCCGCATCATCAAGCACGGTGACGACGAGTTCGTCCGGGCGCTTGCACTGCGAGCACTCATTCGGTACGGGGACGAACCGGCCCTACACGACGTACAGAACGAGATCGAGCGCGCCAAGGAGGAGGTGTAGCCGGTGTCCGCTTCAGCCCTGTCCGGTAGTGGCGAACTCCCGGGCTTCTCGGAGGATTTCGGGGTTCTCGTCTCCGAGTTCGATGAACTGCTCGACGCGGTCGAGGTCGTCGAGCAGCTCGGGGTCATCCCGAGCGATACGGAGCAGTTCCGCCCGAGTCTCCCGCTGCTCCGCTTCCAGTTCCTCGACAGCCGCCGCGTCCATCGCTTGACTGCACCAGACGCAGGTGGGTTCGTCTCGGGGCGTTTCGTTTCGGCACCGCGGACACGTAACCGGCGCAATCGGTTCGGACTCGTCTTCCTCAACGTCGACGCCGTGTGCCTGTGCGATAGCGCGGTCGTTGGCGTCGCCAAAGACAGCGACGTAGCGAGAGGCAACGTCAGATCCTCTGTCCCAGCCGTGGTGGTCCTCGATGTGGGCCTGATTCACGCCGTCCGAAGCAAGATAGGACGCGGAGGACTTCCGCATACGGGTGAAGGTCACGTCGCAGTGGTTCACGCCCGCCTTTCGTGCGTGCTTCTTGAGGATCTTGAGCTTCATCTGGTAGCTGATATCCTCCGGTTTGTTGAGCTTCGACCAGAGCGGGGCATCGGGCTGTTCCGGCGCTGGATGCACGTTCAGCCACTGCTGCAGTTGGGGAACAGCGGTCGTCAGGATGACCGACCGCTCGCCCTTCTTCCCGTCGACGGAGATACGCAGGCCGTATTTGTGGTCAGAAACGTCTCCAACAGTCAGGTTGCGGATTTCCCCGCTGCGGGCTCCGGAGTCCCACGCAACGGCAATGAGCGCCTTGTCACGGGCGTGTCGGCACTCATCCAGCATGGGCTTGATGTGTTCGTCCCACCAGAGCATCTTGGCCGGGTTCGGCATCGGGTTGTAGTCCTTCGACGTGGTCGCCGAGACCCACGCGATACTGTCGGGAATCTCGTCGCCATCAGTGACGTGCTTCCCGAACATCCTGAAGGCGACACGGTAGTCCCGGTTGGACTCCTCGTTGCCGTAGGTATCGTGAATCCAGCGGACGATGTCCTCGGCAGCTCGCTTGTCGTCAAGGGTGTCAGCCAGCCCGCCAACTTCCTCGGCGATTCGCACACAGTGTCTGAGGAGCTTCTCACGGCGCTCCTTTCCGTACTGACTCCCGAGCAGGGCAAGCCTGTTGTCGAAGGCCTGCAGCACGTCCTGGTCGTCTTCACTCATCTCTTCGGCGCACTCGATACGCTCCTGCAGATTCTCGATGCGACGATCTGCGTTTCTCGTCATCTACACGGGGGGTTGTGTTATGGGCATGTAAACCACCAGTTGAGGTCCGGGAGGCGGCATTTTCCTACGAACAAAGTGAACAGTGAAAACGCTCTCGAGCGGATTTGAACAAGGTGAGTAAGTAGCGACCACTGGTTGCCCCGTTGACTCGGCACAGTCGCCGGAACAGGTACGTCCGTGGCGACGAGTAGCATGGGTATGACAGAGGAGCCAGCACACGAGCAGATGGAGCACCATGCGACCCTGACCGACGAACTCGCAGACCTCGATGCGGAGCGGGATGCCGTTGCGGCGTCAGTACAGGACCGGCTTGCCGACGCGGTTTCGGAGGCCATAGCAAAAGCGGGGACGAACGTCGGGAGTCTCGGGCAGTCCAAAGACGGTAAGCGGTTTCGATTCGAGGCGCGGCTTGATCGGGCGGCGCTGGTGGCGGCGGTGACGGAAGCGCTGCCGGACGGATTCGTCGTCTCCCACGTCAACGAGGATGGGACGCTGAGCGTGGACTGGACCGGCGACAGTACCACACCCTCGAAGCGGGAACACGGGGCCATCCTGAAGGCGATCATCGCAGAGGAAACGGAGACAGACAGGGATGGCTTCATCGAGTCCGTGCCCAGCCGCGACCGCGTGCTAGCGCGGGCGGTGGAACTGGGTGTCGACGAAGAAGACGCGGCAGACCGCCTCAGTCGACTGGCGACGCTGGACGTGGTGGATATCACTGACGAAGGGGTCTACCCCGACGAGAACTTCTCGCGATATTAGCGAACAAGGGCGGATGCCAGCCGACGGCAGGCGGGAAAGGGCACGGGGACGGAGTCGGCGTGACCGACGTTTATTACTTGGTCCAGTCTGTGGTGTCAGTCGAAATGGCAGTACTATCGACAGAAGACGAGGGGAAATTTCTCATGGACGCACAGGGAGAACAGATCGGCATCGTGACCGAGGTTGACCCGGAGGGGCAGATTGCGTACGTCGAACCGGACCCGGACCTCACCGAGGCCTGGGTGCAGGGGCTCGGGTTCGGTGACGCCGACGAGGACGACATTGAGGTCGCCGCCGACGCCATCGGAACGATAACTGACAGCGAACTGCGTGTGACTGTCGACCTGTAGTCACGCGACAGACTCGGGACACTCGCCCACACGAACTTCCACCACTTGACGCGCTCCGTGCGTTCATACAGGTCGGGAAGCCGCGCCGGCGCAGTCGGCTCGGAGATGCTTCGAGCATCAGTTGCGACCCGAGCGTCTGTTTTTACGGAGTCGACAGCGGGCGCACGCGACCATAGAGGGGATAAGATATCACAGTAGCTGAGGAATAGCGGGATAGCAGGGTACTAAGAGCGCTTTTGCTGGGGAAGCCGTCTAACATCGGCAAGCAACAGTCGAAAAAAGAGGGCTACTCAATTTCGATTCGGTTCGAGTCACTGGCATCGTCCGCGCGCGGCAGCGTTATTTCGAGCACGCCGTTGTGGTAGGTGGCCGTGATGTCATCGTCCATTACCGGCTCGGGAACGGTGACACGTTCGGTGACTCGTCGGCTGTGTCGGCGAGCGCCATCGCTCGTTTCCGCAGCGACAGTCGATTCGCCTTGGATACTGAGGACACCATCCTCGAAGCGAACGGCGAGGTCGTCGCGCTCAAAGCCCGGGAGGTCGACCATCACGGCGTACCCGTCGTCGGTCTCGTCGACATGAAGGTTCGTGTCGATGCCGTGCTGGCGGTGGTCGACCGAGCGCGTGCTAGCGGCTGGTCGGTCGGCACGGTATCCGGGACTGTCAGCCATTCGGCGTCTCGAATCGTCATCCATCCGCCGGCCCAGATTGTCGTCCATCATCTCTCGTTGCGTCTGTGCGAAGAGTCGGAACATTGTCTCGAAGGGGTCGTTGCTGTGTGTCATAATCACCTTATATAAGCTCGTACTGATATTAACAATTGCGTAACACGTGCTATCACGGGGAGACGGAAGTGCCGTCCGTAGGCTGCGTTCGGCCGGCTCGAAAATGCGTGGTGAGATACCGTAGCGGAACTGTTTTGTCAGGCGTACAGCTAGAACAGCCACAGATAACCGCCGAGTACCCGGTCCGTCGGTGGCCGGGCGACTGGACACGAAACACACCATGGCAACCGATTCCGGCACCCGGATAGACCCTTCGGCTGACGAGGTATCGAACTACGACTACCAGAATGAGACTGTCGCTCGGTCTGGCCTCGTCGACGACCTACAGGCGCGCGTCAACGGCGAGGTCCGGTTCGACGAGTACTCGCGGCAGTTGTATGCGACCGACGCCAGCCTCTATGAGGTGCTGCCCATTGGCGTCGTCTATCCACAGTCAACCGAGGACGTGGCCGCGGTCATGTCCTACTGCGCCCAGCGTGAGATTCCGGTTCTACCGCGGGGCGGCGGGACGAGCCTCGCCGGCCAGACCGTCAACGAAGCCGTCGTGCTGGATTTCTCACGGTACATGAACGACCTCGTCGGGGCCCGGCCCGACGACCGGCGAGCGCGAGCCCAGCCGGGCATCAAGCTCGGCGACCTGAACGGGGAGCTGGCCGACCACGGGCTGAAGTTCGCGCCGGACCCGGCGTGGGGCGACAAGAGCGTTCTCGGCGGCGCTATCGGTAACAACTCCACCGGCGCACACTCCCTGCAGTACGGCAAGACCGACGCCTACATCGAAGAGTGCGAGGTCGTCCTCGCGGACGGCACCGTCACCACGTTCGGCGAGGTCACCCGCGAGGAACTGCGCGACCGAGCGGACCCCGACGGTGACCTCGAAGCCCGGATTTACGCCGAAATCGAGCGAATACTCGCCGAGGAGGGCGAGGAGATTGAGAGCCACTACCCGGACCTGAAGCGCAACGTCTCTGGGTATAACCTCGACTGGGTGCTCGACGACGCACAGGACGGGACCATCAACGTCGCCTCGCTGCTGGCCGGCAGCGAAGGGACCCTCGCAATTGTCACCGAGGCCGAGGTGTCTCTGGAGCCGATTCCAGAAACCAAGTCGATGGGCCTGCTCGCCTACGAGGGGCTCATCGAGGCTATGGAAGACGTGGCGGACATTCTCGAACACGATCCGGCTGCCGTCGAGGTGCTCGACGACGTACTCATCGACCTGGCCCAAGACACCGCCGAGTTCGAAGACGTGGTTGGGATGTTGCCCGAGGGGACTCGGGCGGTCCTCATCGTAGAGTTCTACGCCGACGACGAGGAGAGCGGGCGACAGAAAGTCGCCGACCTGCTTGTGGACCGAACGAACGGCGTCGACCCCGCCGCCGACCCGACCGCGGACCGGACCGTCGTTGACACGCCGATACGGGCGTTCGACGCTATGGAGGCCCACGACGAGGCGAAACGCGAGAAATTCTGGAAGATGCGCAAATCCGGCCTCCCGATACTACTCTCGCGGACGACTGACGAGAAACACGGCTCGTTCATCGAGGACACCGCCATCCCGCCGGCGAACCTCCCGGAGTACGTCGCCGACTTTCAAGAGATTCTGGAGGAGCACGACACCTTCGCCTCCTTCTACGCCCACGCCGGCCCCGGCGTGCTCCACATCCGGCCGCTCATCAACACCAAGTCGGTCGAGGGCGTCGAGACCATGGAGTCCATCGCCGACGCGGTGACCGACCTCGTCGTCAAATACGGCGGGAGCGTCTCGGGCGAACACGGTGACGGCCGCGCCCGCACGCAGTGGAACGAGAAGCTCTACGGCCCGGACCTCTGGGAGACCTTCCAGGAACTCAAGTCCGCGTTCGACCCCGACTGGCTGCTCAACCCCGGGCAGGTCGTCGGTGTCGACGCGGGCGAGGTCGAGTCCGGCGCGATGCCCGAGCGGGCGCGCACTGTCGATATGACCGAGAACCTCCGTTTCGACCCGGAATACGAGTTCGATGCGGGCTTTGACCCCGCGCTGGAGTGGGACAACGACAACGGGATGCAGGGGATGGTCGAACTCTGTCACGGCTGTGGCGGCTGTCGCGGCCCGCAGGAGACGACCGGTGGCGTGATGTGCCCGACCTATCGAGCATCCGAGGAGGAAATGACGACGACGCGGGGGCGGGCAAATATGCTCCGGCAAGCGATGAGCGGCGACCTGCCGGACGACCCTACGGACGAGGAGTTCATGCACGAGGTGCTCGACCTCTGTATCGGCTGCAAGGGGTGTGCGAAGGACTGCCCGAGCGAGGTCGACATGGCGAAGCTCAAAGCCGAGGTGACACACGCCTACCATCAGGAACACGGGTCCAGCCTGCGGGACAAGGTGTTCGCCAACGTCGACGCGCTGGCCGGGTTAGGCAGTTCCTTCGCGCCACTGTCAAACCTCGCGACGAAGGTGCCGGGCGCTCGAACGGTGCTGGAGAAGGCGGTCGGTATCGCCCCCGACCGCACGCTGCCGAGCTTCCAGCGCACGACGCTGCAGGACTGGTTCGACGAACGCGGCCCGCAAATCCCGGCGGACGAAGCCGAGCGGCGGGCGCTGCTGTTCCCCGATACGTACACGAACTACAGCCATCCCGAGGTCGGGAAAGCCGCCGTTCGCGTCCTCGAAGCCGCGGGCGTCCACGTCCAGCTCGCCGACCGAACCGACAGCGGACGGCCGGCCCACTCGAAGGGCTTTCTGGACCAGTCCCGGGCGACCGCGCGGGACAACATTGATGCGCTCGTCCCCGCGGTCAAGGAGGGCTGGGACGTGGTGCTGGTCGAACCAAGCGACGCCGTGATGTTCCAGTCGGACTATCTAGACCTGCTGTCGGGCGAGGACGTGGAGACGCTGGCCGCCAACGCCTACGGCGTCTGTGAGTACCTCGATACCTTCCGACTGGACGAAGCGGCCGACTGGGACGTGCCGGCCGAGACGCTGACCTACCACGGCCACTGTCACCAGAAGGCGACAAAGAAGGACCACCACGCCGTCGGTGTCCTCCGACGGGCCGGCTACGACGTGGACCCGCTGGATTCGGGCTGTTGTGGCATGGCCGGCTCTTTCGGCTACGAGGCCGAGCACTTCTCGATGAGCAAAGCCATCGGCGCGATCCTGTTCGATCAGATCGGCGAGAGTCGCGGCGACACCGTGGTCGCGCCCGGCGCATCCTGTCGCACGCAACTGGACGACTGGGACGAAAGCGACGGCGAACCGCCGCATCCGGTGGAGAAGCTCGATGCGGCCCTAGCCTGACGGTTCGTCGGGCTGGCGAACCGCTTGAACGATGCCGACCGTCTGGCCGACCAGCGCAAGTCCGATGCCGGCGAGCAACGTGGTTTCCGCCGGCGGGAACAGCGCGCCAGCGTACACCGCCGCACCGAGAACACTCAGCACTGCGCCGGCCGTGTACGCCCGCTGGCCTGCCGGAACGTGCTTCCCAGTGTAGTAGAGGCCGACGCCCGGAACAGCCATCCACCCCAGTAGTGTCGTCGTCAGGAACGGAACCCGGAGCGGAGAGTAGAGGAAACCGACGATGCCGCCGACGGTGAGCAGGAGTCCAACGAGCAGAATATCGCGCCAGATCCGGAGGACGCCCGTCACCATCTCGTCCCACGAAAGGACGGCGAACGCAGCGATGAGGACGGCGGCAACGACGTGGAATATCAGCACGGTCCGGTCAGTGACCACATCGAGATGGGCCAGCCCCACGAGCAGCCACGCCAGCGGGATGAGGACGGTCGGACCCTGTGCACGCAAGCGAGGGAACATACGCCTCACTGTGCCCCCCACAATCAAGAAACGTCGGTCGTGCGGACAGGTGTCACGCTCGCGGGAGTTCGACGACGAAGTGCGCGCCGTCAAGGTCGGTATCGGGGAAGGCCGCGTCGGTTTTGCTGGCGGTGTCAGCGAGGGAGATATCGCCGCCGAAACTCGTAACGAGCGTTTCGACGAGATGGAGTCCGCCGCCGTGCGTGTCGCCCGCCCGCGGGTCGAAAACGCTGTCACGCTGGTCGTCGGGAATTCCCGGACCGTCGTCGACAACGTGGGTCTCGATGACATCGTCGGTCTCGCGGATCGCGACGAACACCGATGGCTGATGATATCTGTCTCCCGTCAACTCTGTCGTCTCCGCCCGCTGTGCCTCGCTCGGCAGCGCTGCTCCGTCCGTCGCGGTCCCCTCAGCGGAGAGTTCTGCTGCCGGCGTCCCGTGTTCGATAGCGTTCTCGATGAGGTTCCGGAGAACCGGGCGAGCGGCCTCGTTGGTGTATGCCATTGCGCTGTCCGGGGCTTGAAGTTCGATGGTGATGGGATGTGTTTGCTCGATTCGCTGTATCACCGCCCCGGCAATCCCGACGATGTCGGTCGGTTCGAATGCCGGGTCGGAACTGAGGGTCTCAACGACCGCCCCGGCGTTGTCGACCAAGCTATCGAGTTCGGTTACCTGCTCGTGGATCGCGTCCGCTGCCGTTTGAACCGTGTCCGAGTCGGCGTTCCGTCGAATGATCGTCGCGCGGCCATCAATAACGACGAGTCCGTTCGCGATATCGTGTCGAAACAGGTCGTTGACGAACGACAGCGTGTTCGCGGTTCGGGTCGCGCGACTGGCATCCTGACGGGCCCGAACCGCAAGCGTGCCCGCGATGAGTCCCGTGACAGCGCCCGTCTCCATCGCCAACAGGGTGACGAACACCGGTTCGGCGATTGTTCGACCCTCCATCATGCGGATAAAGACGCTCAAACCGATGACAGCCCCGACTGCAAGGCTGCCGATAACGCTCCAGACGAAGACGGTCCATATCTGCTCCCCCGGTGTCGACGACGAGACGAGGCGATAGCTGCCATACACTAGCACCAGCGGCAGTAGCCCGTCGAGGACCAACGCGAGCGCAGGGCCGCCGACCTGTCCGATACGCTGTGTCTCGATACCGAGGTGCCAGACGATGGCCGCACCTGTGAACGCGAGTCCGAAGCCAGCAAGCAGCCACGGCGCAAGGCGGGCCCGGCTACCACGGTACATAATTATGACTTGTGCTCGAACGGCTAATTCCATTTGGTTAGTGATCCGGTAAGACCGAACGCGACGCCGTGGCGTCTATAGCCAGCCGGGAGAGCCGGCGGCGCATGTGCCATGACAGTATTACACACTCCCTAATCGCCAGACAGCGGTCGGATCTTTCTGTTTCCCACCAGAGCATCGTACCGACACTGTTATCCGTGGTGCTGGCATCTCTTTGGTTGCAATGGCGAAAGGAACGGTTGATTTCTTCAACGACACTGGCGGTTACGGTTTCATCGACACTGAGGACGCGGACGAGGACGTCTTCTTCCACATGGAAGACATCGGCGGCCCGGACCTCGAGGAAGGACAGGAGCTCGAATTTGACATCGAGCAGGCGGACAAGGGTCCGCGCGCCAACAACGTCACGAGGCTCTAACAATGGCGGAAGGCACTGTCGACTTCTTCAACGACACTGGTGGTTACGGCTTCATCGAAACCGACGATGCGGACGAAGACGTCTTCTTCCACATGGAAGACGTCGGCGGCCCTGACCTCGAAGAGGGGCAGGAAGTCGAGTTCGACATCGAGCAGGCGGACAAGGGTCCGCGTGCGACCAACCTCACGCGACTGTAAGACGGCATCTGTCTTCAGTCTAGCATTATAATCACTTGTCAGCGGTCGCGGTGTACCATAGCGTACACGGCAGTGTCGCTGGCACGTACATAACTCACGACGAGCAACAGCGCTCGCCGGCGCGTCACTACGTCATCAGTGGCGACGCTGCCCGATAGACGATTTCCATCGGCAGCCCCGTCGCATCTCGCGGCGGCTCGGGCGGGAGCGTGTACAGTTCTCCATCACCCGGCTGTGCTGTGTACGCGAGAGCGACGGCGTCCAGCACGTCGTCGACGGCCACCGCTGTGCCACCGGTCGCTTCGGCGGCTTTCTGGACTGTCGGGGCTGCGTCACGGTCGTAATGCGCGAGAATCCGCATCCGCTCAGCGTACCCTCCGGCAGTGTGCTTCGGGTGAGTGAGCGGCTCGCCGCCAAGTGCTCGGAAGCAGACTTCCGGATGAGACTCCCGAATGGCAGCGGCGGCCTCGGGCAGTTCCTGCAGGAGTTCGTCGACTCTGGCGAGGCTGTCGCTCCGTGCGAACGCCCGCTCGGAGAGTTCGTGTCCAGTCTTGCGCTTGTGGACGCGATTGGCCGTCGAGTATCGCTGTTTCCGGGTCGCTTCTCGTACTGGCGGCGTGCGGACCGTCGTGCTTCGCTCACCAAGGACTGACCGAGCGAGTTCATCACACCGGCGGTCCGGCTCGCCGGATTCGACAAGTCCGATCGGCACCCCGACCAGAATCCGGCGGGCGCGCTCCTCGTAAGCTGCCCAGCACGCGCCGATACTATCGAACACGGACGTGTGGTCGAAGCCGTCGCCGGTGAACGCCACAGCGACCCAGGACTCGTCGCTTCGATCGACGCCGACGTACAACGGTTCCGCCATTATGAATACTCGTTCCGACGGGCGCAAAAGTGTATCCCGAGGTGTTTTTTGGCCAACCAGTCGGTCTTCGGGCTATCGGTCGAAGCGCTGACTGCCCCGACGAAAGGTTATGACCGCCCGAATTTCGTGAGGTCCTTGAGCGGGACGAGCCGGTGTTCCATCGCCGGCTTGGTGTAGCCAGCTGACTCCTCGGAGACGCCGCTGGTGAACACCAGCATCTTCTGCTGGAGGACGTGCGGTATGCCGTCGTTGTCCCGTATGATGTCGACCGAGCGCCACGCTTCGTCTTCCATGTGTTAGAGTCACACGCCACTCCCACCTGTCTCTTTCCCCGTCAGGAGTGCGCCCCAACGAATGCCGTCCGGAGCCGCGCACCACAATCTGGACAGCACAGCGTCTGCCAGCGGTCGATGTCGAGGTCACCGAACGTCGCCCGGCGAATGGCTTCCTCAACGGTGACCGACCGGGAGCAGGTATCACACTCCTCAGCCATACGGATTGTTGGCGGGCCACAGACAGAACCCGCTCGTCCACAGGCATTTAGCCGGCACGAGCATGGGACCAAATATGGACGGCGTCGTGCTCGCTGCCGGCGAAGGGACGCGGATGCGACCGCTCACTGCAGACAAGCCGAAGGGACTGGTCGAGGTGGCCGGAAAGCCGCTGCTGACACACTGCTTCGAGACGCTACGGTCAGTCGGCGGCGACCGGCTGGTCGTCGTTATCGGCTACCGCGCCGACGACATCCTGTCTCACTACGGCGACCAGTACCGAGGCACGCCGATAGCGTACGTCCGGCAGGACGAGCAACTGGGGCTTGCCCATGCGCTCGAACAGGCCAGATCCGCCGTCGACGGAACCTTCGTCGTGCTGAACGGCGACAACGTCTGCCGGGCGAACCTGAGCGACGCGATTGCCCGTCACCGCGAGACTGACGCCAGCGCGACGCTACTCGTCGAGAGCGTGTCGCGGGCGGAAGCCAGGTCGACCGGTGTCGTCACGACAGACAGCGAGGGCCGGGTGACCGGCCTCGTCGAAAAGCCATCGGACCCGCCGTCGACACTGGTCACGCGGGGCTTCTTTGTCTTCGAACCGGCTATCGGCCACGCCTGCGTGCTGACGCGACCTTCCGAACGCGGCGAGTACGAACTCCCCGACGCAATCGACCTGTTGCTGAGTGCCGGTCACCGCGTCGAGGCGGTCGAACTCGACGGGTGGTGTCACAACGTCAACGAACCGGGCGACATCGACGCGGTTGAGGACCGGCTCGCGTGACAGCTCGGCCGCTGCCAGGCGACACAGCGCGCGGACACGGTGACAGAACACCGAAGGGGTTCCACCCCAATACAGGGGTATGACAGCCGTTCGGCCGCTCGTGCTCGTCGCGATCGCCGTTCTCGTTTCGCTGGCCGGTTGCGGGGCGCTGTTCGGCAGCGGCGGAGAGGCACCCTCCGAGGCGACGGTAACGCCCGCCGCCGTGCCGACGGATGAGCCGGAAGCGGCGGAGACGACGAGCGGGTACTGGGGCAACGTCTCCGTCGACGCCAACAGGTCGGCGGTGACACAGCCGCGGGTCCTCGAACTACGACCGAACTGCGAGCGGCCGCCGGGACTTGTCGTCCACATTCAGGTGCTTGCGCTGCAGAACAACGACCCGGCGACGAACGAGGGCATCAACACCACCTGGCAGTTCGCGTCCCCGTCGAACCGGGACCTGACAGGACCGTACGCGAACTTCGTCCGGACAATCCAGAGCGGATTCGAACCGCTCCTGAACGCGACGGGCGTGCGGTACGGGCCGCTGGACCGCGACGGCGACACCGCCTCACAGCCAGTGACGGTCGTTGACGCGAACGAAACGACGACGCGCTACCGGTGGACGGTGGAAAAGCAGACCGAGGCGCCCTACGAGGGCTGCTGGATGACGGCGGGCGTCGCGCCGGCCTAACCTTCCATCCCGCTGAAGGAGAGGCCGCCTTCGATGTAGCGCTGGGCGAACAGGTACGCCAGCATGATCGGCGAGGCGAAGGTGAGCGCGAACGCGGAGAAGCGCGCCCACGGGATGGAGTACTCGTCAACCATCGCGTACAGGCCGACCGGCAGCGTGTAGTTCTCCGTCCCCAGCAGCGTCTGGGCGACGACGAACTCCGTCCAGCCGGTGAGGAAGACGAAGATGAACACCGTCGCCAGCCCGGCAGTCGACATCGGGATAATGACCTCCGTCACCACGCGCCACGGCGGCGCGCCGTCGACGACGGCGGCCTCCTCGTAGGAGACCGGGATGCCGTCCATGTAGGTCTTCAGCAACCACGTGTTGAACGGCACGGCAGTCGCAGCGTAGTACACCGCAAGCGCCAGCTTGCTGTCGTTGATGCCGAACTGGACGTACAGCGCGTACATCCCGATGAGCAAGGCCACGCCGAGACCGCCTCCGACCTGCGTCATCAGGACGTAGAGGAACAGCACTTTCCGACGGAAAAGGAACTCCCGCCGCGAGAGGGCATACGCTGCCGGAATAATGAGCGACATCGCGATCAGCACGGTCGGAATCGCTACCATGAGGCTGTTCCAGAGGAAGTGCTTGAAATCCGACGGACGGTCGACGCCGTAGTCGGAGGCGTCCAGAATTTCGATCCCCGGCGTCTGGAACACGAAGGCGAGGTCAGTGAACGGGATGGCGGCGGAGATCGAATACGACGGGACGATGAGGTCACCGATAACCCAGATGAACGGTTTGACCGTTGGATTCGCGGGAAACAGCGAGAAGCTCTCTGAGGTGTACAGCGAGCTTCCGGAGCCGGAGAGAGCCGCCATCAGAATCCAGTAGATCGGGAAGAGGAGTGCCAGCACCACCAGTGTCGCGCCAATCGTCGAGAGGATGACCTTCAGAACCTCCGACGCGGGTAGCTCGCCGCGACGGACCGCCTGCACAGTGTAGGACCACTTTCGAACGGTTCGGGCGGGCATCGTGGCGAACGTCTTGATGTCATCGCTGAGCTTCCGGGCGATTGCACCGAGCAACATCAGTCGTTCACCCCGTCGGCGAGTTTCCCTTTCTTGACGTTGAGCCACATGAACGCGCCGATGAACACGAGCGCGATGATGCTGATGGCCGCACCACGACCGTACTGCTGGAACGACAGTGCCTCACGATAGCCGTAGACGACGATGAGTTCGTTCGCCCGTGCCGGGCCGCCTTGGTTGAACACGAACGGAATGAGGAACTGCTGGAACGACGCCGCAGATGTCAGAATCGACGCAAACAGGACGGGCCGCTTGATCGACGGCAGGGTGATGTGCGCAAAGCGTGCTAAGAACCCCGCGCCGTCGACGACGGCCGCCTCGTGGAGTTCTTCGGGCACGTCCTGGAGTGCGCTGACGGTGATGATGACCATGAACGGGTACGCCAGCCACGCCTCCGTGACGTTGTATGCGACGAAGGCAGTCCAGCGGCCCGAAAGCCACGCGACCGAACTCGCCCCGAACGCGGTCAGTAGCTGGTTCATCAGCCCGAACTCGGCGGAACTGAAGATGCCGCGCCACACGGTGATAGTGAAAATCGGCGGCAGCCCCATCGGGAAGATGATGAGCGAGCGCAGGACACGCTTGCCACGGACGAGTTCGCTGGTCACGACGAGTGCGATAGCCAGACTCGCTCCGATTTTGAGCGTGACGCTCGTGGCAACAAACAGCCAGGTGACACCGAAGGAGTTCCAGAACTGGCCGTCAGTCAGCACGTCGGCGTAGTTCTCCAGCCCGACGAACAGCGCGTCACCGAACGTGAGCACGGCAACGACGCCCTCGCCGGCGAATAGATTCGCCGGCTGGGCGTTGGTAAAGGAGATCCCCAGCAGATAAAGGACCGGGAACAGCATGAACGCCGAGAAGACGAACAGCCCCGGGAGCACTAACAGTAACGACGCGTCGTCCCGCGTCAGAAACGGGACCGACTCGATGCGGTCCGCCGCTCGTGAAACGGTACTCATGGGCGCTTCTTACTCCCAGTTGCTGCGGATTTCCTCGGCGGCGGTTGTCAGTGCGTCTTCGGCGCTCGAATCGCCGTTGAACGCCTCGATAAGAGCGTTCTCAAGCGGCGACCACACCTTGTTCATGCGCGGGTCGGTCGGCATCGGGACCCCCTGGCTGACGGTCTGGGAGTACGTCTGGACGTGGTCGGGGAGTTCGTCGCTGCCGACGAGGCTGTCGAGCACCGGAATCGAACCCTGCTCCTCGGCGAGTCGCGTGGCGTGGTCCTCGTTGGTAGCGAACCACTCGACGAAGTTCCGGGCGGCCGTGGCGTCGGCCCCGCCCTCGCTCATCCCATCCGCGAAGTACCACATCGAGATGCCGGTGTACGGCGTCACCTCGCCGCCGTTGATATCGGGGAACGTCGCCACTTCGTAGTTCACGTCGCTCTGGTTCAGCGTCGCCAGATACCACGGTCCGTTGACCGCGAAGGCGGCGTTCCCCTCGGAGAACGTCGCAGCCTGCGGTTCGTAGTTCGGGTCGTCGGGCATGTACGGACGGAGGGTGTCGAGAGCGAACTGGAGCCCCTCGATAGCTTCGTCGGCATCCAGCCCGAGCGCCGGGTCCTGCTCCGGGTCGAAGTAGTAGCCACCGAAGGCCTGTATCCACCCGCTCGTGAAGTACGGGTCAAACGGCGCGGCGAGGCCGTACTGGCTGCTGCTCGGGTCGTGGTACGATTCCATGGCCGACACCATGTCGTCGATAGTCTCGGGCGCTTCGTCGACGATGTCCGTGTTGTAGATTAGCGTCACCGTCTCCGCCGAGTGCGGGAGGCCGACGACGGCGTCGTCGAACTGGACGGCGGAGGCGGCGGCGTCCGTGAACTGGTCTAAGCTCACGGAGAGTTCGTCGGACTGGTCGACGACGAACTCGCGCTGGTAGTAGTCGCCCACCCAGTCGTGTGCCCATTCGAAGACCTCCGGCCCCTGCCCGGCCGGAATCGCGCTCGTGGTCTTCTTTTCCATGTTGGAGATGTCCGACCCGTCGACGCCGAACTCCGTCTCACTCGCGAACGTCTCCATCGCGTCCTCGCGGGCAGGTATCTCTGAATCCTGAAGCTGGTACCACGCCGTCGCGGTCCCGCCGGACTGCTGACTCCCGCCGCTTGCCCCATCGCCCGATCCGTCGCCAGAAGCCGTTTCCCCCTCTGAGCCGCCATTGCCCTGCTCTTGCACACTACAGCCAGCAAGGGCTGTAGCCGCCCCGACACCGCCGATCCGTTTGAGCACCGTCCGTCGTTCCATTGTCATGGTTAGATATGGGATGAAATAGTCTTTCACAACTTAAATCATTCGGAAATAGAAGGAGACAATGATGATAGATTCCGAGAGTCGGTGTGAAATCGTCCCGCTGTGTATCGGTTTCAACAGATCGGATAGGGGAGAATAAACGAAGTAATATCTTTTCTAAAATTCAACCGGAAGCGTAACACTCACAGTACCGACCCCGTACCGTAGGCGTATGCACCATCCAGGCCCGCCGCGGTTCGCCACCGTCGGCGAATCGGTCGAACTGGCCCCGCGCCAGCCCGACCCCGGCATGGCTGCCGAGTGGCGGTTAGTCGAGCGGCCGGCGGCGAGTACGGCAACGCTTGGCGACGGCCCGGTCTGTCACCTCGAACCCGACGTGCCGGGCGTCTATCGTGCCGAGCTAATCGTGCCGGACGGCACGCACGAGCAAGTCATCCGAGCGTTCCCGGGCGTCACCGAGACGGCTCGATTCAGCGTCACGGCGGACGACTTCGACGGCGACGAGCTCACCGTCGCCGACCGCGCCATCGTCATCGGAACGTTCAACGACTTCACGATGGGAACCCACTGGGCCGAGCGCGACGGCGACGAGTGGGTCATCGAGGCCGACCTCCCACCGGGAACCCACCACGCCATTTTCAGTTTCGACGGCTCCTTCGAATCGACCGCGACCGACGAGGTCACTGTCGAGGGACCGGGTCGCCCCCGGGTCGAACTCACCAGTCAGGCGGAGGACGGAGACTTCGTCGTCTCGGCGGACGCCCGCGCGGCCCCGTCGGGGAGCGAACCGGAAGTCGAGTTCTATCTCGACGGCCGCGACGCGCTGGAAGAGTCGGCCGTGACCATCGACGGCGACGAACTCCGGGTGCCACACGAAGCCCTGCCGGAGATGGCCCGCGTTCACGCGGTTGCCGTCGCCGAGCGCCACAGCGTCGCGGACACGCTGGTCGTGGAACGCGGCGGAGAGAACGGGGAGACGGGCACAGGCGAGACAGTGTCCGTCTCGCGGCCGGCCGACCCGCCGGCCTGGGCCGGCGACGCCACCATCTACGAGATATTCGTCCGGTCGTTCGCCGGCGAAACCGTCGACACGACCTTCGAGGCTATCGAGCGGCGGGTCCCCTACATCGAGTCGCTGGGCGTCGACGTAGTGTGGCTCACCCCTGTTCAGGCAAGTCCGACCCGCCACGGCTACCACATCACTGACTTCTTTGACACTGCCGAGGACCTGGGAACACGCGAAGAGTTCGAGTCGCTGGTCGACCGACTCCACGACGCCGGGATTCGGGTTGTCTTCGACCTAGTCATCAACCACAGCTCGCGGGACCACCCGGCGTTCCAGCTTCACCGGGCCGGTGTCCCCGAGTACGCCGACTATTACGAGCGAATCCCGGTGTCACAGGATGTCTCCGACGTCGACTGGGCAGGAACGGACGCACCGGGCTACTACTTCAACTGGACACGGATTCCGAACCTCAACTACGACTCGCTCGCGGTGCGGCGCTGGATGCTCGACGTGGTAGACGAGTGGCGCGACGTGGTCGACGGGTTCCGCTGTGACGTCGCCTGGGGCGTGCCACACGGGTTCTGGAAGGAAGTCCGGGAGCGGGTGAAAGCTGACGACCCCGAGTTCCTGCTGCTCGACGAGACGGTCCCACGCGACGCCGCCTTCGCCGAAAACGAGTTCGACGTTCACTACGACACGGACCTGTTCGACACGCTCCGCGACATCGGGACCGGCGAGGAACCAGCGTCGGTGCTGTTCGAGGCGCTCGACGCGACGGCCGAGCACGGCTACCCCGACCGTGCCGGCCACATGCGGTATGTCGACAACCACGACGAAGACCGCTATCTCGACGAGTGCGGAGCCGCGTCACTGCAGGCGGCCGTCGGGGCCACGTTCACGCTCCCCGGAACGCCGATGGTTTACGCCGGCCAGGAACGGGGCGTCGAACAACAGCGCGGGACGATGCGCTGGCACGACGGCGATAACGCACTGACCGACTTCCACCGGCGACTGGTGGCGCTGCGAGCGGACCACGCGGCACTGCGCGTGCCCGGGGTGTGCCCGGTTGCCCACACCGTCGAGACAGGCGATGCTGACAGAGTCGTCGCGTACGAGCGCACCGACGGCGATGAGACGCTGGTGGTCGTCCTGCACTTCGGCGACGGAACAGCGAAGGTCTCACTCGACACCATCGACGAAGAGACCGACCTTCTCAGCGGCAATCCGGTCGGCGGCGACGGGACAGTCGAGGTCGGCGATATCGTTGTGGTACCGGCGACGAGAGAGCGCTGACAGCGCTCGGTTCCACAACCGAACCGACTCTGCTAGAACTTCTATGAAAAATCCCATCAAACTTATTAGCGATGGGTGTGAGACTCTGTGTAATGGCGAGTCTCGAACTAGACGGTCTCCGGAAGGAGTTCGACGGTGGCTCCATCGTGGCGGTCGACGACATCGACCTGTCCATCGACGATGGGGAGTTCGTAACGGTCGTCGGCCCGTCGGGGTGTGGGAAATCGACGACACTGCGGATGATTGCCGGGCTTGAGCGGCCGACGAGCGGCCGTATCCGCATCGGCGACGAGGACGTAACAGACGTCCACGCCCGCAAGCGCGACGTGGCGATGGTGTTCCAGAACTACGCGCTGTACCCGCACAAGTCCATCCGACAGAACATGGCGTTTGGCCTCCGGATGAGCACGGACCTCTCGAAGGCGGAACGGCAGGAGCGGGTCACCGAGACGGCGGAGATGATGGGTATCGGCGACCTGCTTGATGACACGCCGGACCAGCTCTCCGGCGGCCAGAAGCAGCGGGTCGCGCTCGGGCGCGCCATTGTCCGCGAGCCCGACGTGTTCCTCTTCGACGAGCCACTCAGCAACCTTGACGCGAAGCTCCGGACGACGATGCGGACGGAAATCCAGCGCCTGCAAGAGGAGCTCGGAATTACGGCTGTCTACGTCACCCACGACCAGGAAGAAGCCATGACCATGGGCGACCGCATCGTCATCCTCAACGACGGGAAGCTCCAGCAGGCCGGCCGGCCGAAGACGGTGTACGAGAACCCGACCAACCAGTTCGTTGGCGGCTTCGTCGGCTCGCCCTCGATGAACTTCCTCGACGTGACCGCGGAGCCGCTCAGCAGCGGCGTACGGCTTACCGGCGCGCACGACGACTTTTCCTATGACCTCACGGGCGGCCGCGCCAGTGCCTTCGGCGACATCCAGCGCGGGTCGTACGTGCTGGGTATCCGACCGGAGCACGTTTCGGTCAGCGACGGCGGCGACCAGAACGCCGTCCCGGCGACAGTCGACGTGCTCGAACCCATCGGCAGCGACAACTATCTCTATCTCGACCTGGGCGAATCGAAGACCGGATTCGAGGGCGATGGCGCGCCGGATTTCATCGCCAGGGTCAGCACCGACGTTGAGCCGGCCATCGGCGACCGTGTGCAGGTGTCGTTCGACGAATCCGCCGTCCATCTGTTCGACCCGGAGACCGGAGAAGCTGTTACGGCCGGCGAGGACGCGCCCGTTGCAACGCCACAGTAGGGCAGCAGTCAGTGGTCCGGTCCCGGACGTAGTCACTGTTTTCGGTCAGGCAGACATTCTTCCATTCCTTCGCGACGTTCCGAAGTGAACAGGCCGCGTAGAAGGAGTTATTCGCGGACGCTCAGCGGCTCAGCAGTGAGTTCCCCGGCGTCATCGAGGTGGGCCACAGTGGCCAGCCGGAGTGCGTGGGGCCAGCCGAGCGGTGTGCCACAGTCCGGCGTCCCGTCGTCGAACAGTTGCTCGGGGAGGTAGCCGCTGGACTGGACGAGTGAGCCGCCGGGAAGAATCTCCCCCAGCAGGTCCCGGGACCGGGTGTAGGCCGCCGCCGCTCTGCTGTCGTCGGCGTCACGCAGGAGGGCACCCAGCTGGGCGGCACTGTTTGCGCCCCACGCCGTCGAGACGGTCCAGATTTTCTCGCGGTCTTGCGAGCCACGCCGCCAGTCGTCGCCCTCGAAGCGGATGAGACCACGGATGTCGCCGGTGTCCCGTTCCAGCCCGTCAAGTGTCGTCTCGACGTGGGTGTAGAGCCGGTCGCGGGTCTCCGCTGGCAGGTCGATAGCTTCGGCAGCGACGCGACAGGCAGCGGGGAGGGCCAGCGTCGCGGAGTCCAGTCGGTTGTCGATGGTCCCATCGTGTTCACGAAGGGCGTAGCGGTCACCGGTCCACAGCGCGTCCAGCGAAGACAACACCGTCTCGGCCTGCGACCGGGCGTGGTCTCGGAGCGTGGCGCAGACGGGCGCGCGGGCAACGGCCGCGTAGGCGTGCAGGAAGGTCGCAGCGGTGTGCGTGAACCGACCCTGCATGTTCTCCCAGGCGTTCTGGCAGGCAATGGGGAGGCCGTCGTCGGCCAGCGTGTCGTCGATGCTCTCGACGGCGCGCCCGAGCGTGGCTTCGATGCACTCCGGGTCGGCCGGCTCGCCGGTCCGGAGATACGTCGCGAGGAAGCTGGTGACGCTCGCGGTCTGGTCGGCCTGGTAGTCGGCGTCAGAACCGCTTTCGAGCCGGGCGTTCGCCCAGCCTGGCGCGAGCGTCTCGTCGCCGGGCCAGACACGGTGGGGCCAGCTCCCGTCCGGTTGCTGCGTGCGACAGTAGAATTCGGCGGAGCGCTGGTGCCACGAATCGAGTCCAAGGTCGAACGTCCCGTCGGCTTCGAGCAGGAAGGCCGATATCTCGGCGTCGTCGCGGAACCACGTGTAGCCGTAGCCGCCGGAGGTGACGTAGTACGGGTCGAAGTCCGGCGCGGCGATTCTGGCCCCGTTCGCGGCCGAAAGCAGCGAGAGGACCCGGAGGTCGGCGACGACGCTCTCCCGGTTCGGCGTCTCTGCGGGCACGGTCCATCGCCGCTGTGCCTGGCCTGCTTCGAGCAGTGTCTCCGAAGTGTAGTGGTCGCTCACCAGCCGGTCGATGGTCGACAGCGCCGTATCGCGGTCGGTGTCGTTCGCGTCCGTCAGCAGCGTCGTCAGCGTGACGCCACCGTCGACGAACGGCGCGGACAGCAGGACGCCGCCAGTTAGCGTCGTGTCCTCGTACCGGCGCGCACCGGTGTCCCGAGGGAACGAGACCGGGTCGTCGTCGACGAGTTCGGAGAACCGCTCGGGAATCTGGCCCGCAACAGTGTCGAGTTCGGTAGAGACGCCAATGAAGTCGTGTTCGGACCGGTGGTAGGCCTCGACGGAGTTTCCGTGCATCAGCAGGCTCTGCTGGCCGGTCCGTCCGTCTGGTGCGAAATCGACGAACGCCCGAAGCGATACGTCGGCGGGCGCGTCGCCGCGAAGTTCGAACCGGGTGACGTGGGCCTGCTCGATGGTGCAGTCCGTCTGGACAACGGCCCAGTCGCCGCAGTCGTGGATCGTCTCGACGACGCCGGCGTCACCGCGATACCGCTGGTCAGCGTCGGCGCTGAACCACGTCGTCGAACCCGTTTCGATGCCGAACCGCGAGCGGTCGATTCCTGTGAGCCCACACAGCGGATAGGAGTAGTCCCGCAGCGAGCCGTCGTTGTCAACATGCACCAAGCGGCTGTCAAGTCCGGAGAAACTGCCCGTCGTAGAGCGGAGTTCACCCGGGAACTGGTGGCGGCGGTCCCGCGTCCGCTTGAAGTCGTTGAGTGCCGTCCGGAGCGTCATTAGAGAGAGACACCACTGCAGGGGATATAAAATATGGTGTAATAGTTTTTCATTCTTATAAATCCAGTGTCGGGCAGTCGAAGGTAGATACCCGTGCCGGCAGCTTCGAAGGCGTTTCCGGGCTACACAGCACCGAAACACAGTTATCCGCCGCCGTTACCAGATGTGAACAGATGGACGATTCGACTCTCAGGGACAGGCTGGAACAACTGGGCCTGTCGGAGAAGGAAGTCGACACGTACCTGTCGATTCTCAGCAGCGGCGAGGCCACAGCCAGCGAAATCGCCGACGACACCGGCGTTTCCAAACGGTACGTCTACAGCATCAGTGAATCGCTCGAAGACCGCGGGTTCGTCGAGGTCAACGACCACGTCGTGCCCACGACGATCCGCGCCCGGCCACCCGAGGAGGTCATCGACGCCCTGACCGACCGGCTCGAAGAGATGAGCGGGGCACTCGATTCCCGATACTCTGCGAGTGCGCGAGAACCCCAGCAGTTCGACGTCATCAAGTCGCGGGTGACGGTCATCAAACGGCTCACGGAGTACATCAGGAACGCGGAGCGCGAAATCATGCTGTCGGTTCCCCAGCAGTACCTCCCGGAGATTTCGGAGGAACTGGGTGCGGCCGTCGACCGCGGCGTCCTCGTGATGCTGGTCGTCAGCAGCGCCGACAACCTGCGCTCGGACGACGCGAGTGGGCTGGCCTCCGTGGTCCGGTCCTGGGACCAGCCGATGCCAATAATGCTCACCGTCGACGCCCAGTTCGGCCTCGTCTCGCCGGCCGAAATGGTGACACGCACCAACTCCGACCAGCGCGCTATCGCCTTCGTCCAGCAACAACTCGTCCCGGTACTGTCGGGGTCGTTCCTCGGGAACTACTGGCTGATGGCCACCGAGGTGGCCGTCACCGACCCGGCTCCGCTCCCGGCCACATACCACGACTTCCGTCACGCCGTTCTGCAGGCGACGCTCCACCTGCGCGCCGACCACGATATCCACGTCTCCGCAGACGTGCGGGCGGTACAGGCCGACGACGACACCACCACCATCGAGGGGACCGTCGTTGAGACGAAACAGGGCCTCGTCGAGCCGGAGACAAACTCCTACCCCATCGAACACACGCTGGTCGTCGATATCGGCGACCGGACTGTCTCGCTGGGCGGCTCCGGGTCGTTCCTCGAGGACTACGAAACCGACGCAGTCACACTCTCGCTGGCCGAGTGACGGACTTCGTCCCGCCTGAAACCCAAGCGGCTCAGTTGCGCTGGCTCGGGTCCGGCCAGCGATAGATAACGTACGTTTCTGACTCCGGTTCGTCAGCGGGGTTCCAGACGAGTCGCAGCGTCGCGTCACGCAGGTCCAGATGGTCCCCGCTCGGGATGCCGGTGAACTGCCCCTGATGTATCGTAATTTCTGTCCCCGACGTAATCCGCGTCGAGGCCTGTGCCTGTATTGGATTAGTGTCAAGCGTCACGTCGGTGCCGCCGGAACTCTTGGCACCGGAGACGACGACAGAGAGATTGTTCCTGTAGACGGTGTCACCGCTGCTGAAGCTGAGATTCAGATACTCCCCGTTGCCGGTGGTCCGCTCGTTGTAGTCAGCCACGATAGCGACCTGTGGGGCCTGTGTCGGCTGCTGTTCGCTGAAGCCGAGCGCGAACACGCCGACGGTGGCGGCGAGAATTGCAACAATGCCGACAAGGATAACAACACCAATGACCGGGCTCACAGCCCGTCTTCGCTCATCTACCCGACTCATTGAACACAGGTGAGAACTGGGTGTATAAAAGGGACAGCGTCGACTCAGCGTTCGATATCCGACAGCGATACTGCCCGGTTACGCCGTCGGAAAGAGCGTCTCGGGGAGGTCGCCCGGCAGTTCGTCGCGGTCGTGGACAGCCTCGAAGTCAGGGTCGGGACCCATCGGGACGATACGCTTCGGGCTCACGTCGGGGTGGGTGGTGTAGTAGTGCTCCGTGATGTGGTCCATGTTCACCGTCTCAGCGACACCGGGGAGCTGGTAGAGGTCCCGGAGGTACGGCCAGAGGTTGTCGTACTCGCGGATGAGCTTGTGGTTGCACATGAAGTGGGTGTGATACACTTCGTCGAAGCGAACGAGCGTCGTGAACAGACAGATATCCGCCTCGGTCAGGCGGTCGCCGGCGAGGAAACGCTGGTCTTCGAGGACAGTATCCCAGTGGTCCAGCGCGTCGAACAGTTCCTCGACGGCCTCGTCGTAGGCCGACTGGCTATCGGCGAAGCCAGACCGATAGACGCCGTTGTTGATCGGCTCGTAGATGTCGTCGATGATGCGGTCGACCTCGTCTTGATAGCCCTCGGGGTAGAGGTCAACGTCGTTGTCCGACACGTCGTCGAACTCGGTATCGAGCATTCGGAGGATCTCCTCGGACTCGTTGTTGACGATGGTCTCTTCCTGCTTGTCCCACAGCACCGGCACTGTCACGCGGCAGGTCGCGTCGGGGTCGGCTTCGACATAGACCTCGCGGAGGTAGTCCGACCCGTTGACCGTATCCGGCGTACAGCCCGCCTTCTCGGGCGTGAACTGCCAGCCGTCCTCGCCGCGGAACGGGTCGACGTAGTCGACGGTGATGGCGTCTTCGAGTCCCAGCAGCTTCCGGGCGACCAGAATCCGGTGGGCCCACGGACAGGCGCGGCAAGCGTACAGGTGGTACCGGCCGGCTTCGGGCTGGAACCGCGCGTCGGGGTCGTCCTCGACCCGGTCACGGAAGGTTGTGTCCTGCCGGTCGAAGGCCCCGTCCTCGTTCGTAGTTTCGTATGCGTCAGTCCGCCACTCGCCGTCAACGAGCGTATTCATGGTATCTATGATATGTGCGCAAAGCGTAAAAGAACGCGGTGACAGCGGTGTTACCAGAACACACTGACACCCACACGGACAGCAAACTGCCGACACAGCCATCACAGCAACGGCCAGTTTGGGCCCGCTCACGGTTGTGTGGGACACACCAGCACGCCGCCGGGCGGGTTCGAAGCCCTTATTGGGCCGCTCGGCGACGTATTCTCCAAGAGTACCTATGTCGGACAAACCCGCCTCAATGTACCGGGACATCGACAAGCCCGCGTACACCCGACGCGAATACATCACAGGCATTCCCGGGTCGAAGATCGCACAGCACAAGATGGGCCGTAAACAGAAGGACGCCGACGATTACCCCGTCCAGATCAGCCTCATCGTCGAGGAGACTGTCCAGCTCCGTCACGGCTCGCTGGAGGCCTCCCGCCTGTCGGCCAACCGCCACCTGATCAAAGAGCTCGGCGAAGAGGGTGACTACAAGATGACGCTGCGGAAGTTCCCTCACCAGGTCCTGCGCGAGAACAAGCAGGCGACCGGTGCCGGGGCCGACCGTGTCTCCGACGGGATGCGTGCCGCCTTCGGGAAGATCGTCGGCACCGCCGCCCGCGTTCAGGCCGGCGAACAGCTGTTCACCGCCTACTGTAACGTCGAAGACGCAGAGCACGTCAAGGAAGCGTTCCGCCGTGCCTACAACAAGATCACTCCTTCTTGCCGCATCAAGGTCGAGCGCGGCGAAGAGCTGCTGATTGCGTAAGTCAATCAGCAACGGCCACTCGCCGTTCGCAGAACGTGGCGAAGAACTGCGTACCGCGTAAGTCGGACAGCGGTGTTTTCTCGCCTTCACAGGCGGGACAACCGCCTCGGCCTCGTTTTTCCGCGTCGCTCCAAAGAGTCCCATCCCAGTCGCTGGATAACGCAGTCGTAGCCGCGGTCTTGTTGTATGTTACCAGCACCCACAATACTCTTGGGCCCGTCCAGCGTACCATCACGTATGGCGTTCCGACTCGTACTCCTGGCTCTCGGCGTCCTCGAACTACTCCGGCCCCGGAAAGTCGTCGACTTCTGGATGGGGCTCGCAACGACAAACGGCGACGGGGTAGACCTGCGGCCGTGGGTGTACAGCGCCGCCCGCGTCGAGGGCGCACTCCTCGTGCTGTGGGTGCTCCGGCGAAGTCGAAGCGGCGAGTGACTCGGCAGAACGGTCTGCCACACCACACGGGTGACCGGCGCTGCTAGCGGGTGCCCGCTACGTATCGCCGGACAGTCGGACCGTCAACACCGGCGCGTCCGCCGTCCGAACAACTTTCTCGGTGACGCTCCCCAGCAGAAACCGGTCCAGACCGCTCCGCCCGTGGGTTCCCATGACGATCATATCGACACCCGCCGTCTCGGCGTAGTCGATAATCTCCTCATAGGGGTCGCCCATTCGGTGCTCGGCAACAACGGCCGCGCCGTGGGCGGCGATATCATCGATAGTCTCGTCGATGACCTGCTCGGTCTGTTCCTGCAGCGATTCGATGGTCGTTGCTTCTGCCGCGGCGCTTCCGAGATACGTCGAATCGACGACAGAGAGCACGTGAATCGTCGCGTCGTGCGTCGCTGCCAGTTCGAGCGCGTGTGCGAGCGCCTCGTCTGCGCCGTCACTCCCATCTGTCGGAAAGAGGATATCGTCGTACACGCGTGGCCTATTCTCCCCAACATACTTAGTATTTGTCTGACAATTTTGAATATAGTTGCGTATTCATCCACTCTACCCGCTATTCTGTGGATTGTGGCAGTCGGAACGAGGCGCGCGACAGGGCTTCGACTGTGTGGCTGCGAGCGTATTTTATCTCTCCACGACAACGAAAAGCCATGCACAGGCTGGCCGTCGCCACGAACGCCGAGACTTTCGAGCGGATGCAGGCCCCGCTGGCGGCCCGGGATATTGAGGTGGGCCACGTCGAAACGGCCGAGCGGACGCTGCCGCTTGATGAGAGCCCCTTCGACGAATACGACATAGGCTTCGTCTATCCCTCCCGAATCATGGAGGGAGCGGTCGCCGACGCCATGCTGGACGTGCCGTGGGTCAACGACCGCGAGGCCATCCTCCGCTCACGAAACAAGGCCGACGTACTGGCACGCCTCGGCCGTGCGGACGTGCCCGTTCCCGAGACCGTCATGGTGTCGAACCCGGCGAGTGAGGCCGAGCTGACCGCGGCGTTCGAGCAGTTCGACCCGCCCGTGGTCGTGAAGCCGAACTCGACGACCCGCGGCGTCGGCGTCGCAAAGGCCCACGACCTGGATTCGTTTCTCGGCATCGTCGACTACCTCGACCTGGTCCACGACTACCGCGCGGTCGGCGACCAGTCGTTTCTCGTGCAGGAGTACATCGCCGACGCTGCCGACTACCGCGTGATGGTCGTCGACGGTGAGTACGTCGGGGCGGTCGAGCGCCGCCTCCCCGAAGCGAGCCGCGAGCAGGGCCGGTGGAAGCACAACGTCCACCGCGGGGCCGATGCTGAAGGGCAGGCACTACCAGCAGCGCTGCGGGAACTAGCCGAAGACGCGGCCGACGAGCTGGCGATTCCGTACCTCGGCGTCGACCTGCTGGTAACCGAGGACCGTGCAGTAGTCAACGAGACGAACGCCCGCCCGACGATCGACTCGGCGACGAAGTACGAGGACGGCTTCTGGGACGACCTGGCGGCGTTGATACGGCAAACAGCGGAGCAGTAGCGAAGCGAGTGCGCTGTTCTCAGTTTAAAAACAGACGGTGTACTGTGCGCGCTACAGTTCGATGTCCGCGGAGTCCTCTTCGGGGTCGAAGGTGACTTCGAGGATGCCGTTGTTGTACGTCGCGGCGGCGGAGTGTTCGTCGACGCGGGTCGGTAGGGTCAGTCGTTCATGGTACTCGCGCTCCGGACTTTCGGCGTTGATCGTGAGGACAGTGCCGTCGCACTTGAGGTCGATCGCGTCCTTGTCGACACCCGGAACGTCAGCGACGACCCGGATCTCCTCGTCGGTTTCGTGAACGTCGACGTGGAGGTCGGCCCCACCGCCACCGGTGTCCCGGTCGATATGGACGTCGCCTTCGGCCCCCATCATCTCGTCCATCATCCGCTCTATTTCCCGGAAGAACTCGTCGAACGGGTCGTCACTGTCATCGCGTCTCATTCCTATAGGTCAGTACGTCCGTCCGTTTCAAAAGCCTTCGGACGAACCTAGTCCCTGTTAGCTGACACTGTCGAGGGGACACTCTCAGTCGGGCTAGCACCATCACTATTAATCATTCGCGCCCGAACACGCATAAACAAACACAAATTTACAACAAATCCGAAAACATTTTACACTGACCGACTGCCTCTCTAGACACCAATGAGTAAGCCAGTCCGCGTCGGCCTCAACGGCTTCGGCCGTATCGGCCGCAACGTATTCCGCGCATCGTTACACAACGACGACGTCGAGATCGTCGGTATCAACGACGTCATGGACGATTCCGAGATCGATTACTTCGCCCAGTACGACACCGTCATGGGCGAACTCGAAGGGGCCAGCGTCGACGACGGCGTCCTCACAGTCGAGGGCACCGACTTCGAGGCAGGCATCTTCCACGAGACCGATCCCACACAGCTCCCATGGGAGGACCTTGACGTTGACGTGGCCTTCGAGGCGACCGGCATCTTCCGCACCAAGGAGGACGCGAGCCAGCATCTCGACGCCGGGGCCGACAAGGTTCTCATCTCCGCCCCGCCGAAGGGCGACGAGCCGGTCAAGCAGCTCGTCTACGGCGTCAACCACGACGAATACGAGGGCGAAGATGTCGTCTCGAACGCCTCCTGTACGACCAACTCCATCACGCCGGTCGCGAAGGTCCTCGACGAGGAGTTCGGCATCAACGCCGGCCAGCTAACGACGGTCCACGCCTACACCGGCTCCCAGAACCTGATGGACGGCCCGAACGGCAAGCCCCGCCGTCGCCGTGCAGCCGCCGAAAACATCATTCCGACCTCGACCGGTGCTGCGCAGGCGGCCACCGAGGTCCTGCCCGAGCTTGAGGGCAAGCTCGACGGGATGGCCATCCGCGTCCCGGTGCCGAACGGCTCCATTACCGAGTTCGTCGTCGACCTTGACGACGACGTGACGGAGAGCGACGTCAACGCCGCCTTCGAGGAAGCCGCCGCCGGCGACCTCGAAGGCGTGCTGGGCGTCACGAGCGATGATGTCGTCTCCTCCGACATCCTCGGGGACCCGTACTCCACGCAGGTCGACCTGCAGTCGACGAACGTCGTCTCCGGAATGACGAAGATCCTCACCTGGTACGACAACGAGTACGGCTTCTCGAACCGGATGCTCGACGTAGCCGAGTACATCACCGAGTAAGCGCGGAAACGGTTTTCGACGCCAGTAAGATTTATAATTATTATTCACTAACGATGCCACACACAGAGCCCGAGCCAGTGCCTGACCACTGGCCGTCTCTGTGTATCGGACAGACGACTGTGCCCGCAGTTGACACACCCTGACCCGGTGTTGGCTGTGTCCGGTGCAGGTGTCCCCACCCCACTCTCCCACCCCTCGCTTTTGCGTTGGCAACCAGAGCAGATAGCGGTGCTACTCCTCCAACAGGCCGCTCGCTGTTCGGACTCGGAAACCGTTAAGCGGCCGGCAGGTTTCCTCTCGAGTGATGACTTTCCAGACGCTCGATGACCTCGACGACGGACAGCGCGTTCTCGTCCGACTCGACCTCAACTCACCGGTGGAGGACGGCACGGTACAGGACAATCGACGGTTCGACCGCCACGCGGAGACGGTCAGCGAACTCGTCGACCGTGGGTTCGAGGTCGCGGTGCTGGCCCATCAGGGCCGCCCGGGCCGCGACGACTTCGTCTCGCTTGCGCAACACGCCGAGATCCTCGCCGACCATATCGACCACGACGTGGACTTCGTCGACGAGACCTACGGGCCACAGGCGATTCACGACATCGCTGACCTCGACGGCGGCGACGTACTCGTGCTTGAGAACACGCGGATGTGCGACGATGAACTGCCCGAGGAAGACCCCGAAGTCAAATCACAGACAGAGTTCGTCCAGACGTTGAAAGACGAGTTCGACGCATACATCAACGACGCCTACTCTGCGGCCCACCGCTCACACGCCTCACTCGTCGGCTTCCCGCTGGTGATGGACGCCTACGCTGGCCGCGTGATGGAAACCGAGTACGAGGCCAACACCGCCATCGCCGAGAAGGAGTTCGACGGGCAGGTGACGATGGTCGTCGGCGGAACGAAGGCAACGGACGTTATCGACGTGATGACCCACCTCGATGAGAAGGTCGACGACTTCCTGCTTGGCGGTATCGCCGGGGAGCTGTTCCTGCGGGCCGCTGGCTACCCGGTCGGCTACGACATCGACGACGCGAACCTCTACGACGAGCAGTGGGAGGAAAACAGCGAGAAAATCGAGTCCATGCTCGAAGACCACCGCGACCAGATCACGCTCGCGGTCGATCTGGCCTACGAAGACGACGGTGACCGCGCCGAGCAGGCCGTCGACGACATCGAGGAAAAAAGCGTCTCCTACCTCGACGTTGGGAGCGAGACCGTCATGGAGTATTCGCCGGTCATCCGCGACTCCGAGGCCGTCTTCGTGAAGGGCGCGCTGGGGATGTTCGAAGACGAGCGGTTCTCGGTCGGCACTGCCGGCGTCCTCGAAGCCATTGCCGACACCGACTGCTTCTCCGTCGTGGGCGGCGGCGACACTTCGCGAGCTATCGAGATGTACGGGATGGAAGAAGACGAGTTCGGCCACGTCTCTATCGCGGGCGGGGCCTACATCCGGGCACTGACCGGCGCGGAACTGGTCGGCGTCGAAGTGCTGCAGCGTTAACTTCGGCCTTTCGTCTCGGCGTGTCGCAGGTCCCAGTCCTCGGTTAGTTCGTCGGGCACCTCGACGATCCGACCGGTTTCGGTCGGCTCCGTCCGTGCGTGACGGCCAGTCCAGTCGTGGTCAGCGTCGGGCGTGGCTGCCATATACCGCGTTACCAGCGGCGAGTGTAAATTCCTTCTGCAAAATTAGCGTAAATAATTACTCGATTCCGAGTCTATGTTACGTCTCCGGGAAGCGAAGTGCTTTCCGCCAGCCGCGCCGTATCTGACATATGTTCACCGGAATCGTCGAGACGACCGGCGAGGTGCAGGCGGTTATTGACGACGAGGGCGGGCGCCGGATGCGGATCGGCGCGCCGTTCGAGGGACTCGACCACGGCCAGTCGATCAGCGTCAGCGGCGTCTGTCTCACCGTCGAGAAGGCGGCCGACGGCGAGTGGTTCGAGGTGTTTCTCGCCCAGGAAACCCTCGCCCGGACGTTCTTCGATAATCTCGACGGTGGTGACCAGGTAAATCTTGAGCGGGCGATGCCCGCCGACGGCCGGTTCGACGGCCACATCGTGCAGGGCCATGTCGATACGACGGCCGAAATCGTCGGTATCGAGCAGGAAGGCGAGGACTGGACGTTCACGTTCTCCCTACCCGAGACCCATCGGAACTATCTGGTTCAAAAAGGGTCGATAACAGTCGACGGCATCAGTCTCACCGTCGCCGACCGTCGCTCCGAAGAGTTCGATGTGGCGATCATCCCGACGACGTACGCCGAGACGACGCTGTCGGAGAAGTCGGTCGGCGATCCGGTACATCTGGAGGTCGACGTGGTCGCAAAGTACGTCGAACAGCTTGCTTAAGGGTCGAACTCGGTCTGTTCCGGGCGAAGCTCGGTCTCGTCCGGGTCCTCGTGAGCACGAGTGTACGCCTGCCGATAGGCGCGAACCTTTTTCAGCAACAGGAGGCCGAAGATCGAGTCGTACACGATGACGAAGCCGAAGAACGCGACGAGGAAGTCAACGTTGTATATGGTCGCCGCAATGGCCGTAACTGGGCCAGCTAGCGTGTTGTAGACGGCGTGGATGACAGAGGCGATGAGCAGCCCTTTCAGGACAATCGGGCCGGCGTCGTCCGGATTGAACTTGGCCAGGCCGAGGTAGTAGCCGGCGAAGGCCGAGTAGATGACGTGGCCCGGCCCCGCGAGCGCTCTGACCGCAGTGATGTCGCTGCTGGCGGCGAGTAACTCAACAGTCCCGGCGGCCATCTCGGCATTTTGGGTGATATACAGCGCGTTTTCAATAGTCGCAAAGCCAAGACCGGCGGCAGCACCGTACACGGCACCGTCGACGACAGTATCAAAACGCTCGTCACGGAAGGCGTACAGCCGCACCGCGAGCTGTTTCACTGTTTCTTCCACGGGGCCGACAATAAGGAAAAAGAAAAACACCTGTCCGAGAAACGGCACTAGGCCGAACCCGGAGCCGATTGCCTGCACCGGGGTGCCGAAAACACCGTTGAGGATGCCGGCAAAGCCGGCAAATAGCACGCCCAGCAGGAATGTCCCCACGAGCAGCGTCAGCGGCTCCGGCGTGGTCACGTCAGCGTAGTAGATGTAGGCCGCGAGTCCGAGCGCCGGCACGGCGGAGAGAATCGCCATCCCAGCAAACAACGGCTGGTCGCCGACTGCGCCGAGGCTCCCGAACGCCACCTGCAAGAGGAGAATCAGAATGGCCGCAACGATGACCAGATACCGCAGGGTTCGTATTCCGATATGGTAGAGCCAGTGGGCGAACCGGTCCAGTGTCGACCGGGGCTCCCAAGTCGATATCTCATAGAGATCAGCAGACCCGTCAGCGTTTGCCTCGACCGGGTCCTGCCGTCGCTTTCCCATGTCTCACGTCTGCATCCCGTCTCACCTAACCGTTTGGTTCGGGTATAACCAAGGAGCACTGGGCGGCGGGAGCGACGATACGGTGCTCAGTCAGGACACCCCCTGCCGGAACGGACACTTGCAGGAGACGAGAGGCTTTTCGCACGGGGCCACCAACAGGGACACATGACGCTACGCGCGGGTGTACTCGCGGTTCAGGGCGATGTCTCTGAACACGGGGACGCAATCGAGCGGGCAGCAGCGGCCCACGACCGGACCGCAGAGGTCGTCGAGATACGCGAGGCGGGACTGGTCCCGGACTGCGATGTCCTGTTGCTACCGGGCGGGGAATCCACCACGATTTCGCGGCTCATCCACCGCGAAGGCATCGCAGAGGAAATCGAGTCCCACGTCGAGGCGGGCAAGCCGGTGCTGGCGACGTGTGCCGGGCTCATCGTCAGCGCGACCGACGCACAGGACGACCGCGTCGACACACTGAATGTCATCGACGTCTCCGTCGAACGCAACGCCTTCGGTCGACAGCGGGACAGCTTCGAAGCCCCGCTTGACGTGACCGGGCTCAACGAATCATTCCCGGCGGTGTTCATCCGCGCACCAGTCATCGACTACGTGGGCGAGGATGTCGAAGTGCTGGCGACGTGGGACGACCGCCCGGTCGCGGTCCGTGACGGGCCGGTCGTCGGCACGTCGTTCCACCCCGAACTGACCGAGGACCCGCGCATCCACGATCTGGCCTTTTTCGACTCCGTGGAGTCGTAGCGACGGCCTGAAGGCCCCGCTGACCGAACGACGGCTATGAGCGACGACACCGGCGACGTTATCGACGAACTGTTCGCTGTCATCGAGGACCGCAAGGCGAACCTTCCCGAAGACTCCTACACGGCGTCGCTGTTCACCCACGAGAAGGGCGAAAACGCCGTTCTGGAGAAGCTCGGCGAAGAGACCACGGAACTGATTCTGGCGGCGAAAGACGACGATACCGAAGAACTCGCCCACGAATCGGCCGATATCGTCTATCATCTGCTCGTCCTACTGTCGATGAAGGAGATGGATATCGACGATTTGCGGGCGGAACTGGCAAAGCGACGATAGGACCCCCTCTCGTCAGGTTCACCGCACGACAGATTGACACTAACACGGTGCATATCATGGTGTATGGGCCATGTGGTGTCGGGCGTTACAGTCCTCTGTGTCGATGACGAACCATCGTACGCCGACCTCATTGCGACACATCTCGAACGCAACGACGAGCTAATCGACGCTACCGGGGTCACGAGCGCTACGGACGGGCTGTCGTATCTGGACGAGCACAACGTGGACTGCATCATCAGTGACTACGATATGCCCGGTACCGACGGACTGGAGTTTCTAGAAACGGTCCGCGCCAGAGACCCGGACATGCCGTTTCTACTGTTTACAAGTCAGGGGAGTGAGGCGCTTGCGAGCGAGGCAGTCTCGGCCGGTGTCACCGATTACATTCAAAAATCGCACGGGACCCAGCAGTACGCCGTCCTCGCGAAGCGAGTCCGAAACGCGGTCGAGCGAGTCAGAGCGAAAGCGACGGCCGACGCCACACAGGCACGGACGAAACGGATTCTCGACGCAACGAGCGATGCGGTCCTCGTCAGCGTCGCCGACACCGTCGTGTACGCGAACCCGGCGGCAGTTGATCTGTTCAGTGCCGCCGACAGCGACGAACTCCGCGACCGGCCGCTGACTGACCTCGTTGAACCGACGGCTGACGGCGGAGTCGAGACCGTCGAACGTGTCGTCGAGGACGACCAAACGGCTGGCCAGGCCAGACGGATGATACGGACGCTGGCCGGCAACAGCGTCCAAGCCAGCATCACAGCGTGTGACGTGACCTGGGACGGCGACGACGGCACAGTGTCGGTCATCAGCGACCGAAGCGATACTGACGAGCGCGAGCATCGACTCGAAGCGCTACACGAGGCCACCCGGCACTTGATGGCCGCCGAAGTCCACAACGAAGTCGCCGGTATCGGTGTCAACGCTGCCGCAGAGATTATCGGACTTGACGCAAACGCCGTCCACCTCATCAACGATGACGGGCAGTTAGAACCCGTCGCCGCGACCGCGTCGGCTCGGGAGTTGGTCGGTGATATCCCAACGTTCGAGCAGGGCGACAGCATTGCCTGGCGGGTGTACGAACGTGGCGAGGCGACTGCAGTTCCAGACGTGCGGCTGGAAGAGGATGTGCAGAACCCCGAGACGCCGATACGCAGCGAGCTATATCTGCCACTGGGGGAACACGGCCTTCTCATCGCCGCATCGGCGGCTGTCGACGCTTTCAACGAAGCAGACATCGTCGCTGGACGGGTCCTCGCGGCAAACATGGAGGCGGCCCTCGCCGCCGTTGAGCGCGATAAACAGCTCCGTGACCGTGAGCAGGAACTGTCGACGCAAAACGACCGTCTGGAACAGTTCGCAACAGTCGTCAGTCACGACCTTCGCAACCCTCTGAACGTCGCTATCGGCCGGCTGGGAGCGCTGAAAGAGGAGTGTGACGACGACAACATCGCTGCGATAGAACAGGCACTCGACCGGATGCAGGCGCTGATTGACGACCTGCTGTTGCTGGCCCGGACCGGCGACAGCATCACCGAGATGGAAACGGTGGCACTGGGAACGGCAGTCGAGGACTGCTGGGAGGTCGTCGAGACCGGCGACGCGGCGCTGGTGGTCGACACTGACCGCAAGGTACAGGCAGACATGACGCGGCTCAAACAGCTGCTGGAGAACCTGCTCCGAAACGCCATAGAGCACAGCGCTGCGGACAGTCGGAGGCAGTCCAGCGAGACCGACAAGCACGGGAGTCCGGGCGTGACGGTGACGATTAGTGAGATTCCGGGTGGGTTCGCTGTCTCGGATGATGGCCCGGGAATCCCCGACGCCGACCGGGAGGCGGTGTTCGAAAGCGGCTACTCGACGACAACTGACGGCACCGGATTCGGACTCTCGATAGTCTCACAGATCGCCACTGCGCATGGCTGGACAGTCACGCTCGCGGAAAGCGCGAGCGGCGGCACACGCTTCGAGTTTACTGGCGTCGACGTGGTATCGGAGTAATAGGGCGCTCAGTCGTCGGGGCGCTACTCGTCGGCAGGTGCGAACCGATGGCGGACGACCTCGCTGTCGTCGTCCCACTCGAAGCTGCCGTGGACTTTCTTCATCCGGTTCTTGTACGCAGCGAGGTCTTCCGACCCTTCTCGCTGTGCGTCCTCGTCAGTCATGTCGCCCAGCGTCCGGTGTGTTACGTCTGTCACCTCGAACTCGGTGCCGTCGATCTCGAACGTGTCGCCCTCGTCGGCGTACTGGTGGCCGCGGTGCATCTGAGTGACCCGCCCCTCAGCAGCCATCTGCTGGACGTGGTCGTTGGGCAGAATCTCGCCGGCGTCAATCTGTGCCATGCCGGAACTGTGTCCGGGACGCTCAAAAACGTGACTCGCAACAGTTTGGGGAGCGATTGAACGCGCTTTTACGCTCCGGCCGTCAACGGGACCTATGAGCCATCCCTTCGAGGGTCTGCCGACGACGCCCACTGCCGAGGAGCTCGTGGACAAAGCCTTCTCGCGGGCGTCACGCGCCGGCGGGGCCAAGGACGGGAACGAAGCCCAGCAGTCGATGCTGATGACGGCGTCGAACATCGCCTCCGACAACATGGAGAACGTGGTGACCGCGTGGCCGACGATTGACGACCTCGACCCCTTCTACGTCGAACTCGCCGACGCCGTCGTCGGCGAGGCCTACCCCGCGGACGACGACCCCGGTATCGACGCGCTGAAACAGCACCTTTCGGAGATTTCGTGGGCCGCCGACAAGGTCGTCGAGATCCGTCAGGAGTACGAGAGCCGCGTCGCCCGCGGCGACATCGACACCGCCCGGAAGCTCCGCAAGCAGGCCTTCGCCCGTATCGCCGACGTCGTCGAAGAAGTCGAAGACGACCTCGCCGCTATCTCGACCGCGCACAACGCCCTCAAAGACATCCCCGACATCCGCCCGAACGAGCCAGCCATCGTCGTCGCCGGCTACCCCAACGTCGGTAAGTCGTCGTTCGTCAACCGCGTCACGCGGGCCGACAACGAGATCGCCTCGTATCCCTTCACGACGACGCAGATCCGCGTCGGCCACTTCGAGGACCAGCGTATCCGCTACCAGCTCGTCGACACGCCCGGCCTGCTCGACCGGCCGCCGGAAGACCGCAACGAGATCGAGTCACAGGCCGTGAGCGCGCTCGAACACCTCGCCGACGCTGTCCTCGTGTTCATCGACCCGAGTGGCGAGTGTGGCTATCCGCTCGCGGACCAGCTGGAACTGCGAAACGCCATCGAGGCGCGTTTCGACGTGCCCGTGCTGACCATCGCGAACAAGAGCGACCTCTCGACGGACGTCGAGGCTGACCACTACATGAGCGTCACCGAAGACGACAACGTCGACGGCGTGTTGCAGGCCGCTATCGACGCAGTGGATTATGAACTCGAACTGCCGTTTGACGAGTAGCGAGAGGTAGCGAGACGCCGACCAGCGGGAGGCGTCTCGAAAACTCCGAGCGGGGAGCGCAGCGACCCGCGAGGACTGTGGTCACTCTCAGAATGACTGCAGTCACTCCCAAGCGGTCGTTTGAAAACACGAACAGGGAGCGGTATAGCGAATCAGAGCGGCTTACTCGAGTTCGTACGTGACACTAACGGAGGCGTCGACAGTGACCTCGCCGGGCTGGATGTTCGTCCGTCCGCCGGCATCGGCGACCATCGCTTCCGCGTACACGACGGGGCGGCCGTGGTTACTGGTCTGGACCGTGACTGCGTCACCGACGGACCGATCCTCCGCAGCGGCGACGACTTCGGCGTCCGTCCGGGCGTTGTCCATAGCAGTCGTCAGCGCTTCTTCACGGGCGTCCTGTCGCGTCTCCTCGCTCAGGGAGTATCGGACGCCCTCGACGCGGTCCGCGCCGGCGTCGACTGCAGCATCGATGAATGTCCCGGCAGTCGAAACGTTGCTCGTTTCCGCTTCAACGGTGTGAATCGCCACGTAGCCGACCTGTTCGCGACCGTCGCGGCTCTCCTCGTACTCGGGGCGGATCTGGAACCGCGAGGAGGTCACGGTTGCGCCCTCGTCCTCCAGCGCCGACGTGATGGCGTCGGCATCACCGCTGAGATTGTTGCGCGCCGCTTCGGCGGTCTCACCGCGGCCAACGGCGGCAACGGCGACAGTTGCACGGTCGGGCGCGCGTTCGACGGTCGCGTCGGCGTCGACACTCACGGTCGAATTCGTCGACGGTGCGACGGACCCGGTGTCTGCGAGTGCGAACCCGACGCCACCGGCGACGAGCAATGTCAGCACACCAGCGATTGCGAGTGGTCGTGATACCATATTGTCGCCGACACACCCAGCGGTATTTATGCCGTCGAACGCTCAAACGCGGCTTTGAGCGTCAGCCATTCTGTTCAACAGTGACGTAGTGGACTTCCGTCGCAACGTTTCGGCCGGCCGCGTCGTCGGCCACGGTATCGATCTGGTCAGCAAGTAGTGGTTGCTCCGCATCCGGCGGCAATCCGACGGTGACAACGACGCGGCGCGGCCGCTGGAAAATTGCAGTATTCGTCGACTCGACTTCGACCGACAGGACACTCGCCGGCGGGTCGACGCTCTCCTCAATGCCCTCGCGGATGTCCGACTCCGTCGTCGCTCGCTGGTAGGAGTCCAGCGTCACGCCGCCCAGAAACGCCGACAGGACGAGTATCGAGACGGCGAGGACGCCGATGCGTTTGACAGTCGCCGACCGTGCGTTGCTCTCCTGAAACCAGTGTTCCGGGCGGTAGCCCTGGTACCAGAGCCCGACGAGCACTGCGAGGTTGATTGAGAGAACGTTCACCAGCAAAAGCACGGCGGACCCGAGACTGACGAGCGGCTGGCCCCAGGCGATGCCGATGCCGACCGTGGCCGCTGGCGGAATGAGCGCGACGGCGATCATGACGCCGACGAGCGCCGTCGAGACGCCGCTGGTGAGGCTGACAACGCCGGCCGCGCCAGCGCCAAGCGCGACGATCAGCGAGAGGAAGTCAGGGGCGACCCGCTCGCGTATCTGGCCAACCGCGGTCACGTCGGCGAGCGGCGGAATAACGTTAGCGTACCGGACGAGCAGGGCAAATGCAGTCGCACTTGCGACAGCAAGTCCGAGCCCGACAGCCTGAAGTTTGACGCCACGGGCGAACATCTCGTTGTCGTCAACGACGGTCCCGACGTTGGCGGTCATCGCCGGCCCGATAAGGGGCGCAATCACCATCGAACCGACGACGACGGCCGGGGAATCGAGCAGGAGCCCCGCGGTCGCGATAATCGCGCTGATGATGGTCATGAGCGCGTAGTTCGACAGCGAGGGGGCGAGGTCCTTTGCTTTCGATGTGAGTTCTTCGCGGGCGATGCGGTCCTCGTCTTCCTCCTCGGCGTACGTCTCCTCTACCTCCTCGAACTGGCTAGAGATGACAGTGTTCGCGTCCACGACGACGGTATAGCCGTCATCGTTGATACCGACATCCCGCAACGCTTCGAGGACTGGTTCAAGCGCATTAGTCGGGACTGGGAAGGTGACGACAGCAGTGAACTCCCGACCGCTCGTCTCGTCGGTAAGCACGTAGTCGATGCCTTCCTCGGTCAACACGCCCAGAACGGCGTCTCGCTTCCCGGTCGGAATTAGTAGCTGTACCAGCCGCACGGCTCCGGGTGGGACCGCCGACAATAAAAAGGCGGCTAGTCGGTGGGTCGCGGGTGCAGAGCGAGCGGGAAACGCGGCCGTGAATCCGGAAACTGTCGGTCCCTGCAAAACGGACGCGCTTTTCCCCGCCGGCGGAGTATACGGGGTATGTTCGAATCACGACCAGACCGGGACGCCGAGGTGGTGCTCATCGGTCGGTCAAACGTCGGGAAATCGACGTTGATGCGCGAGATAACGGGCCACACGTTCGACACGGGCCAGCGGCCCGGCGTCACGCGTTCGCCCAACCACTTCGACTGGGCCAGCGCCGACTTCGTTATCAGTGACCTCCCCGGCTTCGGGTTCATGAAGGGCGTCCCGGAAGACGTCCGCGAGGAAATCAAGACCGACGTGGTCCAGTACGTCGAGCGGAACGCCGAGCACATTCTTGTCGGCATTCTCGTCGTGGACGGTAAGTCGGTCATCGACATCATCGACCGTCACTCCGGTCCCGACGAGATTCCACACGACGTGGAGATGTTTCACTTCCTTCGGGAGGTTGGCGTCGAGCCGGTCGTCGCCGTCAACAAGATGGACAAGGTCGACGACAAGGATGCGCGGCTGAATGAACTCTGTGACCGCCTCGGACTGCACCCGCCGTGGCAGCAGTGGCAGGAGACTATCGCACCGATCAGCGCAAAGCACGGCTCCACCGAGCCACTGAACGAAGCCGTCCGACACCACCTCCACGAGGTCCAGCGGGACGACCTGTTTCAGTTCTTTTAAGCGGCTAAATCGTTCATAACCCAGCCTTACCCGAAAACCCACCGTGGAACAGCATGACTCCGGCGTTTCGTATCATGCTTCGTCCCGAACCGTATGTGTGGCTTTCAAGAACTAATCAGTCGTTAGTAGTGAGCCGTGGCATATTGTCGCATATATAACAATATGCAGTATTCGCGTACAGATGAGCACGATGAGTCAGATGATTGTCTATCTCGGTCCGACGCCGGGCCGGCATCTATCGAGGTGGCTATGAACCAACGCTCGTACGACTTCTTTGGCGACGTTGTCGTAACGGTTCTCGGGGCTGACGGGCGGACGAGCCGGCAGTACCGGAAGATGTACGATCAGTTCGAGACTGACACGCCCGCGAACGACCCTGACATCGTCATCGAGGAAACGACGGACGAAGTCCACGCGGAGATCGTCCTCGGTGACCCCAGCGACCATTACGCATGGACTGGCGACGAGTTCGTCATCCGGAACGGGGCAGACTTTATTGCCGTCACGCCGGGCTGGCAACACTTCCGAGTGACACGCGGTTTCGAGCCGTTTTACTCCATCTATCCGGTCGAATTCCGCATCCGACAGCAGCGGGCCGCGCGACAGCAGGCACTGATACACGCCTCAGGCGTGCGACTCGACGGCCAGACGACGCTGTTCCCGGCCTGGCGCGGGGCCGGCAAGACCAACACCCTGCTGTCGCTGTTGCGCGAGGGCGCGGACTTTCTCTCCGACGACCGGCTCTGGGTCGGCGCGGACGGCACGGCTGTCGGCTACCCGCTCGGTGTGAACCTCCAGCCGTTCAATATCGAGTCGTTCCCCGAAATAAAACGACAGCACGACACAGAGCGGGACCGACTGTGCAGTGAACTCCACAGGGCTATCGACGAGCGAGTCGACAGAACCGGTTCGTTCCCGGAAACAGCGCTCAACTTCCTGAATGAGACGTTTCTCGGCGACGATAGCCGGGATTTCACGAATATCTCAGACCTGTATCCGCGCGCAGAATACGTCGAGCAATCGACGGTCGACAGCGTCGTGTTCCTTCAGGCCGCGCCGAACGTGGATACAATCACTGTAGAAGGCATCTCGACCGACACCGCGATGTCGGCCACATCGTCTATCTGTAACTTCGAATGGGATGGACGGCTCAGGGAATACTTCCACGCCTACGATTCACTCGTCGACGACGGCTCGATGGTTGCCGCTCTTGATGCGGTCGTCGAACAGGAGCGAGCGACGTTCCGAGAGCTGTTCGACGACGTTGCGACCTACCGCGCACACATCCCCCGGACACGGGACTGGGGCGACCACAACCTCGACACTGCCATTGTTGAGGCCGTCGAATCGCTTGATTCCCCGCGTGTGATACAGGCGATGGACTGAGCCGAGTATCGTATATGCGTCGTGAAAACGGAGTGAAACCGAGAGTGACACTGAAATCCCTGGTTATGACTAAGGGAATAGATGCGACGAAGAGTCCCTGTAACGATAGCGCGGAAAAACAACGGCATACTCGCAGTAACCGAGCAATAACTAATCGCCGTCCGGCGGATGGGTCTGTGTTCGAGAGCCTAGCAATGTATCGATCGGATGCCGAAACTGCCGGCAGATGGCAGATGCGACGGTGCCATCGTGGCGGGCGAGACAACGGATGGACCACAGGGAAGTGGTCGGGTTGTGCCCTGACTGACCACAGGACCTGTCCCGGGTGTGCGTATGGACAGTAGCGACAGGTTCGAACGGTCGGCCACGACGACCAGACGACGGGTGCTCAAAGCCGCCGGTGCTGGCGTCGGCCTTACCGCGCTGGGAACCACCGCCAGTACCGGCCAGCAGCCGGACTACTGGACGGTCGTCGCACTGCCGGACACGCAGGTGTACGCCAAAGAGAGGACACCTTACGCCAAGGACCAGACGCAGTGGATCGCCGACAACACGGCCGCAGAGAACATCGCGTTCGTCAGCCACGAAGGCGATGTGGTCGACCACGGCGACGACGACGCGGAGTGGCAGTACATAGATGAGGCCATGTCCACGCTCGACGGGGTGGTCCCCTACGCCACCGTGACGGGCAATCACGACTACGCGACACTATGGGACCGGAATTCCTCTGTTGCCAAGTACCGGGAGTACTTCGGCCCGTCACGGTACGAGGGACGGGACTGGTTCGGCGGAGCGGGCCCGAGCAACGGTGACGAAGGTCGGGATAACCTCAACACCTACCAGCTGTTTTCGGCCGGCGGCTACGACTTCCTGCATCTCGCTTTAGAGTGGGAGCCACCGGGAACCGTAGACGACCCATCGACCCCACTTGGATGGGGCCAGAGCGTCCTCGACCAGTATCCGGACCGGGCGGCGATACTCACAACGCACTCGTATCTCCGCGACAAACCACAGCGACGGACCCGGAAGTTGCAGGAAGCGAGCGAAATCGGAAATACGGGTCAGACCGTCTGGGAAGACCTCGTCTCCCCAAACGACCAGATATTCATGGTCCTCTGTGGCCACTGGCACGAGGGCACAGGCGAGAGTGGCGGAGAGGCCCATCAGGTGTCAACAAACGACGCCGGCGCATCAGTGTACGAGTTACTGGCGAACTACCAGTTCCGACCCAACGGCGGGAACGGCTTCATGCGCCGCATCGAGTTCCGTCCCGGAGATGGGGCAGACGCGCCAGACCGGATTCAGGTTCGGACGTACTCGCCGAGTACGGGAGCCGAAAAGACCGACAGCGACTCGCAGTTCGGGTTCGACCTCGACTTCGACGCCCGGTTTGGGTCGTCGTCCAAGACGCCGGAGCCAACGGAGACGCCGAAAACGCCAGACGGACCGACGGCCACGTTCCAGCAGGGGACGGACGGCTACAGCGGGACAACTGATACGATGATACGCGCCGCTGATCCGGAGACGAGCTACAGCACCGCTGAAACACTGTCTATCGACGGCAGCGACCCAGAGGGGTCGGGCAGTAGCGCGCAGGCACTCCTCCGGTTCGGTAGTATCACCGGGACAGAGAGCGGGCAGATACCGCCCGGGTCGGACGTGAAACAGGCCACTGTAACGCTTGAGACGTCGGACGCAGGGGATGGCGCAGCGGTCCACCGACTGCGAACGGACTGGAGCGCTGATTCGACATGGGCGTCGCTGGACGGCGGCGTCCAGGCGGATGGGTCCCAGGCCGTCGCCGATGCGGTCGCACGGACCGGCGCGGTAGAAACAGGTGAGATTTCGATTGATGTAACGGCGAGCGTAGACGCGTGGGTTAACGGCGCACAGAACGCCGGATGGGTGTTTCGCCCGCTCGGGAACGACGGCTGGGATATCCAGAGCGCCGACAACGCCATACCACCGACGCTGACTGTCAGCTACACCCCCGGAGAAACCGTGGCCGGCGACGCCGACGGCGACGGTGACGTCGACACTGACGACGTAGACCGGATCCAGCGGTCGGTTGCCGGCGAGGACAGTGATATTGACCGGGACGCGGCAGACATCGACGGCGACGGTGACGTCGACATCGGCGATGCTGTTTCCGCCCGAAATCTGGCGGGGGACGACCAATGAGAACCAGCCGAACGCTTGTCGTCGCCGTTGCCCTCACGGTCGTGGTCGGAACGCTCCCGATAGCGGTCGCCGCACTGGCACCGGGGTCTGCAAGCGCGATTTCGCTCGATGACACAGTCCCGGAAGCATCCGGCGACGCGCTCTCCGTTGCTCCCGGTGAAACAGTCACCGTGCAGGTCTGGGCCAACGCAACAGCGGTGCGTGGCTACCAGACCAACGTTACGTTCGACCCCACCATCGCGGAGATCGACAGCGTTGCCGGCAGCGACGACTTCGACAGCCCCGTCACGAACGTGAACAACGAGGCCGGATGGGTGGCGTTCAATCAGCTTCGGTCCAGAGAGACGAGCGACCCTGTTCTCGCCGAAATCACGCTCACAGTGCCAGCAGATGCGGCCGGGTCCACACAACTCGCCTTCATCGAAGCGGACACGAAACTGTCGAACAGCGACGGCGAGACTGTCGCACCTGCAGCCTTCAACAGTATTGAGCTACGCGTCAACAATGGTTCGACGACTCCAACAGACACCGCGACACCGTCAGGAACAGACACGGCAACGGCTACCGAAACAGCGACCGACACTAATGGCGGCGGAGATGGAAACGATACCAACGGTTCTGACGGCAGCAACGACGGCGGTAGCAGTGACAATAGCGACAGCAACGATAGCAATAATGACGATGACAACAGCGGTGGGGGTGGGGGCGGAGGCGGTGCTATCTCCCCACCTGAACCATCGTTCTCGGTCATAAACACGTCGCTCAACAGAACATCGGTCGCGCCCAGACAGTCGGTCATGGTGTCTGGAACCATCGAGAATGCTGGTGACGGGGACGGGACGTTTGAGGCGCGTGTCTATGATAACGGAACAGTGACCGGGACGAACGCGAGCGTCGAAATCCCGAACGGAGAACAGCGTCAGGTGAACCTCACAGTCCGGTTCAACTCCTCCGGTGTCCACGCCGTGAAACTCAACACGACCAGTGTGGGTAACGTGACCGTTCGGGCGGCAAACAGTACGACGGACGGGACGACGAACGCAACCGGAAACAAGACGACGACTGGGACAGCAACCGTGACCGTACCATCCACGCCGGATTCGACGGCGTCGGCCACTGTAACCGACACCAAGACGGCCACCACATCACAGGCTGCTGGACAGACGACAGCTTCGGAGGCTGAGACCGGCACGACAACACCCAACCCGGATACGCAGACGCCAACAACGGACGGCTCCGGCCCCGGCTTCAGTCTCGCCGCCGTTGTCGTCTCGCTGTCGCTGCTGCTTGGCTGGCTCGGCTATCGACGGGAAGGAGAGCAGTGAGTCGCGACCGTCGTCGCGGCTACAGATACTCCGTCGTTTCCACTTCATTCTGCCCAGCGGAACCCTCCGCCCCGAACGCGGGTGTTACGATAGCCGGTTCTTGTGGAAAGCATTCCTACGGGAAAATACTAGACGGCCGTGCCGATAGGGCGAACAGACTCCCTACCCGCAACAGCAACGGTACGTAATCAGTGCAAAGTTTACAATACACCAGGGTAGCATCGGAATTGTCCTGCAAGCGTGACGCTGTCGCTCCTCCATCACATTCTACATGACGAAAATCTGGTATGGACTCGCCGGGTAGTAGTCTGAAATTTACACGACAACGGGGGGTTGTGTTTGGTAATGGTCATGTTAGATTCGCTCCAGTTGCTTCTTTCGAACCGCCATTTTCTCCTGATTCGTCCGCACGTCGTAGTGCTCGTACAGCACTTCGAGCGATACGTCGCATCGCTCGCTGACGATCTCCGGAGACACGTCGCTGTTCAGGTGGTAGGTAATACTGCCACGTCGGAGTCCGTGGGGTGACCGGGAAGACGGGCATTTACTGTGGGCCGCACGCGAACCCAGTGCCTCGCAGGTCGACGGGTCCGACGGGTCGGCGTCGTGTGGACAGCCATTGAGAACGCACGGCTGGGTGAGCTTGTTCACCCACTTGTAGATGGTATCACCTGCGGGCCGGCCGTGCTGCGAGGTGATGAGTGGCTTCCGGCCGTAGTCGTCGGTTCGCTCGTAGCGGTCCGGGTTGTCGAGATAATCGTCGACGACCTGGTAATCACTCGGACCAAGGTAGACCCACCGCTCGCCGTCTTCACCGTTCTTGAGTTTCGTTCCCTCGTCGATTCGGTGCTCAAGCACCAGCGCATAGTCGTCGGGCCGAAGGTCGTCAACGTCCAGTGACCGAAGGGCCGACCGGCGCATTGCCGTCTTCCATAGGATCAGGAAGACAACGTGGTCCCGGCTCGCGTAACGGTAGTCGTGAAGAAAGTCGAGTATCTGGTGTGCCCGATCTGCGCTCAGATGGACCTCGCGGCTTTCGGCTCCGTCGGGCAGCTCGGGAGCATGGACCTTCTCGGCCAGCCCATCGTCGACGCCCTCGATGTCGGCCCAATATCGGAGCGCTTCACGAATCGTCGATAGTTGCTTCTGGAGGGTCAGCGCCGCGATGTCACCCCGTCGCCAGGCCACGAAGTCAGCCAGATCGCGGCCAGTGAGGTTGTTCAGGTTCTCGATGTCGCGCTCCTCACACCATTCGTTGAAGAATCGGAGTCGCGTCTTCGCGTTCCGCATCGTACTCTCGCGAACGGACGGTTCGCGGTGTCGGAGGAACCGCTCGATACCTTCCTCCGGCGAGAGATCCATCAGATCCTCGCTCATGCTTGCCCCCGCTTTCGCTTCCGGTAACAGCCCAGACAGCGGGACTCACCGGGATAGCAGAAGTTCTCACAGCCGTCCGTTTCGCATTTATCCACGTCTTCGATGACGCGGTCGCTCACGCACACGCACCTCCAGACGGGACGTACCGGTCTCCGCAGGTTGGTCGACTGGCTATACCACTGCTCGTTGGGCTACTTTCAATAGCCCGCTCGTTCTCGTCTTTCATGGGTCGTCTAAGCCTCAAACGGGAAACGACCCACCCGGCGTGTGCCAGCACGCCGGACCTTTCTGGTCCGATGGGCGGGTCACTTCACCTGTATAACGCCTCTACTGAAATACTTTTCTGTGAATTGCACAGATTAATCTGTGCTACTACGCTGAGATACAAGTGATTGCAAATAGATGTCTAATGCACCGATACACCTATGAGTTCCACAGCCACACCGCTTGATGTGCCTAGGCAGCGTGCTGATTGGATGACTCAGACTGACGAAGCAATTCTGGAAACGATTCGAGATGAAGGGAACATGACTCCCCAAGCTCTCGATGATACTTTCGACATAGCCGCTGCCAACTACGCCCGTGATCGACTCTCTGAGCTTACCCGGTACGGGCTGGTCGAGAAGATCGGGCGCGGTCTCTACCGACTGACCGATGACGGGCGTGCATTCCTCAACGAGGAACTCGACGCCAGCGAACTCGCACCTGTCGAAGACGCCGACTGACATTCTCTTAGACCCTCGCGAGTCGTGCCGTCACGTCACCGGCCCACTCCGGTAATTCGAGATCGGCTAACTTGCCGTCGTGCCAGCTCGTCACGATCTCTGTATCGCCGTCGCGGGCCACGTCGACGCGCCACTTCCGGCCGTCTTCTGCGGTGATGTCGAACCGCGCACCACCATCCCCGAGAGCTTTGATGTGCTCGACGTTCACCTCCTCACCAGTGTAGACTTCGATTGTTCCTTCCATACACTGTGGGCTGAGGGGAAGAAACGGGTTAAAAAGGTACTATACTTCCGAGAGGCCGAACCTCAGAGCATCTTCAAAATTCCTTGAAAACTCTCTACTGGTCGGTACTGATGGTCTACTTATGAATTAACGTCTAGATCATCTCCGCTTTTATGGCCAACGATTTGCCGGATTCTCTCTCGAGGAATACAGTGTCGGTTGATGTTACTATTCGAATCTTCAATCCTTGCAACAACCCACTCGTCGTGGACTTCTACGTGTGTGGCAGTCTTGTCTTCCGTATCGTCGTTGAACTCGATTACACTCATGCGGATGTGTACACGAGTAACATTGTGAAAGGGGTTGGGTTGTCACATTGATGGCTGAAAAAGCGTATCTACTGGAAAAATGTATGGTTGATATCAAGTTTTCACATAGAGTGACGAATTATCACGTTGGCCACCACAGCAGGTCGGTAAGAGCTGAATGGGTATTGGCAGCTCTGAAAAGGCGAGTGTTTCATACACTACAAAGACTTAATTATGATTCTTTCATTTGTACTAAGACCATGGGACTCAATATTGATGGGCTTATGTCTGCGGTGGAGCAATCTGATAACGATGGGAATGGCTCTAGCGATGGATCAGGAAAGACGCGACATACAAATGACGAGCCAGCAGTTATTTGTCCTGCTGATGGATGTGATTTCAGTGGTGCAAATCGAAGGATAGGCCCTCATATACGTATGAGTAGCGGTGATGGTCATGGGCCGAAATTCGAGGTTCCAGAACACCTCAGTGTTGACTCAGCTGAATCTGCTGGTACTGAAAAGGTAGCAATGGAATATCCGAATAAGCAAAAGATCGGGGAAGAAACTCGATACTGTCCATTTTGCCGAGATACCTTTACAGGGCAGCATATCATGAAGCACCTTGGAGCAAAAGCGGGGAGAGACAACCATCCTGAGTCACCGACTACAACGTTTGAAACAGAAGATTTTGCTGTCGTCGAAACTGATGTTGATGGGAATATAACAGCTGTTCTTGAGGAAGGAAAAGGGGACCCGTCTATACTGATTGACGACTGAGCGACTTCTTCTTACTAAATATAATAGAAGTACAATCAAAAATAGTTCTGATATCAATTAGACCTAATGATTGCTGAATCAAATAACGTGATTCAGCAAAACCTGTGCGACTACTTGTCGATCACGAACTCGATATACCCGGTGACGGTTTTCTCCTTCTATCTCAACCAAGTCATACTCTACCAATTTCGATAGCTTTGTCCGCCGCGCTCGCTCCGAAATCGGAGTCTGCTCACGCCCACGGTACGCCTGATCAGCGACGGCATCGTACCGGTCGTGTAGTTCACCTGCCTCCAGCCGATCGCCCACGCGGATCAGTTCGTACAGCAGTTGATGATGGAACGGCAGTGACTCCAGATTCAACTCACGGATATGCCGTCGCGCCCGCTCGAACGACTCTCTCACATCCTCGTCGGTAATTCGATCATGTTGCAGCTCCTCCGCCCGAAGTGCAGCCTGTCGGAGTGCCTGTATCCCGTTCCGTGCAACACCAGCTACCTCATCAGCTATTGTCTCCAACTGCTCGCGGGTGACCGATTCCGACGGAAGCCCAAGGTTCGCCCGTGCTTCGAGAATGTCCGCCAGTTCATCGACACTGTAGCGGTCCAGTCCGAACTCCGCGAATGACAGCCGCCGCCGGAGTCTCCCATCAAGTCGGGATAGCCACTCATCTGGGTCGTGGCAGATCACGACGACAGACAGGTTCTCGACATCAACCAGCCGATTCAGTGCATCAGTCGATGGGAGACCGTCAGCCTCGTCGAGGACGACGATCACCGGACTGGTGACGCGCTCCTGAAGCTGGATACAAAGATCTTCGCGAGGGACGTTCACCGACGGGTCACTACCGGGGAGATCGTGAAGGACCGAGCGGACAACACCAGCAGTCGTTTTCCCGAGGCAGCGAACATGGGCTGTCTGAACGTCGGCGTGTCCAGTGAGCTTCCGTAGGGAGTGCCGGGTCAGCGCCGTCTTCCCTACGCCCGGTGGGCCGTGGACCAGTACGTCGTGGGCTTGATCGCCACCAAGTGCCGGTTCCCACGCACGGGAGAGGTGGTCAACGGCGGCTTCTCGATGGAGGAGGCGACGCGGGAGGTGCTCGTCGTCGAAGACAGCAGGGTCGGCGATCATGCTGGGTGAGGGTGAGAACAGACAGGGATATAAACTGGTGCGACACTTCCGAGAGAAAATCAAATAACTCGCCAGACACACATAGCGGAGCCCTGCTGTGAAGGCAGATGGTTACGTTGATTTGATTGTTGGCTGTAATATAGAATGACAAAAAAAGTAGGATTCGAAATCGTGAGACAACGAATAGTTTCAAGTTCTTATTTCTCGTTGTCCTGTCTGTGAAACGTCGAACTGTTTATGTAATCGGCTTTGGGATTGCCATGTCTCTGGGTGCTGGGCTGGCAGTGGGTGGATTGGTTATCGCAGATGTATTTCCTACTACTTCTGGTAGCCCACAACCATCTACAGAGACACCCGTATCACAGAGCACAGTCCAGACCGCTACAGCAACATCTGACTCGGATGACTCTATTGAGATTAAATCGCCTGAGCCGGTTTCAACTCCAGGCCCCGAGATTGCATTCTATTCTCAGCGGTCACAGAGTGGTGAGGGATACTATGTTGAAGCCGGAGTGAATACGTGGGGTGCAGCGGAATCAATTATAATCAAGTATCAGGGTGAAGAGGTGGAGCGAATTGCCAGCGGTGAAACGGAAGTCATTGCTTCTGGAACTTCATCAAATACCCTTGACCCTCTTCCAGAGGGTGCTGAACTCGTTGCGTATGCCCGTGATGGGGGGAGCCAGACCGAGATCTTCCGGTGGGAAGTTGAATTAGGTGGCGGGTCAAACGTATAGTCCGGTAGACTAATGTAACGAATTATGGGTATTGTGTGGGTGGAAGCAAGAATGAACGTCAATATTCAATTATTCCCGGTGAGTTTGGTGCCACTGGAAATACACCATCGGGTGGCCGGTGAGGACACTGATTAATGGACTTCCCGTTAATCTACTAAATGCCTTGAGAAATCAAGAGTTTGTTCACCCTTCTCCGTGAGGGTGATATATTTACTTCCAGCATATGGTTGTTCTCTAATAAATCCCTCTTTGGAAAGTGGTTCACGGTATTCCTCCTGTACGATATCATAGATGTTGTCGTTGTCTTTTCTTTCTACTCCTTGAACTGCGTCAAATTCTTTTTCCATAACAAATGTATTTAAATCTCTGATTTTCACTTTATTACCTTCAGACCGTTGCTCTTCGAGAAAGTCTAAAATACTAACAAATTCGGGTTCAGGTGGTTCAATTGGATATGCAGGTAATTCAAACGAGTCCTTGACACCAACACTAACCGTTTCTTCACCATAATCTTCTGCCTGTACGTAGTACGGTGTAGCCCCATACATCATACAAGCAAATGTGCCACCTACAGCAGTTATTTTACTCCCCGTGGATATGTTTACTTTCACATTATCATCACGGTGATCTTGTATCAAGCCAGAAATAGTCTGCATCGATTCACTCATGTCGAATATATCACATACAGTTTCCTTACATTCTATTCCCGCATCAGCCAAATTTTGTTCCACCGCTTCTTGACACTGGTTGGATTGTTCGTCATCCTCTGTTACTAACAAATAAACGACATCGGCTCTGCTCTCAATGGCTGGTTTGTAAATTCTTTCTTCTTCATATCCCTGTGGGGCGATATGGACTCGTAGCGGGGTCTGGAGTGTCATGAAACGAGAAAAATCCGCGTAGGATATAAGATTATTCCTAACTAGATTATCCAGTAGGTATTTATTTACGATAAATGTCTAGAACGTCTAAAATGCCAAAAACGGCTAGTAGCTCACTTTTGAATGGGATGGCAAACATCTACGAATTACTACACGAGCTCCACCCTTTATAATAACAGAGCGCGTACACGTACGTAAGAAGAGCAGAATAAACTGAAATGATGAACGGCAAAGGAGAAAAGGTGAATTCGGTCGTTGATGGCGGCCGAATTCGTCCCCTGTGGGAGAAGGGGTGGTGTCTGTGTCTGGCCTCTATCTGGTCTTGTGACTGCGACATCTTAGCCTCTTCGGTGAACACGGGCGGAAATATGGCGGCTTACGGAGAGCCCGGATCTCCGCCCTATCGATGACAGTACAAGACGACATTGAAACCTACCTGACTAAAAACGGTCAGTCAACGGTCAACGAGATTGCGAACGGTATCGACTACAGCAACAGTTACACACGAGAGAACGCGAAAGAAATGAAGGCTGAAGGTCGGATTGACGGTGCGAAGACAACGCGTATCCCTGCAGTAATCATCAGCGGAAACTACGAAGTTCTCACGGGCGACCGTGATTACCTCTTGGGTCTGGTGAAGCGATACGCGGCGAGCCACCTATCACGTGCGAAGTCCAAGTCAACCAGCGACCTACAAGACTTCATTCGTGACCAGATAGCCGACGACGTTGTTGGTGGCCCATTCCGCTGGGAGTTCTGGAAGTAACTGAGGCTGACCGAAGAGCATAGCCCGCAAACCACTATTCTTTGAGAAGATCTCCGACAACCGAACCTGCTAATGGGGTCTGTTCTGTAGCCTCGACAGTCGCATTATCAGCAGATTTCCATAATTGCTCAATCGCTTCTTGAGACATCGATGCTGGACGGTTCTCAGGACCGAATGGTCCTGAATAGATCCCGACAAGTTCCCCAGATTCAGCATATGTTATGTAGTGGTGCCCTTCTGCTGATGGAAACTTGAGAGTTAGAGCACCCTCTGAATTTTTGAGAGCGTCGATAACATCAGAAAGAATAACTGAATCCCTTTCATCTGTATCCTTTGCTAATTCTTTCACTGAATCGCTATTGCCAATAGAATCAAATATTTCTTCGATCCTCGCACCAGTAGCTTTCGGGTATCCCTTCGTTGCCATATGATACTACTAACACTGAGGGATATTGGTACCACCGATGAGCTGGTCCACGCGCCCATTTAAAATCAGTACCAGTCAAAACACCAAACATAAATCTCTCAGTGGGAGGACCTATTATCGCCACCGACTCTCGACACTCGTCCGATACCGCAACCCAAGAACGCTAGTATTGAACTGCTGAATCGTCTCGGGATTCAACTTTTCACGCGCATTCTGGATATTCTCTTCACTCTCGACCAGATGGGTCAACGCCGCGTCCAGCACGTCGGACATCGGTGGGTCGTCGTGCTGATCGCTCGCCACAATCGCACTCGCCTCATCCAGTAGTCGCTGCCGTTCGTCAGTAATCTTGAGACTAGTTCGTCGGGTCATTGTTTAAACGGGTGTATGTACCGGGGGTTAATTCGCGTCGTTCTGGAGTGAGCGACGGGGCGGTTCTTGATAAACTGGGTCCGGGCGTCGGCGCGATCAAGGCAAGCTCCCAGCTCAACCTGCTTGACTCTATGCACCGTAGCCCACGGCTCACAGCCCACGGGTGCATACATCGAGGATTGGCGTTACATCTGAGTCTAACCCCGTGGGTCGATCCCACTGACCACCTCTAATTGCGAAACGTCGTAGTCCGTCTAATCGAAGTTCCGGACTCTTGGTCAGTGAGGTCGAGCTGTGTTCTCAAACGGACCGTCCTGAGCATGAAGAGGAAGACCGATAGAAGGAAGACACAAACCGATCAAGCGAATTCATACTGAAAGATGGTTCGCCACTCGAACACCTGGGTATTCAATATTAGTCCAGAGAACTGGGACTCTTGCTCGAGTGGGCCAGTTGATGGTGACTTTCACGGTAATGAGAATGTTGGAGAACCGTGGCACGGACTTAGTACCTCAGCAAGAAACAAGCCAGACGGCCTCAATCGTGGCGATTTGGTTTTAGCTCGACGCACCAGTGGATCTGGTGATCCGTACGGTGTATTAGGTATCTGGCGGTTCCACAAGGCCCAGAAAATTCGAGACCAATCTAACGTTCCCTGGAAAGATGCAAAATACGAGTACGTGCTCTACTGCAGGCCAATTCAGCGGGAATTGGATGAGATTTACACAGAGCCTTGGGATCAGGTTTCATTCACGACGCATAATTTGCAAGGGGCCATCACTTCGCTGCAGCCAGAACACCGAGACGATTATTTCCAAGAGCTGTTGGACCACGCTGGGACTAACGAAGACGTGAGAGCAGTCCTCAAGAGCCAATTGGAGGGGACAGCTGATCTGACAGACTTTTTCCGAACTGAATCACACACAGATGTTGATCTGCAGCAAAGCAGCGAACAGAGTGACCTGCTCAACATTGAGACACCTTCTATTGGACAGCGTTTCAATCAGGAAGCGATCGAACAGTGGTTCAATACCGGATTTGGGTATCAAATATCAGGCATAAATCCACGGCGAACAGAAGAGGGAGACCGTTTTGTTCTGCTGTTCTCTCAGGAAGATGGGCCATATGAAGATAACATTGGAGATGAAGAATTCGAGTATATTGGAGAAGGAATGCCAGAAAACGGTGATCAAAATACTAGCTCATCGGGCAATAGTGTGCTTATCGACGCGGTTGACGAGGCGATTCCAATATTCTTCTTTTATAAGGGAACTGATGATCAAGAATGGGAATATCGCGGATTAGTGGATGTCGTTGAATGGAATTGGCAGACTAATCCCGAAGCGAAACGCGAAGAGATCGTCTTTTCGATGCAGATGCAAACTGAGGAGGACGACTTGGATTCCGATGATAAGTCCAGTCTATCCGGAGAATTATACTTGATTCCGGTCTCAGACGGGTGGCTTCCACAATTCAATCAGACAGTCATGTCAGCGTTGTCGCTCGAGTTAGTCGCTGATGTCCCCCAGAGTCTTCGTGATATTTCTGCAGATCGAATTTGGGGAACGACTGCGACGGAGAGCAAAAAGAAACAGAAACATGCTGAAGAAATGGATACAGGAGACCATATCCTGTTCTACCACGATGGAGACTTCATCGGTACTGGGATAGTTGGTTCAACATTCATCGACAGAGAAATCGGCGAGTTCATTTGGGATAATCCTGACAGCAAGTATATTTTCACCGTTGAAGATTTCTCAACTGAGACACCATCGATTCACCGGGTCTGGGAAGAGCTCGGGTATGACGGGCAGCCGGTTGTGAGTGGATTCCAGCGAGTTGCGAGCCACCGCCTCGAAAACCTTTCAGCAGAAACTATTTCGAAGTTGTAGTGGTTTCACCAATCACCTGCAAACGACACTTCGAGCTCTGAGGACACTGCATCACACATTTGACGTAGTCGACGTTTCTTGTCACTCATTTTGTAGTGCGTATCGAGGTAATATCCACCATCCAGTTCTTCGAACTGGCGCATCTGTTCGTTGCCATCCGGATAGGTTGGAGTATCGTTGATTACGGCCTTGTTGCGGCCGGGTACCCATGGTAAAGGACTAACGGCTCGAATAAGGTCGTGCTCTCGGATCAGGTAGTTTGTAGCATCTCGAAGCACCGAACTCTGGTCATCCCGACCATACACAAGTTCGGTATTCAGTGGACCCGTGATTCGAATCTCATACCTGTGGTTATGACTAGATCGGGTAGCAGGATTCCGATCAGGGGTTCGGATCTGGCCGTTCGTATCCACGACACCTACAGTACAACACCTGGCCATGAACAGATCAATTAGAGTTCTGAGTGAGATCGTTTCAGTTGGCCCTGGCCCAGGGTATGAGAGACGCAGTCGATTCTGATCAGTAACTGATAGCCAGAAAAATTCCGGCTCATCGCTATCTTTGGGGCGAAGAATGACTCCATCACAGTCGGCAAAAGAACGCTCCTCGCCGTTGATTTTGACCCTCTCCAGAGATCCAGCAAAGTCTGCAAAGAGACTATTATCCATCGTCATCGATTCCTGCCTGATCATATAAGAAGGTGCGTATCTGGTTGGTGTCGAATTGAACTCGATTTTACATCAGTCTGAACAGTCAAGTGATTCCAGACTGGCTTCGAAGATTGACTCGAGTCCAAGTTTCGAAGAGACGTCAATTAGATATGGCAATAGTTCTGCTTGTACTTCATGTATGTACAGGTTTAAGAGGATCACCGGTCTCTGGACGGGTACGAATGGCTGTTGATTCGGGTATTTATCTCGCTCCGTGCAGCAATAACGATGCACAGGAGCATCTCAAGCGCACCGTGATCAATGGTGTCGACCGGGATGATTATGGACAATATACGAACGTTGGGTTCGGAGATTCCGTCTCTATTTGGGGCGTTAAGGGAGGGAACGAATCACATTGGCAGGATATCGATGCGGGAGACTATCTCTTCTTTTATACAGGTGATGAGACGTATTCACAGGTTGCAGAAGTTTTAGCCACAGACCAAAACGAGGGGCTAGCAGAGCATCTGTGGCCTGGTTTTGAGGATACCTGGGAATTCATCATTTACCTCAATGAGCCCATTCCGGTCAATATTGACTCAAATGAGATTGCCGATTACGCTGGTTACAAGCAGAATTATATTCTAGGGTTTCAGTCGCTTCGCGGCAGCGCCGTCGACGAGATCAACGACGAATATGGTAGTATCGAGGGATACATTAACGCCAATCGAACAGACGGCAACCACATCCAGACATCCGGCGGGTCACAAGATCCTGACGAGGGCGATGATTCCGTAGTCGATGAAGTTCTTGATGAAGCAGATCGCGATGAGGAGGCATATGCGAATATTGCACGACAATTAGAAGAAGTAGGTCAAGTCGTTTTTTATGGCCCCCCAGGGACCGGGAAGACATACAATGCACAGCAGTTTGCTCGCTGGTGGCTCCATAACCTACAGTCTGAACCGAGAGAAAGTCAAGTCCGTTCGGTTACCTTCCATCCATCGTATACCTACGAGGACTTCATTGAAGGGCTGACTGCAAATGCTACCGAAAATAGCGTCAGCTATGATATCAAGCCTGGAAAATTCAAAGCCATTTGTGAAGATGCCAGGGTCGCATATCAGGAGACAGGGCCAAACGAAGAGCCTCCTCGTTACGTATTACTGATCGATGAGATTAATCGGGGGAACCTGGCTCAAATCTTCGGTGAAACAATCACTCTATTAGAAGAAGACAAACGGGGTACATTACACGTCGATCTCGCTCATTCAGGAGGGTCTTTCACTATTCCTCCAAATCTGTATGTGATTGGAACGATGAACACTGCCGATAGGTCAGTTGCACTTGTCGACGCGGCCCTACGTCGACGCTTCCGATTTATCGACTTTCCACCTGACTACGGAGTTGCTCGATCACGGTTTGGTTTCGACACTGAGTATGATCTTACGTCTGCAGCCAGAGGAGAACGGTCTGATCTTGAGCAACTCCAAGCGCTTTCAATTCAAGCAGTCGAGCAGCTCAACGAGACGATTATCGAACTCCCTGATCTAGGAAAGGGAAAACAGATCGGACATTCATATCTGTTAGTCGACCCAGACGACGAGCAGGCGCTGGTCGATGCTTGGCGGTATGAGATTCTCCCCCTTCTCGAGGAGTACTTCTACGGGCAATTAAGCCGCATCAGGCAGGAGCTATTCAATCAAAACGGAGATAGTCTGGTCGACTGGGAGCGCGAACAAATCAAAGACTTCGACCCCGAAACACTCAGAGAGTCGCTTCAAGCAATCGTTAATGCGGGGTAACGATGAGTTCTGACGATGCTGCTGTGTCACCTATTGCTGGCTTGGTCGATGCTCAGGGCGACCACGTTATCGAACTAACGGAGTGGGAAACCAGCGAGGAGCGGGTTGAGCTCTCACCATCGGATGAGGATACGCTACGTACCGAGGTTAATGCTGATAAGAAGCGTCTTGAATATCAGTTCGATCGGGAAGGGAGAGCAACATTTCGTGCCCGACAATTTGTCGGGGTTGTCGCATTGCCTGATGGACCGACGATCCAGATAAGTCCAAAGGCTGCTGGTAACAATTTGCTGTACCTCTTGCGGTATGCACAGAATGTCAGTCCAACTACGATTGAGCAGCAAACTGGCTTAGGTCAGGGAGACTCATTCGTCGATGCACTCGCTGCCCTATTCAACCAAGAGTTGCAAGAAATCCTCCGACGTGGGTTACACTCCGAATATCAGACAGTATCCAGTGAAGAGAAACAACTCCGGGGTAGGTTAGATGTCCAGCGCCAACTCCAGCGTCAAGGTCCGGTGCCGACTAAGTTTGAGTGTACGTATGCATCTGTCTTTAGCTAAGAGACGAACCACGTGACAGCAGCGGCTTATCGAGGCTACTTTTCGAGAGGAATGAGGAGGAGTCCGCTGTGCACACTGACACCTCCTCGTCGAGAATCATGCGTCGGCTCACTACACTGTTTCCCTCCGAGTTCCTCGAAGAGCACGCCGAGGAACTCGGCGTGGTCGAGCGAGAGGGCAAGCTTCAGATTCCTGTCCTCGTGTGGGCGCTCGTGTTCGGCTTCGCCGCAGGCGAGAGCCGAACACTCGCTGGGTTTAGACGCTGCTACAACGCTACAGCTGACGAACCGATCTCTTCTGGCGGTTTCTATCACCGGTTGACGCCTACTCTTGCAGAGTATCTCCGCGACCTCGTCGAGGCCGCGCTCGACGAGGTCGCTGTCCCTGATGCTGTTGACGCTGATATCGACCGATTCAGGGACGTGATGATCGCTGATGGAACCGTGTTGCGGTTGCACGAGTTCCTCTCTGATGAGTTTCAAGCCCGCCACGAGGAGCAGGCTGGAGCGAAGCTCCACCTGCTCCACAACGCCACCGACCAGACGATTGAACGGATCGATGTGACTGATGAGAAAACGCACGACAGCGCGCTGTTCAAGACGGGATCGTGGCTGCAAGGACGACTGGTTCTATTTGATCGGGCGTACTTCAAATACCGCCGCTTTGCGTTGATCGACGAGAACGACGGCTACTTTGTGAGTCGGCTGAAGCAGAACGCAAATCCGGTGATAACGGCGGAATTACGGGAATGGCGCGGCCGCGCCATTCCCTTGGAGGGCAAGCAGATCCACGACGTGGTCAATGATCTCTCGCGGAAGTACATCGACGTAGAGGTGGAAGCAGAATTCAAGCGCGGCCAGTACGAGGGAACTCGGTCGCTGGACACGAAGCGGTTTCGCGTCGTCGGCGTCCGCAACGAGGACGCCGACGACTACCACCTGTACATCACGAATCTGCCGAGAGAGGAGTTTCTCCCGGCGGATCTAGCGACGCTGTATCGGTGTCGATGGGAGGTAGAAACGTTGTTCCGTGAGTTGAAAACGCAGTACGAACTGGACGAATTCGACACGAACAACCCTGATGTCGTGAAAATTCTACTATACGCTGCGTTGCTGTCACTGCTGGTGAGCCGAGAGTTGTTGGATCTGGTCACCGAGCAGGCCGACGATGAGATCGTGTTTCCGCCGGAACGCTGGGCGGCGACCTTCCGGTCGCACGCCCAGCTCATCCTCCACGAACTCGGTGAGTACCTCGGCTACTCGCCACCGCCGTTGCTGGAGCGGCTGATCGAGGATGCTCAGAAGATCCACCAACAACGACCGATCTTACAAGAGACGCTCGCTACCGCTACACAACCGAGGTGTGAGTCTTAGCTAAAGACGAATGGTTTGAGTGTACGTATGATGAGCTAACGGCAGACACGACTGCTAACCAAGCAATTCTATACGGTACTGTCATTCTGAGTCGACTTGTCGCCGATGACGAGCTACGACAAGAACTGGAATGGCACGCTGCACAGCTCAGGGAAACGGTGAGCTTCCGGCCCGTACAGCCAGCAGAGCTTGGGAATATTGAGGTTACACGGCTCAATGAATACTATGCAGATATCCTGCGTTTGGTTGAGCCAGTACTACGTAATCTGCACGTCGACAACCTCGAAATCGGCCACCGACAATCGTTCTCCCTGCTGGTGAATATGAATACTGTCTACGAGCGGGTGATTGAGCGAGCAGTCAAATCTGTGGCTGAGTCACATGACCGTTGGGAGGCGACAGGGCAGGCACATACGACAAATCTCATTAGTGGCACTCCGACGGTCAATATGTATCCAGATTTTGCTGTTAGCAACGTAGAGACTGAGACCGATGATGGGGACGAGACAGTGGTTGTGGGAGACGCCAAATGGAAGACTGGCTCAGTTTCGAACGACGATATTTACCAGCTGACTTCGTACGTTTTGGCGCGTAAAGCTCCAGGTATTGTATTCTATCCTGCACAAGATGGAGCAGCTGAAAGAGAATATCAAATCAAGAATGAATGGGAACTGAAGATTGTTGAGCTACCTACGGAAGATTATTCAGCAAGTTTCGAGAGTTTTGTTGACACTATAGAAACAGCTGTTGAAGATGCAATCATAGAGACCATTGACAGTCGCGACGCACATGATTAAGTGCTGAGGGCCGACATCCACCCGCATGGCATCGGATCGGTCCCTATCTGAGCTCCGCGAACGCTACGAAGAATTCAAGACGGTACGTGGATGGGAGCAGTTTCACACACCTCAAAACATCGCACAAGCGCTGTCGGTCGAGGCCAGTGAGCTTTTGGAATGCTTCCTCTGGCACGACAATGTCTCCGCTAAGCGAATAAACCAGGATCCGGAATTGCGGGACCAGATCAGAGAGGAACTTGCGGATGTGGTGATCTACGCACTCAGCATGGCAAGTGAACTCGAAATAGATCTTCTCGATGCCGTGGATGAGAAGCTCGAGGCAAATGCAGAAAGATTTGATCCAGAAACCTCAACAGAAATCACTGCACATCTGCAGGAATGGCAGCGTGAGTCACGGGACTAACTACTCATCTTCTCCAATACAGTACTCCTGAGTATGCTGGACAGGCAGACTCTCCGTATGTAATATTTCAGCAATCTGTCCCGGTGTTAGACTGCCCTGTTCCACAGCTTGGTTCATCAGTTCCTCGTAAGTTCCGGTGGGATGGGCAGCATTCGCGCCAGCACACTTACAGTAGTGGTCAACCGCTCTGTCGATGGCTTTGCTCTTGGTCTTCTCACCGGTTGCATCAGTCAACGCGTCAAACATGCGTTCTCGATGGTCGGTTACTCGCAAGCGCATAGAATTGCACACGTCCCCCTCACATCTAGATTTTTCGTCGAACTCAAACGGTCATATCGGGTGAATCCCCGTCAGAATCTCCCATTGATTGTAGATCAAGATTTGTCAGTGATTGCGAACCGACGTTTCTGCACACGCCACGGTTGATCTGTGTGTGCAATATCGGTGATTTGTTTCTCTGGAACTGCGACCCCTGGGGATAGATCAGACTACACAACATCAGAAGGGTTTGGCTGTCCCTCTTATCAGGTTATCTCCCTCAAATATTTTACAGAGGAAGTGATAGAAACAATGTGACTATTACAGATAGTGAATTAAAAAAGAAAGTCAATCCAGCACCTGATAAAGTTACCAAGTCGATTCTGATTGTACCGACAGATCCAGACACAGGCCGATCTGACGACCGAGGTGCCAAATTCTGCAACTACGTCGCTGAACAGGGAGAAATAAAAGGGAAAGGAGCCCCATCGAACAGACAGCGTCAGGTCCTCCGTGAGATGGGAACTGCAAAAAATGCAGACAAAATAATCAATATTCACCTTGGTCGGTTGGAAGAAACAGAGAGAGAATATGAGAGTGTATTTGATCTTTGGTGGGAGATAGCTGAAACGGTTGATTTCTTTTGGGATCGCTGTCATGGTGAGGACGATATAGAAGGTGAGAGCATACAACACAAAGCAGGTCTAACAGGATATCTCATGTGGACTTCTCAGATAGATACCTCTCAGTGGGATATAGACTGGACAATGGAGAAATGCTTTAGATTAGTAAGGGAAGCAAATCAGAAAAGCAAATGGAACTCGCTTAGTGATAGAGAGGTTATAAATAAAGTATCTGAGGAGATTAGTACTATTCTCATATTGTTTCCGGAGGATGAAATTAGTCGCGAAAAAGTCCGAGATTATTTGGAGAAAGAATTCAGCAAAAAGAGTCGGTTAGATGTTTGGGAATCTTTGTCCAATAAAAAGAGAGAGGGGCTCATTACAGATACACTTTCTAAATATAATTCGGAGAATAACCAGTGATTCTCTGGGTCGGTATGAGCAGTCTGGAGGTTTTTTACATCGTTGGACTAACCAATTCTAGTCGATAGTCACCATCGCTTTCCTCACCAAGGCTCTCAACCTTGGCCCAGTGGTTACCCACCAGCTCCCCATCCTCGTCGACGACACCGCGCTCGCGAAGATCGTCTATCGGTATCGAGACGGTCACACAGCCGCCTGCCGGGGAGAGTTTTCGCATCTCCATGCCACCGGCGGTGCAGTCCCGATACTAAAATTTACTGAGTCCCGGGAATACTACGATTCGGTGCTTTCTAGCCAGCAGACTGCACGGCCGGAATACGGTCGTACCCACGGCCGGTGCAACCCATGTTCGGAAAGATAGACATCGAAGACGCTCTGGCCGGTGTGATTTTCACCGCCAGCGCGTTCGTCACCAACGGTATCGCTTCGATCAGTCTGCTCGGCTACGACCTCTCGGCAGCTGTCTTCTCTGCCCAGGGAACGAGCATCGACCTCGCGTTTCTGCTATCGCTCGCCGCCCTGGCGATGGCATACGCCACCAACCGCGTCAACGAGAGTCGTAACAAGAACTACCAGCTCGACACCGATCTCGTCGAGATCGCTAAAGGCTCGGCCACTGTCGAAACCTACCTCGCGCTCGGGACGCTCGTCATCGTCCTGTTCACCGGGCTGAACATCCTCGGCGCGCAGGATATCGTGGTTGGGTCGGCCGCTATCGGCCTTGTCGTCGTTGCCGTCGAGGCCGCCGGCTACTACGTCATCAGTTACCTGGGGTGACTCCGATGGACCGCATACTCAGCTATGGGCTTATGGGCGTCATCGGCGTCTCTGGGTCCACAATTGCCGCGGCTGTCATCGGCTCCCCGCTCCCCGTTGTCAGTCCCACCGTCGTCGCCGGCGGCGTGATCGCCGCGCACCACGCACAGCAGAAGGATACCGCCGCCGGCGCTGACGATCAGGAGGTTCGCGCCAGCGTCGAGCAGGTCGAAGCCGACGGGGGGCGAGAACAGTGACCCGCGCCGGCTCGGTCTTGCTCGCTGCGCTCATCGTCTGCTCCGCCGTCATCGGGGCCGCCGGTCCTGCGCTGGCACAGACGACGGAGACAGATACGCCCCAGTCCGACACTACCACGTTGGAGTTTAACGGCGGTGAGAACATCTTAGTCGTGGATACGACGGATATGAGCGGAACCGTCACTGTCACGTTCTCAACGAAGGAAGTCGAAGGGTCCGGTGGCAGTTCTCAACCGCTCGTCAAAGAGGAGTTCGACACCACGACAACCGACGGCGTGGCGATGGCTAATCTCGGCGCATACGACACTGTGACCGCGACTGTCGAAGGAGAGGGAACGCCCACGACCTCAACCCACGGCGGGCGTGCCGTCATGCCTGACGGCTACACCATGCTTGGCGGGACCGGCGGAGACGCCGATATACAGTGTGGCATTATGGAATCCATTGGCCGAGCAGTTGACTCTGGTTTCACACAACTCGACTGTACGGCAAATCCGGGCACTACCACTGTCAACACGACCGGTACGGACGCCCAGCAGACGAAATTAGATATCTACCAATCCGCTCAGAACAGCAAGGCACAAGCTGACAACTACCAGACGACGCTGGATAACTACCTGTCGGATACAAAGACTCAGGCCCGGATTATCGGCAAGAACGCCTATATCAGGTCGTTGAACAACGGTAGTAGCAAGTCTGCGGCCAAGACTGAGGCAAAACAGGCAGTACAGGACTACTATTCCGTAAAACAGGAGAATCTAATTGCTGAGTGGAACACTCAAATCGAACACTGGAAGTATCTCCGTAGCACTGCTGAAAGCGAGTCCGGTATTGATTCGCGGTTTGTCCGCGTCGATGATGCGGACTACTACAGTGAACCGTACACCTATTATGACCGCTATACTGGCAATAGCGGCACTGAAACCAAGACTCTCGTTAACGGAACCACAGTTGACTCCGCGACCTTCGAGGTCGAGGAGGTTGCTGATGATGGCGGTACGACAATCAACAATCAGGAAACGGTCGGCATCGAGTCCGGTGTGCTTGACTCCAATATTGATACCCGATGGCTCGGTGTCTCGTCTACTGACACCACGGACGGACCCGTTAAGATGGTCGTGTTCGAGGACTATGAGACCTCATACGCGGCAATAGAGTCCCAGAGCGATACTGTTGAATCTAACATGGACACGCTGGCAGAGAACACGTATAGCGCCTATCAGCAGGGCGAAATCAACAGTAGCGACCTCGTGGACCCATATATGCTCTCGTCCCAGCAGTCACCGGGCGACGACTTTCAGGGCTGGACCGCTGCGCAGTTGACCCTGCTCGGGACCAACAGCCCCGAGAACTTCGACCAGATCGGGAGCTTCAACGTCACCACTGAATCCGGCACGCAGTACGAGGGCGTTCTGTTCTCGCAGGAGAACCCAGCCAGCGGTCAGTTCGAGAACGGGACGACCTACAACACGTCTAACATTGGTGGCACGCAGTACGTCGTTACCTCGGATCGCATTGTCGAACTGGATGGTGAGTTCACCATCGACAGTATCTCGACGCAGGACGGCCAGACCGTCCAGAACGTCACAATCGAGAAAACGACGTACGAAACCTCGAACGTCACCGAACTCAAGCAACAGTACGAGGATCTGGCATACAAGCGCGCACAGATCGAAGCCCGTGAGAAGGCCCTGAAACAGTCCGCTGGCGGTGGCTTGCTCGGTGGCGGCAGTGTTCCGCCCGTCGTTGCATTGGCCGTCATCGGCACGCTACTGGCTATCGTCGTTCTCCAGAACTAACCCACCCATGCGTTCCATTTTCTTCGTCGCGCTGCTCGTGGTCAGCCTCGGCTGCGTCAGCGCCCCGACCGCCGCACAGTCCGCGGGCAACCTCCCCGCCGAAACACCCGGCCCACAGCCCACAGCCAACGCTACCGACACCACCCGTATCGACGGACAGACCGAGATTATCGGCTCGGAGTATCTACCAGACGAGGGTATCGCTCGCATCACCCTCCGGTCGAGCGCGGTACAAACCGTGACGATCTCCGACGCCGGCCGCTTCCAGGAAGGCGGGAAGATTCCCGTCCGCACGGTTGCCATGCGCTCGGACGACACCGCTACTGTCGAGATTCCCGTCACCGAAAAAGACGGCTACGTGGGTGTCGCCATTTCTACGGCGAACACCCCACTGTACGCCGAAATCGTACAACAGCCCTCCGGTGGCGGACTCGACATACTCCGTGCGCTCTCGTCGTTACAGGCGTGGCTCGCCGGGGCAACTGTCGCGTTCGTCTGGATGATCGTCGCCGGCTACAACGTAATTCGCGGCGAGAATGGCCGTCCGGAGGTAGCATGAAGCCCGCACCCACCTTCCAGAACAACCGCGACCGGCTTGTCTACCTGCTGGCCGAGTACAAGCTACTTATCGGTGGGATGCTCGCCGGTGCGGCCGTGCTGTTCGCCTACTACCAGCCACAATTGCCGACCCTGCCGACGTGGATTCCCGCCGTCGCCGTCGGCTGGCTCGTGCTGGCGATCCCCTGCTATCTCGTCGGTGCGAAGATCGCCCGCTGGCTCCGTCGCCGCAACTGGGTCGAAGTCCATCACGTCAACGCCGTCGAGGACACCACCGAGAAGTACTACGTCCCGCCGGAACTCTGGCGGGAGAAGGAAATCGACGGTCCCGATCCGTACCCCGTCAACGGCGGCAGTGCGTGGGCAGTCCGCGAGTACGAGTATCTCGAAGACATCGGCCAGCTCCGCGTCGAGGGCGTCTGGCTCGAAGGTTGCCAAGACACCCAGCTGATGACCAGCAAGAAACAGATGCAGGACATCCACGGCTGGCTCATCGACCGCGCCGAAGAACTCGCTGCTATCCGTGGCCGATGGAGTCGCGGCAGCGTCGAGCTGCAAAAGAAGCTCGTCACTGCTGACGCCGAAGCCAACGAGCGCGGCCAGATGATTCAGAAAACAGCTGCCAAGGAAACCTTCGGCGACCTCATCGAAGACGGCAAGAATCCCGAAGACGCACCCACCATCCACGACCTCACCGACGCGCCCGACCCTACGGCGGACGCCGCTGTGGGCTATGGGCAGGACGAACCGACCAACGAGCAACCGCAGGACCCTCAACTAAACGATGACTGACGACAGCGACCTCTACACGCCCGCACAGTTCCGCGAGTATCAGGACGGCTACGGCCAACGTGATCCTGACGAGGTACACCAACACGCCGGAATCGTGCGCGATGAGAAGCTATCCCGCTACCTCTCGATTCTCGAAACCCACTACGACCCGCGACACTGTGACCGACCAGAGAAGATGCCAGGTCAGGCCAAGGACCTCTCACACGTTCGGGAAATCGTCCGCATCGAAGGGACCGAAACGGCACGGCGAGCCATGGCGAATGGCGATATGCAGTCACTCAAGCACTTCACCGGAGACGCCGGCCAACGGGCCGATATCTCGGGAATCAAAGCCATCGATCAGCTACGGGCACAGATGACCGGCCCCGCACCGATGTTCTACGAATGGGCCGAACCCGGTACAGGGAAGTCAAACTTCGCCTGTCTACTCGGACAGCTCTGGGAGGAACAGGCCCTCGGATGCTTTGGTCGCTTCGAATATTCGAACTCTCGAAGAAACTGATGAGTGGACCGACTCTGACGGCGACCGTCGTGACGGCTGGCTGGCGAACTACGGCGAACTGAACGAGTGGCTGAAACAGGACGGTGACCCGATGCACAACGAACAGGTTCCGAAGCTATTCATCTTTGACGAGGCCAGCAGCAACGCGGGCGGAAGCGGGAAAGACGGCTACGACACAAAAACCAAGCTCGGGCCGCTCACGTACAAGATCCGGAAGTACGGCGGTTCGCTCATCATCATCGGCCACGACGGCCGCGACGTCCACCCGCTCGTTCGGGAACTCGGTGTGTGCGTCCACAAAGAGGGGCTAAAAGAAGCGACGTTCTACGAAGACGTACGAAACCGGAAGGGCGTCAACCCGATCTTCTCAGTATCGGGCATCCCCGAAACGGACTGGCGATATGACGACAAGGAACCGACTACGTGGTCGTGGTCGAGCGGCGAGGATGACGATGACGAAGTGGACCCGGAAGACCTCTCTCGAAAGCTCGCGATCTATACAGTCATCACCGCGAAGGAATCTGAACCGGACAGACCAAATCACGAAATCGCCGATTTCGTGCCGTACAGCGCCGAGTGGGTCCGTCAGCGCTGGAACGAGTATCAGGACAACGGAAAGCACCGAAACGTAGTTGGTGAGGTGACGGAGCTAACCGCATGACAGCGGCAGGATTCGAGCAACCCAACAACAACCAACCCCCCGGCGCAGCCCTGTTATTGGCCCATGGCGTGCGCTCGCGGTGCGAGCACGCGCGAGCCATGGGCAACGGCCGCGAACAGCCCGGAGGAGTATCTATATATGACGCACGCGAGGTGCGCGAATGAGTCGGAGCCACAAGGCCAATCACTACGGCACGCTCGTCGAGCGGAAAGCCGCCGAGCGGTACAACCTCGAACTAGATCGATGCAGCTGGCATGACGCGAAACGACCGGACGGAGCGCCGGTCGAAATCAAATCCGCGATGCATCGGCACGCAGATGGGCAGCCCGGTACGTTCAAGCTCTATGATCAATACCACGAGCGGCTACGGGCGGCGAATGGATGGTATGTCTTCGGTGTGTATCGGGTTCGTGGCCGAGGTGTGGAGGTGCTGGAGTGGAACGTTCGTCATTCATCGAGATTACCTCGGTTAGAGTGGCACGGGGGTGGCGAACACAGAGATGCTCGTCAAGCCAAAATCAAACTACAAGAATTTCTATCTTCAGCAGAGTAAATAAAGAGCGTTTAGTAGGTGTTAATTCGTCTTTTCGTCGTACACTTTCCGGATCAAGTTCTCCTTATCCGACGATCGATAAACAGATAGTCCTTTTACATTATCTTGGAATAATTTCGGATACTCATCACGGGAAACTTCCACCGCGTTGACAAGTGGTAGCGACTTAACATAGTAGTCTGAGTTGGCATCTTTTTCATATGGGATTGGCGTCACACTGGAATTGGGGGGCGAAATGCCAATTTTAATATATTTGTTGAGGTTGTATGGGTCCGGATCGTCCAAGTTTTCGCTCCTCTCTCCGTAGTAAGCAGAAACAAGAGCCCCATCAGAGGCTGCCTCCATTGCATTGTAATCCTTTATTGCACTTCCATGATCGTCGTTCTGGTATGCACTTTTTGACCAAACTGGACCGGTATTCCAATGGATACCGAATGTAGCATCGGCCTCTGGGATATCGTGTCCCGCGTACATGCGGGCTTTAGCTCTATCAGATGGAGCGAAAAAATGAACCGCCCGCATCACAGGTAACTGGTTGACATTTACTGAACGTTCGATTGAGATTTCAATATCTTCCTCAGCGAAGTCTGGTCCCAGCGAAACTCTACCACGGTCGTCGGCTTTTCGAGTAAGGGTTTGTTTCATATGTTTCGAACCACATGCCACTAATTGTGGGATTCATATATATACTTTTTCCCCAGAACCCACAATCAAAGGCAAGTGACGAGCCTATAGGAGTGAGATTGCGATGGCTGTGGGATGTATTTTGATGATGTGGCCTTAGCCACACCTCTAAACGGAATCACAACCCCCCGGGTTTGATTCCGTTCAGGCGATGGGCGGGCCACTGGCCCGATCAAGCCTCAATCACGTCGGCGACCGTGCCGGACAGTGGGAGAAATCGGCAAAACAAGTGGTGTTTCCGGGGTGCTGGACAGTGATGCCTCTCAGCGGGCGGGCCGCTACTCGGTAGCCAGCCAGCGCCAGGCCGTCCCTCGCGAGCCGTCCGAGAGTTGGACCTGGGCCTGCCGGTAGCGTTCTTCTGGCATTCCCGCGTCTTTCCACACCCGGAAGCCTTCGCGAATCGCTTTCCCGTGCTTCTCGATCTCCCCGAACCGCAGGGTCATCTGTGCCTCTCGGGCGTCCTTTACATCGATACCATGGCGAGCTGCCCACGCGATGAACGCGCTCATCGTATTCTCCAGCCCACGTTCGGCTGCTTCCGCGGCCTTCGCCGCGGTATCGACAGCACGGCGAGTGGCTTCACGCGCCTCGTCGACGGCGGCGTGAACCATCTCTGCGACGTACTCCGACCGGAGGGACACATCGGCGTAGTCCGATATCACCAAGTCTTCCATCTCTCGAAGCGCTCGACGGACACTCTCGACATGACGGCCGTACTCGTCGGCGATATCCGCCGGAGCAACCTGCCCGCCGTCTGCTACCAACATCTCCAGGGCTTCCCACTGCACCGGCGAGAGCCCGTCTGAGAGATGGCGCACGACGACACTCTCCTGCTTCTGCTCGACTCGCGTCAGATCCAAGCCCACCGGTTCGGGACCGGAATGGTCCAACTCCGGCTCGAAGTACGAATCTTCGACAAATGGGCCGGAACCAGATGGTGCTATGTCGATACCCGCATCGGCCAGTACAGACAACACAGTCTGATCTAACTCCCGTTCTAGCGTCTCCAAGTCGCGCCACCGGACAGTTTCGTCATCATCCAGTAGCGATGCCTGCAGGGACGAACCGACCTTCGGGTGGGATAGCGGATGGTCGTCGGGCACAGACAGCGCCTCACGGGCGTAGTAGTGCTTCACCTCCTTGGGGAGGTGGTGGTCGGGGAACGCTTCTCGAATCCGCTTCGGTCCGAGTGTGGCCGTGTGGTAGTATCCTGGCAGGTTCCGCCCGCGCTCATCGTCATCGTTCTGGACGACCTTCCGATAGCCGCGGCGGTCGGATTCTAACAGGTGGCCCATCGCCGCAATCGGCCCATCGCGAGCATGGACCGGTCCACTGGCGTCGCGATGAATCCGGGCGTACTTCTCTGCGTCCTGAACGTTGCTGTAGAGGTGTGGCTCCTCGAAGTACCGACCGGTGACCCCGATCTCGATGGCTGCCCGCTGCAGTAGCTCGGGATATCGATGGAACTCGATATTCGAGCCCTTCACGCGGACATTTACACCTTCGCCGAAGCCGTCCGGAACGGGAATCTCGATACGGCTGCCGTCGTCACGCTCGCCCTGCATCGCGGGCCAGCGTGGGGCAACATGGGCTACGAAATCCTGCTGACCGACCGAATCCTCTTCGGGATGACGAGCGACCTTCAGCCGGTACTCGCGCATATTCTGCAGCTGCCAGTCCGTTCCCTGTGGTGTCCGCTCGCCGGGGTGAACGATATTGCTGTCCTGGTAGGAGAGACGAACGACCCACCGCTCGCCGTCCTGCAGGAACTCGCCGCTCTTTGACCCCTCACCAGCCTTGACCTCACTGTCCAGTGCGAAAAACGGCGCAAGGCCGTCGCTATTGAACAGGAGATTGGCGTGGAGTTCGTGAGGGGCCAGCCCTATCGTTCGCATCGCCCCCCATCAGTCTTGACGGCAGCCACCGCCCGCTCGACCTCGGCTTGACTCTCCGCAAGCGGTTGGAGATTCGTCCAGTCGAACTGAAGGGGTTCACCCGCTTCGACGTCGTACAATTCTGCGGCGCGGACGAACCCAGTCACGCCGGAACCACCTCCATTTTTTCACGAGCACGAGCAAGGAGGTTGCCCACAGTACCGGGTGAACGGCCAGTCCTGCGAGCGTACTCCCGTGGCCCATACTGACCCATGCCCACAGCCTCGTACACCTCTCTCTCGGCATCAGTCAGTGGCGACAGGTCCGGTTCGTAATCGAAGAGAGAGGACTGTGGACTCACAGGCTCTCACCCCCGTCAGTTCGTGCTTCCACTCGACCTCCCTGGTTCCGCTGTGGCTGGTCTTGCGGGTCTGGGTAGTCGAGTTCTTTCCCAGCTGCAGTTCCCCGAGAGATGCGGGGCATACAGTCACAGGCTGGACAGCGGTGGGCGATATCATCGCCATCGCCGAAGGTCCGCCGGAAGTCACGCGAAACGTGTGCCCCGCAGTGCCGGCAGTTCGACTTCTCGATAGTTGCGTTCTCGACAAGTCGGTTACTCAAGAGAAACCACCCCCGCCCAGGAAGCGGCCAAATCCTTCGCAAAATCGCAAGACTGCACCCCAGATGATGCGTAACCGTTCGTGGTTCGATTTGATTTCGAGTTTATACGCAGATGGATCTGCGAGAAAGATTCAGATAGAAGGGCGGAACTGGCGCTTTTCGGGATAGTTCGCCAGAACGAAGTAACGCTATGGACTCGCCGGGATTTGAACCCGGGGCCTCTTCCTTGCGAAGGAAGCGATCTGCCACTGATCTACGAGCCCGCGTGGTCTGCCACTCGAACGCGGAGTTATAAAAACCCTGCGCGTGAGAGCGGCCTTCGATAGCGATTCACACTGTCCCGGCCAGCGGTTCGGACGGGTGGCACACCGACGCTGTCGCGAAGCGACAGCCCTCGGGGATCAGTCCTCGAGGACGATCTCGATGGAGACGTCGTTGGGAACCTGGATGCGCATCAGCTGGCGCAGTGCCCGTTCGTCGGCGTCGATATCGATGAGCCGCTTGTGGACGCGCATCTCCCAGTGTTCCCACGTTGCAGTCCCCTCACCGTCAGGGGACTTGCGGCTGGGAACCTCCAGCGTCTTGGTTGGGAGCGGAACCGGACCGGAGAGTTCGACGCCGGTCTTGTTCGCGATCTCTCGCACGTCCGCGCAGATGTCGTCGAGGTCCTCGGGGCTTGTGCCCGCGAGCCGAACGCGTGCCTGCTGGGACATACGTTATCGCTCGTTGACGCCGAGGACTTTGCCGGCGGCGATGGTCTGACCCATGTCGCGGATAGCGAACGAGCCGAGCTCCGGAATCTCGGAGGACGGCTCGATGCTGAGTGGCTTCTGTGGGCGGACCGTCACGACGGCAGCGTCCCCGTTCTGGATGAAGTCAGGGTTCTCCTCGGCGACCTCGCCGGAGGATGGGTCGATCTTCTTGTCGATGGACTCGACGGTACAGGCGACCTGTGCCGTGTGAGCGTGGAAGACCGGCGTGTAACCCTCGGTGATGACGGACGGGTGCTGCATCACGACAATCTGGGCCTGGAAGGTCTCGGCGACCGATGGCGGGTCGTCGGCCGGACCACAGACGTCACCGCGTCGGATGTCGTCCTTGCCGACGCCACGGACGTTGAACCCGACGTTGTCACCGGGCTCGGCCTTCGGGACTTCCTCGTGGTGCATCTCGACGGTCTTCACTTCACCGGAGACGTCAGACGGCTGGAAGCTGACGTTGTCGCCCGTGTTCAGGATACCCGTCTCGACACGGCCAACCGGGACCGTACCGATACCGGAGATGGTGTAGACGTCCTGAATCGGCAGTCGGAGCGGCGCGTCCGTCGGCGGCTCCGGTGCCGGCAGCTCGTTGAGTGCTTCCAGCAGGATTTCGCCGTCGTACCAGCCCGTGTGCTCGGACTCCTCGGCGATGTTGTCGCCTTCGAATGCGGAGACCGGGATGAACTTGGCGTTCTCGGAGTCGAAGCGGACCTGAGTGAGGAGGTCCTTGACCTCTTCGACGACCTGCTTGTACTCGGACTCGCCGTAGTCGACGAGGTCCATTTTGTTGACGGCAACGATGAGTTCACCGATGCCCAGAGTGCGGGCCAGGAACACGTGCTCCTGGGTCTGCGGCTGGACACCGTCGTCGGCGGCGACGACCAGGACGGCGTTGTCGGCCTGGGACGCGCCGGTAATCATGTTCTTCACGAAGTCGCGGTGACCAGGACAGTCCACGATGGTGAAATCGTAGGTGTCGGTGCTGAACTCCTGGTGGGCGATGTCGATGGTGACACCACGCTCACGCTCTTCGGCGAGGTTGTCCATGACGTAGGCGAACTCGAAGCCGCCCTTGCCCTTCTCCTCGGCTTCTTCCTTGTGCTGTTCGATGACGTGCTCCGGTACCGATCCTGTCTCGTACAGGAGTCGGCCGACGAGCGTGCTCTTCCCGTGGTCGACGTGGCCGATAATGGCCAGGTTCTGGTGTTGTTCGTCGCTCATTGTTATCTCTCACGCGCAGAGGCGCTGTATCGGGTTTATTAGCTGGTGGTTCATAAAACGATTTCGAAAGCGTGTAAGCGTCAGGCCGTCGCTTTCTTGCGATTCGGCACGCCATGGCATGGTAGTGTGGCACCCGGAGCGTGTGTTTCGACAACTGACCGGTAGCGCCAGTGTCAGCCGTTTTCAGGGACTCTCAGGTACAGACATCGGACTGGTGAGACAGTCGTTCGACGGTAGCAAAAGAGACGGCGGCCGGTTAAATCGATTCTTCGAGCGAGTGCGCCATGTCGGCGAAGACCGGAGCCTCGAACAGGTCACCGGAGAAGGCTTTGTACGCCATGAACACGAGGCCGACGAAGATGGCGAGGTTAAATACCATCATGAACGGCGCGACCAGCAGAGACACGAACCCTGGCATCATGCCAAAGACGAAGTTGAGGGCAAAACGGAACAGGTACAGTCCGAGGGTGTAGGCAACACTCTGTGCTGTGTTGTACCTGACGAACTCGTTGTCGTCCTCGATGAGGAGAAAGATGATACCGAACGGCAGGAGGTAGGCGACTGCCGCAGCGATGGTTGCCGAGAGACCGAACACGACATCGTCGGCCTCCGCACCCACATTCGTTACCGTCGCTTTACTTGTCATATAGTTCAATATAATAGCGTGTGAAATAATACTTTCTATCCTCGTAAATAAGGCTGATTCAAAGGCGTTTCTGGTAGACAACGCCGCTAAAAACGGAACTGTTCGGCTCGGCGCTACAGTCGGCCGATATCGGCGAGCACCGCGCTCGCCGTCTCCGGGCCGCCGGCACCACGACCGGAGATGTTGAGCTGGCCGGCGTGTTCGGTCTCTAGCTGCGCAATGTTCCGGGTCCCGGAGACGGCGAGCGGCGCGTTGTCCGGCACGAGTCGCGGGCCGACGCGGACGGAGCCTTCAACCACCTCGGCGATGAGCCGGACAGTCCGACCGTCCGCCCGCGCGAGTTCGAGCGCGCTACCGGATATCTCCTGAATCCCTGTCACTTCAGCGTCATCGAGCGTGTACTCCGTCTCGTCATCGGACAGGACGTTCGCGATGATGACGCCTTTCAGCGCCGCGTCGGTGCCGTCCACGTCGAAGGTCGGGTCGGCCTCGGCGACGCCCAAGTCCTGCGCTTCCGCGAGGACGTGCTCGTAATCGAGGCCCTCAGTCGCCATCCGTGAGAGAATGAAGTTCGCCGTGCCGTTGAGTACCCCACGGACGGCGGTGATATGGCTCGGGTCGAAGTCATCGATGGTCGAGAGGATCGGCATCGCACCACCGACAGTCGCCTCGAACAGCACATTCCCCTCGCTTTCGCGCTCCAGCGCGCGAACGTCTGCGTACCGCTCGGCGACCGGGCCTTTGTTCGCCAGCACGGCGTGTCGGTCCCGTTCGAGCGCGGCCTGGATATGTCCGAAGCCGGGTTCGGCGTCGCCGAGCGTCGTCGGCGTTGCCTCGACAAGCACGTCGTACTCAGCCGAAAGCGCGTCTTCGGGTGCACCGCTCCCGACGACGCCGTCGGTTCGTTTCCGGTCGAGAACCGCAGCGGTGTCGATACCGGCGCTGTCGATGACGGCGCTACTGGAGTCAGCAAATGCAGTAACTGAATGGCCGTGGTCGCTCGCCAGTTCGACGACGGAGGAGCCGACGGCGCCGGCTCCGATGACGGCGAGTTTCATGCTTCACCTCCCGCCGCAAGCGGTTCGATGACGTGGAGTCCCTTCTCGTCAGCAACGGTACGAATGGCGGACATCGTCTCGTCGACTGCCCCTTCCTCTGTCGCCAGGCGAATGCGCGCGCTGGAGGCATCGTCGGTGCCCTCCGGGGCCGACAGCGAGAGGTCGGTCACGGTCGCGTCCGTCGATTCGTGAATCCGCGAGAGTGTATCGGAGAGGTCAGTGTTGACGAGGTGGCCGGTGAGGATGATCGTCAGCGCCTCGCTGTACTGCTCGGCTCCGGCCTGAATGACGTTGATACCTGCGTCCCGGAGTGCGTCGACGATCCCGTCGAACCGCTCGGGGGTCGCCTCCAAGTCGACCTCCACGGGGATGTGCCCCCGCGGGGTCACGTTCCCCCGCTCGTGGAAGATAGAGAGGAGGTTCCCGCCGTTCGTGGCGATGGGCTCGAGCGCCCGCAGCAGTTCGCCCGGTTCGTCGACCAGTTCCAGCCGAACTGTGTAGGACCGTACCTCGTCGGTCGAGTCGCTCATCGCCCGCTCACCTCCTGAGTATCTCGGCTCATTGTGGATGACTCAGCAGGGGCACGTATAAGAAACCGTTCGTTTGGTCTCAGGGCAGAAACCGGTCATACAGGTCATCGATCCACTCGTTGTACGCCTCGCCGCGAGGCGACCCCCAGGGGTTACGTGAGAAGTAGTACATCGCCGCGAACATCCCCGCAAGCGTCAGCGCCAGCCCCGTCGGCAGAACGAAACTCCAGATGAACGTCGACGTGCCGGCGATGATAGCAGCCACGAGAAGGTCCACAATCTGATGCAGGCGGTCGCTCATACCGCTCTGTTCAGCGCCGATGGACCTAAACGTGGGGCAAACCACGCTCGTGCCGGATACAGACAGGTGAACGCTACGTTTTTTTGGCTCAGGGCAGAGGGAGTCGTATGTGTACGCCCTCCAAGCTACATCAGTGTCGACAGGCGCAGCGTTGCTCGTCTTCGGACTGTTCGCTGTCGTCGGAGCAGGCATCGGCGGGATCGGAAGCACGGTCGTACAGCGCCTCTCGAACCCCGTCGTCAGATACCGGCAGTTGTTGCTCGGTATCGTTCTCCCGTTCACGCTGCTGTCGTACGTCGTCTTTCTGTTACTTGGACTCGGCCACTTAATTGCCGGCGGACAGACCGGAGTCGTCGGAGCGGTGCTAGCGACGTTCGCCGAACTGCTCGCAGCTGGTCTCGTCGGGCTGGCCGCCTACGCGCCAGCTGTCCCGGGCATCCGCAGCGTTCGGGAGATCAAACTATCGACCAGTCAGGCGGTCATCCGGATGGGTCGGTACATCCTCGGAATCACCGTGCTGGTGACTGTCGTCGTCGCACCGCTTGAGGCCGGACTGTCGTCAGTCGCGCTGTTGGCACTTCTTGCCGCTTTCGGCATCGGCGTACAGGTCATTGCCCCGTGGTTTATCCCACTAGTGCGGTCGGTAGATACGCCGGACGACCAGACGACGGAAACACTGAACCGACTCCGGGAGCGCGCAGGACTGACCGTCCGCGACGTTCGGGTGCTTGACACCGAACAGGAAGGAACCGCGAACGTGATTGTCCGTGGAGCCCCGGGCTACCGTCGCCTGTTCGTGACGAGCACGTTCCTCGACGTGTTTGACGACGAGATGGCAACGGCCCTGCTCGCAGTTCAGGCTGGCCGTCAGGAGGCCCGCGTGCGTGCTCGACTTATCGGTGGCCTGCTCATCGCGCTGGTCCCGGTGTTCGCGGCACTGGCTGACATCGGCCCGCTGTGGCCCCTTGTCGGCGCGAGTCTCGGACTGCTCGTCGTCACCCTGTGGGTCACTCGCCGCGGCGTCCGGGCAGCCGACGACTACGCGGCCGAGGGCGTTGGCCCGGATACCGTCGCGGACGCCCTCGAACGGTACGCCGACGTCCACGACATGGAGCCGCCCCGACGACGACTCGCGAACCCGTTCTCGAAATCGCCACCGCTGGGGAACCGAATCGACCGGTTACGGGAACAAGCGGGAGAATGAGAGCAGTCCTGTAGCGGGGGAGAGACAAGAGAAAGCGGGCAGACGGCATACCGCGCGCCGGCGGCGCGCGGTTTCGCTCCGAGCGCGCTCGCAGAGCGCGACTCGGAGGTCGTTTTTAGCGTAGATTTTTACGAGGAGTGGTTCCCGCAGCGCCGCCGTCGGCGGCGCGAGGAAACCCGACGAAGTAAAAAGGTACTTAGAAGTAGTCGATGGCCGGGTTCAGTTCCTGCTTCATCCCCTTGCGCTCTCGGATCTCGCTGATCTTGTCGGGCTGGAGATTGTCGGCAAGGACCTGGAAGCCGGCGTTTTCGGTGTTCCAGGAGGCACGGCCCTCGGTCGCGGAGCGGATGTCGGAGGAGAAGCCGATCATCTCGTCAACCGGGGCGACGCCTTCGACGACCATCAGGTCGCCTTCCTGGTACATGTCGTCGACGCGGCCACGGCGACCCTGAATCTCGCCGCTCGCAGCGCCCATGTGGTCGTTGGGCACGTCGATGCGGACCTGCTGAATCGGCTCCAGCAGCTTGATGCTGGCGTCAATGAGGGAGTTGTGCACAGCCTCGCGGACGGCCGGGATAACCTGGGCCGGACCGCGGTGGATGGCGTCCTCGTGGAGGCGGGCGTCGTGGAGACGGATGAGCGACCCCTGGACCGGCTCGGACGCGAGCGGACCGTCGTCGAGGGCCTCTTCGAGACCTTCGATGACGAGCTCCATCGTCTCGTTGAGGTGCTGGATACCCTTCGTCTCATCAAGCAGGATGTTGGTCCCGTGGATGTGCTCGATGTTCTGGGAGTCGTCCTTGTCCATACCGGCCTCCTGCAGCGCTTCACGGCGCTCCAGTTCCGGCATGTCCATCGACGCCTCGCCCATCTTGATCGTCTCGACGATGTCCTCGCCGAGCGGCTCGATGCTGATGTAGAAGCGGTTGTGGTTGTTTGGCGACCGACCTTCGACTTCGCGGCTGTCTTCCTGCGGGGCCTCGCGGTAGACAACAATCGGCTCACCGGTGTTGATCGGGATGCCCTGATTGCGCTCGATACGCTGACCGATGACTTCTAGGTGGAGTTCACCCTGCCCGGAGATGAGGTGCTCGCCGGTATCCTCGTTAATTTCGACCTGAATGGTCGGGTCTTCCTTGGCGACCTGCTGGAGCGTCTCGATGAGCTTCGGCAGGTCGTCCATGTTCTGTGCCTCGACGGACTTCGTGATGACCGGCTCCGAGATGTGCTCGATGGACTCGAACGGCGTCATCTCCTCGCTTGAGACGGTGGAGCCAGCGATGGCGTCCTTGAGGCCCGTGACGGCGGCGATATTTCCGGCGGGGACGCGGTCGACTTCCTCGCGCTCGCCACCCATGTAGATGCCGACGCTCTGGATGCGGTTCTTGCCCGCAGTCCCGGAGACGTACAGCTCCTGACCCTTCTCCAGCGTGCCGGAGAAGACACGCCCGGCGGCGATTTCGCCGGCGTGAGGGTCGACACCGATGTCAGTAACCATCAGGACGACTTCGCCGTCCTCGTTGACCAGCCGCATGTCGTCAGCGAGCTGGGATTCGGCGTCACCACGCCAGATACGCGGAACGCGCATCGGCTGGGCGTCGACAGGGTTGGGGAAGTGCTCACACACCATGTCGAGCACCACGTCGGACAGCGGCGTGCGCTCGTGGAGTTCCTGGCGGTTGTCCGCACGTTCGAGCTCCATGATTTCGCCGAAGTCCATGCCGGTCCGCTGCATCGACGGCATCGAGACACCCCACTTGTACAGCGCGGAGCCGAAGCCGACGGTCCCTTCCTCGACGGAGACCGTCCAGTCCTCGATGTCGTCCATCTCCTCGGTCATGCCGCGGATGAGGTCGTTGACGTCCTGGATGACCGCGAGCAGGCGCTTCTGCATCTCTTCAGGGCCTTCCTGAAGTTCGGAGATGAGGCGGTCGACCTTGTTGATGAACAGCGTCGGCTTGACGCCCTCGCGGAGCGCCTGCCGGAGCACCGTCTCGGTTTGGGGCATCGCGCCCTCGACGGCGTCGACGACCACCAGCGCGCCGTCGACGGCACGCATCGCGCGGGTCACGTCGCCACCGAAGTCGACGTGGCCAGGGGTGTCGATAAGGTTGATGAGGTGGTTCTGGTCCTCGTACTCGTGGGTCATCGAAACGTTAGCCGCGTCGATGGTGATCCCACGTTCCTGTTCGTCTTCTTCGGTGTCCATCGCCAGCTGTTCGCCGGCAGTGTCGTCAGAAATCATGCCGGCACCGGCCAGCAGATTGTCTGTCAGTGTCGTCTTTCCGTGATCGACGTGAGCAGCGATGGCGATGTTCCGGATGTGCTCCGGATCGTCCATCAGTGTCTCACATTCTTGGACGATTTTCTTACGTCGGCCCATTATACAGCTTTCTATCAACAGCAGGGTCAAAAGGATAGTGTTTCACTACGGCCGTGACCGCTCGAAATTCGGCCGTTCGCGTGGCATGGTCTGGCATTCCGGCCCGTCGGTAGCCAGAGAGGTATGCGCAGCGATTATAATTATTTGCAGGCAGATGAGTAATGATTGCAAAGGTATTAGCGCCAGCCAGCAGACGGGAGCGTATGACTCGACGTCCACACCTCGACACAATCGCAGTCGATACTGAGACGACGTCAGCAGCAGGGGATGTCACGCTCCCGATACATCTCTCCTCGACCTACGAACTGGCCGGGCTCGACACGGACCTGTCTCTAGAAGACATCAACCCCGGGGACGGGGAGTTTCTCTACTCGCGGCTGTCGAACCCGACACGACACGGCCTCGAACAGGAGTTAGCCGCGCTCGAAGGCGGCGAGCGGGCCTATGCGTTCAGTTCGGGGACAGCAGCCGTTGCAACAGCGGTGCTCTCACTGGTCGAGCCGGGCGACCATGTCGTTGCGTTTGATGACCTGTACGCGGGCACGCGCCGGATGTTCGAAACGCTGTTCCGGGACCAGCTTGGTGTCGACGTGGAGTTCGTCGATGCGACTGATGCCGACGCTGTAGCGGCCGCGATGACGCCGGCAACAGAGCTAGTCTGGGTCGAGACACCAACGAACCCACGCATCAAACTGTGTGATATCGATGCGATTGCGGCCGTCGCCGCCGACTACGACGCGACGGTCGGGGTCGACAACACCTTCGCGAGTCCGTACTTCCAACAGCCGCTGTCGCTCGGTGCGGACCTCGTGGTCCACAGCACAACGAAGTACCTCAACGGCCACAGCGATGCTGTTGGCGGCGCATTGATTACCGACGACCCCGAGGTCGCCGAGCGGGTAGAGTTCCGCCAGCAAATCGCCCTCGGGAATATGCTCGCCCCGTTCGACAGCTATCTCATCTCGCGGGGCATCAAAACGCTGGGCGTTCGGATGACTCGCCACGAGAACAACGCCATGGCCCTTGCGCAGTACCTCGACGACCACGAGCACGTCGAAACGGTCCACTACCCAGGGTTAGAGAGCCACCCGCAGCACGACCTCGCTCGCGAGCAGATGCAGGGCTTTGGCGGCGTGCTCTCGTTCGAACTGGCCGGAGACATGGCCGACGCAAAACAATTTCTCGAAGCTCTAGAGACGGTGACGCTGGCAGTCAGCCTTGGCGGCGTCGAAAGCCTGGCGGAGCTTCCGGCGGCGATGACGCACGAACCGCTCTCACCGGCGGCGCGGGACGAACTCGGCATCTCTGATACGCTCATCCGCCTTTCAGTCGGTATCGAGGATGTCGAGGACCTCCGGGCGGATCTGGAGCGCGGTTTCGCGGCGCTTGAGTCCTGAGCGCTGCGTGCGAACGCTGCCCCCACCCGTGGATTAATAGCTCTGTGGCCCATGAGAAAGTGACACATGGACGTGCACGTGCAGGGTGGGCCGGCCGAACCGTTTCTCGGAGCGAGGGACCTCTTCTCGACGGAACACGACCTGAAACGACCAGTGACAGTCCGGGTCCGGGAGGACCCTGATGAACGTACCCGCGTCAGCCACAGCGACGACGCCCACCGGCTGACAATCTCCCGTCAGGCCGCGACGAGCGCGATGGCCCGCGAGCTGGCGTTACACGAGTACGCACACATGCACCACCACGAATGCGGGCATCCATCGCACACACAATCGACGCGAGAAGCCATCTACCTCGCGCTGGCAGGGCGTTCGGTCGAACAGCGAAAGCTCACGCACTGTTACCAGATCGCCAACCACATGAAAGACGTCTACGCCGACGATATCTGGATGCCAGTGGTGCCCGGCGACAAACTGGTGCCGTTTCTGGAAGCCAGCCTCGCGGCTGCCGTCGCGGACCGGCCCGGCGACCCACCGACGTGGGACCGCTCGACATCGTCAACCCGGGTGCGACAGCCAAGCGAACCGGCCGCGCGGCTGACGCCCGCTGCAGACCCGGATATCACGGCCGTCAACGCAGCGTTCGCCCTTGCGCTGTGTGAACGCCACGACCTGGTCGAGACAGACCACCGGCTGTACGACCTCGCCCATGCCGCGGCCCAGGACGCCGAATCAGTCGATCTGACGGAGTTCAAGCGCCACTTCGCAGCACTCTCGCCCGAGCCAGATGAGTCCGAGTTCCGGAAGGCGCTCGTCGACGTGACTCGCGCATACGCTGGCGGCGGCAGCCGCGCAGCAGACTGAAGCCGAATATCCCTGTCCTATCGGGTCGCTGACGGTCCGTTGTTGTCACACACAGGTGACGCTCTCGTCATCATTGACTGCAGGCTTCGCTCACGCGCAAACGTAGAGTAGCGGGCAGAACTGTTTTTGCGTGGACTTGTGAACTAGTTGACTATGACCGAGGCGCTTCGTGGTCGGCATCTCGGCGGGGGTACCGATGTTGTCGGCGACCGAATTCGGGTACTACACATCGATGACGACCCCGACTTCGTGGCTGTCGCAGCGGATTCTCTAGAGGCCGCGGACGACCGAATCTCCGTTGAAACCGCGACTAGCGCACGAGACGGGCTCGACCGGCTCGCCCAGAACGGGTTCGATGCTGTCGTCTCCGACTACGATATGCCCAAGATGAACGGCGTCGAACTGCTCGATGCGATTCGGGAGACAAACCCGGATCTACCGTTCATTCTGTTCACCGGCAAAGGGAGCGAAGAGGTAGCCAGCGAAGCCATCTCGGTGGGCGTAACCGACTATTTGCAGAAGTCGTTCGGTGTCGAGGTGTACGAACTGCTGGCGAACCGCATCGAAAACGCGGTCTCCGAGTATCGCGCGAAGCAACAGGCCGCCAAGTCAGAGCGCCGCGTCCGCGAACTCACGGAAGCGACCAACGATATCCTCTGGGAGTTCACAGCCGACCTGAGCGAGGTTCTTGTCATCAACTCCGCCTACGAGGACATCTGGGGACGGTCAGTCGCCAAGCTCCGGGAGAACCCCCACGACTTCCTGAACGGTATCCATCCCGAGGACCGCGAACTGATGAAAGACACGATGCAGAGCCTCATGGACGGCGAGTCGGCTGACGTCGAGTGCCGTGTCAACGCAACAGAGGAGTATCAACGGTGGGTCTGGATACAGGGCGAGCCGATCACGAACGATGCCGGCGAGACAGTTCGCGTGGCCGGATTCGCTCGTGACATCACCGAGCGTCGGAACCACGAGCGCGAACTCGAAGCCACCAAGAACCAGCTCACTGAGCACAACCAGACGCTCCGGAAGCTCTACGAGATCAGCGCCGACCCCGACGCCTCGTTTGAAGAGAAGATACAGGCGGTTTTGGACCTCGGTCGGGAGCGCCTTGGGACCGCTGGCGCGTTCCTGTCCGCGAACGATACTGACCGCGACGAGTTCACCGTCCGCTATGCGAGCGGGAGCGACGAACGGCTCAAGCCAGGAACCGTCACACCGCTGTCGGAGGCGTACTGCCGGAAGATGATTGACACAGGGAGCGTCATGGCAATCGCGGAAGCGTCCGAAGAGGGGTGGGCCTCGGACCCGGCATACGACCGCTGGGAATACGAGACGTACATCAGCAGCGAGGTCCGTGTCTGTAACGCGCATTCAGGGACGCTCTGTTTCGTCGACCGCTCACCCCGAAAGAGCCCATTCACAGAGGAGGAGAAGACGTTCGTCCATCTCGCAACGCAGTGGGTGAGCTACGAACTCGAACGCCAGCAGCGCGAGCAGCGCCTCGAACGATACAAGGAGTACACCGACGAGATGCTGGATGCCATCGACGACGTGTTCTACGTCCTCGACAGCGACGGCTGCTTCCGGCGCTGGAACGAGAGTCTGCTAAACGTGACCGGTTACTCAGCCGCGGAAGTAGCCGGGACTCACGGTGCCGAGTTCTTCCCAGAGGAGTATCGAGACCTCGTTTCGGCCGCTATCGAATCGGTGTTTGAGGGCGGGACCACCCGCGTGGAAGTGCCGTTTATAACGAAATCGGGGGACCAGATCCCGCACGAATTCACGGCGACCCGTGTCGAGGACCCCGACGGGAATCCGATGCTCGCCGGCATCGGCCGAGACATCACTGAACGGCAGGCACGCGAACAGGAACTTACGCGGACGAAGGAACTTCTCGGCCAGGCTCAGCGAATCGCAAGCGTCGGCGGTTGGGAGGTAGACGTGACGAGCGACCCCCCCGAAATGACGGTAACAAGCGAGTTTTACCGGATACACGGGCTGACGCCGGACGACGAACTGAGAATCGACTCTATCATCGATCTGTACCACCCCGACGACAGGGAAACTGTCAGGACTGAGTTCCATCGGGCGATAGAAACGGCCGAGGGGTACGACATGGAGGTGCGTATCGGCGACGGCGACCACTACCGATGGGTTCGCGCGCTGTGTAAACCGGTCACCGAGAACGGCGACGTTGTCAAACTCCGGGGCTCTGTCCAGGACATCACCGACCGAAAGCTCCGGGAGCGCGAACTTGAGGGCGCGCGCGAACGAATGGAGATCGCGCTAGAGACGACCAAGACGGTCGTCTGGGACCGAGAGTTCGAGTCCGGCGACCTGGCGTACTACCCCGGGTCCGAGACGCTGTATGGCACTGACATCGAGTCGCTGGACGAGTTTTTACCGCTGGTCCATCCCGAGGATCAGGCGGAGGTGGCGACCCGCATCGAATCGGCGGCCGAGACCGGAATGTACGAAGCCGAGTTCCGGATCATCCGTGACGGCGAGGTTCGCTGGATGGAGGCGAAAGGGCGCGTCGAATCCGATAGCGACGGGACACCGGTTCGGGCACTCGGTATCGACCGTGACATCACCGAGCGCAAGCGCCGCGAACAGGAACTGGAGGAGACCAACGAGCGCCTCGAAGAGTTCACCAGCATCGTCAGCCACGACCTCAGGAACCCGCTATCTGTCGCCGAGGGACGCATCGAACTGGCCCAGCAGGAATACGACAGTGAGCACCTCGACAGCGCCAGCGACGCACTCGCGCGGATGCGGACGCTCATCGACGACCTGCTCGCGGCTGCACGCGACGAGCAGTCGGCGGTTGACACCGGCGTAGTGGCGCTCTCGGATGCGGCCGAGCAGTGCTGGCACAACGTCGAAACCAACGAGGCCGAACTCACTGTCGAGACGGACGCCATCGTTCGTGCCGACAGGAGCCGATTAGAACAACTGCTCGAGAACCTGTTCAGCAACAGTGTGGAGCATGGCTCCACAAGCAGTCGGCCGGGGGCCGACGACAGCGTGGAACACGGCGGCAACGACGTGACCGTCACGCTCGGCGATCTTGACGACGGCTTCTACGTCGAGGACAACGGCGAGGGTATCGACGAGGAAGACCGGTCGCGCGCGTTCGAGACCGGATACTCGACGTCGGACGCCGGAACTGGATTCGGGCTCTGGATCGTCGCGGAGATCGCCGACGCCCACGACTGGACGGTGACCATCGGCGAGAGTAGCGAGGGCGGCGCACGGTTCGAAATTACCGGTGTCGATATCGTCGAGTGAGAGAGTGTCGAACAGCTACATCGGAATGAGCGGCGACGCCGCCAGCGCGATGCCGACGGCGAGCACCGGGTAGTCGCGTCGGTCAAAGGCAAGCGGCGGAAGTGTCGGGTTCCACGCGAAACAGCGAGCTCGCAGGGCGACAGAAAGCCGGTCCGAGCGGTCGAGCGTCCGTTCTAGCGACCGGACGGCGAGCAGCCGAGCGCGGTCCCGTAGCGGGCGAGCCTCGCCACCACGGGCGTGGATCGCGTCGCGCACCTCGCGAACGTCAGCGAGCACCAGCGGGAACAATCGGACGACGAGCGCCATCCCAATGCCGAGAATCTGGCCGGGTTTTCCGGGTATCAGACGCTGGACCGCCGCCCGCGTGTCCCGAACCGGCGTCGACGTGAGGTAGGCGGCGCTGACGAGCAACACCGGGAGGATGCGCCCGACGTGCAACGCCGAGCGCAGCGCCGGGTCGACTCGAAACCACGGTGGGCCAAGCGCTACGCCGGCGACGAACGGGGCCAGCGCCAGCACAGCAAGGACAACCCGATAGGAGCGCAGGACGGCCAGCGGCGAGAGTCGCGCCGCCGCGAGCGTGCCCAGCGCAAACGCGGTCGTCCCGATAAGCCACAGGAGCGTGGGGTGGGCGACAGCGGCAATAGCGAGCCCGAACTGGACCAGCAGCTTCGACCGCGGGTCCAGCCGATGCGCGAACGTCGAACCGGGCCGGTAGCTCAACATCGCGGGTCTCGGATGCCGAGGTCCGGGAGGGCATCGAGCGCTTCGGCTGGCGACGCGTCGAGAACGACTTCCCCCGCGTGCAGCGCGACGAGACGGTCGGCCCGCTCGTGGAGGTCCCGGAGGTCGTGGGTGACGACGATGACGCCCGTGCCATCAGCGACCAGCGCATCGAGGTGGTCGAGTACTGACTTCCGTGCCGGCCAGTCGAGCCCGACGAGCGGTTCATCGAGCACGAGGTAGTCCGGCTCCATGGCGAGTGCCCCGGCAATGGCGACGCGGGCCTGCTCGCCGCCGGAGAGGGCGTCAATACGGCTCTCGGCGGCATCACCGAGGTCGACAGCGTCAAGCGCCGTTTCGACTCGGCGGTCGATTTCTGCCCTGTCGAGCCCAAGATTCTCCGGGCCGAAGGCCACGTCAGCCGCCACGGTCGCAGCAACGAACTGGTCGCGTGGGTGCTGGAACACCATCCCGATACGTGTCCGGGCGACGACGGGGTCGTCCGTCACGTCCGTCCCGTCGACGGTGACCGTTCCGGCGTCGGGGGTCAGCAGGGCGTTGAGATGCCGGACGAGCGTCGTCTTGCCGCTCCCGTTCGGGCCGACGAGCAGACAGTACTGGCCATCAGGTATCGACAGCGTGACCCCGTCAAGAACATCGACATCGCCGTACCGATAGCGCAGGTCGCTGACCTCGATCATCGACCGGCGAGATACCCACCCTGCACGATGGCGATCGCGATACCGAGCTTCAGGAGGTCAAGCGGAATGTACGGAGCCATGACAGCCGCGGCGCGAGCGAGCGGCAGTCCGGTGACCACTGCCAGCCACGGGATGCCGATAGCGTACACGACGGCGATTGCTGCGGCGAACGCGACGACCTGCACCGGAACAGAGAGGTCAGCGACCGGTTTCGGCGCTAGGCTCCGGTGTGCGATAGCGCCAGCGACGACCGCACCGACGAGGAAGCCGACGAGGAAGCCACCGGTCCCCTGCCCGGCGATGACGTAGCCCAGGCCCGCGTTCGCGTTCGAGAACACCGGCGCGCCGGCGATACCGACAAGGACGTACAACAGCAGGGCAACGCCGCCCCACAGCGGCCCCAGTAGCAGGCCGGCGAAGAACATCCCGAAGGGCTGCAGCGAGAACGGCGGCAGCGTCCCCGGGAGCGGGATAGATATCTGTGCGAGCGCCGCGGTCAGCGCCGCGAGCAGCACCGCCTTCGTGAACAAGCCCACAGTGTCGTCATCAACAAGGTCGACGGATTGCTCTGTTGCCATGGGTCTCTCTCTCTCGTCAACCGAAATATAGCCAGTGGTTCACGGAGCGCGTTTCCGCTGGGCGCGCGCGTCGCTCACTCGGCCGGGGAGACGCGGACGAGCTCGTCGTCGTGCTCCCGCGGGAAGCCGTCGCCAGCCCGCCCGTCGCGGTTCGACGTAACGAGATACAGCCCGCCGTCTGGCCCCTGCTCAACGTGGCGAATCCGACCGATTTCGTTGGCCAGCAGGGAGTGGGTCGTCGCGGTGTAGGCGTCGTCGGTCCAGTCCGCGTCATACACCTCGGCGTCGGCACCCGGTGGCAGGTCCGCACCGGCCGGTGTTAGCGTCGTCACGAGGAGTGTCTGCCCATTCAGGCCGCCGGTGAGCAGTCGGTTCCGGAGCGAGGGCACGGCATCGCCAGTGTAAAACAGCGAGCCAGAGGGTGCCCACCCACCAGTGTTGCCCGTGTTGGCGAGCGGCCGGCGGACCTCGGGGTCAGCATCGAGGTACTCCGCGTGCTTGCGAGTGTCGGGCCAGCCGTAGTAGCCCCCAGCTTCGAGGCGGTTGAGTTCGTCCCGCCCGGTCGGGCCGTGCTCGGAGGCGACGAGCGTTCCGTCGGGGAGCCAGGCCAGTCCCTGTGGGTTCCGGTGGCCGTAGGTGAACACCCGCGGGTCCCCGCCCAGCTCCGGGTTCCCGGGAGCGGGGTCCCCCGCAGGCGTCACGCGGAGGACCTTCCCGCCGAGCGAGTCGGTGTCGGCAGACAGTTCGCCGTCGCCCGCGTCCCCCGTCGTAATCCAGAGGTAGTTCTCGGGGCCGAACGTGAGCCGCCCGCCGTTGTGTATCTTGCTCCCGGGAATGTTGTCGACGAGGACGGACTCCGTGGCAGCCGGGTCCTCGGCCGACACGTCCATTGCGACGACCCGATTGACCCGCTCGTCGTCGTCAGTCATCGTCGTGTAGTAGACGTACACCACCGGCGGATCGGGATACGTTGGATGTGCGGCAACGCCGAGCGTGCCGCCCTCACCGCCGGTGACCCACCAGCCGTCGTCGCTCGACTCCGCGTCGATGACTGCCGCCGGTTCGGTGACTGTTCGGACGCTGCCGTCCACAAACGAGAGAACGCGACCGACCCGCTCAGTGAGAAATAGCGTGCCGTCAGCGGCAAATGAGAGGTCCCACGGGATCTCCAGATCCTCGATGAGTGGTTCGGTGGCGAGCGGCGTGTCCGTTGGCGACGTGGTCGGGGCCGTCCAGTTGGTGTCGGATAACTGGCTACGCTCGTGGCTAAGGGATACGTCGTAGCGATCTAGCGCCCGAGTCGGGCCTGCCGCCGTTGTGGTTGTTGGCGTCGGATCCGGAGGCTCCGTCTGTGTCCCGGACTCACCGCGACAACCGGCCAGTGCGGTCGCCCCGATACCGCCAAGCGCGGCGAGATACTGGCGGCGGGAGCGGGCGTCACGGCAGGGGTTTCGCATAGATTTCTCTGCCGAGTATGGAAGAATAAAGATGTCGGAGACAGCCGAGTTAGCGAGCGGCAGCCGCGACGCGTTCTTTCTCTTCTTTCTGGTTGACCGCGTAGGTCTGGACGTCGTCGTTGGCAGCACCGATGAGCTGCTGTGCGAGCGCCTCGGCGGCGGTCGTGGTGGTCTTGAACGAGCCACCGTAGACGCCCTCAGCGAGGAACTTCAGGGCCTGGTCAACGCGGCGCTGTGGCGCGACGTCGACGGCCTTCGGGACCGAGATACCACCGTATTTCAGGCGGACGGTCTCCTCTCGGGGGGCGCTGTTCTCGACAGCACTGACGAGCACCTGAATCGGGTTCTCGTCGGTGCGCTCGTGAACGAGTTCGAACGCCTCAGTGACGATGGAGGTCGCAAGCTGTTTCTTGCCCGTGTTTTCGTCAGTCTGCATCAGGCGGTTGATCAGCCGCTCAACGATGCTGATCTCGCTTTTCTTGAACTGCTTGTCCGCGTGGCGCCCCATCGTGTGGGCGATCGGCGTGACAGTGATGTAGCGCTCGGTCGAGGGGTCGGAGTACTCGATGTCCGTGATATCCCACTCGCCGAACAGCTTCGCACGGGCCGTCTCCGGCTCGCTTTCCTCAGCCGCGTCAGCGTCAGCCTCAGGTGTGTCTTCTGCACTCATGGTTATCGGACCGGTTTCTCCGCGTTCCCGCGAACGAGTTCGATGAGAGAGACACCGTTGACCTTCTCGACCTTGTAGTTGACACCGGAGAGGTCGCCCATCGCGCGGCCCTTCGCCCCGCCGATACCTGCGATCGTGACCTCGTCGTGCTCGTCAATGAAAGAGATAGCGCCGTCACCGGGACAGAACGCGGTGACCTGCTTACCGTTCTTGATGAGCTGGACGCGGACACACTTCCGGATAGCGGAGTTAGGCTGCTTGGCCTCGATTCCGACTTTCTCCAGTACAATACCTCGTCCCTGGGGCGCACCCTCGAGCGGGTCGGACTTCTTGCCCAGGCCGCGTTCGCGACGCGCGTAGTCAGTGTCGGACCACCGGTGCTTCTGGCGGTCCTTCTTGAGCTTGCGCGCGGCGTACTTGCCGTTCGCCATAGTAGGCACTGGTACCTTTCGGAGGTACTTAAGACTCCTCTTTCGGACTCAGCCGGTAGCGCCGGTGTGTGTGGCGTTCTATGCCATAGACAGGTCAAAAGTGCGGCAGATAACGTGAGGGGAGTGCCACGACAACGGGAAAGAAGCGGTCAGCACGGTGTTTCAGTCGGGTGTGAGGCGCAGTGCGGCACTTCCACTGTTCGTCGGGAACCCACGCACCACGACTTCGACCGCACGCCGGAGTCGGCTGACACTATCGGCGGTGACTGGTTCGATGGATGTGTTAGCCTGAATTGACAAGCCCCTTCGCAGCCGTACAGCCGACAGTCTGTGTCTCAGAAGCCACAGGTCCCGGTGCCACAACCCGTTAACAGGGCGATGGCGCGCGTGCACGGAATCAGGTGTGATAACTGGGCAGATGGTTTCTAGTAGCGGCACTTGAGTTATTCAGACAGACCTGCCGTAGTAGCTATGAAACTTGAACAACGTCTCCCAGATGTCGTCCGGCAAACGTATCTCCGGAAGTTGGCGCTTATCATTCTCTGTATCGCCCTGCTCGTTGCGGGTGTGAGCGTCACCGCGGAGCGGACGGTTGCAGACGAACTGACAGAACAGCGCGAGAACGAACTGCAGACCGGGGCCGTCCAGACAGCCACGACAACGGCAGACTGGGTTCGGAGCCAGCGAAACGCCGCACGAACCCTCTCGACGCTGTCCGACGTCCAGGATGGAAGCCCGACGATGATCCGTGGCGCGTTACAGCGGCAAGCGTTCTACCAGCCGGAGTCGGTGTACGCCATCCACTACGTCAATGAAGAGACTCTAGAAATCAAGGAGTCGTCGCTGAGCGACCGACGCCAGACATCGCTCCGGACGGACGACTTCGAGTGGGAGGGCGGGGTCCTCTCGGTCACCGGGTCGAACTCGGTCGATATGTCGACAGTGTACACCTACGACGGAGGGAAATACATCGCCTTCGCGAGCCCGGTCGCCCGGAGCGACAAACTGGTCGTTGTGGTCCACAACGTGACCGCACGGACGGCCCAGTTCCGCAACTCCATCGACGGCGGTGAAACGCGGATTGTCCGACAGGACGGGACGGTCCAGTTCGCCGAGGACGCCTCGACCATCGGCACGCAGTACAACGTCTCCGCCAACCTGAGCGCACTTACAACGGGAGACAGCGGCGTGGCCCGGAGCGGGCCGTACCTGGTCGCCGCGGAGTCTGTCGATGATACGCCGTGGATCGTCGTCAAGCAGGCCCCGAAATCGACCGCCTTCGCACTGCGTGACAGTATTATCGGGAGTTTCATCGCCATCATCGGTGTTTCACTGGCCGGGTTCGCCGTCATCGGCGTGGTCGTCGGTCGTGGCATCATGCAGTCGCTCAGACGGCTCTCGACGCAGGCGGAAGCCCTCGCAGTGGGGAACTTCGACACCGACATCAAACAGTCTGACCGCCTCGACGAGGTCGGCGACGTCCAGAACGCCTTCTACGAGATGAAGACCTATCTCGACACCGTCGCCGCACAGGCCGACGCACTCTCCAGACAGGCGTTCGACGACCCGGCGCTCGACAAGGACGTGCCCGGTCAACTCGGCGCGTCGCTATCGAGTATGCACGGGAACCTCGAATCGTTCATCAGCGACCTCGAACAGGCCCAGCAGGAGGCCGAAGAGTCCAAAGCAGAGGCAGAAGAGATAGCAGGAACGCTCGAACAGCAGGCCGAAGAGTTCTCGGCCGTCATGCGGCAGGCAGCCGACGGCGACCTCACCCAGCGACTCGACACCGACACGGACAACGACGCGATGGCCGACATCGCCGCTGCGTTCAACGATATGCTCGCCCAGCTCGGCCAGACGGTCATGCGAATCCGGGAGTTCGCCGACGACGTCGACGGCTCCGCCGACCAGATAACCGCGAGCGCTACTGAGGTCCGTGGCGCCAGCGAGGAGGTCAGTGAATCCGTCCAGGAGATCGCCGACGGCGCGGAGACGCAGTACGAGAACATCGAGGAGACGGTCGACGAGATGTCAGGCCTCTCCGCGACGGTCGAAGAGGTCGCAGCACAGGCCGACGAAGTCGCGACCACATCGAACGAAGCCGCCGAAATCGGTGAAACCGGCAGCGAGCGCGCATCAGAGGCTATCGAAGTGATGAACGACATCGAGACGCGAGCAGACGAAACAATCGACCGCGTCGAGTCGCTCGACGACGAGATGGAGCAGATAGGCGACATCGTCGACCTCATCGACGACATCGCCGAGCAGACCAATATGCTCGCCCTGAACGCCTCTATCGAGGCCGCCCGAGCCGGTGAAGCGGGTGAAGGGTTCGCCGTCGTCGCCGATGAAATCAAAGGCCTCGCCCAGGAGACGACCGAGGCCACCGAAGAGGTCTCAACGGTTATCGAGGACGTGCAGGACACCACCGGTGACGCCGTGACCGACATCAGACAGATGGGCGACTCCGTCACGGACGGCATCGATACCGTCGACGACGCAATCGAATCGCTTGAGGCCATTGTCGACCGGGTCGAGGAAGTCAATGACGGCATTCAGTCCATCAGCGACGCTACCGACGAACAGGCCGCGACGACGGAGGAGGTGGTGGCGATGACCGACGAAGTCGGAACAATCAGCGAGGAAACCGCGTCCAGCGCCGAGAACGTCGCCGCCGCCGCGGAGGAACAGACCGCAACCATCAATGAGGTCACCAGCGGCATCGAATCCCTGTCGGATCAGGCTGGCGACCTCAGCGAACTCCTGCAGACGTTCGATGTCGATAGCGGAACCACACACAGCGATACCGACGTGTACGAGCACGACGCGTCGGACGTCTCAGTGGGCGACGACTGAACGGCGGTTGTTCTCCAGTCCGGTTTTGAAAAAGGCGAACTGAACAGGTCGCCCTGCTCAGGTCAGTTCGATGCCGTCGATTTCGAAGTGCCGCTTGGCCAGTTGCCGGGCGGCATCGATGTTACGCCCTTCACGGCCGATCGCGGCTCCGCGGTCCTCCTGTGCCACTTCGACGTAGGCAACGGTGTCGTCGTTCTCCGAGACGGTGACGTTGTACACCGCAGCCGGCGCGAGCGCGTTAGCCACGAAGTCCTCGGCCGTCTCGGCGGCTTCAACGAGTTTGACCTCGCGGCCAAGGCGTTCCTCGACGCGCTCGACCGTCTGGCCGCCCGGGCCGATGGCGTCGGCCATTTGCCCCCGTTTGACCAGATACACCACCTGGTCGTGGTCCTCATCGACGACGCAATCCCGGACGGTGACGGCTGCCTCGTCCTCGAAGAGGGCGACCAGTCGACGTGCTTCGTCCGAGAGTTCGACCCGCATCAGTCCTGAGTCGTACCCATCCGGAGGTTGACATCACCAGTGCCGAGTTTGATCGGCTTCCCGACGATGACGTTCTCCGTGACGCCGTCGAGTTCGTCGACCTCGCCGTGGATGGCGGCGTCGAGCAGGTGATTAACCGTCACCTCGAACGCTGCACGGGCGAGCACGGAGTCTTTCGACCCCGAGATGCCGTGGCGGCCGATGGACTCGATAGTCCCCTCGTTGGTCATGATGTCGGCCACGAGCATCAGGTGCCGGACGTTCACGTCGTCAAGCCCCTGCTCTTCGAGCGTGTTCATCGTCTCGTTGATGAGCGTCTCGCGGGCCGCTTCGACGCCGAGTTCCCGGTAGATCTCGTGGATGTTGTTACACGTCGTCCGGGAGGCGTCGACGCCCTCGATGTCCAGCACTTCGCCGAAGTCCGAGCCCTCGGTGTAGAGGACGAACTCCTCGCCGTTGTCCGTCTCCTCCTTGCGGATAACGACGCGGGTGATCTCCTCGATCCCCTTGAAGACGATCTCCCGTAGCTCCTCGACCAGCTGCAAGAGGTCGCGGTAGCTGGGTTCCTCCGGGCCGAACTCGATGAGCGTGCCGGCCTGCCGGGTCGAGACGCCGAGATTCGATTCGATGGTCTCGGCGATCTCCTCGGCGATGGCGTCCGTGTCGTTGACCGTCGGCCACCGCTCCAGCAGCGTGTCCTCGTTGAGGTCGATCTCGACGAGCATGTCCGCGACGTTCGTCGAGATGTCACCCAGCGCGAGGATGCGCGTCGCCTCGATCTTCCAGACGACCTCGTGGGCGCGCTCGCGGTCCGTCGCGTACTCCTCATCAAGGTGGACCGTCATCATCGGGGTGTCCGGCGTCTTCCGGGCGTCCACCAGCTCGATGAGCCGTGGCAGGCCCTGTGTCACGTCGATCTCGGCGACCCCCGCGTAGTGGAACGTGTTCATCGTCATCTGCGTTCCCGGTTCGCCGATGGACTGAGCCGAGACGGTCCCGACCGGGTCAAGTGGGTCGACGCGCGTGTCGAGGTAGCGGGTCTCGACGGCCTTGGCGATGCGGTCGGCGTCGTCGACGCCGACGCCACGTTCCTCGATGGTGCTGTACACTTCGTCTTTCAGCCGTCGCGGCAGCTCAGTGTCCTCGACGACGGCTTCGATGTCTGCTGATACGTCGTGTGCTGTCATTGTTAGTCGTCACCCTCGGCCATCCACCAGTCGTCCGCGTGCTCCGAGAGGTTGGTCCGCTCGGTGCGGGTCCCGAGGAAGCTCTCTTTTTGCTTCTCGCTCTCGAACTCCTCGTCGAGGACGCTGTCGGCGATCTGTTCGACATCCACGATGTCCCCGTCCTGATTCGAGGACACGTCGACCGGCGACGTGCCGTCCTCGCCGAACTCGAACTGGACGATGGTGTCCGAAGTGTCCCGGACGGTCCCGTCGTACTGCGTTTCGAGTTCAGACAGGGCGTTGATGAGCCGGCGCTGCAGGTACCCGGACTTCGACGTCCGGACGGCCGTATCGACCAGCCCCTCGCGGCCACCCATGGCGTGGAAGAAGAACTCCTTCGGGCCGAGCCCGGAGCGGTAGGAGGCCTCCACGAAGCCGTGGGCGTCGGCCGACAGGTCGTTCTCCTCGAAGTGTGAGAGGGTTCGGTTCTCGTAGCCACGGTTGATCCGCTCGCCACGGACTGCCTGCTGGCCGACACAGCCGGCCATCTGGGTCAGGTTCAGCATCGACCCACGCGCACCGGATTCGGCCATGATGACGGCCGGGTTGTCTTCGCCAAAGTGGTCCTCGGCGATGTCACCGGCGGAGTCACGCGCCTTGCCCAGCGTCTGCATGATCTTCATTTCGAGCGTCTCATCGACGGTCCGGCCAGGCAGCGATTCGAGTTCGCCGCGGTCGTAGGTCTCGATGAGTTCCTCGACGCGGTCGTACGCGCTGTCGATGGCGTCGTTGATCTGCTCTTCCGCTTCTCGTGGGATAGACTCGTCGTCGATGCTGATGGAGAACCCGAAGTGCATGATCGACCGCATCGCCAGCGCCGAGACCTCGTTGACGAGAATCCGGGCACGGGTCCGCGAGTAGTCCTTGGCGATGGTGTCGACGATTTCGCCGCCGAAGGCCCCGACGGCGTCCTCGTCGATAGTGCCGCCAGTCATCTGGCCGTCCTCGACGACGACAGTGTCGCCAGCAGAGGACGTGAACTCCAGATTCAGGTCGTCCGGCAGCAGCTCCGAGAACAGCGAGCGGCCGGTCCAGTACTCCTCGCCGCCCTCGTCGACGCCGTCGGCCTCGGGCAGCTCGTCGATGCGGGTCGCCCGGAGCAGGTCAAGCGCCTGCGTCTCGTTGAACTTCGGATTGGTGTGGGTCAGCAGGTAGGTCCCGCTGATGTGGTCCTGAATCGCGCCGATGATGTTCTCGCCGAAGCGCGGGGAGAGCATCTGTTCCTGCACGCGCATGAGGACGCGGGCTTCGGCCCGGGCCTCCTCGTTTTGCAGGGCGTGCATGTTCATCTCGTCCCCGTCGAAGTCAGCGTTGTACGGCGGACAGACCGTCGTGTTCAGCCGGAACGTCTTGTACGGCATCACGACGACCTCGTGGGCCATGATGGACATCCGGTGCAGCGACGGCTGGCGGTTGAAGATGATGATGTCACCGTCGACCAGATGGCGGGACACTTCCCACTCCGCTTCGACCTTCTCCGCGAGTTCCTCGCAGTTCTTCTCGGTCACCTTCAGTCGGCGGCCGTCCGGCCGCTTGACGTAGTTCGCGCCGGGGTGGGCTTCAGGCCCGTTGGAGACGTACCGTCGCGCTTCCTCAAGGTTGCGCTCGGTGACGTTCATCGTCTGGGTCATCTCCTTGGCGACCCGGTCCGGCACACCGACCTCGTTCAGCGAGAGCGTCGGGTCCGGCGAGATGACGGTCCGAGCGGAGAAGTTCACGCGTTTCCCGGACAGCGACCCACGGAATCGGCCCTCCTTGCCTTTCAGGCGCTGGGAGAGGGTCTTCAGCGGCCGGCCGGAGCGGTGTCGCGCCGGCGGCGTGCCCGAAATCTCGTTGTCCATGAAGGTGGTGACGTGGTACTGCAGCAGTTCCCAGAGGTCCTCGATAATCAGCTGTGGCGCACCCGCCTCGCGGTTCTCCATGAACCGCTGGTTGATGCGGATGATGTCCACAAGCTTGTGGGTGAGGTCGTCCTCGGAGCGCTGGCCGTTGTCCAGCGTAATCGAGGGGCGAGCGGTGACCGGCGGCACCGGCAGCACCGTCAGAATCATCCACTCCGGTCGGGAGCGGGCCGGTTTCATCCCCAGCACTTCGATGTCCTCGTCCGGGATGTCCTCGAACCAGTCTCGGATATCGCTGGGCATGAGCTTGTTCATGTCCTCCTCGGTCAGGTCAACCGACAACGCCTTCTCTAGGGCCTTGCGGTCCTCCTGCCGGGGTCGGAACTCGCCGCTGAGAATCTCCTGAACGCGGCTGCTGTCGATGCCGGTTTCTTCGGAGAGCTCGATGGGCGAGATCGGGTCCTCGGACTCCTCCATCGCGGCGGCGATCCGCTCGGGGTAGTCCGAGGCCAGCACGTCCTGCACCTCGTAGTAGGTGGTCGGCTTCTCGTGTTTGATATCGTACTGCTTCTCGCCACAGAACGGACAGCGGTCCTTCTTGCGGGCCTGCCGGATGGCGGCCTTGGTCACGTCGTTGAGGTCGCGACCGAGGTCCTGGGTCCGTGTCAGTCGGTCAGCGAACTCGTCGCGCTCGTGCTCGTCGAGACAGAGCCGGGAGCACTCCCGGCAGGTCCCGCGCAGGAGTCGGCGGATGAGCTTCGCGAACCCGACGTGGATGACGGGCGCAGCGAGTTCGATGTGGCCGAAGTGGCCGTTACACGACCCGCTGTGTTTCCCGCAGGTCTTACACTCTAGACCGGGGTCGATGACACCGAGTCGCGGGTCCATCAGCCCCATGTCGATGGGGAAGCCGTCGTCGTCGTACGTGTCGGCCGTAATCACTTTCGTGGCCGACATCTCTCGGTACTCCTCTGGGTCCATCAGCCCGAAGCTGAGCTGCCCGATTTCCTGGGGTGTCTGTTGTGAGCTCATACTGCGTCCTCCAGTTCGATCCGCGGGGCGATTCCGAGCGCCTTCATCTCGTCGAGTAGGAGCTTGAACGCGTAGGACATCTCGACCTCGTGGATGTCGGTCTCCTCCTCGCAGTTCGGACAGTAGATGCGCCGTTGCTCGACGTTCTCGACGGCGGTCATCCCACACTGTCCACAGACGTTGATCCACTCGCGGTCGGACTCATCGAGCAGGCGCTCCTTGAGCGCCATCGCCGCACCGTGCCCGATGAGCACGTCCCGTTCCATCTCACCCACACGCAGGCCACCTTCGCGGGCGCGCCCCTCGGTCGGCTGGCGGGTGAGGACCTGCACCGGCCCGCGCGAACGGGCGTGCAGCTTGTTCGAGACCATGTGGTACAGCTTCTGGTAGAAAATATCGCCGACGAAGATCTCCGCGTCGATCTTCTCACCGGTCACACCGGAGTACATCGTCTCCTTGCCGCTAGAGTCGAAGCCGTGCTCTTCAAGCGAGCCACGGAGTTCATCCTCGTCCTCGCCGGTGAAGGCGGTACCGTCGACGCGGCGGCCTTCGAGCGCACCGACCTTTCCGCCAATCATCTCAAGGATGTGGCCGACGGTCATCCGCGACGGCAGTGCGTGCGGATTGATGATGAGGTCCGGGACGACACCCTCCTCGGTGAAGGGCATGTCCTCCTGCGGGGCGATGTGGCCGACGACACCCTTCTGGCCGTGCCGTGACGCGAACTTGTCCCCGAGTTCGGGGATGCGCTCGTCACGCACAGAGACCTTCGAAAGTTTCGAGCCGTCCTCGCCTTCCATTAGCGTGACCGTGTCCACGACGCCGGATTCGCCCGAGCGCATCGTCACGCTCGTCTCCCGACGTTTCTGCGGTGAGAGACCGCCCATGTCGTCCGGCTCTTCGAGGAACCGGGGCGGGCTGGTCTTGCCGAGCAGGACGGCGTTCTCGCCGACCTTCGTTTCGGGGTTGACGAGGCCATCGTCGTCGAGGTGCGTGTACGCTTCCTCGCCGCGTGCGCCACGAACCTCGTCGTCAGGAATCTCGAAGCGGTCCTCCTGACCGCCGGGGTAGCGCCGTTCCTCGCCCTCGTAGGTACGGAAGAAGTGTGAACGGGCGAGCGCGCGGTCGACCGACCCCTGGTTCATCACGAGTGCGTCCTCGATGTTGAACCCCTCGTAGCTCATGACGGCAACGACGAAGTTCTGTGCCGCGGGGCGGTCGTCGTAGCCGATCTGTTCGGTGGTCTGGGTCTTGACCATCGACAGCTGCGGGTAGTGCAGCAGGTGCTGGCGCGTGTCCGGGCGAATTCGGTAGTTCGCCGACGGCAGGCCAAGCGACTGCTTGATCATCCCCGACCCCATCGTAATCCGGGGCGAGGCGTTGTGTTCGGGGTAGGGAATCATCCCGGCACCGATACCGAACATCAGCTGCGGGTCGACTTCCAGGTGCGTGTGGTTGTCGGTGAGTTCGCCCTCGTCGACACCGACGAGGATGTCCTCCTCTTCCTCGGCGTCGATGAACTCAACGAGGCCGCGTTCGACGAGCTCTTCGAATTCGAGCTCGCCCTCTTTGACCTGCTCGACCTCCTCGTCGGTCATCAGCGGCTCGCCGTCCTCGACGACCAGCAGCGGGCGTCGGGCACGGCCAGCGTCGGCGTTGATGATGACTTCCCCGGTCCGGTTCTTGACCGAGACGTTGACCATCTGGGAGACGTCCCCCCGTCGTCGCGCCTGTCGTACCTGTTCTGCGAGCTGTTCCGGGTCGGGATGTGTCCCAACCAGACTACCGTTTACGTATACCTTGGCTTCGCGTCCCTGACTCATATTAATCGTCCGCGGGCTGCTGTTCGATCGACTCGATACCGGGGATGCCCTGGACCCCCATCTCTGCGAGTTCCTGTTTGAGACCCTGTGGGTCCGATACGTCCTGTGACAGCTCCATCGCCTGGGCGAAGTTCTTCACCAGCCCACAGTTGGGGCCTTCAGGCGTCTCCGAGGGACAGATACGACCCCACTGGGTCGCGTGCAGGTCCCGTGCTTCGAAGTGTGGCTGGGAGCGACTGAGCGGCGAGCGCAGTCGCCGGAGGTGTGACAGCACCCCCATGAAGTCTGTCCGGTCAACCAGCTGGCTCACGCCAGAACGGCCGCCGACCCAGTTCCCCGTCGCGATCGGGTGTTCGAGTCGCTCAGTCAGCACGTCAGAACGAACGACCGTCGAGACGGACAGCTGGCGGTTTCGCATGTTGGCCCGCTCAAGCTGGTATTTCACGTCCCGGGCGAGCTTGTTCAGCGCCGTCCGGAACAGGTCGGTCATCAGGTCGCCGCTGACCTTCAGCCGCTTGTTGGCGTAGTGGTCCTTGTCGTCAGATTCGCGGCGGCCCAGTGCCAGTTCGAAACACGCCTCGGCCATCCGGCAGAGGTAGAACGCCTTGTTGATGCGGACTTCTTCTTCCTCGACGCCTTCCTCATGTAGATGCGGGAGGAGATAGCGGTCGATAACGTAGTTAGCTCGCTTGAGCTGGTAGTTCTTGCCCTGCCCGGAGGCGACACGCTTGCCCAGCGTCTCGATGGCTTCCTCGGTCGTCTGGACTTCGGCCTCCTCCAAGTTCTCCAGCATGAACTTCACGATTTCCGGGTCCTCGCTGACGCGGTGGACGATCTCCTCGTCCGACTCCAGCCCCAGCGCGCGGACCAGCGTGACGAAGTCGATACTGCCCGAAACGGACGGGAACGAGACTTCCAGCAGCCCGTCCCGCGTTCGTTCACACAGCACCAGTGCGCGGTACCCACGGCGCTGGGAGAACGTCTTGGCGACCTGCACCTCGTCGCCGTACTTGGTGTCGTACTCGGCAAGAATCTTGTTCGGGGCAAGGTCCTCACTGGTCATCAGCACCCGCTCGGAGCCGTTGACACAGAAGTAGCCACCGGGGTCTGCAGGGTCCTCGCCGATGTCGATGAGTTCCTCGTCGGTGAAGCCCGCGATGTTACACTTGTTCGACCCGACCATGATGGGCATTCGCCCGATCTTGGTCTCCGTCCGGTCGACGACTTCCTCCGGTTCTTCCTCGCCACCGCGAACGATGGCCATCTCCATGAACACCGGCGCGGAGTAGGTGATGTTTCGGAGTCGGGCTTCCTGCGGGTACAGCAGTTCCTCGCTGCCGTCAGCCTCGCGGACCCGTGGAGTGACGACGCGGACGTCGCCGAGTTCGACCCATACCGGTTCCTGCCCTTCCTTGTCACCGATGTCGGTCTCGATGGTCTCTTTCTCGTCGACGACCTGCTGCATTCCCCGGTCGAGGAATGCGTTGAACGAGCGGAAGTGGTGTTCGGCGAGCCGTTCCTTGGCGAAATATTCACGCGATATAGCGCGGCGATCTTGTGTGTCCATTATTCTACCACCAGTCGATACACGACGGCTTCATCCGTCGTTCTGGAGTCGCGGACGATCCGGACCACGTCACCGACTTCGGCGTCATCGGGCAGCGCCTTGTCGGTACGCTTGATCTTCGGAAGGTCCGTCTTCTTGATTTCATACTCAGTGAGTACTGCTTCGAGGTCATCCTCGTCGACGACGCTGTGGTCTGGGACGAGGTCGTGTTGACTTACATCTACCATGTGTGTGCGTGTGCGTTTGGCCTGCTGCTGGAGAAGGTGGCTGTCACGAGATACTACAGGGCCGTACTGCCGGGGTGCATATAACACTTACCAAGTCGCTCTGCCGTGGCTATCGGACCCGCCCACCCTCGCGGACTGCGGGCGTGGTTGCTCCTACCAACCACATGCAGCAGACCGGACATAGAACTTTGGGTCCCGTCATGTGCACTCATCCCGGGGCGGGTCTCTTTGGAAAGTCTTAATACCGACACCAAGGTACGAAGAAATGCAACGAAGGCCCGGATGGTGTAGTGGCCCATCATACGACCCTGTCACGGTCGTGACGCGGGTTCAAATCCCGCTCCGGGCGTTCCTATTGCAACCAAACTGGCGAGCGCCATGCGGTGTGTGCTCGCAGTCTGCCCGGATGGTGTAGTGGCCCATCATACGACCCTGTCACGGTCGTGACGCGGGTTCAAATCCCGCTCCGGGCGTTCCTATTGTGAACAATCCCGACGAGCACCGCTTAGCGTGTGCCCGTTATCGTGAGCGATGACACGCGCAACAGGGATTTGAATCCTGGAAGTCGCGCACAGCGAACGTAGTGAGCGAGCACGTCTTGCTCTGGTTCAAATCCCGCTCCGGGCGTTTTTCTGATTTTAACTCGACAAACGATGCGTTTCATCGCGTCGCTTTCGTTCTACATCTCAACCCAGTACACGCGTTAGTAGCTATTCAGTAGGCAGTAAACACCGCATACTTGCTGAGAAAACGGCACATACTGATATTACAAGAGCAGGGCAACAGCAGACGGCCGGGGAGTGCCCCCTTGGCCTGTCATAGTGTCCGTCCACCGGGGTCGGACGTGCTATCACTCCACGGGGGCTGGCATATGTTTTGTGTTGCTTGTAAGACGTGCCGATAAGCGACTGCGGGCGACAAACTGTTTACGAGGCCCCGCAAAAGAGGGGCCATGGAGGACGTGGATGGCGAGGAAATGCCTGGCGCGATTGTCGAGGCGTTCCTCGAACGCGAGGAGGGCGTTCGGGCGCTGCTTGAGGAACTGGAGAAGCTCACTATCGAGGGCCGCCACGAGGAGGTCCGCGACCGTGTTCGCAATCTGGCAGACAGCGACGAGTCGGTGTTTTACACCGTGGCGTTCAGTCTCACCAACTCGCGGCAGTTTTTCGGCGACGTGGAAGCACAGTTGGACGTGACCGCTGCGGACCGGCTCCGGGACCTCGCCGACACGTTTCCCGCACTGGCCGAGCCGTTCAATATCGTTCGGACGGAGCGAGCGGACGACCGGCTCAATCCGGTGACGGACACAAGCTACGCGGTGAGCTACCACCGCGGCATTGAGTCGCCAATGGTGACATACAGCCCGTTATCGGGCGAACAGGAGCTGTACGAGTCCCGCGGGACGCCAAGCGAGGTGTTGCGGGTCGCGTCCGACCTCACGAGCGCAACGACCGACGCGCTGGATGTGGCGATGGACAACGACTACTCGGTCAACACGGAAGAGCTGAGCGCGCTTATTGACCGCCGCGAAGAACTAGAGACAGAGCTGAGCAAGCTCCGGGACCAGCTCGACGAGCTTCGGCGGACGCCGGTTTCAGACGAATAGGGACTGACGGTTCGAAACCAGAGGCACAGAGCGGGACAGAGAGCAAACCCGAATCACAGTGCCGCAACTGGGGCGTTTATGTGTCACGACCGTAAATGCACAGGTACGATTTGCTATGGGAATGGACCGACTAGAAGATCAGGTTGAGAAGGAGGGGCGGGACCTGTCGATCCTCGAAGCCGTCATCGAGAACGGGCCGATCGGTATCGTTCGGCTCGCCGAGGAGACAGATGTCCCAAAACACAAGGTGCGGTACTCGCTACGGATGCTGGAAGACGACGAACTCATCGAGCCGACACCGCAGGGGGCGATTCCGGTGGACAACATCGACGAGCGAGTCGCAACGATCAACAACGGCATCGACCGGCTGGTCGAACAGCTGGACGGGTTGCGAGACGTGTTTGCGTCCGCAGAATAGCCGGACGACCAGTCGGCACCCGTTTCCGTGGCAGTAACCCTTTTCGAACGCCGACGTGATGCATCGGTATGGATGTCGCTCTCATCAGCGATTCGCACATCCCGTCCCGGGAACATGAGATTCCCCCGTCGTTCCGGGAACGCATCGAAGTCGCCGACCACGTCATCCACGCCGGTGATTTCGACAGCAAAGGCGCGCTCGCTGACATCCGCCATATGGCGACGGAACTGACCGCCGTTTCGGGCAACATCGACCCGCAGATAGGGCTGCCGGAGCGGGCGACAGTCGAACTCGGCGGCGTCACGTTTGTCGTGACACACGGCACTGGACCACACCAAGGCTGGGCGGACCGTGTCGCCATTGCGGTCCGCGAAGCGGCCGACAGCAACGCCATCGGCGTCGCCGGCCACACCCACGAACAGACAGACATCGTCTACGAGGGCGTCCGGCTCCTGAACCCCGGCAGCGTCACAGGGGCCTCGCCGGCAGACCGCCCGACGATGCTGACCGCGACAGTCGAGGACGGGACGCTCAGCGTGGCCCAGCACGAACTGTAGCGCGGGTGGGTGATCGCCGTCACGCCCGAGATGTACCGGCAGCTGTTGCCACTATTGGCCGGCTTTGCAGCGAACGCGGGTCTTTTTCCGGCAGAGACCGCAGGAGCGGTATGGAAGTCTTCGCGGTCGAGGGGGTGCCCGAGGTCCGCCCTGGCGATGATGTGGCCGAACTGCTCGTCGAGCAGGCCGACCTGCAGGACGACGACGTAGTCTGTGTCGCCAGCACCATCGTTTCCAAGGCCAACGGACGCGGGCGGTCGCTGTCATCGTACGAGCCAAGCGGGCGTGCTGAGCGCATTGCGGCAACCATCGAAGACATCGCCGACGAGGAGAAAGACCCGCGGATGGCACAGGCGATTCTCGACGAGTGCGAGGAGGTGCTGGTCGAAGCCCCCTTCATCCTCGGCGTGACGAAGTTCGGGCATATCACCGTCAACGCGGGCATCGACCGCTCGAACGTGCCCGGCGCGGACCTTCTCTTGCTCCCCGAGGACCCGACGGCAGAGGCCGAAGCGATCCGCGACGGCATCCGCGAACACGCGGGAGTCGAACCCAGCGTCATCGTTACCGACACGTCGGGGCGGCCGTTTCGCCTCGGCCAGCGCGGCGTCGCGCTAGGCTGGGCCGGGCTCTCCGCCTCGCGGGACTGGCGGGGCGAACACGACCGCGACGGCCGCGAACTCGAAGCCACCGTTCAGGCCGTCGTTGACGAACTCGCCGCCGCAGCCAACCTCGTCACCGGCGAAGGCGACGGCGGAACACCCGCCGCAGTCGTCCGCGATTTCGACTTCGGCGACCACGCGGGCAGCGAGCAGCTGTTCCGCGACCCGGAGAAGGACGTAGTCAGACAAGCACTCAGAGAGTGGTCCCATGTACGCGATTGAACTCACCCCGGAACACCCGGTCGCACAGCTCGCCTCGTTTGCCGAACAGGCCGAATCGAACGCGCTTGATGCCGTGTACGTCAGCCATCACTACAACAACCGCGACCAGTTCATGTCGCTGACCGCGATGGCCGAGCGGACCGATGAGGTGCTGCTCGGCCCCGGCATCGCCAACCCGTATGAGACGCACCCGGTGACGCTGGCCTCGCGGGTCGCAACGCTCGACGAACTGAGCGGCGGGCGGGCCGTCTTCGGCATCGGGCCGGGGGATAAATCGACGCTCAGCAACCTCGGCTTCGACCACGACGACGCCCTGCGACGCGTCCTTGAGACGTTCACGACGGCCCGAAAGCTCTGGGACGGCGAGCGAGTCAACCACGACGGGACGTTCGAGGCCGTCGACGCCGGGCTAAACTACGAGGTCGATGAGATTCCGGTGTACGTCGGCGCGCAGGGGCCGCACATGACCCGGATGGCGGCGAAACACGCCGACGGGGCGCTGTACAACGGCGCGCATCCAAAAGATCTCGCGTGGGCACGCGAGCAAGTAGAAGAGATGGCCGACGAGCGACCCGAAGAATACGGTGAGTTCGACCTCGCAGCCTACGCCAGCGTCTCGGTCGCCGAAGACGAGGCCGAAGCGCGGGAGGCCGCTCGCCCACCGGTCGCGTTCGTCGCCGCGGGGTCACCACCGCCGGTGCTCGACCGCCACGGCATCGACCACGAGGCCGCCGACGACATCGGACAGGCGATTTCGGCCGGCGAGTTCACGGCCGCCTTCGATGGCGTGACCGAGGCGATGCTGGACGCGTTCTGTATCGCCGGGACGCCAGAAGCGGTGGCCGAACGGACAGCGGCGTTAGAAGAACACGCCGACAGCGTGGTGTTCGCGTCGCCGCTTGGGCCGGATGTCGAGACGGCTATCGATTTGCTTGGGGCGGTCCTCGACCGCCGGAGCCGCTGAACAGCGAGAGCGCGGCCCCCAGCGACAGATACCCGAAGGCGGCGACCGAGACGGTCGTAATGACGGCCCCGACAGCGAGCATGAGTGCCGCCAGCGGGTCGTTCAGTGCCACGCCGAGGAACCAGCCGGGCATGTCGATGATGCTCTGGAGCAGTTCCGACAGCAGTCCTTGCATTACCTGAACGTTAGCGTGGCCCTACTTTGCGTTTGCGTTCCCGGCTACCACGTGGACTCCCGGGAGCTGCTGTCGCGCAGCGCCACGGGCGAATGACCCTACGCAACAGGCTCAAGTTCCGCTGAGAAGTGTCTGAGTTCTTCCATTGGGGGCTCCCAGACGATTTCCAGACCGGAGTACTCGTCGCGGCGGTCACGAACTCGTGCAGCAGTCTCCGCGATGTGTTCGAGGTGTTCGTGCCAGTACGTCCGGCGAGGAAGGGCGAGACGGACGAGTTCCGGACGGTTAGTCCCGGGGAAGGCAAACGAGCCGAGTTCGACTGTCCGGACGCCGCCCTCGCGGTAGAGTTCGCAGACGAGTCGCTGCCCGGGGTACTGGTCGGCGGGAATATCCGGGAACAGGGCGGCCGCATCAATGTAGACGGCGTGACCGCCGGTTGGCGTGACTATCGGGATGTCTCGATCACGCAGGAGGTCCCCGAGGGTCGCGACCTGTTCGATTCGCTCGGCGACGTACGGCGGTTGAACCGCTTCCCGCAGGCCGGTCGCCATCGCTTCAAGATCACGACCTGCGAGGCCACCGTAGGTCGGGAATCCTTCATACAGGATCGCGCGCTGTTTGCACTGTTCAAACAGGGCAGCGTCTCGGACAGCCGTGAACCCGCCGATGTTTGCCAGTGCGTCCTTTTTGCCACTCATCGTGATTGCGTCCGCGGGACGTAACTGCTCGCGAGCAATCTCGCTGAGGGGCGTATCGGCGTATTCGGGGTCCCGTTGCTTGATGAACTGTGCGTTTTCGGCGAACCGACAGGCGTCGATGACGAACGTTGCATCGATTTCCGTGGCGAAGGCGGCTGTCTCGCGGATGTTCGCCATCGACACCGGCTGGCCGGCGGCGGAGTTGTTCGTGATCGTCAGAACGACGGCCGAAACAGCGTCCTGCCCGTGCTCCTCGACGGCGTCCCACCCCCGGTCTGTGGAGAAGTTTCCGGCAAACGTCCCGACAGTATCAGTGGTCAGGTCCGTCTCTGCCGGGCAGTCAGCCGCGATTGCACCCTGATTCGTCACGTGTGCGCGGGTGGTGTCAAAATGCGTGTTGTTGAGAACGACGTCACCGTCGTCCAGCAGTGCCCCGAACAGGACGTTCTCCGCGCCGCGGCCCTGGTGTGTCGGGACCACGCGGTCGAACCCCATCACGTCGGCGACCGTCTCACGGAAGCGTTTGAACGAGCGCGAACCGGCGTACGCCTCGTCCCCTCGAACCACGGCCGCCCACTGGTCGTCACTCATCGCGCCAGTCCCCGAATCGGTTAGCAAGTCGATAAAGACGTCATCCGCAGCGAGGTTGAAGACGTTGTGCCCGGCCTCGGTGAGCACGGTCTCACGTCGCTCACGGGGCGGAAGCTGTATCGAGGTTACCGATTTGGCCTTGTACGAGCGCATACTGTGTCGCAGTACGCCGACCGACTTATCTCCCGCCTGATATTTTGTGTACGGAAGTGGGCTGAGATGTCCATCACCAGACGGGTACGGCTATCGGTGGACACGTGTTGCTATGAGGCCGAAATAGCGGGCATTTTGAGGCCGCAACTGCTGAAGGGACGTATGAGCGTTCGCGAGGAATTCGACGCGTGGGCGGCCGAAGGCAAAGACAGAGGCATGGAAGACCGGCACTGGCACACCGCCAAGCACGTTCTCGCTCGGATGCCGGTCGAACCGGGTGACACGGTGCTTGACCTCGGGACGGGCTCGGGCTACGCACTCCGTGCGCTCCGAGACACCAACGACGCCGGTCCCTGTTATGGCCTCGACGGGTCGCCGGAGATGCTCCGGAACGCCCGTGAGTACACGGACGACGACGGCATCGGGTTCCTGCGTGGGGACTTCGACGCCCTGCCGTTTGCGACCGACAGCATCGACCACGTGTTCTCAATGGAGGCGTTCTACTACGCCAGTGACCCGCCACACACCCTCGAAGAGATCGCGCGGGTGCTGCGACCCGGCGGGACCGCCAACATCGCGGTGAACTACTACGAGGAGAACGTCCACTCCCACGAGTGGCAGGAGTTCATCGACATCGAGATGACCCGCTGGAGCGCCGACGAGTACCGCGAGGCGTTCCGCGAAGCGGGTCTGGCCGTAGCTGCACAGGACACGATCCCCGACCGCGAGGTGGAGATTCCGCCGGCAGACACGTTCCCCACGGACGAGTTCGAGACGCGCGAGGCGATGGTCGAGCGCTACCGCGAACTGGGGACGCTGCTGACCGTCGGCGTCGCCACCGAATAACGGCCCGGACGGCGTGTCAAAACGCGGACTACGAGTGGAACGACCGACAGGGTATTTTGTAGCCGCGGGCAATATCAAGGAGTATGGCCGAAGAAACCTCGCTGGAGGACTTTCTTGACGCCGGCGACGAAAGCGAGGACGAGGAAGAGAGTGGTGCGTCTGCGGGAGACGATACTACAGAGCCAGAAAGCGAAGCCTCCGGCTCTGAAGCTTCGACCGACGCGGTCGACCCGGCCGTGACGACCTACGCGTGGTCGCCCGACGGAGCGGCCTGTGCCGAGTGTGGCGAGGTCGTCGAGCGGCGGTGGACACAGGACGGACACCTCGTCTGTGGGGCCTGTAAGTCCTGGTGAACGGCGCTACCGGCCGTCAAACGGATGTGTGTTGTTCTCACCCATCCACAGAGTTACATACGCTCACGCCGTAATCGTAGCTACAATTGAACGGCCCGGAGGATGTGGCACTCACACAAGACACTTACTGGTCGACAGGGCAGAGTATCCCACCAGTCCCCGTGCCGAGGCGTCGTCCCACGAGAGCGCGACTATGACAGACACTGATACCCCACACAGTCAACAGTCGGACAGTCCCCTCCGCGACGCCACACGCGTCGCCAATCAGGTGATCGAAAACGTCGAGCAGGTCATCGTCGGGCAACACGCCGCCATCGAACACATAGTCATCGCGCTGCTCGGCCGCGGCCACGTCCTGCTTGAGGACGTCCCCGGCGTCGGCAAGACGATGCTTGCTCGCTCTGTTGCCGCGTCCTTCGACGGCGAGTTCAAGCGCGTCCAGTTCACCCCGGACCTCCTCCCGACCGACGTGACCGGCGTCAACATCTACAACCAGAAGACACAGGAGTTCGAGTTCCGGCCGGGTCCGATTTTCGCCAACGTCGTCCTCGGCGACGAGATCAACCGTGCACCGCCGAAGACGCAGTCGGCGCTGCTGGAGGCCATGGAGGAACAGCAGGTGTCCGTCGACGGGACCACACATCCCGTTCCACAGCCGTTTACCGTCATCGCCACGCAGAACACGGTTGAGCAGAACCGGGCCTATGACCTGCCGATGGCCGAACTCGACCGGTTCATGACGAAACTGCATCTCGGCTATCCGAACGAGGCGGCGGAGACGGAGATGCTGGGTGACGTGGTGGGCCACCATCCCATCGAGGATCTCACGTCGGTCGCCACCCTCGATGCGCTGTCCGCGGCCCGGGAAACGGTGGCCGACGTGGCCGTTGAGGAGCCTATCCGCTCATACGCGACCCGGCTGGCGCGGTACACGCGGGAGAACGCACAGCTGGGCGTCAGCCCGCGGGGCAGCATCTCGCTGCTCCGGGCAGCACAGGCCCGGGCCGTGCTCGACGGCCGCAATTACGTTATTCCCGACGACGTACAGACGGAAGCGCCGGTTGTCCTCCCACACCGTATCCGCACTGAGAGCAGCGAGCAGGACGCCCGGGCACTCGTCGCGGAGGCACTCGATACCGTCTACGTCGAATGAGACCGACACGACGCGGCTTCGCCGTCCTCGCTGTCGCCGTCGCCGGCCTCCTGGTCAGTGCCAGGTTCGGCCAGCCCGGGCTCACCGCCGTCGCCGGCCCGCTGTTCGCCGGCGTGTTCGCCGCCGCCGTGCAGGTTCGCTGGAGCGGCGCGCCGACCGTCGAACTGGGCCACCTCCGCCGTGGGTTTCCCGGCGAGACGAAGCCCGTGGAGTTCCACGTCGACGGGAGTGGCATTGCGACGGTCACCGCTCGGCTTTCCGAGGGGCTTGATGGAAAGACGACAGTCACCAAGTCTCTGCCAGCGGCGGTGACATACCGGGTCACCTACACGGCCCGGGGTGAGCAACGGGTCGGCCCCATCGAGGCAACGGTGACGGACGCACTGGGACTCATCAAAGAGAGCTATACCATCGAGAGCAAGGCCGACGTACTGGTGTATCCGCCCGTCTACCGATTGGGCGGCACGGACGCGTTCGCGCGGACGTTCACACCGGAGAACGAGGACCGGCAGTCGTTTGACCGACTGCGAGAGTACGTCAGCGGCGACTCCTTGCGGAACGTCCACTGGAAATCCAGCGCCAAGCGCGAGGACCTGTTAGTCAAGGAGTTCACTGACAACCGGAGCGACCGGACCCTGCTCGTTGCCGCGGAAGCCCAGCGGGGCCACGCCGACGAGATGGCCGCCGCGGCGGCGACGATCACGATGGCCGCGCTGGAGAGTGGTCTCGCCGTCGAACTCGCCGTCCCGAACGGCGCGGTCGAACAGGGGTACGGCGACACCCACCGAACGCGACTGCTCGAACTGCTGGCCCGGGCTGACGCGGGCCAGACCGGCCGGACAGACGACGCCGACGTGATTGTCACAGCCAACGGCGACGGGGTCACGGTGTCGGTCGACGGCCGCCGCCAGTCCTTCGCTGCTGTGACCGCCAGTCGGGACAACCCCATCGCAGGCGAGGTGAACGGATGAGCGCCCCGGTCACAGAGCGTGTCCGCGACCGGGTCCCCTGGGGCGGGTCACGAATACTGGCGTTGCTTGCGACGGCGCTGGCAATCGGCGCGCCGCTTCGGACGATGTACTATCTCAGCGACGTGGTCGGCGACCCCACCCTGTTTCTGGCGCTGGCCGCCCTCTCGTTCGTGGGTGCGACCTTGCTGGCCCGCGTGCTCAGACCGCCCCTCGCGGTTGCTGTCGGCGCAGTGCTGTTCGCCGGCGGGCTCGGGGCGTACATCCTGAACCTCTCGACGAATCCGGCGATAACGGAGCTTCTGAGCGACACCGTCGCCCTGCTGACCGGACGGTCGCTGCTCCAGATAGCCGAGGTCAGGCTGTGGGTGCTGTCGTTCGCGCCGGCACCGGTGTTTCTGACGTGGTACTTCGCGCTGCGGCGCTGGTACGTCACGGCGACGGTGGCGGCTGGCACGGCCCTCGCGTTTTTCGCCCTGACGACTGACGCCGGTGTGGTGACGACACTGCTGGGTGTGGTCGGCATCGCAGCGACGATCGGCTTCGGAACGCTCGATACGCTGTCGACGGACGAGCCGGCGGACCTGACGAAGCGACCGGACGCGATGACTGACAGTGACGGGACGGAGCGCGCGGACGATGACGACAACGGCATCGACGCTGGGCGGCGCGCTGTCCTCGAACAGCTGGCGGCGATAATCGTCGTCCCGGCGGCGCTGTCACAGGTGCCGATCACCCGGGACAGTTTGCTGTCCTACGACGACGAGTCGGAGGGCCAGACCGTCGAAGGGAGCCTCTTCGACGCCGGGGAGTCCCTTTCAGTACGCGGGAGCATCTCGTTGACGCCGGAGATCCGGTACACGGTCGAAAGCGAGGAACCGCGCTACTGGCGGGTCGCCTCCTACGACCGCTACACCGGCAACGGGTGGGTGCGGACGGGCAACCCCCGCCCGTACGACGACCAGCGCCTCGACAGCCCACCGGGTGAAACCCGGACGCTTCGACAGGAGTTCCGGGCGGAGTCGACCATCGGGACCGTCCCGGCCGCCTGGAAGCCCGTCCACTACTCTGGGGAGCCGTCGGTATCGGTCTCAAGCGAGGGCGGGTTCCAGCCAGACGGCCCGTTGTCGACTGGCGACACCTACGAGGTCAGGAGCGAACTGCTCGTGGCGACGCCCGACGGGCTGCGTGCGGCCGGCACTGACTACGACGATACGACTGCGGAGCTGTACACGCAGCTTCCCGACAGCACGCCGGCCCGGGTGGCGGAACGGACGGCTATTCTCACCGCGAACGCCGAGAACCCCTACGAGACGGCGCTGGTCGTCGAGCGCTGGCTGCAGGACACCAAGGGCTACTCACTCGATGTCGACCGACCCGACTTCAACGTCGCCGACACCTTCCTCTTCGAGATGGACGAAGGGTACTGCGTCTACTTCGCAACGACGATGGTAACGATGCTCCGGACCCAGGGCATCCCGGCGCGCATGACCGTCGGGTACACCTCCGGCCAGCGCATCGACGAAGACCAGTGGGTCGTGCGCGGGCTCAACTCCCATGCTTGGGTCGAAGTGTACTTCCCCGGTCAGGGCTGGGTACAGTTCGACCCGACGCCGTCCGGGCCGCGAGAGGCAGTCAGACAGCAACGTATCGAAGACGCGAGTTCGGACGGATCGTCGCCCACTGTCGGCGACGGCAACCCGGTAGAACGGTACACGCCACCCGACACGTCAACGCCTGCCCCACTGACCGAGACCAATGGTACCGAGACCGAGCCGACGGAGACACCAACGGCCACCGGAACGGACACACCCACCGGCACAACAGAGGCGTCGGACACAGACGAGGGGACGGAGCTGAGCATCCCGGACCTCCCGTCGCGCGAGGAGTTGACGCTGGGCGTCGTCGCGTTGCTCGGCATCGCAGCGGGCGCGCGCCGGTCCGGCCTCAGCGAGCGAGCCTACCGGGCGGTGTGGCTGCGCTACCAGCGCCGCGTGGACCCCGAGACCGACGTTGAGCGGGCGTTCCAGCGGGCCATGTACGTCCTTGCGACGGAACACCGGGGCCGCAAAAGCGGCGAGACGGTACGGGCGTATCTCGACGCGATAGGGGCCGACGACCGGGTCAGGCGGCTGGCGACGTTACGAGAACGGCTCCGGTACGGCGGCGAAGTGAGCGAGGCAATGGCCGACGAGGCCGTCGAAATCGCCGACGGGATCGTCTCCGAGCGATAGTCCCCGACAGTGTTTAATAGGTCGTGTTCGTAGGCGCGATTGTAATGTCGGAAGTCTGCTCGACGTGCGGGCTGCCTGAGGAGCTCTGCGTCTGTGAGGACGTCGCTAAGGAGTCCCAGGAGATTAACATCCGCATCGACGAGCGCCGTTACGGGAAGGAGGTAACGATTATCGAGGGATTCGACCCGAAAGACGTCGACATGGACTCGCTGTCCTCAGACCTCAAATCGAAGTTTGCCTGCGGTGGCACTGTTGAGGACGGGCAGATAGAGCTCCAGGGCAATCACACGGGCCGCGTCGAGGATTTCCTCCGCGACAAAGGTTTCAACGTCGCCTGAACTCCTGACTGCCAACGGTTCTCGTGAGAGCGCCGTGGCAAGCCGCTGCTGTGACCTGCTCGCCAGCTTTTCAGCTCGGTCTGCGTGCGAGTGTGCGCTGCGATCTGCTATGAGTGGTTCAGGTCTGGCTGCTTTTTACCGTCGTGGGAGATTCAGGTAGCGACCGGTAGAGACAGAATTTGTTGCATGATACCAGCACGCATAATCGGCGGTCAAGTATTTCAACCACGGGGCGGTAACTGTTTGCAATGTTCGGTGTACCCCGGCGGGTGGTGGCCGTCGGACTCGTGGTCCTTCTCCTTGGTGGGGGAATCGCGTCGCTCCCGGTGGCGGCGACCGCCGACCACGGGGCGGTGACCGGGGCTAGCGACGGAGCGGCGGCTGGCGTCGGTGAGAACTGCACGTACAAAGCCGAGACGGCGTCGGGTCAGCGTGGGCCGGCAGTTGAGACAGTACAGTCGCCGACAGCCACGACCGAGTCGAATGGCTCGCTGGTCCGGATACGAAGCGCCGACATGCATCGACGCCAGCCGCGGGGACAGGGTGGGGACACAGCCGGAACGGCAGCCCCAGCGGCGGCCAGCATGGAGACAGGGACGGCCACGTCGGGTGCAACACAGACCAAGGACGGTGACGTGATTCAGCAGACACAGACCTACGCGCGCGTGCCTGAGGAGCCGGGTGAAGTCGCGGTGACCGTGGCCTACGAAGTCCCGGACCGGGTCGTTGACCTCGAAACGCACGTCCCGGCGGCGGCGACGGTGACCGGAACGGACGGGTTTGAGCGCGTCAACGAGTCCGTGTATGAGTGGGAAGAAACGACGGATACGGCGACGATCAGCTACCGCATCAACCCGAACCAGACCATCGAGAAGAGTGGTCCGGAGGGGTCCGAGGGCCGATATCTCAGCGTCGATACGGGCGAGTGGGCGCTGCTCACACGGTCACTGACGCCGACGCGCTGGCGCTACACTGGTCAGGACCCCGTCAGGTACAACCGCACGCTCCGGACGGCAGGCCCGGGTGCGGCTGGCGAGGAAATCGTGTACCTCGGCGAAGTGGCGACGTTCGAGGAGACAGCGCACGACCAGACGTTCACGCTGGCTGTGCCAGAGCGGTCGGCAATGACGGCCTCGCCAATTTCGGTTCTCGACTCGATGGCGAACGCATCGAACGCTCTCCGGGTCGGCGACCGTGACGAGCAGGTGTTCGTCGTCGCCGCGCCGTCTGGGGCCGTAGAGTGGGGCGTCGAGGGGTATCAGATCGGTGACGCTGATATGTGGGTCCAGTCCCGGCAAACGCTGGACACCGCCAACAACGTCTGGCTTCACGAGTACGTCCACAGCCGGCAGGCCTACGAGACGACACAGGAGACGCGGTGGACGGTCGAGGGCTGGGCGACGTACTACGCCGCTGTCCTGACGCTGGAACAGAACCGAATCGGGTTTGACGAATTCCGGGAACAACTCGCGGTGGGTGGACGGCCGGTCTACAGCGACGTGACATTGACTGACAGGGCAAGCTGGACGAGCAACGCGAACTACAGGAAGGGCGCGCTCGTCGCCGGGCGGGCAGACGTCCATATCCGCTCGGCTACTGGCCGCAACCAGACACTCCAGAGCGTGTTTCAGTCGCTGAACGGCTACCGTGACCCGGTCACGCAATCGCAGTTCCTCACCGAAGTCGAGGCCGCTGGCGGGGAAACCGTCCGGAACACGACCGCGACGGAGACTGAAACGACAGCAACGGTGACGATGTGGAACGGGACGACACACCGACAGTTGTTCGGTATGATTCCCGCCCGTATCGGCTACGGCCTGCCACCGGTCGACCGGGCAGATGCCTACCGTGCAGATAGTCTCTACCGGCCGAACGCACCGGTTGGCGGGAGCGAACCGATCCGGCTGGTGACCAACGAGACGCTCGCGGTCGACGCGGTCGTCGAGAACGCCGGTGGTGAGGCGGGGGCGTACAACGTGACGCTCGCAGTCAACGAGACCGTCGTCGCCGCGAAACAGGGCCAGATCGAACCGGGGGAACGGACCGAGGTCGAAGTGACACACACGTTTGCCGACCCCGGCCGATACGCCATCAGCGTCGACGGCGACACCGTCACTGTCGTGGTGACGGAGCCGGCAGCCGCCAGTGTGACTAACGTCACTGCGAGTCCAAAAGAGGTCAGACAGGGAGACAAGGTCGACGTGACCGCCACTGTCGCCAACGACAACGGTATTCCGGGGACAATAACGGTCGAGTTCCGCCGTAGCGATGTCGTGTTCGCCGAGCAGCGGCTGTATCTCCCACCACAGACGACGACAACGGTCACGCGGACGGTCACCCTCGACAAACCCGGAACGGTGTCGCTGTCAGCGGGTGACGGACAGACCACGACGGCGGTCGACGTAGTCGTCTCGACGGAAACGTCGGAACCAACGTCGACTCCGACAGAGATACTCACAGAGACACAGACTACAGCCGGAGAGGGCAACGGCTTTACTGCGCTCGTGACGGGTCTCGCAATGTTACTTGCGGCGCTGATTGCCCGTCAGCGTAGTTCCTGACACGAGCCCGAAGGGAACAGTTATTGAGGTCGGCCGGCCGTTGTCAACCGTGAACGTCGGAATCGCGTACGCCGTCCTGTCGGCGCTGGTGTTTGGGGTGTACCTGTTCGTGATGAAGCGGTGGTTCACCGAATACCCGTCGCCGGTGTTCCTGCTGCTTACGTACAGCCTGGTCCCCATCGTCTACTTCCCAGTCGTCTTCATCAGCAACAAGCCCTTCCTCCCGGCGGGAAACCGCGTCAATGTCCTCTTGTCGATACTCGCTGTGACGGCGGTGACGGCAGTGGGACTGCTCACCCTTTTTCGGGCGATCCGCGTCGGCGAAGTCTCCTACGTCTCGCCGATCAGCAAAATCGTTCCTGTGTTCGTGTTGCCGCTGGAAGTCGGCCTGCTGGGCCAGCACCTCTCGCCGCTGCAGGTCGGCGGCGTCGTCGTCGCGACCGCCGCCGTTTATGTCGCGAACTGGCAAGGCACAGCGTTACTGGCCCCACTCAAACGGGCCCAGCAGTCCCGGCCCGCGCAATTGGCCTTACTGTCGGCTGCGGCGTTCGCGCTCGTCGATGTAAGCAAGCGGGTGCTGATGCAGGAACTGGCTATCGAACCGACGACATACATCCCGGTGATGGCTGTCGGCATCGCCGCGTTGATGACGCCGTTCGCGTTCCGGTATCAGATCCCGCCGGGGTGGCAGGCAGACCTCCCGAAGTTCGTCGTCGCGGCGATGTTCGTCGCCTACGCGAACCACATCGTGTTGCTGTCCTTCCAGTTGCTCCCGGCGAGTATCGTTTCCCCCATCGTCAACGGGCAGGCTATCGTTGCTGTTATTCTGGGCGCGATTATTCTCGACGAGGCGCAGTTCCGAGCACGCCTAGCCGCTGCGGGGCTGGCTATCGTCGGTATCGCAATGATATCGGTCGGATAGAAAGGTCAGGCCGACTTTCGTTCCGAGGAGCAGCCAACCTGTACCGCATAGCTCGATTGAAGCCATGCGGTCGGGTTCTCGGTGTCGTAGACGACGACGTCGCCGCCGCCAGTAGTGAAGCTGCCGTACTGCTCGTCGGAGTCGGTAGTATCGCGCGACGCTGGTTCCATTGTGGTACAAGGGCACATCCGACACAGCGCTACATAAATGTTTCTCAGATGTGGTATGAAGTATTATTAGCATACTAGGATTTGTCCGCATAATATAGTCCTACTGAGAGACCAGCACCGATATGTGGCCGCCGGCAAAGGCATCAGATATGACACGAACGGACGCCCCAGTAACGCCGCCAGTCGTGCTGACCGTCGCTGGCAGCGACTCCGGTGGTGGGGCCGGCATCCAGGCCGACCTCAAGACCATCGAAGCCTGTGGCGGCTTCGGGACCAGCGCGATCACGAGCGTGACGGCACAGAACACCACGGGCGTGCAGGGCCAGCATCTGCTCCCGGTCGACGAAATTGAGGCCCAGATTGGGGCGGTCACGGGAGATTTCGACGTGGCCGCGGTCAAAACGGGCATGCTCGCGACAAGCGAGGTCATCGATCTGGTCACCGAGTATGCCGCCGACCTGCCGAATCTCGTCGTCGACCCGGTGATGGTGGCGGCCTCGGGCGACCGGTTACTGGCTGCCGAGGCTGAAGACGCTTACGAGACCCTCATCGCCGAAGCGGCGGTCGTCACGCCGAACGCCGACGAAGCCGCCGTCCTGACCGGGCGCGATGTCGACGACCCTGCGGCCGCGGAGCAGGCGGGCCGTGACCTCGTTGAGATGGGAGCCGACAGCGCGCTCGTGAAGGGGGGCCATGTCCCGGGCGACGCCGTCGTCGACACCCTCGTGACCGGTGACGGGGTGACGACGTTCCGCCACGACCGCATCGACACCGAGGCCACCCACGGCTCCGGCTGTACGCTCTCCTCAGCCATCGCGACGCAGTTGGCCCACGGCGACGACCTGCCGGCGGCGGTCGGAAGCAGTATCGACCTGCTTGCGAGCGCGGTCCGGTACAACGTTGACGTGGGTGACGGTCCGGGCGCGGTCCACCACCTCGTCCAGACCCGCAACGACGCCGCGCGCCGTCCGACAAGCGAGGCCGTCGAGCGAGCCGTGTCGGCCCTCGTCGATGCGGACGTGTCGGCGCTGGTCCCAGAGCGAGGGATGACAATCGCTGGTGCGACACCATACGCAGAGACACCGGACGCGGTCGCCGCCGTCGAAGGCCGCATCGCCCGCACGATGGACGGTATCCGGCCGAACCGCGGCGTCCGCTTCGGCGCGTCCACGACGGTGGCTCGTGCCCTGCTGGCCGCCCGTGAACATGACCCCGCGGTCCGGTTCGCCGCCAACTGCCGACTGGCCGACGCCATTGAGGACGCGCTGTCGTCGCTGAACAGGCCTGTCGCTGCGTACGACCCCGACGAGCGCCCGGACGCGGTTTCCGACGACGGTATCGCGTGGGGCGTCGACCGGGCCTTCGAGACCAGCGAGGGGACACCGGTCGCCGTCGTCGGCCGCGAGGGCGTGGGTACTGACGGCCGCGTGACACTGTTCGCAGCGGACGCCGACGACCTTGTCTCCCGGATGGAGACCGTCCACGGGACCGTTGAGGACAGCGTGTAGCCGGTCAGTCGGTCGTGCGCTGGTTCGACACAGACGGTGGCCGCGTTTAACCGCGAGCAACGCATACCCGGACGTATGAGTGAAACACAGTCGAGCGAGCGGATTACGGTCTTCTCGGACTACGTCTGCCCGTTCTGTTATCTCGGACGCGAATCGCTCAGGCAGTACCAGTCGACGCGCGAGGACGAACTGGAGGTCGACTGGCACCCCTTCGACCTCCGGAGCGGGAAGCGCAACCCCGACGGCTCCATCGACCACTCCGTCGACGACGGCAAGGACGACGAGTACTACGAGCAGGCCAAAGAGAGTGTCCGCCGATTGCAGGCGAAATACGACGTCGAGATGGACCTGGACATCGCCACTGACATCGACTCGCTGCCCGCCCAGATTGCCTCCTACTACGTCAAAGAGCACTACGACTACGAGACGTGGCTGGCCTTCGACGTGGCCGTCTTCGAGGCGCTGTGGCAGGACGGACAGGACATCGGCGACGAAGACCTGCTGGTCGAGCTGGCCGAGGACGCGGGCGTCGACGGCGACGAGATCCGGTCGGCGCTCGCGGACGGCGCCCTCCGGTCAGAGGTCCGCGAGAATTTCACGGCGGCCAAGCGCCAGGGCATCACCGGCGTCCCGACGTTCGCCTACGATGGTCACGCCGCCCGCGGCGCGGTCCCGCCCGAGCAGCTCGAACGGCTGGTCGAAGGTAGCTGAACGTGGCACAAGGCGGCATCGCCTGCGCTCGATCTCACGCGACGCGGTTCCGCAGTGACTCGCCGCGTGTGGCTCGTTCGACGTTCTCCCGAACGAGTGCCGCGATGTCTTCGTGATACCGGCTCGTGGCCGCGGCGACGTGTGGTGTTACGATGGCCGATTCGTGGTTCCAGAGCGGATGGTCGTCCGGAAGCGGTTCCGCCCAGTGGGCGTCGAGAGCCGCCCCCGCAATCGTCCCGGTATCGAGGGCGTTCAGTAGCGCGTCTTCGACGACGACCGGTCCCCGAGCGACGTTGACGAGGTAGCTGTCGGCCCGCATCTGCGCGAGCAAAGCGGCGTCGACCATGCCTTCGGTCTCCTCGGTGAGCGGACAACACAGCACGACGAAGCGTGCGTCGGCGACGGCGGCGTCCAGTTCGTCGGGTGTGTACACGCGCTCGACGTTCTCAGCGGGGTCACCGGAGCGGCGAACGCCGACAACATCCATCCCCAGCGCGTCGGTCCGGTCGGCGACGCCCTGACCGATGGTGCCCAGCCCGACCACGCACACCTGCTCGCCGGTCAGCGTGAACGGCGCGTCGTACGGTTCCTGCGTCCAGTCGTTGTCGCGCTGGCGGTCCCGATAGACGTGGAGGCGGCGGGCAAAGGCCGTCAGATAGCCGACGACGGTTTCCGGGACGGTGTCGCCGTGGATACCAGTGCTGTTCGTCAGTACCGTCCCGGCCGCCTCGTAGGCGTCCACGTCGAACTCGTCGTAGCCCGCGCGGATGCCGTGGACCCAGGCGGCGTCCAGAAACGCCTCCCGCGGAGAGAACGTGACGACGCAGTCACTGGCATCGAATGAGGCGTCATCACCGACAGTCTCGACGCGGACATCGGGTCCCTGTAGCGCGGCGACCATCGCCTCCAGCGGACAGGCCTTCGCAACTGACTCGTGGACGGCGATTCTAGCGATATCCATGTCCGTCCCTGCGGCGGGGACAGTATAGTCCTTTTCCGGAACGCGGCGAAATGTCGAACCGATCAGCCCCAGCGACTATCGAGCGCGTCGACACGCATCTCGATGTAGCGGCGGGACCAGCGCTTCGAGAACCGACGCAGGGGTCCAAAGAGCCCGTCCGTGTCCGCGGCGTCGGCAGGAACGTCTTCGTCGTAACTCGACCGGCCGCCCGACTCCATCGGTCCCTCTGGAAAACTCATAACGATATGTGTTACCACGGGCTGTGAAATAAATATTAGGGATATTAGGCCACCGGAGACCTCGTGCCTTTTTGCCGTCTTCGCCTATTTTTTGCATCATTTTTGAAATAAGTACAGACAACAAGGGATTTAAGCGATAGTTCACAATGCTGGGTTCACGCGTCAATGACCACGTCGTCACCGTCCAGTCGGCTCCAGAAGGGGTTTCTCAAGTACCAGCACGTCTTCGTGTTTCTGGCACCACTGCTGTTCGTCGTCGGTGTGTACACCGCCGCACCGACGCCCGCGGACGCGGGCACCGGCTACTGGTTCGAGTACTGGTGGCTCTGCATCGCCTTCGTCATCGGGGCGACCACCGTCAACACGGTCGGTATCAGCGGGTCGGCGCTGTTCGTCCCGTTTCTCATCTTCATCTTCCCGTTACTCGCCGGGGAGACGCTGACACCGGAGACACTGGTGAAGGTCGGACTCATCAGCGAATCGTTCGGCCTCTCCAGTTCGGCACTCGCGTTCATCCAGTACGGGCTCGTCGACCGACGGCTCGCGCTGAGCCTCGTCCTCGGGAGCGTACCCTTTGTCATCGCTGGCGCGCTGCTGTCGTTTGTCATCCCGGAACCGCTGTTTCACGCGCTGCTCGGCATCGCTCTGCTGGCCGCGTCGTACCTGCTTTTCAAAGCCGACCTCGGCCACGAGGAACCGGGCGAGGCAGGCGACAGTGACCCGGAAGTATCGGCTGACGGGGGCGACGCGACACTCCCCGACGACGACAACAAGCTCGGCCCGGCCGGCGTCGAAACGGCCGACGACGGAGCAGTGACGCGCGTCGACCGCGACGGCAACGACTACGGCTACACGCGCGGCGGCTATCTCGAACGCTTCGCGAACTACAGCATCGGCGGCGTCTTCCAGGGACTGGCCGGCTTCGGCGTCGGCGAACTGGGCATCATCTCGATGCTCCGAACCGATGTCCCTGTCCGAGTCGCCATCGGGACAAACCACATCGTCGTGGCGCTGACGGCCGTCCTCGCCTCGCTGGTCCACGTCTTCGGCGGCGGCCTCGTTCCGGGCGCGCACTCCATCGACCTCGCATCGACGCCGTGGAACATGGTCGTCTGGACCGTGCCCGCAACCGTCACCGGCGGCCAGATTGCGCCGTACGTCTCGACCGCACTGGATACCGGGACCATCAAGAAGTTCGTCGGCGGGCTGTTCGCAGTCATCGCCGCAGCGCTGTTCCTGATGGCGACGGGTGGTGTTTAAGACGATGTACGACACGATTCTCCTCCCGACCGACGGCAGCGACGGTATCGGTGCGGCCGCGAGACACGCGGGAACGATTGCAGACCGGTTCGACGCGACGGTCCATGTGCTCTCTGTCGTCGACAGCCGAAACCGGTTCGAGAGCCCGTCGAGCGGCCTCTCGGCCGACGCGTGGCTCGAAGCAGAGCGCGAGCGCGCAGGGACGGCCATCGACGCGACCGTCGCCGAGCTACCCGACGACGTTTCGGTCGAGACCACACAGCGAGAGGGCGTCCCGAAGACGGAAATCGTCGACGCCGTCACGGAGATTCCGGCGGACCTCGTCGTGATGGGGACCCACGGCCGGACCGGACTGGACCACTATCTCATTGGGAGCGTTGCAGAGACGGTCGTCCGCGAATCGCCGGTGCCGGTGCTGACCGTCCAGCTGTCGGACGAGTGAGCACGGTACAGGGGCCAGTGTGACGCATCAGCCATCGACCAGGGCTGTCCGGGACGGATCAGTAGCTCGGTGGTACGCTGACAGCACGAGCGCGTGGAACGCGACGAGAACGCCGACACCGACGACGATGACTGCGACCTGCAGCGGCGTCGAGAGCAGCCCCAGCGAGACGATGAGCGTCGTCGCGCAGGCCGGTGCGTGGACCGTATCTGTTGCAATCATCCCCCAGCTCGTCACGACGAGTGAGAGGGTCGCACTCGCGACGAGGCGAAGCCCGGCCATCGAGAATGCGGTTGGGTCCGCGACGAGCGAGACACCGCCAGCAAGCAGGCTGTACGCGAGCAGCCCCGCAACACCGCCGATGAAATGGCTCATGACGACACTGGCCAGCCCCGTCCGGTCGCCGTCCCGCTGAAATGCGAGAATGAACGCAGACGGGCCGAGACTCGGGAAGATGAATGGCTGGCCGCTCGCCCACGCGAGCGTTCCGAGGACGACGAACAGCACGCCAGCGTACAGGCTCGTCCCGACCCGATGCCGTCGCATTGCTCCCGGTAGGAAACTGGACGGATAAGACAGTCACGGTCCGACAGAGTCGTCCCGAATGGGGACGACAGCGGTCAGAGCGCCGTCATCGTCGTGTCGTCCTCGCTCGGGGCCGACGGCGGCCGCCCGTCAGCCGTCCGCAGTTGCTCGAACGCGACTGCGATAATCGCGGTGCCATACAGCGACGCCAGGGGTTGGATAACGATAGTTGGCAGTTGCGAAACCGGTCCCGAAAGCGCCAGCGAGCCGATGAATCCGATGATCCCGCCAACGACCGCCGCGGCGGCACCAACAATCAACAGCAGGCCGAACAGCGCGAGCCGGTCACCCTTGGTGAGCCGGTAGCTCTCTTTGAGCGCCGCAACGAAGTTCCGGTCTTCGACGATGACGTACGGCATCATGAAAATGAACACGACGTAGGCGAAGATGCCGGGGATGAGGAACAAGATCGACCCGATGAACACCAGCAGGCTGTAGACGATCCCGCCGACGAACACGTTCACCAGCGCGAGTGGCACGTTCCGCGTGAACGCACCCTCAGGGAAGCTCTCGCGCGCTCCGGGGACAAACGTCCGGAAGGACACGACAGTGAGATACAGTGAGACGACGGAGGTGACAGCGATACCGGCACCAGCAACAGTAAGCGGGATGTCGAAGGTGAGCGGGAGGGCTGCGGCAATTTCGCCGTATCCCATCCTGGTGTAGGTCGTCGCCAGGATTGAATTGAACAGGACTTGAAAGCTAGCCATCAGGGCAAAAAACGCTACAAGTAGTATCGCGCCGGTACGACTGAACAGCCGGTACCCCGCCTCTTCGAGGGCGGAGCCGATTTGGAGGGCCATCGTCGGACCGCTTCGACAAGCAATGACAAAAGTGTTGCCTCAGTGTGACAATCCAACCCAGTTCACGTACGCGATTCCAGCCCGCGTTCGACGAACTCGATAAGGTCCTCCGCCGGGACGAACCCGTCAGCACGGCGGTGAATCAGGTCCCCGTCAGCAAACAGCAGGAACGTCGGGACACTCCGGACATCGAACGCGTCGACGGCATCGAGGTCGTGTTTCGGATTGAACACGACCACTGTGGCGTCAGTGGCTTTCGCAGCGATATCGAGTATCGGCTCCATGGACTTGCAGATAGTACAGCCAGTCGTCCGGACCATCACCAAGACGTGGTCGGCCGTGGCCAGCACGTCGTCAAGTTCGTCTCGCGTTTCCACCGTCCGAACGCTGTGTTCCGTCGTCGTGTCCATAGAGACGGTACGTGCCACAGCGCGAAGAACCCCGCGACGGGTCACACCCGTTCGGCCGCAACTACTGTCCGGCGCTGTCAATCCTCGATTTCACGTACGACCGACGCGGGGTTCCCCTGAACGACGACGCCAGCAGGAACGTCGTCGGTGACGACCGCACCGGACCCGATGACGGCATCGTCGCCGACGGTGACGCCCGGGTTGATGACCGCCTGCCCACCGACCCAGACATTGTCGCCGATAGTCACCGGCTTCCCGTACTCGACGCCGCTACGTCGTTCATCCGGGTCAAGTGGGTGCGTCGCGGTGTAGATGTGGACACCCGGCCCGAGCAGGCAGTCGTCGCCGATATCGACCCGGCAGACATCCAGTACGACGCAGTCGAAGTTCGCGTAGAACCCATCGCCGACGTGGATGTTGTCGCCGTAGTCACACCGGAAGGGCGGTTCGACGTGGCAGTCCGCACCGACCGAGCCAAAGAGGTCCTCGATGAGCGCCTGTCTGGTGTCGGCCTCAGATGGGTCGGTCTGGTTGTACTCCCGGGTGAGTTCGTTCGCACGCTCTCGGGCAGCAACGAGTGCTGGGTCGCTCGCGTCGTAGCGCTCGCCCGCCAGCATCTTCTCCCGTTCAGACGCCATTCCGACCCACCTCTGAAGTCTCTCTCGCGGCGCGGCGAGGGATGGTCATAGTGGGCTGTCGGAGCGCCCCGGTAAGAGATGTTTGGGTCGGGGGGCTTTCTGACTGTTCGAAGTCGCCATCGCGTCCCGAAACACGACCCACCCTGCTAGCCCGGAACGGATTTATAGTCGACCGTCGCCTACCATGGTTCGTGAACCGCACGGCAGCGCTCGACGCAGTCGTCTTCGGTGTCGACATCCAGAGCGGCGACGTGCGCGGTGACGCACCGTCGTACGCGCTGGTGGTCTTCGACGGGGAATCAGTCGAGCGAGACGTGGTCTCGCGGCGGAAGCTCCGCCGGCGTATCGAGGACGAGGAGCCGGCCATCGTCGCGACGGATAACATGTACGAACTCGCCGAGGACAAGGATGCCCTGATCCACGTCCTCGGGTCCCTCCCCGACGAAACAAAACTGGTGCAGGTGACCGGCGACGAGCGGCCGGAGCCGCTTTCCCGGGTCGCCAAGCGCCACGGGGTCCCCTACGGCAAGGACCCGATGGAGGAGGCCGAGGCCGCGGCCCGGCTGGCCGCCGCCAACGTCGGGCAGGAGGTGTCCGCCTTCACCGATACAACAGAGGTGAAGGTCTCGCGGGGCCGCTCGACCGGAAAGGGAGGGTGGTCAGAAGACCGCTACACCCGGCGCATCCACGGCGCAGTCCGGAAGCGAGCGCGCGAAATCGAGTCCGAGCTCGACGCTGCCGGTCTGGAGTACGAGCGGGACGTGACCGAGAAGTACGGCGGGTTCTCCAACGCCGTGTTTCAGGTCTCGGCGCGTCCACAGGACATCCCGGTGTCGCGAGCGCGTTCGGGCGATACGCGCGTCGAAATCGAGCGCCAGCGGCGGGACGGTATCGAGTTCAAGCCGCTTGCAAAGCGGCGCGACCACGTCGTCGTCGGCGTCGACCCCGGAACGACGACGGCCGTTGCCATCGTTTCTCTGGACGGCACTGTCCTGGACGTGTACTCTTCGCGAACCGACGACACCGCCGCGACGACAGAGTGGATTATCGAGCGCGGGCGGCCCGTCGTCGTCGCTGCTGACGTGACGCCGATGCCGGAAACCGTCGAGAAACTCCGGCGCTCCTTTAGCGCCGCCGGCTGGGAACCCGACACCGACCTTCCGGTCGACGAGAAGAAACACCGGACTCGGGAGGAGGCGTACGACAACGACCACGAACGCGACGCGATGGCCGCCGCGCTCTACGCCTTCGACCACCACGCCGACCAGTTCGAGCGTGTCGCGGGCAAGGTCCCGCCACAGTACGATGTGGGACCGGTCATCGACCGTGTCGTCGCCGGCGAGGAGAGCGTCGAAACAGTGCTGCGGGACCTCGAAGACGACGACAGCGAGGACGAGGACACAACGGCCCACGAACCGCGGGAACTCACCGACGACGAGAAGGAAATCAAGCGGCTGAACGCCCGCATCGAACGCCTTGAGTCACACGTCGACGACCTCAAAGAGACTATCAAGCGCAAGGACGACCAGCTCTCCGAAAAGGACAAACAACTGGAGAAGGCCCGCAGCGAGGGCCGGCGCGAGGTCAGAAAAGACCGCGAGGTGACGCGGCTCCAGCGGCGCAACGAGGCCCTCGAACGGAAAGTCGATGACGAACAGGAGAAACGCGAGGCGCTGGCTGACAAGCTCGAACGGTTGAAAGCGCTGTGGAAGCTCGACCACTCGAACTTCGCCGATGTCTCGGAGAAACAGGAGGGGCTGACCCCGGTCAAGGTGGTCGAACAGTTCACCAAGGACGCTATCGCCGACGCCGACGAGCGGTTTGGCCTCGTTGAGGACGACATCGTCATGTTCCGGGACGCCTCGGGTGCGGGCCGGTCGACGGCCCAGCAACTGGCGAATATCGACCCGAAAATCGTCCTCCGGAACGGGAACCTCTCCGACATTGCCGATCAGGTGCTGTTCGACAACGATATCCCCGTCGCGCCAGCCGAGATGGTCACCGTACAGGAAGTGGACGAACTGGCTGTCGCCCGTGAAGGCGAAATCGAGGCGGCAATCGAAGACTGGGAAGAACGCGCCGCCGACCGCCGGAAGGAGCAGAACGCGGAGATGGTCGACCAGATCATCAGCGAACACCGGGCCGACCGGCCGACGAGCGAGAACTAGACGCTGGCGTCCGTCGAACAGGACGGAGCGACATGGCACTCCGTTCGGTGTGTCGGTGGCACAACGGCGAGCCAGCCGTACTGAGTAGTTATGGTCTTCGGGTGCGTTTGTCTCGCATGGAAGACCAGTGTCGTGTTCTGGCGGCCGCGGTCGAGACTCTCGACGACGTCTTCTACGTCTACGACGCAGACGGCAAACTTGCGTACTGGAACGCTCGGCTGAACGAACTGTTCGGCCTGACGGACGGCGAACTGTCGGGAATGGACCCGACCGAGTTCTTCGTTGCAGACGACCGGGCAGCCGTTGAAGCAGCCATCGAGGACGTTTTCGAGTCGGGTCAAACGAGCGTCGAAGCGCGGGCGGAGACGACAGAGGGGGTAGTGACGTTCGAACTCAGCGGCCGGCTCCTCACGGGGGACGACGGTACAGTTCAGGGGTTCAGCGGTGTCGGTCGAGATATCACGGACCGGCGCGAGCGGGAGTGGCATCTTGAGCGACAAAACGAGCGGCTCACGGAGTTCGCCGACCTGCTGGCACACGACCTCCGGACGCCGCTTGCCGTCACCAGCGGCCACCTCGAACTCGCTGCCGAGGAGCTGTCGCCCGAGCGTATCGACGCCGCCAGAGACGGGTTACAGCGGTTAGAATCAATTATCGAGGACATGCGAACCGCGACCAGAGAGGGAACGCTTGCAACCGACGAGCAGGCGGTCGACATCGCTGACGTGGCAACGACGGCATGGGTTCACGTCGAAACCAGCAACGCAGTGCTGGAACCGCCGCCGCCGATACTGGTCGAAGCTGACCTGGAGCGGCTGCTTCGACTGTTCGAGAACCTCTTCATCAACGCCGTGACACACGGGCCTGGACGCGACGAACGCACATCTGACGAAGACAGTGGAGTTGACACCACCGAGATAACGATTCGCGTCGTACCGACGCCCGACGGCTTCGCAATCGAGGACAACGGCCGGGGAATCGCTCCCGACGAACGGGAGCGGGTGTTCGAACCGGGCGCGTCACGGGCGGCTGACGGGACCGGCTTCGGTCTCTATATCGTCAGGGCAATCGCCGAAGCCCACGGCTGGACAGTACGTGCCACAGCAGGAGAACACGGCGGTGCACGGTTCGAGTTCGATATTGATGCGGACACCGCCTGTTAGTCGTCTCCGCCTCAGGGCATGCCGTCGCCGCCCATACCGCCACCGCCCATGCCGCCGCCACCCATACCGCCCATGCCGCCACCGAGTCCGAACGCGCCGAGCAGGCTCGTGACGAGGCCGTAGACGACCAGTCCGAGGCCCCCGACGACGAGAGCGATGCCGACGGCGACGATGGGTGCCTTCCACGCGACCAGACCGATGCCGGCGAGCAACACGACGATGCCGCCGATACCAACCGCACCGAGTTTATCCAACATACCCGTGTAGGCCAAGCGGGCGGACAAAAGCCCGTCGGTCAGTGTTCGAACTCGGTGTCGACGTTCTGTGCCGCCGCGACCATCTCGGCGATGGTGTCCTGCCGGCGAAGCAGCCGCATCGTGTCGCCCTCAACGTCGAAGGTTCCGTCCATCGCGGCGGCGGAGATGTCGAGGTCGCCCTGCAGCATCGTGACCCACTCGCTGTAGGGGCCACGGAACGCGAAGTCGTACTCGGGGTCCGCGACCGTCCCAGCGGCGGTACAGGCACCATCCTTGATGACAACGACGAACTGTATCGGTTCGCCGGTATAGGCGTCGTCAGCGCGGATTTCGAAACAGAATACGGCGGTGAAGTCGTCAGCGCTGTCGGCGAACGCAGCACGCTCGTTGATTCGGTCGCGCCACGCAGCGGCCCAGTCGTCGGCCTCGGTCGGCAGCGTCACAGTCATTGGCAGGCGGTATGCAAGGGGGGCTTTTCTGTGTTGCCTTGTCCGTTCGAGTGCAACCCCCGGGAAATCGTCGCTGTGGCTCCGCGAAGAACGCGAGGAAAACAGCGAAACGAGGGCTTAGCGGCGGGATTCGCCGCCGAGGTACAGTCGAGACACCTCGGGGTCGTCGAGCAGTGAGTCAGCCTCGCCCTCGAACTTGACTGTCCCCTGGTCGAGGACGAACCCGCGGTCGGAGATGCCCAGACCCTCGCGGGCGTTCTGCTCGACCATGAGAATCGACGTGCCGAGGTCGTTGACCGTCTCCACGTCGTCGAACACCTCCTTGGCGGTGTTCGGTGCCAGCCCGGCGCTTGGCTCGTCGATGAGCAACACGTCGGGTTCCATCACGAGCGCGCGAGCGAAGGCCAGCACCTGCCGCTGGCCGCCCGAGAGCGTCTTCGCGTTCGCAGTGCGCTTGTCGTCGAGGATGGGGAACCGGTCGTACAGTTCGGCCACGACCTCGTCGAGGCCGCCGTCGCGGGCGACCCCACCCATCCGGAGGTTCTCGTCGATGGTCAGCGAGCCGAACACGTTCTCGGTCTGTGGGACGTAGCCGACGCCGATACGGACGATATCTTCCGGGGCCATCCCGCCGATTTCGCGGTCGCCAAGACGTACCGAGCCGGTCCATGGCTCCAGCATGCCGAACACCGTCTTGAGGACGGTGGACTTACCGGCCCCGTTCGGGCCGACGAGGCAAGCGATCTCCCCCTCACCGAGCGTCAGTGAGAGGTCATCGAGTACCTGCACTTCACCGTAGCCGCTGTCGACGCCGTCGACGGTGAGGATAGGGTCGGTCATTCCGACGGCCCTCCGAGGTAGGCGTCGATGACGCGCTCGTCGCTCCGGACCGCCTCGGGCGGCCCTTCGACGAGGACACTCCCCTGATTGAGGACGATAATCGGGTCGGCGAGCCGCATAATGAAGTTCATGTCGTGTTCGATAATGAGGAAGGTGATGCCCTCCTCGTTGAGTTCCTCGATGAACCCGGCCAGTTTGTCGGCCAGCACAGGGTTGACCCCGGCGACCGGCTCATCGAGCAACAGCAGGTCGGGTTCGGCCATCATCCCGCGGGCCAGTTCGACCAGTTTCATCTGCCCGCCCGAGAGGTCCGTCGCGGGCTGGGTCGCCAGATCGCCAATTTCGAAGCGTTCGAGCATCTGCTGGGCCTGTTCCAGCGAGCGCCGTTCCTCCTGTTCGACGGTACTCGGCGAGGTGAACAGCGGGATAATCGATTCCCCGGTCTGGTTGTGTGGTCCGACCAGTAGCGCCTCCCGAACGGTCATGCCCTCCGGTTTTCGCGGCGTCTGGAACGTCCGGATCATCCCCTGATCGGCGATCGCGTGGGGCTTCTGGCCGGTCACGTCAACGCCGTTGACCGAGACGGAGCCCGCATCGGGCTCGTAGAAGCCCGAGACGAGGTTGAACAGCGTCGATTTGCCGGCCCCGTTCGGACCGATGAGACCCGTAATCGTGCCGCGTTCGACCTCGATGGACGCGTCGTCCGTTGCCACGAGGCCGCCAAAGCGTTTCTCCAGCCCCTCAGCACGGAGAACGGGGTCGTCTTTCCCGAGAACCGGGCCGTCGGAGACGAGCGACTGCTCACTCATCGCGACCACCACCCATCGAGTCGGGCCAGATAAGTTCGCGCTCCGGCGGGAGAATCCCCTCCGGGCGGAGCCTGACGATAAAGATGATGAGCAAACCGACCAGCATGAGTCGGAGCGGTGCCGCGCCGATTGGCAGCGCCCCGGTGTCGGTCAGGAAGCGCGTCCCCTGCTGGATGGCGACGATAGTGAACCCACCCAGCATTGCGCCGCGGTCGCTGCCAGTGCCGCCGAGGATAACGGCGACCCAGACGTAGAACGTCGTGATCGGCTGGAGGTCCTGCGGGCTGACGAACAACACGAGGTGGGAGTAGAACACGCCCGCAAGCGCCATGATGAGGCTTCCGATGACAAAGGCCTGCATCTTGAACGCGAAGGTGTTCTTGCCCAGCGTCTCCGCGAGGTCCTCGTCGGTCCGAATCGTTCGGAGGACGCGGCCCCACGGCGACTGGTGGATGCGCCGGAGGAACAGATAGACCGCTGCGACAATCACCGTGACGAGAACGACGTTCAGCAGGCTGGTGACGACCGACTGGCTCATGTTGAACACCGGCGTCCCCCCCACGTTGAACACGTACGGATAGGTCAGGTCGCCGAGCACGGGCCAGTCGGAGAAAAACAGCGGGATGCCGGTCAGACCGGCACTGCCCGCCGTCCACTGCGATTCGTTGAGGATGAAGATACGCACGACCTCTGCAAGGCCCAGCGACGCAATTGCGAGGTAGTCGTCGCGGAGTTTCAGCGTCGGATATCCGATAATCACCGCGAGCACCGCGGCGAGTCCGAGACCGCCAAACAGCGCGATGACGGGGCTGACGCCGCCGGAGATAGGCGAGCCGGACGCCGTCAGCAATGCGGTCCCGTACGCGCCGAGGCCGAAGAACGCCGCGACGCTGAAGTTGATCATGCCACCGTACCCCCACTGGACGTTCAGCCCCATCGAGAGGAGCATGTACATCGCCGACAGCCCGATGAGATACAGCAGGTACGCTGGTGCAAGGAAGCCGGTCAAAACCGCGACGAGCAGGAGCGCGGCGAGCGCGCCGAGCAGTCCTACGACACCCTTCTCGCGCGGCGAGTACGTACCGACATCGAGTGTGCTCATGTCATATCACCCGCGATGCCGCGGGGCCTGACAAGCAGGACCGCGACCATGATGACGAACGCGACAGCCGGCGCGTAGGCGTTGCTGACCGGAAGGCCGACATCGCTGAGCAGCGGCGTCAGTTCGTGGAGCATCCCGATGAGGAGTCCACCGAGCATCGCGCCGTACACCGACCCGATACCGCCGAGGATGACTGCGGCGAACACGACCAGCAGGATGTTGAAGCCGATTCGCGGGTCGAGTTGGCTGTACAGCGCAAGGAAGACGCCGCCGGCGGCGGCCAGGGCGCTGCCGACAACCCACATGACGAGAATGACGCGGTCAGTTCGAATACCGCTCACGCGTGCAAGGTCGGGGTTGTCGGCCGTCGCGCGCATCTTCCGCCCAAGCGTCGTCCGCTGGAGCAGGAGATGCAGGCCGGCGACGAGGACCGCCGCGCTGACAATAATCGCCACGTCTCGCTGTGTGACTGCGACATTGAGCGTGTCAAGCAGCACCGGAATCGGTCCGCTGCGGCTGATATCGTACTGTAGAAAGTCCGTCCCGAAGGTCGCCTGTAGCACTGCGCGGTAGACGAACGCCACGCCGATGCTCGTGATGAGCAGCCCGATCGAGTCCGTATCGAGGGGCTTGTACACGAGAATATGAGTGAGGACGGCGACGACCGCCGCAAGCGCCATCCCGACCGCCAGAGACAGGAAGAACCCGATCGGGAGACCGAGAACGGTGCCGCCAAGGCCGCCAAACACACCGAACGCGACGAACGCCCCGTAGGCACCAAGCGTCATCGTATCGCCGTGTGCGAAGTTCGCGAAGTCGGCGATGCTGTAGACCAGCGAGAGCCCAATACTCCCGAGGATGATGATACTACTGAAAACGAGCCCGTTTGCCAGGTACTGTAATATCTGCGCCATTGGTGAAAATGGAAAAGGGTCGTGGCCGCCTTAGCCCTCGATGAAGCCGCTGGATTCGTACGCGTGGTCCACGACTTCGAACACCTGCAGCAACCCGACGGGATCACCGTTCTCGTCGAGGTCGATGGGGCCGCTCACGCCGGTGTAATCCACGTCCGACGGTGAGCCACCGTTCGCCAGAATCTCGTGTGCGTCCTCGTATGAGGTCGCCTCCTCACCCTCGGGACGGGTCACGTCCCGGACGACTTCCATGAGCGCCGAGCCCGTGAACTCGTCGGCGGCTTCGATAGCGAGCGCGCTGACGACCACCGCGTCGTAGGCGTAGGCCGACCACGACGTGGGTTCTTCGCCGAAGCGCTCTTGGAACTCCGAGACGAACGCCTGGTAGTTCTCGGCGTCCTGCGGGACGCTCGGAACCACGGCTTTCATTCCGTCGAGACTGCCCTCGGGAGCGGATTCGAGGACTTTCGGGCCCTTGACGCTGTCGCCGCCGTACCAGGCGGCCTGATCGGTAACACCCAGGTCGAACGCCTCCTGGGACATCGTCGCGAACTCCGGCTGGTAGGTGATGAACACCCACGCGTCGGCGTCGGTGTCAGACATCGAGGAGATTGTACTGCTGTAAGAAGACTGACCCTGGTCGTGGGGTTCGTTGTAGACGATTTCTCCGTCGTAGGCCTCGATAAAGGCCTCACCGACGGACTGCCCGTAATCGTTGTTGATCCAGGCCAGCGCGGCGGACTCATTACCATCCTCGTTGAGGAGCGATGAAATCGCTTCCGCCTGAGCCTTGCCGGCCGGCGGCATCCGGAGCAGGTCCGGGAAGTTCGTCAGGTTCGGGCTGGTGCTGTTCTGGCTGATCTGGACGACATCAGTGTTCTGGACAACGCTCTCGTGGATGGCCGTGCTGACGCCGCTCCCGACAGTACCGATGAGCAGCGGAACCTCTTCCTGATTGACGAGTGTCTGGGCTGCACTGACTCCACCCTGGCTCGTACTCTGGTCGTCCTGCTGTGAGATCGCCAGTTCGCCGCCACTAACACCGACGGAGTTGATATCGTCAAGCGCGATTTCCTTGCCGCGCTGGTTCCGCTGACCGAACGCCGACAGTGAACCGGAAAGGCTGTCAACCATCCCGATGGTGTAGGTTTCGGAGCCTGAGTCCGTCGAGGAATCCGTCGATTCGCCGTCGCCGCCGTCGCCACCGTCGCCCCCATCACCTTCGTCGGGAGCACCACCGGAACAGCCGGCAAGGCCGACAAGTCCGGCACTGGCAGCAGCTTTGATTACGCTTCGCCTGTCAATCGAACGCGTGTCATGTTCGTTCATGGTATACTGATATCCTTTTTCGCAAGTCCCTGTATAACCGTGTCCCCGTCCATGGTAGGCACCATGTTCTGGACAGCATACGAGAAGCCGTGAATTAATACTTCTGGAACGCGTTTGCCGCATAGAGTATCGCTACGGCTATGGAACGAACGGAGTTCATCACAGTAGATACGCACACGGGCGGAGAACCGACACGCATCGTACTCGACGGTATCGAGGCCGACACGCTTGCCGGAGAGACTGTCCGAGAGAGGCGTGACCGGTTCGAAGCCACGGCTGACGGCGTCCGGAAACTCCTCATGCAGGAGCCCCGCGGACACGCGGACATGTTCGGCGCGGTCCCGGTCCCGACTGACCGGGCCGACCTCGGGGTTTTCTTCATGGACACTGACGGCTATCTGGATATGTGTGGCCACGGCCTCATCGGGGTCGTCACCGCACTCATCGAGCGGGGCGAGCTTCCCGAAGCGCCAGAGTTGACCGTCGAAACCCCTGCAGGGCTCGTCGACGTGACGGTCAAGATAGCTGACGGCGTCGTCCGTCGCGTTGCGTTCGAAAACGTCGACAGTTACGTCTGTGAGACGGTTACCGTCGAACAGGATGGCGTCCCGGTCGAGGCTCGTATCGTCTATTCCGGGAACTACTTCGCCGTGGTCGACGCTGACAGCCTCGGGGTCGTGCTCAACAGCGAGGACGCCACGCAGTGTATCGACCCCGCACTGGAACTCCGCCGAGCAGTCAACGACGCCGCACCCAAGGACCCAGTCACCGGAACGCGGGCAACCGTCTCAGCGGTCGAACTCACCGCTAGCGACGACAGCGACCGGAGCTGTGTGGTGTTCGCCGACGGCTCCGTCGACCGCTCCCCCTGTGGAACAGGCACGTGTGCGCGGTTGACGCTCCATCATGTCGACGGCGACCTCGCCGTCGGCGAGCGTGTCGAAGTTACCGGTCCAGTTGGGTCGACGTTCGAGGGGTATATTACCGACACCAGCGTCGACAGCGGTGTCACCGTGACCAGTCCAGTCGTTTCGGGCACAGCGCATATTACGGGCGAGCACACGTTTTATCAGAACGACGACGATACGCTCGGCAGTTTCACTCTCTCTTGATTTCAGGCTTCAGGTGTGTGATTTTTTTGGTAGGGGGTGCGTTTAGGCTGATATAGTGGCGTAGTTTCGATAATGATTCCGCCGATAGCGAACAACTTCGTCGCCGGGGAGACAGCGCCGGGGGCGCTCGACCACGTCGCTTCGCTCAATGACGACGGTGTCAAGGGCATTCTGAATCTGTTAGGTGAACACTACGACGAGCGCCAGCCAGCCGACGAGGACGCAGACCAGTACGTCGAGTTGATACAGGAAATCGACAAGAGCGGCCTCGACTGCGCTGTCTCGGTCAAGCCATCACAGATCGGTCTCGATGTTGGGGACGACGTGTTCGTCGAGAATCTCGAACGTATCGTCGCGGCGGGTGACGACCACGGTGTCTTCGTCTGGGTCGATATGGAGGACTACACCACGACCGACGTAACCCTCGACGCGTACGAACGGCTCGTCACAGAACACGAGGGCGGCGTCGGCGTCTGTACGCAGGCGAACCTCAAGCGGACGCCCGAGGACCTCGAACGGCTTGCACCCCTTCCCGGGAAGGTCCGGCTAGTCAAGGGAGCCTACTCCGAGCCCGAAGAGGTCTCCTACAAGAAGAAAGAGCGCGTCAACGAAGCCTATCGGGACTGTCTCGAACTGATGTTCGAGGAGTTTGAGGGCGGCATCGGCGTCGGTAGCCACGACCCGGCGATGATAGACTACGCGAAAGACCTCCACGACGAGTACGGCACCGACTACGAGGTGCAGATGCTGATGGGCGTCCGCGACGACGAACAACGCGACCTCGCCGCCGAGGGCATCCCGATGTGGCAGTACATCCCCTACGGCGACAAGTGGTTCTCCTACTTCTATCGGCGCGTCCGCGAGCGCAAGGAAAACGCGCTGTTCGCCGTCCGAGCCGTGCTGAGCTAAACTACTGGTCCGGGTCGAGCAGTTTTGCTTCTGCTTTCCGAAGGTGTTCGAGCAGCGTTGTCTTCGAAACGCCGAGTTTCGACGCGAGTTCGCGCGTCGAGATACCCCGTGGCCACGCGTAGTAGTCCTCCTGTCGGGCAAGTTCGAACGCCTCGCGCTGGCTGTCCGAAAGCCGGTCCATCCGGCGAAGCTGCTTCGGATTGCCGCCGCCAGCGGACGTGATTCGTGTGACCTCGATATCGGCCGATTGCTCCTCGCGGATCTCGTCGAGGAGTGACTCCGCTTCGTCGCGGGAGTCCGGGAAAAACACCGGCCAGTGCTCGCGACCATGCCGGACCCGAACCGGGTCGTTGTGGATGAACCCGCGCGAGAGCAGGCTGTCGCTGATAGTGTTGTCCGGATCGTACTCGACGAACAACTCGCGGGTCGTGTTCCCCGGCGACGAGCCCGTTCCAGTCGCGCCGTGACGCTCGCGCAACTCCAGCACAGAGTCAGTCAGTGATGAGTCACGAGTCGCGTCGATGAGCGCCTCAACGTCGCTAATACTGTCGGCGTACGCGGTGAACAGACCCTTCACGCTACCGTTCTGTGTGTTGTACACGCCGTGGGCCAGCAGACCCGCCGCCGTCTTGTCGGTGACTTCGAGCGTCCAGCAGTCAGGATGCCAGATGCTCAGGGTGAGTTGGAGTCCCCCGTGTTGTGATTGTGCGTTACTCATACTGAGCGCCCTCCGTATGAAGGGGTGCTAAGGATAGTCACGATATGGACGCAAATAAAGGTGCGGTTGATAAGGGGAACACCGACCATGGGAGATAATGCCGGATTGTAGAGGATATATCAGGTTATTGCCGACCCCTGACCATGGACGGTGGAACATATTGGTGGGGGACGCGTACAGTACCTATCATGAGTACAGACGACTCACGTCGACACTACATCGACGGTGAATGGACGACAGGCACCGGCGACGAAACGTTCACAAGTCAGAACCCGGCCACCGGCGAGGCCCTCGCCTCGTTCCACCGCGGAACGGAGGACGATGTCGACCACGCACTGGCTGCGGCAGAGGACGCCTACGACGAGTGGCGCTCGCTCTCGCACATCGACCGCGCGGAATACCTCTGGGACATCTACCACGAGCTGCGTGACCGCCACGAAGAACTCGGCGAAATCGTCACCATGGAGTGTGGCAAGGAGATCAGCGAAGGGCTGGCCGACGTCACCGAGTCCTGGCACATGGTCGAGTGGGCCGCCGGCAACGCCCGCCACCCCCACGGCGACGTGGTACCGTCGGAGATCGCCAGCAAGGACGCCTACATGCGGCGCAAGCCGAAGGGCGTCGTCGGCTGTATCACCCCGTGGAACTTCCCGGTCGCTATCCCGTTCTGGCACCTCGCAGTGACGCTGGTCGAGGGCAACACCGTCGTCTGGAAGCCCGCCGAACAGACCCCGTGGTGTGCCCACATCATCGCCGAGATGTTCGAGGACTCGGGCATCCCGGACGGCGTGTTCAACCTCGTGCAGGGCTATGGCGACGCCGGCAACGCCATCGTCGAGGACGACCGCGTCGAGACGGTCCTCTTTACCGGGAGCGCCGAAGTCGGCCACAAGATCGCCTCCAAGGTCGGTGGCGAGCCCGGCAAGATCGCCGCCTGCGAGATGGGTGGGAAGAACGCCGTCGTCGTTACAGATGAAGCTGACCTCGACGTCGCCGTCCACTCGGCCGTGATGTCGAGCTTCAAGACGACTGGCCAGCGCTGTGTCTCCTCGGAGCGCCTCATCGTCCACGAAGACCTCTACGACGAATTCAAGGAACGGTTCGTCGACATCGCCGAGGACATTGCCGTCGGCGACCCACTGGAGGAAGACACGTTCATGGGGCCGCTCATCGAGGAGGATCAGGTCGAGAAGTTCAAGCGCTACAACGACCTCGCCCGCGAGGAGGGCGCGAACGTGCTCGTCGACCGCGCCGACCTCGGTGCCGAGGAGATTCCCGATGGCCACGAGGAGGGTCACTGGGTCGGCCCGTTCGTCTACGAAGTCGACTACGACGAGGACCTGCGTTGCATCAACGAGGAAGTGTTCGGTCCCCACGTCGCACTGCTTGAGTACTCGGGTGACTTCGACGAGGCGCTGGAGATGCACAACAGCGTCGACTACGGCCTCGCCGGCGCCATCATCTCCGAGGACTACCGCCAGATCAACCAGTTCCGTGACGAGGCTGAAATCGGTCTCGCCTACGGGAACCTCCCGTGTATCGGCGCGGAGGTCCACCTGCCCTTCGGCGGCGTCAAGAAGTCCGGGAACGGCCTCCCGAGTGGCCGCGAGGTCATCGAGGCCGTCACCGAGCGTACCGCCTGGACGCTGAACAACTCCAAGGACATCGAGATGGCACAGGGTCTGTCAGCCGATATCATCACCGATGAGTAAGTCCGTCCAGTCGCCGGAGGTCGGGTCCGTCTGTCCGCGCTGTCGCGGCGAGACGACGACAGCGAAAGGCATCGAGACGTGCACCGACTGCTCGTGGGTCGGTTGCCTCGGCGCTGACTGACGCGACGACCGCGCTTTTTTGTACGGCCCCAGCGTCTGTCCCACACCGTGACGGGGGCCATGGACCGGGTTCACGGTCCAACTTTTCCAAACCTTAAACCTCTCCCCGTCGAAGTACCGTCTATGAGCGACAACGACAGCAGGAAGAACCTGCGGATGCCGGAAGAGGACGAGGTGTTCGCCGTCGTCATGGACATGCTTGGCGCGAACCGCGTCAAGGTACGCTGTATGGACGGCGTCGAGCGCACAGCCCGGATTCCGGGCAAGATGCAAAAGCGGATCTGGATACGCGAAGACGACGTGGTCCTCGTCGAACCATGGGACTGGCAAGACGAGAAAGCCGACATCACGTGGCGCTATGAGAAACAGGACGCCGACCAACTGCGCGAGGAGGGCCACATTCAGGAGTAGCCTGATATGTATCTGGCCGCGCGCTCGACGGAGGCACAAGCGTGACAGAGGGGCAGTTCGGCCTGCTCGATACGGACGACGTCGACTCACCGGGTGACGAATGGGAAGAGGTCGACGTTTCCGACACGGAAGCCGACCGTATCGCCCGCAAACGGGACCGCGAGTTCAGCGAGTTCCGCAAGCGCATCAAGGACGCAGACCAGTTCAAGGTCGAGGCCAGCGTCTTCGACGATGCCACCTACGGCGCGCTGTACAAGCTCGTGCAGGACGGCCACATCGACGCCTTCGGCGGGCCGATTTCGACAGGCAAGGAGGCCAACGTCTACACGGCGCTGTCGGGCGAGACGGAGGTCGCAGTCAAAGTATACCGCATCAACGCATCCGATTTCAAGGATATGCGGAGCTATCTCGACGGCGACCCCCGCTTCGAGGGCATCGGCTCGGACAAAAAGAAGGTCGTCACCGCGTGGGTCCGCAAAGAGTCGTCGAATCTCAAGCGCGCCCGCCGGGCCGGCGTCCGGACGCCGGAACCCATCGCCGTCGAGCGGAACGTTCTCGTGATGGAGTATCTCGGGACCGAGGAGGGCCGTAGCAAACGTCTCAGCGAGGTTCACATCGAGAACCCCGAGACGGCCTACGAGGTTGTCAAGGAGTACACCCGCCGGCTGTACGACGCCGGCCTCGTCCACGGCGACCTCTCTGAGTACAACATCGTCTTCCACGAAGGTCAGCTGTATATCATCGACCTCGGGCAAGCGGTGACCATCCACCATCCTAACGCCGACGACTTTCTGGAACGGGACTGCCGCAACGTCGCGAACTTCTTCGCCAGACAGGGCGTCGACGCCACGCCGGAGGAACTACTCGCGTACGTCCGAGAGTACGCGACGCCGAAAGACAAGGCCGACACCGCGCCGGGCAGCGACGACGACGCCGTCCCGCAGGGAACACCAGCCGACCGCCGCGACGACGAGTAGTCACCAGCTTTCTGTTCGCACGGATCGGTTTCGGTAGGTGAGAACGTATTGCCGTAGCGATAAGCGAATTGCTATCAGTACCAGTCATTCCGACGCTTTCTGGAGATGAAATCGCAGTACTGCGCGGTTTTCACCCATTTCCTCACAACTTATTTTGATTGTGAAAACCACAGTATGTAAGTTGTTAGATGTTGTATATCTCAGCATGGGTGACCTGTCACAGTGCTTCTCATGCCGGGTGAGTCGTCACTGGTTTGGCCCGAGTAGGTGCGACTGATGGACACCGACCCAGCAGACAGCAGTTCGGACCAACAGACAGCGGACAGCGACGACTCGGTCTCTGAACGCCTCATTGAGGGGCTGTCCTCGCATGCAGTGTTCATGCTCGACACAGATGGCACCATCACGACGTGGCCTGAGCCGGCAGCATCACTATACGGCTACGACCGGGACGCGACAGTCGGCCAGCACGTTGACATGCTGTTTGCCGACCCCGAGGAGATGGAGACAACCGTTGAATCGCTGTTGATCGAGGTGGCGAGCGGCCCCGTCGAGACACAGCACTGGCACCGGCGGGCTGATGGGTCCGTGTTCTGGGCCACCCTCTCGCTCTCGCAACTCGAGGACGGAGAGCTGACAGGGTTCGTCGCAGTCAGCCAGGACACGACAGAGAAACACCAGTACGACAAGATGCTTGAACGACAGAACGACCGGCTCAAGGAGTTCACCGACATCCTCGCCCACGACCTGAAGAGCCCACTCAACGTCATTTCCTCACGAGTGCATCTGGCCCGCCAAACCGGTGACGAAGAACACCTCGACGCGCTCGAAGAGACGAGCGACAGGATGGCTCGCCTCGTCGACGACCTGCTCTCTGTCGCCAGGCAGGGAAACGTCGTCACCGACCCGGAAACGACGAACGTCAAGGACGTTGTCGACACCGCTTGGGAAGGAGCCGGCGGAACTGCCGAACGAGCCACGCTCTACTACGACCATGTTGGCTCGGTGAGCGCCGACGCCGACCGTCTCATCGAACTGTTCGAGAACCTCTTTCAGAACAGCATCCGACACAGCGACGGCACCGTTATCGTCCGCGTCGGCCCGCTGGACCACGGCTTCTACGTCGAGGACGACGGCCCCGGCATCCCGGCAGACATCAAAGACGACGTGTTCGACCATGGCTTCACGACCGCCGAAGACGGCAGCGGCTACGGACTCTCTATCGTCCGGACCATCGCGGGCGCACACGGCTGGGACATCCTCGTCACCGACAGCGACACGGGCGGCGCGCGGTTCGAAATCACCGGCGTCGAGTTTCTGGACTGAAATGGCTTCTGCCGGCGGACGGCCGCCCGGCATCTGTCAGTCACGCGACTGCCGAAGTTTTAAACAGGCAGAACCTCCTACGGGGTAGTATACTTATGCAACACGTGAAGATTCCGCAGGACCGTATCGGTGTGCTGATCGGCGAGGGAGGTGAGACCATGCGCGAGATCGAGGAGCGCGCAGAGGTCCGGCTGGATATCGATTCCGAGGACGGCACAGTGAAAGTCGAGTCCGTCGGCGACCCCGTGACGGCGCTGAAAGGCCCTGACATCGTGAAGGCCATCGGCCGCGGGTTCGCCCCCGACGACGCGCTGGCGCTACTCGAGGACGACATGATGATGTTCGAACTCATCGACATCGAGGCCGCCTCCCGCAACAAGAACGACTTCCGTCGCCAGAAGGGGCGTCTCATCGGTGAGGGTGGCCGGACGCGGGAACTCATGCAGGAACTCTCCGGCGCGGCTGTAGTCATCTACGGGTCGACGCTTGGCATCATCGGCGGCCCCGAGCAGGTCGACGCCGTCCGAGAAGCCGCCGAGATGATTCTCGACGGCGCGCCACATGGCTCCGTCTACTCGTTCCTCGAACGCAAACACAACGAGATGAAACACAAGGGCCTCGAATACCACCAGTTCACCGGGTAACGCCGGCAGTTCGACTGCTTGGCTGGCACTGACGCGACACGGCGACAGTGTGAATGCGCACACGGTCGCTGCTGAATCCCGTCAGCGGCGCACCACACCGTTTTGCCGGAACAGACCCTACAGGCAGGTATGCCGACCATCGCCGAGACGCACATCATCAACCGCGAGCGCGTCCAGCCCACTCACGCGAACAACTACCAGAGCGCCCACGGTGGCATCGTCATGAAGTGGATGGACGAAATCGGCGCGATGTCGGCCATGCGGGCCGCCAGAGAGACCTGCGTGACCGCACAGATGTCCCGCGTCGATTTTGAGCGCCCGATTCCCATCGGCGACACCGCTCTCATCGACTCCTACGCCTACGCCACGGGCCGAACCAGCGTCCGGGTCCGCATCGAGGTCGCACGCGAGGAGCCACACACGGGCGAAACAGAGGAGACGACCAGCGCGTACGCCACCTTCGTCGCAGTCGACGACGGGAAACCAACGCCGGTCCCTGAGCTAACTGCCGAAAGCGAGGAGTGCAAACGGTTGCGCGAAACGGCACTTGCAGAAGAGCCGGAGCGGTAGCACCCGGAAACCGATAGCAAAACATCGTCGCTTGGCCATACGGCTTTCTGCAGTCAAGTAGCGACTGCTACGGGGTTTCAAAGTAATCGAGCATATCCAGCACCGCACCCATGATGAAGCTGATGACACTGATGACCAGAACAAGCCCGGTGAGAAGCGTCGAAATCGGTGGGTTCAGCAGAAACTGGAAGCCAGCGATAAATACGCAGGTGACCATCCCGACGACCAGGAGAAACGAGCCTGCGCTTGGGTCCTCACCGGTGAGAAATTCGAGGCCATTGAGGAAGCCCGACGTCTGTGGCTGTTGTTCCTCAACGACGTCTTCACTCATTGTCGGCCTCAGACTGTGCCGTCGCTGCCTCCTGAATAATCTGTACGAGATGCGATACCCAGAGTCCGCCGGTAAATCCGAACAGAGCGGAGACGACGACAGCTTTGGTGAGGGTGCCAAGTGGAGAGGCCGCCGCTATCAGACAGAGCCCTCCGAAGAGGAGCATCATGCCGTACTGGATTCGTGTGTCGAGGTCAATGCGTGCGATGGTCTGTGTGAAGGTTGAGCTCATGTGGTGGTGGCTGGTCGGGCCGTGCTTACGCGTCGTTTGCTACACTGCTGTGAATCGACGGCAACCCCTGCTCAGTTAGCGTCCGCTTGGAGCAGCCGTTTGATTTCGCGGTGCGAAGTGAGGGAGGCCGAAGACGGTTGTCGGACAGAAACCGAGGAGCTGGCCCGACTGTCTGTCGCCGCGGACAGCGTAGAAATACAGCGCCAGCGCAACGGACGCCGGAGCGGCGGTCGCTTTCCGATTGCGACGCCGCGTCTCCCTTTCCCTGCGTGGTACTCACATGCAACGTTAGGCCTACTCCGGTATATCCCTTTGCAAGGGGTCAGCAGAACTGACGGCCTCAAAACCTCATAGGAGACCGATATTCGGGATTATAGCTGCCACTGGCACACTATCCACTTACGAACCGCCAGAAGCCTGCGCAGTTGGTTCCTCGTAAAAAGCCTCAGCGGGACACACACGGCGAGGTTGCGCAGAGATGGACCTCCGCGAAGCTCGTTCGTTGCAGAAAGCATGGGCCGGTTGAACCAGAGGAAGACTCTCAGTGGTCGTCTTCCAGGGATTCAAATCCCGCATCCGGCGTTTCACGCGCTCCGGACCCATCGCTGACGCTCTGGGTCAGTCGCTTGGAAAAAGCCTAGGCCGGAATTTGAATCCGGGGTCTCGTCCTTACCAAGGACGCGCTTTACCGCTAAGCTACCCAGGCACGCAACAGTGTGTATCCGGCAATTGTCTAAAGTCGTTTCGATTCGAGACCGGTGTGTCGATTAGTATCAGTGGTCGGCGGCGGCCTCGGTTCCGTCCCCGGATGGCTGTTCGGCTCCCGCGCGGGCTCGGAGCGCGTCGGCGACTTCCTCACCGAGCAACTCGGCGTTCGGCGGGAGGCCGTCAGTGGCCAGTTCAGTCGCGTACTCCCGGAGTGTCGGGGTGGGGCGGATGCCAGCGGCGGTGACGCCGGCAACCACGGCGAGTTCCAGAATGTCCGTTTCAAGCGCAGTGTCGAGGCTTTCGTCGTCGGTCGTCTGACGGACGGTCTGGTCGTGGCCGAACGAACGGACGACAGAGACGGCAGCATCGGCGGCTTCGGTTCTGGCGAGCAAGTAGAAGCCACGCGAGACGAGGATGTCCGCGATGAGAATATCCAAGTCGGCCGTATCGCGGTTGCCGTTGACCCAGGGGTCGTCGTGGGCCAGTTGGCGAGTAAGCGAGAGCCCCTCGTAGATAAGCTGGACGCCGGCGGCTCTGTCGGCGACGCCGTCAGCCAGGTCAACCGGTGGGTCGCTGGTTGCGCCCGCGCTAACGAGCGTCAGGACGCCGGGCGCCAGCGACGCGTCGTCAAGGCGAGCGTCGATCCGCTCGTGAAGCCGGTCAGGCTCGACATCGTCGACTGCCGCCAACGCCGCTCGGCGAACTGCCGCCACTTCCTCCATTATGAGGGTCTAGCGACGGGAAGGGCAAAGACCTTTGGAAACCGCAGAGTCACAGCAGCCATGGTACAGACCACGAACGGCGATGGTATCCGGACCCTGACGCTTGACCGGCCCGACCAGCGCAATGCGCTCACCAGTGCGGCGCTACGTGACCTCGAAGCAGCCGTCGAGTCAGCGACCGAACCAGTGCTGTATCTCCATGGCGCTGGCGAGGCGTTCTGTGCCGGCGCGGATCTAGACGAGGTCAAGGCCCTCGATGCAGAGAGCGCCGAAGCGTTCGCGGCGCTGGGCCAGCGCGTCGCTCACGCACTGGAATCCTACGATGGGGCTGTTGTTGCCGGTATCGACGGCGCAGCACGGGGCGGCGGCGTCGAACTGGCGCTGGCCTGTGATATCCGTGTCGCAACGCCCGACGCGACGCTGGCCGAAACAGGGGTCAAACTCGGCCTGTTCGGCGCGTGGGGCGGGACGGCGCGGCTCCCCGACATCGTCGGGACCGGCGACGCGCTCGACATCGCACTCTCCGGCCGAACGCTTGACGCCGAGACGGCGCTGCAGATGGGGCTGGTCTCACGGGTGACTGCGGAGCCTCGGGCTGTGGCTGAAGAGATAGCAGCCGTCGACGCGGACGCGCTTCGAGTGCTGAAAGCACGGATGCGAGACGATGCAGACAGGGAAACACAGGAGCGCCGCGAGCAGCAGGCCTTCGCCGACCTCAACGCGAAGACCGAGTAGGAAAGGGTACAAGACGACGCCTCGCATACGGACCGCCAATGGTCGACTGTGAGTACTGCGGGGAATCGTTCGACGGCGACAACGCCTACCTTGACCATCTCGCCGACGCCCACGACGGCGAACTGGGCGCGATTGATCGACGGCGCGTCGAAGAGCACACCGGTGGCGAAGAGGGGAACGCCCTCCCGGTCGGGCCGATTGTTATCGGCGTCGTCGTCGTGCTCGCTATTGGGCTCACAGTGTACGTGACTCAGTTGAGCGGTGGCGACGGCGGCAGCGGAAGTGACGCGGACCTGGTCGGGACGACAGGTGCACAGCCGCTCTCCGCGGTCGAGGCCACCGGGGTCGAAGCGTCGTCACTGGACGACACCGGCGACAGTGACCGACTGTCCAGTGTGGAACAGTTCCCGGACCGGGGGAACAACCATGTCGAAGAAGGCAGTGCTATCGACTACCAGCGAGTCCCGCCACTCTCCGGGACACACTATGCGTCAACGGTGAGTGCAGGCTTCTACGAAGCGACGCCGCTGCTCGGTTCACTCGTCCATACGCTGGAACACGGCGCGGTCATCGTCTACTACGACCCCGACGAGATTTCCCCCGAAGCCAGACAGAGCCTCCGGGAGTTTTCCAGTGTTCATACCGGTACCTGGCGGAGCGTCGTCGCCGTTCCGAACCCCAACGACGACCCACGGGCGACCTACGTTGTGACGGCGTGGCAGCACGAGCTAACGATAGACAGCTACGACGCCGAAACGGTCCACGCGTTCCTCTCGGAGTATCTGGGTCGCGGCCCGGAGAACCCGGTTCGATAGCGACTGAAACGAAAACAGACTCAGTACAGCGGGTCCGGACCCGGCGGCATCGCTCGCTTGTGGGCGCTCGATTCGTACATCTCACGGACAGTCTCAACGACATCGAGCGGGACGCCGAGCTGGTCGGCTGTCCCGGCTGCCGGAACACCGCCATCGATGTGCAGGGCGAGAATGGAGTCGAGCGTGTCGTAGTCCATCCCCATCTCGTCGGCGTCGGTCTGGCCGGCCCACATCTCGGCGCTGGCGGTCTTTTCGGCGAGGTCGTCGGGGACGCCGACGTGTTTCGCCAGCTGTCGGACCTGTTGCTTGTACAGCGCCGCGATGGGGTGGCAGTCGACCGCACCGTCACCGTATTTCGTGTAGTAGCCGACCAGTGCCTCACTGCGGTTTCCGGTCCCAAGGACCAGCGCCTGTTCGTGGTTGCCGACGAGATAGTTTAGCACCGCCCGACAGCGAACACGGAGATTGCCGACGGCGAGCTGGTCGCCCTCGGCGTCGGGGTATGCATCGAGGAACGTGTCGACCAGCGGATTGATCTCGATAACGTCGTACTCGATGCCGAGCAGGTCGTTAGCCACCCGCTCGGCGTCGCTCATGTTGTCAGCCCGGTTGACCTCGCTGGGCATTACGAGCCCGTGAACGGCGTCACGGCCAAGCGCTTCGACGGCCAGATGCGAGACGAGCGTGCTGTCGATGCCGCCCGAGAGCCCCATCACCACGGTGTCGACACCGGCGGCGTCGACCTGTGCCTCGATGAACGAGGTGATATGGTCGCGGTGCGCCTCCAACTCAGCCTCGGAGAACGTCAGGTTCAGCGGCTCATCGGCACGGACAATGGATTCGGCCGTTGCCATGTCTTCTAGTTGGACGGACGGAACTAATACCCATCTATCGACCTGATATTTTCGGACACGCGTCCAGTCAAAACGCTACGTTCAAGTGCAGTCGCTGTTGACAGTTCGGTACGGGGTTCGCAGGTCCGACCGACCTGCAGTCTACCACAGCGCGCCGGTGGTGAACGGTTCCGCAGGAACCGCGAGCCTCGGCGCGACTGCAACGAGCGCCGGTGGTCCAGTGGTAGGACATTGCCTTCCCAAGGCAATAGCCCGGGTTCAATTCCCGGCCGGCGCATTTTGCTGCGAGTAATTCGCGAGCAGTAAATGCAGTAGCCGTGAATTGCACCCTATCAGTCGCAGCCCGGAAAGCGAACGCAGTGAGCGACCCGGAACGTCTGAGTCTGGTTCAATTCCCGGCCGGCACACTCCACTCTGTCGTTTACCGCTATGAGCGACACAACCCGCGGACCGCGGGATACTTGTCGGGGCCGGGCATACCCAGAGCCAACAGATGGACGCGCCGCTGTGGACGGAGACACACGCCCCGGAGTTGTCGGATATCCGCCAGCCGAAGGCCCGCGAGCACCTGCAAGGAGCCATCGAGGAGCCGATGAATCTTCTGGTCCACGGGCCGAAGGGAAGCGGGAAGACGGCCGCTGTCCGGGCCTTTGCCCGGGAGGTCCACGAGAATCCCGACGCGGACTTTACCGAACTCAACATGGCCGACGTGTTCGGCATGACAAAAAAAGAGGTCTCGAACGACCCGCGGTTCGCGTCGTTCATCGACAGCAAGCGACGGCGCGAGTCCTCGAAGGCCGACCTCATCAACCACGTGCTCAAGGAGTCCGCCAGCTACTCGCCGGTGTCGGGCAGCTACAAGACCATTCTGCTGGACAACGCCGAGGGGATGCGCGAAGACTTCCAGCAGGCGCTACGTCGGGTGATGGAGCAGTACTACGAAGCGACGCAGTTCGTCATCGCGACGCGTCAGCCCTCGGCTGTTATCCCGCCGATTCGCTCGCGATGTTTTCCGGTCGTGATGCGCGAGCCGACCCACGAGGAAACGGCGTCGGTACTGGAGGATATCGTCACCGCAGAGGGCGTCGACCACGACGACGACGGCATCGAGTACGTCGCCGGGTACGCGGAAGGGGACCTCCGGACGGCAGTGCTGGCCGCCCAGACCACCGCCGAAGCCGAGGGCGAGGTGACGATGGACGCCGCGTTCGAGACGCTCAACGCCATCGAAGCCGACGACCAGGTCGAGCAGATGGTCGACGCGGCCGAAGACGGGCGTTTTACCGACGCCCGGTCGACACTCGATGACCTGCTCGTCGACGAGGGGTACGGCGCGTCCGACATCCTCGATGACGTGCTAGAAGTGGCCCGGTCGCGCTACTCCGGAGACCGACTGGCCGAGATTCACACGATGGCCGGCGAGACGGATATGGCGCTCGTCGACGCGGCGAACGAGCGGATCCATCTCTCGCACCTCCTCGCACAGCTGGGCGAGCGGTAAGGGACGGCGTCCAGCCGCTATCGCTCTGGAAGTGCTGTACCGGACACAGCTAGCCGCTGCAGCACGTTCCCGTCTCATCACCGAACCGCGGGATAGCGCGGTGACACGGAATCGCGGACGGAGACGGCGTCAACCGCTTCGAAATCCTTTTACGCGCTTCGGCGGGTAGATACGGACAACGAACCATGGATATCGACATCATCGAAGAAGACGAGAATCCCATGTTGCACCGCACGGACGTCCGGTTCGAGGTCGTCCACGACGAAGCCACCCCATCCCGTCTCTCTGTCCGCGACTCTCTTGCGGCCACGCTGAACAAGGACGCCGAGGAAGTCGTCATCCACAAGCTCGACACCAAGTTCGGCATGCGGAAGACGGTCGGCTACGCGAAGGTCTACGACAACCCCGAGTACGCCCGTGACGTCGAGCAGGACCACATGCTCGAACGCAACAAGATCGTCGCCGACGGCGAAGAGGAAGCGGAGGAAGCATAGATGCCACACAACGAGTACTACAACGACGATGGCGAACTCGACCGCGAGACCTGCCCCCGGTGCGGTGACACCGTCCTCGCCGAGCACGAGGACCGCCAGCACTGCGGGAAGTGCGGCTACACCGAGTGGAAGTAAGGCCGCCCGATGCGTATTCTGGGTATCGAAGGTACCGCCTGGGCAGCTAGTGCTTCGGTGTTTGAGACGCCGGACCCGGCCCGGGTAACCGACGACGATCACGTTTTCATCGAAACTGACGCGTACGCGCCAGACAGCGGCGGCATCCACCCGCGCGAGGCCGCCGAGCATATGGGCGAAGCCATCCCGACCGTCGTCGAGACGGCTATCGAACACACACACGGGCGCGCCGGCAGGGACGGAGACGACAGCGCACCGATCGACGCCGTCGCCTTTGCCCGCGGTCCGGGGCTGGGACCCTGCTTGCGAATCGTCGCCACGGCCGCCCGGGCGGTCGCCCAGCGGTTCGACGTGCCGCTGGTCGGCGTGAACCACATGGTCGCCCACCTCGAAGTGGGCCGCCACCGCTCGGGCTTCGATTCGCCGGTGTGCCTCAACGCCTCCGGCGCGAACGCCCACATTCTGGGCTACCGGAACGGCCGGTATCGCGTGCTGGGCGAGACGATGGACACCGGCGTCGGCAACGCCATCGACAAGTTCACGCGCCACATCGGCTGGTCCCATCCCGGCGGGCCGAAGGTCGAACAGCACGCCCGGGACGGCGAGTACCACGAACTGCCCTACGTCGTCAAGGGGATGGACTTCTCCTTTTCGGGCATCATGAGCGCCGCCAAGCAGGCAGTCGACGACGGCGTCCCGGTCGAGAACGTCTGCCGCGGGATGGAGGAAACCATCTTCGCGATGCTGACGGAAGTCTCCGAGCGGGCGCTGTCGCTGACCGGGGCCGACGAACTGGTGCTTGGCGGCGGCGTCGGCCAGAACGCCCGTCTCCAGCGGATGCTCGGTGAGATGTGTGAGCAACGCGAGGCAGAATTCTACGCTCCGGAAAACCGCTTCCTGCGGGACAACGCCGGGATGATAGCGATGCTCGGCGCGAAGATGTACGCGGCTGGCGACACCATCGCCATCGAGGACTCCCGCATCGATTCGAACTTCCGGCCCGACGAAGTGGCCGTCACCTGGCGGGGACCCGAGGAGTCGGTGGACAGCTACCGGATGGGAGGCGACGAAGTTCAGGGCGCAGAGGCGACCGTCCACTTCGATGGGGACCGGGTGATCAAGGTGCGCGTGCCGCGGAGCTACCGCCACCCGACGCTGGACGAGCGTCTCAGGACTGAGCGGACCCGGCAGGAAGCCCGGCTCACCAGCGAGGCGCGCCGCAACGGCGTCCCGACGCCGCTGGTCCGAGATGTCGACCCACAGGAGTCGCGCATTGTCTTCCAGCGCGTGGGCGACACAGACCTCCGCGAGGGGCTGTCCGAGGGGCGGGTCGCGGACGTTGGCCGCTGGCTCGCTCGCATCCACGACGCCGGCTTCGTGCACGGCGACCCGACGACCCGGAACGTCCGGGTGGGTGGCCGTGACGAGCAGGCGGACCGGACCACCCTCATCGACTTCGGACTCGGCTACTACACGCAGGAGGCCGAGGACCACGCGATGGACCTTCACGTCCTCGCCCAGTCGCTCGCCGGGACCGCGGACGACCCCGAGACGCTGCTGTCGGCCGCCGAGGACGCCTACCGGACCGAGAGCGACCACGCCGACGCGGTGTTCGCTAGCCTCGACGACATCGAGGGCCGGGGTCGGTATCAGTAGGATAGGAACCAAGGGCGGTGCTGAGTTGCGGTCGGCGGAGCAAGCATACCGCGGCCGAAGGCCGCGGTTTCACGCGAATCGCGGAGCGATTCGCGCCTTTTTCGCCCACGTTTTTCGAGGAGGGTTCCCGCAGCGGCGCTTCGCGCCGCGAGGAAACCCGACGACGAAAAAGGTGGTGGACAAATGGTTTAACCTCGGCCCGAATAGAACGCAGTATGGCAGAAAAACCCCAGTCGGGAACGTTGTTCGGCGTGCCGTACAACTTTGAACGACCGAGTCTTAAGCGGTTGGTGTCGTCCTATTGGAAGCCAGGCGATGATATGCTGGTGGAGAAGCCGTTCGGGATCGGTTACACCCTGAACCTGGCGAACTGGCGCTCGTGGGTCGTGCTGGCGGTCGCTGGCGTGATGCTGTATCTCGAACGCGGCGGCAGCAGCGAGGAGTTCGAGTCCGAGAATGAGGACGAACCGGTCGAAGTCGTCGTCGACTGAGACGGGGTGTAGCGAGGGACCGGTACGTGCCTGGCACGGCCGGAAATAATCTACAGCAGTCCGCCTGCGCGGAGTTTCGACGGCTCTTTTATCGCCGGTCGCTGTGTGCCGGTATGCTCAATTTTGTCACAACCAATCCCGGGAAAGTCCGGGAGGCGACCGAGTATCTCGACGACGACGTCCAGCAGTTCGACTTCGACTACCCGGAGGTGCAAGCCGACGACCTGCGAACGGTCGCGGCCAAGGGAGCGCGAGCAGCCTACCGCGCGGCTGACGGGCCGGTCATCGTCGACGATGCGGGGCTGTTCATCGACGCCTTCGATGGGTTCCCCGGCCCGTACTCCTCGTACGTCGAGGACACTGTCGGCGTGGAACGCGTCTGGCGCATGACCGAACCGGAGGACGACCGCGGTGCAGCGTTCAAAACGGTCATCGCCTACTGTGACGGCGAGGGCTTCGAAGCGACGCCGGACCCGGGCGGTATCGACCGCGAGGACCGGCGTGGACAGGACCTGTCGGCTGACGACCGCGGCACGGCGACGACGGACGAGCAGGTCCACGACGGAAGCGCGGCCCAGAGCAGCGAGACAGTCCCGGTCAAACTGTTCGAGGGGCGCGTGAACGGCGAAATCGTCGCCCCGCGCGGCGAGGGAGGGTTCGGCTTCGACCCCATCTTCGAGCACGACGGAACGACGTTCGCGGAGATGAGCACCGAGCAGAAGAACGCGATCTCCCACCGCGGCCGGGCGTTAGCGAAGTTCGCGGAGTGGTACGGTGAGCGGTAGCGAACCGTCCGTCGAGGGATGGGACCCATCCCTCGGAAGTTCCAGCGGCGAGGGACCGACGGCGCTGGAACCCGAAGCGACAACGGTCGCGGAGTGGTACGGTGAGCGGTAGCGACGTACCGGTCGTCGGGACCGGTGGCACCGCCTTGATAACCGGTGCGTCGGCGGGCATCGGTAGAGCGCTGGCACAGGAGTTCGCCGCACGCGGGCACGACGTGGTGCTGGTCGCCCGAAGCAAGGGGAAGCTGGAGCGGCTGGCCGAGGACCTCGAAACGAGGGGAGTCACGGCGACCTCTGTCGTGATGGACCTCGACCGCCCGGCGGCCGCTGAAGAGCTGTACGAGGAGGTGACCGAGCGCGGTCTGGACATCGACGTGCTCGTCAACAACGTCGGTGTGGGGACCTACGGCCAGTTCGCCGAAAGCGACCTCGACGCGGAGCGAACGCAGTTGCGCCTGAACGTCATGCTCCCGGTCGAACTGACCCGGCTGTTCATTGACGAGTTCGACGATGGCGGCGCGGTTATCAACATGGGTTCAGTCGCCGGGTTCCAGCCGGGGCCGAACCTCGCTGGCTACTACGCGAGCAAAGCGTACATCAACAGCTTCAGCGAAGCACTGGCTGAGGAATTACGGAAGACATCGGTCGACGTGACGGTGGTCTGTCCCGGCCCGGTCGACACGGAGTTTCAGGAACGAGCGGGAATGACGGACTCGACGGTCGGGTCGGTCGCCACGAACACACCCGATGCGGTCGCATCAGCGGCCTACGAGGGGGCCGCCGCTGGCGAGACTATCGTTATCCCGCGCCGGTCGATGCGGCTTATCGACCGATTGGTGAGGGTGACACCGCGCTGGGCCGTCCGGCGCGTTGCAGCGCTGGTCAATCAGGACCGGTAGAGAATCAGTTCCGAGACTGTCATTGGTTTCGCCGCCCATATCCACTCATGTCGATTTTTCATTGACTGATTCCTTTTCAATATCCGAGAATTGGACTCGAACCTTATTAAACACTGTAAGAAAAAGGTGCGTATGCTCACAGACCCCATCAGAAAATACAAAGCGGTGATACGTGGATCGCTTGATGTTTTTGGCGTCTCCGGTTCGGTCGAACGGAAGGTGCTCGCAGCCGTCGGTCTGCAGTTTGGCGCTTCGGTCGCGCTGGCAGTTGTCTCGCTTGTTGCCACCGGGACGGTCCGGTTCGTCGTCACTGGCGTGTTGCTCGCTGGCGCTATTGTCGCGTTCGCCAACACGGTGTTCATCACCCGCGAAGACTTCGTCGAACCCGTCACAGCGATGGCCGCGGGTGCGGACCACATCGCGTCCGGCGAACTCGATGTCGAACTGCCCGAGAGCGAGCGCGACGACGAGGTCGCCGAACTGCTCTCGTCGTTTCGGTCGATGCAGTCCTATCTGCTGACAGTGTCTCGGCAGGCCGACGCACTCTCTCGGCAGGAGTTCGACGCCGATGTTCTCGATGAGGACGTGCCTGGGACGTTCGGACAGTCACTGGAGCAGATGGCCGCCAGTATGGACGAGTACACCACCGAACTCCAGACGATGACCAGCGACCTCGAACGGCGCTCGCAGGCACTCAACGACCTTGTTGTCGCCTTCGGTGACGCTGCCGAACAGGCGAAAGACGGGGACCTGACAGCCACTATCGACGAGGAGTTCGCGGCCGACGACGAGCAGTTTGACGCCGTCGTCGAGAACTACAACGACCTCGTGACGACGCTGGGAGAGACGGTCGCAACCGTCGCCGCGTTCGCAGAGGACGTCGACGAGACGAGCGACCACGTCACCCGAAGCGTCACGGAGATCAACGACGCGAGTGACGAGATCTCCCGGTCGATTCAGGAGATTTCGGCTGGAGCCAGTCAGCAGGCGTCGCGCCACGACGACGTCGCGTCCGAGATGAACACGCTATCTGCCACCGTCGAAGAGATCGCCGCGACCGCCGAAAACGCGGCCGACACCGCCGAGAAGGCGACACGGCGAGGCCGAGAGGGGCGTGCGGACGCCGAGCAGGCGATCGACGAACTCGACGAGATGGAGGCTCGTATCGACGATATCGCCGTTGCGGTCGAGAGTCTGGTCGACCAGATCAGCGAAATCGACGACATCGTGGAGGTCATCACGGACATCGCCGAGCAGACCAACATGCTCGCACTGAACGCCTCGATCGAGGCGGCCCGTGCGGACGGAAGCGGCGACGGATTCGCTGTCGTTGCCGACGAGGTGAAGACACTCGCAGAGGAGACCCACGATGCCGCGACGGATGTGTCGGACCGCATCGAAGCGGTCCAGCACGAGGCCAGCGAAACCGTCAGCAACGTGGAAGCGACAAACCAGCAGGTGACAGACAGTGCCGCGACTATCGAGTCTGCGCTCCGAGACTTCGAGGATATCGTCGACGTGCTCGGCGAGGTAAACGCCTCGATTCAGGAGATATCGGGTGCCACCGCCGAGCAGGCAGAGACCACGCAGGAGGTCGTCGATATGGTCGACGAGGTCGCGGCGGTGAGCGAACAGACCAACGAGGAGTCCGAGGCTGTCGCCGCTGCCACCGAGGAGCAAACAGCGACGATTACCGAAGTGACCACCGAAGTACAGGAGATGGCGGCCCAGACCGATGACCTGCGTGAGGTGCTTGCGGCGTTCGATATCGCCGAGGGCGCTGGACCATCGAAGACAGTCTCGACAGCCACGGTAACGACGGCTGACGACTAAGCAGGGCTACTCGCTACGCGCGTGGATCCCGGTCTGGACCGGGATACTCGCCGTTCTCGACAACGGGGTACAGTGATTCTGGGTCGAACAGGCGAGCGAAAGCGTCCGGCGGTCTGACACTCAGCGACATATGACGGTTGAGCGACGCGCTGGTCTGTGCGCTACGCAGGTCGTCCGCATAGGAAAGCAAGTGCTGTGCGCCACCCCGGTAGGCCGAGGCCAGCGCGGGATGGTCGCCGGCAGGGTGATCTACGATGTCACAGTCGGGCTCAATTCGCGCCCGCCAGTCAGCCGCCAGGGTGTCGTTGGCGAGGTCGGCGATGACGGCGCTGGCATCGTCTAACAGGTGGTCACTCGCAACAAGCGTGACCCATGAGTGCCGACGGAGATGGTCGATGGCAGCACGTGCATCGCTGTCTGGTCCACACAGCAGGTCGGCAGCGAGGACGTCGGCATCAGCGACGACACGCGCCGGCGACGGCTCACGCATCGCTGTCGTCCTCCACCCGATGTTCGTCGAGCGCTGCACAGACAGCGTCGACCGTAGTCTGGTGGTCCGCCGCACGTTCAAACAGCGTCGCCCAAGTCATAGGGGGAGTCAGTGGCTGAACGGGCAAAAAGCCGTGCCGTCTGTCATCCGTCTGTCGCCTGTCTGACGGGCATTTATCCCTACCGGTAGCATTCCACCCGGTACGGGCGCGCTTCCACGGCCCCAGTGGATGTCGGTGACACTGCGTGCCATCCTATCCTCCCCAGGCGCGCCCGGACACCGCGATCCTCCCTTTCATATTCTACTCCCCCCGGCTTTCGTCAAAGACAGCTGGTACCGTCAGTCTGAGAGAAACTGCGACAGAGCGGGCCGGACTTCCAGAGTCTCAGGCGGACGCGTCGCCCCGGAGCGTCGCTCGAATGTCGTCCAGCCCGCCGGGATCAGCCATGATCGCGACACTGTCGCCGGGTTCGATTTTAGTCTGTGGGAGCGGAATCGTCATCGGTTCGTGGTCCGTCCCGTGTGCGTAGATGTGAGCATCGCCGGGAAGGTCCACCTCGACGACCCGCTTTCCGACGAACGGCGAGTCGTCGGGAATGCGGATACTCGCGACCGAAAGCTGTTCGGTCAGGTCGGCGAGGACGTTGAAGTCACCGCCCAGTAGTGCCGTCTTCGCACCAGCCGCGCCCAGTCGCTCGGGGTAGATTATCTCATCCACGTCAGCGGCGTACTTCTCGTAGATCTCCTCGCGGTAGTCGGCATCAATCCGCAGGACCGTCCGACAGCCGAACTCTTTGCCGATCATGCAGGCGGTGAAGTTCGTGTTCAGGTCGCCCGTGAGACCGCCGATAGCGTCCGCACTTTCGATACCGGCATCGACGAGGACGCTTTCCTCGTTGCCGTCACCCTGGATCGTCTCGAACCCGGTTTCCGTGGCCCGTTCGACCTTCACAGGGTCGTTGTCGACGATAACGACTTCGTGCCCCTCGCTCTGTAGAATCCGTGCGGTCCGGATGCCGACGCGGCCATAGCCAACGATAACGAACTTCATGGACTACGGTACGACGGCCACCATTAAAAATGTGAACGGGTGACAGGGTGGCGCGGGTTAGCCTTCTGTCGTCGCGTTTTCTTCGGTCGCGTTGTCCGTTTCGTCAGTCTCGTTTTCGGTCGGCTCTTCGGTTTCGTCCGCTGGTGGTTCGTCAGTCTCGTCCGCTGGTGGTTCGTCAGTCTCGTCCGCTGGCGGCTCCTCTGTTTCGTCCGCTGGTGGTTCGTCAGTCTCGTTCACTGGCGGCTCCTCAATCTCGTTCGCTGGCGGCTCCTCAGTCTCGTTCGCTGGCGGCTCCTCAGTCTCGTCCGCTGGCGGCTCCTCGGTTTCGTCCGCTGGTGGCTCCTCAGTCTCGTTCGCTGGCGGCTCTTCGGTCTCGTCCGCTGGCGGTTCGTCAGTCTCGTTCACTGGCGGCTCCTCGGTTTCGTTTGCGGGTGGCTCTTCGGTCTCGTTCGCTGGTGGTTCTTCAGTCTCGTTCGCGGGTGGCTCCTCAGTTTCGTTCGCCGGCGGTTCTTCGGTCTCGTCCGCTGGCGGCTCCTCGGTCTCGTTTTCGGTCGGCTCTTCAGGCGCGTCGATAGCAGACTCGATGGTGATCTCGGCGAACGCACCGTCGTCGCGCGTGAAGACGCTGTGGGTGTACGTATCCGGCTCGATATCAGTTGTGTCGACGGTGAACGTCACGTCCGTAGATTCGTTCGCGTCGAGGGTCACGGACTCGGAGGCGAGCGGCTGGCCGCCAAGTCGGAACTCGACGGTTTGTGTCGTGTTGAAGTCGTTTGGGTTGGCGACGGTTGCGTCAGCGGTGACGTTATCGCCGGCGGTGGCGTTTGTCGGCGCGTCAAGTGTCTCCAGCGTAAACGAGTCGGAGACGGTAACAGGGGCGACCTGCCCGTCGTCGCTGGTGAAGACACCGTGGCGGTAGTCACCGGGTTCGATGTCTGTCGTGTCCGCGGAGAACTGGACAGTCGTGCTCTCGTTAGGCGCAAGCGTGACCAGCGTCCGGTCGACGACAGCCCCGTCGAACCGGAACGCCACGGATTCAGTCACCGAGGCGTTCTCGTTGTTCGTGACCGTCGCGGCCACATCAGCAGTCGAGTTCGGGGCGACGCTCTGCGGTGCGGTCAGAGAGTCGACAGCGACCCCTGTGTTCCCAGATTGTTCTAACGGCGATTCCTGTTGCGCTGTCACGCCCGGTACAGCCCCAACCTGTGCGGTGAGGCCGCCGACGACGAGCAACGCAGCGAAAACGACAAGTGTGCGAGTGCGTATCATGATTCGGTTCTGCGGTGATCGGAAGGCAATGCGAACGTTGCAACGAATGAGTAACAGATAAACTGGCGAGACAGTTCAACAGAACATAATAACCTGCTAAGCCGTTCCCTTGTTACATCCGGGTCGGTAACGTAAGGATGGTCGACACTTACCCAGTGGTAAATTGTTTTGCTGGTGATTAAACCCTCGGCAGAGAAGGGCACTAGACGGCCAGAGACGGCGGAAAGCAGCCGTTATTGCGATCAGTACGAATAGCTATCTCACCGCTGGACACACAAACACCCGTCCCAGCGACCCGACCGCACCAGACGATGAGTGCTACCATACCCGTAGCGCCGTCCTTTCGACACCGGTTTACCCGTCGACAGTAGAGGATGCGATGACCATGCGCGTGACGTTTCTCGGGACGAGTGGGGCCGTGCCGACGACCCAGCGCAACACGAGCAGCATCTTCGTCAACCGCGACGGCGACTACCTCCTCTTCGATTGCGGCGAGGGCACACAGCGACAGATGATGCGCTACGGCACTGGCTTCGCTATCGACCACCTGTTCGTCACGCATCTCCACGGCGACCACGTCCTCGGGATTCCGGGGCTGCTCCAGACGTGGGATTTCAACGAACGGGAGCGCGCCATCGCCATCCACACGCCGGCGGGCACACGCGGGAATATCAAACAGCTCATCCAGGCCAACGGGACGACCCCCTCGTTTCCCGTCCGCATCAACGAAGTGTCGGCCGGCGACGTAGTCCTCGACCGGTCGGAGTACGAGATTCGGGCAATCGAGACAGCCCACCGCTGTGCTAGCGTCGGATACGTCCTCGATGAGGACGACCGGAAGGGGAAGTTCGACCGGGAGAAAGCCGAAGAGGAGTTCGGTATCCCGCCAGGGCCGAAGTACTCCAAGCTCCACCGCGGTGAGGCCGTCGAACACGAGGGTGAGACTATCCAGCCGGAGGCCGTCGTCGGTCCAGCTCGTCCCGGCCGGCGATTCGTCTACACCGGCGACACGCTGCCGACAGAGAGCGTCATCGAAGCGAGCGAGGACGCAGACCTCCTCGTCCACGACGCTACCTTCGCCGAGGACCGGAAAGAGCGAGCGAAGGCGACGGCGCACTCAACCGCCCGGGAAGCCGCCGACGTGGCGCGGCAGGCCGGCGCGTCGACGCTGGCACTGACCCATATTTCGACCCGCTACGCCGCGAGCGCCGACGAGCTAGTCGACGAAGCCCGAGACGCGTTCGACGGCGAGGTCGTGCTCGCCGAAGACGGGATGGAGCGCCGTGTCGAGTTCCCGGACGCAGACGAGTACTGATGAGATAGTGCAGCATTTATTCCTCGAAGCGATAACGAAGCCATGACACACAGATTAGTCCACGTCGGTCTGGGGGGCCAGGGGTCCACCTGGGCGACAGACGCGATTCCGCCAAACGTTCACGACGACCGAATCGAGGTCGTCGCCGCGGTCGACACCGACCCGGAACGACACGAGCTGGCAGAGCAAGAACTCGGACTGTCGCCCGAGGAGTGCTACACCGACCTCGAAACCGCGCTCTCGGAGCGGCCGGCCGACATCTGTTCTATCGTGACACCGCCGTCGACCCACGAGGCCGTGGTGGAGACGGCACTCGCCCACGACCTGCATATCATCTCGGAGAAGCCGATTGCCGACACGCTGGAGGCGTCGGTCCGCGTGGCCGAGAAGGTCGAGGAGGCCGGCAAGAAGATGGGCGTCACCATGAGCCACCGGTTCGACCGGGACAAGACGACGTTCCGCCGGGCCGTTGAGGAAGCCGGCGACATCGATTATCTGACGGCCCGGTACACGGGCAACGTCCGCGAACGCGGCTTCTACGCCGACTACGTCTACGAGATGGACAACATGCTCCTGCTCGACGGCGCAATCCACCACCTCGACATCCTCGCGTCGCTGGCCGATTCACCCTGCGAGCGGGTGTACGCCGAGACGTGGACGCCCGAGGAGGCCGACTACGACGGAGACTGCAGCGGCCTCGTGACGCTGCATTTCGCCGACGGGACCCGTGCACAGTACGAGGGCAGTTACGCCAACGCGACGACGCTGAACGGCTGGGGCCACGAGCAGTTCCGCGCCGAGTGCTCGGACCAGACGGTCCTCCTCGACCGCCGCGATGTCGAGCGGTTCCACGCCGACGCGTACGACACCGGGAACTTCGAGAGCATCGGCAAGGGCGACGGCGAGGCGGTGCCGCTGGCCGAACGGCCCCACTGGAAGAACGCCTGGCTCATCGAGCAGTTCTGTGACTGGGTCGATGGCGGCGAGCCGATGCCGACGAACGTCGACAGCGTCCTCCAGTCGATGGCTATCGTCTTCGCCGCCATCGAGAGCAGCGCGACCGGCGAGGCCGTCGACGTGCAGGCGCTGCTCGACGACGCCCGCTCAAGCGCCTGAGACGCCCGTCCACCGGCGCTCTTAGGCCGAGTCGCCCCTGAAGATGTCGCCACGGGGTTCGTACTCCATCTCTTCACAGACAGCGGCGGCCACGTCCGCGCCCCACTCGCGTTCGACGAGGTGGACAGCGAGGTCCAGCCCGGACGTGACGCCGCCACAGGTCAGAACGTCGTCGTCGTCGACGACCCGGGCGTCGACAACCGTCGCGTCGGTCGCCCGCAGGTCCTCGATTGCGCCGCCATGTGTCACCGCTGGCCGGCCATCGAGCAGGCCGGCCCGGGAGAGGACCATCCCGCCGGTACAGACGCCGGCAACAGTCGCGCCGCGGTCGTGTGCCGCCGCGACGGCGTCGGGCAGGTCGCCGCGTTCGGTCTCCGTCCAGACGCCGGCCTCACTTCGGTCGTTCCACCCGCCGCCGGCCACGACGAGCAGGTCCGGGGCCACGTCGGCGAGCGGCCCGTCAGGTTCGATTCGGAGCCCATGGCTCGCAGTGACGATGTCACTCTCTCGGGCTGAACGGAGCGTCACATCCCACGACGCGCCAAAGCGCGCCGCGTTCTCGAACACCTCGTAGGGGCCGATGGCATCCAGTTCGTCGAATCCGTCGAAGCAGGCGATTGCAACAGTGTCCATGCCCTCGATACGGCTGACGGCGAGAAATAGCCCGGTGGCTTCAAGCGACTCGGTACCATCCGACAGGCATCCGGAGTGTTCTTTGGGAGCGACGCCGAGCGAGTAGGTATGTCCCACCCGTTCCACATTGTCGACGTGTTCGCACAGGAGCGATACGCCGGGAACCAGCTCGCCGTCGTGACCGATGCCGGCGACCTCCACAAGGACGAAATGCAGGCCATCGCCGCCGAGATGGACTACTCCGAAACGACGTTTGTTACCGGCGAGCCGACCGACGGTGCGTGGCCGGTCCGCATCTTCACTCCGGCGGCCGAGATACCCTTCGCTGGCCACCCGACGCTCGGGACGGCCCAGGTCATCCGGGATCATCTGGCCGACGGAAATCCCGAAACGGTGACGCTGGACTTGCCTGTCGGCGAGGTCCCGGTCGAAGTGCGAGAGCGCGACGGCCGCGAGACCCTGTGGATGACACAGCAGGCCCCCGAGTTCGGCGAGCAGTTGGCCCACGAGGACCTCGCCGCCGTTCTCGGCCTGCCGGCTGACCGACTGGACCACGACTGGCCGGTCGAAATCGTCTCCACGGGGCTGGCGACGATTGTCGTCCCGGTGGCCGACCGCGACGCGCTGGGAGCCATCGACCTGGACCGCGACGCCTACGACGCCGTGACCGGCGACCGCGACGCAAAGAACGTTCTGGCGGTCTGCCGAGAGCCGCGGAGCGACGACAACGACCTCGCTGTCCGCGTGTTCGCACCGTTCTACAACGTACTGGAGGACCCCGCGACTGGCTCCTCGAACGGCTGTCTGGCCGCGTATCTCGCCCGACACGAGATGCTCGGCAGCCCTGCCGTCGAGGCCCGTGTCGAGCAGGGCTACGAGATGGGGCGACCGTCGCTGTTGCATCTCTCGACTGACGGCAGCGGCGAGGATATCAGCGTCCGAGTCGGCGGCAGCGTCGTCGCCGTCGCTCGTGGCGACCTGCTCTAAGTGGCCGTGACAGCCGGGTTTCCGGCACACTCATTTCGCCCCGTCCACAACGCCGCGGCATGGACCTCGCACACACCGCTATCTGCGTCTCAGACCTCGACCGGGCAATGGAGTTCTACGATGCACTGGGCTTCGAGGAGACGAATCGGTTCACGCTAGACGGCGTGGAGAACGTCTATCTCGGCCGGGACGGCGACGGAGACTTGCAACTGCGCCACGACCCCGACCGAACCACCCCGGTCGCGCCGAACCGCGCCGACGTGGACCACATCGCGTTCACCGTCGACGATGTTGCGGAAACCTTCGAGACGGCCATCGACGCCGGCGCTGCGCCGGTGCTCGAACCGACTGAAGTCGACGCCGCCGACGCTTTCGCCGCCTTCGTCGAGGACCCCGAGGGGTACACGCTGGAGTTCTACCACTGGCTCTGAGTAGCGGCGTCCGTACGAACGAGCGGGTGATAGTCACCCGAACAGCGAGCGAGCGCGACTGCGCCACAGCGTTGCCGCCCGGACGGCGACGAGTCGAGCCGATGTGGACACGGCAACGAGGAAGCCGCCGAAACCGACGAGACACGTCACGGCGGCCACGCTGGCAACGACAATCGGGGAGAGGCCGGCACGCGAAAGCCCCGCAACGGCGCCGGTCGTGAGTACAAACGAGACGCCGAGGCCGACGGTGAGGGCTGTTGCTACCTTGGGTTCGATCGGAATCCGTCCAAAGACAGACCGGGAGTAGTAAAGGACGTACCCGAAGATGACTAAATTCATCACGGCGTATCCGGCGGCCCCGGCGACGGCTCCGAACTCCGCACCGAATATCGCTGGGACTGGAACGCTGAACACTAGTCCGTAAAGCTTCGTGCGGAAGCTCACGCTCGGTTTCCCGACACCCTCGATGGCGTGTGAGGTGAGCGTCCAGAAGCCGCGGAGAATGTTCACGCCCCCGACAAGCAAAACTGTCGCCGAGAAGACGGTCTCCGAACCGGCGAAGGCGATTCGCGCAACCACATCGTGGGCGGCCAGCAAGTAGCCGAAAACGACGAAAGTGACACCCGTGCCGCCGGTGACCGCGCCGTCGAGATAGGCGAGGTGCGTGTCGCCAACAGAGGAGTCCCCGCTGACCTTCGTAAGCAGCGGGGAGGAGAGATGCCAGGAAATCGTCGCACCGAAGTCAGCAAACCGGTCGGCGGCCTCGTAGATACCGACGGCCGCCGGGGTCGCGACGACACCCAGCACGTACACCGGCATGTTGTACGACAGGCGGTCGAAAATCTGGTCCGGGATGCTCCACTTGGCGAAGTCCCAGGCGCGCTCGACAGCGTGTCGGTCCGGTAGGGTCGGGACGACACCCAGCGCGACAGCGACAGGACCGAGCACCGCCAGCCGAACTCCGGCGACGACAAGCAGCAAGTCCACAGCCGTCGCCAGTGTCGGGGCCAGCGCCAGCAGGATGATGAGCTGGATAGCGCTCTGCGTACTGGTGAGCCATGTCTCCACGCTCGGGTAGCCGATGGCACCGACCAGGCTCGACACAATCATCGACAGCGCGACCGAAACCGCAAACAGGCCGATGGGGGCGAGCAGCCCCGGCGAAACCACCGTATTTCGGACGATTACGCCGGCCAGTGCGGCCACGATTACACCGACGATGAGGAGATATCCGAGGGCAAACAGCGCGGCGAGGCCGAGATACGGGCCGACGAGTTCGCCCCGTTCGCTGCCGACCTTCTTCAGCGCCTGGCTGATACCCCGAATCGGACGCAGGACCAGCGAGACAGAGAGGGCGATAAAAAAATACGTCCCGGTCGCTGCAGGCGACGTGACGAACGCGTAGACGATGCCGCTGAGAACGAACAGCGTCGTTGATACCAGTGCCCCACTGGTTGTCCGAATCGAGGAATCCAGCAGGTCTATCTCGTCACCGTCGCGCTGTTCGACCATCGAGCAAGTATCAGTACTGGGGGCGGGAAAACGGTGCGGTGGTTCGATGGCGAGAGACACACCAATGTGCCAGAAGCGGGCGCTCCTCACTCGCAGTCAGTCGCAGAAAACGCCCGCTCACGGCTCACTTCGTTCGAACCTCGCTACGCCAGAACTGGGATTTGAACCCAGAATCCCAAATGGGAACACGCTTTCCAGGCGTGCGCCTTACCAGATTCGGCCATTCTGGCACGTACTTCGAGAGTGTGAGGGCGGGCGATTAAGGGCTTTCGTTTCCGAACAGCCGCGGTTGCATGCGGTATGAGGTGAGCGTCGCCCCAACACCGACAGCTACGGCGACACCAGCTTTGGCCGGTATCGACACCGGTACCCCGGCCAGCAGTTCGTAGCCCTGAATCAGAACCAGAAACGCGAGGCCCCCGACGACGCCCCACAGGAGACTGGCCTTCGTTCGCGGGTCCATCAGCGCCCTCCGCTCCGTGCTGTTGTGTCGGCAGGTACTGTACGTGCAGGCCATCCCATACACGAAACGGTGGTCGCTGTGGCTAAAACATCGCCGGAATCAGAGCAGGAACGTGACGAGCGCCAGCACGAGGAAGATGACGATGAGGAACTTCGCGACGCGGAAGCTCAGCCCGGCGATGCCACGGAACCCGGCAATCCCAGCGACGACGGCGAGAATCACCAAGACGACCGCGTAGTACAACAGCCCGCCACCGGACTGCAGCGGCACGGTCACAGTCGATGGCGCAGCGAACGGGAGCGCTACCATCCATACCACCGGTTACGGGGATGTCGGGAAAGCTGGAGCGCAGTACTAGTGTGCAGCGATGCCAGTGATGACATACACACCTGTTCTGGCCGTTGCAGCGCCAGTGTTGTGCTTGCGAGGGCGGGGCAGTGTGTAGTGGAACCGGTCGGAAGCGGTCCCGCTGGGTCACTATGGCGCGGGAACTGATACGTCAGGTTCTATTGGCCCAACAGAGCTTTCATATGCAGGCCATCTGGTGCATCGAGCGGAACAGTCAGACGAGCACGTCGACCTCATACCCCTCGTCGGTGAGCGCGTCGATGAGTTCGGCGACGTGGTCGTGGCCGCGGGTCTCCAGGTCCAGTTCGACCTCGGCCGAACTCATCGCCACGTCGCGACTGGTCCGGTCGTGCTCGATGCCGTAGATGTTGACCTGCTCGCGTGACAGGACCTCGACGAGCTCTTCCAGCGCGCCGGGCCGGTCCTGAAGGACGGTCCGGATTTTGAGATACCGGCCAGTCTCAACGAGGCCGCGCATGATGACGTTGGTCAGGGTGTTCAGGTCGATGTTCCCGCCACACAGCGCGGGAACGATCGTCTCGTCGTCCTCGAAGTCGAACTTCTCTTCCATGACGGCAGCCAGCGCGACGGCACCCGCGCCCTCGGCAAGCGTTTTCGAGCGCTCTAACAGTGTCGTCAGCGCGACTGCGATTTCCGAGTCCGACACCGTCACGACCTCGTCGACGCGGTCGCTGATGACCTCGAACGTCTGCTCGCCGACAGTGCGGGTGGCGATACCGTCGGCGATAGTTTCGACGCTGTCACGCTCGATGCGGTGGCCCTTCTCCAGGGATTCGGCCACGCTGGACGCTCCCTCGGCCTGCACGCCGATGACGCGGATACGTTCGTCCTTGCCTTTGAGCGCCGTGGCGATGCCACTAATAAGTCCGCCGCCGCCGATAGGGACGACGACCGTATCAACGCCGGGGAGGTCCTCGTAGATCTCCAGTCCGATGGTCCCCTGCCCTGCCATCACTTTCTCGTCGTCGAAGGCATGGACGTATGTCCGGCCTTCCTCGCGTTCGAGTTCGTGGGCGTGTTCGGCGGCCGCGTCGTAGTCCCGACCGTGAAGGACCACGTTACCGCCGTAGCTCCGGGTGGCCTTCACTTTCGATACCGGGGCCCGCTCCGGCATCACAATCTTCGAGTCGACGCCGATTCGCGTGGCGGCCAGCGCGACCCCCTGAGCGTGGTTGCCGGCGCTCGCTGTGACGACGCCAGCCTCCCGTTCAGCATCTGAAAGCGACGCGATACGGTTGGTCGCACCCCGTATCTTGAACGACCCCGTACGCTGGAACAGTTCGAGTTTGAGATGGATATCCGCGCCCGTCATCGCCGAAAACGTGTGCGAGTAATCAAGCGGTGTGTGTCTGGCCGTCTCGGAGACGGTGTCCTGTGCCGCGAGGACATCCTCAAATGAGAGCATGGGAGTGGCTATTCACCGGACCATGTTATACTGTGGGCCGACTATGCGGTCGCGACGGCTGGGACAGTCGCAACTACCCGGGTAGTGTCCTGAAACGGAAAGGGGGGAGCGTGTGACTGCACGCGGGAGAACGAACGCGATTGACTTAAATCCCGTCGTAGCGCGGTGAAAGTGAAAGTTCAAGACAGCAGTCGGATACAGTTGCACACCGCTACTGCTCGTCCCATGAGGTGGAGTTCGCTAGCCGGACAGAACTGTTTTACACTCGGTATCCCAGAAAGTAGTAGATGGATACCTGGCTGCGACGGACGCTGCTGTATATCGTCGCGCTTGGCGGCATCATTCTGGGGTATGCGTTCGCATACGACTACGGAATGGCAGTGTTCGAAAACAACCCGCAACCGTTCCTGCGGTCGCTTCGTGTCGTGGTCGAAACGTTCACTACGACCGGGTACGGCTCGGACGCGCCGTGGAGCACCACGGAGATGCGGCTGCTCGTCATCGTGATGGACATCACCGGCGTCGTGCTCATCTTTCTCGCGTTGCCGGTGTTGCTGTTTCCGCTGTTCGAAGAGGCGATGGCGACGAAGGCCCCGAACACCGTCGAAAACGGCCTCAGCGACCACGTCGTCATCTGTCAGTTCTCCCCCCGCGGTGAGACGCTCGTCACCGAACTCGACACCTGGGACGTTGACTACGTCATCGTCGAACCGGACCGGGACCTGGCCAACGACCTCTATGAAGACGGGTACTACGTCATCCACGCCGACCCACAGTCCGTCGATGGACTCGAACGAGCCCATCTGTCATCCGCTCGCGCACTCGTCGCTGACGCCTCCGACCAGGTGAACACCAGCATCATCCTCACCGCCCGCGAGGTCGACGAGTCCGTTCAGACTATCAGCGTCGTCAAGGAGCCCGACCGCGCGAAGTATCACGACCTCGCCGGCGCCGACGCCGTCCTGTCGCCGCGTGGACTGCTCGGTGAGAGCCTCGCGAGCAAGGTCACGACCGGCGTCTCGACGACGCTCGGGGACTCAATAGAAATCGGCGAGGACTTCGACATCGCCGAACTGCCGATCCACCGCGGGAGCGACCTCGTCGGAACGACGCTGGCCGACAGCGGCATCCGCGAGCAGACCGGCGTCAACGTCATCGGCGCGTGGTTCCGCGGCCAGTTCGTGAGTCCACCCGACCCCGACGCTGAACTCGACGGCAGTACGGTCCTACTGGTGTCGGGGACCGAGTCCCAACTGGAGCAGCTCAAGCAGATGACCCTCTCCAGCGTGCGTGGCTTCCGCCGCGGGGAAACGGTTATCATCGGTGCTGGCGAGGTCGGCCAGACGATTACGTCGGCGCTTACGAACGCCGGAGTGCCGCATACGGTGCTCGACCAGGCTGACGAGCCGGGGGTCGACGTTGTCGGCGACGCCACAGATCCCGAAGAGCTACGTCACGCTGGTGTCGGCACAGCCAGGACGGTTATTCTCGCCCTGTCAGCGGACACCGATACCGAGTTCGCGACGCTTGTTATCCGTGATCTCAACCCGGACGTCGAAATCATCGCCCGCGCCGAGGAAAGCGAGAACGTCCAGAAGATGTACCGGGCAGGCGCTGACTACGTCCTCGCGCTGTCGACAGTCAGTGGCCGGATGCTCGCCTCCACAATTCTCGAAGACGAGGACGTTATCTCGATGGACCAGCAAGTCGAAGTCATCCGCGTCGCCGCTAACGGCCTCGGAAATACGACGATCGGCGAGGCCGATGTCCGCTCACGGACGGGCTGTACGGTCGTCGCCATCGAGCGTAACGGCGCTGTCATCACCGACCTCAGTCCTGACGTGACTATTGAACCGACTGATAAGCTCGTCATCGCCGGCACCGACGACGGCGTGACGCGGTTCAAGTCGGTGTTTGGCTAGCCACCTTTTTCGGCCTCGGGTGCGCTTCGCGCACCCCTCGGCGCAAAAACGTGGTCTTGCTGAGCGGAGCAATGCAAGGCTCGAAAGACGAGCCTCGCGAGTCTTTCGGTGGCGAAAAAGGCCGACCGCTCGCTACGCTCGCGTTCGGTGAACCGCTCACTCCGTTCGCGGACAGTCACTACGCGTCCGTTACCACAACGTTCGATATCAGAGAGGTTCGACAGGAGAAGGATTCTATACTGACTCCGGGCACCGGCGGCGTCGCCGCCGGATACTGGCCGCCCTGCCCTTCCCCGGTTCGCGCGATGAAACGCGCTCACGGCCATCAGTAATCCACTCTTCAGACGAACAGTAACGGTAGCGGGCCTATCGCTCGTCCAGCGGCACGAACTCCGTCTCGTCGGTGTTCTTGCCGACGTAGCGGGCACGCGGGCGGATCAGGCGGTTGTCCTCGATGTACTCGAAGACGTGGGCGACCCAGCCGCCGACGCGGGACATCGCGAAGATGGGGGTGTAGATGTCGATGGGGATGCCCATCTGGTAGTACGTCGACGCCGAGTAGAAGTCGACGTTGGGGGCCAGCCCTTTCTCTTCCATGAGGTAGTCCTCGATGGTGGTCGACATCTCGTACCACTTGAGCGTCCCGGCGGCCTCGCCGAGTTCCTTCGAGCGCTCGCCGAGAATCTTCGCCCGCGGGTCCTTGACGTTGTAGACGCGGTGGCCGAAGCCGGAGACGCGGCGGCCCTCGTCGAGGGCGTTCTTGACCCAGTCGAGCGGGTCGGATTCGGCGTCGTCAACCTCCTTTAGCATCTCCATCACGTCCTGATTCGCCCCGCCGTGGAGCGGTCCCTTCAGCGTCCCGATAGCGGAGGTGACCGCACTGTGAACGTCCGACAGCGTCGACGCCGTCGTGATAGCCGAGAACGTCGAAGCGTTGAGGCCGTGGTCGGCGTGGAGCACGAGCGCCTGGTCGAACACGTCGGCGAGCACGTCGTCTGGCTCCTCACCATTGAGCATGTAGAGGAAATTCGCCGCGTGGTCAAGGTCGTCGTGGGGCTCGACAGGCTCCTTGCCGTCGCGGATGCGGGTGAATGCCGCGATGATCGTCGGGATTTTGGCCGTGATCCGTCGCCCAGTTTCGAGATTGACCATCTCGTCGGTCGGTTCGGCGTCCTCGGGCGCAGGGTCGAACGCAGAGAGCATCGACACCGCAGTCCGGAGCGCTGCCATCGGGTTCTCGTCTGCTTCGGCGAGCTGTCGCACAGTCGAGATGACGTCGTCGTCCACACCGCGTGCGTCCACCATCGCCTGCTTGAACTCGGAGAGTTCGTCCCGGTTCGGCAGGTGGCCGTGCCAGAGCAGGTACAGCACCTCTTCATAGCTGGCACCCTTCGCGAGGTCCTCGATGGTGTACCCCCGATACACGAGTTTGCCAGCGTCGCCGTCGATAACGCTGAGTTCGGACTCGGCGACGATGACACCCTCGAGTCCCTTCTTGAGGTCGTCGGACATACGCAATCAGTTCCCTACCTTCCGGGAAAAACATTTTCTTTCTGAGCGTGTGTGGCACAATGTCAGAGAACAGTTATTGGACGACTGTCCAGCAGCTTCCCGTCAAATCCGGGGCGGTGTTCCAACACATCACCCATAGTAGTGTGCAAACGGCCAGTCACGCCCCATATCGGGGCGCGCTATCTCGCCCCACAGTGAGGAACGTTTTTGCTCGGGGCCATCGAATCGGCGGCTATGGACCCGACAGGGACGGTCGAGTACGAACCGGTCAGCGTCAAGCAGGTGCTGGCCGAGATGAAAGACACCGCCGAGTTGCTCATTGACCTCTCGTACTCGGCTGTCCTGCTGGGTAGCGACGACGTGGCTGCGGAGGTGCTGGAATTAGAGGAGAAAATGGACGTGCTCCAGTTGCGCGCACGCATGAGTCTCCTGATGGCCTGCCGGTCGACGGCGGACGCAGAATCGCTCGCCCCGGTTCTGGGAATGGTTGGGGCCGCGGAGAAAATCAGCGACGCCGCTGGCGACATCGCCAAAATAGTGCTAGAGGACATCGGCCTGCCGGATACAATGCGGGCGGCCCTGCCCGAGGCTGTCGAGACGCTCGTGCGGGCGACAATCAGTTCTGAATCCGCGCTGGCCGGCGAGACACTGGGCGGTCTGAACCTCGAAACCGAGACGGGTGTCCGCGCGCTGGCGATCCGCCGGCAGGGGAACTGGTTGCTCAACCCCGAGCGGGAAACGCGCCTCGAAGCGGGCGACGTGGTGCTGTTCCGGGGACCGGAGGACGGTATCGCCGAGGTGTATCAGGACGCGACGGGCGAGGTGTACGAACCGCCGGAGCCGCCGGAAGGAGGCGTCCGCGACCTCGAACGAGCCGTTGACTCCATCGTCCTGATGAAAGACATGGGCGAGTTGGCCGTCGACCTGGCCTATGGTGCAGTCCTGTTCGACAGCACGGAGGTCGCCGAGGAAGTCGTCGAACTCGAAGCCGAGGTCGACGCGCTGCAGTCACGGTTCGAGGCCTGGACGCTCCGGGCTGCCGCCGACATCGACGACCCCGTCTCCCTGCGAGGGCTTGTCCATCTGGCCCGGTCGACTGAGGTCATCTCTGACGCCGCACTGGAGATGAGCGAAGGCGTCCTGCGTGGGCTATCGACGCATCCGGTCGTCACCGAGGCCGTACAGGAGTCCGACGAGGTCATCGTCCGGACCACAGTGTACCCCGACAGCGACCTCGCGGGAACGACCATCGGCGACGCGGAGGTCAAGACAGCGACAGGCATGCGAATCATCGCGATACGGCGCGGCGCCGGGGAGAGCGAGCGGACCGGACGCGAGGGGGGTGACTGGGTCGTTTCGCCCGGCCCGGAAACACAGATTCAGACGGGCGATGTACTCATCGCGAAGGGGACTCGAACCGGCGGCGACCGGCTTACGGACCTGACAAAGAGCGCATAGCGTTATCTACTGTCTGGCGAGTCGCACGGCCGAGACGGCCGTAAACAGCGCTGTCAGCAACCCGCCCAGCGATGTCGCGAGGACGAACGCCAGCGCCACGTAGAATCCAATCGGTCGCTGGGCTCCCGGCAGGACGAACAGGGCGAACAGCCCCGCCGTGAACAGGCCAGCGAGCACGAAGCCGATTTTCGCGTTGCGTGGTACGTTCAGCGCCGCGACCATCGCCGCTTTGCCGCTCTGTGGCTCGGACTGGGACACACCGACTGGTAGGGTCGGCGGCCCCAAGATGCCGTCGGTCCGGCGCAACTGTTGGCGAAATCCGAACCAGTAAAGGCTCCCAAGGCAAACGTGAGAACAATGGTTACTTTCGGTACGGCGACCGCCGCCCCCGGTGAAAAAGACACGGGGCGGCTGGAGGTCGGTGAGACCCGCGACGGGTCGACGTTCGGGCTACCGGTCGCCGTCGTCAACGGTATCGACGACGGACGGACGCTCTACATCCAGGCGGCCAGCGACGGTGACGAACTGAACGGTGTCGGCGTCATCCAGCGGACGCTCCCACAGCTCGACCCGATGGAGCTATCGGGGACGATTCTGGTCTGTGGCGTCGTCAACTACCACGCGTTTCAGGTCGCCGAGCACCGCAACCCGGTCGACGACACGAAGATGAATCGGGCGTATCCGGGCGACAAGACAGGGACCTCGAGCGAGCGCATCGCTGCGGCGACGTTCAACGCCGCCATCAGCGCAGATTACGTGCTCGACCTGCATCAGGGCTCAACCTCGCAGATGATCGACGAGGTGCGGGTCCGGTGTGGCACCCGCCACCGCCTCCACGAGGAGTGTCTCGAACTCGCCAAAGTGTTCGGCTGTGGCTACATCCTCGACCAGAAAGGCCCCGACGGACAGCTGGCCCGCGCTGCCCCGGACGAGGGCGTGCCAACAATCGACCCCGAACTCGGCGGCTGTGTCGGCTGGGACGAGGACTCCATCCAACGGGGCGTCGACGGCGTCTTCAACGTCCTGCACCACTACGGCTTCCTCGATGGCCACTACGACACGCGCCCGCAGACCCGCGCTACCGGGTTCGAACAGTATGGCTCTCCAGTCGGCGGCCTCATCGATTTCAAGCCCGACCTCGGTGACCGCGTCGCCCGTGGCGAGACGCTGTTTGAAGTGACCGACGTGTTCGGCGATCCGAAGGCCGAAATCACTGCCGACTCCAGTGGCGTATTCTGGCGTGCGCGCCGGCTCCCACAGGTCGCAACGGGCGAGTACGTCTGCTCGGTCGGGACGAACATCGATACCTACTGAGAACCACTTTCTATTGCAGGGGTGTCCTTGCGGCGCAACGGGCCGCTGTGGGCACCGCCCGCTGCTCACTGGCACAGAACGCCGCGTATGTCCGCCCGCAAACCTGCCTTTCCCCGTGGCGGCCGACGGAGCGGCCGCCCGGCCACCGCTGTGTTCGCTCCGCCGCTCTGCGCACTCCGCCGCGGCCACAGACACCGACGACTTCGACCGAAGATGCCGCCAGTTTTTGAACGGGCAGTGCCCCAGTACCCCTATGCGCACCTGTAGCGTCTGCGACCGGGAGTATCCGCGTGCGGAACCCTGGCGGTGTTCTTGCGGAGCACCGCTTGACTACGCCATGCAGCCGCTGCCCGACAGCCAACCGGGGCAGTTCTCACGGACCAGCGGCGTCTGGGACTTCGCCAAGTTCCTCCCGATGGACGAGCGAGTCAGTCTCGGCGAAGGCTGGACACCGCTGGTCGACGCGCCCGGGTGGGACGCCACGTTCAAACTGGAATCACTCCACCCGACGGGGAGTTTCAAGGACCGCGGCGCGGCGACAGTTATCGCCGAAGCGCTCGAAGTTGGGGCCGACCGCGTGCTCGAAGACTCCTCGGGCAACGCCGGGTTGGCGGTCGCATCCTACGCGGCGCGAGCGGGGCTGGACGCGGAGATATACGTCCCCGCGAGCGCGAAGGACGCGAAGGTTCGCCGCATCGAACGAACCGGGGCCGATGTCGTCCGGGTTGAGGGGAGTAGAGAGTCCGTAACCGAAGCCTGTATCGACGCTGTGGAGGACGGGGCAGGGTGGTATGCCAGCCACGCCTGGAATCCCGCTTTCTTCGCCGGGACAGCGACGGCTGCCTACGAAATCGCCGCCCAGCGTGACTGGAGCGTTCCGGACGCCGTCGTCACGCCGCTTGGTCACGGGACGCTGTTTCTCGGTCTCTACCGTGGATTTCAGGCGTTGGAGCAAGCTGGATGGACAGACGCTATCCCGCGCATACTGGGAACGCAAGCGGTCGGGTACAGTCCCATCGCCGACGATGACGAGGGCGGGACTGTGCCGGACGACGCTGCCGCCAACGACCTCGCCGACGGGATCCACATCCGGGACCCACCACGCGGCCGGCAGATACGGCACGCTATCGACGAGACCGATGGTGCCGCCGTCGCCGTCTCCGCGGCGGCAACGGAGCGCGAACGCGACCGGCTCGGTGCAGCAGGGTTTCACGTCGAGCCGACGTGTGCGACGGCGACAGCGGCGCTACCCGAGTTCAGAGAGCGGGGAGAACTCCAGGACGGTGACGACGTCGTTGTAGCGTTGACCGGGCGAAACGATTAACGCATCAGCAGTGTCGATACCGCGAAGTCGGCATCGACAGAAAGCCACTGCTTCTCTACGTCTGTCGTGTCGACATCTGGCGCGTAGCAGATGAGTCGCTCGCTGCCGTCGGGACGGGAGCGTACCACGGCAGGCAGCGTGCCATCGTCAGCGTCAGTCGCCGCCGTCACCTCGCTCGTCGACCGGGTATCGGAGTCCATGTTCCGATTCACGACAGGTGTTATTATTGTTACCTGTCGGTTATCGGGTGTAAGGGCTACTGAACGTCGTCGAGAGAAACGAGAAGGTCAGACGAAACGGCCAGCCAGTTTGCTTCCAGTTCGGAGCCCGTGCTATTGGGCGGATACAGGATTGAGCGCTGGCCGCCACCCGCAGCCGGCTCGTGTTCGACAGTCAATAGTTTCTCGGCGGCGTCGCCATCCGTCGTATTTTGCTGCTGGGCATCTGACCGCTCAGGGCACATAGCCGCAGATAACAGTATTGCAATATTGTTATCCGTAGTCTAAATCGGGATATATCCCCCTATTACTGGAATATTCGTGGTGCTTACTGACCGGTAGCCAGTCCGAACCAGATAGCAGAGAGAAACAGAGCCGCGCTCGGTCGCTGGGTGAGAAGTGTACACGACGAGGTCACGGCGCGTGCGAATTGTTGGAGCCTATCTCGGGATAGTGTCGACCCCGGGGTCGATTCAGATCGGTACTTCCAGACAGCATTCTGTCTCAGCGAGACGGGTGCGTGGGCGCGTCGAATCCGCCACGGACCAGCGGCTTCGCGATGTGACGGCGGGCGACCGGCGGGACTTCGTACCATCCGCGTTCCAGTCCCCGCTCGATGGACTGCGCAGTCTTGCCGTCAGCACTGGTCCCGCAGTCCCGACACCGATAGCCCTGATTCCGGCCGGCGGATTTCATCGACCGGCCACAGTCCGGGCAGTCCGGCGTAACGGCTTCCGTCCGAACGAGGTCACGGACCGCGAACTTCTCCAGTTTGAGTGTGCCATCAGTCACTTCACCACAGGCAGTGATTCGGTCGCCGGCTTTGAGCGAGCGGACCCGATTGCGAAAGCCCTTTGTTGGCTCGAAGGCCGCACAGTCGAGGGTCGCGCCGTCGCCTTCGAGCGTGAGAAACACGTGTCCCCCCGCTCGAGTTTCAGAAGCCTCAACCACGGTGCCGGTGACGCGGTAGGCGCTGTCGGCCGTGACCGCGTCGAGAGTCGCGTCCTGTAGATGTACGTCGGTTCCCTGATTCGTCACGAACGTCGCTCGGCGAGCGATGGGTTCGCTGTCGATTGCGTCGGCGACGGCGCGACAGGCGGTCGGGTCGTCGCCGCGAATCCCGTAGAGAATCGGACACGGCGTCCGCGGCACGCAGACCGGATAGCCCGATGCACGGTCCACAGTGTCCCACACCTCGGGATAGTACTCCTCAGCCGCCGCGCGGACGCTCTCGCTGTCGACCGCTCGCTCAGTGCCCCACCGGTCTCGCTCCCGGTAGGCGATATGTTCGTACGTCCAGTCCGATAGCGCGGCCCAGGCACCAACCGCCGCGAGCGCACCGACGAGTCCGCGGCCGTTGCCCCGCTGGCAGCGAGCGAACCCGACCACGTCAGCTAGCGTCGTCGCGGCCATCGGGTCCTGTATCGACCGGATGGTCTCGCGGGCGAACGTTGCGACCTGCGGCGGGACATCTTCAGGGTCGCAGTCAGCGACGATAGCGCCGGGATTGGTCCGTGGGTCATCGGTTTCAGCCATGTCGAGCACGTCCTCGGCCAGTCCAAGCGCTGTATCGGCATCGAGGTCCGTATGCACCGCCAGCGCCGCGTTCCCGCGGGTCTTGTGTTCGACAGCGGGGTTCAGCCGGACGAGGAGCAGTCGCTCGACGGTCCCTCCGGCGTTCCGGATCGACTCGGCGAGCGTGGCGGCGGCGTAGGTCGTACACATTCCCCGTTCGCGCGAGTCCGTATCATCGAGGCCGACGACAGTCACAGGCGCCTGTAGCCCCGAAACAGTCAAACCCCTTTCGTCACGTCCCAGTTTCGGGCCTGAAACCTCAACGAACGGCGCAATACATATAATGGGTGAGCGGGCTAGACTCAGTAGAGGTACAGAGTACTATGTCACGGTCGGCGCTGGTGGAAAACGTCATGGCGATGCTCGAAGACGCTGGCTTCCTCGTCAGCGACCGCTGTGCGATTCGTCCGAAGAGTTTCGACATCGCTGCCCGTCGCGGTGAGGACGTGTTGCTCCTGAAGATACTGGGCAACATCGACGCCTTCGATGCACAGACCGGGGGCGAGATGCGGCGACTGGGCACATATCTGAATGCCACCCCGATCGTGATCGGCCTCCGAACGCGCGACGAGGAACTGAAACCCGGTGTCGTCTACTTCCGGCACGGCGTTCCCGTGCTGTCACCCGACACCGCGATGGACCTGTTCGTCGAGGAGGTCCCGCCACTCATCTACGCCGCCCCGGGCGGACTCTACGTCAACATCGACTCCGAAATTCTCGCCGACGTGCGCGAGGACCGCGACTGGTCGCTGGGCCGCTTGGCGAAGGAACTGGGCGTCTCCCGGCGGACGGTCTCAAAATACGAGGACGGAATGGACGCCTCCGTCGAGGTAGCCGCCGAACTCGAAGACCTATTCGACGCGCCGCTGACCTCGCCAGTGAGCGTCCTTGACGGCGCTGAAGAAGTTCGGGACGACGAGCCGACACCAGACGACCCCGATGTCGCACCGGAGGACGAGCCGATTGTGACGGTGTTCACCCGCATCGGCTTCGAGGTCCACCCGACGGACCGCGCGCCGTTCAAGAGCGTCAACGAGAGCGACGACGAGCACGGGCAGGTCCTTGCCGGCCACTCGGCGTTTACCGAAACGGCCGAGAAACGGGCCCGAATCATGTCCTCTGTCGGTGAAGTGACCCGGACCCGGTCGGTGTACGTCGTCGACGAGCTCCGACGGGAGTCCGTCGAGGGGACCGCGCTCATCGAAAAGGAAGAGATGGAGAACATCGAGGACGCCATCGACCTGCGCGACCTCATTATGGAGCGCGGCGAGGACCGCGAGGAAGTCGCCTGAGCGGTCGCTTACCGTCGTTGCTGCCAAGTAAAAACGAGAACCACCGCAAGCGCCGGGTCTACTGTCCGTACGTCTTTTCGAGATATTCGACGATGTCGTCGGATTCAGGCATCCCGTCGACGCCGTTGTCCTCGTCAATGAGTACCGGAACACCGGTCTGGCCAGAGACCTCCTTCACTTCGGTCCGCTCGCCGTGGGGCCGTGGGACCATGTGGGATTCGTAGTCGAGCCCGAGTTCGTCGAGTTTCTTCGTTACCTTCGCGCAGTACGGACAGCCTTCGAGTTCGTAGAGTTCGAGATTGGCCATTGCACCCACGTGTAGGCGAGCCAGCGTCAAGAACACATCGGTGGTGTGTCCCGGCTGTGCAGGGGCGAAAGCGTTCCGGCCAGCGCTACACGTCGATGTCGTCGGGCGCGTCGGCAAGCAGGTCAGAGGCGGTCACGAGCGAGGAGAGTTCGAGGTCGTGGTCGGCGAGGTTCTCGCTGGCTCCTTCCTCGCGGTCGACGACGACGAGCACGCGGTTGACGACAGCACCGGCCTCGCGGAGCGCCTCGGCGGCATCGACCGCGCTCTGGCCGGTCGTGGCGATGTCTTCGAGGATGATGACCTCCTCGCCGTCGGTCAGGTCGCCCTCGATTCGGTTGCCCGTCCCGTACTCCTTGGCCTGCTTGCGGGCGATGACGTATGGAATGTCGGTTTCGACACTGGTGACCGCGACCAGCGGGACCGCGCCGAGGGCGACGCCGGCGAGCGTGGCGTCCATGTCCCACTCGGCGATACGCTCGGCGAAGGCCCCGGCGATGAGGTCCAGACAGTCGGGATTTGTCTCGAAGACGTACTTGTCGACGTAGTAGTTCGACGTGCCGCCGTGGGAGAGCTCGAACTCTCCGAATTTGACGGCGTCAGCGTCTCGCAGCGCCGCGATGAGTTCGTCGTTTGCCATACGCTCACTGAACGGTCACGGGGCTAATGACTGTTGGATTCAGACAGCGACATTCCTAAGCCCTTCCGCCTCAGACACTCGCTCGAATGCAAGTGTTCGGGTCGAGCGGCGTCCGAGGTGTCGCGGGCGATGAGCTGACACCGCGGTACGTCCTTCGGGTTGCACAGGCCGCCGGGGACGTCTGGCGTGACGACCACGACCGCGTGGCGATCGCCCGGGACACGCGGACGACCGGGCGGACGTTCATCAACGCCGCGACAAGCGGGCTGACGGCCGTCGGGTTCGATGTCGACCGCCTCGGCGTCGTGCCGACGCCGGGACTGCAGGCCTACTGCGAGCGTGAGGCGGTCCCGGGCGTAATGATTACTGCGAGCCACAATCCGGCCGCGTACAACGGCGTGAAGCTCATCGGCGCCGACGGGGTTGAACTGACACGGAGCACGCTCGACCGCGTCGAGCAGTCGCTCCGGGACGACACTCCAAACTACGCAGACTGGGAGACAGTTGGGTCGGACACCGCCATCGAGAGCGCCCGCCGCCGATACCGCGAGCAGGTGCTTGCTGCCGTCGACCGCGACCGAATCGCCGACGCCGACCTCACTATCGTCGTCGACTCCGGCCACGGAGCTGGCTCTCTTACAAGCCCCGACCTGTTCCGCGAACTCGGCTGTGAAGTCCACACCGTCAACACCCAGCCCGACGGCCACTTCCCCGGCCGTGACCCCGAACCCGTCGCCGAGAACCTCGAAGACCTGCGGGCGTTCGTCCGCGCGACCGACGCCGACCTCGGTTTTGCCCACGACGGCGACGCCGACCGCGGGATGTTCGTCGACGAGACCGGAACACACATCGAAGGTGACGCCGCGCTGGCCGCGCTCGCGGCGGCGAAAATCGAGTCCGGCGACGGCGTCGTCTCGGCGGTCAACGCCTCTCAGCGCCTGGTCGACGTGGTCGAGGACGCCGGCGCGACCCTCTCACTGACTCCTATCGGCTCGACGTACATCGTCAGTCGCATCCGCAAACTGCAAAACGAGGGGACCCACGTCGCGATTGCCGGCGAAGGCAACGGCGGCATTCTCTTTCCCGACTACCGCATCGCCAGAGACGGCGCGTTCACCGCCGCGAAGTTCCTCGAACTCGTCGCTGACCGGCCTGCAAGCGAGGTCGCCGCGGACTACGACGACTACTACAACGTCCGTCGGAACCTCGAATACGAGACCGAGGAAGAGCGCGAATCAATGCTCGAAGGTATCGAGGCCCATGCGAACGAGGCGACGGCCGACCTCGATACGACAGACGGCTACCGCCTCGACTACGGCGACGGCTGGGTACTTGCTCGACCGTCTGGCACGGAGCCCGTCGTCCGGGTCTACGCCGAAGCGCGCACACTTGACCGCGCCGAGGAACTCGCCGAAACGATGGTCAGCCGCGCGACCCAGCAAACGAATACTTACAGCGGCGAATAGGTGTCCAGCGCGTCGTCGATAGCCGCTCTGGCCTCGCGGGCAACTGACAGTTCTTGTTCGACAGCACCGCTTGCCAGCCGTTCGCGCTCAGCTTCTGTGAGTTCCGAGCGAGCGAGAGCGCTCTCCCGGAGCCGCTCGTAGTCGTCTCGCTCCGCGAGTCCACGCACCTCCCGGAGCGCCGCGACGACCGACTCATCCGCGAAGCGGGCAACAACCGAGCGGTACGCTCGGCAGAGCCATGGCAGAGCGGTCGCCGATGGCGGCGGCCAGTCGACCCGCACCGGCTCGGCGTCAAGCCGCCGGAGATACGTCTGCCGGGTGGCGACAGCACTGCGGAGCGCTGCGGCGTCGTCGACGTAGTGGTCCAGTTTCGAGGCGGAGTAGTCGGCGTACTCCAGCAGTTTCGGAATCGGTTCGGTCCCGGCGTCGTGCTCGCGAACGTACGTCAGCAGTTCCGCGGGTGGGGACCGGAACTCGACCAGCGGGTACGCGTCCGCTCGCTCGATAACCGCCAGCGCGTCTCTAGCGGGCGTGTTGCGCCGAAAATCGGTGAATGCCTCGGTAACGGCGTCGTTGTAGCGCTCGATTGGCTCACGAAGGTGCTCGACCGGCGCGTCAAGGTCGGCATCGCCGAGCCGCTGGAGGCGTTCCAGCTCGTCGATACGGTCGCTCAGTTCGTCGCGTCGACGGCCGGCGTCCGTTCGGGCTTTTTTGTACTGCTCGCGTGCGTCGTCAAGTTCGTCAAGTCGCCCGACGAGGTCGCCGATGGGAGACAGCATCTCTCGGGCCTGCTCGAAGTCGCTTTCGGTGAGCCGCCGCTGCTGGAGGAAGTCGTCGATTTCTTCGAAGGTATCCCGTTCGGGCAGGTCTTCGGAGAGGTCGTCAGTCAGCGTCCCGACCCGGCCCTGAAACTCCATGAACGCCTCGAAGTCGCCACCGCCGGTTGCCCGGCCGTCGTAGCTTTCGAGCAGGTTCCACAGTTCGCGGTAGATGTCACGGCAGTCACGGAGCGCGTCTGCGCCAACCGAATCAACGCGTTCGTGTGCCCGGGCGTACGCGTCGGCGGCCTGTTCGAGGCGTTCCACGGCGCCGGGGGGTCCCGCACCGCTTTCGATCTCAGTATCGGATCGCGCCATCAGTACACGTCGTCGGGGTCGAACACTTGCTCACCGACCGTCTCGCCGTCGACAGTCCGGTGGAAGCAGGACTCGTAACCGGTGTGGCAGGCCCCGCCGGTCTGGTCGACAATGTACAGCAGCGCGTCCCCGTCGCAGTCGACCCGCACCTCTTTGACGGCCTGCGTGTGGCCGCTCGTCCCGCCCTTGTGCCAGAGTTCGTCCCGGCTCCGCGAGTAGTAGTGGGCCTCCCCCGTCTCGCGGGTCTTCCGGAGCGCTTCCTCGGTGACGTAGGCAAGCATGAGCACGTCACCGGAGTCTGCGTCCTGCGCGACTGCCGGGATGTACTCCTGCTCGTCGAACGCGAGGTCGACGTCGGTCATACTCGGGCCGAGGTGTGTCCGCAAAATAGGTCTTCTGCTGTCAGCGGTCAGGCCAGCCCGACTGCCTGCAACAGCGAGAACAGCACGTCGCCGTAGGTGAGTGAAACGACCAGCCCCGCGAACATCGGGACGAGGAACGGAATCCCGGGCGAAATCCACACCTCGTCCTGTTCGACCAGCACGTCCAGCCCATCACGGAGCTGCTGGGGTGACGTGCCGTAGGCCGAGTGGTCGATATCGTCAAGGAACCGCTCGGCACCCCATGGGTCGTCGATTTGGTCGGGGTGGTCCATCCCATCGGCCCCGATGTCGTTCGCTGACGGTTCGGCCACATCGCCGGACGCCGAGTCGCCGCCATCGGTCGCCAGAGACCCGTCACCGGGGTCGTTCGGGACTGCCGGAAGGGAGGTCGGAAGCCGACGCTGCGCTGGGTCGGCACGGATATCAGCGAGCGAGCAGCCGCGCCACTGGAGGTACATCCGGAGCGCGTCGAGGTCGAGGCCGCCACGGTCGAACCCGTCGGGCGATTCGAGCAGTCGGCCGTACTCTTCGGTGACATCGGGGACGGCGACGGGCCGCCCGATGAACATCGCCAGCGAAAATCGCCCCCGGGCGAGGTTTCCGGCGGCGACAGCCAGCGGGTAGACGACGCCGGCAAGCACGGTGTTCGAAAGTACCGTCAGCGAAAAGACGCCGATAGCAGTCTGCTGAAGCGGGAGCGCGACGCTTGGCATGGGCAGGTAGTACACCGGATAGATGGGAAAGAGGACGGCGATGAGCATGAACGCCTTCGCATCGGCCCCGCCGAAGCCGCCGATGAGCCAGAAGCCGTACGACAGCGGAATAACGAAGCCGAGACTGATTGCAACCCTGATAAGAAACAGCCGCTGGCCGACCGCTGTCGGGCCGGTCCAGACGGTGTAGGCGTCCCACAGCAGGAGGACGACCGCCAGCGCGGCAAGTGGGGTCCAGGTCCGGTTGGGCACCCGGCGAGTTTTCACGTCGCGGTAGGCCGCCCACCCAAACACCGGGACGGCGACCAGTCGAAGCAGGTCCGGTATCGACCCGAGCACGGCTATACGCAGTACAGGGGTGCCCCTAATGGTTCCGATACGACGGTTCTCCTGAGCAGTTGCTACCGGGAGAAGAAAGCGTAGTGCGCTACAGGAGCCGCGTTAGATGACGCGGTTCTGCAGGTAGTCGAGATGCTTGGCGTTGTAGACGATCTTGACCTCATCGGCGTCCGGGCTGCCGATACAGGTCAGGCGAACGTTCTTGTCTTCGACTTCCTCGTCGCTGAGGATCTGCTGCATGTCCATGTCGATGTCGCCTTCGAGAACGATGGCGGCACAGTTCGCACAGGCACCGGCGCGGCACGAGAAGGGCCAGTCGTAGCCCTGTGCCTCGGCGGCTTCCAGGATGTACTCGCCTTCGTTCACCTCGAGGGACCCGTAGTCCTCGTCGTCGAGGTCCATATCCGACGCCTCTCCGAAGACGTCGTCGTCGTACATGTCCCAGCCGTTATCGTCCACTACTTCGTAGTTAAGGTACTCTACCGTGGGCATCACCTGATTGTTTGAACCCCGCCCTGTTAGACTTTGCCCTTCCGTTTTAGGCCGTGCAAAATAATGAGGGACGGCGCGGGGATTCATCGAGAATTTACGACGGCTGTTCGGGGCCGATTACCCCTCAGGCGATGGGCAAAAAGCGGAACACCAGATACGCCGCGAGCGTCGCAATCGAGGGGACGACGTTCTGGAGGAATATCACTCTGGCAGTCGTGCCGGGCTCGAACAGGTCCGACGCCGACGGGATGTCCTCGCGCGATTCCTCGCCGATGGGCTCGGTCTCTGCCGGCTTCGGCGTCCCTTTCTTGCCGCCGACAGTCGGCGCATCCGCGGCGTCCGCGTCGGTGGTCAGCGCACCGACAGACGCGACGGGTGCCTCGCCCTGCACAGTGTCAGAGAGGCTCGTCGTTCGCGTCGCACGGCCCCACCCGAGCCCGACGATGCTCATCGTGGCGATGATGACGAAGCTCGCTGGGATACCCAGCGCGGAGAGGAAGGTGACGATGGTCGATGCGACTGCCGCGACGACGATGGCAGCGACCAGCGGGAGGTCGGTCAGGTCGTTGCCGACCGTGTCCATCGTCCGGCGAGCGATGGTGAACGCACCGAGGCCGATAGCGCCGCCGCCGAGCAGAATAGCCGGGTACAACTCCAGTGAGCCGTTGCCGACGAGGGGCGCAACAGCGTTGGCGACGTTCGACGCCCCCGCCGAGAAGCCCATGTAACAGCCGATACCGATGACGACGACGGTCCCGACGAACTCACGTTGTGTCGTATTCTCGCCGAGCCCCGGCCGCGGAATCGAACCGGACCGATCGAAATCCAGCAGCGCTCCTTCGCTCTGTGAGACGGCGAACCACTCGACGAGTGTCGGGTAGAAGTACCGCCCGATGACGCCGCTGACCCAGAAGGCGATAATCGGCGAGACAAGCCACCACGAGACGATTTCGAGCATCAGGGCGGCGTTCAATGTCCCGCGGGCGAGGCCTAGCCCGGCGATAGCGCCAACGGCCGTCATCGATGTCGACGCCGGAACCCCGACCACGTTCGAGAGGAACAGCGCGACGCCGATGAAAAACAGGACAACGATGCTGATCAGCGGCGAGAACTGCGTGGCGACGAGGTCACTGCCAAGGCTCTCGACGACGGCCGGCCCGACGATGAGGCCGCCAGCCATCGCGAATATCGTCATCAGGGCTGCCGCCGAAAGCTTCGAAAGCGTGTTCGACCCGACCGCGGGCCCGAACGCGACACCCGTGGACGACCCCCCGATATTGAAGCCGACGAAGATAGCTACCAGAACACCGAGGGCAAAGAGAACTTCGACCATACAGGTGCCAGTCCCTCACTGGGTTAAAACGTACCGAACAGGTACTCGGACGAGCGGCGACGGCAGCCGCTACGGCGACTGCTCGGCCGAGCCACCGTCGTCGGTGTCGGACTCGCCACCCTCGTCAGCGAGAAGGTCGTCGTCAGCCGGGACGGTCTCCTCGACCTCCGCCGCGGTCTCCTCGACCTCGTTTGCCGTTTCCTTGGCCGCTTCGACTTCGTCGGTGACGGATTCAGCGGTCTGTTTCGCGTCGCTGGTCTTGTCCTTGACCTCGGTCGTTTTGTTTTTCACTTCAGTGGTCTTGTCTTTCGCGTCCGTCGCTTTGTCCTTGACTTCAGTCGTCTTGTCTTTGACTTCCGTTGTCTTGTCCTTGACCTCGGTCGTCTTGTCCTTGACTTCGGTCACCTTCTCGGCAGCGTCATCATCGCCGGTCTCGGTCGCAGTCTGTTCGACTTCGTCGGCCGTCTGCTCGACCTCTTCGGCTGTCTGTTCGACTTCGTCGACGGTTTCTTCCACTTCGCCCGCAGTCTGTTCCACCTCGTCGGCCGTCTGCTCGACTTCGTCCGCTGTCTGCTCGACGTCTTCGGCTGCCTCGTCGACCGTTTCAGCGGCGTTTTCGACCTCGTCAGCGGTCGTTTCCAGTTCTTCGGCGGTCGTCTCCAGTTGCTCGGCTGCCTCTTCGAGTTCAGCGGCCTTGGTAGCGACATCCTCGTTTGTCCGCTCGAGGACGTTTGCAAGGACGAGGAACTGTAGCAGACCAACAACGACGAACGCCGAAATGGCGATGCTCGCAGCGGTCGCAAGCATTGATTCCGTCCCGGCACCGAGCGGTAGAACACCGAACGCGGCCAGTCCCCAGGCCAGCGCCAGCCCGACAGCGACGACCAGCACGGCCTGTTCAAACAGTCGGTACTCGCGCTCGTATCGCCCGAACATGACTGCTTCGAGCCGACGGGCGAGCGGTGTGAGGACGAATGTTGCCATAACCATAGCTGACCTTTCCTATCACAGCGTAAAAGCATGGGGGTACACTGGGTCAGACAGCCGCCGTACGTCTCGGACCGACACGCTTTCGACGGCTGCCACCGGACCACCGGCCATGTACCCCGAGTTCGAGGTCGTTCCCGCGGTCGACATGCAGGACGGACAGGTGGTCCAGTTGGTCGGCGGCGAACGCGGCACCGAGAAAACCTACGGCGACCCGGTCGAGGCCGCACAGCGGTGGGTGGACGCCGGGGCGCGGACGCTCCATCTCGTCGACCTCGACGGCGCGTTCGAGGGCGAGCGACAGAACGCGGCAGCCATCGACGCCGTCCTCGACGCGGTGGGAGCCGACGTGGACGTGCAACTCGGTGGCGGTATCCGGACCGCCGAGGACGCCGTGTCGCTGCTTGACCGCGGGCTGGACCGCGTCATCCTCGGTACAGCGGCCGTCGAGACGCCGGAAATCGTCGGCGAAATCAGCGACGAACACCCCGGCAGTGTCCTCGTGAGTCTCGACGCGAAGGACGGCGAGGTCGTGGTGTCGGGCTGGACCGAGGGGACCGGTCTGGACCCCGCCGACGCCGCCGGGCGGTACGCCGACCTCGGGGCAGGTGGCATCCTGTTTACCGACGTGGACGTGGAGGGACAGCTCGACGGGGTGCGAACGGACCCAGTTCGTCGTCTGGTCGATAGCGTCGACATCCCCGTCATCGCCAGCGGCGGCGTCGCGACCATCAATGACGTGCTGGCGCTCCGGTCAGCGGGGGCCGCCGCCGTCGTCGTCGGCAGCGCCCTCTACGAGGGACAGTTCACGCTCGATGCGGCGATTGACGCGCTCGGCGAGTCATCGGAATAACCCGGGCCGGCTGAACGCATAACCGTGTGGCGCCCTCACAAGACGTATGGACCGCAACGAGGTGCGCCACGCGTGGGACAGTGTCTCCGAGACCTACGCCGAGCGGCGCGACCCGACCGGGTCGGACGCAGCCCTGCTTGAGGACTTGCTCGAACGGCTCCCCGAAGCGCCGACAGTTCTCGACGTAGGCTGTGGTGACGGCGCGCGGACGCTTGCGAACCTCCCCCCTAGAAGTGTAGGGCTTGATTTCTCCAGAGCGGGACTGGACCTCGCGGCAGAGACGGTACCGGACAGCCGGCTTGTGCAGGGAGATATGGGGTCGCTCCCGGTCACAACCGACAGCGTGGACGCGATTACGGCATACCACGCCGTCTTTCACGTCCAGCGAGACCAGCACCCGGAAGTCTACCGGGAGTTCGCCCGCGTGCTCCGACCGGGCGGTACCGTGTTGATGACACTGCCGAGCGGCCAGTTCGAGACCGTCCGTCGCGGCTGGATGGGCGGGTCGATGTTCTTCTCAGCGCCGGGTCGGCGGGCGACGCTCGACCAGTTGGCCGACGCTGGTTTCACCGAGACGGAGACGGTCACCGCGACGGACCCCCTCGGGAGCGATAGCGAGTTCGTCTTCGCCACGCTCGCCGACGCATAGCAACTCACTACTCCCCCAACTCGTCTGCGGTGCTGACGTGCATCCCGACGAACTGCCACTCGCGTTCCCCGCCTGTGGCTTCCAGGGCCCCGCTCCAGCGAGTGTCGTACTCGTGACGGACCGCGCCCTCGGTGCCGGTCCAGCACAGTGTCACGTCGTCGCTGAACCACGCGTAGCCCTCGCGTTCTGTCACCCGGAGCGCATGGCTCTCGACAGTCCAGTCGGCCGTCGTCTCGGTCTGGTCCTGCAGTCCCGTTCTAATGGCGTCGGTCCCGACCAATTGTTCGGAGATTCCGAACTTGACCACCGAGCGGTCTGCGTCATCGGCGAAAAAGGGGCCGAGCGGCTCGCCGGCCCGGAGCGCGGCGTAGTAGGCCGCGATAGTCTCTGCTGCGTTCATACTCGGCCCTACGGCCTGTGGCCCCTTCACTGGCCACGCCCGGCGGCCGCGACCACGCTCTCCCGACCCGCAATCCTTACGCCGCGGACGGCCACACGGACGTGTATGACAGAGGCGACGGGAATCGTCGGGGAGTTCCTCACGCTCAAGGAGGGGACCGACGCGGACCTGCTGGCGATGCAGTGTGGCGACTTCTACGAGTTTTTCGCCGAAGACGCCGAGATCGTCGCCGACGAACTCGACCTGAAGGTGAGCCAGAAATCCTCGCATGGCTCGTCGTACCCGATGGCGGGGGTTCCAGTCGACGACCTGACGCCGTACGTCTCCGCGCTGGTCGAGCGGGGCTACCGGGTCGCCATCGCCGACCAGCACGAGACCGAGAACGGCCACGCTCGCGAAATAACGCGGGTCGTTACGCCCGGAACGCATCTGGAGACCGGCGACGAGTCGGCGCAGTACCTCGCCGCGGTGGTTCGGGAGGCCAGCCGAGACAGCGGTGATACCTACGGTATCGCCGCGACGGACGTGACCACGGGCCAGTTTCAGGTCACGCAACTGGACGACGCCGACGCGGGCGAGGCGCTGACAGAGCTGTACACGTTCGGGCCGGCCGAGATTCTCCCCGGCCCGGAGCTCCGGAACGACGACGAATTTCTTGACCGCCTGCGCGAGCGGACGGACGCGGCGCTGACGCTCCACGATTCAGCATCGTTCGAGCCGGGGCGGGCGAGCCACACTGTCCGCGAGCAGTTCGGGAGCGAGACGGTCGACAGCGTCGGCATCGGTGACCAGAACGTAGCAGTCCGGGCCGCCGGCGCAGTGCTGTCCTACGTCGAGGACACCGGCGTCGGGACGCTGGCGGCGGTCACGCGCCTGCAAGCGTACGGCGAGCGCGACCACGTCGACCTCGACGCGACGACCCAGCGCAACCTCGAACTCACAGAGACCATGCAGGGCGATAGCTCTGGGTCGCTGTTCGACACAATCGACCACACGGTCACGGCCGCCGGCGGGCGGCTGCTCCAGCAGTGGCTCCAGCGACCACGGCGAAACCGGGCCGAACTCCAGCGCCGGCAGTCCTGCGTGGCGGCGCTGTCGGAGGCGGCGATGGCCCGCGAGCGGATTCGAGAGACGCTGTCGGACGCCTACGACCTCGAACGGCTGGCCGCACGGGCCACGTCGGGGAGCGCCGACGCGCGGGACCTGCGAGCAGTTCAGGAAACGCTGGCACTGTTGGGGCAGGTCGCCGACGCCGTGACCGAGACCGAGCGGCTGGCCGAGTCGCCGCTTGCCGACGCGCTCGACGGAGCTGACCGCGAGGCTGCCGATTCGCTAGCCGCCGAGTTGGACAGCGCACTGGTCGCGGACCCGCCGGGGACAGTCCGCCAAGGCGGCCTGTTCAAGCGAGGACACGACGACGACCTCGACGAAATCATCGACGAGCACGAGGCCGCGCTGGAGTGGCTGGAAACGCTGCCGGACCGCGAGAAGGAGCGGACCGGCATCACCCATCTCTCTGTCGACCGGAACAAGACCGACGGCTACTACATTCAGGTTGGGAAGAGCGAGACCGACGCCGTTCCCGAGAAGTACCAGCACATCAAGACGCTGAAAAACTCCAAACGCTACACGACGCCCGAACTCGACGAGAAAGAACGGGACGTGTTACGCTTGGAGGAGCGCCGCCACGACATGGAATACGAGCACTTCCAGCGGCTCCGGGCGCGCGTGGCTGAGCACGCGACGCTACTGCAGGACGTGGGCCGGACGCTGGCGGAACTGGACGCGTTCGCGTCACTGGCGGTCCACGCCGTCGAGAACGACTGGGCCCGACCAGCGGTCGTCGACGGCAACGAACTGTCCATCGAGGCCGGCCGCCACCCGGTCGTCGAGCAGACCACCGAGTTCGTGCCGAACGACCTCTACATGGACGACGACCGGCAGTTCCTCATCGTCACCGGGCCGAACATGAGCGGGAAGTCGACGTACATGCGCCAGGCTGCGCTCATCACGCTGCTCGCGCAGGTGGGCAGTTTCGTACCGGCGCGGTCGGCGACGGTTGGACTGGTGGACGGCATCTTCACCCGTGTCGGCGCGCTTGACGAACTTGCACAGGGCCGCTCGACGTTCATGGTCGAGATGCAGGAGCTATCGAACATCCTCCACTCGGCCACCGAAGAATCACTCGTGATTCTGGACGAGGTCGGCCGCGGGACCGCTACCTTCGACGGTATTTCAATCGCCTGGGCGGCGACGGAGTACATCGTTAACTCCATTCAGTCGAAGACGCTGTTTGCGACTCACTACCACGAGCTGACGGCGCTGGGCGAGGAACTGCCGACTGTCGAAAACGTCCACGTCGCGGTCGACGGCGAGCCCCGGTCTGCGGGCAGCGACGGCGACGTGACGTTCCTCCGAACGGTCCGGGACGGCCCGACCGACCGCTCCTACGGCGTCCACGTCGCCGACCTCGCCGGCGTCCCCGAGCCAGTCGTCGACCGCTCACAGGCGGTGCTCGACCGACTGCGCGACGACAAGGCTATCGAGATTCGCGGCAGCGAGCAGAATGACGGCGGAACGACACAGGCCGTCTTCGACCTGGATTCGGGGCAGTTCAGGGACGGCGCGGCCCAGTCCGGGGGCGCAGCAGCCGGTTCCACGGCTGAGCCGGTTGCGACCGACGGCGACCCCGAACACGCGCCCGGCGAGGCCGCGGCTGAAGGCCCCAAAGGCGACGAGAGGGCAGCGTCGCTCGATTCTGAGACCGAGGCCGTCCTCTCGGAACTAACAGAACTGGATGTCAACGAGACGCCGCCGGTCGAACTGATGGCGAAAGTACAGGAGTGGCAGGCCGAACTGGACGACGAGTAGCAGACAGCGCCCGATTTTCAGCGAAGATATTCACGGCGGAAGGTGTATACGGGAGTTGTCACTGCTAGAAGGCAATGAGCGACCGGATTTACGTTCTCCACGTCGACGACGACCCGGCTGTCGTCGAAGCGGCCACAGGTGCGCTGAAACAGGCGCACTGTGGTATCACGGTCGAGACGGAGACGAACGTTGCCGACGGCCTCAAGCGACTCGATGAGGGTACGTTCGACTGTGTCATCGCCGGCTACGACCTGCCGGGACAGACCGGCGTCGAGTTCCTCGATGCGGTCCGCAAGCAATCGCCGGACATGCCGTTCGTTCTGTTCACCACCGAGGGAAATGAAGCAGCCGCCAGTGACGCGATTTCCGCCGGTGTCACCGAGTACCTCCGGGCTGACGGCGGCGCGGAACCGTACGCACGACTCGCACACACCGTCGTCAACGCCGTCGAACGGACAGCCGACGATATCGAACCCACACAGAGTACACGCCGAGAGCGTGCTATCGAGGAGCTACACTCCACCGCCAGGGCGTTCATGCGAGCCACGACTGCTGATGCGGTTGCGCAAGTCACCGTGGACGCGGCTCGGACGATCCTCAATATGCCGGCCAACGCGGTTCACTTCGCCGACGGCGACGGTCTGTATCCGGCCGCATGGACCAATCAGGTAGAAGAGCTCATCGGGATGCCGCCGGTCTTCGAGCCCGGAGATGGCCTCGCATGGCAGGCCTTCGAAACCGGCGAAACGCGGGTTCACAACGATGTCGCGTCAAGTCCGGACCGGTATAATCCGGACACGGACATCCAGAGCGAACTCATCCTTCCGCTCGGTGACCATGGTGTCCTCCTCATCGGATCATGCGAGATAGGTGCATTCGATGACACAGATGTCACGCTCGCGCGGACGCTCTCAGTCCACGCGACGGCGGCGCTTAACCGTCTCGACCGTGACCGTCAGCTTCGCGAGGAGCGCGATTTCATCGATCAGGCGCTGAATACCCTGTATGACCTGTTCTATGTCATCGGCACGGACGGCAGTCTTCAGCGATGGAACGAGCGCATCCCCGAAGTCACAGGATACAGCGACGACGAGATCGACGAGATGTCCGTCTCTGAGTTCTTCCCCGCCGACGAGCACGAGACGGTCGCCGCGGCGGTAGAGAAAACGCGGGCCAGCGGCCGGGTAACTGTCGAAGCGGAGATTCTGACTGCCGATGGAGAGCGGATTCCGTACGAGTTTGCCGGAACACAGCTGACTGATGCTGATGGGGCGCCTGTCGGGACCGTGGGTATCGGCCGGGATATCTCCCAGCGCAAGGCGTACGAACAGCAGTTGGAACGCCAGAACGAGCGCCTCGACGAGTTCACAAGCATCGTCAGCCACGACCTCCGAAACCCACTGACTGTCGCGGAGGGGAATCTGGAACTGGCCAGAGCAGAATACGACAGCGACGCACTCGACAAGGTGTCGCGTGCCCATGAGCGAATGCGAGCGCTGATAGACGACCTCTTGGCGTTTGCACGCGCCGGCGAAACGGCGACTGACCTCGAATCCGTTGCGCTTACCGGCATCGTTGAAGAGTGCTGGCAAAGCGTCGAGAGTGATCAGGCGACGCTCGTCGTCGAAGGCGACCGTCAGGTTCAGGCAGATACGGCAAAACTCCGGCGGCTGTTAGCGAACCTCCTTCGGAACAGTGTTGAACATGGGTCCACGGGCGCTCAGGCGCCGGCTGACAACGACACCGACCACAGTGACGGGAGCGCAACTGTGCGAGTCGGTGTCATCAAAGACACGGACCGAAACGGGTTCTACGTCGCCGACGACGGACCGGGCATCCCGGAGGACGACCGCGAGCAGGTGTTCGAAGAGGGCTACTCGACCGGCGAGAACGGGACCGGGTTCGGACTCAAAATCGTTCAGCGGCTCGCCGAGGTCCACGGGTGGACGGTCACAGCCACCGAGAGCGAGGCCGGCGGCGCGCGGTTTGAGGTGACAGGCCTCGAACCTGCCTGAACAGGCCAGAAAGACACCGGTACGGGACAGCGACATCGACAGACCACCGCGGGGCGTGGCTGGCCTTTTGGTTCTGAAGCCCTCAGTATGGGTTATGTCATCCCAGCGCCCTCCGCGGCAGGGCTCGCGGGCCGCCGAGCAACCGTCCACAGCGAAGGACGGAGCGACGCCCGCACTCGCCGTCGAGGGGTTGTCAAAGCAGTTCGGTAGCGGTGCGGACGCGGTGACGGCCGTCAACGACGTGTCGTTTCGCATCGAGCAGGGGACGGTCGTCGGCCTGCTGGGCCCCAACGGTGCGGGCAAGACGACGACGATAAAATCGATTCTCGGGCTGGTGTTGCCTGATTCTGGGAGGATTCGAGTGCAGGGTATCGACATGAGCGAGAGCCCGCGGGCAGCCTACCGCCACGTCGACGGGATGCTCGAAGGGGCGCGAAACGACTACTGGCGGCTGACTGTCCGGGAGAACCTGCGCTATTTTTCGACCATCAAGGGCGTCAAGCCGGATGCCGTCGCCGACCGGCACGAGCGACTGCTGGCGAAACTCGACCTCCTCGAAAAAGCCGACGTGCCGGTTCGAGACCTCTCCCGCGGGATGAAACAGAAGGTGTCGCTGGCAAGTGTGCTGGCCAGCGAGTCCGACCTGGTGTTTCTCGACGAACCGACGCTGGGACTCGACGTCGAAAGCTCGCTGACGCTGCGACGGGAACTGCGCCGAATTGTCGACGAGCGCGACCTCACGGCTGTCGTTAGCAGCCACGACATGGATGTCATCGAAGACGTCTGTGACCGGGTCATCATCATGAACGAAGGAGAGATTATCGCCGACGACAGCGTGCCGGCCGTGCTCGACCAGTTCACCGCGAACGCGTTCGCCGTCACCAGTCCCGACATCACCGATGGTCTGCTTGCGATCATCCGGGAGCGCTTCGAGGTGGTCGAGGTGACGAGCACCGAGCGGGGCCGGCGCGTCGAAGTAGCGACCGACAGCGACGGGTTCTATCGCCTGCTGGCCCTGTGCCGGAACCACGACGTGACGCTCTCAGCCGTCGGCACGGTTGAACCGGACCTAGAAGACGTGTTCGTCGAAATCACGGGTCAAGGACGATGAGGGAGGCGGGGTCAGGACGATGACTGCAAGCGCCGGCACGCACGCGGACGACAGTGATGGTGCCAGTGCCCAGACTATCAGTGCCGCCATGCAGGCGGGCTATCTTGACCTCGCGCGAGCGGTGCTGTACCGCGAGTACCTCATCTTCGTCCGCTATCCGGCTAACGCCGTCGGCGGCATCGTCATCTCGGTGTTCTTTTTCGGTCTGCTGTTCTACGGCGGTCGGATGCTTGCCGGGCAGGCGGTAACGGATTCTATCGAGGGCATCATCGTCGGCTACTTCCTGTGGTCGCTTTCCGTCGGCGCGTACCAGTCAATCTCGAACGACATCGGGAGCGAGGCCCAGTGGGGAACGCTCGAACGGCACGTCATGACGCCGTTTGGCTTCGCGCCGGTTGCGTTCTGCAAGGGCGTCGCGAAAGTCGTACGGACGTTCATTACCTCGACCGTGGTGCTGGCGGTGATGCTTGCGATTACCGGGACGACACTCCAGTTGAACGTCCTGACTGTGGTCGTCGTCGCGTCGCTGACCATCGCGTCGGTACTGGGTCTGGGGTTCGCTGCCGGCGGCGTCGCGGTGCTGTACAAGCGCATCGGGAACTGGCTCAATCTGCTCCAGTTCGGATTCATTATTCTCATCTCCGCGCCCGTGTTCGAACTCGGCTGGACGCGGGTCCTGCCGCTGGCCCACGGGAGCGCGCTCCTCCAGCGAGCGATGGTCGACGGGACCCGGATCTGGCAGTTCTCCGCTACCGATCTAGGCCTCCTCATCGGTGTCCCGGCCGGCTATGTACTGCTGGGGTATGTCGTGTTTCAGTACACGACTCGACGGGCCAGACAGCTCGGCGTACTCGGTGACTACTGACTGAAGGAGACAGGTGGTTTTACTTATGTTGCCACTAATTTGATACGTAACACTGTCGCTCAGACTGCACATACAGCGCCAGAAAGTCCCTGCCTCGTACTCCAGCTATGGTCACTCGACACTTCTCAACGGAGCAACTTGTCCCTGCCATCGCGACAGCCCTCGTTATTGGTGTCCTAACTATTTCGGCGTGGTCGCTTGTGCTCACGAGCGGCGGTACCGCCGACCAACTCCAGATCGATGCGAACGTGCAGCAACGCTACGAGAGCATAGATGGCGTCAACGCGACACAGACGACGATCGTCTCACAGAACGGGACGGTCGCGAGTCGGACGACCTACCACGCTACGCTCCAACCGGGCACGCAGAAAAAACGGCTCGTCCCTGTCAATAGTACGTCACAGGCGGGTACCGTACGGATATCGGACGGGTCAACGCTATGGCTGTATAACGACAGTCGTGAGAGTGCGACACGAGTTCCTCTCTCCGAGCCTGAGTCTGTCAGAGGTGAGCGGCTACAGCGTCTGTTCACGAAACTTGACGGGGCGACAACAGACCCGCGGCCGGTTGAACCACTGCCTGTTGTCCCCCGAGGCGAACAGCGGCCGGTCAACTCAACCGAGGAGATGACCGTCAGCTACCGGGGCACGGAACCAGTTGACGGACGTGAGGCGTATGTCATTCATGTGACGCCGAGAAATGAGACAAAAGCATACGAGCAAACAGTCTGGGTCGAAACACAGCGGTTCTTCCCGACAAAAAAGCGGACTGTCTGGACAGCAGATGGAAAGTACACAGTTGTGACAACAAGGTACGCGAACGTCACGTACGACACTGGTGTGTCCAGTGACGTGTTTTCCCCCGACGCCCCGGACGACACAACTGTCAGCGTTCCAGAACCAACAGATAGGAGGTTTTACTTGCGCTGCCAGTTATGTGCTACATAATATTGTCGCTCAGACAGATTGAACGCCGCCGAACAGTCCCCTGCGCCTGGTAACCCGAGATATGGTCACTCGACACCTCACATCGGAACGACTGGTGCTCACCATCGCGACGGTCGTCGTCGTTGGTGTACTGGCTGTTGCGATCTGGTCGCTCGCATTCGCGAGTACCGGGACCGCCGATCAGCCGCAGATCGATGCGGACGTGCAGCAACGCTACGAGTCGATAGATGGCATCAACGCGACACAGACGACGACTATTACCCGGAATGGGACGGTCGCAAGTCGGACGACCTACGACACCGTGCTCCAGCCGGGGACCGAAAAGAAACGGCTGGCAGTCGTCAACAGCACCGTTGAACGATACGACCTCCGGGTGTCGAACGGGTCGGCACTGTGGCTGTACGACCAGCGCCGCGCGAAGGCGACACGTATCTCTCTCAGCAGCCCCGGGTCAGACCGAGGGAAGCGGCTCCAGCGCCTGTTTGCGAGCCTCAACATGGCCACGGCGGCCGACGCGGCGACCGACTCACAGTCAGTTGAGCCGCTACCCGTCGTTCCCCGCGGCGAGCAACGGCCGACCGAATCTGCCAGGTCAATGACCGTCAGCTACCGCGGTACTGAATCACTCGATGGGCGTGAAGTGTACGTCATCCACGTGGCACCGAAAGACGACACAGCGACCTACGAGCAGACCATATGGGTAGACACGGAACAGTTTTTCCCGGTCAAAAAGCGCACTGCGTGGACAGCCGACGGTGAGCGCACAGTCGTGACAACGACGTACACGGACGTCACCTACGATACCGGTGTGCCTGAAGACGTGTTTACCCCCAGCTTCCCGGACAATACGACTGTCGAGGTCCCGGAGACGCCGGAACGACAGACCTACGAGTCGGTCGGTGCGCTCAAAGCCGACACCGAGGTCCAGGTTCCGGAGCCCGACATTCCGCCGGGATACGAACTGACCTATGCGACCCAGACACGGGGACGGGTCCACAGCGTCGGCCTCCGCTACATGAACCGGACCAGTCTGATCACTGTTGCCAAGTACGACCGGCCGGGTGTCGGGGACAACGCCAGCGAAGGGGTAACAATCGACGGACAGCCAGCACAGGTCAGCTACGGGCTGACAACATCAGTGTCGTGGAGTTGCGAACGCTACCGGTACACGATTCGCGGTGAGGGCGTGTCCGCGGACCGACTCATCACAATCGGTCAGTCAGTCGGCTGTCCCAGCGGCGAGTGAACAGCCACGCTGGCATATCAAGCCGCCGTTTTCTGGGTCAGAAGTTCGACTGCACGTTATATGATGGAACCCCTCCTTACTTCGAGTGCAGCGGCCCTGACAACACCGTGCCACCAGCGCCCTCCGGCGACGGCCGCTGTCTGTCCGCCACACCGCCCTATGGTTCCCCGGGCTGCCACCCCGGGAAGGAATGTGGGCCGGGCCGCCTGCAAACTGGTCCCCCTCCTCGCCCCACCTTCGCCCGAAGGAATGCCCTGATTGCGCCGGTCCCCGCTGACACTGCGCCCTTCTCTACCGCGACTGACTTCTGACTCGGAAACTGACAGGACCTTTTATTCGGGGACGGGACGTTGGTCAAGTACGTGAGTGAGGACCCGGCCGTGGGCGACATCCTCGACCTGCTCAGTGACGAGTACGCCCGGGATATCCTCGCAGCAGCGAGTGTCAAACCCATGTCCGCGAAACAGCTCGCCGACCAGTGTGAGATGTCACAACCGACCGTGTACAGACGGGTCGAGTGGCTTCAGGAGTACGGCCTCATCGAGGAGCAGACCCAGATAGAGACGGGCGGCAACGACTACAGCGTGTTCGCTGCCACGCTCTCGGAGTTCTCGCTGGCGCTTGCTGAGGGTGACTTCGAAACCGAAATCGAGCGGACCGAACCGCCGGCGTTCCCGGGACAGGACGAACAGGACACCGCGGACCGATTCACAAAAATGTGGGAGAATCTCTGACATGGTCGCCATAGAGACGCTCATGAACTGGCTCATCACTGCCCTGGCGTTTGGCTCGACTGTACTGGGTGGGTACGTCGGCTACCAAGCCTATCGGGGGTATCGCCGGCACAACAGCCGCACGATGCAGTACCTCTCGGTCGGGCTGTTCTGTCTCACGGCGGTAGCCTTCGTCGTCGCGTTCACCGGCTCAGTCCTCCTTCGCCAAGGCCTGCTCTCCAGTCAGTTCCAGCAACCGCTGACACTCGTCACGCGCGCCTTCCAGTTCGTCGGCGTCCTCTTTATCGCGTACTCGCTCCACTCCCGGGAGTGAGTGCCCCGCTGGGCCGCTTGGTGTGCCACGCAATCTAACGCCGAATATCTCAAGTCCATCCGGTTGGAAGGCATAACTATGTCGCAAACGCCGGAGGGGCGGCCGACGGTCCGTATCGACGGGGCTGACCCACTGCTGCTCCCCTGGGACGTGGCAGCCGAACGGCTCTCGTTCGAGGTCGTCCGCGGCCCAGTCGCGTTCGAGTGTGCCTCCGGCGACCGGATCGAACGGGAGTACACCGGCGTCGCTGTGTTCGACCTACTGGAGGCGGCGGCGATGCCCGGCGACACGACCCACGTCCAGTTTGAATCAGTGAACGGCGACCTGGCGTGTATCCCGCTCGCTGACCTCAACGGCGCAGTACTCGCACTGGGCGACGGCCCCGGAACTGCACCGGGGCGACCGCGGTTCGTCTCGCCCCGCGTGCTCGGCCCGCGAACCGTGAAGAACGTCTGCCGACTGCAGCCGCGGACGCTTGCTGCCAGCGCTGATCGAGAGGCCTACGAGCGACTCCCGCTGGACGACTGATTATTCCAGCAAGCCGATATCCTTCGCGAGGCGGTCAGCAAGTTCTTCCAGTACGTCGGGGTCGACCTCAGCGACCGGATCACCGTCGTGAAGTTGCTCGTTGTGGCGCGCGACGGCGTCCTCGACATCCTCGAACGCGACCGATGTCCGCGTCCCACAGGCCTCACACACGACCGGGATTTCGGGCTGGTCGGTTGTCATTGGCGGCAGTTTAGCTCGCTCCCCGATAAACGGACCGGAGTCCCGAGTCGACACGCTGGCAGTTATTCGAGGACGCTTTTCGGCCGTTTGAGATAGAACGCCTGCTCGGTGACGCGTTCGTACACCGCATACAGCGTCTCGACGGCGGCCGGGTCGGGGTCGAACTGCAGATGCGGGGCCATGTGGTACGCCTTGCAGCTGGTCAGGAAGAAGTACAGCGTCCGGTGGTGGGCCGGCGTCGCGTCGACGACGCCCATCGATTGCTCGCCCAGATCGCCGGAAAAGTCGTTGAGCAGGGCCGCGATGTCGTCGTTCAGTTGCTCGTCCGGCCGGGTGAGCGGCGCACCGAGGGCCTGCTGGAGGAACTCGCTGGTCGCCCGCAGGAACGGGTTCGAGTCCATGCCCGTCGGGTCCACGGCGCTGAACGCGTCGTACAGGTCAAGCAGCGCCGTCAGTTCGTCGTCGGTCAGCGCGATGGGTTTGACGGGGTCGCCCTGCGGGAGCGCGTAATCCGGGAAGGAGTACGACTGCGGGTCCGGCACCTGCCCGAACACGGTATCGAGACTCATGGGGGCAGTTCGGTCGGCGGCGGCCTAACTGTTGGGTGGCGCGAGACGCCAGAGCGGCCCCACCAGAACGCATATTATATCGTGTACAGACATCTGAGCCGATGCCCTCCACCAATCGCACGACAACCGCACAGCGACGCCTCGAATCGGTGGCACGTCATGTGTCACGGTCAGTGCCAAGCGAACACCCGACGCTAGCGGGGGAACGCAACTGATGCCGACGTTCACCGCTCGACTTGCCGATGGCTGGAAGAAAGCGGGCGACCACATATCGCTAATCCTGGTCCCGATACTGCTGGCGGTCATGCAGACGGATAGTATCCGGCAAGTACTCACCTACGACGGGGCGCACATCGGCATTAAGTTCGGCGTCCCTGCGTCCGTTGTGACCATCTGGCAGTTTGTGAGTCTGCCCGGTAGCGGTGTCACGGCAAATGTTGGCCTCCCACTGTCGGCCCCGTTTGCGGTGGTTGTCATACCGGGAGTACTAGTGCTACGTGCCGGTCTGAGTGCGGGTTACTTCGGAACTATCGCGGCAGAACTCCTCGGTCGCCACGAGGGCTTCGCGATGAGCGTGCTAGCATACTTTGTCCCGTTTCTGGTGATAACTGCCCTCCCATATGTTATTCTCGTCCCACTGGCACTGGGGCTGCTTGGCTTCGGGAGCCTCGGTGAGGGGGGCGCGATAGTCGGCGCTGTGTTCCTTTTGATTCCAGCGTTCGTAGCTGCCGGGTATCTGTTCTGGGCCACGCCGTATCTGGTTGTCCTGCGCCGGACTGGGTTTGTGGCAGCGGCCAGAGGCTCGTACCAACTGGCTGTCGACGGCGGGCCGTATCTCTCCTACACAGTCGGCTATCTGGGACTCGTTTTGCTCGTCTCAGCGGTGGCGACCGCCGTTGTCGTCAACGTCTCTGCGGTCGGCCTCCTCATCGGAATCGTGGGCGGCGGGTTTCTAGGGCTCGTACTCAATATCACGACGATGCGGTTCGTCGCTGACATCGACCCGCAGTGCCCCACTGCCGGCGAGTGGCCCGAGCAGCACCGCAGCGGCGACAGTGTGGTCAATACGTAGGGAGGTGGCTCACTCGCCCTGCTCGTCCAGTTGCTCGACGAGGCTAATACCGTAGATAGTCCGCAACACCGTGCTAGCGTCGCCGGCCTCGTACACCAGATCGTCTCTCGAACTGACGTGGTCGAGCACGTCGGGCGAGGAATGGGCGGGGGCGGCGGCGATACCGGCGTCGTTCTCGTCCACCCAGCGCATCACCCGCAGGTCGCTCTTGCTGTCGCCCATCACGAGCGCGAACGGGTCGTCGATGCCCAGCACGTCGAAGGCCTCCTCAACGCCGGCTGACTTGTCCAGTTCGAGGCTGACGAGTTCGGCCGCATCGCCCTCGTAGTAGCCCAGGTCGACGCGTTCGAGGATGTCGCGGAACGCCTCGGGCGCGTCCTCGATGTCGGCGTGAGTCGGCAGACCGCCGGCCTCCAGCACATCGAGAATCTCCGGGTCGCGGCTGAAGTAGGCCCGTGCGTAGCCTGCAGGGTCGTCAACCTCGGCGTCAACCTGTGCGGCGATGGCGTCGCCGACGAGGCCACAGAGGTAGCACAGCGATTCGTCGATGATTTCGACGGCGTTGTCGCTACCGACCTCGGCGTTTGGTTTCAGCGTGACGTTGAACTCGTTGCCCTGAAGATGACAGCGCTTGCCAACGGCGTCAGGGGCCTCCGAGAGGACCCGCCGACGGACCGTTTCGAACACATCCACGACCGCGCCGTCGAGGCGTTCGTACAGGAGTCGCTTCGTGTCCTCGCCGTGTTTGGGTGTGAACACGCCGTTACCAGACTCGTAAACGATGCTCATCTGCCCGGAGGAGACGAGGTCGTTGCCCAGCCCCTGAATCATGAACCCCTTGACGTTCTCCAAGGTCTGGCCGGTACAGACGACGATAGGGATTCCTGCTTCGTGAAACTGCGTCAGGAGATACAGCGTATCGCGGGGGATTTCGTTGTCGGTGTCGCCAGCCGACCGGAGCGTCTCATCGACATCCAGCACGAGCACGTTCACCGACCGGTCGTACTTCGAGTAGAGGTCGAGTGCGGTGAAAGCCTCGTCGCGAGTCAGCCGGGCCGCGATTTCCGCGTAGGTCTCGCCGGTTCCGGGAAACTCGTCGGTAATATCGGCTTTGAGGGCGTCGAGGCGGTCACTGGCGGTTTCCCACTGTTCCAGGGCGACAGTCGAGCTGAGCGGAGGAAACAGGTCGACGAACTCCTGATAGCCACGCAGCGTCGTCGTGTCTACGCTCTTGTAGAGACGGTAAAGTTGGTCGTATTGTTCCATGTCGAGGTCCACAGGATAGTGGCGACTGACGGCGAGCGTACTTTAGCTATCGGGTTTGTGGTCCTCACACACGACAAAAAACGGCTGGTTTGCCAACACCGCTACTGAGGGTGCGCTGCTGCTACGCCTCGTCGCCGCCGTCCGTCAGCACCTCGGTTTCGGTCGCCTCCTCGTTGAGGAAGGATGGCAGCTCCTCCTCGTCCTCGTCAGTTGCCTCGTCGTCCGCCGTCGCTTCGGTCCAGGAGCGTTCTCTGTGGTGGCACATGGGTCGTCACCATGCGAGGCTCAGGACTGTGTTGTGTTAACTATTTTCATGAGCTGGCTGATACACGCAGGCGAGGGCAGACAGTATCAAGTCGCTCCGCCCGTTAGCTGGTCGCAATCATATGCGGAGGCACGTATGACCGACATCCAGCGACTCGACGACCAGACCGTCGAACGCATCGCGGCCGGTGAGGTGGTCGAGCGGCCGGCCTCCGTCGTCAAGGAACTGGTCGAGAACGCCATCGACGCCGACGCGAGCCGGGTCGACGTGGTTGTGGAAGCTGGCGGAACCGACGGGATTCGCGTCACGGACGACGGCATCGGGATGGACCGAGAAGCCGTCAAAACGGCCGTCGAGGAACACACCACGTCGAAAATCCGCGACATTGCAGATCTGGAGGGTGGCGTGGGCACACTCGGGTTCCGCGGCGAGGCGCTGCACGCGATCGGGGCGGTCTCACGGCTGACGATCCGGACCAGACCCCGCGGCGGCGACGTGGGAACCGAACTGGTGCTCGAAGGCGGTGACGTCACGTCAGTCAGCCCCGCCGGCTGTCCGGAGGGGACAACGATGGCGGTAGAAGACCTCTTCTATAACGTCCCAGCCCGCCGGAAGTACCTCAAACAAGAGTCGACGGAGTTCGCACACGTCAACACCGTCGTCGCCAGCTACGCGCTGGCTAACCCGGACGTGGCCGTCTCGCTGACCCACGGCGACCGCGAGACGTTCTCGACGACCGGCCAGGGCGATTTGCGCGAGACAGTGATGTCGGTCTACGGCCGGGAAGTCGCCGAGTCGATGATTTCGGTCGGTGCAGGCTCGGAGGCAACAGGGAGCGGCGACGAGATGGACAGTTTCCCAGATGGACCGCTCGACGGCGTCCACGGCCTCGTCTCCCACCCCGAGACGAACCGCGCTGGCCGCGAGTACCTCTCGACGTACGTCAACGGTCGCTACGTCAGGGCCGGAACCGTCCGGGACGCCGTTATCGACGCCTACGGTACCCAGATCGCGCCGGACCGCTACCCCTTCGCCGTCCTCTTTCTGGACGTTCCCGCGGGCGACGTGGACGTGAATGTCCATCCTCGGAAAATGGAGGTCCGCTTCGCTGACGACGAAGGCGTTCGCGAACAGGTCCGGACTGCAGTCGAGGACGCGCTGTTGCGTGAGGGGCTACTACGCTCGACAGCACCGCGTGGCCGGTCAGCACCGGAGCAGACAGAGATAACGCCGGAATCGGACGGAGCGACCGATAGCGGAGGCGAGCGGGCAGCCCCGAACGGCCGGGATGCCATAGACGACGCAACAACGTCGGGACAGACGGACACCACCGCAACGGAAAACAGTGCTGAGGCACCAGCACAGGAGCCAGATACTGCGCCCACAGCCCGACCGGACGGTACCCAGACGGAGACAGGGAACTGCGAGTCATCCGACACAGCCCCATCAATTCAATCAGCCGACACGAAGCCGTCCTCTGAAACCGGGAGGACGGACGGTACGTCGGGCGAATCCGGGACTGGTCAGACAGGGGGTAGCGTTTCGGGTGGAGATAGTGACAGTGAACGCCCCGGCGCGTCCGCGACGGGCCAGACAGCGGCGGAGCGCGGGGAACGGAAGTTTACCGGCGGTCAGGAGCAGGCACGTCTCGGCGACGACCCGGAGGCGACCCACGAATCGCTGCCTTCGATGCGGATTCTCGGACAGTTAGCCGACACCTACGTGGTCGCGGAGACAGATGACGGCCTCGTGCTGGTCGACCAGCACGCGGCCGATGAGCGGGTCAACTACGAGCGGCTCAAGGCCAAGTTCGAAGGCGAAACGACGACGCAGGCACTTGCTAACCCGGTCGAACTCGGACTGACTGCGCGCGAAGCCGAGGTATTCGACCGACGTAGCGACGCGCTGGCGAGTCTGGGGTTCCACACGGCGCGCACAGGTGAGCGCAGCGTCGAAGTCCGGACCCTCCCGGGCGTCATCGCCGACGCGGCCGGGCCGGACATCGTCAGGGACGTACTCGGTGCGTTCGTCGCCGGCGACGACGAAGCGGCGGCAACGGTCGAAGCGGCGGCCGACGAACTGCTCGGCGACCTGGCGTGTTACCCCTCGGTGACCGGGAACACGTCGCTGACCGAGGGCTCCGTCCGGGAGCTACTCGCCGCACTGGACGACTGTGAGAACCCCTACGCGTGTCCCCATGGGCGACCGACGGTCATTCACATCGACCGGCAGGAACTCGAAGACAGGTTCGAGCGTGATTACCCCGGGCACGGCGGTCGCCGGCGATAGCGAAGGAAGACGGCCCGTCCCCCGGCACAGCAGTCGATACAGCCGATTAAACTAAACCTTCGTCTCCCGATGCACGCGGTATGTCACTTGTAACGTTCGGCGAGACCGCTCTCAGATTTTCACCCCCAGACGTACAGCGATTCGAGACGGCCCGCGAAGCGTCAATTCGCGTCGACGGGACCGCGAGCAGCGTTGCGGCGACAGCCGGTCGACTCGGGGCTGACGCACAGTGGCTCTCGAAGGTCCCGGACACGCCGCTCGGGCGGCGTGTCGTCGCGGAGCTCCATGAGTTCGGTCTGGAGACAGAGGTTGTCTGGGCCGACCCAGACACCGGCCGCCAGGGACTCACGTTCCACGAAGACGCCGACCCACCCCGTGCCGAACGGCTACTGCAGGACCGCGGCGACACCGCGATGGCGACGCTGACGCCCGGCGAGTTGCCGATGGGCGAGATACAGAACGCGGACGTGGTGTTTACTTCGGGCGCAACTCTCTCGCTCTCTGAGACAGCCGCCGACACGACGGGGGCATTGCTCAGAGCGGCCGCAGGAATGCGGGCGTTCGACCTCGGTTTCCACCCCGGATTGTGGGACGCCGAAGATGCTCTCGACGCCCTTGCAGACCTGCTACCAGCCGTCGATACCCTCTTTGCCGCCGAAGAGCAGGTTTCCGCGGTGTTTGATACGACAGGGAGTCCGCGCGAGGTCGTGCACACGCTCGCAACGGAGTACGACCTCACCCGCGTGATTCTCACACGGAGCGAGTACGGTGCGGTTGCCTACCACGACGGCGTCATTCACGAGCAAGATGCCATCGAAACGTCCGCAGTAGACGAAGCAGGACAACACGAGGCTTTCATCGGCGCAACGCTCCAGCAACTTGCCGCCGGTGCTGACACGGACGAAGTGCTGCTCCATGGTGTCGCGGCAGCAGCGCTGTCTCGAACACTGTCCGGGCCGCTGACGCCGCTCGAACCGTCCGAGGTTGAGCGTCTCGTCGATTCACAGCAGTCCAGACGGCCGTAGGTGGCACGTACCGGCCGGCCGTACCGATCTCTGTTTACTCCGCTATTAGCCAGGGACGTCCGCCGTGACGCGGTGACAATTAGACCGTGGACGCGACAGACGGCAGCGGTCAGCGCGTCACCGCCGCCGTGACGATGGCCGCACGGCTTGTAGCCCCTTCCCGCACACACCGACGGCGCTAACGGGACGTTTTTCCCCACGAGGGCCGCATACCCGTACAATGACTGTTCTCGAGTCCGTTCACGAGGCCCACGGAGCGACGTTCAGGGAGGTCGGTGGTCGGCAGGTCGTCGACAACTACGGGCGACCGGAGCGGACCCACCGCGCGGTTCGGAACGTCGTCGGCGCGATGGAGTACGGCTACGGCGTCATCGTCGTCACCGGCGAGGACCGCGTCGACTACGTCGACAACGCCGTCTCGAATCGCGTCCCGGACGAGGACGGCGCGGGCTGTTACGCGCTCTTGCTCGACCCCGACGGCCGCGTCGACACGGACATGTATGTGTACAACGCCGGCGAGCGCCTGCTCGTGTTCACGCCGCCCCAGAAGGCCGAGGAACTGGCCGCGGAGTGGGCGGATAAAACGTTCATTCAGGACGTCGAGTTCGAGGAAGCGACTGACGACTTCGCCGTCTTCGGCGTCCACGGGCCGAAAGCGACAGAGAAAATCGCCAGCGTCCTCCACCAGACCGGTACCCCACCAGCGCCGCTGACCTTCGAGCGGGGCGAACTCGGTGACGCCGGCGTCTCCGTCATCCGGACAGACGACCTCGCTGGGGAGGAGAGCTACGACGTGGTCTGTAGCGCCGACGACGCCGAGACCGTCTTCGACACGCTGGTCAACCGCGGGCTCAACGCCGTCCCCTTCGGCTACCAGACCTGGGAGACGCTGACGCTTGAGGCCGGGACACCGCTGTTCGACACCGAAATCGAGGGCGCGCTCCCGAACGACCTTGGCCTGCGGAACGCCCTAGACTTCGAGAAGGGCTGCTACGTCGGACAGGAGGTCGTCTCGCGTATCGAGAACCGCGGCCACCCAACACAACGGCTGGTCGGCCTCGCCGTCGAGGCGTGCCCGGACCCCGGCGCTGCGGTGTTCGCCGGCGACGAGCACGTCGGCGACGTGACCCGCGCCGCACAGAGTCCGATGCGGGAAGCCCCTATCGCGCTGGCAAACCTCAGCTGGGAACGGCCCGAAGAAGCGTTGAAAATCCGCATCGACGGTGAACCGGTCAGCGCCCAACAGGTCGACCTGCCCTTTATTGATGGCTCGGCACAGTCGGCACGGTTGCCGACCTACGAGTAGCGTCGGTCACTCTAGTTCAATAACGGCCCGCCCGCTGGTCGCACTCCGGACCCGGTCTCGCAGTTCACTAGCCTCGACAGTAGGGACTCGAACGTCGAAGACGACTTCGGCTTCGTAGTCGGCCTCAAACTCCACGCCCGCCGATTCGAGCAGGCTCCGAACACTGCCCGAGTCGTCGTAGGCGACGGTCACGGTGAACTGCTCGTGGGGTACTTCCTCGACGACGCCGGCGTCGTCAACGCCGTCCTTCACCGCTCGGGAGTACGCACTGGCGAGGCCGCCGACGCCGAGGTTCGTCCCGCCGTAGTACCGCGTGACGACGGCGACAATGTTCTCAATGTCACGCTGCTGGAGGACGTTCAGCGCGGGGTCGCCGGCGCTGCCGCTTGGTTCGCCATCGTCACTGGAATACTCCCGAAAGGGATCGGATCGGACGCGGTAGGCGGGGACGTTGTGGGTCGCGTCGGCGTACTCCTCTCCGACGGCGTCGACGAACGCCTCGGCGTCTTCGACGGTTGTCGCTGGGGCGACGTGGCCGATGAACTCCGAACCCCGCACCTCGAAGCGCGCCTCGCCGCGGCCCGGAACGGTCCGATAGCTGTCCGTCACGGGCTGGGGTACGCCCGGCGGCGGAATAGCGTTTGTCGTTCGCTCCCTGCGTGTGGCATCAAGTCAGTCCGTCTCGTCGCCGGCCTGTCGCGACCCCCAGACCCGCTTGTCCAGCAGCTTGACCTGCATTCCGTCCCGAACCTGCAACTGACAGGAGAGTCGGGGATAGCCAAACCGGTCGGCAAGGTCGTCGTGCCAGTGGTCGGGGTCGGGCGGTTCGGCAAGGCGGACGCCGCAGGTGGCACAGATGCCGCGGCCGCCGCAGTTGACTCGCGTGGCGTAGCGGCCGTGTGGCGAGAGGTCGGCATCGAGCAGCACGTCCCGGAGGACAGCCCCCGGTTCGGCGGTGAGTTCGTGGGTCTCGCCAGCTGGCGTCTCGACGGTGAGCGTTGCCGGCATTACGCCAGTTCGATAGTCCGAACGAACGCCAGCCGGCGGATTTCGTTGATGAGGTCGCCGGGGAGTTCCTCGTCGGTGATGACGTACAGTTTCGGTTCGTCGGTGAACTCGGGGTCTTCGCTCAGGACCTGCCGGATGGAGATACCGTGGTCGGCGATAGCCGACGTGACCGTCGAGACGATGCCGGACTCGTCGGCGGCCCGGACGGTGACAGTCACTGCGTGCAGGTCGAGCACTGGGGCGAGGTCGAGCAGGCTCGGCACAGAAGAGATGTTGCGGAAGATGCGCCGCAGGTCGTCATCGTCGAGAATCGCGTCCGTCGTTGCGTTGACCACCCGGCGGTCGACGTTGGCCTCGCGGGCGATACCCGTGTTCGGAATCTCGATACCGCCGGAGACGACGCGGCCGTCCTCGTTGACCGAGAACCCCCGTTCCAGCAGCAAGCGGATGACGTCCTGCTGGCCGGGAGAGTCCTCGAATTTCTGCATAATCTCGTCGAACATACGGAGTGGTGGACGTGGGGCCACTAATCGGTGCCGGCAGCAGTTGAAACAGGCGCGGTCGCGCGCTGGAGTCGGCTATAGCTCGCCTTTCGTACTCGCCACGTCGGACCGGCGCTCGTCAATCCGGGTCGCGTCATCGAGCGACCGGGCCAAGCTCTTGAACAGCGCCTCGATCTCGTGGTGGGCGTTCTCGCCGTCGACGCCACAGTGCAGTGTCAGTCCGGCGTTCATCGACAGCGAGCGACAGAAGTGCTTGGCCATGTGGCTGGTCATCCCACCGACCGAGGCCTGTGAGAACTCGCCGTCGAACTCGAAGTACGGCCGGCCGGAGATATCGACGACGACGCTCGCAACGGCCTCGTCAAGCGGGACCTTGCGGTCGGCGAAGCGGCGGATGCCGCGCTTGTCGTCCAGCGCCTCGGTGAACGCCTCGCCAAGCGTGATAGCGACATCCTCGACGGTGTGGTGGTCGTCGATGTCCAGATCGCCGTCACACTGCACGGTCAGGTCGAACAGCCCGTGGGTGGAAAAGGAGTCGAGCATGTGGTCGAAGAAGCCGATGCCGGTGTCGATGGTGCTGTCGCCGTCGCCGTCGACGTCGAGCGTGACCTCGATATCCGTCTCGGCCGTGGTCCGGGTGACGGCTGCTGTCCGGTCAGTCATACGTATCACGTATCAGGCCGTGTATTTGTGGATTGCGTCCGGCCACCCGGTCCAATAGTTACTCTGTCTGCTCGTCAAGCAGCGCCAGCAATCGGTCGGTCACCGCCGGCGCATGTTCGATGAAACAGCAGTGGCGACCTTCGACAGCCTCCCCAGTGCCGCGGGGGAGGTCGGCTGAAAGCGACTGTGCGGCCTCCGGTGACACAACGGGGTCGTCCAGCCCGTAGTACACCTCGGCAGGCTGGGTGATTTCGTACAGCGGTGGTGCATCGAAGGCCGTCATTGCGTTGGCCTGCGCGTCACGAGCCGCGCCGGTCGCGTCCTCCTCGGCGCGCCAGCCTGCGATCTGCTTCATGAGGTCAGGGTCGTGTTCGCGGAACGCCGGCGAGAACGCGCCGTCGAGCGACGACGGGGCATTGAGCGCAAGCGCGTCGAGTGCGTCCCGGTCAATCGCATCGCCAGACCCCGCCGTACAGTACAGCGTCAGCGAGCGGGCGCGGCTGTACTGGTGGGCATACTGGAGCGCGACCATCCCACCAAGCCCGGCTCCAACGAGGTGGGCGCTCCCGACGCCGTGGTCGGCCAGCACGGCTTCGAGGTCGGCCGCCAGCGTTCCCACATCGTACGGTCCCGCGGGCGCGTCCGACCGGCCGGTCCCGCGGAGGTCCCACACTACCGTCTCGTAGGGGCCGGCGACGGCGTCGTAGTGCCAGCCCCAGAGCCACGCGCCGTACCCCACGTCGTTGATGAACACGACGGTGGGGCCATCGCCGTCGGCTTCGTAGTAAAGGGACACGTCGCGGTTGCGTGCGGTCGGCATTGGCCGTCGATTCCCGCGCCGGCGGTGTGTCTCTTTCGGTAGGTAGCTCTTTCACACTGGCTATCGAAGGACCGCCAGTCCTGTGTCCGGTGCAGAATCACTTATCGGCGCCGTCGTGTTGGTCGTGAGCCTAGGTGTCGCCGCGCAACTGGTTGCCGACTGGCTCCAGATCCCGAGCGTCGCGTTCCTGCTGGTCGCCGGCGTCTTCGTCGGCCCGCAGGCCCTCGACCTCGTCGACCCCGCGATATTCGGACAGGCCGGGCTGCAGGCTATCGTCGGCCTCAGCGTCGGTATCATCGTCTTCGAGGGGGCGTTCCACCTTACCGTCGAGCGAGTCCGTGAAGCGTCCAGGGAGGCGCTTGGACTGGTGACAATCGGCGCGTTCGTCTCGCTTGTCGGAACCGCCGTCGCCGTCAAGGTCGTGTTCGGGACGACATGGCCGGTCGCCGTCCTCGTCGGAAGCCTGCTTATCGCCACCGGGCCGACGGTCATCACGCCGATCATGCAGGTGGTTCCAGTGCGGGACCGGGTCGCCGCGGCGCTGGAGACTGAAGGTATCATCAACGACGTGACCGCCGCTATCCTCGCGGTGGCGACCTTCGAGTTCGTCATCGCGAGCCAGTCCTCGCCGGTGGTCGTCATCGAGGCGTTCGTCGCCCGATTGGCCGTCGGCCACGTCGTCGGCATCGCCGTCGGTGGCGGCACCGCACTACTGCTCAAGCGGTGGCACCTGTCGGCGGACAATGCCCTTCAGAACGCCCGGGTCGTGGTCCTGACCGCGGCACTGCTGGCGTACGCGCTCGGGAGTATGTGGCTCTCTGAAGCCGGTATCGCAGCCGCCGCCATTGCCGGTATCGTACTGGGGAACGCCGAGATCCCCCACAAAGAGGAGGTTGCCGGGTTCAAGGGCGGTATTACGCTGTTTGTGCTCTCGTTCGTGTTCATCGTGCTGGCGGCACAGCTCTCACTCGGCGACCTGCGTGCGCTCGGGGTCGGCGGGCTCGTCGTCGTCATCGTCGTCGCTGCGCTCGTCCGCCCGCTTGGCGTGTTCCTCTCGACGCTAGGTGGCCGACTGACAGTTCGAGAGCGGATGTTCGTCGGCGGGATGGGGCCGCGCGGTATCGTCCCGGCCAGCGTCGCCACGCTGTTTGCCATCGAACTGCGTCCCGAGAACCCCGAAGCCGCGACGGTTCTCGTCGGGACCGTCTTTCTCGTCATCTTCGCGACCGTCATGTTTCAAGGCGGGCTGGCCCGTCACTTCGCGCAAGCGCTTGACATCCTTCCTATGCAAACACTCATCGTCGGTGGCGGTCGTGTCGGCCGGGAGCTGGCAGTACGGTATGAATCACGCGGCGAAGAGGTCGTCCTCATCGACAGCGACGAGGACACCGTCGAACGGACCCGGGCCGACGGCCACCGCGTCGTTCACGGGGACGCGACGAACGCGACCGTCCTCGAAGAAGCAGGGGCGAATCGGGCATCCGTCGTCGTCGCTGCGACCGCAGACGACGACGTGAATTTGCTCGTGGCACAGCTGGCGACGACCCGGTTCGACGTCGACACCGTGGTCGCCAGAGCGAACCAGCCGGACAACGTCGAGGCCTTCGAGGACCTTGACGTCGAGACGATATCCGCCGGCTTCGCCGTCGCCGACGCAATCGACGACGCGGTCGAGCGACCAGCGCTGGCCCACTGGCTGTCGGACTCCGGCCGAACAGGGGACGTACTGGAAGTCGAACTCAGCAACGACTCACTGGTCGACCGGACCATAGAGGAAACCGCGGAGAAGCTTCCGAACGGCTATCTGGTCGCAATGGTGAGTCGCAACGGCACAGACAGAGTCCCCGACAGCGATTTCCGCCTCGCCAGCGGCGATCACCTGACGCTCGTCTGCGAGACCAACGAAGCGATGCAGGACGCCAGAAGACTGTGTCAGGGCGGCTAGCCGGACAGCACGTACCGCTCAGCGCAGTTCGTCGAGCGAGACGGTCGCCGAACGGTCCGCGGTAACCCACTCTGTCACGGACTGCTGGCGATCCGAGGGGAAGATAGTCAGCTCCGAAGGGTTCTCGGGGTCGTCGTACAGGTAATCCAGTTCGAACTCCGGCGCTTCGTTCAGATCGGTGTCCGACGGGGGCGTCGTGGTAGCACTCATCGTTCAGGTAGCGTGGGTAGCACTGCAGTTTGTACACAGTTCGTCGGGAGCACGGCCGCTGGCAGCGGGCACACTGGTCCCACAGCGCCGACACGTCCGTTGTGACCGAACGTACTCGGTGTGAGTCCGAATGTGTGCGATGTCACGTTCTCCGCTCATATCTGCTATAGATGGGCAGTTACTAAAAATACTTTTGGAAACTCATCCAGATATACCTAATACAAGTAAATGTAATTGTATCCCTTGGATGTATTCGAATCGTTCGAGCAGAATATTCCTCCACAATCGGACAACTGTCCGAAGCAACGGAGCGGAAAGCAGCACTAACGGCGAGAAAACCAGAGACGGTTCAGGCGTTTGCGACAGTTCGCAGGATCTCCGGCGCGTCGTCAAGCGCGTCGTCAAGCGCGTCCGCATCGGGACCGCCGCCCTGTGCAAAGTCCGGCGGGCCGCCACCGCCGCCGCCGACGCGACCGGCGAGTTCGCCGACGACTTCACCGGCGTCGACATCGACGCCGTCGGGCACTGAGACGACGAACTGCGCGCCGTCGAGTCCCGAGCCAAGCACCGCGATGTTGCCTTGCTCGACGATAGCGTTCGCCTGCGCGCGGAGTTCGTCCATGTCGGCGTCGATGCGCCCGACAACAGCGGTCGCATCGCCGACCCCGACTTCTTCATTGTCGCCACCGCCGCTCGCGCGGGCCTCAGCGAGTTGCTCTTTGAGCTGTTCGATTTCTTTGCCACGGGCCTTCCACTCGTCGAAGAACCGCTCGGCAGTCTCCGGGACGGCATCGGGCGCAACGTCAAGGATATCCGCGGCTTCGGTGAGCGCGTCTTCGGTGCGCTGGGTGGCCTCAATGGCCGCGTTGCCCGCCGCAAACGTCAGGCGGATGACCCCGTCCTGAATCCGCTCGGTGTTCAGGAGCTTGACAGCCCCGATGTCGCCGGTTCGGGCGACGTGGGTGCCACCACAGGCCTGCACGTCGTCGCCGACAGTGATGAGGCGGATCTGCTCGCCGGCCGGAATCCCGCCCTGATAGAGGTCGAAGCCGTACCGTTCCTCGGCATCGTTGCGGTCGGGCCACTCCTGTGAGACGGTGATGTTGTCCTGAATGATGTCGTTTGCGAGGCGTTCAATCTCTTTGACTTTCTCGCGGCTCACCGACTCGTAGTGGCGGATGTCGATGCGGGCTGAGTCGGTGCCCTTCTGGGCCCCGGCCTGCCTGACGTGCTCGCCGAGTACCTGCCGGGCGCTGTGGATGACGATGTGGGTCGCCGTGTGGTGTTGCATCAGGCGCTGGCGACGGGTGGCGTCGACCTGCCCACGGACGAACTCACCCTTGCCGGGGTCGTCGTCGCAGGTGTGGACGATGACATCGCCGTACTGCTGGACGTCGGTCACCTCGGCGGAGACGTCGTCGGTCGACAGCGTCCCCTTGTCCGGGGGCTGGCCACCGCCCTCCGGGTAAAACATCGTCTGGTCGAGCACCACGTCGTAGGTGTCCTCATCGCGGTCGAACACCTCCAGCACGACGGCCTCGAACTCAGTCCGCTGCTGGTCCTCGTAGTAGAGCCGGTCGGTCTCGGGCAGTTCTTCGAGTCGGTCCTCGTAGGGCGTCTGTGACTCCTCGGTGGCGGTATCGTCGCCGCCGTGGCGCTGGGCGACGACCGCGTAGAAGTCGTCGGGCACGTCGACCGCGACGCCTTTTTCGGCGGCGATCTCCTCGACCATGTCCGGCTGAATCCCGTGGGAATCGTACAGTTCGACCAGTTCCGACGTCGGAATCGGCTCGCCCTTCTCGGCGTATTCGTCGGCCAACTGGCGGACGCGCCGGCCACCGCGGTCAAGCGTCTCGCGGTACTTCTCTACTTCAGTGCGGACGATATCGCGGATGGTGTCGCGGTTCTCGTAGTCGAGGCGCTCGGCCTGCATGTCGACGAGTTCGTCAAGCGGCGCGTCGACGCCGACGCCGTCGACCAGTCGCTTCGTTCGGCGCAGGACCATCCGTGCCAGATAGCCTGTCCCGACGTTCGACGGAACGATACCGTCCCCGAGCATGTACGCGAGCGTCCGGCAGTGGTCGGCGATGGCATAGATGTCCTCAAGCGGAGCCATCAGGTCCCGCATCTCCTCGACCTCGACGCCGACCTCGGCGGCGATGGTGTCGCGTTCGGCTTCGATGTCTTCGGCCTCGTCGATGTCCATCCGGCCCGCGAGCTTCGCGGCCTCGTGGACGATTCGCTCTTCCTCGTCGGTGAGCTCGATGCCGGCGTTGTCCTTGAGGAAGGCGATCATGTCGGGGTAGACGGCCTCGTACACCGTCGGCGTCCCCTGGCTCATCCAGGTCCAGCGTTCGAGCCCATAGCCGGTGTCGACGATGTAGGTGTCCATCGGCGAGTACCGGTTGCCGTCCTTCATCTCGTACTCGCCATCGGAGTCCTGCTCCATGGACATGAAGACGAGCGTGGCGAGTTCGGCCCCGCGGTAGATAACCTCGATAGCCGGACCGGCGTTGCCGCCACCGACCCACGGGTCCTCGATGTAGACGATTTCGTCCAGATTCGCCCCCATCTCCTCGAACAGTTCGTCACAGTACTGGACGGTTTCGTTCTTCCAGTACACCTCGCCCTCGTAGGCGTACTGCTCGGGGTCTTCGATGTCCTCGCGGGCGTTGAACGCGTGGTGGGCCATCATCTCGAAGGCCATCGTGTGCCGACCGGTCTTCCCGACGTTGTCGATGTCCTGCATCCGGATGCAGGGCTGGCTGATACACAGCGGGTTCGCCGGCGGCGGCGTCGTCCCCGAGGTGACCAGCGGCTGGAAGTCGTAAATCGACGCCTGCGTGAGGAGGACATCGTCGCGCCAGCGGTTGGCTGCCACCGGGTACGGGTCGATGCGCTCATGGTCACGGTCCTCGAAGAAAGAGAGGAACGCCTCGCGCATCTCCGTCAGCGAGTGGGACTCGTCGAACCCGGGGTTGTCGATGAAGTCGTACTCCGCACACGGCGGTTCGCCGCAGGTCTCGCGCTTGACACGGGACCAGAACATGTCGCCACAGGAGACACACTCCTGTCTGTGGAAGCCTTCCTCTTCGAAGTAGTCGAGTTGGTAGGCCTCGTCGAGGTCGCTCATTGGTGTTCAGTTGGCCCACGTTCGCCTAAAACTGTTCCGAAGGGGCCGAGTATTGAGCCGGGAGTCACTGTTGTCAGGTAGATGCAGTCGGACTACAACCGAAAGGCGCCCTTACTCGCCCTGTGCAAGCGAGGCCAGCATCGCTTCGAGTTGCACACGCTCGTTCGCACCACGGGTAATCCGATAATCGGTTTCGCCGATGCGTTCGAGCACTCGGACGGCTGCGTCGTCGTCAATATCGAACTCCCAGATGGAGCGATGCAGTTGGTCGATGATGTCACCGCCAGCGATGCCTTCCTCGGTCAGCAGTCTATCGAGGGTCGCCCGGGACGCGGTGAAGTCGCCGTCCAGCGCCGACTGGACCATCGTCCGGATCTCTTCCGGGCGGGCCGTCGAAGTGATAGCGTACACTGCCGACTCGTCGACCGTGTCGCCGCTGACCGATGCAGCTTGCAGGCCGTTGATGGCTTTCCGCATATCCCCGTCGGCGGCGTAGACGAGTGCGTCGAGTCCGTCTTCGGTCAGTTCAATGTCTTCTTCGGCAGCGATGGTTCGGATTTCCTCGGCAACGGCGTCGTCTGCAAGCGGCGAGAACCGGAAGACCGCACAGCGCGATTGGATCGGGTCGATGATCTGGCTGGAGTAGTTACACGAGAGAATAAAGCGGACGTTATTCGAGAACTGCTCCATCGTCCGGCGCAGCGCCGACTGGGCGTCGCTGGTCAGCGCGTCGGCCTCGTCGAGGAAGATGATACGGTACTCGACGCCCCCGAAGCTCGTCCGGGCGAAGTTCTTGATACGGTCCCGGACCACGTCGATACCACGCTCGTCGGAGGCGTTCAGTTCGAGGAAGTGCTCGCGCCAGTCGTCGCCGTACAGTTCACGGGCGATAGCCGTCGCGCACGTCGTCTTCCCCGTCCCTGCCGGCCCGGAAAACAGCATGTGGCTCAGGTCGTTGCGCGAGACGTAGCTCTTGAGCCGCCCGACGATATTCTCGTGCCCCATCACGTCGTCGAGCGTCTGCGGGCGGTACTTCTCGATCCAGACCTCCTCGCGTCCCGCCCGCGACTCGGACTCGGCCTCACTCATGGACGATTGGAAGCGTGGGCCGGTCTTAAACCCCGCGAGAGTCGACAGTCTCAGGTGCATCGGCGGAGTACGGCCGGGTATGCACGTCACCGTCGAAATCGCCGGCGAAGACACCCACGAACTGGAGGTGGACGCGGACGCGACGTATGGCGACCTGCTCGCACCGGTCGACCTGAGCCCCCACGAGGTGTCAGTCCTCGTCGACGGCGAGCACGTGCCGACGGACCAGCCCGTCGAGCACGACCACGTTCGGGTTGTCAGGCTCATCAAAGGCGGGTGAGTCGCCGATGCGTGTCCGCGAAGCGACCGAGGCCGACCTGCCGGCAGTGATGAACGTTCTCGACGGCGCGGCGCTCGAAATCGGTGTGCCAACGGTCCGTACAGGAATCGCCGGCGACGGAACGCTCATCTCGGTTTCGGGTGGTTCCGGGGCAGACGCAACGCCCGAAAGCGACCGAATACTCGGCGCACTCGTGCTCGATGACACTCACATCGACGCCGTCGCTGTCCGTCGCCGTCGCCGGGGACAGGGCATCGGGACGGCGCTCGTCGAGGCCGCACTCGACCGGCGGGACCGACTCACGGCCGAGTTTGACGCGGACGTGCGGCCGTTCTACGAGCAACTCGGGTTCGACGTGGAGCTTCTCGACGACGAGGACGGCCGCTTTCGCGGGATTCGCAAGTAGTCGTCCCGTCGGAGTCAGTTCTGACGACCCGTCAGTTCCTCGATGGACAGTTCATACAGCGTTATATCCATCTCATCGGTCGGCTCGTCGAACACCCGAATGGGCGCGTAGCGCTCGTTTATTTCGACGGCTTCGTAGGCCGGGTCACCGTCGGGGACAGCCGCTATCGGTCCCCTGGCGACGATGCTCCAGCCGGTCCACGCCTCCGCGTCCGGCGTCTGCTCCGTCTCCGTGACGACATACGTCGCCGTCTCGGTGGCGACGAGGTACGCCGACTTCTCGCTCCCGCTTGTCTCGCCAAGGCGGAAGTACAGCGACCCGTCCTCGTAGTGGTGAAACACCGGGAAAGCATACGCGTCGTCGCCGTCAGCCAGCGCGAGCACGCCGCTCTCACTCTCGCCAAGGCGGTCGCGGACGATGTCGTCAGGCATCCCCTCTGTGTAGGCGAACGCGATGTCGGAGTCCATGCGTCGACGACGCGTGCCGCGGGCTTAAACGAGGGGTTCGACCAGTTCCTGACCAGCATCGAGCAGTTCGCCGACCCGGGCATCGCTGCCGGCCTCGGCGTAGACGCGGAGCTTCGGTTCCGTCCCGGACGGGCGGACGAGCACCCACGTCCCGTCTTCGAGTCGGATTTTGAACCCGTCGACGGTGTTGATGCCGTCGACAGCGACTCCCGCCAGCGTCTCGGGCAGTGCGGTTTCGAGGTCTTCGAGAACTGGCTCCTTGCGGTCGTCCGAGCAGTCGACGCTGATCCGGTCCTGATGGATTTCGCCGTGTTCGTCCAGCAGTCTGTCGACACGAGCATCAAGCGGTTCCTCGCGCTCGGCGGCGGCGGCGGCCAGCGCCACCAGCACGCCGTCCTTGTTCCGCAGGTGGTCCGGCAGGCCGAAACCGCCGGACTCCTCGCCGCCGAACAGCGCGTCGTGCTCGGCCATCGCCTCGGCGACCCACTTGAAGCCGACGGCGACCTCGTGGACGTTCTGGCCGTGGGCCTCGGCGACGCGGTCGACGATGCTGGACGTCGAGACCGTCCGAACGACATCGCCCGTCCCGTCCTCAAGCAGAAAGTCGTACATCGCGGCGAAAAACAGGTTGGGGTCCAGATAGCCGCGGTCGGGCGTAACGACGCCGATGCGGTCGGCGTCGCCGTCGTTGATAATCCCCAGCGCGGCGTCACCCTCGCTGACTTCGCCGACGAGGCCCTCAGCGTTCTCCGCCGACGGCTCGGGCGACCCGCCGCCGAACTCCGGGTCCTGTTCGCAGTTGAGACGAGTCACATCGGCCCCGGCCGCTTCGAGCAGGGCGTCGGTGACGCCGCGGCCACTGCCGTATAGCGCGTCGTAGGCGACTGACAGGTCATCGAGGTCAGTGTCGACGAAGTCCAGCGCGTGGTCGTGGAACGGGCCAATAAGGTCTTCTTCCGTTCGCTCGCCCCACTCGTCTTCGGGGAGCGGGTCGAGGACGGCGAGGTTTTCCTCAAAGGCGGCCGTCCAGTCGGGGAGCGCCGGCGACCCGTCACCAGGGATGAACTTCACGCCGTTGTACTCCGGCGGATTGTGGCTGGCCGTGATCTGGAGCGCCCCGGCCAGACCGCGGTCTTTCACCGTCCAGGCGAGGATCGGCGTCGGCGTGTCCCGGTCCGGCAAGAGCACGTCGAAGCCGTTCGCACGCAGGACGTGTGCGAGCTCGTCGGCAAACCCGGGCGAGGTCTCGCGGGCGTCGTACCCGATAGCGACGGTCCCGCTCGCCCCGCGCTCGGCGAGCGTCGTGGCGACAGCCTGACCAACCATCCGGACTCGCGGTTTCGTGAACACGTCCAGCGTCGCCCGCCAGCCGTCCGTCCCGAAAGCGATTGCGCCTGCGTCGACATCCGCGTCGTTGTCCATATCCCGCGGTTCTCGGCCCCCAGACAAAAAGTCACGCCTCATCGGTGAGCTGTCACTTTTCCTGTTATTGACAGCGAGAAGTGAGCGGCGGGTCAGATATCGAACACTACTTCGGCGTCGCTGGATTCGACGAGTCGTTCCTTCTCCGCTCTGGAGTACTGCTTAATCTCGTACTCACGGCTCATCGCGTCGGACTGTGAGTCAAATGATTCGACGTGAATCAGTTCGACCGGGGTTCTGCCGCGCGTGTACTTCGCGCCATCGCCGGCGTCGTGCTCTCGGACGCGGCGTTCCACATCGGTCGTGTAACCGGTGTAAAACGTGTTGTCGCTACAACGGAGGACGTACACGTGGTAAGGGCTCCGCGCGGTAGTCATCGCACGATGCTGGTGGCCCAGTGGGCCTCACACTTGTTGGGCGCGCTCTCTCGATACCTCGGCAATGCCAGCGTTTGCCGAGCAGTTGGGACACGCCCGGATGTGTCCACGTTCATCCGCGAACACTCGGGCGAACTGGTCTGAGACGTGCGCGCCGCAATGATCACATTCAGGCATCGTGTTCGTCGGCGACACCACCGCCGACGTACACGCGTACGCGCGTTGTTCGCATAGCTCTTTACCCAAATACTTGGGTGTACCCGTGGCCGGCGAGGGTGGTTATTCCCGCGCATTGTCGAGCTGTCTGGCGATTAGGCCGGCCTGTGTCCCGGCGGTGAAGCCGGCGTCGATGTTCACGACAGAGAGTGCAGTGCAGGACTGGAGCAGTCCCGAGAGAGCGGCCTCACCCTCGCCGCCGTGGCCGTAGCCGGTCGAGACGGGCAGGCCGATGACCGGTACGTCGACGAGACCGGCGACAACCGTCGGGAGCGCACCTTCGCGGCCCGCCGCGACGATGAGCACATCCTGGTCCCGGAAGCCGTCGACCGCATCTATCGTCCGGGCAAGGCTCGCAACCCCGACATCGTCGATACGGGTCACGGTGGCACCCATCTCCTCGGCGATAAGCGCGGCCTCACCGGCCGGAACGGCGTCGGATGTCCCGGCGGTGACGATACCCACTGACGCGTCCAGCGACGGGCGCTCGAACGCGGGGGTCGTCGCGACCAGCCAGTTCGAGCGGTCGTCCCAGCGAACTGTCGCATCGGAGGCGGCTTCGTCCAGCCGCTCCCGGACGGCCGTTGCAGTGGACGTATCGAGTCGTGTCACGATAGCCCGGTCCGTCGTCTCAATAGCTGTTGCTGCCAGATCCGCCACTTCTCCCGGTGTCTTCCCGTCCGCGAGGACGGCTTCAGGAACGCCGGCACGGTCCTCCCGGGCGGCGTCGAACCGACCGGCCCCGCTGGTCGCGTAGCCGGAGAGCGCCGCCTCGGCTTCCGTTGGGGAGAGGTCACCCGCCGCAACCGAATCGAGTATATCGCGCATAGAACCCATTCAGTGGTACGGCCACTCCTATCCGTCGGTCCGAAACAGGCGTGTTGCTCACATCAGGGTTGGATCCGTGGGAGCGCGCGTGAGCGACGCTCGGCCGGAGTAACGCGACAATAGCCGTCTGGGGCAGACAAAAAGCCGGATTCTGATGGATTCTCGCGGACACAATCCCGGATTTATAACGGGTTATGTGTCGTATAATGCCTCAAACTGCCGGTAATAGGGTCGAGAGCGAACTAATTGGAGAAAGTATATAAGTAACCCCCGTCGATACCTCGTCTGTATGGCAGACCTAATCGTCAAAGCCGCCGTTAAGGAAGAGCTCAACGACATGAACGTAGCGTCCGACTTCTACGACGCACTCGACGAGGAAGTCGAGGAGCTGCTTCAGGACGCAGCCCGACGAGCCGACGAGAACGACCGGAAGACGGTCCAGCCGCGCGACCTGTAAGGTCGTTTCAAGCAGCGTATTTTTTTGACGCAAGCCGACCAGCGACAGCTATTTCGAAAGCGTTCGGACGGTGACGCCATCAGCAGTGCCGACGTGAATCTCGTCAGCCATACCGACGAACAGCCCGTGCTCGACAACACCGGGCAGCGCGGCGAGGTCGCTGGCGAGTGCGGCGGGGTCGTGGATGGAATTGAAGTCGCAGTCGAGCACGAGATTTCCGTTGTCGGTGACGACGGGGCCGTCCTTACGTTCTGCACGGCGGAGTGTTGGGTCACCACCCAATTCTTCGACTGCCGTGACGACTGTCGAGCGGGCCATCGGGAGTACCTCGACGGGGACAGGATATGAGAGTACGGCCGCCTCTTTCGTCGGATCAGCGACGACGAGGAAGCGGTCGGCGCTCGCGTCGACTATCTTCTCCCGGGCGTGCGCCGCGCCACCGCCTTTGATCAGGTTGCCGCTGGCCACCTCGTCGGCCCCGTCGATGGCGAGGTCGACCGACACGTCGTCGAGGTCCGCCAGCGGGATGCCACAGTCACGGGCCAGCTGGCGGGACTGAAACGACGTGGGGACGCCGACGACATCGAGGCCGGCGTCGACCGCCTGTCCGATAGCGCGGATAGCGTAGGCTGCCGTTGACCCCGTGCCGAGGCCAACGACCGTGGCGTCCTCGACCGCTTCAGCCGCTGATTCCCCCGCTGCCTGTTTCGCCGCGTCGGAGCCGCCCTGTTTCATGTGCGGTGGGTCGACAGACGTGGACAAAACGTTTGTTCTCCCGGCCGCAAGCGTTCGAATGGTCGACTGCACGTACTGTGGCTGTCCCGTCGAGAACCACGACCCCGTCTACGTCAGCGAGACGCCCGACGGGAAGTCGACGACGCAGTTTTGCAACTACGGCTGCCTGTCTGCTCACATCGACGAGGCAGCCCTGACGACCGGCACGACCTGTGAGTGGTCACCGACGCAGTAGCGGCGCGGTCTGTGGGTAGTCACCGACACAGCGACGGAGCGAGCGTCAGCACCATCGGTCCACAGTACCTGTCCGATGCCGGATGGATTTTAGGGGCGGCCCGACCCAGAGAGCAGTAATGACACAGTTCGGAACGAGCGGGATTCGGGGTCCCGTCGGCGAGACGGTCACAGCCGAGTTGGCGCTCTCGGTGGGGCGAGCGCTTGGCATCGACTGCGAGCGGGTGGTCGTGGGCCGGGACCCGCGAGCGAGCGGCGAGTACCTCCAGACGGCGCTGGTGGCCGGGCTTCGGGAGAGCGGCGTCGACGTGATAGACCTCGGCGGGGCGGCGACGCCGACTATCGGACGGGCGGTGGCGTGGCAGGACGCCGACGCCGGCGTCGCAGTGACAGCGAGTCACAATCCGCCAGAAGACAACGGTATCAAGCTCTGGCAACCCAGCGGCCAGGCCTTCGATGCGGACCTGCGAGCAACGATCGAACAGCGACTGGACGAGGATGCGTTCCAGCCAGCGGCGTGGGACGAGAGCGGGGGTCTGGTGTCTCGGGATGCCAGCCAACGCCACGTCGACGCGCTGGTCACGGAAATCGGTGAGCGAAACCTCGATAGCCATGTCGTCGTCGATCTGGGCAACGGCGCGGGTCGAGTCAGCGTCGACGCGCTTTCGGCGCTGGGCTGCTCCGTCGAGACGCTCAACGGCCAGCCCGACGGTGCGTTCCCCGGTCGCCCCTCGGAGCCGAAAGCCGAGCACTGCGAGTCGCTTTCGACGCTGGTGGCCGAGTCCGACGCAGACCTCGGCATCGCCCACGACGGCGACGCCGACCGGATGCGGGCGGTTGCGGCCGACGGGACCTTCCTCTCCGGCGACGTGTTGCTGGCCGTGTTCGCCCGTGCCGCGGCGTCACCGGGCGAGCGGGTCGCCGTCCCGGTCGATACAAGCCTCGCCGTTGAGGACCACCTCGACGACAGCGACGTCTCTGTCGAGTACACCCCTGTTGGGGACGTATACGTCGCCGAGGCGGCGAGTGCCGATGGTGTCGCCTTCGGCGGCGAGCCAAGCGGTGCGTGGATCTGGCCCGAGCGGACGCTGTGCCCGGACGGGCCGCTGGCGGCCTGTACCGCCGCGGCACTGGACAGCGAGCGCTCGCTGGGCGACCGGGCCGCCGACGTGCCGGAGTACCCCATTCGCCGGGATAGCGTCGAAACCGACCAGAAGGAGACTGTGATGGACCGCGTTCGAGAGACAGTGACCGACGCCTACGACGACGTGACGACGCTCGACGGGGTCCGGGTCGACCTCGGCGACGCGTGGTTCCTCTTGCGGGCCAGCGGAACCCAGCCGCTCGTTCGGATCACCGCCGAGGCCCGCGACCCAGACCGTGCTGACGCGGTGTTCGAGGAGGCACGGGCGCGCCTGACAGACGCAGTAGTCTAGAGCCTGAAACAGGAGTCCCGGCAAAACAACGGTTGGTAGCGAGTGCAGCCGGCGAGGAAAACGTCCCCGCAACCGTCAGGTCACAGGGCGGCAGTTCCTGATCGGTTCTATCCGCGACGTGTGGACCGGGCCTCACGGACGTCTGCCCCGTCGCGAATCTTGTCCTCGCACTGCGGACAGACCCTGGGCTTTTCGACCCCGTTCGGCGTGAACACACGCGCGTAGTCAGCCGTTACAAAATTACCGCAGTTCTGGCATTCCGGCATACAACCCTGTATGTGGGTTATACCCTCTTAATTGTTATTGGTCTGGTAAGTGTTCGCATACGAGGTGTTGGCGGCGCTACCGGGTGAAAACGCCATTTCGTTCGAAAGAAGGAAACGCCACCGACGGACACACCGGCCAGTGGAGTGTCTGTCAGTTGCCACAAACTCATCGAAGGAGCGCCAGATTCGGGACGGAGCGTGTCCGGTTACGCCTCGAAGGTACTGGTAATGGTTCCGTCCTCGGACAGTTCGATGACACCGTCGAAGAGTTCCCGGAACGCCGCGACCGTCTCCTCGTCGTGGACCTCGTCGGCGAGGTGGAACATCCCGACAGCGTCGTACTCGTCTAGCAGGTCGAGGATGTCTTCGACGGCCGAGAGCGCGCCGTCCTCGTCGGCGTAGTAGATGAGTTCCGTCAGCGAGTCGAAGGTCACGCGGAGCTTCCCGTCGTGTTCTTGCAGAAAGGTCTCGGCCTCCGAGACAATCCCGGAGAGGTCGTCCGGCGCGGAGACGTATCGGACGCTTTCGGACTGGCGACGGGTGTAGCCGCGCTCGACCGACAGCGTGTCGAGGATGGTCGCTTTGGACTCGTCGACCTCGTAGTACTCCAGTTTCTGTTTGACCTCCCGGGCGGTGGTCCGGGTCGAGATGACGAGCATCGAGTCGGTGTCGGTCGCAAGGAAATCCGTGTCCAGTCGGTCCGTCTCGCCGGTACTCGGATGCAGGAGTAGTACCCCCGTGCCACCCGGAACGGTTTCCGGTGCGTTGTCGATAGCCAGCGTATATTCCATATGCACATCAAGGAGAGTGGAACCCAATTAAGTGTGCGGGTCCCGGTTAGAACACGCTGTCCGCCGTCGCAGCTCCAACGACGCTGAAAATTGCACCGACAGTGATGGCTTTCAGGGTCGTCAGGGTGACCGCCATCGGCGTCGGGTCCAGCAGAATCCCCCCGTTGACGAGGAACGTGTCCGGGGCCGTAAACGCCACCGCGAGAATGGCGACCGAGCCAAACGCCACGCACATCAGCGAGACGAATCGGACCGGAATACCGGCCACCTCCGCCTCAGTGTCCACGTCGCGGTCGGCGTCAGCTTTGTACAGCGCCCCGTAGCCGATAGCGAACACGATACCGACGACAAGCACTGCGTGATACCAGGACATATTCTCAGCAAGGACCCACACCTCCTCTGTCACGACGAACGGCCCCGCGAGCAGGAACCCCCCAACGAGTTGCTGGGCAGTGTCCGCGACCCGGTATCGGCGTCGACCCATACCGGGTTGCTGTCCCGTCAGCACGAAAGTCTCCCGGTCTGTCACTGTCCGACAGGACCAATGTCCAGTCGCTACGGAGCGGTTCACAGCTTCCCTTCTCGTTTCAACTGGACCGAAAATGTGCCGTTGTCCCTCGGTTTCCAAGTGAAGAAAGGGGGTACAGCGGCTGTGAAGGGACTGAAAATCGCGACATCATCGGCTGATTCGGGCCGTGAATAAAAGCGTTTCGTCCCTCTGCCGACAGGTCGAGCGGGCCGGGACGGTTTACGTCGTCCGGAAGGCCCGGTCACCGGCGTCGCCGAGCCCCGGAACGATGAACCCGTCCTCGTCGAGTTCGTCGTCGATAGCGACGCTGATGATGTCAGCGTCCGGCTGCGCCTCCGAAACACGGACGATACCCTCTGGCGCGGAGACTGCGGCCAGAACAAGCAGGTTCTCCGGCTCTGTCTTCTCCGAGGTGATGTAATCAAGCACCGTGGCCATCGTCGACCCGGTGGCGAGCATCGGGTCCGCGATGATGACGGTGTCGTCCTCGGTGATTTCGGGCAGTTTGACGTATTCGACGGAGATAGGGAACTCGCCGTCGTCGTTCATTCCGGCTTCCTCATCACGGCTGGCGGAGATGACGCCCTGTCTGGCGCGGGGGAACGCTTTGAGCAGTCCTTCGACAAACGGCGTCGCGGCGCGGAGGACGTTGACGATGACCACGTCTTCGAGTCCTTTGACCCGCTCACCCATCGTCGTGGTTAGTGGCGTCTGGACTTCCGTGTATTCGGTTTCCATCCGCCCGTCAATGATTTCGTAGCCACAGATACGGCCGAGGCGGACCAGTCCCTTCCGGAAAGCGACCTGTTCGGTCTCGACGTTTCGTATCCGAGTCAGTTCATCTCGCGCCAGCGCGTGCGTGACGACAGAGGCGTCGCCGCGCTGTTCGATTGGCATATCGTGCCCGTTGACACCCGATGGCTTAAACGGTTCTCACTCAGGCCGGCTCAGCCGTGCCTGACCGTACCGCAGGGTCACCGCCGCGCTGACGGTTCTTGGCCATGAGGAAGAGGAACAGCGCGAGGCCGACGCCGCGGAGTACGATGTCAAGCAACACCGTCATCTCGCCACCGGCGATGCCGATGAGGCCGAGGATGTCGTACACGCCGGACACTGCGAGGCCGGGGGCCATCAGGAGCAGCGAACTGAACGCGAACGCCGCCCGCTCGCCACGGGAGACCGGTGCGTACGCGAACCCGATAACCGTCGCGGCCAGCGCGACGACGCCGAGGAAGACGCCGATAACGGGTATCAGTATCTCGGGGATGGAGTAGCCGAGGTCCAGCAGGTCGGCGGTCCCGACGATTCGGTATCCGGAGTCCGTCGGGGCACGCCGGATCAGGATGATGCCCGGCGTGACAATGAACGCGAACGGCACAATTGCCTTGTTGAGCGAGAGCGAAAACGCCTCGATGCCGGTCTCGAAGGCATCGGACTTTGCGACACCGGAAGCGGCGTAGGCAGCCACTGCGACCGGCGGCGTGATGTCGGCGATGACGCCGAAATAGAGGATGAACAGGTGCGCCGCGAGCAGCGGGACACCGAACTCGGTCAGCGCCGGCGCGAGCAGGGAGACGAGGATGATGTAGGTCACCGTCGTCGGCATCCCCATCCCGAGGATAATCGAGGAGAATGCGGTGACGAGCAACAGCAAGACCAGCGAGCCGCCGGCGACGGCCGTGATGAGCGAGACGAGGTTCGGGCCGAGGCCGGAGACGCTGATGACACCGGGGATGATGCCGGCGGCGGCGACAGCGATGACAACCGGGACCGCGGTTCTAGCCCCGCTCTCCATCGACTTCCCGACGAAGACGCCGAGCTTGTACAGCCCATTCGAGGCCAGATCTGGGCGACCGACAGCGTCAGCAGTCGTTTCGGCGGTGTCGTCGACAGCACCGTCGAACGACAGCAGTGGTGAGTCGAGTCGGGGCCGGGTGATCAGCGTGAGAACACCGCTGAGGATAATCAGCGTGCCGATGTTACCGACGGTGGCCGAGAACGCGTCTATGAGAGATTGGGACCCCGTCCCGTCGCCGGCCAGTGCGCCCAGAACGCCAGCGCCGAACAGGAACTGTGAAAGCAGCGATGCGCCGAACAGCACGCCGAGAATCGCTCCGAGGCGGGCACGCGTTTCGTCGCCGTAAGCCGCCACAAGTGCGATGAGCGCTCCGATTGCGATGAGCGTAAACCACGCCGAGCGGGAGACAGACAGTCGCTCGATGATGAGGTAGTACAACAGCAGCCCAAGCGGGACGAGGTAGAACCACCCGCTTTTGAAGTGGCTCCGGAGGTTGACCAGTTCTGAAGAGTCGAGACCGCCGATGTCCTCCTTGACCGCCTCGAAGTGGACCATCACCCAGACGCCGAAGAAGAAGACGATAGCGGGAATCGTCGCGACGACGATGACATCAGCGAACGGCGTCGCTGTGTACTGGACGATAAGGAATGCGGCGGCCCCCATCACCGGCGGGAGAATCTGGCCACCCGAGGAGGCAGACGCCTCGACGCCGCCGGAGAACTCCGGCGAGTAGCCCGACCGCTTCATCAGCGGAATCGTGAACGCGCCGGTCGTCACCGTGTTCGCAATGGAGGACCCGGAGATGGTCCCCATGAAGCCGCTGGCGAGGATGGACGCCTTCGCCGGGCCACCCTTCCGCGTCCCTGTCGCACCGTACGCAAGGTCGATGAACCACTGCCCCGCGCCGGACATCTCGAGGAACGCGCCAAAGAGGATGAAGATATAGATGAACTGCACGGAGACGGTAACCGGAATTCCGAACACCCCGTTTTCGGTGTTGTACCAGAGGTTCTGGATGATAGAGGGCCAAGACAGCTCCGGAATCGAGAGGACGCCAATGTAGGCGGCGTCCTGTGGGATGAGGACACCGAAACGGGCGTAGACGACGAACGCCGCGACGATAACCATCAACCAGAGGCTGATCGCCCGACGGGTCGCTTCGAGGACGAGCAGGACGCCGACCGCGCCGAGCACGAACGCGTAGGAGGTATCGGCGAGCGGCCCGAGAAGCCCCGCTATCGGCTCTAGGAAGGTGAACACTTCCTGAATCGGTCGGCCGCGTTCAAGTCCCAGCGCACGCATCCGCTGGATCTCGTTGAAGTCAGTAACGAAGTACGCGGCCGACAGCACCGACAGGACGATAAAAACGAAATCCGAGGGTGTCACGCGGTCCATCTCGGCGTCGAGGAACGCCCAAGCGAGGGCGCTCCCGATAGCGTGAACGACACGAGACACCGGATGCTCCGCGCCGAGTTTCTCGTCGACCAGTGACCCGAGCGCGATACAGCGCCGGGAAAGCGGGCCGTCGCCGGTGCTGCCGGGATACAGCAAGAACGTCAGAATGAGGCCAAAAGAGACGTGGACAGCGTTGATCTGGAGCAGTTGCAGTGACGCGAACACGACATCACCGACGCCGGGAAGCGAGATCGAGAGGACGAAGCCTTTCGCCGCGAGCCACATCTGAAACACCGAAAACGAGATGCCGATGAGCGCGACGAGGACAACCGCCCACCCTGTAAGGGAGCGTTTCCGCTCTATCTCCTGCAGTACTTCGTCAACTTCCTCGTCCGATACGGCCTCCCCGTCGTCGTCAGATCGTGTGTTTTCAGTCATGTGTTGAGCTGGTCTGTCGCAGCACCGAACGACGAGCGCTGGGTCACATAGAGGTGGACCGAGCGGCCGTTGGTGCGGGCTACCAAGTCGTAGGTTTCGGCTCCGACGTGAAGTTTATGTCCTGCAACATCACCGGGAGAGACTGTCACGCGCGTGTAGTTGCCTGGGGGGTCGAAGACATACATCCCATCCTCACGAGTGACGTTGGCTCCACTCGGGAGCCCCCAGCCGAACGATTCGAACTCCATACGGGTCATCTCAAGATGGTCGCCACGGACTGTGTACTCGTCGTAGACACGCGTTTTTTCGACACTGTGCATATATTCCAGCGCCACGGTCGTGCCGTCCTCAACCGAGACCGTTAGATACTGCTCACCGGTCTCGGCGTCTTCGACGACCAGTGCATGTCCGCCGGGGAGCGCTGCTACAGTCCCGATGAGGAGGAGGGCACCGAGCACCGCGATAGCGACGTATCGTCGTCTCATTCCAGTTGGTGAGTAATAGAAGGTCGTTAGTTAACGATACGGATAGCGTCAGTCAGCGGCGTTACGCGTCGAAGTAGGCCGCTGCGCCGGGGTGGAGTTCGATGGACATCCCGTCCTGAGCGGAGTCCGCGCTGATGAAGTCCGTCTTGATAGAGAGGTCGTCGACGTTGTCGAAGATGGCCGCGGTGACCGACTCGACCGTCTCTTCGGGCTGTTCGGCGTTCGTCGCAATCATCGCCTGCACAGCGATTGTTTCGACAGCCTCGTCGACGCCGGTGTAGGTGTCGGCGGGGATGGTGTCGTCAGCGAACCAGGAGGCGTCCTCCTTCGCTGCGGCACGGTTGTCGCCGGAGATTGGGACGATGACGAGGTCGTTGGTGTTTGCGAGGTCCTCGATTGCGCCGACCGGCCAGCCACCGACGACGAACGCGGCGTCGATGTCGCCGTTCCGGAGCTGGTCGGCAGCCTGAGAGAACGAGGCGTTCTGCTCGGTGTAATCGGAGATGCCGACTGACTCCAGAATCTGGTTCGCGTTGACCTGGGTCCCGCTCCCGAGGTCGCCAGTGTTGATCGTCGCCCCTTCGAGGTCGGAGAGTTGCGTGATGCCCGTGTCCGCGAGGGTGACGACCGTGATCGTTTCCGGGTACAGGGTCGCAACGCCCTGGAGGTTCTCGACGGCGTTGTCCTGGAACGCATCGATGCCAGTGCCGTTCTTTGCGAACGAGGCGATATCGTTCTGGATGAGCGCGAAGTCGGCGTCGCCGCTGGCGAGGCTGCCGACGTTTTCGACGCTCGCACCGGTCGACTGGACGTTCAGCGTGAAGTCTGTGTTGTCCTCTACGACCGTCTTGAACTCGTTCGAGAGCGGGAAGTAGGTGCCACCGGTGCCGCCGGCGTGCCACGAGAGGCGGGTCTCGGTGTCGCCTTCGGTCATTTCGCCCTCGGTCATGTCGCCACCCTCGGTCATGTCGCCGCCCTCGGTCGTTTCGCCGTCGCCACCGTCGCCGCCGTCGCCGCCACCGCCACAGCCGGCGAGAGCTGCGACACCTGCAACGCCTGCTGTCTTGAGGAACCGCCTACGTGTGGAGTTGTTAGTCATACGTATGTCTACGTCACACGGGGTATTCAAGAATGTTAGCTAGTATACAGTCGCTATTTGACTATATTGTGCGATAGCGTGTGACAGAGTATTTCACCGGACGGAATAGAGATGAGAAAAGACGGACAGGCAAAGTGTTCTATTTTTCGAGAATTTCAGCCCTAGTTATATTTCAGCAAACAACCGCCACGTCAGGACCCGTTACGCGGACGTCTCGATACCAAGCTCGTCGAGAAGCGTGCGGGCAGCTGCAGCCGAGGACGGTGGGCCACGAGCCGTGATGAGGTCACCATCGACCGTGACGCTGGTGTCGGCATCGAGTTCGGCGTCCCAGTCCGCACCGACAGCCTTCACTTCGTCTTCGACCCAGTACGGGAGCTTCCGGCCGTCGGGGAGCAGGTCGTTCTCGTCGACAATGCCTTCCTCCCAGGCGTTCGGGAAGCCGGTGACCGAGCGGCCGTCGGCGAGGAACTCGCCGTCGCTATTGCGGGTGAAGGCCAGAATCCCGACCGTGTGACAGACGACGAGTGCCTTGCCGTCGTCGCCGGCGACGCTCTCGCGCAGCAGTTCACGGGCGTGGACATCCTGCGTGACGTCCCACTCCGCGCCGTGGCCGCCGGGGAACACGACGGTGTCGTAGTCCGCGGCGTCAGCCTGTGCCAGCGGAATCGGGTTGTTCAGGCGCTCGTCGGTCTCGTGGACTTCCCGAACGTGTTCCGAGAGGTCTTCGCCGACTTCTTCGGGGTCGACGGAACGTTCGTCAAGCACCGGCGGCTCGCCGGTCGGTGTCGCCACCGTAATATCCAGACCGGCGTCTGTAAGAGTTGTCAGCGGCTCAATACATTCTTCGCCCCAGTACCCGTGTTCGCTTACGACGAATAGTGCGGATGACATCAAACTACCATTCGCGTGCAATCCTTATAAGCAGCCGTTCGGTGTTGAGCGAAGCGGGGCGAGCGGGAAGACCGCTATACAGTAAGAATGCGTCATTTATACTCCGATATCAAGGGCTGGGGAGGGGGCTCGCGGGAGAGTATCACGGCTGCCGCCACAGCGGAAACGTTTAACCCCACTGAGCAGCAATCCGGTGTGTACAGATGGACAGCCCACTGCAGCAGGTCCCGCGGCTGTCATAGACCGATCTATTATACCATGGCAGACATCGAAGAGAGCGTTTCAGGATTCAAGACGAAAGGCGGCTGGGTCGACGTCGTCGAGCACGGCGAGCGCATCACGCAGGCGCTGAAAGACATCGCTTCGGGCGAGACTGTCGACGAGGACGCCCTCAGTGAGTTCGACGAATGGCGACCCAAGAGCCACGAGCGACTGGACGAGGACGTCAACGAGAAAACCGCTGACCAAGCAAGCGTCGACGAGGGCAAAGGCGAACAGGCCGGCAAGGGGCCGGACGAGGACCTCCAGACCGCCGGCGAGAAACTCAGCGAGTCCTACGAGAACCTCGACGAGCCGGACGAGGCGATGGAGCGCTGGAGCGAGTCCGTCGACTACGTGGCGCGCGCGGCTGACTCCGCCAGCCGGAAAGCCCTGCGAAAGGTCGAGGACACCGTCTACCGCAACGTGATGACCCAGATCGCGCCCTATTACTTCGACAACGACCTCATCAGCGCGAACCTCCGTCGCGTCGGCGACGAGGAACGCCCCGAGTACGTCTTCGAGGTCAACGTCAACGACGACGACCTGAAGATGCGCGTCTCGAACAAGCTCGCGGACTTCGAGCAGGCCGTCGACCGCTGGCACGTCGACACCGAGAAAGTCACCGAGGCTGTCGAGGCCGCTGAGGGTGTTGATGCGGTCGAGACAGGGGATGAGACCGATGCGAAGACGAACTAAGCTCGCCGCTGGGCGAGCGGCATCGGCTTCCAGCATCGTCGACGTGAAAACGAACTAAGCACGAGCATGGCCGCACAGACGGTTAGATAGCGTCGTCAGGGTCGTGTTTTTCCGCCATCCGCGTCGCTTCGGCAGCGTACTGCGCCTGCAGGTCTTCGTCGTCGACGGACCCGAGGTTGTCCGGGTCCGCGTCGACAGCGGCCGTGGTCTCTCGCACGTCGGAAAACGAGGTCAGGGCGCGCTCCTTGCGGAAGTACTGTTCGCCGTCGGGCGTCGCGTACGTGAGGATGATGAGGTTCTGCTCGTCGTCGGAGTAGGTTCGTTCGACCAGCCAGACGCGGACAGTCTCTTCAGTGGCGGACATACGGGAGCGAACCACGCGCTGCCACCTGAACGTTTGCCCGTGAGGGCCGCGTCAGTGTCGGCAGTCGGCCTCACAAGGGCGCGCGAACGGTAGGCTCATTGCAGGGCGGGGCAAACGCCGTGACAGATGGTCGCGACGAGTACGATTGCGACGCTTGTTATCGCGTCAGCCGCGAGTCTGTTTATGGCCTGGGCCATCGGTGCTGGGTCGTCCGGGTCCACACCGTTCGCGCCGGCCGTCGGGGCGAACGCGATCTCGGTGATGCGGGCCGGGTTCTTTGTCGGCATCCTCGGGCTGGCCGGCGCGATCCTGCAGGGAGCCAACGTCACAGAAGCCGTCGGGAGCGAGCTCGTGCTGTTCCCGAGCGGCGGCGGCCTGTCGGCTATTGCCGCTATCGTCGCCCTCCTCACTGCGGCGGTGCTGGTCGCCGTCGGTATTTTCACCGGCTACCCCATCGCGACAGCGTTTACCGTCACCGGCGCAGTGGTCGGCGTCGGGCTGGCGATGGGCGGCCAGCCGGCGACAGCAAAGTACATCGAAATTGTCTCGCTGTGGGTCCTCACGCCCTTCGTCGGCGGGGGTATCGCCTTCGGGACGGCGTGGTCGCTCCGGCACGAGGCCACGACCGAGGAACGGCTCGTGCCGCTGCTGGGCGGGCTGGTCGGTGTGATCTTGGCGAACATCGAGTTCGTGCTGCTGGCACCGGGTAGCGAGCAGGCCTCTGTGGCCCGCGCCGTCGCAAGAGCGGCCGGGACACCGATCTTCCCGTCGATGGTCGTCGTGACGCTCCTTATCGGGGTGCTCGCGGGGGGACTGCTGTATCTAGATATCAGAGCGGACGCGGCCGCCGGGCAGCGGCACTTCCTGCTGGTGATGGGCGGGCTCGTGGCCTTCTCCGCTGGCGGGAGCCAGGTCGGCCTGGCGCTGGGACCGCTGGTGCCCCTGCTCGGCGAGGGGCCGACGGCGGCCATCCCCATCACCGGCGTTCTGTTGTTCGGCGGCCTCGGCCTCCTCGTCGGGTCCTGGACGGGCGCGCCGCGGATGATCAAAGCGCTGGCACAGGACTACTCCTCGCTCGGGCCGCGGCGCTCCATCGGCGCGTTGATTCCGAGCTTCATCATCGCGCAGGCGGCCGTTTTCTTCGGCATTCCGGTGTCGTTCAACGAGATTATCGTCTCGGCTATCGTCGGCTCTGGCGCAGCCGCCGGCGGTGGCGAAGTCAGTCGGGAGAAGATGGGGAAAACGGTGCTTGCCTGGATCGGGTCGCTGGCGCTGGCGTTTGCGCTAAGCTACGGGCTCTTCTGGATTATCGACGCGGCACTCTGACCCGGTCAGCGACCCCAGACGTAGCGACTGACGGCCTCGTCAATGCGGGTCGAGAGCCGGCCCATCCAGACCTCAGGCGAGACGCGCTCAATGTCCTGCTGGTCGACCTCGATTCGGTCGTCGCCGAAGGGGTCGTGGGGTTTTTCGCCCTCGTTCTCGTCGACGGCGTCGACGACGACACTCATCGAACACCGGCCACAGGCCTCAGTGTCTTTCGCCATGATTGTTAGTGATTAATTTGGAGGCCAGCGTCAAAAACCTGCCGCGGCGGTCGTGTACGGCCCGTGGACGACCGTCGGCTGACCGACGCCCTTAAGACCCCGACACGGCATCGCCATGGTATGACCTACCGCGGCGGGGGACCAGTACGAACTGAACACCTACGTGACTCACGACGATGAGCGAGGAATCCGAGTCCATGTCGGGTGAGGACCCGACTGACTATGGCGCGGAGAGCTGGGAAGACCCCATGACTGGTGCAGTCCCAAAATCGGAGCTTCCCGACGAAATCGTCGAGAAAGTCCCACACTGGACAGATGACCCCTACTTCGACCGGGTGGGCGACCGCCTGATGTACAATTACACGCTGGAGCGGGACCACCGGCTCCGGGGCGAGCGCTGGGACCTCTACGGCGAGATGCGGGTTCTCAATCAGAAACAGTTCTTCCACCCGGCGCTGTCCTACGGTGACCACGAATCCGAGGAGTACCTCTACGCCCGTCGCGTCGACCGGCCGACAGTCGGCGAACTGAAGCGACTGGTCGAACTGGGTCACGACCTTGCTGACGAGCGTGTGTCGGGCAACGAGGAGCACTACCGAACGGACTTCACGTTCGTCCTCGTCGCCGACGAGATACCCGACGAGGTTCGGTCGTTCGTCGAGGGTCAGCGCGAGCGGACGCTGTTGAAGTACGGCTACTACGGCCACTACGAGGTCAATCTGGGCGTCGTGGTGCCGGACGAACAGGTTGCCGTCGCCGGCGAAGCCGCCGACGTGGTCGAGGCGTTCGTTCTCTGGGAGGACGTGACCCAGCCCGAGGAAGGAGTGCTGTCGCGGCTCGCCAAGCGGTTCTGGAAATGACGCTCCCGACCCGGCGTGGCTTCGTCGTCGGCTGTGCGGCGACGCTGGCCGGCTGTGGCGTCCTGCCGGAGGAGCGCGAGCCCATCGAAGCCAGCGCGGCCGCGCCGGCAGTGCTCCCCGAGTCCAGCGGCTACTCGCTCGTTGCCGAAGATAACCGCACCATCGAGACGACGGTGACCGTCGACTTTTCTGGGGACGTGGAACTAACGTCGCGGCAAGACGTGATCGCGACGGTGTTCCAGCGCGTGTACCAGTCCGCAAACGGGGAGCAGTTCGGGCTCCTGACGGCCCCAGCCGTGCGAGTCGTCGACCAGCCCGAAGTCGTCCGTGACCCGCTGACGGCGGTGGACAGCACCCGGGTCGTTTCGCTTGCGATGGATACCGACGTGGACACTGTTTCGGAGTGGCGCAAACGCGGCTCAGAGACGCTTCTCGGGACCGAAACGACGCGGACGACAGCGACGGCAACGCTCAACGGGACCGAGCGAAAGCTCGCGCGAATTCGCGTCCGTGCCGGCGAGGATTCAGTGACGGCGATAGCGACTATCTCGGATGACGCCGCGCCGCCGTTCGGCGCGGTCACGCGGGACGCGTAACTGTCGCTGTCGACAGTAAAAAAACGGAAACGGAGTCGCGGTTCAGTCGTCGCCTGGTTCGACCGCGCTGGCGGGCCCACGGTCACGGACCGTGCTGATGTTGTCGTACCCTTTCTTCACGAGGGCCAGCGCGAGGCCGATGAGGACCAGCGCCAGTACCATCTGGACGGTCGAGGACGCGATGGCCGCAGTCCCCTCGGCACCGCCCTGAATGAGGTTCTGGTAGAGGTTGCTGTAGAACGCCAGCCAAGACAGCCCCAGAATAGTGATAGTCGTCATGATGGCCATCGGCACGCCCGTGGAGTACAGCTGCTTGTTGTCGTCCCAGTTCGCGAGCCAGACAGTCGCGGTCAGCAGCGCCAGCGCCGCGAGCAGCTGGTTCGCACCGCCGAACAGGGCCCAGAGCGTGAGCCACTCGCCGGAGATAACCATCAGATAGGCCGGGATGGCCTGCACGAGCGGGTTCGTGTAGCGGCCGCGCCCGATTTCGCCGAGGGTCGAACGGATGCCGCCGCCGACGTTGAATCCGGAAGCCGTTTCGCCCGCCCGGAGCCCGACGATCTCCTCCATCATGTACCGGCCGAGTCGGACGGCCGTGTCCGTGGAGGTCAGCAGGAAACTCACCAATACGAGCGCCATGAACGGTGCGCCGAAGGTCTGGGGGATGCCGAGACTGGTGAAGATGATGCCGCCACCCGTCGCGAAGTTCGGCAACGCAGCACCGATACCGCCGGCGGGATCAGCGAAGCCGGCCACGGCGAGCGTCGACAGTGCGACGGCGGCCAGCAGTCCCTCGCCGAGCATCCCACCGTACCCGATGAGGCGGGCGTCGGTCTCCTTGTTCAGCTGCTTGGCTGTCGTCCCAGAGGACACCAGCGAGTGGAAGCCACTGATCGTCCCGCAGGCGATGGTAATGAACAGCAGCGGGAACAGCGGTGCGAGGCCCGCGCCCTCGACACCCCAGAAGCCGTTGAATGCACCCATCGAGTCCGCGATGACCAGCGAGCCGGTCTCGGTGGCAGCCGTGCCGAAAATCGTGCCGACGATGACAGCCACCAGCGAACCGCCGACGCCGGCGTACAGCAGGAACGACGAGAGGTAGTCACGCGGCTGGAGCAGCACCCACACCGGGAGCGCGCTCGCAATGCCCGCGTACACCATGATTATCGGCACCCACGCCGCACGGTTGGGGTTCATCGCCGTCGCAGACGACCCGGGAATCCACTGTCCAGTGCCGAGGTTCAGCACGTCCGCGAGCACGAGCGTGCCTGCGGGGTAGCTCGTCTCGCCGACGGCCGGGAACAGCGCAACGGGGTTCAGAATTCCCACGTACACGCCGGCGAACACACCAGCGACGAACAGAACTGTTCCCGGGAGGAACGGTCCGTTCAACTGGTAGAGATACACGCCAAACACCAGCGCCAGTACGATGTAAACGAAGCTCGCGGTCGTCACCTGTGGGAACGCGTCGAACACGATGGCGACCACCAGCGCGAACACCGCGACGACGAGGATGATGGTCAGGAACGCGAACCACAGCAGCATGTTCTTGCCCCCTTCCCCGATGTACTCACCAATAATGTAGCCGATTGACTTCCCCTCGTGTCTGAGCGACCCCGACAGCGAGACGAAGTCGTGGACGCTCCCCATCAGCGGGTTACCGATGGCAATCCACAGGAGTGCGGGAACCCACCCCCACACAGCGCCCGCCGTAATCGGTCCGACAATCGGTGCCCCACCCGCGATACTGGAGTAGTGGTGACCCAGCAACACCGGTTTCTTCGACGGGACGTATTCTTGCCCGTCTTCGTACTTGTGCGCCGGTGTCTCGTTGTCGTCGTCGAGTTCGAGGAACCGCGCGAGGTACTTCGAATACCCCAGATACCCCACGCTGAACGTCACCAGTACTGCCAGGACGATCCAGATTACCTGTGTCATGTGTGTGCATGAATGGTAACCAACATCAAGCTATTAATAGTTATTATATATTTCTTATACTTCTCAAGTCCGTCAGAATCCGCTCGGTCACACAGCTTCGACTGTCAGCGAAAATCTAATATCCGATTACTTATCGGTTATGCGCGGCCCGCACATAAGCGGCGGTCGGTGTTTCAGACGAACGTCGGCATCTCGGCATCCGTCTCGACGTCGAGTTCGGCGGCGACGTCGTCGAGCAGGTCGCCTTTCACCTCCGCCGTGCGGGTTGTGATTTCCGCGACCAGCGGCGGGTCGAGCGTCTCTCGGACCTCCTGTAGCCGTTCGTTCTCAGTCGCGACGCGGTCTCGGAGATACCGGGCCCCGCGGCCGTCCTCGTCGGGGTCCGGCTCGGGCGTGAGTTTGTTGGCGACGAGGCCACGAACCGAGAGGTCACGCTCCCGCATCTCGGCGATGGCGCGCCGCGTCTCGTTGACCGAGAGCTGGTCGGGGTTGAGCACGAGGAAGAAGGCGGCGTCGGCCTCCAGCGCGCCGCTGGCGAACTCGAAGAACTCCTTTCGGTCCTGCAGGCGGGCGAGCACCGGGTCGCCGTCCATCACGCGCCGGGGCTCGTTGTTGCCGATGGCGGCCTTCTCGAAGAGGTCGATGCTCTTTTCGCGTTTGTGCATCAGCCGGTCGATCCATCCTTCGAGGAACTCCGGCAGGCCGAGCAGTCGAAGGGTGCTGCCAGTCGGCGAGGTGTCGAAGACGACCCGGTCGTACGGGTCGGCGTTGCGCATCACGTCGACGAAGCGGTCGAACAGCGCCGACTCGTAGGCCCCCGGCGTCTGGTGGGCCATCTCTAGCTGCTGGTTGATTTCGTTGACCATCGCTGCCGACACCTGCTCGGAGAGGTCGTTGCGGATGCCGTCGAGGTGGCGCTGAGTCTCGGTTTCGGGGTCGATCTCCATCGCGTCAAGGCCGTCGATACCTTCGACGGCAGCCGGCTCGTCGCCAAACTGCTGGTCAAACACGTCCGAGACGGAGTGGGCCGGGTCCGTTGAGACGACGAGCGTGTCGAGGCCCGACCGTGCGGATTTGACGCCGTAGGCACAGGAGACGGTGGTCTTGCCGACCCCGCCCTTCCCGCCGAAGAAGACGAACGGCTCCATCAGAAGTGGTACTGCTGGCCTTTGCGTTCGATGTACGAGCCTCTGTCCCACAGCCGCCGCTCCCAGGCCTCGAAGGTGTCTTCGAGGTACGGCAGCAGTTCGGCGGTGTAGTACGACACCGGCGACGGGATGCCGAAGGCGTCGGGGAAACAGGCCAGCATGAACGCGTCCTCGATGTCCTCGGCCTCTTTCTCGATTTTCTCGTAGGCCGGGTGCGTTATCATGCCGTGGTACAGTCCGCGGGCCCATTCCCGTAGCGTCCGGCGAAAGCGCTCGATTCGGTCGGCCAGTTCCATCGTGGGTCATGTGTGCGAGAGGCACGGAGTAAAAGCTGTCGCAGTTACCCGTCGATAGTGCCCACGCGCTCTGGCGGGACAGCGGTCGTGTTCGGCTCCCGGAAACGAGGCGCGATTTGAAGGGAGGCGGCCCACAACGGGAGGTATGCGCGACACAATTCCCGTCACGATTCTCTCCGGAAGCCTCGGGGCCGGGAAGACGACGCTACTGAACCATCTGCTGACTGAGGCCGGTGACCGCGACATCGCCGTCCTCGTCAACGACATGGGGACGGTAAACGTCGACGCGGAACTCATCGCCGAGGGGTCCGAACTCGACGTCGACGACGGGGTCGCGGAGCTGTCGAACGGCTGTATCTGCTGTGAACTGCAGGACGACCTCGAAACCGCAGTCGTCCGGCTGGCGGACGACCGTGACTTCGACGCGCTGGTCGTCGAGTCCTCTGGCATCTCCGAGCCAGCGCCCGTCGCGCGGCTGTTCACAACCGAATCGCGCGTGGCGGCGCTCTATCGCGTCGACACGCTCGTGACGGTACTCGACACCCGGCTGTTTCTCGACTCGTTCGCCGGCGAGACGCCGGAACGCCGCGGAAGCGGCGAAGCGAGTGCCGATGGAGACGGCGACGACACAGAAGCCGACGGAGCCGACCGCCCGCTTTCGGACCTCATGGTCGAACAGGTCGAACTCTCGAACCTCGTCGTGCTGAACAAAACGGACCTCTGTACGGACGAGGAAATGGACGAAGCCGAGGAACTGGTGCGGGCGCTCCAGCCCGACGCCGAGACCATCCGAACGACCTTCTCACAGGTTGACCCCGACCGGCTGTTCGACCGCGCACTGTTCGACCAGACCGAAATCAGCGACCTGCCGGGCTGGAAGCGAGCGCTGGCCGAAAGCGGGCACGGTCACGGTGAAGGCAGTCACGACCACGGCGGCGACAGCCACGAAACCGATGCCCACGAAGGCGACACTGGCCACGGACACGACGACCACCACCATCCCGAGGAGGTGTACGGGGTCACGTCCTTCACCTACCGCCGCCGCCGGCCGTTCCACCCCGACCGGCTCGCCGAGGTACTGCAGGACCTGCCGTCGGGCGTCGTCCGTTCGAAGGGGACCGTCTGGCTGGCGGGCAGCGAGCGACGGGTCGTCATCGGCCAGGCCGGTCCTTCGATACGGGCGGAAGCACAGGGACCATGGATTGCGAGTCTCCCCGAAGTCGAGCAGGATATGTACCGCTCGAACCGACCAGAGCTTGACTGGCACGACGAGCATGGCGATCGCCGGACGGAGCTGGTGTTCATCGGGACGGACTACGACGAAAGCGCCCTTCGGACGGCACTGGACGACGCGCTGGTGACAGACGAAGAATGGACGGAGAGTGAGTCACTCACTGGACCGTTCCCGGCGGAGCAGGGCGAGGAGGCGGTGATTCGGAGCCCCTAGCAGGCGCAGTCACGGCCTGCCGAGCGCTCAAAGCGCATCTCCTCGCCACAGTCCGGACAGACCGGCTCGCCGTCTAAGTCGACATCTCTGATGCGAACGCCGCAGTCGTCACACCAGTACGCCCCCTTCGACCCATCGTCAGGGCGGGACTTCGCGTCCGGCTGTGACGTGAGTGCCTCCTTGACGCTGTCGAGGATGCTCATGGTTGTATATGTACATTGAGGCTACTAAACGTGCCGTGGTTGTGCGCGGTCGTCTCACGGGCATCGACAACCCGGCCGGACAGTAGCGGTATCGGCCGATTCAGCCTCCGGGCACATCCGCCGCCAGTTCCTCGATAGCTCGCTCTATTTCGTTGCCGCGCTTCCAGGCGGCGATGCGGTCGGCAAAGGGGAGTGGCAGATTCAGCGAAACGGTCGACCGCATCGTGACCCGAGAGCCGTTTTCCTCCGGCACGACGGTAATCCGGGTCTCCAGATGGTCGAACGGGCCGACCTCGCCCTCAGCGGTGTACCGGAGCCCGTCGTCGTGCGACTCGAAGCGCAGGGGGACTGACATCCCCGGGCCAGCGGCGGTGACGAGCGTTCCCGTCTCCGTTTCCTCGACAGCCGTCACTGTGAACGTCCCCTCCGCCGCCACGACCGCCTCCGGCGAGAGCGTGCGGTGGACAGCCGGCGGCCGTGCCATCACGAACCGAGAGCGTTCGACCTCGCGCATACCAGTCCACATGCGTACCGGGGTGGTAAATCACAGGGCCAGCGGGGCCGAGACAGCCACCAGCAGAACGGCGAAGCCGACGCCAATGTAGATGAGGCGTTGAAAACGAAGCTCCGGCGCTATCCGTACCGATGGCGGCGGGGCCGTCCACACCAAGCGGTGGTACGCGACGGCGGCCACGGCGACGGTCCCGGCTGTCGAAACGGTCAGACCGGCCCAGACGGGAAGCCCGTAGGCGAGGCCGTACAGCGGACCGACAGAAAACAGTAGCATCACCGCCGTTGCGGTGCAGACGAGAAATGGGACCGGGTCGACCGGGTCCCCATGGCGATTTCGAACGTTCATGCGTCGTGTTAGGCTTCGAATGTGTTTAGTTGCGCGACTTGGCCGCGCCCGGCCAGAGAACGAAGCACCGGGGACTGCCAAAGAGCTAAGGGGCGTCCCGTCCGTGTTCGTGGGCATGAGCGACGCGAACGGGTTCGAGGAGGGGGCAAGCGGGTCACAGGGCGACCCGCGGGTACTTATCGCGATGAACGTCGTGCTCTCGACGGTGTTTTCGGCCACTCTCGTCTGGGGGCTGAGCGTCATCGGTGCGGCAGAGCTCACGGCTATCAACGTCGCGACCGGCGCGATACTGCTGTTCGCGCTGACCTACGCCATCACACTTCAGTAGCGGGCCTGCGCCACGCTCCAGTAGCGGTTCTGCAGTACGACCGCGACACTCGGCTTACTCGGGGTCGTACGGGTGCACGTCGTCTACCGCAGGTGCGCCGACGACGAGCGTCCGTACTGGCTCGGTCGCCGACTCAGGGTTGTGCGCCCGCTGGGGGCTGTCCGGTTCGACGACGAACGCCTCGTCTTCATCAACTTCGTAGGTCTTCTCGGGCGTCTCGACAGCCAGCGTTCCGGAAAGGACGTAGAACAGTTCTTCCTGATTGTCATGGTAGTGGTACGCGAGCGGAATGTTCTCGCCGGGGGCGACCTTATAAAGATTCACGGCCGCATTTTCCAGATCAGCTGCATCACTTATCGACCGCTGGATGCTCGGTCGGTCCGGTGTCGGTTCGATGTCGTCGACCGCGAGGTGGTGATAACCCATGTCATCCCTGTCAACAGCGACCGACGTAAAACGACTGCTCCCGCAAGTGCTCAGTCCGAGGCTTCTTCGGCGTCGACCGGCTCTGTCTCGTCGGTTTGGAGGCGGACGACGCGAGCCTTCATGATGCGCGTGTTCTCGACCTGTTCGACGCGGATCTCGACGCCGTCGTAGGTGATAGTCTCGCCTTCCTCGACCAGTCGCCCCGCCCGGTTGAAAATAAAGCCGGCGATGGTCTCAAACTCCTCGCCTTCAGGTAGGTCTAGATCCAGCGCTTCGTTGACCTCCTCGATGTTGACCTCGCCTTTGACCGTGACCGTGTCGTCGTCGACGTACTCGATCGGCTCTTCCTCCTCGCCTTCGAGTATCTCGCCGACAATCTCCTCGGTCAGGTCCTCCATCGTCACCAGCCCCTCAGTGGTCCCGAACTCGTCGATGACGATGACCATGTGCAGGCGTTCGGCCCGCATCTCGGTCAGCAGGTCGTCGACGTTCTTCGACTCGGGGACGTGCAGCGTCGGCTCGATGAGGTCTTCAAGATCCATGTCGCGGGCCAGCGCCTCGCCGTAATTGAGGTCCCGAACGAGGTCGCGGATGTGGATGACGCCGATGACGTTGTCCAGACTGCCCTCGTAAACGGGGATACGGGCATGGCCGCTCTGGATACACGTCTCCAGGGCCTCCTCGACGGTGTTGTCCTTAGCGACGGCGGTCATGTCCAGCCGCGGGGTCATTACTTCCTTGACGATGGTGTCGTTAAATCGGAGGGTACGCTGGAGCATTTCGCGCTCGTCCTCGTCGAGGACGCCCTCGCGCTCGCCGGTCTCGATGATGTCCTGTATCTCCTCGCGGGTGACGTAGGAGGTCTCGATGGCGGAGCGGCCCCCGGTTATCTTGTTGACGACGCGAGTGAGGTAGTCGAACAGGAGGATAAGCGGAAGCAGCACCTTCTCGGCGGCCTTGAGCGGCTTAGAGATGCGCAGCGCCCAGGATTCGGTGTTCTCAACCGCGTAGCTCTTTGGCGCGCTTTCGCCAAACAGGAGCACGATGGCGGTAATGCCGAACGTCGCGACCGCGACGGCTTGCCCCTGGGAGAGATAGAGGGCCAGCAGCCCGGTCGCGATAGAGGACATCGCAATGTTGACGAGGTTGTTCCCGACGAGAATCGTCACGAGCAGGCGGTGCGGGTCCGCCTTGAGTTGCTTGAGCGTCTTCGCGCCCGGAACGCCATCCTCGACGAGGGCTTCTGTCCGGTGTGCCGGCAACGAGAACATGGCAATCTCCGAGGACGAGAAGAACGCCGACAGGACGATGAGGAAGACGATAACGGCAGTACCACCGGCCAGCACCACGGTTTCGGGGATCGTGACGCCGGCGTATTCGATAGCCTGCAACGTCGCTGTAGACAGCTCAAACGGCGCAGGTGGATCCAGGGCCATCAACGGTCGAAGTTGTAATGGGCGGGGATTAAGACTTGTCATGGCGGGGGGCGCCAGCGAAGCCCTTACCCGGCTTTCGCGCGTATCGCCGCGCAGAGTATGAGCGAGTCCGACATCACGCTGTACCGGCTGCAGGCGTGTCCCTTCTGCGAGCGCGTCGTCCGGAAGCTGAACGAATACGGTCTCGATTACCAGTCGCGGTTCGTCGAGCCGATGCACGCCGACCGCGACGTGGTCAAGCGGCTGTCCGGCAAGCGGACCGTCCCAGCCATCGTCGACGAGAGCACTGGCGTCACGATGTCCGAGAGCGCGAACATCGTCGCGTATCTGGAGCGGACGTACGGCGAAGGCGAGGAGACGGCAGGGGGTGCGGCCTGATGGACCTTGATTTCGATATCGTCGACCTCGACCCGGTCGACCACCCCGAGGAAGGCGACACCGCGCCGGATTTCACACGCCCACTCGTCAACGACGAGTTCTGGGAGGACGAATCGCTCGCGTCGGTGTGTGCCGACAGCGACCGGGTCGTCCTCGTGTTCCACGCGATGGACGGCGCGTTCCCGGCGACGTACATCTGGAACGAGATCCGTGACCGCGCGTGGCACGAGCAGGCCACCGTCGTCGGCATCTCCATCTCGACACCATACGAGCACAAGCAGTTGCTCAAAGAGCGAGAAATAGAGGGAGACTACCGGCTGTTCTCGGACCCCGCCAACGGTGTCGCACAGCAGTACAGCATCGACATGGCCCTCGACGGGATGGCCGGTATCGAGGAGCCGCGCCCGTCGGTGTTCGTCCTCGATAGCGACCGGACCATTGAGTACGCGTGGGTGGCCCAGGAATGGCCCGACTTCCCGGACTACGACGACGTCGAAGCCCAGCTCTAACGATGGCGACAGTCGACGACGCCGCGGCAGCGGTCCGTGACAGAAAGCTGGTCGTCTATCCCACGGAGACAGTGTACGGTCTCGGTGCGGACGCACTCGACGCTGCCGCTGTCGAACGGGTGTTCGACGCGAAGGGCCGCGAGCGCGACAAGCCGGTGTCGCTGGCCGTCCCCGATATCGAATCCGCACGCGAGTACACGCGCCTGAGCGACCGTGAACTGGCGTTCATGCGGGAGTTCCTCCCCGGCCCGGTCACCGTCGTCGTGGAGCGCCGCGACGTCGTCCCGGACGTACTGGTCGCTGGCCAGGACCGCGTCGGGGTCCGGGTCCCCGACCACGACCTCGCGCTGGAACTACTCGCTGAAACCGGGCCGCTCACGGCAACGAGCGCTAACATATCCGGGAATCCAAGCGTTCGCACCGTCGACGACCTCGACGCGATCCGCGAGCGCGCTGCTGTCGTACTTGACGCCGGCGAGACCGACGGCGGGACCGGTTCGACGGTCGTGAACGTCGACAGCGGGACGATTCATCGCCGCGGCGCACGCGCCGACGCCGTCAAGTCGTGGCTCAACGACCGGAGCTGATATCCGCCCGGAACTGTCCGGGTGGCTGTCCGCCTTAGCGTAGCATTGACCGTAGCGACCGCGTTTTCACCCCGCAGTCATCGCTGAACTCACAGGGCTTGCACTTGGCGTCGTTTCGCACCCGCCCCGGCGGCCCGTCGATGCTGTCGGCGGTTCTGACCGCGCGACGGTAGACGCCGGTCCGCCGTGCGTTCACGTCGATACGTCGGATTACGCCGTACGCCGGATACTCCGCGTAGGCGATGTCGATATCACGCTCGCGCTCCCAGGAGAGCGCCTTCGCGGCGGCGACCAACCGCACGGTCTGGGGCTCCCAGACACCGTCCTCGGGCGGCCGACCGGCGAACACGAGCGACGGCGCCGGACCGTCCTGCCCGGCGACGACCTTGTGTGCGATACCGCGGGCGTCCTTCCCTTCGAGATACGCGTCGGTCGCTGTCGGGGCGACCAGCCCGTCCCAGTTAACCAGCCGCTCTCGAAGCCCTCTGAGTCGGTCGCGGTACTCGTCGGGTCCCACTTCGATGGGGGCTTCCAGCAGGGCGGCGTCGTCGGTCAGCAACCGCTCGTACTCTCGGGCGAGTCGGCGAACCGACTCGATTTCGTCGGGAATCTCGCTTGCGCCGTCGCGGCGGCGGTAGTAGAGCTTCCGCGGGCAGTAGGCAGCCGTTTCCAGTTCCCTGAACGTGTGGGTCGACATGAGCCTACGTGGTCGTGTTCTCCCACAAGAAGGTTCGGCGGCCGCCGCCGTTGAAACAACTGCGCAGTTGGCTACCCCTGCCACGACTGGAAACGACTACAAAAGGTATCCGAGGGTCACATCGACACGTCAGCGCCGGAGTCAAGCGAATCGATGTCTTCAGTGGCCTCGTCGAGGCCGTCATCACGGAGGCCAGCGGCGTGCTGTGTTGATAGGCCAGCGTCGGTGAGTACGTCCTCGAACTGGCTCTGAAACCGGTGGGAGACACGGCGGGCGGCGTCCTGTGCGGCAACGACGCGCCGGTAGTGGGCGGCCCGGGACTCGTCGATATCGAACTCGGCTGCAAGTTCGGTGACGGACGGGTCGTCGTCGGCGACACGACGGCGGAACTCGGGCAGGTCAAACGGTGCCTCTGTGTCCTCGTCACGGAGGAGATGCAAGTCAAGTCGGCCCTCGACCACAGCAGACTCGTCCGTGCCGATTTCGGCCGCGATAGTCTCCTCGTCGCTCCCCTCATAGAACAGTCGGACCACTGTCACCAGATCCTCATCAGCGAGTTCGGTCTGGAACTCATACCGCTCACGCATCCGCGCGACGACATCACCGAGTCGGTCCGTGACACTGGCCTCGTCAGTATCGGCTAGAGACCCTCTTGACGCCTCCTGAGACTCCGTCACAGCTTCCTCGCCGGAGACGTCCATGAAGATGTCACGGAGTTCTTCGGTCTTCTCGTCCATCGAACATGAAACTACTTCTCGGGAGGGATATATCTGTCGGATGGACAACGTGACGCAGCGAAAACTTTCAACAGTTTCCTAATTCCCGCAGGACCGCACCGGGGCGTGGCAAGATTTAAGCGGACACGAAGCACGTGTTAGCGTATGTCATCTATACTCCAGACGACCACGCGCCCGACGTTCTGGCGTATCGGCGACGTGGGGAAGGCGCTGTTTTACTATCTGGCAGCGCTTGCTGTCATCGTCTTTCTGTACGGTGTGTACAACCGCGTCACCCGCTATGCCAAGGGCAGCGAGGACCCATTTGAGCGACTGGACGAACTGCCCCAGCGGACGGTTGCGGCGGCGCAGTTAGCGCTGTCAAATCGGAAGCAGTTGGACCGCGACACCGTCGCTGGCGTGATGCACGCGTTCATCGTCTGGGGCTTTCTGACGCTGCTCATCGGAACGACGATTCTGGGTATCGATATCGACTTCTATCGGCCGCTGACCGGTGAGTCCTTCTTCGTCGGCCGGTTCTACCTCTCCTATTCGTTTGTCATGGACGCGATGGGGCTGCTGTTCGTCGTCGGCGTCGGTGTCGCGCTGTGGCGACGCTACGGCCGCAAGCTAGACCGCCTCCACGACCGCCACACGTCCCGCGAGGATGACCTGTTTCTCGGCTCGTTGTTCGTGCTGGGTGTCGGCGGCTACCTCACTGAAGGCGTTCGGATTCTCGGGACCTCGACGGTCCGAGATGTCTCCTTCGAGACGGTGAGCTTCGTCGGCTGGTCAGTCAAAGAAGTGCTCGTCATGGCCGGGATGACACCGGAGATGGCAGCGGGTGCGTACCCCTTTGTCTGGTGGAGCCACTCGCTCGTTGCGCTGTGGTTCGTCGCCTGGATACCCTACGCGAAGCCGTTCCACATGCTCTCGTCCTTTGCCAACCTTGTCGCCCGCGATGAGAAGGCCGGGGTGCGACTGCCCGGCGTGCCAAGCGACGCGAGTCCCGAGGAGATTGGCCCCAGCGACATCGACGACTTCTCCTGGAAACAGTTGCTCGACCACGACGCCTGCACCAAGTGTGGCCGGTGTTCGTCGGTCTGTCCGGCGAAAGCCTCCGGGCGGCCGCTGGACCCGCGAAACGTCATTCTGGACCTGAAACGCTACCGCGAAGAGCGTGACGCCGGCGGCGAGGACGTGCCGATCATCGCCGACGGCGGGACTTCGGTCATCGATGCTCACACGATGGAGTCCTGCATGTCCTGTATGGCCTGTATGGACGCCTGTCCGGTCGACATCGAACACGTCACGCAGTTCACCGAGATGAACCGTCGGCTCACCGAGGCCGGCGAGATGGATGAACACGTGCAGGACGCGATGATGAACGTGTTCCAGCACGGCAACACCTTCGGCGACCCCGAGCGCGCCCGGCCGGACTGGACTGAGGACCTCGACTTCGAGGTGCCGGACGCTCGCGACGAACCGGTCGAATACATCTGGTACGTCGGCGACTACCCCAGCTACGATGAGCGAAACCAGAAAATCGCGCAGGCGCTGGCTCGCGTCTTCGAGGCCGCCGACGTTGATTATGGCATCCTCTACGAGGCCGAACAGACCGACGGCAACGACGTGCGCCGCGTCGGCGAGGAGGGCCTCTACGAGATGCTCGTCGAGGACAACGCCGAGGCGATTCTGGACTGTGAGTTCGAGTCCATCGTCACGACGGACCCCCACGCCTACAACACGTTCATGAACGAGTACCCCGAGTTCGAGGCCTGCGAGTGGGGCGAAGACGACGTGTTCCACTACACGCAGGTCGTCGCCGACCTCGCCAGTGCCGGCGCGCTCGGCCTCGCCGGGACCGAACTCGACTACACCGTCACCTACCACGACCCCTGCCACCTCGGGCGGTACAACGGCGAGTTCGAGGCCCCGCGGGACCTCATCCGCGCCACCGGCGCTGACCTCCACGAGATGCCCCGGAACAGGGACGACTCCTTCTGTTGTGGCGGTGGCGGCGGCGGTCTCTGGATGGACCTCGAAGAAGAGACGAAACCCAGCGAGGAACGCCTGCGCGAGGCCCTCGAAGACACCGAAGCGGGCGCGGCCGTCGAGAAGTTCGTCGTCGCCTGCCCGATGTGCATGACGATGTACGAGGACGGGCGCAAAACCGGCGGCTACGAGGAGGACCTCGAAATCGTCGGCGTCACAGAACTGCTGGCTGAGGCCGTCAGCGAGAGCTGAGTTACAGCCGTTCACAGACCTGTTTCCCGCTCACAACCTCGGGGATTATGACCTCGTCGGCCCCGACGCGACGGGCCACGGTCTCGTCCTGCCGGTCGCCGGCTCGAACGATGAGGTGGACCGTGGGCGCGAGCTGGCTCGCCAGCACCGCTATCTGGATATTCGCGTTCGTATCATCTATTGCGCCGATAACCGTATCGGCTCGCTTGACACCCGCATCTGTCAGCGCGTCCTCGCGGCTCGCGTCGGCCTCCAGCGCGAGGTGGCCGTCGTCAAGCGCCCGTTCGTACTGTTCCATCTGCTGTTCGATGACGACCACTCGGGTATCCGTGTCGTCTATCTGCTCCGCGACGGTCTGTCCGAACGTCCCGTAGCCACAGACGACGACGTGGTCGTCCAGTTCCTTGATTCGCTGTGCGATTTGCATGCGTGTGAGTTCCGTCTGAATCTGGCCGCCGAAGGCCGCCGACAGCGCTGTTTCGCCGGTCCACAGCCCGGCGACGACGAGACCAGTAAGCACTACGATGGCGTAGCCCTTGACCAGCCTCGCGGGCCCGTCGTGGCTCTGAAAGTGGAGTTCGATGCTCGTGGGGTCGAGCAGCCAGAACAGCGCGTTGACGACGCCGACCCCGCCAAACGTGACAAAACCGGCCACGCCGGCGACGACCAGCCCGACGAACGCGAGAACCGGTTTCAAGAGTTGCCGGAGCAACGACCGGTCCGTGTCTGCACTGCTGTCGCTGCGTTCCATTGCTGTAGCTGTCTACCGAAGGTCGCGGCACAGCGCCGCCGAAACCGACGCTGGCGTGGTTCGCCGCCGAGGTCAGTCTGTCAGCGTCTCGGCGGGAGTTGTGTGTGGCTCCGCGGCGGACGCGACATCGCCGCGGTCCGTGTTCGGCACGTGGTTCCGGTTCGGGTAGACCCGTTTGACGCAGTCAGCACAATTGGTGACAAGTACCATGTTAAACAGTCAGCGGAGCTGCCATATGTATGTTGCCGGAATATGGCTAGACCAAATATAATGGCATAATATACCATCAATATGTATCCAGGTGCGAGACTGGTGGTCGCATCGGATACCCAACCTGTCACTGCAAGCCAGCCAAACGCTTAACGCCACCAGACTCTCACAGCGAGATAATGGAGGTCGCACTGCTCACGGTCGGTGACGAACTGCTCGCTGGCGACACGGAGAACACGAACGCGTCGTGGCTGGGCCGCCAGCTTACCGCTGCCGGTGCAAGCGTCACCCGGGTTCTGACGATTCCTGACGACGAGGCGGTTATCGCCGACGCCGTGGCGCGGTATCACGACGCCTTCGACGCGGTCATCGTCACTGGGGGCATCGGCGGGACCCCCGACGACATCACGAAGGCCGCCGTGGCGCGGGCGTTCGGCCGCGACCTCGTCGTGCCCGACGACGTACGGGCACATCTCGAAGCAAAGGCCGAGCGCTTTGCCGACGATAACCCCAAGATGGTGGACCGCTACGACATGGACCTTGACCTTGACGCGTGGGCGTCGGTTCCCGAAGGTGGGCAGGCACTGCTGACCGACGAGAGCTTCGCCGCCGGCTGTGTCATCGACCGCGTGTACGTCCTGCCGGGCATCCCTGAAGAGCTGAAAGCGATGTACGAGACCATCGCCGACGAGTTCGACGGCGACCGGACGACAGAGACGATTCACACGCCTGCACCTGAAGGGGCGCTGGTGACCCACATCACGGCGGCCCGCGAGCAGTTCGAGGTAGCTGTCGGAAGCTATCCGCGCAAGGACGACGCGCCGGGACGGGTGAAGATTACCGGCGACGACCCGGCGACCGTCGCCGACGCGGCGGCCTGGCTCCGCGATCGAATCGAGACGGAGTAGGTCGGTAAGCGGTGGGTTCATGCCGGCCACGGACTGAACTGGCAGTATGAACCTGACACAGCGCCCGCGCCGACTGCGAACCGACGGCGTGCGACCGCTGGTGCGTGAAACGGAGCTTACAGCGTCGGACCTCATCGCGCCGGTGTTCGTCGACGCGACGACCGACGAGCGCGTCCCCATCGAGACGATGCCGGGCCACGAGCGCGTCCCTATCGAGGAGGCGGTCGATCGCGTCGAGGAGGTCCTCGAAACCGGCGTCGAAGCGGTGATGCTGTTCGGTATCCCGGAGTCGAAGGACGAACGCGGGAGCCGTGCCTGGGCTGAGGACGGTGTCGTGCAGGAGGCGACCCGCCGGATTTCCGGTGAAACCGACGCCTACGTCATCACCGACGTGTGCCTCTGTGAGTACACCGACCACGGCCACTGTGGCGTTCTCGAAGATGGCGCTGCCGAGAACCCGCGGCTGACGGTTCGCAACGACGAGACACTCGACCTGCTGGGGAAAATCGCCGCGAGCCACGCCGCGGCCGGAGCCGACATGGTCGCGCCCTCGGGCATGATAGACGGTATGGTCGGCGCGATTCGGACGGCTCTCGATGCCGATGGCTTTGACGACGTGGCTATCATGAGCTACGCCGCGAAGTACGAGTCGGCTTTCTACGGCCCGTTCCGGGACGCCGCGGACGGCGCGCCGGCCTTCGGCGACCGGCGGCACTACCAGATGGACCCCGCAAACGCACGCGAGGCCAGCCGCGAGGTCGACCTCGACGTCGAGCAGGGCGCAGACGTGCTGATGGTCAAGCCCGCTCTGCCGTATCTGGATATCGTCAAGGAGGTCCGGGAGTCCTACGACCACCCCGTTGCCGCCTATAACGTCTCCGGTGAATACGCCATGTTACACGCCGCCGCCGAGAAGGGCTGGCTCGACCTCGAAGCGGTCGCCTATGAGTCGCTGCTGTCCATCAAGCGGGCCGGTGCAGACCTGATTCTGACCTACTTCGCAGAGGACCTCGCCGACGAACTCTGAGCGGGGCTATTTCCCGTGTGTCCCCGTTTGAACCGCGCTGGTGGAGCGTTCCGGCGAGCGACAGGTCCCTAACCTATTCATGTGCCAGGGGCGGAGTGGGCGTATGCAGCGACAGTCCCTCCTCGTGGCGGTTGTCGCCGCGATTGCGCTGCTGTCGTTCAGCGTCGGCGCTGCGAGTCTCGACGCTGCAACCGGGTCCGACCAGGCGGAGATGACCCGTGACGACAGCGAGATCGACGACCCCGACGGACAGGGCCTCAGCGACCCGCCGGGTAGCATCGACCCGCCCGAAAGCGAAAACGGCGCTCGCGCGCTGCTGCCGAGTGTCCCCGCGCCGGCGGTCGGTGCGCTCGCCGTCGGCCTCGCAGTCGGGCTCGCAGTACTCTGGCGACTGGCCGGCCAGAGCCGGACAATCGACGAAACGGGCGGCGAGACGCCGGCCGTCGCAACGGCGGAATCCGCGCGGCAGCCGTCGCATAGCGCTGCCGAGATCGATATTCCGCTCACAAACGACGTGTACCGCGCGTGGGCTGCCCTCGAACACGCAGTGGCCCCGGAGCGCCGTTCCTCGACGCCACAGGACATCGAGGCGGACGCGACGGCTGCCGGTGCCGACCCCGACGCTGTCGCCTCGCTCAGGTCGGTGTTCGAGCGGGTTCGCTACGGCCGAGACCAGCCGGACGCAGATCTGGAATCGCAGGCCCGCGAGGCGCTGGAACGAGCGACCGACGACACGGACGACATCGTGGCGAATCCCGACGACGTGGCTTCTGAGAACAAAGACGCAAACGAGTCCGCAGGGGAGGCCAACACGTGACACTGCGCCGGGTTCCGCTGGCGCTCGGCCTCGTCGCGACAGCCATCGGCCTCGGCCTCGCCGCGCTCGGCGCGCCGCTGTTGCCCTCGGGCGCTGTCTCGGACCTCCCGATACTCGCGGTCGCCGTCTTCGCTGGCGGTGTCGCACTGCTGGCGCTCCTCGTTCGCTCCCTCGACAGCGACCGGGGCGTGGCGCTCCCGGACACTGACAGCCAGTACGTCACGGTCCCCGGCGACGATGTTGACGAGGCGCTTGGTGCTGGGGCCGGACAAGAGGCAATCCGGCAACGCGTCGAAGGGGTCGCAGTCACCGTCCTCCAGCGTGACGGCCTCTCGCCCGAGGCGGCGAAGACGGCGCTACGCTCGGGCACATGGACAGACAGGGAACAGGCCCGGAAGCTGTTCGACGGCACACCGATATCGCTCAGGGCGCGGCTGTCCGGGTGGCTCTCCGGTTTTCATCCGTTCCAGCGGCGTGTCGCCCACGCGACGGCCGAACTCCGGCAGCGCGACGAGGAGCGATGAGCGAGGTCCACCGCACCGGCCGTTGGTTCGGGCTGGCCGGGGCCGCTCTGGTCGCCGTCGGCGTCGGGCTGGTGGGCCAGGTCCCTGCGCTCGTGTTGCTGGGCGGGCTCGGCGTCACGCTGAGCGCGTACGACCGCGTCGCCGTCCCGCCGGCAGCGGACATATCTATACAGCGGTCCATCACACCGACCGAGCCGGCGCTAGGTGAGCGGGTGACTGTCGCGCTCACCGTCCACAACAACGGGTCACGGACGATTCCGGACCTCCGGCTCGCTGACGGCGTGCCCAACTCCGTGCGTGTAGTCGAGGGGTCGGCGTCGCTTGGGGCGGCACTACGCCCCGGCGCGTCGACGACAATCACCTACGAAATTACCGGGGGAACCGACCGCTGCGTGTTCGACCCGGCGACGGTCGTCGTCAGGGACGTGGTCGGCGTCGTCGCCCGTCGGACGCGCGTCACGGCCGAACCCGATACGGTCACCTGGGAACAGCCGGCCAGTTCGGCCCTACTCCCGCTGGTTCCGGCGGTGGCCCGCCGGCCCGGAACCGTCCCCGTCGACGAGGGCGGCGAGGGCCTCTCCTTCTATGCAGTCAGGGAACACCGGTCGAACGACCCGCTCTCGCGCGTCGACTGGAACCAGTACGCCCGGACCGGCGACCTGCGGACCGTCGAGTTCCGCCGCGAACAGTCGGCGACGGTGGTCGTGGTCGTCGACGCCCGAGCAGCCGCCGCGCTCGCGCCGCGTCCGGACGCCGAGACGGCAATCGAGCGGTCGACGATGGCCGCCGTCGCGCTCGTCGAGGGGCTCCCGGAGGACGGCCACGAGGTCGGCGTCGCGGCGTACTCGCCACATGACGCGTGGCTCGCACCGGGCACGAGCGCCGCCCACCAGCAACAGGCCCGCGACCTGCTCAGGACCGACCGTGCGTTCGCCGCGACATCGGTCACCCGAACACCGGATACGACGAAGCTCATCGCACAACTGCCGACGGCGGCGAACATCGTCTTCCTCGGCCCGCTGTGTGACGATGACAGCGAGGCGCTGGTCCGCCGACTCGCCGCCACCGGCCACCCGGTGACGGTTCTGAGTCCCGACCCGACCGCGACGGACACGGCGGGCCACCGGCTGGCGCGGCTCGAACGCCGCGAACGCCTCCGTCGGCTGCGAGCCGCCGACATCGCCGTCCACGACTGGCCTGCGGCGGAGCCGCTGGAACGAATCACTGAACGGGTCCGGCGGGGTGGCCAATGAGCACCCGGACTGGGGTCGTTTGTGGGAGTGCGGCGCTGGCGGCGAGCGTCGTGACGCTGTTCGTCGCCGGCATCAGCGCCGTCTCGACTGCCGCCGCCCTCGTCGGCGTCGTGCTGCTCGCCGGCGGGCAACTGATTCAGTCCGGGCGGCTGGTCGACCTCGCCAGCGCGTTGTTGTTTCTGGCGCTGCTGGTCGCCGCGCTTCAGGGGGCAACGACGACGACGGTGCTGGTCGCCGGCGGTGCGACGGTGCTGGCCTGGACGTTTGCCCATGCGGCTATCGACCTCTATGCGGACCTCGGAACGGCACCCGGGACGCCCGTCGAACTCACCCACGTCGCAGGAACGACAGGGCTGGTCGGGGGCAGCGTCGTGGTGACGACGCTGCTCTTTCAGCTCGATGTGCCGCCGTTGTCGCCGCTGGCGCTGGCAAGCGTCGTGCTGGGCGCGATTGCACTGACCGCGGCGCTCAGGCGATAGCGGCCGAGGCTGTTTCGGTCACGGCCGGCTGTGGCTACTGAGCAGGGTCCTTCTGAGAACGTCGCAGCGACTACCGCGTTGGTTCAGACGCTGATTCCGGGGCATCAACCAGCGTCAGCACGTCATCGGCATCGGACAGCGGAAGCCGAAGTGAGACGGTCGTCCACCCGTCGGTTCGGTCGTACTCGATGCCGCCGCCGGCCGCCTCGGCGACCCACCGAGCGAGCCAGATACCGAGTCCGCTCCCGTGCTGGAGGTTAGTGATATCCTCGTCATCGAACACGACGGCCCGCTCGATGGCGGGAATACCGGGGCCATCGTCGAGCACACGGACGAACGCGTCACCGTTGGCCTGTTCGGCTGTGATTCGGACGGCTGTGTCCGGCGGTGTGTGTTCGACCGCGTTCTCGACGAGGTTGTCAACGGCGTCGTAGACGGCTGTCCCGCCAGTGACAGGGAGTGTGCTCGGGAGTGCCGTTTCGACCGGTGCGTCAGGACGGTAACTGTCGGCGACAGACCGGGCCAGTGCCGCCGCGTCAACCGGCTGGTCTGAATCTCCATTAAGCGCGGTTTCGACGCACCGGGCCTTTTCACTGACCGCGGCGAGGCGGTCAGCCGCGTCGAGGGCGCGAGACGCAGCCAGCGAGACAGCCGACTCGGCTGCGTTGGCGCGGGCGTATTCGGACATCCCGAACACGACGGAGAGTTCGTTGCGGAGATTGTGCCGCAGGACGCGATGAAGAACGCGGAGCCGGCGCTTTTGCCGCCGGCTGTCTGTGACGTCCGTGTACATGGCGAACCCGCAGCGACGGCCATCAGCTGTGTCGTACGGAACGCCACGATAGATGAACTCGCGGCAGCCGTCGGCTGTTTTCCGGGAGACGACGGCGTAGTTGATTTCGCCCGAGGCCGTCCGCTGGTCGTAGTTAACCGCCTCTTCGACGCGGTCGCCGGGAACGATGTACTCGTTGAGCGGTTCGCCGACGATTTCCTCGCGGTCGTAGCCGAAGGTGTCGACGAACGCGGGGTTGACCGTGCGGACAATCGGAACGAAATTGACGATTTCGAAGCCGACGACCGCGTCCTGGATGAGGTCAAACAGGTACTGGAACGGGTCGGTCGTCTCGGCCGTTCGGCAGAGCGAGCCGACGACGGAGCCGTCGTCTGTGGCCGCGAGTTCGAGCGTAACCGGACGAGAACGGCCGCTTTGCGGGAGTGTGACCTGGCAGGTCCGTGTCATCCGGTCCGAGGCACTGCTGACGGCCTGTCTGGTCGCCGTCAGTGTCTCGCGGTCCTCAGCTGTGACCAGCGCTTCGACGGGTGTGCCGACGAGTTCGTCAGGCGTTCGGTCGAGCAGTGCAGCGAACTCGTTCGTCGCAAACGTGAGCCGACCAGTGTCATCGAGACCGAACATCAGTTGTCTCTGATTCGGAGGAAGGGTGGGCCCGAAAGCTGTGATACTGGCTGTTTCTCGCCCACGGTGCCACGCGGCGAGGCGGTAAGCGTCAGATACTCGCGACCATCAGTCTGTGTTAGCGCGAGTTCCTGATCGGCAGCGCCCGAGTAGAACGCCGCGAGCGTGGCCGGGACCGCGTCGTCGTCGATGACGTTGACCACTGTGTCGTGGGGTTCGAAGACGCCGTCGTCGTTTTCGTACCGGGCTTCTCTGGCGGCCTGTTCACCCATCTGCTGTATTTCTCCCTGAATGTTCCCGACGATAACCAGCGGGGCGTCCCGTCTGGCAGCCGTCGTCTCGTTGGCAGCACCGAGCGAAGTCCGGTCGAGGTCGAACACGTTGTACCGCGCGTCCCAGTGTCCGAACATATCGAGGACGAACAGGGCGTCGTCATCAAGCGCGTCTTCGAGCGAGTGGTCGGTTGCTGCGAACGCAGCGGCAAGCGTCGACCGGTCGAGGGACGGTGGTGGCGTCAGCGAGACCGCCCGGCCGGCGGCGACGGCCGTCGCACACAGTTGGGCAACAGCGCCGTCGACCTGCGTCTCGTCGGTGGACCGGATCACTGCCTGACCACCCATGACGAGGCCGCCGCCACAGAGGTCGTCGAGGCCGTCGATACCGGTCGGGACTGTCGGCGCATCCGCCAGCCGGTCCTGCCGGTCGGCCTCTGCAGCGGCGAGTACGTCGTCAATCTCGTCGAGCATCGCAGTCTGCTCGGAGCGGGCGGCACGTATCTCAGAGAGGTCGTCTTCGATAGCAGCGGCGCGGTCAGACACCGTTTCACACCGCTGGGCGACCGCTTCGCTTGTCGTCGCCTGTTCGTCGGTCGCCGCCGAGACGGAGGCAATGCCGTCGGCCGTTTCCGCAACAGTGTCGGCTACGTCGTCGAGGCGTGCCATCGCCGTGGTGACCTGCTCGGCCCCGGTGTCGATGCCGTCGATAGCGTCATCGAGTTGGGCAACGGTGTCGTCTGTCGCTTCTCGAACCGCCGTCAGGGTCGTATCGATTTCTTCGGCCTGCTGCTGTGATTCCTCAGCGAGCCCCTTGATTTCGTCGGCGACGACGGCGAACCCGTCTGTGTCGGTGGTATCGCCCGCCCGCGCCGCCTCTATCGAGGCGTTCAGCGCGAGCATATTCGTCTGGTCGGCGATGCGGTCGATGCCGGCCAGCGCATCGGCGATACTGTCGACCCGGTCCTGCAGGGCGGCCACCTCTGTGGCGACCGCCTGACCCAGTTCACGGACCTCGTCCATCGACTCGATAGCGTCGGCTGCGGCCTCCCGTCCGTCGTTTGCCGCGTCCGTTGCCCGCTGGCTCTGCTCGCTGACCTCGGTCGCGGTCGCAGCGATCTCTTCGATTGTGGCCGAAAGCGATGAGACCTCGTCGGCGATCCACTGTGCGTCGGTCGCCTGTGCCGTCGCGCGGTCGTCGATCGCCGCGAGCTGCTCGCCGACGGTCACCGACGCCGCCTGAACGACATCCAGTGCACCCTGTGCGTTCGCGACGGCCCGTTCCTCTGTCACAGCCGTCGACTGGTCCGGAACGGATGGGTAGTGGTCCGAAGCCATAATCAGCTAGATACCCTCTGGGGTCTAACCGTCGTGTATAGTTTATCGAGGCTTTGTGCCACGACTATCCACTGTTTTCCGGACATTTATGCTAAATCTGAATCTGTGGTCACGAGGCATAACCCTGTTGTCGCTGGCAACACCCGCCAGCCGAGAGCGCGCGCAAGCAAAAACGGCCTATTTGGCCTCCTGTAGCCGGAACTGGGGTCGACAAACGTCCAAAATTCCAGTATACATATACGGACTTTCTTTACGGAGAACAACCTTATATCCATAATATCATACCATAATCTGAACGGTCGTCTATCACATCCCCTCTAATTTCCGCATTCATAAAGGCAAACCTTATGTAGTGTTGTTACCAGAGCCTTTCTCGTGAAAGAGTTGAAGAAGTTGAGCCAGAGTGGGGGAAAGTTGGACATGCAGACGGCAGCCGATAACAAAACGAAACAGGTGAACTAGAAATGAGCTACACTGCACTACAAGTTGATCCGAACGTGCTCGCAGAAGGTGTCAACCTCCTGTGGGTGCTTACAGTATCGTTCCTGATCTTCTTCATGCACGCGGGCTTCGCCATGCTCGAGGCGGGCCAGGTGCGCTCGAAGAACGTCGCGAACCAGCTAACGAAGAACCTCCTGACCTGGTCGGTCGGAGTCGTCGTGTTCTTCCTCATCGGGTCTGGCATCTCGTCACTCGTCGGGACCGGATCCTTTGCGCCGGCGTTTGGCGCTGAGGCCGCGAACGACTACGTCGGGTGGCTGTTCGGTGCCGTCTTCGCGATGACGGCAGCGACCATCGTCTCCGGGGCGGTGGCCGGCCGGGCCAAGCTCCGTGCGTACATCACGTACACGTTCCTGCTGGCCGCAGTCATCTACCCCGTTGTGACCGGGCTCACGTGGGCCGGTGCCCACATCAGCCTCGGCGGTGTCGTGTTCAAGGACTTCGCCGGTGGGATGATTGTCCACGGTATGGGCGGTATCGCCGGTCTCACGGCCGCCTACGTGCTCGGTCCGCGCATGGGCCGGTACAACGAGGATGGCTCCGCGAACGTTATTCCGGGTCACTCGATGACCTTCGCCGTGCTGGGGACGCTTATCCTCGCCTTCGGCTGGTACGGGTTCAATGTCGGGACCGCAGCGAGTGTCTTCGTCGTCGAAGACGGTGCACTCGCGCTCGGTGCCTTCGCAACGGTTGGCCGCGTCGCGATGACGACGACCGTTGCGATGGCGATGGGCGCAATCGGTGCCGCACTGGTTGCGTGGCTGAAGACCGGCAAGGTCGACACGCTGTACGTCGCAAACGGACTGCTCGCCGGGCTAGTCGGTATCACGGCGATCCCCGACACCACGACCTGGTGGGGTGCACTCATCGTCGGCCTCCTGGCTGGCGGTCAGCTTCCGATTGTGTTCAGCTTCATGGAGAACCGTATGAAAATTGACGACGTGTGCGCTGTGTTCCCGGTCCACGGCAGTGCCGGTGTGCTAGGCACCATCATGTACCCACTCGTCGCAACCTCCGGTACCGTCGGCTCTATCGGCAGCGCCCTCGCCGTGCAGGTTGTTGGCGTCGCCGTTATCGCCGGCTGGACGATTGTGACCACCGGCCTCATCTGGTACGGCCTCAAGGCAGCCGGACAGGCACGGGTCACGCCCGAACACGAGCAGGAAGGGCTGGACGTCAGCGAGCACGGCGTCGAGACCTACCCCGAGTTCGGTGGCGGCGAAGGCGTTGTCGCCGATGGTGGTAAAGTGAACACGAACGTGCGTACTGACGGAGGTTCCAAAGATGACTGACGAAACCGACGACTCTGAAATCAAGATGGTGGTCGCAATGGTTCGACCGGACAAGCTCGGCGACGTGAAGAAGGCGCTGGCGGAAGTCGGCGCGCCGTCGCTGACAGTGACGAACGTCTCCGGCCGCGGCTCACAGCCCGCAAAGAAGGGGCAGTGGCGCGGCGAGGAGTACGTCGTCGACCTGCACCAGAAAGTCAAAGTCGAGACAGTGGTCGCAGACATCCCCGCAGAGGATGTCGTCGACGCTATCGCCGACGGTGCCCACACCGGCGAGAAAGGTGACGGCAAGATATTCGTCCTTCCCGTGGACAACGCCTATCAGGTCCGAACCGGTAAAGAAGGTCCAGAGGCAGTCTGAGCGGACGAAATGGTCGATGATACCGACAGAGAGGTAGTGAACGCACTGCTCCAGGACGGCCGTGCGAGCGCCCGTGACATCGCCGCCGCAACCGGTATCGCGGCGACCACGGTGTCGCGCCGAATGGACGACCTGGAGTCGACCGGTGTGATCGACGAATACACCGTCGACATCGATTACGGGGCGCTGGGCTACGACGTGACCGCCGTATTCCAGCTCTCTGTCGAGGGCGACGGGCTTGGACGGGTGGTGGACCAGTTACGTGATCGACGCGAAATGGTCGCGGTCTACGAAGTGACCGGCGACCACGACATCGTGGCCGTCGGGAAGTTCACCGACACGCAGTCGATGAACGAGCGGATAAAGACGCTGCTGACCGACGAGGACATCCGGTCTGCCTCGACATCAGTCGTGCTGAACACGGTGTGCGAACACGAGCAGTTCCCGGTCGACGGAACTGACGCCTGAAGACGCCTGCAGTCCTGTTTTCGCTGTCAGTTTGGAACGGTGAGACACGCTATGAGGTGCACCGGGACGTGTTTGTAGTGAGTACGTGGTGACTGAATGTCCTCCCTCATGTCCGATGGAACCGGCGACAGACGGCTACCAGACCCTATCCGCTGGTGAGTGTGGCTCCCAGCGGTGGCGTTAAGCCGCTTGCGACGTTCCAGAAGATATGGGCTTGAAAGTCGACGTGCGGAAGCTGGACCTTTTCAATCAGATGGCAAAAGAGGGGTCCGGGACAGTCGCGGAGAACCTCGGTCAGTTGACCGGGCTTGACGCGACAGTTCGGACCTCACAGATCAATTTTCTCGACATCGAGGATGTCAAGACACACATCGGCGACGACAAGGGCGTCGGCATCTACGTCGAACTGAACGAACCGCCCTACGGTTACGTCCTATTTCTGCTCGAACCGGCCGACAGCAAGCAGATGGCCAGCGCGATGATGGGCGGGATGGGCGAACCGAGCGAGGGTGAAGGGTTCTCCGACATGGAACGGTCGGCGATGCAGGAGATCGGCAACATCATGACCTCCGCGTTCATCGACGGGTGGGCCAACGTGTTGGAGACGACCATCGATATGGGGACCCCGAACTTCGTGTTCGGGCCGGCTGACGGCATCATCGACGAGATGGGCGGCTGGCCGGACTCCGATCTGGTGTTCGTCGTCGACTCGCGTATCACCGTCGACGACGGCGACCTCGGGATGACCGTGTACACGTTCCCCGAACTGGAGGACCTCGTCGCACTGATTCAGGATATCGACCTCGACACTGACGTGGCGAAAGACACCGAAGCCAGCGACATTCTTGACTGACAGCGGCACGCTATTTCTGCACCCCTGTCCACCGCGTGGCCAGAGTAAGTCTAATCGCCGAGAAAACAGCCTGCGGTCCCTCAATACCCGACACCAGCTCCGACTATGCTAATTGTTCACCCATTTCTATTGAAATAAGTATTATATATATTTATCATCAAAACAGCTGGTATGGGATTGGAAAACGGGGGAGCGGCAGTTGACAGGCGGTCCGTACTACAGATTGCCGGTGGGGTCGGCAGCGCGGGGCTCGCCGGGCTGGCAGGGTGCCAGGGCGGGGGGTCGAGAGCCGAAAACACACCGGAGCACCCACCGCTCGGGAACTATCCGATCGACGGCGATGCGGTCACACTCGGCTTCAACGTGCCACAGTCAGGGACGTACGCCGCCGAAGGGCGCGACGAACTCCGGGGATATGAGCTCGCTGTCACACACCTCAACGAGGGTGGCGGCTGGGTTGGACAGCGCTCCTTTGACGTACTCAGCGGCGACGGCGTGCTCGGAAAGACCGTCGAGTACGTCACTGCAGACACGGAAACGAAGCCGGATGTTGCGACAGCCAACGCCACGGAGATGGTCGAGCAGGACGACGTCATCATGTTTTCCGGTGGCTCGTCCAGTTCCGTCGCCATCGCCCAACAGGAGGTCGCACAGGCCGAGAAAGTCCCGTACATGTGCTGTCTGACCCACTCGAACGACACGACGGGGACGGACTGTGTCCGCTACAGCTTTCGGGAGATGTTCAACGCGTACATGACCGCACAGGCGCTGCTTCCGGTACTCAAGGAACGGTTCGGCCGGGAGGCCCAGTACGTCCAGATCTACGCGGACTACAACTGGGGGCAAACGATGGAGTCGTCGATCCGTGATTTCTTCACCTCGAGTGGCTGGGTCGAACTCACGAGCATCCCGACGCGCCTCGGGACGACGAACTACGAGGAACCGCTCAAACAGGCCCGGGACGCCGGTGCGGAGGTCGTCTTCCTCGACCACTACGGACTCGACGCCGCGAACTCGCTGACAACGGCCCAGGAAATTCTCCCTGACGAGGTGGGGATTGTGGTGCCGCTGTACAACCGCATCGTGGCACAGAACGCCTCGACGGCGCTCGGCGGTGTCGTCGGGACGGTCGCGTGGGACACCAGCGTCTCGTCTGACCTTTCCAATGCGTTCAAGAACGCCTTCACCGCGGAGCACGGGAACGCACAGCGACCCTCCGGCGTGGCCCATCTGGCCTACGCACAGACGCTCCAGTACGCCGCGGCCGTCGAGCAGGCCGGTACGTTCTATCCGCCGGCGGTTATCCGAGAGCTAGAAGACCAGGAATACTCGGTCGGGCTGGGCAGCCAGACGATGCGGCGCTGTGACCATCAGGCCCAGCGTGGCGTGCCAGTGGTCGAAGGGCTTCCCGAGTCCGAGCAGTCCCTCGGTCGGTTCTACGACCTGCTCAGGGTTACGAAAGCGGTCGGGTACGACTGTGACGGCGGCCCGGCCGCCGAGTGCGAACTCGGAGACTACGGGGACTAGAGCCAGCGCACAGCGACTACTGCGAAACGGAAAATACGGAAACGGAGAACCGAGCGGGGACTGGACACAAGCAGTCCCCAACTGTCAGAGGCAGACGGACGCGCCCTGAAACGGACACGTCACGTCGGCACATCCGGCTGTTCGGAGCCGGGGCCGCGTTACTCCAGTAGCTCCGGTGCCGCGTCGTATGCCACCCCCTTGACCGCGGATTCCGACGGGTCGTCACCGTCGTTGTCGGTCGGGCAGTCTGTCTCAGCCATGGTCAGTCGTCCGCCGAAATCGGCTGGCCCTCGGCGTCGGTCGGGGCCGGGCTTTCGCCGTCGTCGAAGGGATACCACGATTGCTTGCCGTCGGCCAGACATGGGTCGGTGTACCCCTCGACTTCCTCCGGTTCGGCCAGCTCGACGATTGTTTCGTGGCCGGTGGCGTCGACCCACTCCCGGAAGGTCTGCCCCTCCGAGCGAAGCGCGGCGTATGCCTCAACGATGTTGGCAATCATGCCCGGCACCTCGTCAGCAGGGACGCGCTGGCGGACCCACTCGATGAACGTCGGCTCCGCGCCGATACCGCCGCCGACACCGATATCGACGGCTTCGACCATCTGGCCGTCCTTGCGGGCGCGCATCCCCTGTAAGCCGATGTCGGCTGTCATCGCTTGACCGCAGTCAGCCGTACAGCCCGAGAAGTGCATTTTGATGCGGTCAACATCATCGGGCACATCGACGTTGTCACCGAGCCAGCGGAGCAGGCGAGCCATCCGCGCCTTTGTCTCGGTGAGCGCGAGTGAACAGAACTCCGTTCCGGTACAGGCCATCGCCCCCTGAACAAACGGGTTCGGCTCGGGCGAGTGTTTGTCCAGTAGCGGCTCGTTGAGGAGATTCGAAATGTTCCCGTCGGGGACGTCCATGATGACTGGGTTCTGTCGGCGGGTCAGGCGCACTTCGCCGGAGCCGTAGGCGTCGGCGAGGTCCGCGAGTTCGATGGTGTCCTCTGCGGAGAGTCGGCCCACGGGCACCGAGAGCCCGACGTAGTTCTTCCCGTCTTGCTGGTCGTAGACGCCGACGTGGTCGTGGGCACCGTGTTCAGCAGACTTGCCGGCGTTGTACGTATACTCCCCGCGGAAGTCAGTGCCAGCGGTTTCAAACTCGAAATCCAGCCGCTCGTCAAGTTCCTCGCGGATGGCGTCGGTCCCATGTTCGTCGACGAAAAACCGGGCGCGGTTCTTCGAGCGGTTCTGACGGTTGCCCGCCTCGTGGTAGTACTCGACAAAAGCACGGACCGTCTCGACGGCGTGTTCGGGCCGGATGAACAGGTCCAGCGGACGGGCCTCGCGGGGTTCGCGACCACCGAGGCCGCCGCCGACGCGGACGTTGAACCCCTCGATTTCCTCGCCGTCAATGAACTTGTGGGCCGGCTCCAGCCCGATGTCGTTGATGCTGTCCTGGGCACACCCCTGCTTGCACCCCGTCACCGAGATGTTGAACTTCCGGGGCATATTGGAGAGGTCGTTGTCGTCGCGGATGGTCTCCTGAATCTCGTCGAGAATCGGGCGAGACGCGACGTACTCCTCGGCCTTGCCGGCGACCGGACAACCGGAGATGTTCCGCATCGTGTCCCCGCCCGCAGAGCGCGAGGAAACGCCGACGGCTTCGAGTTTCTCCCAGATTTCCGGGATGTCTTCGAGTTTGAGCCAGTGCAGTTGGATGGACTGTCGTGTCGTGAAATCAATCCAGCCGTTTCCGAACTCAGGGTTCTCCGCTGGCCCCTTCGCGTAGTCGCGGGCGACTTCGCCGATAGCCCGGAGCTGGTCGGGCTCCAGAACGCCGCCGCAATTTGTCAGCCGCATCATGAAATACGACTCTTGTCCGCCGCGGTGGTGGAAGACACCCCAGAACTTGAACCGCGAGAACCACTTCTCGCGTTCGTCCTCGGGAATCGAGTCCCAGCCTTTCTCGGCGAACTCCTCTAGTTTCTCCCGTACCTCATCACCGTACAGCTCCGCCTTGTACTCCTCTTTTTTATGTGCCATCTTCGCGCACCCTCGCTCTTGATAGATGTGGTTTTTTATCTCCCATAGGTATCTGAATGTCCGCTAATTCACGTCTAAGTACTGAGTTTGATTCCTTATAACGCTATTCGTTAAAGAAATAAAGAGTAAGAGATCGTTAGGAAACGGCCGTCCAGAATTATACCGTCTGAGAGGTGTTTAAAGAGGTTATACACTGCCCCGGCGACAGAGGTGAAACCGCAGGACGGCAATCGGTTGTCCGGTCGAGTTCGGGACTGTGCGTCGGGGACGCTCCGCGGGCGTGATTCGCCCGACCGGGGCGCGACCCCGTAGAACTGAGGTGTCGGTCGCGCGCGAGCCGAACCGACGAGGGACGCGACACACCGGCCTGTTCAGTGCGTCACGCGTGCGGAAAAGAGAAAGAACGGCTCGTTCGAGAGCGATGAGCGTCAGTCGTCGCCGGAGGCGACGGTGGTGCCTTCCTGCGTGCTTCCGACGAACCCAGCCGTGTTAGCGACTTTCGCGATTTCCGGCTGGAACACCCATGCAGACAGCAACACAATCGGAATCATGGTAACGGCGGCCACGGAATACCCCAGGTGGAGGTTCGCCAACCACGGCGCGGAGTAAAACAGCGGGTAGACAATCCCACCGACAGTGCCGACGCCGCCGACGACACCGGCGACCGAGCCAGAGTCGTTGGGGAACATCGCAGGCACCTGCGCGAAGATAGCGCCCTCAGCCCAGGCACAGCCCGTGCCCACGAGGAAGCCGATGACGACCGCGTTCAGCAGGACCCCGGAGAGGCCGGCCAGCGTCATGGCGAACATCATCACCACAATAAAGCAGAGCCCGAGGAACGTCCACTGCTCGCGGTACTGGCCCTTGAAGAACGGCAGGAGGTTCTTCTCCTTGCGGGCCAGCAGGTCACTGCCGTAGCCGCCAAAGGGCCGGAGCAGTCCCGCAGCAATCGAGAACGTCGCAGCGAAGGTGCTCGCGATGACGAGGTTGTCCTGGTTGAACGCCTCGCGGTAGTAGGTGGCGAGCCACCCGTTCATCGACAGTTCGAGGCCAAAAGACATGATGTACGCGGCGGCAAGGACGACAGTGCCGTACCGCGTGGCCGTGTGCAGCCAGCCTTTGAAGTTGGTGTTCTCTTTGGTCGCCTGGCGTTTCGCCTCGGTCTTGGCGGCCTCGCCGAGTGTGTAGTAGGCGATTGCGAGGAGGATGGAGACGATGCCGGTGTAGAAGAACGCGGCTCGCCAGTTGGTCGAGAACAGCGGCCCGTTCCACCCGGACCCGAACACGCGAGGGAGAATCAGCGCGCCGCCGGCGGCGCCGGCGTTCCCGACACCGGCGTAGATGCCCTCCGCCAGACCGAGGTTCTCCTCCTCGAACCACTCGGCGACGTGCTGGATGCCGATGACGAACGTGATGCCGGCCGTCGCCACGATGAGTCGGAGCACGAAGAACACGGAGTAGTCCTGTGCGAAGGCGCTCCCGATCGAGAACACACCAACGTAGGCCAGCACGATGGCAAAGATGGCCGGTGCACCGAACTTATCCGAGAGCCAGCCGGTGAGCATTCGGCCAAACGGAGCCATCCAGATGGCCGAACTCGCCAGAATCCCGATCTCCGCCGTCGACAGTCCGAACTCCTCGGCCATCGGGCCAGTAAACGGCGCGAACGAGAACCAAATAAGGAACGAGAAATTGAAGCCGATGGTCGCCAGCAGCAGCGTCCGGTACTTCGTCATCTTGATCAGTCCCATGCCGACACCTCAGTTACGGACTGCACGCCATTTACGATTATTACCGGTTTTTTGTCCACCAATTCTATTATATTTTGGATGTGTGACCACATCAGTACATGATAGGCAAAAGACTCGTCATTTAATAACAGTACCCCTTTACATAACGGCTATTCTAAAGCGCCTGAGTGGAAAGGTAGCAAATATATCATCGGATATCACCTGTTTAAGGCCATTGAACGCCCACCACACGAGTGTATAGTTGGACATACATTGGGTTATTTCACACTGAGTGAGATGTCATCATGCAGACGAACTAACTGGGCTGCGTGGTAGCTGGACGCCTGTCAGCTGTACGGCTTTCGGGACTTTCGCCACCGCGAGTATCAGGTCTCAGCTACAGCCAACAGTATCAGTCAGCCGTCGCCGGCGACAGTTCCGCCTCGGCTGCAACGAGGCGGGCAGCACACTGTTTGAAGTTCGGCTCGTCGGACTGGGGGTCCCGGTCTGAAAGCGTCAGCCGGTTCGTCGCCGGATGGTGGATCGGCAGCCAGACCATCCCGCGGGGAACGCCCGCATCGCGGTCGATGTCGACTGTCGCAGAGCCGCGACGGGTCTCGACGGTCAGTGTCTCGTCGGTGACGAGTTCGCTGTGTTCCGCAACCGTCTCGGGGTGGATGCGGGCCACCAGGGCCCCGGCCTCGCCGCCGCGGGAGCGGACACCGGTGTTGTATCCGTCGGCCTCGCGGGCGGTGGTCAGCGTCAGCGGGTAGTCGTCGTCGGTCGGCTCCGGAAGCGTCCCCTGGCGGCCGGTCGAGAACTGCGCGCGGCCCGAGGAGGTCGGGAACGACCACGACTCGTCGTCGTAGTAGCGGTAGCCGCCGGCGCTGTCGTCGTCGGGCGCGGGCCACCGCACGGCGTGGCTGTCGTCGAGGCGCTCGTAGGTGATGCCCGAGCAATCAGCGACCGTCCCCTCTGTGAGGGCGGTGAACTCATCGAACACAGCCGACGGGTTCGGCGACGTGGACTCGAACAGCCCGGGAAACAGCCGCGAACCGATGGTAGCGATGATGTCAAGGTCCGATCTGACACCGCTTGGCACGTCGGTCGCCGACCGGACGCGGGAGATGGTCCGCTCCATGTTCGTTGTCGTGCCGTCGCTTTCGCCCCACGTCGCGGCCGGCAAGACCACGTCGGCAATCTCCGTCGTTTCGGTGTGGAAGGCGTCCTGTACGACGACGAAGGCGTCTTCCAGTGTCTCGCGGACGCTCTCGGACTCGGGCATCCCGGCAACGGGATTGGTGGCGACAGCCCAGACGGCCTCGGGTTCGCCTTCGAGCATCCCGACCGGGCCGGGACCGGTGTCGTCGGGGAGGCGGTCCACCGGCACGTCCCAGTGGTCGGCGACGAGGCGGCGGTGGTCCGGGTCCTCGAAGGCCCGCTGGCCAGGCCAAGTTCCTTTCGAGGAGCAGATGCGGGTCCCCATGGAGTTGGCCTGGCCGGTCAGCGAGAACGGGCCGCCGCCGGGTCGAAGGTTCCCCGTCGCCAGCGTCAGGTCGATGAGCGCCCGTGCGGTCTCGGTCCCCTGAACGTGCTGATTGATGCCCATGCCCCAGTAGATGAGCGCCTGCTGGTCCATCGCGTCGGCAAGCAGGTCCACCTCGGCCATCTCGATGCCGGCCTCGTCGGCCGCGTCATCGGCATCGGGCAGCGTCGCAAGCAGGTCCTCGAACCCGTCGGTCGCTTCATCGACGAACTCGCGGTCGACCCGCCCTGTTTCGACGATACGGGCAAGGACGGCGCGAGCCAGTGCGAGGTCCTTCCCCGGGTCAGGTGCGACGTGATGTTCGGCGTTCTCTGCAGTCTCGGAGCGGACAGGGTCGACGACGATGATTTCGACGCCGTCTTCGTCAGCGGACTGCTGAACCCAGCGGAACAGCACGGGGTGGGCGACCGCCGGGTTCGCCCCCCAGACGACGTGGCGGTCGGCGTCGCTGATGTCGGCGTAGGTACACGGCGGCGCGTCGCTACCGAAGGACTGGTAGTAGGCGGTGACGGCACTGGCCATACACAGCGTCGTGTTGGCGTCGTAGTTCGTCGTGCCGAAGCCGCCGCGGGCGACCTTCCCCAGCGCGTAAGCGGCCTCGTTGGTCTGCTGGCCGCTGCCGAGGACGGCGACAGCGTCGGGGTCCTGCTGGTGGACGGCCTGAAGGCCCTCGACGGCGCGAGCCAGCGCCACGTCCCACTGGGTCTGGCGGAGTTCGCCGTCACTGCGGACCATCGGCCGGGTGAGCCACTCCCCGTCGGGGTCTTTGCTCTCTCGGAGGCCGCGTGCACAGGCGAGACCCTGGCTGACTGGATGCGCGGCGTCGCCGCGAACAGCGTCGATACCATACCCCTCGTCAGCGCCCTGATGCATGTGGCCACAGCCAACGGCACACCGCATACACGTCGTCGGCACCCAGTCGCTCACAGCCGCCCACGCGCCGTCTCGACGCCCATTTGTCCAGTTTGGCATGATATTACAGTACGTTCGGATGCCATTATCGTATTTCCATAGATGAACACACACTGTATAACAGTGACTCTTTACGAAATACTTATTTCAACGGCAAGCGTGTGACATCCGTCCACTAGATTGGAGGCACCGCGAAGTAACAACAGTTTCTTTCTGACAGCGGTCAAACGGCAGCGTATGAACCACGAGCAGTCACGAGCGCTGTACGACCGCGCCCTGTCGGTGCTGTCGGGCGGCGTCAACTCCTCCGTGCGAGCGACGCGGCCCTATCCGTTCTTCGTCGAGAAGGGGGACGGCGGGCACGTCATCGACGCCGACGGCAACCGCTACATCGACTTCGTCATGGGCTATGGCCCGCTCCTGTTGGGCCACAGCCTGCCCGAACAGGTCCAGTCGGCCATCCAGCAACACGCCGCTGAGGGGCCGATGTACGGCGCGCCCACCGAAGTCGAGGTCGAACTGGCCGAGTTCGTCACCCGACACGTCCCAAGCGTCGAGATGCTCCGGTTCGTCAACAGCGGGACCGAAGCGACGGTCTCGGCGGTCCGACTGGCTCGTGGCTACACGGGGCGGGACAAAATCGTCGTGATGCAGAGCGGCTACCACGGCGCACAGGAGTCCACGCTGGTCGAGGGCGAGGGCGACCACACGGCCCCGTCCAGCCCCGGTATCCCCGAGAGCTTCGCCGAGCACACCCTGACCGTGCCGTTCAACGACGAGGAAGCCGCCCACGAGGTGTTCGAGGAACACGGCGACGACATCGCGGCTGTCCTCACCGAACCCATCCTCGGGAACTACGGCATCGTCCACCCGGTCGAGGGCTATCACGACACGCTCCGGCAGTTGTGTGACGACCACGGCTCCCTGCTCATCTTCGACGAGGTCATTACCGGCTTCCGCGTCGGCGGTCTCCAGTGTGCCCAGGGCGCGTTCGACATCGACCCCGACATCACCACCTTTGGGAAGATCGTCGGTGGCGGCTTCCCGGTCGGGGCAATCGGCGGCAAAAGCGAGATCATCGAGCAGTTCACCCCTGCCGGCGACGTGTTCCAGTCCGGGACCTTCTCCGGCCACCCCGTGACGATGGCGGCCGGCCTGGAGACGTTGCGGTATGCGGCTGAACACGACGTATACGGCCACGTCAACGACCTCGGTGAACGACTCCGAGCAGGCTTGCAGGACATCCTCGAAGACCAAGCTCCCGAGTATACCGTCGTCGGCCGGGATTCGATGTTCAAGGTCATCTTCACCCGTGATGGTCCGGATTCGCTCGAGGGGCAATGTGAGGCTGGCTGCCAGCAACAGGAGTCCTGTCCGCGCTTCGAGTACTGTCCGAAGACCGGCCACGATGTGACACAGGCCGAGACCGAGCGGTGGGAGCGGCTGTTCTGGCCCGCGATGAAAGACCAGGGCGTGTTCCTCACGGCGAACCAGTTCGAGTCACAGTTCATCTGTGATGCCCACACAGGTGAAGACATTGAGAATGCGCTCGAAGCATACAAAGAGGCGATATGAGGTGAGCGACGACGACATCGCACTTTCGGAGAAGCGGATGTACGGGGCGAAGCGCCCGGAGACCCACGCGTACGTCGCGTCAGGACTGGGCGTCACCCGTGTCGAGACGGCCGGTGGCCAGATCGGGCGGTTCAGTCTGAGCGAGCGGTGCAATGCCCGTGATGTGGCCGGGGCGAGCGGCGAAGTCGCGGTCGCCACCGACGAGGACGTGCTCGTGTTGACCGACGACGGCTTCGTCCCGACCGGGTTCGGGCCGGCCACCGCCGTCGGCTACGACGGCGACGGACTGCTCGCAGCCGGCGACAGCCGCGTCGCTCGGTACACCGGGGAGTGGCAAGGTATCGGCGAGGTCGCGGACGTCCAGGCCATCGACGGCGACCGCCTCGCTGCGGCCGAGGGCGTGTACGCGCTTCCGTCGCTCGACCGACTCGGGCTCGTGGACGTGGCCGACGTGTCCGGCGACTACGCCGCGACCGAGAGCGGGCTGTACCGCTACGGAGGCGAGAACGGCGAGTGGACCGAGGTGCGGTCTGGCCGGCACGTGGCGGTCGCAAGCGACGGCGAGCAGGTGCACGCTGCCGCGGCGGACGGGCTGTACGAGCTAACCGACGGGTCGTGGGAGCCGTGTACGCTCCCCGTCGACGAGCGCGTGGTCGACGTGACCCACGGCGACGACACCTACGCTATCACCGAGAACGGGACCTTCCTCGTTGCGACTGCGGCCGAGGCGACAGCCGACGGACAGGGCGGCTGGCGACAGCGCTCACTGGGCGTCCCCGATGTCGTCGGCGTCGCCGTCGCCTGACCGAACACGGCCCACCCCGGCAGCACCAATCAGTCGCGTGCCTGTCTCACGCGCCACATCCGCTTACGGAACCGAAACAGGGTTTAGCCCGGGCAGCCACCCACCGGATATGATTATCCCCGGGGCGGACACACAGGCGTTCGCGGCGACCCTCGCCGAGGCGACCGGCGAGCGGCTGGGACGGGTCGAGTACGAACGGTTCCCCGACGGAGAACACGTCGTTCAGGTCCCAAAAGCAGTCTCCGGCGAGCGTGCCGTCGTCGTCGCCTCAACCGTCGACAGCGACGCACACCTCCAGTTGCTCCAGTTGCAGGACGCGGCCCGCGAAAGCGGTGCAAGTGAGGTTATCACCGTCATTCCATACATGGGCTACGCCCGTCAGGACGAGGCGTTCAAGCCCGGCGAGCCGGTCTCCTCGCGGGCAATGGCCCGCGCTATTTCAACGGGAACCGACCGCGTGCTGACGGTAAATCCACACGAGCCGGCCGTCTGTGACTTTTTCGACGTGCCAGCTACCAACGTTGACGCGGCGAGTGTTCTCGCCGACCCACTGCCTGCGGACCTGCAGGACCCGCTCTTTCTCTCGCCCGACGAAGGCGCAATCGCTCTCGCGACAACGGTCCGGGACGCATACGGTGAGGGCGAGACGGACTTCTTCGAGAAGGACCGGGACTACAACACCGGCGACATCGAAATCAGCCCCAGCGACGCACCGGTCGAGGGCCGGGATGTGGTGCTTGTCGACGACATCATCGCCACCGGGTCGACGATGAGCGAGTCCGTCAGCGTCCTTGACGACCGCGACGCCCAGCGTGTGTTCGTCAGTTGCGTCCACCCCATGCTCGCCAGCAATGCCCTGACGAAGCTCAACAGTGCCGGCGTCGAAGCCGTCTACGGGACGGACACGCTCGAACGCGCCGTCAGCGAGGTCAGCGCCGCGCCGGTCCTCTCGGAGAGGCTGGAATGATTGGAGCACAGCGCTGTCCGTTTGTACGGCTGGCAGCCAGCAGTCGAATCACGCGGCGGGCAATCCGATAGTGAACACGGAGCGCAGAGCCGTGTCTGTCGCAGACAGCCCTCAGTACCAATTCTGATAACGTGTCGCAAGGTTGATTTCTAGGCAAGCGTTGTGCAGGAACATGGCACAGGACAGCAGACCGCGCTACGGTATTGAGGGGAACTGGGAGGAGCTCTATATCAACGGAGACTGGTGTGAGCCCGACTCGGGCGACAGTCTCGCCGTTGAGAACCCATCGACGCGGGAGACGGTTGCACAGGTTCCCCGCGGGAACGAAGCAGACGTCGACGCAGCCTATGAAGCGGCCGAACGCGCTCAGGAGGAATGGAGGCAGACGCCGCCCGCGCACCGCGAGGAGCTGACACAGGACCTGCTCCAGGCGATTGAACAGCGCCGAGAGGAGATTGTCTCGCTCCTTGCAGCCGAGGCCGGACAGGTCCCGCCAGTGGGGCACACGTCAGTCGACCTCACAACCGACCAAGTCGCCGAGGCCGCGACCATGCCTCGGCGGATGAAGGGCGAACACGCCGTCTCGAACATCCCCGGTAAGGAGCACATCGTCGAGCGTGAACCGCAGGGCGTGGTGACAGTAATCTCACCGTGGAACTTCCCACTGAACCTCTCTGTCCGGGCGCTGGCACCGGCTATTGCCGCCGGGAACACGGTTGTACTGAAACCCGCGACGAACACGCCGATCACTGGCGGCCTCCTGTTTGCTCGTCTGTTCGAAGACGTCGGGTTCCCGGACGGCGTCTTGAACATTGTGACCGGGCGGGGCTCCGAAATCGGTGATGCTGTGGCGGGCCACGAGCACAGCGACGTAGTGGCGTTCACCGGGTCGAGCGAAGTCGGTCGTCGGGTCGCCGCGACAGCCGGTGAGAACCTTTCGGAGGCTGCCATGGAACTGGGCGGCAACAACGCTCATATCGTGACAGCCGACGCAGACATCGACGCGGCTGTCGATGCCGGGTTGTTCGGTTCCTTCACTCACCAGGGCCAGGTGTGTATCTCGATCAATCGCCATATCGTGGAAGCGGACGTGTACGACGAGTACGTCGAGAAGCTGACGGCGCGCGTTGCGGACCTGCCCGCGGGGAGCGCACACGACGAGGTCGTTGTCGGGCCGATTATCGACGAGTCACAGCGTGACGAGATACTGACGTATATACAGCAGACCATCGAGGCGGGTGCCACGCTCGAAACAGGTGGCGACGTTGTCGAGCTCAATGGCGTCGATGACTCGCTGGTGGTGGCACCGACGGTGCTTTCAGACGTGACAAACGAGATGGCTGCCGCCTGCAACGAACACTTCGGGCCGGTCGTTCCGATCATTCAAGCGGCGGATGTCGACGAGGCTGTCGCGCTCGCAAACGATACGCCACTCGGGCTCTCCGGGTCAGTCCACGCCGGTGACGTTGGTGCAGGCAAGCGCATCGCACAGCGGATGGAGACCGGAATGGTCCACGTCAACGACCAGCCGATTAACGACGAGGCACACGTCCCGTTCAGTGGGACCGGCGCGTCAGGCGTCGGCGGGTACAACAGCGATGACTTCCTCGCAGAGGTCACCGAAAAGAAGTGGATATCGCTGCAACACGAGGCACGCGAGTTCCCCTTCTGACTGCCCTGGTCGCGGGATTTATTCCTCAAAAGCCGGCTTGGCAGTGTTGCCCCGGGATATCTATCACCGATCTCATCCGATACCCGGGATATCGATAAGCTAAAACGCGCACACACCTCGGAGGTAACTGATCACGATGTCGGAGAGGAGTGTCGGTACATCGCTGCCGTTCAGCGATATCGATGCGTCATGGTTGGTGGTGCCAGTTGGACTGATAGCCGCGGGAGTCGTACTTCAGGTGGCACCGCTCTCAGCCGACGCAACCCGGATGTTAGCGATTACACTGTTCTGTGTCGCACTGTGGGTCGGGTCGCCTGTCGAGCCGTGGTTTACTGCATTGCTGTGTATTGGACTCATCGGTGGCAGCTTTTCCACGGAGTTGGCCCTGACCGGGTTCCAGTCCCCCGCGACGTGGTTAGTTGTCGCTGGCATTCTTATTGGCGAGGCGGCCCGGAAAAGCGGCCTCGCCGACCTCGTTGAGCGAGCGGCGCTCTATCTGCTCCCGACAACTGCAGTAGAGGATGCTGTGGTGGTGTATCGATACCTGCTTGTCACGCTTTCGCTCGGGAGCCTGTTGCTTGCAGTGCTCATTCCATCGGCGCTGGTTCGCGTGCTCATCCTCGCGCCGATCCTCGCGTCACTCGGCGACCTCTTCAGCGAACGACGGGCGAAGGTCGGTATTTTTCTCGGGCCGCTGTTTGTCACGTTTTACGGGGCGTCAGGGATACTCACAGGCTCGCTAGCGAACATCATTATCACTGGACTGATCGAGTCCAGCGGCGGCCCAACTATCGCGTGGGGAGAGTGGCTGCTGTGGCTCGGGCCATCGATGAGTCTCGGGCGAACGATTCTCGTTATTGGCATCGCATACGTTCTGTATCGGCCAACAAGTCAGCAGCGCGTTGAGACACCCGAACAAGCGGACGGGCTATCCGTCAGCGCACGCGAGCGGCGTATGCTCGTCTTTCTCGCAGTCGGAGCCGTGATCTGGGCGACGGACTTCGTCCACGGCTTGCATCCGCTGTTCGGTGCAGTTGTCGTGGTGTTACTGGCGTTTATGCCGCGAATCGGTGTTGCCGCCCCGGAGAGTGTCGGCGACGCCGATTTCTCGATCATGTTTTTCCTCGGTGCGATCTTCGCTATCGCCGAGGGGCTCCGGCAGACCGGATTCACCGACGCCGCAGCGACCACCTTGTTATCCGTGCTTCCATCCGACCCGTCGCTCCCGCTGGTGCTCGCCGCGGTCGTCGTGTCTGCGCTCGCGCTCACCCTGCTTATGGAGGGGCTCGCGGTCGCCAGCGTCCTGACGCCAGTATTAGTTACGTTCGCCGGAAACGCCGGACTTCCGCTTGTTCCCATCGCAATGATGGAAGCGGTCGCACTCAACACCTACTTTTTCCCGTACCAGTCGGCAGTCCTTGTCGCTATCCTTGGCAGTGGGATGGTCAATTCTGTGGAACTCACACGAATGGCGAGTATTTGTTCGATCGCAACGCTTGGGATCCTCGTTCCGATACAGGTGGCCGTGTTCACACTCCTGATGTGAGCGGTCTCTGACGCTGTCACAACGACAGCGAAAGAAACAGTCTCGCTAGTCGTCGACAACAGTACTAAGATTTTCCTCTAGAGATGCGACGCTTTCCCGGATCTGTGTGACCTGTGTAGTCTGTCGCTTGTTCGCTTTTGCAAGCTCCGCAACTTCAGTGGCTACCTGTTGGACACCGTCGACAGTCGTGTCCAGTACCGCGGCGATTTCCTCGGCGCTTGCGGCCTGGTCGTCCGTCGCATCAGCGATTTGGTTCAGTTGGCCAGCAATGTCAGAGATCGACGACTGTATGCGTTGCTGGTTCTCGGAGACGTTTCGCGTCTGCCGTTCTATTTCAGCAATACGCCCCGTGGTTTGCTGAACACTGTCGACGGTTTGCGACGCGATCTCCGCGATATCAGAAACCAGCTCATCAATACGTTCTGCTTCGGCCTGCGATTCTGTGGCAAGCGTTTTTACCTCATCTGCAACGACCGCAAACCCATCGCCCTCTTCACCCGCCCTAGCGGCCTCTATTGACGCGTTTAGCGCCAGCATATTTGTCTGCTCAGCCAAGTCGTTGATCGTCGTGACGACCGCATCGATTTCATCGACACGGGACGCGAGGCTATCCGCGTCCGCCGCCATCTGCTCGCTGGCTGCGGTGACTGTGTTCAGTGTCTCTAGAAGTTCTTCGGTCGCATCCTCCGACTCTTCGGCGAGCGTCTCCGCTTCCTCGCCCTGTGTGCTGATCGTTTCGACGCTAGAGGCCACTTCTTCAGTCGTCGCACTGAGCGTCTGTATTTCGTCATCGACATCGTCGATGTGCGCTGCTTCTTCGTCGGCAATGTCTGCGATCTCCTCTGCGTTCGTCGTGACCTGTTCAGCCGCCGACTCCAGGTCCGTCACCGTCGTTTCGAGTTCGCCCTGAACCTGCTTCTGTACCGTCCGCATCGATTTCCGCTGCTCGACGAGATCCGTCACACGGCTTACATACTCGAAGGCACCGACGACGTCGCCGGTCGGTGAAACAAGCGGGACAGCGGTTGCCCTGACGTGCCAGTTCGTTCCGTCGTCATGGGTCCCGGACCGAACATCTGTTTCCCGTACCGGTTCGCCGGTTCGTGTGACTTCCTCAGCAAGCGTTTCAGTCACGTCGTCGGTTCCGATAATCTCGTGTGCGACTTCTCCTTTCGCTACCTCGGAATCAACGCCGTGAAATTCAGCTTGGACGTCATTCCAGTGAGTCAGCAGCCCGTCATTATCGACAGCGAGAGCCGGCTCCGGGAACTGTTCGACAAGCTGATCGAACAGGTGTTTCCAGTGGTCGCGTTCCGCGCGTAACCGCTCTTCTTCCGTGACAGCTTCAGAAATTGACGGTCCAAGCGTGTAATCGCCTGAGTCTGACGTATTACTCTGCACTGTCTGTCCATAGTGTACTCATTTACATAAATTACGGCGTGGGATTTCAACAAACGATATTTTATGAGAACCTCAAAAAACCCGCTGGCCGTTGCTTCAGGTTACTGTAGACAGTTTTCGCTTCGACGGTGTCCCCAATTCTCAGTAAGTATAGCGTTCTGTACAAGCAAGTGTAGGTACAGACCTGAATCAAGAACTATTCGGATCGCTCCGCTGTACAGCACAACCGATACTGCGTGATCGCTCGCCGAAAGTGGCAGCTACCGGCCGTCAGTCCGACGCTTCCGCAGCCGCCACGGCTCGCGGCTCCTCTTAGTCGCCGCTCGCCTGTTCCGAGGCCTCCCGCTGGTCGGCCTCGCACGGCGCAATCGCAATCTCCATATCAGTTCCTTCGACCTCCCAGGTCTTGCGATGGCCATCTTCGACGCCGTCTAGCTCGTCAGCGCGAACCTCCTCTTTGATGAGGGCCTCGTGCTCGCGGACCAGCGAATCCACGCGCTCGTCGTCGATTGTCAGGTCCACGGCGATGCGTTCCTCGATGTCCAGTTCGAGGTCTTTGCGCATCTCCTGGATTCGGCGGATGACCTCGCGGGCGTACCCCTCGCTCTCGATGTCCTCGGTGAGCGCGGTGTCGACATAGACGACGCCGCCGCCGTCCAGCGCGGTGAACTCCGTTCCGGTGACGCCCTCGGGCGTCTCGCGGCGGAATTCGACCATTTCCTCGGTGAGGTCGACGTCCTCACCGAGCGCCTCGCGTACTGTACCTTCGAGGGTATCGAGTGATTGCTCGGTGACGCGGGCCTCGTTGAGCGCGTTCATCACGCGGCCGGCGTCGTCGCCGAAGGCCGGGCCGAGTTCGCTCATGTCGGCCTCGGCGGAGTACTGGAGTTCGCCCCACTCGTCGTCAGCGCCGACAACCTCGACGGCGCGGGCGTTGAGCCGGTCGGCGATGATGGCTTCCTGTGCGCGGACCGCATCGGCCACGTCGTCGCTGTCCACGTCGACGACGACGCGGGTGACGGGCCAGCGGAGCTTGCGTTCGGCCTGCTGGCGGGCATTCGAGCCCGCCTCCTCGACCTCGCGGACGACCTCGATTTCGCGTTCGAGTGCGGGGTCGTGCAGGTCGGCGTCGACCTCGGGCCAGTCGCACATGTGGACCGTCGGGTGGCCGGCGTCGCCGGTGAGTGCGCCGTACACCTGCTCGGCGACGAACGGCGTGAACGGAGCAAACAGCGCGGCCACGGATTCGAGCACGCGATAGAGGGTGGCGTAGGCCGCCTGCTTCGAGGCGCTGTCTTCCTCCTCCCACATCCGCTCGCGGACGACCTGAATGTAGAAGCGAGAGACGTCTTCGACGACGAATTCGAGCAGTTCGTCGACCGCCTTGTCGTTCTCGAAGTCGTCCATCGAGTCGGTCATCGCCTCGGTGACGCTCTGGAGCCGGGAGAGCACCCACTCGTCGACGAGTTCGAGGTCGTCGCGGAGGTCCTCGACCGTCGTTTCCTCGGGGTCGAAGTCGTCGGCCCGCATGTACGGCAGCGGGAACCGGGCGACGTTCCAGAGGATGTTCAGCCGCCGTTGCATCTCGGCGGTTTCCTCCCAGGAGAAGTTCATGTCCTCGCCCTGAGCAGTCACCGATAGCAGGAACAGCCGCATCGGGTCGCGGCCGTGCTTCTCGATGACTTCGTGGGGGTCGATGAGGACGCCTTTGGACTTGGACATCCCACGGCCGTCGGGCATGTTGGCGTAACCGTGCATCAGCACCTGCTTGTACGGTATTTCGCCGGTCGCGGCGGTGCTCATGCCCAGCTGAGACCAGAACCAGCCGCGGGTCTGGTCGTGGGCCTCCATGATGAGGTCGGCGGGCCACAGCTCCTCGAAGTCCTCCGTCTGCTCGGGGTAGTTGACGGTCCCCCATGTCGCGACGGAAGAGTCGAGCCACACGTCGAACACGTCGCCGACACGGGTGTAGGTCGTGCTGTCCTCGGTGATGGTGAGGTCGTCGACCGTGCCCTTGTGGAGGTCGACATTTTCGGGGTCGATGTCCTGGTCGACCCGCTCGGCGAGTTCCTCGCGGTCGCCGACGACGATGGCGTCGTCCATGTCACCGGACCAGTCTTCAGGGAGCCAGATGGGGATCGGGATGCCCCAGTAGCGCTGCCGCGAGACGTTCCAGTCCGGCGCGTCCTCAACGAAGTCCCGGAAGCGGTTATCGCGGGCCCACTGCGGGTACCACTCGCTGTCCTCGATGTTCGCAAGCAGTTCGTCCTTGATGTCGGTCACCGTGATGAACCACTGGTCGGTAACGATACGGACGATGTCGGTGTCACAGCGCCAGCACTGCCCTTCGCGGACGGTGTGGCCAGGTTCACTGGAGAGCAGGACGCCGTTCTCGTCGAGGTCGTCGATGACCTCGTCGTTGGCGTCGCGGACGAACGTCCCGGCGTACTTGCCCGCGTCGTCGGTGTAAACGCCGTCGCTCCCGACCGGACAGAAGATTTCGAGGTCGAGTTCCTGTCCGCGCTCGAAGTCCTCCTCACCGTGGCCGGGCGCGGAGTGGACGAGGCCCGTGCGGTCGGCCTCGACGTAGTCGGCGGTGTACACCTGCCCAGAGCCCTCGCCTTGGGCGTGGTCCGGCACTTCCTCGGCCAGCGGGTGCTCGTACGCCCAGCCGACCATCTCCTCGCCGGACAGTTCCTCGACGACCTCGTAGTCGTCGTACCGGCCGGCCTTCAGTACATCCTCGACACAGGCCTCGGCGAGATAGAGGCGTTCGGTGTCGCCGTCTTTCTCGGCGTCGACGCCCACGTATTCGAGGTCACCGTCGGCGGCGACGAAGGTGTTGGCGACGATTGTCCAGGGCGTCGTCGTCCAGATGACCAGACTGCCATCCTGTTCCGCCAGCGGGAACTTCACGTAAATCGACGGCTTGCCCACGTCGTGGTACTCGACCTCGTTGTTGGCGATGCCGGTCTCACAGCGCGGGCACTGGTTGATGGAGCGCTGGCCCTGTTCGACGAGGTCGCGCTCGTGAGCCTGCTGGAAGCCCCACCAGGCGGCCTCCATATACTCCGGGTTGACCGTCTTGTACGGGTCGTCCCAGTCCATCCAGACGCCGAAGTCCTGAAAGTCCGTCTGGAGGCCTTCGAGTTGCTCCTCGGCGAAGTCTTTGCACTCCTCGATGAAGTTCTCCTCACCGAACTGCTCGATGTCTTTCTTGTTCTCGAAGTCGAGGCGCTCCTCGACTTTCGTCTCGATGGGGAGGCCGTGCATGTCATAGCCCGGCCGGTCAGTGACGTTGTAGCCCTGCATCCGCAGGTAGCGGATGTAACAGTCCTTCAGGGTCTTGTTCCACGTCGTGCCCATGTGGGCCGCGCCGGAGGTGTAGGGCGGTCCATCAACGAAGAAGTAGTCCTCGCCGTCGGCCCGGTGGGCCTTCGTCTGCTCGTAGGCGTCGACGTCGTCCCAGTACTCGAAGACGCCGTCCTCGACGGCGTCGGGGTCGTACTGGTCATCGACAGCGGCGAAACGTTCCATACCGCCACATTCGCCGCCTCCAATAAAGGACAATCGGTTGTATGTGTACCGTTCAGCGCTCGCGCTCACGCTGAAGGAGCAAGCTGACCGTCTCGCCGGTCTTGTCCGTGAGCGGAGCGGCGACATGCCACCCCTCGGCTCCGAGTTCGTTCAGTTGCTCGATCGGCGGCGTGACCTCGCCGCCGAGTCCGGCGATCATGACATCACTGTCAACCTCGATAGTGCGGTACTCGTAGGAGGGCATACAGATGCTGGAGCGGCCACCGGCGATAAACGTCTTGTGGTGGCCCAGACAGTACGTCGGTACCGCCACCGACTTGCCACGCACAGCCCTTACCACAGATGTGCCAACGTTTCCGGACGGAGCGGAGCGAAACACCCTCACAGCGGACTGTCGGCGTTGCCCTGAACTCGCCGAGAGCCGGACCTGCATCTCGTGGGGCAACGGTCCGCTGGACGCCGACCTCGTGGTAGTCGGCGAGGCCCCAGCCGAGGGCGACTCCGAGGCCGAGCACTGGCAGGGCGGCAATCTGACCGGGATGGCCTACACGTCACGGCGTTCCGGCCGGAAGGTCCGCGACCTGCTCACCGACGCCGGGTTCAGTCACGACGACTGCTACTACACCAACGCCGTGAAGTGCCACCCGCCGGGGAACCGCGACCCGACCGATGCGGAACTGGCGAACTGCCGGCCCTACCTCGTCGAAGAAGTCGAGGCGATCGAGCCGACTGCGGTCGTGGCGACCGGGAAACACGCGACGAAGACAGTACTGGCGCTGGACGGCGAGTCGCTTGACGGCTTCCTCGACAGCGTGCTCGACCCCCGCCGAAGCGAGGCGCTGGGCGTGCCCGTGGTTCCGCTGCTCCACCCGTCGTATCAGGAAGTCTGGCTCTCGCGGCTGGGCTACGACCGCGAGACGTATGTCGACGCTCTCACGGACGCGGTCGCCGGTGTCGCCGACACCTAGAACCTTCTTGTGACCGCCGGACGCAGGGACGACCATGAGCGAGGACTGCATCTTCTGTCAGATCGTTGCCGGCGACATCCCCGGCCGCACCGTCTACGAGGACGACACCGTGCTGGCGTTTCTGGACGCCAATCCGCTCTCGCCAGGCCACACGCTCGTCATTCCGAAGGCCCACCACGAGCGGCTGAACGACACGCCCGCCGATGTGGCGAGTGCAGTCATGTCGACGTTGCACGAACTCGTCCCCGCCGTCGAGTCGGCCGTCGACGCCCCCGCCAGCACGGTTGCGTTCAACAACGGTGAGGTGGCCGGTCAGGAGGTCCCCCACGTCCACGGCCACATTATCCCGCGGTTCGAGGACGACGGCGGCCGCCCGATTCACGTGCTGGTCAACGACCGTCCCGACATTTCTGACGACGAACTGGACGACATCGAGAACGACATCGTCGCTGAGCAAGCGTAAAATTCCGCATCTTTTTACCGAAAGATACGCCAACAGCAACGCATGGGGGTTTCGACGCTTGCGTTCGTCGGGTGTACTGGTGGGGCTGGAACAACAAGGCTGACAGTCGAGACAGCGGCGACACTGGCCCGGGGTGGGCGGTCCGTCGCTGTCGTCGACGCAGCCTTCGGCACACAGGGGCTGGCGACGTACGTCGACGGGCGGCTCGATGCCGACGTGACCGCGGTAGCCGTCGGCGACGCGTCAGTCGATGAGGCACTGTTCGAGTGGGATATCGACGCCGACGGGCGGGTCGCGCTCTGTCCGGCCCACGCGCCGTTTGAGCGCCTCGCGCGAGCGAAGTCAGCCGAAAGCGCACAGGCGCTCGAACAGGCTATCGAAGAGGTAGCCGGCCGGTTCGACCACGTCCTGCTCGATGTGCCGCCGATCGCATCGAATCAGGCCGTCGCCGCTGCCACGACCGCACAGCGGCGGGCGCTTGTAGTGCCGGCCAGCCAGCGCGGCAGCGACCTGTTTCCGAGGCAACGAGGCCGACTCCGTGACATCGGCGCACCGGCATCGGCCATTGTCGCCACCCGCGTGCACGGCGATGGCGGTGAATCCGTCGAAGACGCGGCACACACCGTTCCACACATCGGACCGGGCGCACCCAGACCGCTTGCGACGGACCCCGAGTCGGATGTCGCTCCAACTGTCGCCGCGATGGCCGAGGACCTGCTCGATGTCGACCTCGGTCTGACTTTCGAGGACGACGGCCTGTTCTCCCGCTAGGGCAATGGGAGGACGATAACGGGGCGGTCGACGTTGGTCAGGAGGTCCCGAGCCATCGACCCGACGCCGTCGCTGTCGTCGGTCCCACGGTGGGGGCCGATGAGGAGTTCGTCCGGGTCGTGCTCGTCAACCGCCGCCAGTATCTCCGTTACGGGCGCTCCGTCTCGCGTCTCCGTCGCGGGCATGAAGGCTGCGAGCCGCGAGCGGGCGACGTTGACGGCGTCACCAGCGTCGCGCGACGGTGCATCGGGGTCGTGGACCGCGACCACGACGATATCGTGATCGGCTGCCGAGTCGAGGCGGTGCTGGAGGTAGTCAGCGGCGGCTGCGGTGACGTGGACAGAGCTGGTGGCGAGCAGGAACGTCGTCATTGTGTGTCCATGGGTTCCATTCGGCTTCGTGCTTTCGCTCGTCAGTAGCTGCGCACAGCGGGGAGTGTTATACACATAGTCAGGGGCTCGTAGCCACCGCATGCGTATAGCGAGCGAACACTCGTTCACGGCACCCCACCGATGAATATGTCCAACGCCCATCCAACCGGTGTGTCGGTGTTCGTCTGTCCGTTTTGCGAGCAGACGTTCGACCAGCCGCAATCGACGTGTGCAAACTGCGATAGCACCGTCGTCGTCCCGCTGGAAAACCAGTTCGTGTATCGCGATATCCTCTCGATGTGCGGGACGTAGGCCGGCCAGTCGAACGCGTTGCAGGCCCTTCACGACTCCAGTCGCACCGACGGGCTTACATACAGCCCAACCTGTACCCGAGAGCGTGCGCGTCGAGAACAGTTTCATCGGAACCGACGGCGTCGGGGAGAAGACCGAGCGGTCCATCTGGGAGCAGGGCGTCACCCACTGGGACGAGTTCGAACCGTCCGTCGTCGGCGGCCAGCGCGGCGACCGCATCCAGCAGTTCATCGACGAGGGACGGGACCGGGTGGCCGAGACCGACGTTACCTATTTTGACCACGCGTTTCCCAGCAGCGAGCGCTGGCGGCTGTACGAGACCTTCCGTGAACGGGCCTGCTTCTTCGACATCGAGACGACCGGACTCGACCAGGACCGCAACCAGGTGACGACGGTGAGCCTCCATCAGGACGGGGACACACAGACGCTCATCGCCGGTGACGACCTGACCGCCGGGAACCTCCGGGCCGCGTTCGACGGTGCGGACTTACTGGTGACGTTCAACGGCAAGCGCTTCGACGTGCCCTTCCTCGAAGCGAACTTCGATGTCGACCTTGACCGCCCGCATCTAGACCTGATGTACACCTGCAAGAAAATCGGACTCTCCGGCGGGCTCAAACAGGTCGAGCAGGACATCGGTATCGAGCGGGACCGGCCGGACATCTCGGGCCAAGACGCGGTGCGACTCTGGCGGGAACACGAGCAGGGCCGCGACGGTGCACTCGAAACACTGGTGTCATACAACCGTGAGGATACGGTGAATCTCAAGACGCTGGCCGAAACCGCCACCGAGCGGCTTGATGAGCAGATTTTTGTTGGCTGACTCTAGGGACGAGAATCGTCACCACACCCCCATTGTTTCAGGTGGAGCGGAGGCGGTGGCTGGCAGCCGTGGAGTGTTAGCGGGAGTATTACCGAGCTATCGACTCCAAAACGGCGTGTGGCCGTGGCCGAGGATGATAGAAGCCACGTGCCAGACAACGAGGTCGAGGAACAGCGCCGTATTCTGCCCCGTACCGATGCCGTAGAGCGACGGGAGATACAGCAGCGGCAGCAATACCGCACCCCAGAACGCAAACGGTCGGACACCGACGAGTGTCACGGTCCAGACCCCGCGAGCCGCAAACACGAGCGTATCGAGGTATTGACCGAGGTCTGTCAGTCGCAGTCTGTCGGCGTCGCTCCGGTGCGGGAGCGGAGGGCTATCACCGCTTGATGACCCCACCCTCACTCCCCCTGTCTGGCCTCGGTATCATTAATCGAATCAACAGTATACCGCACCTAATCGATGGTCACTACACAGATAGACGACCGCGCCAGCGCGTCTATGTGTATTCACGTCCACAGGTACTGTCATTTTGTGACAGGAATTACACTGGATTCACGGCGTCCCCACAATCCGGGCACGCGGCGAGCATCCGCGGCCAGTCGCCGGCCCTGTCGTACGCGATGACGAGATTCGCTGCGGGAATCGTCACGTCACAGGCAGGACACTGCCCGAGCGGTGGGTCAACCGTTTCTGTGTCACTGTCCCACATGCATCGAGCTACGCACTCAATACATATTGTTATCAGGCTCCTACGGAGTGTGCGGCACGTTTACGTGTCGTCGCTGTCCTGTGGCGGCCGCTCGGATAATCGGTCGAACCGACGCTGTGTCTCGCTCGCCCGGTTATCGGTTTCGTCGGGCTCATGGATTACATCCACAAGCGCCGCGTCTGCAACAGTGATTTCCAGAACCACGTCGGCCGTCCGCGCCTCGGTCGGCAGTTCGGTCGCCGCAATATCGAGGGCAGACAGTCCGTCCTCGGTGTCCACTTCCAGCGTGGCGATCCCGTCTTCGATCCGGTCGACGACGGCGGTGTAGGTTCCGTCAGGTAGCATTAGTAGCTCCGTTTCAGTATGGTCTCGTTGTCGGCGTCGGTCACAGTGACTGTGTCGCCGCCGTTGTTCCATATCGGACGCCCCGACCCCCAGTAAAGGTCGGTGTCCGTGTCGGTGCCGCTGCCGGTGTGCAGCGTCACGGTTTCGTCCGGGCCGAGAGTGAATCCGTCGGGGACGGTGTAGCTGTGGCCGGCGTCATCGCTGACCGTCCAGCCGCCCATTTCCAGCGGCTCCGCGCCCGCGTTCCGGAACACGACGTACTCGTCGTTGAGGTTGTCCCGGTCGTCGCCCGCCGCATCGGCGCGCACCCGGTCGATAATCAGGTCGCCACTTGTGTTCTCGGCGGGCGTTCCCCCGTCAGTTGCGGTTGGGCCCGGTGTATCAGTCCGCGGGGACGAGCGGGGCAGGTAGGTCGCTCGCGGCGTAACCGATTCGGTCGCACCCGGCGCAATCGGGTCCCCAGTGCGGAGTGACAGCGGGTCGGTCGGCGCTGCCCGCTGCGTGCTGACGGTCACAGCGGTCCCGTTGCTAGTCAAGACGGTGTCCCCGTGGGTTGCGGTCCAGTATGCCGGAACCGAACGCGCCGTAAGGCGCTGGAGCGTCTCGTTGTTCGGATGGCCGTACTGCGAATCGTAGGCGCTCGAGACCACCACGGTCCGGGGGTCGACGGCGTCGAGTAGCGGCCCGCTCGTGCTTAACGCGCTGCCGTGGTGGCCGGCTTTCAGTACGGTGGCCCTGAGCGCCGCTCCGTAGGTATCGACGAGATACGCCTCCTGGTCGTCCTCCGCATCGCCGGTAAAGAGAAAGCTCGTCTCACCGTGCTCGATTCGGAGGACGATGTTGTTCTCGTTTCGCGCCGCGTTTTCCAGATACGGCTCCGGCGGGCCGAGCACGGTCGTCTCGACGCCGGAAAACGGAATCCGGTCGCCCTCGCGCGTTTCGTACAGCGTCACGTTGTGGGCTTCGACGGCGTCGAGGTACCGCTCGTAGGTCTGCGTGCTCGCGGCGATACCGGGGTCGTACACCGCACCGACGCCGCTTTTCTCGGTCTCGTAGTGCCTGATGACGGCCGCATTACCACCAATGTGGTCGGCGTCGTTGTGCGAGACGACGAAGTGGTCTATGCGGTCGATGCCCTGCCGGTCGAGGTACTGGAGGACGTACTCGCCGTCGTCGGTGAAGTCCCCGGAGTCGATGAGCATCGTCTCGTTGTCTGGGCTGACCAGCAGGGTCGCCACCGACTGGCCGACGTTGATGAAGTGGACCTCTAACGTCCCGTTCGCCGCGGCCGGTGAGGGTGCGTCCGGCGTCGTCGTCTCGGTCGCGGTCGACTGATCCGCGCTGCTGTCTACCCCGTTTGCCACGAACCCGCCACAGCCGGCAAGCACCAGTAGCGCCGCGACTGCCAAGGACTCGACACGGGGACTCCGTACCATTCCGTCTGTCTACGTGGCCGAGTTATTTGGTACCACTTACCAACTACGTGCCACGGGACAGGGCATATCGTCGCTAGCTCAGAACGACGGCACGCCGGTCAGTAGTTCGCGGTCTCGGGCGTCTGTGGCGAGTCCGTCGGTCGCAACAGGTGGACGCGCCCGGCGAGGAACCCCAACAAAAGGCCGGTGAAGTGTGCGATGAGCGCGACGCCGGGGTTCGCGGTCGCGAGCGTGATCGCCGCGGCGACGCCGCCGGCCAGCGCCAACTGGACGCGCGGCGCGAGTTCGAACCCACCGATGACAGTGTCAGTCAGGCGGTTTGCGGCAAGCAGATAGCCAAAGAGCGCAAACACCGCGCCGCTGGCCCCGAGGACGGAGACGTGGCTGACCATCCCAGGAACGAGCGGGCCGACAAGGCTGGCAATCGAGACCTGCGAGACGCCGGCGAGTGCGCCGGTCGAGAGGAAGAAGGCGTGGAATCGGAGCGGCGACGTCCGGCGTTCGAGGACGACACCGGCGAGCGCCACTCCGACGGCGTTTGCGATGAGATGCGACAGGCCAGCATGTGCGTACACGCTGGTGACGAGTGTCCAGGGACGACTGAACAGCGGGGGCGAGAGGGCGAACAGGCTCCGCGGGGCGGTCACCACGCCGACGGCCTGCTGTGCGAGGAACACAGCACCGATGACCGCCAGCGTGACCACGGTTGGGCTTTGTCGCAACGGCTTCATTGTGCCGATATTGTCGCTCTCAACACAAGAAACGCTCGGACAGCCCTCCGTTTCAGAACGCATACGTGGCATCGTCGCGTTATGTCGCGTATGTCCGAACTGACCGACACCCTCACCGCGGCGTTCGCAGACGAGACCGATGACGAAATCGCACAGACGGCCGCCGAGAACATCGCCGACTTCGCCGAGGAGTACGACGAGGATCTGACGAGCGACCGCGTCACCGACCTGCTCGCGGACGCGCCTTACGACGGGTTCGACCGCCAGTTCAACTGGGTCATCGGCGAACTCGCCGCTGAAAATGAGGACTGCACCGACTCCCGGCCGTTCCGTATCGACGGGTTCGGCGAACTCGCCGCCGACCCCGACGTCGGGACCTGAGTGACATGCCTGGCGGAACCTACACGCTGATTCTCGAACGAATCGCCGGCGGGCCGATTGCGGTCGGCGCGCTGGGCGAAATCGAGTTCCCGGCGGGCTGGTACGCCTACACCGGGAGTGCGCTGGGTAGCGGCGGTTTCGGTCGCATCGACCGCCACCGCGCGGTCGCTGCCGGCGACAACGACACCCGGCACTGGCACATCGACTACCTGCTCGGCCACGCGGCGACGGCTGTCGACCGGGTCGTCACGACCGAGGCCGACATCGAATGCGCCGTCGCCAAGCGTGTCGACGGGCCGACAGCGGAGGGGTTCGACCGCATCGACGCCTTCGGCTGTTCTGACTGTGACTGTCGCTCACATCTGATACACCACGAGCAGCGGGAGCAACTGGTCGACGCGGTGACCGACGCCCACGAGGCCGCCGGAGAGGAGACAGCAACCGCGACCGAGTAGTCAGGAGATGTGAATCGCGGGCTTGTTCGGTCGGGCCTTGGCCGCGAGGTCGTCGTCAGGCGCGGCCCGCCGAACGACGACATCGCAGCCGAACTCGTCTTCGAACAGCCACGCGGCCTGCTGGAGCGTATCGAGTTCGCGCTCGCCGTCGATAATCGGTTCGAGGCCCGCCCCGCGGTCGGCCAGGCGGTCGGCGAACTCGGCGGCCGTGTCGCCGTGCTGCTTGATACCCTCGTCGGCCATGATTTCGCCGACGATGGCGTCGTCGGGGTCAGACTCGCGGGCGATTTCGTAGGCGCGGTACTTCCAGTCGGCGGCAACGACGAGTTCGATCTCGTTCGGTTCGTCGATGTCGACGACCTCTGTGATTTCGCGCACGTCGTCGAGCGTCCGCCGGACGACCTGCCGCTCGATGCGGTAATCGTCCACGTCACGGAGCGGTTCTGGCCACCGGCTCTCGGCGACGAGGCCGTCCTCGTCGAGCAGCTGCCACATCTCCTCGGCGAGGAACGGCGCGATCGGGGCAACTAGGCCAGCGAGCACACGCAAGCCGCGGCTGTAGGCGAACTGGTAGGGACGGTCGTAGCCCGCGTAGCGCCCCAGTAGGCGGGCGAAGCGCTGTATCTCGCCGATAACGCGATGGAAGCGAAAGCGGTCGTACTCCTCGGTAACGGCCGCGATAGTCCGGTCGATTTCCCGCTCTAAGTACGTGTCGTGGTCGGTGCTCTCGGTCCGTGTCTCCGTTCGGTCGGTGTATTCCGTGACAAGGCGATACAGCGTCTGCTGGAAGTCGTAGGCCGTGGAGACGTCCTTCACGGTCCACTCGAAGTCCTGCGAGGGGTGGGCCGCCGAGAGGACAAACAGCCGCGTCGTCTCGGCCCCGTACTCGTGGGGCGCGATGTCGTTGCCCTTCGATTTGGACATCTTCTCGCCGCTGTGAAGCACCGTCCCCTGATTGATGAGTCGCTCGACCGGTTCTTCCCGGTCCAGCAGGCCGATGTCCGACAGCGCGCGGGTGAAAAAGCGTATATAGAGGAGGTGCAGCACTGCGTGTTCCTCGCCGCCGACGTACACGTCGACCGGGAGCCACTCGTCGGCGGTTTTCTGGTCGAAGGGCGCGTCCGCGAAGTGCGGCGAGAGATACCTGAGGAAGTACCACGAGGAGTCGACAAACGTGTCCATCGTGTCCGTCTCCCGCACCGCGTCGGCCCCGCAGTCGGGACAGCTCGTCTGTTTCCACTCCTCTGCGGCGTCGAGTGGGTTCCCCGTCGTCTGGACGTAGTCGGGCAGTTCCACCGGGAGGTCCTCCTCGGGGACCGGAACGTGACCGCAGTCGTCGCAGTGGACGATGGGGATCGGCGTCCCCCAGTAGCGCTGCCGCGAGATGAGCCAGTCCCGCAGGCGGTAGGTCACCGCGGACTCGGCGGCCTCGTGCTCGCGCAGGCGCTCGCGGGCGGCGGAACTGGCGAGGCCGTCGTACTCGCCACTGTCCATGAGCATCCCGTCGCCGGTGTAGGGTGCGTGTGGCAGGTCCGTTCCGCTGCCGTCGACCGGTTCGACAGCCTGCTCGACGGGCAGGTCGTGTTCGTCGGCGAAGGCGTGGTCCTGTTCGTTGTGAGCCGGCACGCCCATCACCGCACCCGTGCCCACGTCGTCAAGCACGTACGCGGCAACGTACACCGGCAGTTCCTCGCCGGTGTACGGGTGGGTCGCGATGAGGTCCGTCTCGACGCCGCTCATCCCGGCGTCATCCGTGCTCGCCACCGACTCCACGTAGTCGGCGACATCGTCGTCCGCCTCGGCCAGCGCCCGGGCGAGGTCGTGGCCCGGCGACAGCGCCAGATATGTCGCGCCATATACCGTGTCGAGCCGCGTCGTGAACGCCTCAACGGTCCCGTGGTCGTCGTGACCGACTGAGAAGGCGACGCGAGCACCTTCTTGTCGACCGATCCAGTTGCGCTGGCTGTCCCGGACGCCGTCGGGCCATCCCTCCAAGTCGTCGAGCCCGTGATACAGCTCCTCGGCGTAGTCGGTGATGGCGAAGAACCACTGGTCGAGGTCTCGCTGCTCAACGTCCGTTCCACAGCGCCAGCAGACACCGCCACCGTGGGTGTGGCTGTGGCCAGTGCCAGCAGTCGTTTCGCCTTCATCGGCTTCCGGCGGCGTTTCGACCTGCGCGTCAGCAAGCACTGTCTCACAGTCCGGACACCAGTTCACCGTCGCCGCGCCGTAGTCGACCAGCCCCTCATCGTAGAACTGGGTGAACAGCCACTGGTTCCACTGGTAGTAGTCGGGGTCACAGGTAGTGATTTCCCGGGACCAGTCGTAGCCAAAGCCCATCTCCCGGAGGTCGTCTTTCATCTGGTCGATACAGGTTCGGGTCCAGGATTCGGGGTCAGTGTCCCGTTTGTAGGCCGCGTTCTCCGCCGGCAGGCCGAAGGCGTCCCACCCCATCGGGTGAAGCACCTCGTCACCGGCCATCCGCCGATACCGGGCGTACGCGTCGGTAATGGCGTAGTTTCTGATGTGTCCCATATGCAACGAGCCGGAGGTGTAGGGAAACATTCCCAGCACGTACGTCGGGTCCGTAGCGTCGGTCGGGCATTCGAAAACGCCCTCTCGCTCCCAGGCCTGCTGCCAGTACTCCTGAACCCGAGCGTGGTCATATCGGCGCGACATTTGCTATCTCGTCCTGTGCTTGCCGCGCACATCAGTGTTCGGCTAGAAAAGGTGGCGAGTCGTAGTGAGACAGTGGTTGTGTACAGCCAGAAAGCCCCGGCTGTCATCGGACGCGCAGCGTCCGATTGCCCGCGAGAGCGAAGCTCTCGCCCTGGCTGAACTCGGGGGCCTCGCTGCGGTCCTCACTGCGTTGCGGTCCTTGCTTCGTCCGCCGTCGTTCAGCCAGCCGCCCCTTTCAGTCCCACCCAGCATAGTTTGGGCAACCATCTACGGGTGGGACTGAAAGGGGCCGCCGTCTCGGCGAACCCCGAGGACACAAGCACCTACCGGAGCGTCGTTCGAGAGAGCGAAGCTCTCTCGTGATCACGAAAATCTCCGGTTTTCGGACGACAGCGAGTCGCGGGAGCCGAGACGGCAGGGGCTTTCTGGCTGTTCGCATTCGATCAACTGCTGCGGGCAGAACCAAGTCCAGAGAAGGTTGTGTCTAGCTCATTCCTCGCCGGACTCGTAGTGGTCACCGGCGGCTTCCGGCAGGCGGGTCTTGCCCACCAGAGCGAGCACGACGATGACGGCGACGAACGGAATCGTCTGGACCAGCGAATCGGGGACGGCGATGACATCGGCCGTCTGGAGACGCAACTGGACGGCGTCAAGGCCGGCAAACAGCGTGGTCGATAGCAGCGCGCCGACCGGATTGTAGTTGCCGAACAGATACGCGACGATGGCGATGAATCCCTTGCCGTTGACCATCGTCGGGCCGTTCCCGGTGAACTGACCGATGTTGATCGCCAACGCGGCCCCACCCATGCCGGAGAAGACACCGGAGAGGAGCACGGCGGCGTAGCGGACACGGGACACGTCGACGCCGGCGGTGTCAAGCGCCTTCGGGTTCTCGCCGGCGGCCCGGACCCAGCGGCCGAACGTGGTTCGGTTCAGGACGTACCACGACGCCGCCACGGCGAGGAACATGATGTACACCGCGGGCGAGGCGTCGAACAGCGCGCCGAAGAACGGGATCTCGGCCAGCGTCGGAACGGTTATTGTGTCGAAAGTCCCGACGCTGCTGGTGTTTGGCCCGCCGTAGAACACCTGCGAGGCGAACGGCGCAAGTCCGAGTGCGATGAGCCAGACCGCCAGCCCAGCGATAATCTGGTCGGCGCGGAACTCGATGCAGACAACGGCGAACACGCCCGCGAGGAGCGTCGACGCAACAATGCCGATGAGGAACCCGAGCCACAGCGAACCGGTGGCGTCGGCTCCGAAGATGGCTGCGAAGGCGGAGATGATGAGCAGCCCTTCCAGCCCGATATTGATGATCCCACTCTTCTCGGCGAAGATGCCGCCCAGCGCGGCCAGCACGATCGGAACCGAGAGCCGCAGTGTCGATGACAGCGTCGATTTCGAGGCCAGAACCCAGAATATCTGTCCGGGCGTCGACGCCGGCGCGAAGAGTCCGAATCCGGCAAGCACAGCCAGTGTGAGGAACGCTGCGGCGGCGATGAGGACCCGACTCGAAGCCGAGCGGAGTCGATCCATAGCACTGTCGTTAGTCATCAGCACCACCTCCCGCAGTCGCGGTGGCCGGACTGTCTGGCTCGCGTGCTGCGAGCCGCCGGCCGATGATACGGAAGAACTCCGGCATCGCGACGAACAGGATGATCAGTCCACGGAGGACGCCGACAAGCTGTGGCGGCACGTCGGTCGCGAACGCCACCACGTTCGAGCCGGACTTGAGGACGCCAAAGAGCAGCGCGGCGAAGACGGCCCCGATCGGGTTGTTGCCGGCGAGGATAGAGACGGTGATCCCGTCGAAACCGTAGCTCGGAATCCCAGTCTGGAACTTTCCAAGGGTCATCATCACGAATACGGCCCCGCCGATACCGCCCAGTGCGCCCGACAGCGTGAGCGAGGTCAGGATGGTCCGGGCAGAGTCGACGCCACCGTACTCCGCGGCCGCGGGCTGGATACCGGCGGTCCGCAGGTCATAGCCAAAGGCCGTGTGTTCGAGCAGGTAGTAGACGCCGCCGACGAACGCGAGTGCTATCAGGAGTGCGAGCAGCGAGAAGTCCGTCCGCGGGTCAAACAGGATCGAGGGGAACTGTCCCTCAACGGGTAGGGTCGGGGTCTGTGTCGCCTGGCTCGTCGGGTCGGCGAAGTGGTTCCGGACGAGATACAGCGTTACCCGTACCGCGACGAAGTTGAGCATAATAGTGGTAATGACCTCGTTCGCGTCGGCGTAAGCTTTCAGCGCGCCGGGGATCGCACCATAGAGGCCGCCACCGATCGCGCCAGCGAGCAACCCGAGCGGAATAAACAGGACGAGCGCGACCGTCCCGGAGACCAGCGAACCGGCCCACAGCACCGTCAGTGCGGCTGCCAGTGCGCCGATGATAAGCTGGCCCTGCGTCCCGATGTTGAAGATGCCCGCACGGAACGCTAAGGCTACCGAAAGCCCGGTAAACACCAGTATCGTCGTCTCGCGTAGCGTCGCCGCAAACTGTGCGTTCAGCGGCGACCAGCCGCCGGCGAAGGGATCGCCCAGCGCGCCGAGGAACAGCCGGTTGAACACGTAGAACGGGTCGTAACACAGCGTCGTGGAACCGAACGTGAGGACCGGCGACCGACACGTCGCCAGCAGTCCCGCGGCAGTGACAATAACCGTCCCAACGACGAGAGAGAGCAATAGCGCCGAGACAGCGATGAGAATCCGCTCGCCGACTGAGGTCTGGCCCAGCCTGATCAGTCGCTGGCGGTACTGTGACCACCGGTCGTCCGAGTCCGGTGTCGGCGGGTCGTCCCCGTTCTGCGACGGGCCACCATCGCTCATTGGTGGCCCTCCCCGTTCGCCGCGATGGTCGGGACGGCGTCAGGTTGCTGCCCGGCCATCAACAGCCCGAGCTGTTCTTCGGTCACGCGCTCTGGATCCACGATGTCGACGATCTCACCCTCGTAGACGACGGCGAGGCGGTCCGAAAGGGACTGGACCTCATCGAGGTTCGAGGAGATGAGCAACACGGCTCGGCCCGCTTCTCGGAGCGCGTTGATCTGGTCGTGGATGAACTCCATCGACCCCACATCCACACCGCGAGTGGGGTGGGAGGCAACGACGAGACGCGGGTCCCGGGCGAACTCCCGACCGACGACGAACTTCTGCTGGTTCCCACCGGAGAGGGACTTCGCGTGGGCGTTGGCGTCCGGTGGCCGAACGTCGTATTCTTCGATAATCTCCTCCGCGTGGTCGCGCGTGTGGTTCCAGTCGATGCGTCCATTCGAGGTGTAGTCGGCCGCGTGCTGGCTCCCCAGCAGGCCGTTTTCGACGAGGTCGAAGTCCATCACCAGTCCACGCTCCTGTCGGTCTTCCGGGATGTAGGCCAGCCCGGACTCGATTCGCTCCCGACGGCTGTCGGTGGTCCGGTCGACGCCGTCGTACATGATTGTCCCCTCATCAGGCATCTGGAGCCCGGTAATCGCCTCGACCAGTTCCGACTAGCCGTTTCCATCGACGCCAGCGATACCGAGCACCTCACCGGCCCGGACCTCAAGCGAGATCCCGTCGACCGCGCGGACGCCCCGGTCGTCCTCCACGACGAGGTCCGAAACCTCAAGGATAGACCGGCCTGGCTCGGCTGGGTCCCGGTCAAGGTCCAGCAGTACCTCCCGACCGACCATCATCTCGGCCAGTTCTTCCCGAGTGATGTCGTCGGCCGGCACTGTCCCGACGTTTTTCCCCTCTCGCAGAACAGTGATTTCGTCAGCAGCCTCCATCGCCTCGCCGAGCTTGTGCGTGATGAAGATAATCGTCTTCCCCTGGTCAGTCAGCTCTTCGAGCACGCGAAAGAGGTCTTCAACTTCCTGTGGTGTGAGCACTGCCGTCGGTTCGTCCAGAATCAGAACATCCGCGCCGCGGTAGAGCGCTTTGAGAATCTCGACGCGCTGCTGGACGCCGACACCGACATCTTCGATTCTGGCGTCGGGGTCCACGTCGAAACCGTACCGCTCAGACAGTTCACGGACCTGTTTTCGGGACTGTTCGCTGTCAACTGTGAGTCCAAGCCACTTGCGGGGCTCGTTCCCAAGCGTGATGTTCTCGGTGACGGTCATCGGATCGACCAGCATGAAGTGCTGGTGGATCATGCCGACACCTTCGTCGATGGCGTCGCGCGGCGAGTCGAACTGCTGTGTCTCGCCGTGCACGTTGACCGTCCCCTCGGTGGGCTGGTAGAGCCCGTAGAGGACGTTCATCAGGGTGGTTTTGCCCGCACCGTTCTCGCCGAGCAGTGCGTGAACCGTCCCCTTCTCGACCGCCAGATCGACATCGTCATTCGCGACTACCCCCGGAAACCGCTTTGTAATTCCATCGAGGTGGACGGCCTGTTCCATACTCTGAGCCGTTACCGTCCCGTTGTTTTAACTTCACGGTTCCACATGTCTGGCAAAAATCTGCGGCAACTGCGTGTGTGGCCGCGGTGGCGCTGTTGTATATTATGTCCAGAAGGTTCCGACCGCAAGGCCGGAATGGGCCGGCAAATCGCTCCAGCAATCCGCCTCAGGCGTTGTCGGGGTCAGTCGGCACGCTGATGTCGCCGTCGATGATGCTCTGACGAACTCCAGAGACCTCGTCTTTGACGCTCTGTGGGATTTCCGAGCCGAGCTGCTGGCCGTACACCGCTTCGACGCCGTTCTGTTCGAGGCCGAGCGTGTTCACAGCGCCGCCATCGAAGTTATCGTTCGTCGTCGACTCAATGGCGGCGTAGACAGCGTTGTCGACCCGCTTGACCATACTCGCGAGAATGATATCGCTGAAGTTCTCTTTCGTGACCGACTGGTCGCGGTCGACACCGACGGCGAAGCGCCCCGCCTCCTGCGCCGCCCGGAACACACCGGTTCCGGTGTTGCCGGCCGCGTGGTAGACGATGTCCGCGCCGGATTCGTACATCGAGAGGGCCGCCTCCTGTCCGCCGGAGGGGTCGTTGAAGTCGCCGACATAGGCTGTCTGGACGTCGACGTCCTCCTCTGCGTGCTTGACGCCGGCTTTGTAACCAGCTTCGAAGCGACCGATGAGGTCACCCTCGACACCGCCGACGAAACCGACGCTCGCGGAGTCACCCTGCGTGGATCCGGCTCCAGCCGAGAAGTCCTGAGTGGACAGCTTCGCGGCCATCAGTCCAATGAGGAACGAGCCCTGATGCTCACCGAACACGTACGAGCCGACGTTGTCCGCGTCAACGACGGAGTCAACGATCATGAAGTCCTGCTCGGGGTACTGTTCGGCGTTCTCCGTGAGGGCGTCCGCCTGCAGGAAGCCGATACAGCAGATAAGATCGTAGTTCGGGTTCGAGGACTGTGCGTACTGTTGCTGAAGGCTGCCGAAGTCCTGTACCGCTTCCGGCTGCGACTCATCGTATTCGATGTTGAGCTCGTCTGCTGCCCGGATAGCTCCGGTCTGGGCCTGGTCGTTGAACGACCCGTCACCGAGCCCACCCGTCGCATACACCATTCCGATGCGAGCGGCCGGACCGCTGTCGCCGTCGCCACCGTCCCCGCCATCGCTGTCGGTGTCCCCGCCGTCGCCGCCGCTGCCGTCGCCGCCATCGCCACCGAGGCAGCCAGCTAACCCGATTGCGGTTGCGGTACCAACACTACTGATGAACGTGCGCCTTCGCTGTGACATGTCCCACCAGCGGTGTCGATAGGCGTTAAAGACTTCGGTGTCGCACATTAGCCACATCGGCGACAAATCATGGCAAGGCGGACCGATCACCGTTCGATACCGACGCCGCGGACATTTTATGTACTGGGTGTGAACGGCTGGCAATGACAGTCTGGTCGCGTTCACACAGCAATAACTGGCAGACACCAGCGGGGCTCAGCAGGCGGTGACGACCGTCGTCTTCTGGGCGCTGGTCGCCCTCGCGACGATCACCGGTCTGGTGACAGCCTGGACCCTCGGTGCGAACAGCAACTCACCCCCATTCGCCCCGGCTATCGGTGCGAACGCCATTTCGACGATGCGCGCTGCCTTCCTGATCGGCATCCTCGCCGCGATGGGGGCACTGACCCAGGGCGGGAGCATTTCGGAAACGGTCGGGGCCGGCCTTATCGACGGCGCCACGATCACATCGCTCGCAGCCGTCGCCGGGCTGTTGACCGCGACCGGATTCATGGCGTTTGGCATCTACTCGGGCTACCCCGTCCCGGCGGCGTTCGCGACGACGGGCGCGATGGTCGGTGTTGGCCTCTCGCTCGGTGGACAGCCGGTGTTCGACACCTACCGTCGTATCGCGACGTTCTGGCTGCTTGTCCCACCTGTGTCGGGAAGTCTGGCCTATCTCACCGCGACGGTGTTGCGCCGAGACGACATCCCCGAAACGGTCGGGGTCCCGCTGCTCGCCGGCGTCGTTGGGGGTATCGTCGCAAACGTTCAGTTGAGCATCATTCCCTCGCCCGCCGGCACCGACCAGGGCTCGCTGGCCGGCTTTGCCGCGATGGTCGCTGGCACGGATATCGCCGCCGTCGCCACGACGCTGCTGGTCGCCGCGGGGAGCTTCTACTACATCCGCCGACAGACCCAGGCCTCCGTCGATAAGGGTATCAAGACCTTTCTCGTCGTTCTCGGCAGCGTCGTCGCCTTCTCTAGCGGCGGGAGTCAGGTCGGCCTCGCAACCGGCCCGCTGGAGAACCTCTACCGCGCCGAACTCGGCCTGCCCGGGTTCGTATTGCTGGCGCTCGGCGCAGTGGGTATCCTCGGTGGCGCGTGGATGGGCGCACCCCGCCTGCTACAGGCGACCTCCCGTGAGTACGCGCAACTCGGCGTCCGCCGCTCCATCGCGGCGCTGGTCCCCGGCTTCATCATCGCGCAGGCCGCCATCGCGCTTGGCATCCCCATCTCGTTCAACAACATCATCATCTCCGGGGTCATCGGCGGCGGCCTGGCCGGCGGCTCCGCCGGCGTCTCTCGCCGGAAGATAGGTGTGACTGTCGGGTTCTGGCTCATCACACTCGTCACCAGCGTCGTGATCGGCTTCGGCGTGTATCAGGTGCTAGAAGCGGCGCTCGGTAGCCAGGTCTGAGAAGGGTGTGGTCGGCCAGCCACGCGCTACCGGACGACCGTTACCGTCACCGGCGCTTCGCTGACGACCGCCGTCGCAACGGTCCCCAGCAACCGCCGGGCAATCTCGTTTCGCGTCCCGCCGTGGCCACCCATCACCACCTGATCCACGTCGACTTCCTCGACGTAGTCCAGAATCGTCTCGGCCGGGTCACCGGTCTCGACAGCCGTTTCGACCTGTTGGCCGGCCTCACTGGCCTGCTGTGACGCCCGGTCGACGAGCTTCGTGGCCCGCTCGTCGGCGGCCGCTTGGCGGTCCGCGTCCGGTTCAAGCACCCCGCCTTCGCTCATCCCCGTATCGAGCGGCGCAACGACGTTCAGAACTGTAATCCGGCAGTCGAACGTCTCCAGCGCGTACGTCAGCGCCTCGTCAGCCAGCGGTGACCCGTCCAGCGGGACGAGGACGTGTGTCAGTGTCATATGTTCTCTCTGGGAGGCGGCTACAAGTAGTCAGGGGCAAGCCGGCGCTTGCCAGATGAGTGTCAAGCCCGTCCCACATGAGTTCGAACCAGTGGAAGACTCGCTTCGCTCGTCTTCCAAGGCTCGAGTCCACTAATCACGACGCTGTCGCTCACGGGCTGTTCGCCACAAAAATAGTCCATCCTGGATTCGAACCAGGGTCGAAGCCCCCAGAAGGCTTCAGGATTGGCCACTACCCCAATGGACTGTGTGCACTCTACAGTATCGGGTGCCCCTTTGTAAGCGTTGCGCGATTCGGTCGGACATGAAGCGTGTCAGCAGCCCACACAACACCGCCAAGAGAACAATAGCGTCATGCCTACGCTAGACGGCAAGACATCGACAGCGCTTTTTTGGGGTGCTGTGCACACTCGCGTATGTACGTTGGACGATTTGTCGTCGTCAGTCCCGAGGTCGGTGCGTACCGTGTCTCCTCGCGCTCGTTCCCCAACCGCCAGGCAGTCCAGCGCGACGGGACAGTGACCGTCGAGCCGACGCCAGACGCGCCGGAGACGGACAACCCATACATCTCCTACAACGGCGTCCGCGTCACCGAGCGCGGCGCGGTCGTCGGCAACGGCTCGCACGTCGACCCAATCGCCGAAAAGCTCGAACTCGGCTATCCGGCGCGGGACGCCATCGCGGAGCCGCTCCTGTCGCTCGACTTCGAGAAGGACGACTACGACACGCCGCGGGTCGCCGGTATCGTCGGTGTCGACGCGGCGGACCCGACGACGAACGCCGACGGCCCGGGCGCAGTCATCGGGACCGTCCGTCGGGACGCGCTGCTCGTCGAGGAAGTCACCGAGCCGACGCTGGTGGCGACCTACGAGGAGAACAGTCCGACGGCGTTCGACCTGGCCGCGACCGACGCCAGCGATGTGGCCCGCGAAGTGTACGACCACGAGTACGAGCACGCCGTCTGTTCGGCCGGCGTCGCGGGGTCGGCGGGCGAGTTCGACGTGGCAGTGTACAACGGGGAGTGAGCGGATGACCGCGAACGATGGCGGACACAGATACTGAGCTAGGACCGACACTCAAGACCCCACAGGGGATAGACACGAACAATGAAACTCGGCATCCTCTCTGATATCCACGGCAATCGGGTGGCGCTCACGGCGGTGCTTGCAGATATGCCGCCAGTTGACGGGCTGGTCTGTGCGGGGGACGTGGTCGGCTACAACCCCTGGCACGCCGACTGTGTCGACGCGATGCGGGGGCACACCGACGCGCTCCCTGCGGACGCTTCCTGGCCGACCGAAGAAGTCCCGACAGTGATGGGCAACCACGACCGTGCCGTCGCCGCCGAGACGCCGTTCGCGTTCAACGGGATGGCACAGGCCGGCGTCGAACACGCTACCGAACAGTTGTCCGACGAGCAAATCAAGTGGCTGGCGGCACTGCCCGATGAGCGCCGCGTCTGTGACGAACGGGTGAAACTCGTCCACGGCCACCCTGACGACCCGGACCACTACACGTACCCCGAGGAGTTCGGCCCGGACCTGCTGGGCGACGAGGACGTGCTCGTGATGGGCCACACGCACCATCAGCACCACGAGGTGTACGGGGACGGTATCGTGATGAATCCCGGCAGCGTGGGCCAGCCCCGCGACAGGGACCACCGGGCCGCCTACGCCGTGCTCGACCTCGCGGACCTAACTGTCGAGGAGCACCGCGTGGCCTACGACACGAGCGCAGTCATTGACGCGGTAGAGGACGCTGACCTGCCGCGGCAAATCGGCTTCCGGTTGACCCAAGGCCGGTAGCCACAGGAACGGCACGTCGTCCGTCGGCGGCAGCCTGCAGATACTGCAGCGGGACGAGAGAATTTATGTCCGTGACCGCTACTGTATGGCGTGGAGTCCCCATTCGAGGTCCTCGGAATCGCGCCGGACGCCGACGACGGGGAGATCGTCGATGCGTACCGCGAGCGGGTGAAAGAAGCACACCCCGACCAGGGCGGGTCGGCGGCCGAGTTCCAGACGGTCAAAACGGCCTACGAGCGACTGCAGAACGGATACGAGCCCGGGGACCCGCTTCCCGAGGAGACAGCGGAGCCCGAAACCGAAGAGGCCCCGCCGGAACCGGACGACCCGATGGTAGAGTTTCTCAACTTCGAGGTGCTTGAGGACCACGGCTGGGCACTCCAAGACGAGGACCTGTTTGCGAAAGCCGCCGACGCGAACCTGCAATCGACTGATTTCGGACGGTTCTACGTCGACCCGAACGACACGCTGCTGGAAGCGGCGGAGAAAAACGGCTTTGCGTGGCCCTTTGCCTGCCGCGGCGGCGCGTGTACGAACTGTGCGGTGGCGGTCGTCGACGGCGAGATGCCGTCGCCGGCGAGCCACATCCTCCCGCCCGAACTCACCGAGAAGGGGATTCGCCTGTCGTGTATCGCTGCACCGGTGTCTGACGACGCGAAAATCGTCTACAACCTGAAACACCTCCCCGAAGTCAGCGAATTACTGCTGCCCGCGAGCCGGTTCGAGCAGGCTTCCTCAACCGATTAACAAGTCCCCGGCCGTTAGAACACGTCCTGAACGAGTGAGAGAGCCTGTTCGCGGTCCTCCCACGGGACGAACACGGAGACCGACGTCGCGGACGTAATCACGTCATAGAGGTGGATGTGGGCGTCGGCCAACGGTGCAACGACCTGATGCGCGAGCGCCGACTGACTCGGATCGCCGCCGGTGACGCGGATAACGGCGATCTCGTCTTCAACGGTGACCGACGAAAGCGTCTCGTCGTCAACGATGCGGGCGTGCAGCAGTGCCTCGGCTTCCTCGGCGTCGTCTTCGTCGACGTAGAACGTCAGCGAGTCCATCCCCGAGGAGTTGGCCTCGATATTTATGTCCTCGTCAGCGATAGCACCTGACAGGTCCGCGAGGATGCCCGGGCTGTTCCGGATAGCGCGGCCGGCGACTGTCACGCAGGCGATTGGCTGTTCCTGCAGGTCGATGAGGTTCTGGAACTCGCCTTCTATTGAGGTGCCACCGGAGAGCAGGTCGCCGTGCTGGTAGTGGACGACGCGAACACCGAGGTCCTCACTCTTGTACGACAGCGCCGACGGCGCGACCACCTCGGCCCCGCGGAAGGACAGCGAACGGAGCTCGTCGACGGAGATTTTGCCGACGTTCCGAGCGCCTTCGACGACGCGCGGGTCCCCGGTCATGACGCCTTCAACGTCGGTGACGATGACGACTTCGTCGGCGTCCATGTAGTCGCCCATCATCACGGCGCTCGTGTCGGAGCCGCCACGGACAAGCGTCGTCACGTTGCCCTGATAGTCTTGTGCCAAGAAGCCGGTGATGACCGGGACGACATCCTTGAGCTGGCCGGCGAGCGCATGGGCGCGCTTCTGTGTCTCCTCAACGTCGACCTCACCGTACTCGTCGGTGATGATCGGCCAGTCCTCGCTGCCGGGTTCAAGAAAGACCGCCTCGATACCGCGGGCGGCGAGTGCACCCTTGAGCATCCGGACAGATGTCCGTTCGCCCATGGAAACGATTTCCGCACGGTCCGCGGAGTCGGCGTCGTAGTTGATTTCTTCGAGCAGTTCGTCGGTCGTGTTGCCCATCGCCGAGGCGACGACCGCGACCTCGTGGCCCTGCTGGACGGCAGCGGCAATCGAGTCCGCGGCCCGGTTGATGCGGTCGCCGCTACCGAGGCTCGTCCCACCGAATTTGGCGACTACGCGCATGCTACCACCGTGCCCGTGTGTACGTGAACCATTGCCCTCGCGTTATCCGTCGCTCGGCATAACTGTGTTCATCTGTGACCGCGTCTCACTGTCGACAGCGACCGGCAGATTCCGTCGTACGAAGCCCTGTTGCTGCGAAGGCGGGCACAGCCCGGAGCGTCCGACACACCGTTTATTTGCGTGGGGTTCCCACGCACATGTATGGATATCCGCGACGCTATCGAGGATGACGCCGAGCGACTGGCCGCCCTCGCTGACGGGCCGCCGGACGTGATGCGAAACCTCGTCCACGACCGCACTGTCCGCGTGGCCGAGGAAGACGACAGCATTGTGGGGTTCGTGAGTTTCGACGCCGAACGTGGGACCGTCCACGTGACCCAACTGGCCGGGTCGAGCGACGCCTGTGAGGAACTCCTGACCGACCCTATCGAGTTCGCGCGCCGGGAACACATGACGGTCGAACTACTGCTTCCGGAGGACGAATCGCAAGTCCGGACCGCTGTTGAGGCGGTTGGGTTCACCTCCACTGGAAACGGTCCCCGGTTCGACGGGCAGGAGACGACGCGGTACCGATTAGAGCCGGAACGAGCAGAACACTGACCGGCGTCAGGGGGCCGAAAGCCGCCAGCCGAGCGTCGCACACAGCCCGAACCCGAAGGCGTTGAGCGAACCATGGAGCGCAACCATCGTCGATATCGTCAGCCCCAGCGAGCGGCCGGTGAACGTCGACACCCCGTAGCCGAGCGCGAGCGCCATTGAAACTGGAAGCGCGACCGCCGCGATGCCGAGCAAGAGCCCCTGCGGTCTAGAGCAGGCAGGGACGACACGATGCAGGACTACACCGCCGAAGGCCGCGACGGCGACAGTGAAGAGACTCACTGCGACGACCTCCACCAGCGGCGAGAAGGCGATACCGACCGCGATGAGTGCCGGACCGACGAGGATGACACCGACGACGGTGCGGAATCCCCGCGAGCGGTCACCGAGGTGTCGGCCGGTCAGTCCCACCGCGACCGGGAGGACGAACCCGGCGTAGTGGAAGTGGACCGCTGTCAGTCGGATGATGACGCGGTCGAACCAGAGCGTCAGGTCGAGATGGGCCAGCAGGAGTGCGACCGCGCCAACCGAGACGTAGGCGAAGCCAGCATCGATAGCGGTCTCTGGGAACACTAGGCCGCCCCGAGCCCGAGTCCGAACGAACGCCGCGAGTCCGAGGAGGCCGGTGACCGCAAGCCACGGCGTTGCGAGCGCGGCGGCCAGCAGTGCTGGTGACGGAATGACCAGCGATACCGCAAACAGGAGTGCGCCGACCGGCTGGAGCCAGATGGCTGTGGTCGTGAGCCGACTGACAGGTGCCTCGAACGCTCCGCTCACCGCCGTTCGGAGGGCGAGCGGGACCAGCACGAGCGGCGCGAGTGCGAGCGCCCGTTCGATAGCGTCCAGTTCGCCAGTGGCCGTCATCGCCAGCCAGACCACCGCACCAAGCACCGCGCTCAGGTCCGCCACGGCGATGCCCCGGATAGACGGCTTGGCGACGGTGGCGAGTGCTGGCTGCCGGGGCCCAGCGGCGCGGTCGCTCATCGCGGCGGGAGCCGGTCGAGTCCGCGGACGATTCGGAGGTCGTCGGGCGTCCCGTCGCTGGCAGTCTGGTCCTGCGTGAACGTCCCCCGATAGCCGAGCATGTGACCCACGAGGTCGTTCTCGACGGTCGCGGTGACGTGGTAGCGTTCATCATCCTCGTCGTAGCGGTCACGTACCTCGACATCGGCGGCCAGCGGCCCCGGCAAGGGCACATGGCGGTCGTCCAGACGAGCCCACTGGCGGCCGCCAGCGACCACGAGCGCGCCGTCCTCGACCCGCGGGTGGAGTTCGCTGGCGATTCGGCCGTGTGTCCCCAAGAAATCGAGCAGTCGTTCGGCCTCGGCGTCCCAGACGGTCAGCGAGTCGAACAGGCGGGTGGTGTCGCCAAAGTCGAAGGCGCGGCGGGTCGTCATCGCCTCGTGACCGCCGTCCGTCGTGTAGGCCACCGTCGTCACCGAAAACGGCACGTCCTCGCCGGCTTCAGGGAACAGCATATTCTGGGTCGTCATCGCGTACAGCGCCGGGAGGACCAGCGTCCCGCGGGTAATATCCATCTCGCCGCGACCGACACAGACCGTCCCGTCGTCCGGGGCGAGGCTGTACCGGTCGCGGACCTTCGGGTGGAGGTCGGCCGCGGCCTCGCCCAGCGCCCGCTCGTAGACGCCCGTCACAGTCTCACCCGCGCTGGTGGCATCCGCAACGCAATCGACGGTTCGACGGCAGCGCTCAGTCGTACTGCACTTCGCGTCTGTGCGTCCATTGGTTGGCTGTTCCCGGGGAAGATGGATATTTCTACTGGGTAGAAGACGGAAAATACTGAGTAAAGAGCCAGCGCAGTCAGTTTTCGACCAGAAAGTCGGGCAGGGCCTCGCCGTTGGCGGCCCGTTCGCCGACGTTACTTCTTCGAGCGGAGTTTGCGGTAGAGATACGCGACACCGAGACCGCTGGCGACCAGCGCCGGGACCAGCGGCGCGTCGGCGGCCTTCGACGCCTGTCGCCGAATCGTCTCAGTGACTGACGACGGTTCTTCGATGAGGTCCAGCACGGCTTCGGTGCTGTTAGCGACCGGCTCCGGCTCGTTCCCGGCCTCTGCGGCCGCTTCGGGGTCTTTGAGCAGGTGGCCCGTGGTCAGGCAGACGACCGACTCATCGCTATCGACCTCGCCTTCGCGCCGGAGTTTCCGGAGGCCAGCGACGGAGGCGGCGGACGCCGGTTCGACGCCGACGCCTTCCCCGGCGATGTCACGCTGCGCTTCGGTGATTTCCTCGTCGGAGACAGCGACGGCGGTGCCGCCGGTCTCCCGGATGCCCGGCAGCGCCTTCGGCGCGTTGACCGGATTGCCGATGCGGATGGCGGTCGCGCGGGTCTCGACGTCATCCCAGCGGCGGGTGTCCTCGTATCCATTCTCGATAGCCTCGACCATCGGAGCGGCACCCTCTGCCTGCACGCCGGTGAGTTTGGGCACCTGCTCCTCGGTGATTGCGCCGGCCTTGACGAGTTCGCGGAAGCACTTGTACAGCGCCGCGGTGTTGCCGGCGTTGCCGACCGGCAGGACGATTCGGTCCGGGTACTCGCCGTTGTCGGCGTAGAACTCCTCCATGATTTCCAGCCCGATGGTCTTCTGGCCCTCCAGACGGAAGGGGTTCAGCGAGTTCAGGAGGTAGGCCTCGCCGCGGGCGGCGAGGTCCTGCACGATGTCGAGACACTGATCGAAGTTGCCGTCGACTTCGAGAATGCGCGCGCGGTGGAGACTTGCCTGAGCGATTTTACCGGCTGCGACCTTCCCGGCAGGCAGGAGCACGAGCGTTTCCATCCCGCCGCGAGCGCCGTAAGCCGCCAGTGCCGCAGACGTGTTGCCCGTCGAGGCACAGGCCAGTCGGTCGACGCCGACCTCTTGGGCGACCCGGACACCGACGGTCATGCCGCGGTCCTTGAACGAGCCAGTGGGGTTCATCCCCTCGTGTTTCACGCGGAGCGCGTCGACGCCGATGTCGTCTTTCAGGCGGGGCATCTCGTGCAGCGGCGTGTCACCCTCGGGGAGCGTGATACCCTCTTCGAAGGGCAGGGCAGCGTTGTACCGCCAGACCCCCGAGCCTTCGAACTCGTCGAAGGTCGGCAGGTCATCGTAGCGGACCTCGAGCAGGCCGTCGCAATGGTCGCAGGTGTAGCGAATCTCGTCGAAGGGAGCGAACGTCTCACCACACTCGATGCAGGCCAGCCAGACGCCGTCATCGGCAACCGGCGGCACGTCGTCGGTGAGTTGCAGGTCAGCCATTGTCGGGACCATGCTCCCAGTGGGCAAAAGTCGGACGGTTGTCGGCTATACTGCCAGCGTTCACGGCGCGGCAGCTATCACTCGCTGGGCCTGGCGTCGAACTCGTCGATACGGTGATGGACCGCGACAGTCCACTCGTCGAGGGTCTCGTGCATCAGTTCGCGGGCCTCCGACAGCGGTGTCGCGGTGTACTGGTACACGTGGCCGCCGCCGTCGAGCAACCGCCGTTTCCGCGTCGCAAGCCCCTTCTCGCGAAGCGTCGATAGCGACCGGTTGACGTTCGAGCGATCCCGACCAAGTTCGTCAGCGAGTTCCTCGACAGTGCTTGCAGGTGTTTCGAGCAATGTCTGATACGTCCGTACCTCGTGTTCCTGAACGCCGAACACACAGGCCATCACATCCGAGAGATTCGGTTCGTCGTCGACCATCAGCTCGTGGAACTGGTCCGGAGATGAGTTGACAGACATACCCACCTGTATACTTCCGACCCGGATAAACTGGGTCGTTACCTCAACCTCACCGCTCTGGTGTCGGTGCTGCCCGATTTCGGAAATATCAAATAGTTTACTGTTTCAGGGTGGACTACAAACTAGCCGGACACCAGCAGCAACTGGTGCTGTGAGGAACATTGTCAATGCTAGCAAAAAGGGTGCCGTTTCAGGTGGAGAGTTCCCCGAGACGGAATTGTTGTTGTCTCAATTTACAATCACCCTCAAAAGACTATACTATATAGTTACAGATAAGAAGTATTAACACTCATCGACGGGTGTCAGTTAAAAAGAAGTAAGCGCATGTCCCGTCGTGGTGTTCGAGCTACGATGAGGATGCTAATACTTCCTGATCCCAGAAACCAATGAATTACAGGAGTTTCGACCATCTCAGTGCTGATACGCAGGAGTGGATCGTCGATCTACCAGACGGCTTGGATCTGATCGTCGGAATACCCAGAAGTGGCATGTTAGTGTCAAACTTACTCTCACTGCATCTCAATCTCCCGATGACAGATATCGACGGGTTGCGGGAGGGCAGACTCCTGCAGACGGGGGAGCGGTATGATGGTGAGTTCGACCTCTCGGAGTTCTCGAAGATACTGGTGGTCGACGACACCGTCTACACCGGAAGCGAAATGACCGAGGCGCAGTCGACGATTGGCGGGTTTGATCTGTCCGCGGACGTGTACTACGGCGCTGTGTACGTGGACGAGGGCTCCGAGCAGTTCGTCGATACGTACGCCCAGACCCTGGCGTTCCCGAGAGTATTCGAGTGGAACATGATGCACCACGACTTCCTCGAGGACTCCTGTGTCGACCTGGATGGCATCCTCTGTCGCGACCCGACACCCAAAGAGAACGACGACGGGCCGAAATACCGGGAGTTTATTTCGACTGTCGATCCGATCTGTGTTCCCTCGGTGGAAATCGGGAAGATCGTCACCTGTCGGCTGGAGAAGTACCGCAGCGAGACTGCCGCCTGGCTTGAGGAACACGGGATCGAGTACGACGAACTGGTGATGATGCAGTACCCGGACAAAGCCACTCGGGTCGCCGCAGGCAACCACGGCGAGTACAAGGCCACGGTGTACCAGTCCTCGGACGCCAAACTGTTCGTCGAAAGCTCACACTCTCAGGCGCGGACGATCGCTATGCAGACGAACAAACCCGTCTATAGCAAGGAGCAAAACCGGATGCTCCAGCAGGGGTATCTGAACCGCGTCACCAGAAACGGCCAGATGTCTATTGAAGCCGTCAAATCCGACCCGCTCAGATACGTCGAACAGTTCAGGTCGGACCCCGTCGACTTCGTCAAGCGGGCTTCGTCGGTGTTTCTCTGATTTGCAGCGGTCACCTGCCACGGCCTCCGGTGGGCCCAAACGCTAACCACGAGACGCCCGTGAGTCCGACCATGGATTCGGGACCACTTGCAGAGACAACTGTACTCGTCACCGGAGCGAGTTCGGGTATCGGCGCGGCGACCGCCCGGAAGCTGGCCCGCGACGGGGCTGACGTGGCGTTAGTTGCCCGCCGGGAAGACCGCCTCACTGAACTGGCCGACGAAATCACCGACAACCACACCGTCGGTACCCACGTCGTGCCAGCCGACGTCAGCGACCGGGCACAGGTCACGGCCGCTATCGAATCGACCGTCGAAGCGTTCGGCTCACTTGACGGCGTTGTCGTCAACGCCGGGGTCGGCCGCGGGTCGGACGTTGAGACGCTGTCAGACGAGCAGTACCGGACGATGATGGACGTCAACGTCGACGGCGCGTTCTACACCGCCCGCGAGTCGCTCTCCTATCTCCGGGACGGGGCCGGGTCGCTGGTGTTCGTCGGTAGCTTCGCCGGGCAGTATCCCCGGCCGTTCAACCCCGTCTACGCCGCGACGAAGTGGTGGCTCCGTGGCTTCGCACATAGCCTCGCCGGCCAGGTCGGTGACGACGACATCGGCGTCACGGTTGTCAATCCTTCAGAGGTCCGGTCGGAGTTCAACTCCGAGGACGGAACGGCGTTCAACGAGCGGTTCGAGCCGGGCGAGGTGACCGAGCCCGAAGAGGTAGCCGACGCTATCGCCTTCGCCATGCGACAGGAGCCACCGACCACCATCAACAGCATCGACGTGTTCCGCCGGGACAAATTTAGCCACTTCTAGCCTACCACCTTTTTCCACGGGGGCATCGCGCTCGCCGCTGGCGAGCGCTCAACCCCCGCGCAAAAACGTCCTCAGAAGTCGGAGACTTCTGATGGGCTGCACAAGAGCTTCGCTCTTGTGAACGTGGGCGAAAAAGGCGCGAATCGCGGAGCGATTCGCGTGAAACCGCGGGCCGTCGGCGCACGGTACAGTGGCATCGCCACAGACCGCTTCCGCCCGGCTAACCACTCTAAATCTTCGGGCCGACCGATTACTACGCCTGCTCGGACAGCCACACGAGCAGTCCCTTCTGGGCGTGCAGGCGATTCTCCGCCTGATTCCAGACGACAGCGTTCTCCGATTCGATGGCAGCGTCGGTGACCTCCTCGCCGCGGTGGGCGGGCAGGCAGTGCATGAACGGCCGGTCCCCAAGCAGGTCCGGCGTGATCTGGAACCCCTCGAAGTCTGCGAGTTTCTGGTCGCGTTTGTCCTCCTGGCCCATGCTGACCCACACATCGGAGTACACCACGTCCGCGCCAGCCACGGCGGCCTCTGGGTCGTGGGTCGTCTCAGGCGCGTTACCGAAGCCGGCGGCGCGGTCGGCCACATCATCAGAGATGCCGTAGCCCTCCGGCGTGGCGACGGTGAGGTCGAGGCCGACCATCGCTGCGCCGATGACGAACGACTGGCAGACGTTGTTACCATCGCCGACCCACGCCACGGAAACGTCCTCAAAGTCGCCGAACTGCGCACGGATGGTCAGCAGGTCGGCGAGCGTCTGGCAAGGGTGGGCGTCGTCGGTCAGCCCGTTGATGACCGGAACGTCGGCGTATTCGGCCAGTTCCTCGGCGTCCGCATGGTCGAACACGCGGGCCATGATGAAATCGACGTAGCGCCCGAGCGCACGGGCGGTGTCTTTCACCGGTTCGCCGTGGCCCAGATGGATGTCGTCGGGGCCGAGAAAGACGGCGTGGCCGCCCAGTTGCGTCATCCCCGTCTCGAAGGAAACCCGGGTCCGCGTCGACGGCTTCTCAAATATCATCCCGAGTGTCTGCTGGTCGAGCAGGTCACTCGTGCTCCCCTCGCCGTGGTCGGCCTTGATGGCCGCGGCGCGGTCGAGGACGGTCACCAGTTCGTCGGTCGTGAGGTCGTCGACGTCGAGTATATCCATCTCAGTCCTCCAGCAGGCGTTCGGTCGCGGTTTCGAGCACCGCGACGGAGCGGTCGTATTCGTCGAGCGGGAGGTGCTCGTTCGGTGCGTGGTCGAGGTCCGAGTCGCCAGGCCCGTATGTCACCATCGGACAGTCCCACGTCTTCGCGTAGACGTTCATGTCGCTGGTGCCAGTCTTGCGAAGCAGCGTGGGCTCGCCACCCTGCTGCCGGATGGCGGCCCGGAACGCCCGGGCGGCGCTAGTTCGGGGGCTCTGCATCACCGGTTCGACCTTGTCGTCCCAGTTGACCGTGTCGTTCTCCAGAAACCCGTCGGCGATTTCGCGGATTTCGCCGGTGCTGTACTCCGGCGGGACGCGCAGCTGGACATCCATCGTCGCTTCGACGCTCAGCCCGTCGCTTGATGTCCCGCCGTTGAACTCAACTGGCTTGCAGGTGACGCGCTCGAAGACGGGGTGCCACTCGTCGGTCTCGAACTCGTCGTCAACCGACGACCACCAGTCGATAGCGTCCTGAATGGCGTTGTTCTCCGGGCGCGAGGAGTGGCCGGACTCGCTGGTGGCGACATAGGTCCCGGCCAGCAGGCCGCGATAGCCAAGCGTGATGCCCTCCCAGCCGGAGGGTTCGCCGTTGATCACGGCACCGGGTTCCGACTCGCGGTCCTCAACGAGGAATCGAGCACCTTTCGAATCGACCTCCTCGCCGACGACGCCGACGAAGGAGGCTCCGGTGCGGACGGCCGCGACGGCCATCGCACACAGCGGCCCTTTCGCGTCGACGCTGCCGCGGCCCCAAAGCACGTCACCCTCATCGTCCTCCTCGACGCGAACCGGGATGTCGCCCGGGACGGTGTCGATGTGAGAGGTGAGCAAGACGCCGTCATCTGCGGGCGCGCGGACGTTGCCAACTTCATCGAGCCACGCCTCGCGGCCGTGGGCCTCGAAGAACTCGACTAACCGTTCGGCCGCCTCCGTCTCGTTCCGCGAGACAGACGGGATGCGGACGACAGCTTCGAGCAGGTCACGTGCCTCGGTGTCAGCCTCGCGGCTCGCGGCTTCGCTCATTCCACCACCTCCGCCATCGCGTCAACGACGGCGTCAGCGTGATCCTTGTCAATGGTCAGGGGCGGGAGCAGGCGGATAACCGTGCGGCCGGCCGGCAGCGCGAGCACCTGATGGTTCAATGCAAGCTTTTTCAGCGCCGCGTTCGCGCCGCGGCCGACCTCAACGCCGATCATCAGCCCCTCGCCGCGGATGTCCCGCACGTCGTCACCGATAGCTGCCTCCAGTTCAGTCAGGAGGTAATCGCCGATAACGGCGGCGTTGCCGGGCACCGAGTCCTCGATGATGGTCGAGACTGTTGCGCCGGCAGCCGCCGAGATGACCGGCCCGCCGGAGAACGTCGAGGCATGGGAGCCGTAGTCCTCGGCGATCCAGTCCCGGCACAGCGTCGCGCCGATAGGGAGACCATTTCCGAGGCCCTTCGCTGCGGTTATCATGTCCGGCGCGACGGCGGCGCGCTGGGAGTTCCACAGCGCACCGGTCCGTCCCATCCCGGTCTGGACCTCATCGAATATGAGTGCTGCCCCGGCGTCTTCGGTAATCTCCCGTGCGTCTTCGAGGTAGCCGTCCGAGGTAGGATTGATACCGCCTTCGCCCTGAACAGGTTCGACGATGAACGCGGCGGTGTCCTCGTCGACGGCTTCCTCAAGCGCCTCGCTGTCGTCGTAGGGGACGAACTCAACATCGCCGATGAGCGGCTCGTAGGGTTTCTTGTACTTGTTTTTCCACGTGGTCGCCAGCGCGCCCATCGTCCGGCCGTGAAAGCCCTGCATCGTCGCGACGATTTTGGAGTTCCCCGTCGCCGACCGGGCGAACTTCAGCGCGGCCTCGTTGGCCTCGGTCCCGGAGTTACAGAGCCAGGTCTTGTCAATCGGGTCCGGTGCGGTCTTGGCGAGCAGGTCGTACAGCGCCGTCCGTTCGGCGTTCGGATAGGACGCCTGAACGTACGTTATCTTCTCTAGCTGTTCGCTGACGGCGCTGTGGACCGCCGGGTGCTTGTGGCCCAGCGGGACACAGGCGTAGGATGCGCCCATGTCTAGATACTCTGTGCCGCTGTCGTCGTAGACGTAGGCACCGTCGCCACGTTCGATCTGGATAGGTTTCTCGTTGAAAACGAATCCGCTCATTGTTCCTCCGTCGCTGTCTGGTCTGTGTCCTGTTCGAGTGCGCTCGCGTGAACGTGGGTTCCGCCGCCGTCAAGCGCCGAGAGAATCGGTGACTCGGCGTTGGCGTCTGCCACCACGACCTCCGATGCGCCGCCGTCGAGCGCCTCCTCGGCGGCCATGATTTTCCGGCCCATGAAGCCCTCGGCGGCGTCTTCAAGAGCGTCCCAGTCGCTTGCCGTCTCGACCGATTCGATGAGCGTCGACGGGTCATCGGGGTCCGCGTAAACGCCCTCGACATCAGTGAGGAGCACCAACTGCGCATCGAGTTCGCCGGCGATGGCCGCGGCCGAGCGATCGGCGTCGGTATTCACTGGAATTACCTCACCGTCATCGTCTCCCGCCATGGGTGGCCCAGCCACCGGCGTGTACCCATCGCCGAGCAAGGTCTCCAGCAGGTCACCGTTGACCTGCTTGATCGTGCCCGAGTGGTCGCCGCGGCGAATCTTCTTCTTCCCGTCCTCGACGACCCGCACTGCGGACTTCCGCGGTCCGTAGAGCAGTTTGCCGTCGACGCCGGTGAGCCCGACCGCATCGACGCCCTCGCTCTGGAGGCCGGCGACGAGCTGGGTGTTCAGATGCCCGAAGGCCATCTCGAACACCTCCATCGTGGTCTCGTCGGTGAACCGGCCGACGACGCCCGACGGTGTCTCGACGTATTCAGGCTCGACGCCGAGCCGTTCGAGCGTCTCGTCGACTTTGGTGGAGCCGCCGTGTACCACGACGACCTGCTCACCATCGGCCACTAACGATGCCACGTCCGCAAGCGCCCCCGCAGGGTCGACCGCGCGAGCGCCACCGACTTTGATAACGACTGTCATAAGAACTCAGGTCAGGGGTTACGGTGCGCCGACGGGGTGGAGCCCCTGGAACTCCAGCCCCGCCGTCTCTTCGATGCCGAGGGCGACGTTGGCCGCGTGGACGGCCTGCCCCGCCGACCCTTTCATCATGTTGTCGATGGCCGAGAACACGACCAGTCGCTTGTTGCCGGGGTCGAGTTCGAAGCCGACCTCGGCGCGGTTCGTCCCTGCAACTGACTTGGGTTCGGGGTAGCGGTAGACGCCACCGCCGCCGGCGACGAGTTCGACGAAGGGTTCGTCCTCGTATTCGCCGCGGTAGGCACCCCAGAGGTCGCCCTTCGAGACGCGCTGTTCGGGGAAGACGTGACAGGTCGCGCTCGCGCCGCGGATCATGTCCACCGCGTGGACGGTGAAGGACACGTCGATGCCGAGGAACTGCTGTATCTCGGCCTCGTGGCGGTGGCCCGTCGGCGCGTACGGACGGACGACGCCCGAGCGCTCGGGGTGGCTCGACGCCTCGCCGCCGCCGGCCCCGCCCTCGCTTGACCCGACCTTCACGTCGACGACGATTTGCTCGTCGCCGCTCAGGATGTCGGCCTCGAACAGCGGGAGTAGGCCCAGGATTGTCGCCGTGGCGTTACAGCCGCCGGAGGCGATGAGGTCCGCGCCTTCGAGGTTGTCGCGGTTGAGTTCCGGCAGCGCGTACTCGCTCTGTTCGAGGAGTTTCGGGCGTGTGTGCCCGTCGTACCACTCGTCGTACTGGGCCTCGCTCTCGAGGCGGAAGTCCGCCGAGAGGTCGACGACTGTGCCGGCGGCCTCCTGAAACGCGTCTATCTGCTCCATCGAGACGCCGTGGGGCGTCGCAGCGAACAGCACGTCGACCGACTCCAGGTCTTCCGGCGAACTAAAGCGTAGGTCCGAGTGCCGAAGGTTCGGGTGCGAGTGCCCGATAGTCTTGTTCTCCTTCGAGCGGCTGGTCGCCTGTGCCAGTTCGAACTCGGGATGGCCGTCAAGCAGGCGAAGCAGTTCCCCGCCGGTGAAGCCGGAGCCGCCGACGACGCTTGCCGTGTACGTCATGCTGTCACCTCGGCGTCGGTTTCGGTCGCCGCCTTCTGTTCGAGCCAGTCGACAACCTTCGCGGGTACGTCCACGTCGGTGACCTCGTTCAAGGCCTTGAATTCGACAGTGTGGTTGACCTCGTGGACCGTGTAGTCCTCGAACTCACGCGCTCGCGGCTCGCCTTGCTCACGGCTGTCGCCGTTTGCATTCGAGGCGCGTTGCGCCTCGCTCTCGCCGCTCGCGTCTTGGGTGTCGCTTTGCGACACCCCAACCTCCATCAGGTCGATACCGAGCAGCCCGCCCCCGACCGCGTCGGAAGCCTTCTCGACTAGTTCCAGTGCGCGGTCGTCGAGTTCGAACTCGTTGGTCTCAGCGCCCTTGGCAGCGTTGGTGAGCCAGTGGTCCGAGGAGCGGACCATCGCCGCGATGGGCTCGCCGTCGACAGCCAGCACGCGCATGTCGCGGCCGGGCTTTTCCACGAACTCCTGTACGTAGAAGATCTTGTGCTCGTAGTGGCCAAGTGTCTCCTTGTGTTCGAGGATAGCCTCAGCGGCCGAGCGGGAGTCGATCTTCGCCATCAGGCGACCCCACGAGCCGACAACGGGTTTGAGGACGCAGGGGTAGCCGAACTTCTCGATGGATTCCAGCGCGGCGTCCTTCGTGAACGCCACGTCGGTGTTGGGCGTCGGCACGCCCGCGGCCTCTAACGCGAGGCTGTTGTTGACCTTGTCCGCACAGGTGTCGGCGACCTCGGGACCGTTGACGACCGGCACGCCGTAGGCCTCCGCGAACTTCGTCGCGTACACGCTACGACTGGTCGCCAGACAGCGGTCGACGACGATGTCCAGATCCTCGAAGGCCTCGGGGGCCTCGTGGATATTGAACTGCTGTTTGCGAACGTCTATTTTCTCGATCTCGTGGTCGCGCTCGCGCAGTTCCGACAGGAGCAGCTTCTCGTCCCGGCGGATGCGCGAGTAGAGGAGTCCGACTTTCATACTGAGTCCTCCGTGGGTTCGCGGCTCGCAGCGTCGAGCGCCACGGTCACGTACGGCGCCGAGCGCCGCGCCACCGCGAACACCTCACTCACCCCAGTCCTCTTCGAGCTCGGGTGCGCTGTCGAGCTCGACAGGGTCGGCGCCAACGACTTCCAGTTCGGCACCGCAGGTGGCACAGTCAACGATCTCTCCGACTTCGAGGTTGTCGTGCAGGGACACGTCCGCCCCACACTCGATGCATTCTGCCATTGTAGTTCATCCTGTGACAGGGATACACTTAAAGCCTTCGAACATATCAGAATGTTTTAATTAGATATACCGCGCTCTAATGGTATCAAAGCCCTATATCCGCCATGTCTCTGAGTTGTATATCAGAATTATGGTATAATTGTCCCACGAGGGGACGGTGGTCGCTCAGACATACCGGTCCACCTCCGTCTGGCGGCGGTCAGCCGCCTGTGAAACCGCCTGCCGGCGGTCAGCCAGTACCTCGCGGTCAGCGGCGAGGGCGTCCACTGCTACCGACACCTGCTCGGCAACAGCGTCGGGGGCCGGGCCGCCGCGAGAGTCCCGCATCGCGACACTTTCCGTCGGGTCGAGTGCGGCCTCCAGCGCGTCGCGGTCGACGTAAGTTGACAGGGGTTCGCCGAGCACGTCCTCGGCCAGCCCCGACAACGCCTCGTAGTCGGGCGCGTCTTCCTCGGGCCCCAGACCGGCGGCGGCCTCGGCAACGACCTCGTGGGCCGTGCGGAACGGCACACCGGCCATCGCCAGCAAGTCCGCCACGCCAGTCGCCGTCGCAAATCCGTCAGTGGCCGCCACTTCGAGCGTCTCGGCGGGCCAGTCAGCGGTCGCAACCGCGCCGGCGGCGACTTCCACGCTTTCGGTGACGCTGTCGATGGCGTCCCAGGCATGGCGGCCGGCGCGCTGCAGGTCGCGGTTGTACGCCCGGGGCTGGCCCTTCAGGTTAGTCAGCAGGCCGTTTAGCCCGGCGACGGCGTCACCCGTGCGTCCACGGACCAGTTCCAGTGTGTCGGGGTTCTTTTTCTGGGGCATAATCGACGACGTCGAGGCGTAGTCGTCGTCGAGGGCGACGTGACCCTTGCTCGCCATCACGACCACGTCCTCGGCCAGCCCCGACAGGGTCGTCGCCAGCGTTGCCACGGCGCTGGTCGTCTCGACGAGGAAGTCGCGCGTCGCCGAGGCATCCATCGAGTTCTCCGCCACCGAGTCGAACCCGAGCAGTGCCGCGGTGCGCTCGCGGTCCACGTCGAAGGGCGTCCCCGCGAAGGCGGCCGACCCGAGGGGGTTCTGGTTGACGCGCTCGTAGGCATCCAGCAGGCGCCCGGTGTCGCGCTGGAGCGCCTGTTCGTAGGAGAGCACCCAGTGAGCGACCGTCGTCGGCTGGGCGGGCTGGAGATGCGTGTAGCCGGGCATCACCGTCCCGTCCTCGGCGCGAGCGACCTCGATGAGTTGCTCGCGGGCACCGACGACGGTCTCAATGAGGTCCAAAATGTCCTCACGCAGGCGGTAGCGGATGCAGGCCGCCACCTCGTCGTTGCGCGAACGGGCAGTGTGCATCTTCCCGCCGTCCGGGCCAACGCGCTCGATGACGGCGCTCTCTATCGCCTCGTGTACGTCCTCGCCGTCGGGTAGCGCGTCATGGCCTGCGTCCTCCACGTCCGCCAGCGCGGCCAGCACGTCGCCGGCCGTCTCGCGGTCGATGATCTCCCGTTCGGCCAGCATCACGACGTGGGCGCGGTCGACGGCCAGGTCGGCCGCGAAGATGCGCTCGTCGTCTGACAGCGAGGAGAGGAACGACCGGGCGGGCCCGCCCGCGAAGCGGTCCCGGCGGACGACCGTCTCGTCGCGGTCGTCGGCGTTTGCCGTCTCGTGGTCCTCGCCGTCGCTCATTCGCTTACTCCTCCGTGTCCTCGCTCGCGGCGTGGTCGCCGCTGCCGTCCGTTACGGCTGCCCCTTTTTTCGCATCGTCCAGAATCTTGTTCGCGAGGCGGGACTGGAAGCCGTGGTACTTCGCGACGCCGGTCGCGTCCTGCTGGGTGATACCGCCGGAGACATCCTCCTCGTTGAACGAGGCCGCCGACTCGCTGTAGACGGCGTAGTCGGACTCGCGCGAGACCGGGCGGCAGTGGCCGCCTTCGAGTTTCACCGTCACAGTGCCAGTGACGCGCTCGTTGGTGTCGTCGATGAACGCTTCGAGTGCGCCCGTCAGCGGCGCATCGACGAGGCCCTGATAGGCCTTCTGGGACCACTCCTGATCGACCTGAGCCTTGAACTGGCGTTCTTCTTGTGTGAGCACCAGTCCTTCGAGCGCCTCGTGGGCCGTCAGCAGCACCGTCGCGGCGGGGTGCTCGTAGTTCTCGCGGACTTTCAGCCCGAGCATGCGGTCCTCCATCATGTCCGTGCGACCGATACCGTGGGCACCCGCCTGCTTGTTGAGTTGTTCGATGAGTTCGACCCCGCCGAGTTCCTCGCCGTCGACGGCAACGGGAACGCCGTCTTCAAATTCGACCTCGACGAGTTCGGCATCCTTGTCCGAGGGGTTGTCCGTCCACTTGTAGATGTCGTCGGCTGGAATAGTGCTCGGGTCTTCGAGTTCAGATCCCTCGATGGAGCGGCTCCAGAGGTTCGTGTCGATCGAGTAGCGACCGCCGTCGCCGCCCTCGACGGGCAGGCCCTTCTCCGCGGCGTACTCGTTCTCCCACTCGCGGGTCAGCCCGAGTTCGCGGACCGGTGCGATGACATCGAGGTCGGAGTCGCGCCAGACGGACTCGAAGCGGAGTTGGTCGTTGCCCTTGCCGGTACAGCCGTGTGCGACGGCCGAACAGCCCTCATCTTCGGCGACTGAGAGAATGGCTTTGGCGATGACCGGGCGCGCGAGAGCGGTCCCGAGCGGGTAGCCCTGGTAGTCAGCGTTAGCCTTGACGGCTTCCATACAGAGGTCTGCGAACTCCTCGGTGGCGTCGACGACGTGCTGTTCGACGCCCAGTGCCTCGGCGGTCTCCTCGGCCTCCTCGAACTCGTAGTCGGGCTGGCCAACGTCGACGGTAACGCCGATGACCTCGTCGTAGCCGTACTCTTCTTTCAGCAGCGATACGCAAACTGTCGTGTCGAGCCCGCCCGAGAAGGCGAGCGCGACGGTTCCGTTTCCTTCTGGCATGGATGTGTTCTGGATTGGTTCCGTGGTGTGCCTGTCGGTTTCTCGATCAAACAATGGATCGAGTATCCCATCGAACCGACGACGACGGCGTCTAGCGACGAAGCGAACCTGTCAATTGAAGAGTAAGTAGTAGTGGGCCTAGAAACGGCCCGGTCGTCGTCGTCGTGGGGAGAAACGGAGGGACCCCTCGCTGTCCGCAGCGAGCATCGTGGAGAGAGGGGTCCGCGTCATGTACTTCCTGCTGTGTGACTCGGGTACTAATAGTTTCCGTGTTCACAGTGGCGTGTGAATAGACAACAAACACCGGACATCAGCAGTCATCGCGTCGCCCATAGCGACCAGCACCGGCAGCAAACTGGCGTGTGACGAGCGTTAAACGGTGTATTCGTCTTCGGTCTGGCTATTGGCCAGCATCGACAGTGTCGGACCCGCCACCCGGCGACTCGGTTTCCTCGCCATTGGTGGCCGTCTCGTTGGCTGGCGTAGCGTCGGCAACGTCCGTCCGTTCACCCGCCGGGGTCCGCTCCGGCCCGGCCCCCGGGCGGTCACCCACTTCGGTTCGGTTCGCCGCATCACTGCCGCGGTCACCGGCAACCTCAGGTCGAGCCTGCTGCCCGACGTTCGGGCCGGCGATACCCTGTGCGATAGCGGCGACTTCCGGTCCGCTCAGTTCGCTCGCGCGCTGTGAAAGGGTCTTGATCGCCGTCGCATTGATCCCCTTCTTTTCTAGCACTTCAGTGGGGAGCTGACTGGCGGTTTCGTTCGTCTCGGTAGCCAGTCGCTGAACGTTCCTCGTCTCCGCGTGGAGCTGGGCGGCCTTCGCCCGGTACTCGCCCTCACTCATCGAGCCGTTCTCGCGGGCTTGCTCCAGCGCTTGCTTTCGCTGTTGGAGTTCTTCGAGTCGGGCCTCGGAGTCGTTCACCTGCTCGGCGACGACGGATGCCTTCGCAGCGTCAGTGTTCGCCTGTGCGATGCGGACCCCGAAGGTCCGTGACTGGACCTCGCCGTCCAGTTCAGCTTCCTGCACGCTGACGACGCCTGCCAGCTGTGCGCCGGGGGCCGTCGGGTTCTCGTTGGCCTGTTCAGTCACCGCTTCCGTTTCCTGTGCCATCGTTGCGGCGGGCACTGCGGCGAGCGTGCTCACCACGAGCAGCAGCGCCAGCAATACCGGGGTGGCTCGTCTCATTCTATCCAGTACTTGTCCACCCAAGACCCTATAAATAGGCGTCAGTGATGCCGGGTTAGCGCCGATTAAGCCGGATTAAAACCGCAATACTGCGCTCGAACCAGCTGACAGGTTCCGGTGAACGGTCGGTGTCTTTATTACTGTGTTTCGCCGTCGCTGTCGGTTCCGTCGCCCTCACCGCCGTTGCCACCAGTCACGTCAGTGTCCGGCAGTGTCACCACGTTCTCCCGGCCGATGCGGAACGTTTCGACCTTGTCCTCGTCGCGCAAGCCGCCAATGACCTGACTCGTCTTGGCGTCGGTCCAGTCGAGTTCGCCGGCCACCTGCTGTTGTTTGAGCCGCCCGCCGTTCGAGTCGAGCAGTTGCAGGACCTGCTCCTCGTTGCTCAGGAGTTCGGCCGGCGGTGCGCCAGCGTCGGCATCCGTGCCGGCGGGGGCCTCCGTGTTTGAATCGTCAGATTCGACCATCGACGCCGGTGGTTCGGCCAACTCACCGCCGCCAAGGACACCGTACCGTCGAAGGGCATACGCTCCGGCGGCGATGCCGACCAGCGCGAGGAGTCCGCCGACGAGGAGGCCGTTCGACCCGCTGTCACCGCCAGCGCTGTCCCCCGAAGTGACAACCACTCGTGGCTCCGATTCCCCGAACGTCTGTTGGCCCCGCCAGGTGACAGAGTCGTTCTTCCGTTCGTCGACCTGTGGCGCGACGGAGTCGGCCTGATAGCCTGCCGGCCAGCGGACAGTCAGTGAGGTCTCGCTGTCCAGAAACAGCCCCGAGAGCGCGTCGCCGATTTCGAGGCGGTCACCGGAGACGCCGGCGAAGTTTGTCCACTGGAACCGGTAGGTGATAACGCCGTACGTCTGGCCGAACGTGTCTTCTCGCGCGCTCACAGTGACGTTCTCGATAGCCATCTCGCGGCCGGTCGCGTTCTCCGCGGCCCCGGCAGTGCGTTGCATCCGGCTCTCGAAGCGGTCCGTGTACGCTGCAGGGTTTGCCTGGATATCCGCTCGCAGGTCCTCGAAGGCCTGCGTGGCGTTGTCGTCGTCTAACCGGATGCGGTAGGCGACCGTCCAGTCGGCGGCCCCATCTGGTCCCACGTCAGCGGTCATCACGACCACGTCTGCATCGACAGACTGCTGGCCGAGGCTACCGAAACCGGCCCCGGTCGCTGTCGGTACAAGCAGTGCTACTGCGACGAATACGACTACCAGCGTTCCAGCGCTCCGGCCCATCCTACCGCGGCTACCTTCTCAGCAGGTATATCGTTTATTGCCGATTGTGTGAACTGATACGCTGCGGCCTTACATCACATGCCGCATCTCTGCCGGAGCCTGAATCGCCGGCCGCTGTGGCCACAAGGGGTTTGCCACGTGAGGGAGTCCTGTCGAGCATGGACAGAGCGAAACTCGACGTGGACACCCTGCTGAAGATTGTCCTCGTCCTCATTGTCGTCTGGTTGGTGCTCGAAATTATCGGTGGGGTTCTGGGACTGTTAGGCTGGCTTCTGGGGCCGCTCCAGCCGATACTCGGCGTGGTTCTGGTCGTCCTCATCGTCCTGTGGCTGCTTGACCGGCTGTAGGACCGCGCTCTTTTTCCCGACAGCAAGCGACCCGCTCACTGTGTACAGCATCAACGTCCCGCTCCCGTCAGCAGTCACGTCGCTGGCGGCCGACCTTGCGGCGGACCTGCCGCTCGCACAGCGACGAGGCCGGGGCGAGCACACGCTGGTCGCCAAGCGGCTGGGCGGTGGCGACCATGCGGCCTACGCTCGACTGGAAGCACAGGGTCGGGAGGCGCTTCGCGGCCAACCGGCGTTCGAGGCGAAGATTGCAGGCGTCGAGCAGTTCGAAACAGCCGTGACCGGGCCATCGCCGGTGGTGTATCTCGCCGTCGAGAGCCCCGGACTGGTCGCCTTGCACGAGCGGCTCTGCGAGCGGGTCGACCCGGTCGACGAAATGGAAGGCGACGCGTACGTCCCGCACGTGACCGTCGCCCGCGGCGGGGACTTGGACGCGGCCGCACGGCTGGTCGAGCGAGACATCGAACCGATTCGGTGGACCGTCGACGAACTCGCCTTTTATGACGCCGACCGAAACCAGCCGGTCAGCTGGGTGTCGTTGCCGGCGTAGCGCTGCTCAGTTGTCTGTCCTGGCACAGTGGCGAACAGGCGGCACGCGTCGGTTCCGGCGCGGTGGTGCCGCACAACTGCTATTCGCGCCGGGCTATGGTTACGTCACAGCGGCTGTGGTCTCGGCTTCGGATATAAACGGTTGGACCGAAAGCAATGCTTTTGGAGCGGCCTACCATCCACTACAAATATGGATTACCGCGAAGTCGACAGTACGTCCGAGTTCGTCTGCCGACTGGAGCACGGTGGGGACTGGCGCGCGCAGATCGAGGCCTTCGCGGACGAACAGGGCATCGACGCCGGCTTTTTTTACGGGCTTGGGGCAGTGCAGGACGCGGAACTCATGTTCTACGACCAGGACCGGACCGAGTACGACTCGCTGACCTTCGACGAACCGCTTGAGGTCGCCGCCTGTATGGGCAATATCTCGCATTTCGACGGGGAGCGGTTCGCCCATACACACGCCGTCCTCTCGCGGCCCGACGGCGAGGCGGTCGCCGGCCATCTGAACGCCGGCACCGTCTGGGCGGGTGAACTGTACGTCCGCGGGTTCGATACGGAACTCCAGCGGGAGCACGACGAGCCGACCGACCTGGACCTCTGGAATATCTAAGATGCGGGAGGCCGACGAACAGTACTTCGAAACGCTCGAAACCCAGCTCGAAGCCGCCTTCGACGTCGCCGAGCGGGCCAAAGAGCGCGGTGGCGACCCAAAGCCCGAAGTCGAGATTCCGACCGCCCGTGACATGGCCGACCGGGTCGAGAACATCCTCGGCATCGACGGCGTTGCCGAGCGAGTGCGGGAACTGGAAGGACAGATGTCCCGCGAAGAAGCCGCACTGGAGCTGGTCGAGGACTTCGTCGAGGGGACTGTCGGCGACTACGACAGCCGCGAGGGGAAAGTCGAGGGTGCGGTCCGGACTGCTGTTGCCCTGCTGACCGAGGGTGTCGTTGCCGCCCCAATCGAGGGTATCGACCGCGTGGAACTGCTGGAAAACGACGACGGCACGGAGTTCATCAACGTCTACTACGCTGGCCCGATCCGCTCGGCCGGCGGGACGGCACAGGCGCTGTCGGTGCTGGTCGCCGACTACGCCCGCGCGCTACTGGGTATCGACCAGTACAAGGCCCGCGAGGAGGAAATCGGGCGCTACGCCGAAGAGATCGACCTCTACGACAAGGACACCGGCCTCCAGTACTCGCCAAAAGAAAAGGAGACGAAGTTCATCGCCGAGCACATGCCCATCATGCTCGACGGCGAGGCGACCGGCGACGAGGAGGTGTCGGGCTATCGGGACCTCGAACGCGTCGACTCGAACTCCCCGCGTGGCGGGATGTGTCTGGTACTGGCCGAAGGGATTGCGCTGAAAGCGCCGAAGATACAGCGCTACACCCGGAACCTAGACGAGGTCGACTGGCCGTGGCTGCAGGACCTCATCGACGGGACCATCGGCAAGGACGAAGCCGACGAGGGGGACAGCGCAGAAGACGCGAACGGCGACGACGCGGGCGAAGGAGCGGACGACGACGGCGGGGACGAGGCTGACGAGCAGGCGGGACCGCCGCGGGTCGAACCCGCCGACAAATACCTCCGGGACCTCATCGCCGGCCGCCCGGTGTTTTCCCACCCGTCGAAATCGGGCGGGTTCCGGCTTCGCTACGGCCGGTCACGCAACCACGGCTTTGCGACCGCCGGCGTCCACCCGGCAACGATGCACCTCGTCGACGACTTCCTCGCGACGGGGACTCAGATCAAGACCGAGCGGCCGGGGAAAGCCGCCGGCGTCGTGCCGGTCGACACCATCGAGGGGCCGACCGTACGTCTGGCTAATGGCGACGTGCGCCGCATCGACGACGCCGAGGAGGCACTGGCAGTCCGCAACGGCGTCGAGAAGATACTCGACCTCGGTGAGTATCTGGTCAACTACGGCGAGTTCGTCGAGAACAACCATCCGCTCGCGCCGGCCTCCTACACCGTCGAGTGGTGGGAGCAGGACCTCGCGGCCGCCGGTGCGGACGTGCAGGCGATGCAGGACTCGCCCCACATCGACCTCGCCGACCCGAGCGCCGAGGAAGCCATCGAGTGGGCGACCGAGTACGACGCCCCGCTGCACCCGAAATACACCTACCTCTGGCACGACGTGAGCATCGAACAGGTGTGTGCGCTCGCCGACGCCGTCGAGGACGCACAGGTCGCACAGGCCGACGGTGCGTACGCCGACCCGGAGATGGACGGCACAGCAGGCGATGCGCACAGCGACGACGGCGCGCTCGTCCTGCCACGGAGCGATGCCGTCCAGCAGACGCTCGAACACCTTCTCATCGGGCACACGCAGGACGAGGAGACGATTACGGTCACCGACTGGGTGCCGCTGGTTCGGACGCTTGGGTTCTCCCGGTCGCTGGAGCGGGACTGGACGCGAGAAGACCTCTCCGAGCACGCGCGAACCTACGGTGAGAGCGAGTCGCTCGACGCAATCGGCGTTGCCGAGGATGCCGAGCGAGAAGACGGCCAGAACGCCATCAAGGCGATAAACGAGGTTGCGCCATTTCAGGTTCGGGAGCGCGCCCCGACCCGCATCGGCAACCGAATGGGTCGCCCCGAGAAATCCGAGCGGCGGGACCTCTCGCCGGCCGTCCACACGCTCAGCCCCATCGGCGAGGCCGGCGGGGCACAGCGAGACGTGGCCAAGGCGACGAAACACGCCGACGACATGAGCGATACGCCCGGCCAAGTCGAGGTCGAAGTAGCCCGGCGGCGCTGTCCTGACTGCGGGACCGAGACCCACCAGGCGAACTGTGCCGAATGCAGCGGGACCACCGAGCCAGTGTACGTCTGTCCCGACTGTGAAGCCGAGGTCGAGCGCGACGAGTCCGGCCGCGCGGAGTGTGGGCGCTGTGAGACACTCGCCTCACCGACCCAGTACAAAGTGCTCGACCTGCAGGAAGCGTATCGGGACGCCCTGCAGAATGTCGGTGAGCGCGAAACGGCCTTCGAACAACTGAAAGCAGTCAAGGGACTCACCTCCGAGGAGAAAGTCCCGGAACCGATGGAGAAGGGTATTCTCCGGGCAAAACACGACGTCTCGGCGTTCAAGGACGGCACCGTCCGCTACGATATGACCGACTTGCCGGTGACGGCGGTCCGAGCCTCAGAACTGGATGTCTCTGCCGAGCGACTCCGGGGACTGGGCTACACAGAGGACATCCACGGCGACCCGCTGACCCACGAGGACCAGCTGGTCGAGCTAAAGGTCCAGGATATCGTCCTCTCGGACGGCGCGGCCGAGCACATGCTCCAGACCGCCCGGTTCGTCGACGACCTCTTGGAACAGTACTATGGGCTGGAGCGGTTCTACGAGTTCGACGACCGCGAAGACCTCGTCGGCGAACTCGTGTTCGGAATGGCCCCCCACACCAGCGCGGCGACGGTCGGCCGTGTGGTCGGCTTCACCTCCGCCGCCGTCGGCTACGCGCACCCGTACTTCCACGCCGCCAAGCGACGGAACTGCTTCCATCCGGACACCCGGCTGTGGTACGAGGACGAGAACGACGACTGGGAATACGGCACCATCGAGGAACTGGTCGAAAGTCGACTGGACGACCCCCAAGAGGACGACTTCGGAACGCTCGTACAGGAGTTAGACGGCGACCTCACCGTGTCGTCGCTGGGCGAGAACGGTCCCTGTCGCCAGCCCGTCGACGCCGTCTCGAAACACCCCGCGCCGGACCACCTCGTGGAAGTAGCCGTCGGCGACCGGACGCTCCGTGTCACGCCCGACCACACGATGCTCCGGGCCGGTCCCGATGGAATCGAGGAGGTTCCGGCCAGCGATTTAGCCGCCGGCGACGACCTCCCTGCCTACGACGGCGGCGAGACGACGACGATGACGGCACGCGGCGAGGCCTCGACGGCGGCTACCGACGGCGCAGCCCCGACAGACACCGTCGAGGCTGTCGAGTACGTCGAAAGCGATGTCGACCACGTCTACTGTCTCACAGTCGCCGACACGCACCGGGTTGCCGTCGAAGGGACCTACGTCGGCCAGTGCGACGGCGATGAGGACTGCGTGATGCTCCTGATGGACGGCCTGCTGAACTTCTCGAAGTCGTATCTCCCGAACCAGCGCGGCGGACAGATGGACGCACCACTCGTGATGTCCTCGCGTATCGACCCCAGCGAAATCGACGACGAGGCCCACAACATGGACATCATGGACGCCTATCCCCGGGAGTTCTACGAGGCAACCCGCGAGATGAAAGACCCGACCGAGGTCGAAGACGTGATGAAAATCGCCGAGGAGACGCTGGGGACCGACCGCGAGTACACCGAGTTCCGGCATACGCACGACACGGCGAACATCGCTGCCGGGCCGGACCTCTCGGCGTACAAGACGCTCGGCTCGATGGAGGACAAGATGGACGCCCAGCTGGAGATTTCCCGGAAGCTGCGGGCCGTCGTCGAGAGCGATGTGGCCGAACGAATCATCGAGTACCACTTCCTGCCGGACCTCATCGGCAACCTCCGGGCCTTCTCCAGACAGGAGGTCCGGTGTCTCGACTGCGGGGAGTCGTTCCGCCGTGCACCCCTGACCGGCGACTGCCGGGAGTGTGGCGGCCGCGTCAACCTCACCGTCCATGAGGGGTCGGTCAACAAGTACATTGACACCGCCATCCGGGTCGCCGACGAGTTCGGTGCCCGCGACTACACGAAACAGCGGCTCAAGATACTGGAACGGAAAATCGAGTCGGTGTTCGAGAACGACCACAACAAGCAGTCAGGTATCGCGGACTTCATGTGAGCCGTCCCGGGACCGCCTTCGGGACGCCCGACCGGGTCCGCCCATCGGGCGGCGTGTGTCAGCGGGCGCGTCCGCGTTCCGGGTGGCATTTAAATTCGAACCGCGTTCTCAGCTCCTTGCAATCCGAGCGGGATATATGATGAATCCTGATAGAAGGCGAGGCAAGAGATGGACCGAGACGTGCTGGTCATCGACGATTCAGTCGACCGTCAGGTGTATGAAAGGGGCCTCAACCCAGCATACAGCTACACACTGGCCGAGACAGTGGACGACATCGCCCCCTCGTTTGCTCGGTCGGAGGTCGTCGTCTACGACCACGGACGGCCGGGGATGGCGTTTCCAGAACTGAAACAGACGGTACGAGACATCGGTGGGTCGTACTGCGTGCTCGTCGTGACCGGGGCAGAGCCGACGCTGGAACTCCTGTCGCTCCCGTGTACCGATTACCTTCGGAAACCGGTCGACGGGGCGGCGCTCGGGCAGGCAGTCGAGCGGGCGATGGGGCTCTCGGACGGTGACCTCCGGGAGGCGATATCACTGACGCGAAAAGTACACGTGCTTGATTCGGCCCAGTCAGGCAGCGAACTCGAACAGAGTCGGGCGGTCCACGACGCACGTCGGCGACTCCGCGAACTTGCAAGGCCGGAGGTTCTGTGTGAGATTGAGCGGATTGACGCCGATATCCTCTCTACCCACCTCGACCTGATACGGGGCGCTACTGACGAGCGGCAGGCACCGCGGGCCGACGGCGGAGAGACCGGCGGGAGCCGTCTGGAAAGCGTGGATATCAGTCCCTGGAAGTTCCGGGAGGCAGTCGAGAGCGCTGGCCATGCCGTCGTGTTCACCGACCGAGACGGGGTTATCGAGTACGTCAATCCGGCGTTCGAGGAGCTGACCGGATACGCCGAATCGGAGGTTATCGGCCACACGCCGCGGGTCCTCAATTCGGGTGAACACGACGACGCCTTCTACGAGCGCCTGTGGGACACCATCGATGCTGGCGATGTCTGGCGGGGTGAACTGGTGAACGAGCGCCCTGACGGTGAGCGCTACGTCATCGAGCAGACGATTGCGCCGCTTCCACGCGGCGGCGAGCCGCGCGGCTACGTCGCTATCAACACGGATATCACCCAAAAGCGGCAGCGTGAGGAGAAAATAGAGGCGCTACACGAGGCGACACGGGACCTGCTCGGCGCTGACAGCCCATCGACGGTTGCCGCCGAAGTCGGCGCGGCCATCGAATCGATTCTGGAGTTCCGCATCAACGTGATCCGCGTCCATCGGGACGGGCAACTCCAGCCTGTGCACGTCAACGACAAGGCCGAGGAGTTGCTAGCGGAGCGGCCGACATACGACGTCGGCGAGGGGTTCCCCGGCGAAGCCTTCGAGGAACAGCAGGCAAGCGTCTACACGGATATCCGTGACCACGACGGCGGCACAGCGCTTGAGCCGGTCGTCTCGTGGCTGTACGTCCCAATCAGCGAGTACGGCATCATCAGCGTGGGACAGACGGACCCGGATGCGTTCGATGAGACCGACCTGAACCTCGTCCAGATTATTGCGAGCAACGCGGAAGTCGCCCTGCAACGCCTGCAAAAAGAGCGGGAGCTACAGCGGGAGAACGACCGGCTCGAACAGTTCGCAAGCACCGTTTCACACGACCTTCGGAACCCGCTACAGGTCGCCAAGGGGACGCTGAGCCAGCTCGACGACAGCACTGCCGGGGTCGACCGGCTGCGGCAGGCCCACGAGCGGATGGAAGAAGTCATCGAGGGCGTGTTGACGCTGACACGGCAGGGGAACCGCGTCGAAGACCCGTCACCGGTCGACCTCGGTGCGGTCGCGCGTTCCTGTTGGACCCACGTGAGTTCCTGTGACACGGAACTGGTCGTCGAGGCGGACAGCCTCGTTGTTTCCGGGGACGACGCCCGCCTCAAACACCTCTTCGAAAACCTGTTTCGCAACGCCGTCACACACGGGCAGGCGTCGACCATCCGGGTCGGACCACTCGACAGCGGGTTTTACGTCGCCGACGACGGGGTCGGCATCCCGGAGGAGGAGCGAAACAGCATCTTCGACAACGGCTACACGACGAGTGCCGACGGGACGGGGCTCGGCCTGACAATCGTCGAGGAAATCGCGAGCGCACACGACTGGGACGTGTCCGTAACCGAAAGCGGGACCGGCGGTGCCCGCTTTGAGTTCGTCGCCGCCACCCAGTACAGGGATGAGTGATCCGGATGCCACGCGCTTCAGGGCGCTGTTCGAGCACACCGACGATGCTGTCGCCGAGGTCAAGTTCATCGACGACAAGCCGATAATCCGGGCGGTAAATCCGGCGTTCGTCGAACTGTTCGGTGTCGACAGCGAGCAAATACGCGGGGAACCACTGACCGAGCACGTCCTGGGAATCGAACGGGACGGCTGGAAAGCGTCCGACGGAGCGCCAGGCGACCCCCACCCACAGCAGGGCACCGTCACGGGACAGACAGTCGAGGGCCCCCGGCAGTTGTCCTGTCGGGTCGTTCCGACGACAGCGAACC